>CAWATM010000012.1:0-92983 GCA_963784895.1 uncultured Gaiellaceae bacterium | reverse complement strand
CTACGCTGCGGGCACGGCGAGGCCGGTCTCCAGGTCGAAGAAGTGCAGGCGCTCGACGTCGACTGCCAGCTCGAGCCGCTCCCGCTCCTTCGCGCTCGAGGTGCGGTCGAGCCGCGCGACAAACGGAGCCCCGCTTCCCCGCGCCTGCTCGGCGGCGACTTTCGCCTCGGCGTCCTCGGGGGCGTCGACGACGTGCGCCTCGAGCACTTCCTTCGTCGCGACCCGTTGAGCCGCGAGGCGGAAGTGCACGTACACCTCGGAGCCCATGTCCTCGCGGATGTCGCAGACGACGGACAGCCGCTGGTCCGGCCTGCTCTCGCTGGCGAGCGATGCGTCCTCCATGTCCTCCGGCCGGATCCCGAGCGCGATCGGACGCGCCTCGAACCGCTCGAGCCCGGGATTCCGCGCGATCGAGGTGTCCGTGACGCGCAGGCGGTGCTCCCCGAAGCGCGCCCAGAGCGCGCCGTCCTCGCGGGCGAGCTCGGCGACGACGAGGTTCATCGCCGGCGAACCGATGAACTCCGCGACGAACAGGTTGCGCGGCCTCTCGTAGAGCATCTGTGGGGTGTCCACCTGCTGCAGCAAGCCGTTCCGCATTACCGCGCAGCGATCGCCCATCGTCATTGCTTCGATCTGATCGTGCGTGACGTAGACGGTCGTCACTCCGAGGTCCCGCTGGATTCGCGCGATCTCCGCCCGCATCTCGACCCGAAGCTTCGCGTCGAGGTTCGAGAGCGGCTCGTCCATGAGAAATGCCTGCGGGTTGCGGACGATCGCGCGCCCCATGGCGACCCGCTGACGTTGGCCGCCCGAGAGTGTCCGCGGCTTCTTCTGCAACGAGTCGGTGAGGCCGAGGATGCGTGCCGCCTCACGAACGCGACGGTCGATCTCGCCCTTGGGAATGCCCTGCATCTTGAGCGCGAAGCCCATGTTCTTCGATGCAGTCATGTGCGGGTACAGCGCGTAGTTCTGGAAGACCATGGCGATGTCGCGGTCCTTCGGGGGGAGATCGTTCACGACCTGACCGTCGATCATCACCTTCCCGGACGTGACGGTCTCGAGACCGGCGACCATCCGTAGCGCCGTCGTCTTGCCGCAACCGGACGGGCCGACGAAGACGACGAACTCGCCCGCCTCGACCTCGAGGTCGAGTTCGGTGACGGCCTTCGTGCCGTCGGGATAGACCTTCGTCAGCTGCTCGAGGGTGATCTCCGCCACGTGGGAACTCCGGCGGCCAATCTACTAGGATCCGCCCCTCGAATGGAGGCGAAAGCAGTTCGGGCGAGAGCGGCTCCGGGCCGCATGCGGCATGCGTTGGAGAGCCGTCGTGTTCTCGCGCCGCTCCTCATCGCCCCGGCCGTCATCTTCATGGCGCTCGTCGTCGGAGTCCCTTTCGTCTGGGCCATCTACCTCAGCTTCACGAACGCCATCGGGGGCTCGCTGAGCGGCGACTGGGTCGGGTTCGACAATTTCACGAGCGCCTGGCAGGACGAGAACTTTCGCCGCGCGCTTCGCAACACGTTCATCTTCACGCTGGCGTCGCAAGCGATCGTCCTCGTCGGTGCCGCCGTCCTCTCGAACTTTCTCGTTCGAGACTTTCGGGGTAGGTGGATCGTGCGCTTCCTGGTTGTCCTGCCCTGGGCGGCTCCGGTCGTCCTCTCGACCATCGCCTGGCTGTGGCTTCTCGACTCCCTCTACAGCGTCGTCAACTGGACGTTGGGCAGGCTCCAGCTGGACAACGGCCTCCTCTGGCTTCTCGGCGCCGTGAACATCGAGGAGGACGCGCAGGTGCCGTTGCAGTGGCTCGGCCGCCCCAATCTCGCGCTGATCGCGATCACCCTGGTGCACGCCTGGCGGATCCTTCCCTTCGCCGTCGTCATCTTCATCGCGGGCCGCGCCTCCATTCCCAACGAGGTCGAGGACGCTGCCAGGATCGACGGCGCGACGGGTGTGAAGAAGCTCTGGTACGTCGACATCCCGCTCCAACTCCCGATCGCGCTCGTGGCAGTCCTGTTCGGGATCGTGTTCACGGCGGTCGACTTCGCCGTCGTCTACATCCTCACGCGCGGCGGTCCGTTCAACTCGACGCAGGTGCTGCCCACGTGGGCCTACTTCATCGGCATCGACGGTGGCTCCCTCGGCGAGGGCGCGGCGATCTCGCTGTTTCTGTTCCCGCTGCTCGTGGTCGTCACCGTGGCGATGCTGTTCTTCGCTCGCAGGGCGCAGGTGAGCTGATGACGTGGCGCCAGAAGAGCGTGACGTACGCAGTCGTCGTGCCGTTCGCGATCATCCTCGCGTTCCCCTTCTACTTCGCGCTCGTGACGATGTTCAAGACGAACCTCGACCTCGCGAACGTGGAGCACTCCCCATACCTCTACAACGACCTCGAGGGCGGCTTCCACTGGGACTTCTGGAACTACGCGACGACCGAACACGTCACGTTCCTCTTCAGGGAGACGAACTATCCGACGTGGCTGTTGAACACGCTGCTCGTCGGCGCAGCGGTCGTGGGCATCACGCTGCTCCTGGCCCTGCCGGCGGGCTACGCGCTCGCGCGCCTGGCGGGCGGGTGGGGTCAGAGCGCAGGCGTCGCCATCTTCCTCGTCTACCTGATCCCGCCGACGCTGCTCTTCCTCCCGCTTTCGCGGCTGATCACGCAGCTCGACCTCAAGGACTCGCTCTGGTCGCTGATCCTCATCTACCCGTCCTTCACGGTGCCCTTCGCGACGTGGCTGCTGATGGGCTTCTTCAAGACCATTCCGCAGGAGCTCGAGGACGCGGCGCTGATCGACGGAGCATCGCGACTGAAGGCCCTCTTCTTGATCATCCTTCCGATCTCGCTCCCCGGGATCCTGACGGCGGTCATCTTCGCGTTCTCGCTCTGCGTCAACGAGTTCATCTACGCGTTCACGTTCATCTCGAGCTCCGAGCAACGGACGGTGTCGGCGGGGATCCCGAACGATCTGATCCGGGGAGATGTCTTCTTCTGGCAGTC
Source organism: uncultured Gaiellaceae bacterium (assembly GCA_963784895.1). GTDB lineage: Bacteria > Actinomycetota > Thermoleophilia > Gaiellales > Gaiellaceae > Gaiellasilicea. The sequence goes on along the minus strand of CAWATM010000012.1, from coordinate 89,988 downwards.
GCTGATGGCGGCGACGCTGATTCCCGCCATCCCGCTCGCGCTTCTCTACACCGCGTTCCTCGACCGTTTCATCAAGGGCTTTACAGGAGGCGCATTCCGCTAGAGAATCGAGTCGAAAGGAGGTACCCGTGGCAGATGCAACGGACGAGCTCGTCCGTTCGAGCTCGGAGCTGACCCGAGGTGACCTGCTCAAGAGGGGGACCGCCGCCGCCTTCGCCATCGGCATGTTCGGCGGCCTCACCGACCGAGCCCTCGGGTTCTACGGCCCGCTCAAGTACGCGAAGAAGGAGCTCGCGGGAGAGCTCAGGATCATGCAGTGGGCCCACTTCGTCCCCGCCTACGACCAGTGGCTCGACAATACCTACGTCAAGCGCTGGGGCGAGGCGAACGACGTCGAGGTCAAGGTCGACCACATCAACAACGCCCTGCTCTACAGCACAGGGGCATCGCAGGTCGCCGCACAGAGCGGTCACGACCTGTTCTGGTTCATCTCGCCGCCGTCGACGTTCCAGAAGCAGGTCGTTCCCGTCACCGACCTCGTGCAGGAGGTCAGCAAGAAGCTCGGGCCGATGTCGAGGGTTGCGAGGAAGAGCACCTACAACCCGAAGACGAAGCAGTTCTACGGCTTCCCGGACGACTATGCGCCCGACCCGGTTCAGTACCGCCGGAGCTACCTGCAGGAGGCGGGGGTCAGTCTCAACACGTGGGAGCAGCTTCGGCAGGGAGCCCCGAAGCTCAAGGCGGCCGGCCATCCCGTCGGCCTCGGCATGTCGAACGAGATCGACTCCAACATGATGCTGACGTCCCTCCTCTACTGCTATGGCGGGTTCATCCAGAACGAGGAGAACCGGATCGTGATCGGCCAAGGCGCGCCCAGGAGGGGCGCGATCGAGGCGCTCACCGTCATGCAGGACATCTATCGCAGAGGCATGTCCGACGAGGTCTTCGCGTGGACCGCTGCGTCGAACAACCAGGCGTTCCTCGCCGGCCGGCTGTCGGTGGCGCTGAACGCGATCTCGATCGCCCGTTCGGCCGAGAACTCCGGGAATACATCCCTCTCGGACGACACCTGGCTGTCGTCGATCCCGCGCGGCCCTTACATGCGCATGGGCAACGAGCACGTCATGGGCGTCTTCGTGATCTGGAAGTTCGCGAAGAACAAGGCGGCCGCAAAGAAGTACCTCATCGACCAGCAGCTCGGCTACCGCGAGCACTTCATTCGCAGCCAGTACTACAACTTCCCTGCCTGGACGGGCGCGATCAAGGGCGGGTTCAAGGAGATCCGCAGGCTGTCCGCGCAGGACACGCACAAGCCGCGGGGCAAGTACACCGTCCTGACGACGATCGCCGAGAAGTACACGACGAACCCGGGCCATCCGGGCAACACAACGCCGGTGATGGACGAGATCTACAACACGTTCCTGATCCCGCAGATGTTCGCCGAGGTCGCGCAAGGGAAGTCCACCCCTGCCGAGGCGGTCTCGGCCTTCTCGCGCAAGGCGCAGGGCATCTACCGGAAGTGGAAGGCACAGGGGCTCGTGTAACGCTGACAGTGATCTGGTCGGGCCGCCCCAGGGCGGCCCGACCGGTGACTTTCCGGGCACGGCATCCGCCGCGGAAACCGGCGCCGCCATCTCTAAGTAGGCTTCCGCTGATGGCCACGATCGAGACGAACCCGCAGCTGGGCGCGCAGATCAAGGCGGACGCGAAGGAGTTCGTCCTCCACTCCTGGTCGGTGCAGAACGCGATCGACCCGATTCCGGTCGCGGGCGCCGAGGGCCGCTACTTCTGGGACTACGACGGCACGCGCTACCTCGACTTCGCGTCGCAGCTCGTCAACGTCTCGATCGGCTACGGGCACCCGAAGGTGATCGCGGCGATCAAGGAGCAGGCCGAGAAGCTGGCGACGATCGGTCCGCCGATGGCGACCGAGCCGCGCTCCACGCTCGCCCGGATGCTCGCGGACGTGACACCGGGCAACCTGAAGATGTCGTTCTTCACCAACGGCGGCGCCGAGGCGAACGAGAACGCGATCAAGGTCGCGCGCTGGGTCACCGGCCGACACAAGATCATCGCCCGCTACCGCAGCTACCACGGCGCGACCGGCGGCGCGATCACGCTCACCGGCGACCCGCGCCGCTGGCATGCGGAGCCTGGACTCCCCGGCGTCGTACGGATGCTCGACCCCTACACGTACCGCTGCCCCGCCGGCCACCCGGATCCGTGCCCGGTCTGCTCGGGCGCGCCGCACCTGGAGGAGATCCTGCAATACGAGGGCGCCCACACCGTCGCCGCCGTCATCCTCGAGACCGTCGTCGGCACGAACGGGATCATCGTCCCGCCCGACGGCTACCTGCAGTCGATCCGGGAGACCTGCGACCGCCACGGGATCCTGCTGATCTGCGACGAGGTGATGGCCGGCTTCGGCCGCACCGGCAAGTGGTTCGCCTGCGACAACTGGGACGTCGTTCCCGACATCCTCACGGTCGCGAAGGGGATCAACTCCGGCTACGTCCCACTCGGCGCCATGATCGTCTCCGAGCCGATCGCGGACGAGCTCCGCGGCCGTTTCCTCGCCGGCGGCCTGACGTACTCGGGGCATCCGCTCGCGTGCGCGTCGGCGGTCGCTTCGATCGAGGCGTTCCAGGAGGAGGGGATCGTCGAGAACGCCGCCGAGCACGGGGCGTATCTCGCCGAGGCGCTGCCGGCGCTCGCTGCGAAGCATCCGTCGGTCGGCGACATTCGCGGGCTCGGCCTCTTCTGGGGCCTCGAGCTGGTGAAGAACCGGGAGACGAGGGAGATGCTGGTTCCCTTCAACGCCGGCGGCGAGGCGGCGGCGCCGGTGGTGCGGCTGCAGAAGGCGGCGCTCGAGGCCGGCCTCTACTTGATGACCCACTGGAACGTCGTCATGGTCTGCCCGCCGCTGACGATCACACGCGAGGAGCTCGACGAGGGCCTCGCGGTCCTCGACGACGCGCTCGCGATCGCCGACGAGTACGTCGCCTAGCGCCGGCTAGCCGGCGCAGTTTCCGGCGCCGACGCCGGGGAGCTTGCCGAGCAGCTCCGAGAGCTGGAAGACCTCCTCCGGCTCGAGCCGGTCGCCGAAGAGCTGCTGCAGCCGCTTCGCGTAGGTGGCGCCGACGCACTCGATCGTCTCGACGCCCTCCTCGGTCAGGCGTGCCCACGTGACGCGGGCGTCGTCGTCGCAGCTGACGTTCTCGACCAGGCCGCCCTCCTGCAGGCCCTCGAGCAGGCGCGTGACACCCGACGGCGTCAGCATCAGGGCCTCGACGAGGTCGACGCGCCGCAGCCGGTTGTCCTCGGCCTTGGAGAGGTTCAGGAGCGCGTCGAAGTCGCTCATCGTCAGCCCGCGCGGGGCGAGAGCCTCCGCCTCGAGCTCACGCCGAAGCACGGTGTGCGCTCTCGCAAGCTTCGCGAACGTCTCGAGTTCTATGACTTGCGGATGAGATACTTGACGACTCAATCTTTTTCCTCTATAGTTGCGGACGCAAGCAAGTATACCTGCCAGACCAAGGGAGAGCAATGAGCATGACGGTTCAGACCACGCAGATTCCGACGGGCACCTGGAACCTCGATCCCGTCCACTCGAGTGTCGGCTTCGCGATCACGCACAGCGGCGTGATGACGTTCCGCGGCACGTTCAAGCAGCTCGACGTGAAGCTCGAAGACGGCCGCCTCGAGGGCACCGTCAAGGTCGCGAGCGTCGTCGTCGACGACGAGAACCTCGCCGGCCACCTGCAGACGCCGGACTTCTTCGACGCCGAGCAGTACCCGGAGCTCCGCTTCAGTTCCACCACGATCGACCGGGAGGGCGACCGGGTCTCGATCGAGGGCGAGCTGACGCTTCGCGGCATCACGAAGCCGGTCGAGCTCAGCGGCACGGTCACCGGGCCGATCACCGACGGCTACGGCAACGAGCGCCTCGGCATCGACCTCGAGACCACGATCAACCGCCGGGACTACGACATCAACTGGTCCGCCGACCTCCCGTCCGGTGAGCCGATGCTCGCCGACGACGTCGTCATCACCGCCGACCTCGCGCTGGTGCAGGCGTAGTCCGGTGAGAATCGTCGCGATCAGCGGCAGCCTCCGGGCAGGCTCGCACAACACCGACCTGCTGCAGGCGGCTGCCGCAGTCGCGCCCGACGGCGTCGACGTCATGCTCTACGACGGGCTCAAGGAGATCCCGCCGTACGACGCCGACGACGACGTCCCGGGCGCCCAGCCGGCGGCGGTGGAGCGCTTCAAGGACGAGCTCGACGCGGCGGACGCGGTCCTGATCGCGACGCCGGAGTACAACTCGTCCATCCCGGGCGTGCTCAAGAACGCGCTCGACTGGGCGTCGAGGCCGCTGGCCGACTCGCCGGTGCGGAACAAGCCGGTCGCCGTGCTCTCGTCGAGCACGGGCATGTTCGGCGGCGTCTGGGCCGCGGCCGAGACCCGCAAGGTGCTGGGAGCGCTCGGCGCCCGCACGCTCGAGGACACGATCGCCGTGCCGAAGGCGCACGAGCGGCTCGCCGACGGCGTCGACGCGACCCTGCTCGACGAGCTCCGAACCGTGGTCGATGCGTTGGCGGCCGCCGTCGAGGCCCGCGAGGTCTCGCTGGCCGCCTAGCCTAGGAAGCGCTCGACGGCGGCCACGGTGTCGTCGAGCGCGTCCCAGAGCAGGGTGTGGCCGGCGGCGATCCGCTCGACCACGAGTAGGTCGCCAAGCGCCGTCCGGTGAGCGTCCAGCAGCTCGTCGTACGGCAGGTAGGAGGTCTCGCCGAGCACGAGCAGCGTCGGGATCCGCACGTGCTCGAAGCCGGGTGGCTGGCGCGTCATCTCGCCGTAGGCGGCGACGACCGCGCTCTGGCAGTAGCGGTAGCGGAAGCGGCCGTCGTCGTCCGCGAGCAAGTGCATTGCCAACTCCTCCTCGACGAGGTCGCGCGGCGCCGTCGTGAGCACGCTCTCCTCGTAGCGGCGGTCGATCCCCTCCTCGAACGAGACGTAGGAGCGGTCACGGCGGGCGTTCTCTGCGGCCGCGAAACCGACGTGCGGCGGCAGGAGGATCGCCGGGTCGAGCAGGACGAGCCGCTCGACACGGTCCGGTGCAGCGGCTGCCACCTCGTAGGCGACGCGGCCGCCGAACGAGTGGCCGAGCCAGGCCACACGACCAGGCGGCGCCGCCTCGAGGACGTCGGCGACGTGCTGCTCGAGATGCCAGGGCGGATCCCAGGGCGAGCGGCCGTGGCCGCGGAGGTCGAGCGCGACGACGTGAAAGCGGTCGGATAGGCGCTCGGCGAGCCGCTCGAAGTGGCGCCCGTGGCTGGTGACACCATGCAGGCAGACGAGCGCCGGCCGGCTCGCGTCGCCCCACTCGTAGAGCGCCAAGCTCAAGTCGTGGTGATCGCCAGGGGCCCCGAGACGAGCTCGTCGCGGCGCGTGTCGCCGTCGTTGACGAGGCTCCAGACGACGACGCCGTTCTTGTCGATCAGAAACGTGCCGCGGACCGGCGCCCCGCGGGTTTCGTCGAAGACGCCGTACGCGTTCGCCGCCTCGCCGTGCGGCCAGAAGTCCGAGGCGAGCGTATAGGTGAGGCCGAGCTTCTCCTTCCACGCCTGGCGGGCCGCGGACGAGTCGCATGAGACGAGGATCACGTCCGTCTCGGCGCTCTCGAACGACGGCAGGTTCTCCTGCAGGTCGCGCGCCTCCTCCTCGCAGACCGGTGTGAACGCGAACGGGTGGAAGACGAGCAGAACATTCCGGCGACCGCGGAAGTCGGCGAGCCGGACGCGCTCGGTGCTGCTGACCTCGAGGTCGAAGTCCGGTGCCTCACTCCCCGTCTCGATCGCCATCGCCCGCCTCCTCCCCGTTGCCGGAAGGCCGATAGTACCGCCGTCCCTGCAACTCCTCCGGGAGATAGTCGACCTCGAAGCCCGCGTGGATCGGTGTGCGGATCGACGTACCCCGTGCCGTGGCCGAGCTTCTTCGCGCCGGCATAGTGAGCATCGCGGAGCATCGCGGGCGGACGCAGGTTTCCGCCCGTTCGCACCTCCTCGCGCGCGGACCAGATCGCGTTCGCGCTCGCCTTCGACTTGGGTGCGGTCGCGAGGTAGATCGCCGCCTGCGAGAGGTTGAGCTGCGCCTCCGGGAGGCCGACGTGCTCGAGCGCGTGCGCAGCCGCGACGGCGACGAGCAGCGCGCGAGGGTCGGCGTTGCCGATGTCCTCGGATGCGAAGATCGTCATCCGGCGGGCGATGAAGCGCGGGTCCTCGCCGCCTTCGAGCATGGAGGCGAGGTAGTAGACGGCGGCGTCGGGGTCGGAGCCGCGCATCGACTTGATGAAGGCGGAGACGAAGTCGTAGTGCTGGTCGGCGCCCTTGTCGTAGCGCAGCGGCCGCTTGCGGGCGGCGTCGTCGACGTGACGCTCCTCGAGCGGAACGCCCTCGGCCTGCGCGGTCTCCCAGGCGAGCTCGATCGTCGAGAGCGCGGTACGCGCGTCGCCGCCGGCCCGCCGGGCGATCAACGCGACGATCTCGTCGGTCACGTCGGCGTCGATCGCGGCTGCGCCTCGCCGCGTCACCTCGGCCAACTCCTCCTCCGACAGCGCCACGAGCTCCACCACTTGGCAGCGGGAGAGCAGCGCCGAGTTGACCTCGAAGTACGGGTTCTCGGTCGTCGCGCCGATCAGCGTCAGCAGACCCTCTTCGACTGCGGGCAGGAGCGCGTCCTGCTGCGCCTTGTTGAAGCGGTGGATCTCGTCGAGGAAGAGGATCGTGCGCTGGCCGTTGCCGCCGAGGCGGTCGCGCGCCCGCTGCATGACCCCGCGGACGTCGTCGACCCGCGCTGAGACAGCCGACAGCTCCTCGAAGGCGGCGCCCGTCTCGGCCGCGACGATCCGCGCCAGCGTCGTCTTCCCGACGCCGGGCGGCCCATAGAGGATCAGCGAGCGGAGCCGGTCCTGCTCGATCGCTCGGCGGAGCGCCGAGCCTTCCCCGAGCACGTGCTGCTGGCCGACCAGGTCCGCGAGCGAGCGCGGCCGGAGCCGCTGCGGCAGCGGTGCAATCGCGGCCGAGCGCTCGCGGGCGGCGTCGGCGAAGAGGTCGCTCATGCTCGTCAGTATGCTCCGGCCGTGGCGACGCACGAGGACTACTCGGAGCCGATCCTCGCCGGCGAGGGCGCCAGCGACTATGAGCGGTACCTGAATACGGACGCACTGCTCGCACTGCAGAAGTCGGCCGGCGAGTGGGTGCACCGAGACGAGCTCCTCTTCCAGACGGTGCACCAGTCGTCGGAGCTGTGGCTGAAGCTCGCCTGGAACGACGTCGAGGCGGCGACGTCGCACCTGCAGGCTGCCGAGATCGCGCCTGCTCTGAGGCTGCTGCGGCGCTCGACGCTCTGCCTCCAGTACGCGACCGCGCAGCTCGACATGCTCGAGCAGATGTCGCCGTGGGAGTACCAGGAGATCCGCAAGGTGCTCGGCCACGGCAGCGGCTTCGACTCGCCCGGCTGGCGCGAGATCCGTCGGGTGACGCCGGCGGCCGGCCAGGCGTTCCACGCGCTCCGAGAGCAGGCGGGGCTGTCGCTGACGGACGTGTACGTCAAGGGTCGCGAGCACGAGGAGCTCTACCAGCTCGCCGAGGCGCTGATCGAGTGGGACGAGCGGATCAACTTCTGGCGGATCCGCCACTACAAGGTCGTCGCGCGCGTGATCGGCGACTCCGTCGTCGGCACGCAGGGCACGCCGGTCGAGGTGCTCGGCCGGCTGATCCACCACGTCTTCTTCCCGGAGCTCTGGCGCGTGCGCAACGAGCTCACGGCCCTCTCGCAAGAGCAGCAATGACGCTGCAGGAGGAGGCAATCGAGCTCCTGCAGCGGCTGCTCCGGCTGAACACGGTCAACCCACCTGGGAACGAAACGATCGCAGCCGAGCTGCTGCGCGATTACCTGGAAGCCAACGGCGTCGAGGTCGAGCTCTACGGCCGCGTCCCCGAGCGGATGAACCTCGTTGCGCGGCTGCGCGGCGGCGACGGCCCCTCACTGTGCCTCCTCTCCCACACCGACACCGTCGTCGCGGCTCCGGAAGAGTGGTCGCGCGATCCCTGGTCGGGCGATCTCGCCGACGACCACGTCTGGGGGCGCGGCGCGCTCGACATGAAGAACCAGGTCGCGGCCAGCGCCGTCGCGATCGCCTCGCTCGCCCGCGAGGGCTTCGTCCCACCGGGAGATCTCCTCTTCGTCGCGGCGGCCGACGAGGAGGTCGGGGAGAACTACGGCCTCCAGTGGCTCTGCGAGCACCATCCGGACGCGGTTCAGGTCGACTACGCCCTCAACGAGGGCGGCGGCGAGCGGGTCGAGCTCGGGGGCCGCGCCTTCTACCTCTGCGCGGCTGCGGAGAAGATGAGCTCGCCGTTTCGGGTGACGGTGCACGGCCGCAGCGGCCACGCGTCGATGCCGGGGATCGCCGACAACGCGCTCGTCAAGGCGGCGCCGCTGATCGAGAAGCTCGCGGCGTACCGGCCGGAGCCGTCGATCGGGCCCGAGGTGGCGGGCTTCCTCGACGCTGTGCTCGGCGAGCAGCCGCCGCCCGGCGACGTGCTCGAGCGCCTCGCCGCCGTCGACCAGCTCGCCGTCGACACGATCGAGCCGCTGCTCTCGTTCACGCTCTCGCCGACGATGATCGAGGCGTCGGAGCGACGGAACGTGATCCCGGGGACGGTCCAGCTGACCGTCGACCGGCGGCTCCTGCCGGGACAAACGCCCGAGGACGTCGACCCGATCGTGCGCTCGATCCTCGGTGACGGCGGCCACGTCGAGGTGGAGACGATCGAGCGCTTCGGCGGCACGCGCTCGCCGCTCGACACGCCGCTCTGGCGAATGATCTCCGACTGGGTCGAGGCAACCGAGCCGGGCGCGAAGCTGGCGCCGCTCTGCTGCTCGGGCTTCACGGACTCGCACTGGCTCCGCGAGACGTTCGGCACCGTCGCCTACGGGTTCTTCCCGATGCGGACGATGAGCCCGGAGCTGGCGGCGCGGCTGATCCACTCCGCCGACGAGCGGACGCACGTCGACGACCTCGGCCTCGGCGTCGAGTTCCTCCGCGCGGCGGCTCGCTCGCTGGGCTAGCCGTGCTGGAGCTCCATTCGCCGGAGGGAGCGTTCGAGCAGATCGAGGCGTATCTCCGCGAGCGCGGCTTCTTCGCGCCGGGCGGCGAGGAGCTCGAGGCGACTCTCTTCCTCGGTTACGGGCTTTCGGAGCCGCTGCGGCGGACGAACGTCGCCTCGCCGCCCGAGCCCGCGCCCTTGCCCCTCGCGGCCGTGACCGTTGCGGACACGTGGGGTCCTGGCCCCGACACGTCCCGCGCGGACGCTGTCCAGATCGGGCGGTGGGAGCGGAGCTGGGGCGATGCTGACTACGCCGAAGCGGTCGAGGCGGTGCGCGCGGCGATCGGGCGCGGCGACGTCTACCAGGTGAATCTCGTCCAGCACCTGAGCGCCGAGGTCGAGTGCGAACCGACGGCTCTGGCTGAGCGCCTCGCCTCGTTCTCGCCGCGGCTGCTCGCAAGCGACGGCTGGGCCGTCGTCTCCGCCTCGCCCGAGCTCTTCCTCGCGCGTCGCGGGCAGCGGGTCTGGACGGCGCCGATCAAGGGCACGCGGCCGCTCGGCGAGCACGTCGAAGGGGAAAAGGATGCCGCCGAGCACGTGATGATCGTCGACCTCGAGCGCAACGACCTCTCCCGCGTCTGCGAGCCCGGATCGGTGCGCTGGCCGGAGCTGATGTCCGAGCGCGAGCTCGCGGGCGTCACGCACCTCGTCTCGAGGGTCGAGGGCACGCTCCGCACCGACGTCGGCCTCGCCGACCTGCTCCAGGCAACCTTCCCGGGAGGCTCGGTCACCGGCGCCCCCAAGCTCGCCGCGCTCGATCTGATCGCCGCCCTCGAGCCGGTGGGCCGCGGCGCGTCGATGGGCGCGCTCGGCGTCGTCCGCGGCAACGGCGACCTCGACCTCTCGCTGACGATCCGCACGTTCGCGCTCGCGGCGGGCCGGATCCACCTCTGGGTCGGGGGCGGCATCGTCTGGGACTCGGAGCCGGAGGCCGAGATCGAGGAGTCGTGGACGAAGGCGCGGCCACTGCTCGCCGCAATCGGCGCTCCGGTTGAGGCGGGTGCCCGATGACGCTGCTCGCGGTCGCAGTCGGCGGCCGCGGCGTTGTCGATCCGGCCGAGCCGGTGCTCCGTGCCGACGATGAGGCGCTGCTGCGCGGCCGTGCCGCCTTCGAGACGATCCGTGTCTACGGCGGCACGCCGTTCAAGCTTCCGGAGCACCTCGCGCGGCTCGCCGGCTCGGCTGAGCGGATCGGCCTGCCCGCGGTGAACCGGCTCGAGCTCGAGCAGCTCGCGCAGGAGGCGCTGCACGCGGCCGCAGTGCCCGACGCCGTGCTTCGGCTCTACTGGACACCGACGCCGGTCGCACTCGCCCTCGTCAGCGAGCTCGGCGACCACTACGACGCGCTCCGCGCGCGCGGGCAGCGGCTGATCTCGCTCCGCGGCGTGCGCGCCGACGAACCCTGGCTGCTGCCGGGCGTCAAATCGACGAGCTACGCGGTCAACATCGCGGCCGAGGCGGAAGCCAAGCGGCAAGGCGCAGACGACGCCGTCTTCGTCGATGCCGGCGGAACGGTGCTCGAAGGCCCGACCACGAACATCTGGTGGCGGCGCGACCGCACGCTGCTGACGCCATCGCTCGACCTCGGCATCCTCGCCGGCGTCACGCGCGCGACGGTGCTGGACCTTGCGGGTGAGTCCGGCTACGCGGTCGAGGAAGGCCAGTTCGGCCTGACCGGGCTGCTCGCCGCAGACGAGGCATTCACGTCCTCCTCCGTGCGCGAGTTGATGCCGGTGACCGAGCTGGACGGCGCACCGATCTCGCGCGGCCCCGCCGCGGACGAGCTCCAGGCCGCGCTCAGGCGCGCCGCCGGGGGCTAGGCTTCCGCGATGAGCAAGAAATTTCGCCTCGGCGGCATGGCGCTCTCGAACGGCGTGCTCGTCCACGGGCCGACGTCGTGGGCCTGCGCGATCAGGACGGACGACGGCGAGATCAAGGTCGCGTCGGCGCGCAAGCGCGTGCTCGCAGCCGGGATCCAGCAGCCGTTCCTGCGCGGCCCGCTACGCCTGCTCGAGTCGTTCGCCGTCATTCCCGAGCTACGCCGCAAGCTGCCGCAGGCACGGCTCCCGTTCGAGCGGCCGTCCGTGCTCGCAGCGACCTTCGGGAGCGCCTTGACGGTGCAGGCCCTGCGGCGCTCGTCACGCCTGAGCGCGGCCGTCCGCGAGGTGCTCTCCGGTGCGCTCTCGCTGACGCCGGCGCTGCTTGCGCTTCGGGGCGGCGAGCTCGCCGCGTATCACGGTGCGGAGCACATCTCGATCGGTACCTACGAGCACGGCAAGCAGCGGGAGAAGGAGCACGAGCGCTGCGGCTCGCACCTGATCGGCCCGCTGCTGGCGGCGTCGGCGGTCGGCAACGTGCTCGCCTCCCGTGCACCTGCGCACCTGCGCCGGCCGGCGCGAACCGCGAGCTCGCTCGGTGCGGTCGGCGTCGCGGTCGAGGTGTTTGCCTGGATGACGAAGCATCCGCGCCACCCGCTCGCGAAGGCGCTCGCGAAGCCCGGGCACGAGCTGCAGCACCGGTACGCGACGGCGGAGCCCACGGCCGAGCAGCTCGAGGTCGCCGAAGCGGCCCTCGCAGCCTGCCTGGAGCTGGAGCATGGCGACCGAGCAGGAAGCTAAGCCCCGCCGTCTGCCACCCGAGATCTTCGACCTGCCGGTCGAGAAGATGCGGGAGGGCTACTACACCGACGCCTACTTCAACCACACGCGCGAGACGCTGCTTCGCGACGGCCGCCACCCGCGCGTCGTGATGCAGGTCTTTCAGCGCAACCAGGCAATGCTCGGCGGCGTCGACGAGGCGATCGCGATCCTCAAGCTCTGCTCCGACGACTGGGATGCCCTCACCGTGCACGCGCTCCACGACGGCGACCGCGTTGAGCCGTGGGAGACGGCGATGACGATCGAGGGCGACTACACCCTCTTCGCGCACCTCGAGACGGTCTACCTCGGCGTGCTGACGCGAAGAACGCTGATCACGACCAACACGGCGCGCGTCGTCGAGGCCGCGAACGGCAAGCCGATCATCTTCATGCCGGCCCGGCACGATCACCACCGCGTCCAGACCGGCGACGGCTACGCGGCCTTCGTCGCGGGGGCGATGATCGGTGCCCCGATCGGCGTCACGTCGGATGCACAGGCGTCGTGGTGGGGCGGCCGCGGCGTCGGCACCGTGCCGCACGCGCTGATCGCCTCCTACGGCGGCAACACGGTGCTCGCGGCGACGAAGTTCGCCGAGTGGGCGGGCGAGGACATGAACATCGTCGTCCTGGTGGACTTCGAGAACGACTCGGTCGGGACGGCGCTGGCGGTCGCGCGTGCGCTCGGGCCCCGGCTCTGGGGCGTTCGGCTCGACACGTCGGGCCAGCTCGTCGATCGCTCGCTCTGGAACGAGATGGGCGACTTCGACCCGCGCGGCGTCAACGAGCGGCTCGTGCGCAAGGTGCGCGACGCGCTCGACGCGGACGGATTCGAGCGCGTGAAGATCGTCGCCTCCGGCGGTTTCACGGTCGACAAGATCGAGGCCTTCGAGTCTCGAGAGGTGCCGGTGGACGCGTACGGGATCGGCTCGTCGCTGATCCGCGGCCAGAACGACTTCACCGCCGACATCGTCATGACCGACGGGCGCCCGTCGGCGAAGGTCGGACGCCGCTACCGCGCGAACCCGCGGCTCGAGCTCGTCGGCTAGACCGCGAGCGCCTCGCCGACGACGCCCGGCCACCCGGCCATCGGCCGGTCTGAGCGGACGACGTGCGCGCCCGACTCGGCGAAGCGAGCGAAGTGAGCGTCGGCCTCGTCGGTGTAGTCGACCGAGCCCGGGACGACGACCGGCGAGGTGCAGTCCTCGAGCAGGTAGACCTTCTCCGCGAGCCCGCGCTCCTGCACGTTCGGGTCGGAGAGGAGGTCTTCGATCGTCCAGGCAACGCAGTGGCTCTTGGCCTCGCCCGCGATCACGACGGCGTCGTTCTGGAGCAAACGCTCGATCAGCGGCTGGTTGCGCTTGCCGAGCGGCTCGCCCTCGAGGTCGACCTCGACCTCGGGACCGAGCATCGAGTAGTGCTCGGTGAGCGCGTTGTCGCCCTTGGGCTGAAAGTCGACCGGCGCATGCCGGGCGACGGAGTGGAAGAAGACCGCCTCCTCGATCGCGGAGACGAGCGCGTGGCCGATCCCGCCGAGCATCGCGTGGAACGGCCAGATCGTCAGGTTGTACTTGCCGCCCTGCTCGAGTGTCTGCGTGTAGTAGCGCAGGTGCCTCTCGGCGTAGTCGGGGTCGAGGCCGAGCCCGGACGCGGCGGCCGTGTCGATCTGCCAGCGTCCGGCCTCGACGTCGGCGGCGGTGACGAGCGTGAACGGCTCTGGATGGCGCCCCTCGCCGTCGACCAGCAGCGTCCGGTGAAAGATCTGCAGCGCCTGATGTGTGTCGAGCGTCGGCACGATCTGGGTGAGCGCGCCGAGATTGCGGTAGACGAACTCGCAGACGCGCAGCGAATCGTCGAGCGCTCCCGTCCCCGAGCGGCCGGCGACGAAAAGCTCGAAGCCGGGCGAGCAGAACGTGTTCTGCATGTCGACGACGACGAGCGCGACCCGGAGCCGGTCGTCGGCCGCGGGGCGGATCGAGTGCTCGCGGCGCCAGCGCTCCGCGTCCTCGAAGCGCGCGGCATAGTCGACGCGCCAGACCTCGCCGACGCGATCGGGGTTCCAGTGCGGAGGCAGAGGCAGCACGCCACTAGTCTAGGAACGTGCTCCCGCCGCTCGTCGAGAAGGCGCTCGCGCTGACCGAGCGGCTCGGCTTCGAGAAGTCGTGCAGGCCCGAGGTCGGCCGGCTCCTCCACGTGCTGGCCGCGTCGCGCGGCGGTGAGCGTGTCGCCGAGATCGGCACGGGCACGTGCGTCGGTGCCGCCTGGATCGTCTCCGCGCTGCCGCCGCAGGTGCCGTTCTTCACGACGGAGATCGACGAGGAGCGGGCCGATGCGGCACGGGCGCTCTTCGCGGCGGATGAGAACGTCCACGTGCTCGAGGGCGACTGGCGCGAGCTGCTGCCGCCGGAGGCGCCGTTCGACCTCGTCTTCTACGACGCGACGAAGAAGCTCCGGCCCCAGGAGGACGGCGAGCTCGTCGCCGGACTGCTCGCACCGGGTGGGATCGCGGTGCTCGACGACCTGACACCGGGCTACGCCGGAGCGGATCCCGTGCGCGACTTCTGGCTCGGCCGTCCGGACCTGGCCGCGACGGAGGTCTTGACGACGCCGGAATCCGCAGCGATTCTGGCGGTTCGCCGATAGCCGCTACAGGCATCGGCACCTGCTGCCGATAGGAGCGTGGATGCCGGACGTGGGGGAATTCTTGGATCAGGTTGGCAACTACGCGCTGACGTGGCTGCCGTTGGTCTTCTTCGGTTTCATCATCTACCTGCTCTGGCGCACGCTCCAGTACATGCCGCGCGTGAAGCCCGCGAAGCTGGAGGCGAGCGCGAGCTCGTCCGTCTCCTGGACGGACGTCGCCGGGGTCGAGGAGGCCAAGGCGGAGCTGCAGGAGGTCGTCGACTTCCTCCGGCATCCGAAGCGGTTCCACCGCCTCGGCGCCCGCGTTCCGAAGGGGATCCTCCTCTACGGTCCTCCCGGCACCGGCAAGACGCTGCTCGCGAAGGCCGTCGCCAAGGAGTCGGGCGCGAAGTTCTACTCGCAGAGCGCCTCGGCGTTCGTGGAGATGTTCGCCGGCCTCGGCGCCTCCCGAATCCGCAAGCTCTTCGAAGAGGCGCGCAAGAACGCGCCCGCGATCGTCTTCATCGACGAGCTGGATGCGGTCGGTACGGCACGCCAGGGCGGCGGCTTCCACCGCGAGCACGACCAGACGCTGAACCAGCTGCTCGTCGAGCTGGACGGCTTCGACGAGTCGGCGCAGGTGATCGTGATGGGCGCGTCGAACCGGCTCCAGGATCTCGACCCCGCCCTGCTCCGCCCCGGCCGCTTCGACCGGCAGGTGCTCGTCTCGCCGCCCGACCTGACCGGCCGCGAGGCGATCCTTCAGGTGCACACGCGCGGCAAGCCGCTCGCGGCCGAAGTCGAGCTGGCGCAGATCGCGCGCCAGACGTCCGGTCTCACCGGCGCCGATCTCGCCAACCTCTGCAATGAGGCGGCGATCTTCGCCGGCCGCCAGGAACGGACGACGATCTTGATGGAGGACTTCGACGGCGCGATGGAGCGCGTGATCGCCGGCATGCAGCAGCGGCGCGTCGTCACCGAGAAGGAGAAGCGGATCCTCGCGTACCACGAGGCGGGCCACGCGCTGATCGCGTACATGATGGGCGACCTGCTGCCGATCCAGAAAGTGACGATCGTCGCGCGCGGCGACGCGCTCGGCTACGCCTACTACCTGCCGATGGAGGAGCGCTACCTGCACACGAAGGAGGAGTTCCTCGACGTGATGAAGATCGCCCTCGGCGGCCGCGCCGCCGAGCAAATCGTCTTCGGCCGCGTCACGAACGGCGCCTCGAACGATCTCGAGAAGGTGACGGAAATCGCCCGCGCGATGGTCTTCGAGTACGGCATGTCCGACGCCTCGCCGTCCCGGACGATGCGCGCCGACAACTACGCCCTTTCCGAGGAGACGAAGCGTCTGCGCGACTCAGAGCAGGCACGCCTCACCGACCACGCCTACGAGGAGGCCCAGCGGCTGCTCGTCAAGCACCGCGCGTCGCTCGACCGGCTCGCCAGCCAGCTGCTGGAGCGAGAGACGCTCACCCGCGACGAGCTCTACGAGCTGCTCGGGACGATCGAGCCGGAGTCGCGCGCGTCCGAGACCGTCGGCACGGTCCGGGCTCTCGAGAACTAGCCGCTCGGTAGCATCGGCGCCGTGGCCATCCGCGGCATCCACCATCTCGGCGTCGCCGTCCACGACCTCGACGAAGCTGTCGACACATATGGGCGCCTGTTCGGCGCCGAGGTCGAGCACCGGGCCCAGGTCGACGATCAGGGAGTCGAGGCGGCGGCGGTGCTCATCGGCGCCGGGCGCGTCGAGCTGCTCGCGCCGCTCGGCGACGAGACGCCCGTGGGCAGGTTTCTCGCCAAGCGCGGCCCCGGCATGCACCACGTCGCCTACGAGGTCGACAACGTCCGGGCCGAGCTGGATCGCCTCTCCGCCGAGGGCGCCGAGCTGATCGACGCCGAGCCGCGGCAGGGGCTCTTTGGGCTCCAGGTCGCCTTCGTCCATCCCGACGCCGTCCACGGCGTCCTCACCGAGGTGGTGTCCAGTGGCTGACCCCGACTCCGTTCGCGTCGAGCTGTGCTTCGACGGCGGCCAGATCATGGGCGCGACCGTCACGATCAGAGGCGCGGACGAGCTCGAGCGCGCACTCGCGACCGATCAAGGCGGCTCGATGATGCTCGACGCGAGCGACGGCCGCTACACGGTCGTGCTCGGCCGCGTCGTCTACATGAAGCGGTACGCGCGCGAGTCACGCGTCGGATTCGGCATCTGAGGGCACCTCTTCCCCGGTGACCGAGACACAGCAGAAGGGGCCGCCCGCAGCCGAGATCCGCAAGCTCGTCGAGCGGGGCCAGCAGGGCGACCGCAGCGCGCTCGAGGAGCTGTACCTGATCCACTTCGACCGGATCTACAGCTACCTCCACATGACCGTCGGCAACCGCCACGACGCCGAGGACCTGACCACGCAGACCTTCATGCGGATGCTCGAGTCGATCGGGAAGTTCCGCTTCCAGTCCGCCCCCTTCTCGGCGTGGCTCTTCCGGATCGCGCACAACCTCTCGATGGACCACTTCCGCGCGAACCGCCGCTGGCAGCCGGAGGAGGAGGTGCCGGAGCCGCACGGCTCCGAGGAGCGCTCGGCCGAGGACGAAGCGTTCCAGTCGATCGGACGCCAGTCGATGCTGGAGCTGATCGACTCGCTCTCGCACGAGCAGCAGCAGGTGCTGACACTGAAGTTCGTCTTCGGCTTCTCGAACGGCGAGGCGGCGACGATCCTCGACAAGACCGAGGGCGCGGTCAAGTCGCTGCAGCACCGGGCACTCCTCTCGCTGCAGAAGCAGATCGCCGACACCTAGATGGCGCTCGAGGTTGGGATCGTCGGTCTCCCTGGGAGCGGGAAGACGACCCTGTTCACCGCGCTGACGAAGACCGGCGGCGGGGGCTTCGGCAAGGAGAACGTCGGCATGGCATCGATCGCGGACGACCGGCTCGAGCAGCTGGCGGCGCTCGTCGGCGCCCGCAAGATCACGCCGGCGACGATCCGCGTCGTCGACGTTCCCGGGACGGGGCCCGCGCTGCTCGGTGGCCTGCGGCAGGTCGACGCGATCCTTGCGGTCGCCGACGGCTTCTCGGCCGGGGCGGATCCACAGGCGGATCTCGAAACGCTCGAGCTGGAGCTCCTCGTCGCCGACCGCGATCACGTCGAGCGGCGGCTGGAGCGCGTCGAGAAGCAGGCGAAATCGGGTGATGCGGCCTTGCGGAAGGAAGTCGGCGAGCTGCAGGCGCTGCTCGCGCACCTCGACGCGGGGCACACCCTGCGGGACGTCCCCGGCGAGCTGCCTGCAGAGCTGGAGCCGCTGACGACGAAACCGCTGCTCGCCGTCGAAAACGGACCCGGCGGGATCGACCTACAACTCGAGGCGGAGCTGGCGGAAATGTCCGAGGCCGAGGCGGCCGAGTACCGCGACGGGCCGTCGGCGCTCGACGAGGTCGTGCGGCGCCTGCGCGACGCGCTCGACCTGATCACGTTCTTCACGGCCGGCGAGAAGGAGACGCGGGCGTGGACGCTTCGGCGCGGCCAGACCGCGCTCGAGGCTGCGGCGTCGATCCACTCCGACATCGCACGGGGCTTCATCCGCTGCGAGACGATCTCGACGGAGGACCTGCTCGCCGCCGGCTCGCACGCGGAGGCGGCGAAGCGCGGCACACAGCGGCTGGAGGGGAAGACCTACGACGTGCAGGACGGCGACGTTCTGAACATCCGCTTCAACGTCTAACCCGCCCCTGGCCGGTCGGCTCAGCGGAGCCGGTCGGTGAGGTAGCGGAGACCGAGCGGATAGCGGTACTCGATCGCCAGGTGCGTGGCGTCGAAGAGCTCGACGTGGAGGTCGGGGACGCCGAGCGCGGTCAGCTCACGGCGTAGCCACTCGGCGGTGAGGTCGAGGTACCACTCGTCGCGGATGCCGACGTCGATGTAGATCCCGCGCAGCCCGCGCAGTGCGTCGGCGTGGCGGGGCACGAGCGTCGGGTAGTCCCAGGCGAGCCAACGCTCCCAGAGCTCCGGGATCACCTGCGCGGTGGCGACGTCGTAGGGGAGGTGGATCGTCCCGTCCGGGTCGGCCGAGTATGCGGCCGCGAAGCCCCACTGCAGGAGGACGTGGAGGTCGTGCGGGTGCGCGAGGGGCGCCGGGCCGGTACGGAGCTCGTCGAGGAAGCGTTCGATTGAGCCGCCGTAGGCGTCGCGCAGCCGTCGCGCCGCGAGGCGGAAGAACGGCCTGATCGAGACCTCGAAGAGACCGCCGCCCGCATGGCTTGCGAAGCCCTGGAAGAGGTCGGGACGGAGCATCGCAGTCACCGCCGCGCCTTGTCCGCCACTCGATTTGCCGGCGACGCCGCGGAGACCGTTCGTCTCGTAGCGCTCGTCCACGAACGGAACGATCTCGTCACAGATGTACGTGTGGTAGCGGCCACTTCCATTCGAGTCGACGAACTGGGAGCCGCCGACCGACGTCCAGGCGTCGACGAAGACGACGCGGGCGTCGACGTCGGCGTCGTCGAGCAGCTCGAGGAACGTCGGCCGGAATGCAGCGCGGTTCCGCCACATCTCGAGCCGGCCGGTGAAGCCCTGGAGCATGTAGACCGCCGGTCCACCAGCGTAGGACGGCGGCGTGTAGACCCAAAGCGGCCGCTCGTGCGCATCGCCGAGCGGGTTGCCCCGCAAGGCGTCGCTCTCGATCACGTGCTCGTCGAGCCGTCCCTTCATCCGGCCGTGATCATCGCAGCGCCGGCGAGGGCGCCCGCAACACCAATCCGCTGGCTCGGCGCGATCCGCTCGTGCAGGACGACGGCCGCCAGCGCGACCGTCACGACCGGATACAGGGCCGCGAGCACGGAGACGACGCTGAGGAGGCCCCTCGTCGATGCGAGCCCGAAAAGGACGTTCGCGCCGACGTCGCAGAGCCCGACGGCAACCAGCGCCGGCAGATGGACGCTGCCGGGGCGCAGCGACACGCCAACGCCGAGCGCGACGGCGACGGCGATCAGCGACGACGTCCCACGCGCCGTCGCCACCGCCCAGGGCACGCTCTCCTCCGCCGCGTAGTCGAGGAAGACGAAGTAGAGCCCGAAGCCGAGCGCGGCGACGAGCGCCAGCCCGACGCCGGCGGCACGTCCGCCGCCCAGCTCGGCCGGCTCCCGTGACGCGAGCGCAACACCTGCGAGAGCCAGCAGGATCCCGACCAGCTGGAGCACGCCCGGACGCTCGCCGGAGACGACGCCGACGGTGAAGGGGATCACGGCCGAGACCGCCGACACCGGCGCGACGATGCCCATCGCACCGACCGCCATCCCGCGATAGAGCGCGCCGAGTCCGAAGCAGCCGCCGATACCCGCCGCGACAGCCGCCAGCACCGCGCGTCCGCCCGGAGCGGGCTCGTCCGAGACGGCCAGCCAGACGAGCACCGCGGCAAAGCCGGCCGCCTGCGAGATGGCGAGCACGGTGAGGACGTGCAGCGTGCGGGACTTGAGGCCGCCGAGAAAGTCGCCGAGCCCCCACGCGAGGCTCGCGCCGAGCGCGAGTGCGATCGCCGTCACTGGCTTTCGAGCGCAGGATGCGCAGCCGCACTAGCGGACGCGCCTCGCGCGAAGACCCCTGAAGTGGCCGTTCCGCGGCCGAAGAACCACTCCACGTCGAGCCTCTACTCTCCGACGGGCTTGGTGGCGGCGACCGCGTCCAGCTGGTTGGCGTGGTAGAGCACCGCGGCCTCGGCGGTCCGCGCGGCGTTCCGGTCGTGGTGCGACGCCACCGCGTGCAGGAGCTCCGCCAGCACGGCCCCCTCGAGCCCGCCGGCCCGGTCCTCGATCATCCGCAGGCCGAGATGGACGTGACCGAGCAGCCGACCTTCGTCGTTCGGTCGGAACGCCGGGCCGCGACCGAGCTCGCGCACCCGCCCGAGGTCGTGTAGGAGCGCCCCGGCGAGCACGAGGTCCGCGCGGAGCCGCTGGTGCAGCTGCGCCGTCTCGCGGACGAGCGTCGCGACGCCGACGGTGTGCTGGAGCAGGCCGCCCGCGTAGGCATGGTGCGTTTCCGCCGCCGGCAGCTCGCGCAGCGCCCGCCGCAGCGCGGGGTCGGAGAGGAAGCCGCCGACGACCGCGGCCAACCCCGGGTGGGAGATCTCTCCTGCGAGGAACTCGAGGAACCCGTCGAGCTCGTCCGCATCCCGGCGCAGCCGCGGCGCCAGCCCTGCCGGGTCGGCGTCCGCCGCCTCGACCGAGCGGATCTCCAGCTGCAGCCGGTCGTCGAAGCGCTCGACCCGGCCCAGCACACGCACGGCGTCTCCCTCGGCGAAGCGGCCATCGAGGAGCTCGACGTCGTTCCAGATCCGGCCCTCGATCCGGCCAGTCGGATCGACCAGCTCGAGCGCGAGGTACGGCGCTCCCTTCCGGGTCGTGCGGCGCTGCTTGCGCGCGACCGCGTAGACGCCCTCAACGGTGCGGTCGGCGGCCAGCTCGGCGATCGTGCTCATGGGCTGAGTCTAGGCTGCGGGCCTGTTGGTACGTTGCCCGCCATGGCCGTGGTCAAGCCCTTTCGTGCGCTGCGCTACGACGAGGCAGTCGCAGGCCCGCTCGAGACGCTCGTGGCGCCGCCGTACGACGTCATCGACGACGAGCAGCGGGAGGAGCTCCGCGCCCGCAGTCCCCACAACGTCGTCCACCTGACGCTGCCCGACTCGGCGGAGGAGGCGGCGCGCGCGCTCGACCACTGGCGCGCGCAGGGAGTGCTCGTCGAGGAGCCGCCGGCCGTCTGGGCGCTCGAGCAGGACTACGTCGGCCCCGACGGGGTCGCCCGCAGACGCTTCGGCATCGTCGCCTCGCTGAAGGTCGAGCCGTACGAGACGAAGACGGTGCTGCCGCACGAGCGCACGCACGCGGGTCCGAAGGAGGGCCGTCTGCGCGTCCTCCGCGCCACGCGCGTGCAGCTGGAGCCGATCTTCCTCCTCTACGACGGGCCCGCGCCCGTGCAGCGCCCCGACCGCGAGCCCGAGCTGGAGGTCGAAGGCGCGAAGCTCTGGCGAATCGACGACCCGGTGCTCGTCCGCGTGTTCGACGACAAACAGCTGCTGATCGCCGACGGCCATCACCGGTACGAGACCGCGCTCGCGTTCGCCGAGGAGGAGGGGACGCCTGCAAGCGCCCAGATGCTCGTCGTGCTCGTCTCGACCGAGGATCCCGGGCTCGAGATCTTCCCCACGCACCGACTGTTCTCGGAGCCCAAACGGCTCGCCGGGGACAACGGCGCCGAGCCGGCGGTGACCGAGGTGACCCGCGACGGGCGGCGGCAGGTCTCCGTGCCCGCCGGGATGCTCGACGTCCAGCTCGTCGATACGCTCGGCCACGACGGCATCTCCTACACCGCCGACGCCGACGAGGCGGAGCGGCGCGTCCGCGACGGCGAGGCCGCCGTCGCCTACCTGCTGCGGCCGACCCGGATCGAGGACGTGTTCGCACACGCACGCCGCGGCGAGGTGCTGCCGCCGAAGACGACCTACTTCTTCCCGAAGCTGATCTCCGGACTGCTCTTCCAGCCAGTTTGAAGCCGAGTCGATGACGCCGTGGCTCGACGTCTGCCGGTATGCGGTCGGCGACATCAAGGCGGTGCTCGTGGAGCTGCCGACCCGAATCGAGCGCGAGCCGGTGCTCCAGACCGGCGAGGGCGGCGACGACACGACCGCGATCGACGCGGCGGCAGAGACGGCGGTGGTGCACCGGCTCGAGCAGCTCGACGAGGAGTTCACGCTCGTCTCGGAGGAGCTTGGCGAGCGCGTCTTCGGCTCGGGCAAGCCGTGGCGGGTCGTCTGCGACCCGATCGACGGCTCGCTGAACGCCAAGCGAGACATCCCCTTCTTCTCCCTCTCACTCGCGGTCGCCGATGGCGGGACGATGGGAGACGTCGTCTTCGGCTACGTCTACGACTTCGGCTCCGGCGAGGAGTGGACTGCCGAGCGGGGCGGCGGAGCCTTCCTCAACGGCGTCCGGCTCGGCGCAATCGGACCGAAGGACACGATCGAGATCCTCTCCTTCGAGGCGACAACGACTGCCGAAGTCGCGGAGCGGGCCGCGGAGATGGTCGGCAGCGCGTACCGGCTCCGGATCATGGGCTCGCTTGCGCTCTCCCTCTGCCACCTCGCCGCGGGACGCGTCGACGCGGTCTGCTCGCTCAAACCGGCCCGGTCGGTCGATATCGCCGCCGGCCAGCTGCTCGTCCGCGAATGCGGCCTCGAGATCGACCTCTTCGAGGATCCGCCCTTCGCCTCTGCGCCGCTCGACCTGCTCGGACGCTCGCGCGTCGTCGCGGCCGGAACGAAGGAGCTCTGCCGTACCCTGGAGACCGCGCTGACCGCGTAACCGCGCAGGGGCTCCGGCCCTGAGTCCGAACTGAAGACAGGGCGTGACTACACTGCGAACAACCCGAGCCACCGCCCCTCCACTCACGGTGGACGACCGCGCACACCAACCCGCACCCGACAACCGTGCCGCGACGATTCTCGTCTGCGACGACGACCCGAGCCTGCGTGAGCTCGTCCGGGCCGTGCTCGGCCCCCGCTTCCGCTTCCTCGAGGCCGCCGACGGACTCGAGGCGCTCGCACTGGCCCGGGAGGAGCGGCCGGAGCTGATCGTCCTCGACGTGATGCTGCCGGGCCTCTCCGGGATCGAGGTGCTCGAGAAGCTCCGGACCGACGAGGAGCTGAAGGAGACCCGCGTCATCGTGATCACCGCGTGGAGCCACGCCGAGATCGACGCGCAGGTTGCAGGCGCCGACCGCTTCGTCGCGAAACCGTTCGACCCCGACGATCTCAGCACGGCCGTCGCGGAGCTGCTCGCGTGACGCTCGCCCGCCGGATGACGCTCGCAAGCGCGGCGCTCGCCCTGCTCGTCGGTGCGGCGTTCACAGCGCTGATCCTTGCCGTCTCCGCACAGCGGGAGGCGGCCGACCGCGAGGCACGGTCGAAGGAGGTCACGGCGGCGTCGCTGCAGCTGGAGCGGCTCGTCTCGGACATCGAGTCGAGCTTCCTCAGCTTCACCGTCACCGCGCAAGAAGGGTCGCTCGACGGCTACCGGGACGCCGGTCGGAAGCTGCCGGCGCAGCTGCGCAACCTGGAGGAGCTCGTCAAGGAGGACCGGCTCCAGAGCGGCCGTGCACGCCAGATCGAGAACCAAGTGCGGGAGTACGTCTACTTCTTCGTCGACGCCCTGATCCCGATCCTGCGCGATGAGCCGGGCATCACCCAGGACGACCTGACCGTCGCGCAGAACAACAACGGCTACACGGACGAGATCGGACAGCTCTTCGTCGCCTTTCGCAGCGCCGAGAACAAGCTCGCCGCCCAGGCGGCGGAGGACGCCGACCAGCGCACCGACCTCGCCATCCTCGTCGGCGCCGTCGCCGTCGGCGCCTCGATGGCGCTGATCGCCCTCTTCGGAATCGTGCTCGCACGCTCGATCGGCCGTCCGGTGCGGGCGGTCGCCGACGGCGCCGGCCGGATCGCCGGCGGCGAGCTCTCGCTCCGTCTACCCCAGGAGGGCCCGGGCGAGGTCGGCGAGCTGACGCAGGCGTTCAACGAGATGGCGGAGCGGCTCGAGGTGAACAACGCGGAACTCGAGCAGCAGAACGAGGTGCTGCGCGAGAGCGAGCGCGGCAAGACCGAGCTCGTCAGCATCGTCTCGCACGAACTGCGGACGCCGCTCGCGAGCGTGCTCGGGTTCACGGCCCTCCTGCTCAAGCGTGAGTTCGACCCGCCGACACGGCGGCACTACCTCGGCATCGTCGACGCACAGGCGCGCAGGCTGGCGGCCCTGCTCGAGGACTTCCTCGATGTGCAGCGGATCGAGCACGAGGGGGTCGACCTGGCGAAGGAAAAGGTCGACCTGGCGAGCCTGCTCAACGAGCAGGCGCAGCTGTATGCGGCGCAGAGCCCGAAGCACCGGCTCGCGGTCGAGCTCGCGGAGAGGCCGCTGACCGTGCGCGGCGATCCCGGTCGATTGGCGCAAGTCGTCGGCAACCTGCTCTCGAACGCGATCAAGTACTCGCCCGACGGCGGTACGGTACAGCTGGTCGCCGCCCGCAGCGGCGACCGCGTGCGGGTCGCAGTCCACGACGAGGGGCTCGGGATCCCGGAGGATCAGCAGAGCCGCATCTTCACCAAGTTCTTCCGTGGCGACGCAAGCGCCACGGGCATCACAGGCACCGGCCTTGGACTGGCGGTTTCGCGCGAGA
This sequence comes from uncultured Gaiellaceae bacterium, assembly GCA_963784895.1. Lineage (GTDB taxonomy): Bacteria > Actinomycetota > Thermoleophilia > Gaiellales > Gaiellaceae > Gaiellasilicea. The sequence continues at coordinate 65,347 of CAWATM010000012.1, read as the reverse complement.
TCGTCGAGGCGCACGGCGGCACGATCGGCTTCGACAGCGACCCCGGCGAAGGTACGACCTTCTGGCTCGAGCTGCCGGGACCGAACGGCGAAGCCCGTACGACAACCACGAAGGAGGGGGAATGAACAGGAGATTCGGCTGGATGCTGGTCGGCGTCTTCGTCGGCGTCCTCGCCGTCGGCCCTTTGCAGGGCTGGTCGGAAGCGGGCACGGGCAAGGCGACGATCCCGATCAACGACCGTGTGCTGGCCGTGACGCGAATCGACGTCGGCCCTAAAGGAGTTTCGCCCGGTGACGAGGAGATCATCCGCAGCCGCTTGCTGGAGCGCGGGACGGGGAAGACGATCGGCAGGAGCGAGCTCGTCTGCACGTTCGTCGACAGCGGCCGGTCGCGCGTCTGCCGCGGCACGTACATCCTCCCGAAGGGTGACCTGGCCGTCGGCGGCTCGCTCCTCTACCGGCAGTTCTACGATCTCGCCGTGACGGGCGGCACCGGCCTCTACGACAATGCGAGGGGCACGCTGAACGTCACCCAGACGGGTCGAAAGCCCACCCGCAACCAGGTCGTCTTCAAGCTCGTCGGCTAGGAGGTGACGGCTACCCTCCTGACATGACCGTGGACCGCGACGAGGTGCTGCGCGCACTCGAGCGCGTGATCGATCCGGAGCTGCGCCAGCCCGTGACGGAGCTCGACATGGTCCGCTCGGTCGAGATCGAGGGCGGCGACGTCGCCGTCACGATCGCGCTCACCGTCGCAGGCTGCCCACTCCGGAACTCGTTCCAGGAACAGGTCGGCGAGCACGTCGGCGGGGTGGCCGGCGTGCAGCGCGTCGAGCTGCGCTTCGACGTGATGAGCGCGGACGAGAAGGCGGCGCTGACGGCCAAGCTTCGCGGCGGCCGGCCGGAGAAGGCGATCTCGCTCGACCCGGCCACACGCGTGATCGCGGTCGCGAGCGGCAAGGGCGGCGTCGGCAAGTCGTCGCTGACCGTCAACCTCGCAGCGGCGCTCGACGGCCTCGGCCAGCAGGTCGGCGTCATCGACGCGGACATCTACGGCCACTCGATCCCGCACATGCTCGGCGTCCACCAGCGCCCGATCGTGGTCGACAAGATGATCGTCCCGCCGGTGCGCGGCAGCCTGAAGTTGATCTCGATCGGCAACTTCCTGGACGAGAACGCACCGGTGATGTGGCGCGGGCCGATGCTGCACCGCGCGCTCGAGCAGTTCCTCTCCGACGTGCACTGGGGCGACCTGGACACGGTCGTGATCGACATGCCGCCCGGGACCGGCGACATGGCGATCTCGCTCGGCCAGCTGCTCCCGCGTGCCGAAGTGCTCGTGGTGACGACGCCGCAGCCGCTCGCGCAGGACGTGGCGGCGCGCGCGGCGATGATGGCGCAGAAGACCGGTCAGAAGCTCCTCGGCGTCGTCGAGAACATGAGCGGCGACGCCTTCGGCGAAGGCGGTGGCGCGAGGCTCGCCGACGAGCTCGACGTGCCGCTGCTCGGCACGATTCCGCTCGACCGGGCGCTGCGGGAGGCCGGCGACGCCGGCGTTCCCGTCGTCGAGGCCGACCCCGACGCCGAGTCGTCCCGCGCGATCGTCGCCCTCGCCGAGACGTTGGCGGCGACGCGGCAGGCGGCGATCCGCAAGCCGCTCACCCTCTTGTCCTAGAACGAAAGAGGGCGCCCCGAGGCGCCCTCTGCCGTTTCTCCCCAGAGACTCTCTACCGCTTGCGCACCTGCGTCAGCACCCACGCGCCGGAGATCTGGCTGCAGGTCATCTCGACCTGATCGCCGATCTTGACGCGGTCGACGTCGTCGTCGTCCTTGACCGCACAGGCCTGCGAGGCCGAGCCGTCCTTCGGCTTGACGGAGATCGACGTCGCGCTGAGGGCGTCGATCTGGCCGCGGACGACGAGGTGCACGCTCGGACGCGGCGTCCGCTCCTGCTTGCAGCGGAGCCCCTTGACGATCAGAGCGGCGTTCGCGCCGGTGCCGCTTCCGATCGCGCCGTTGGTGAGGCCGCCGGTCTTGGAGAACGAGCCCGAGAGGCTGCCGAAGAGCGCGCCGTCGTTGCGGCCGGCGTGACCGCGCAGCCAGGCGTCGAGCTTCCCGTCCGTGTTCACCCCGGACACGTGCGCATGCGTGCGCCCGTCGGAGGCGGCGATGCTGAGCCGACCGTCGATCCAGCCGAGCTTCTTCGTCGCGTTGTAGACGCTCTTGAGGTGGAGCACGGCGGCGCCGCTGAGGTCGGCGGTCGCGCTCGTCGCCGTCCCCGACCAGCGGCCGGTCGTGACCTCGAAAGTCTGGCCGTCGCACGTGTACGTCCGCGTCTGGACGTTGGACGGCGTCGTCGCTGAGAGCGTGGCGCTGGCGGCAGTGACGTCGGATGCCCTGAGAGTGGCGATCGCGGCGCTGGTGGCCACGAGGGCGCCGAGCGCGGCTGTGATCAGTACGAGTCGCTTCATTCCGTGTCTCCTTTTCGGGATCCCACAGATCACGATGCTCGAACTCTGAGGTCTCCAGCGCAGGAGCCGGTAAGCAATGCGTGAGGATTTTGTGAGGACACGACACCCGTACACTCGCTCCATGCAGGCGGCCGCCTTCTTCGACCTCGACCGGACGCTGCTGCGGCGCTCGAGCGCGCTCGCGCTCGCCGGCGCGTTCCGGGAGCACGGGGTGATCGGCCGCAGGCAGCTCGCGAAGGCAGCGGCGTGGCAGCTCTTCTTCGCCGCACGCGGGGCGAGCGCGGAGACGGTGCGAAAGGCGGCCGAGGACGGCCTGATGATCCTGAAGGGCTTCGCCGTCGAGGATCTACGCAGCCTCGTCGCCGACGCGATGGAGCCGGTGCTGAAACCGCTCGTCTACCAAGAGGCGCTCGTCCTCGCAGGAAAGCACCGCGACCGCGGCGAGCCGACGTACGTCGTCTCCGCGACGCTGCAGGAGATCGTCGAGGAGCTCGCACGCGAGCTCGGCTTCGACGGCGCGATCGGCTCGACCTGCGAGATCGAGGACGGCGTCTACACCGGCCGATCGCTCCGGGCCGCGCACGGCCAAGGGAAGGCCGCGGCGATCCGCGAGCTCGCCGCCGAGCACAGCTACGACCTCACTGCCGCAACGGCGTACTCGGACAGCCACACCGACCTGCCCTTCCTCGAAGCGGTCGGGAACCCGGTCGTCGTCAATCCCGACCGGCAGCTGCGGGAGATCGCGCTCGACCGGGGCTGGCCGATCCTGCGTTTCGACGAGTCCGCGTTCCCGACCAGGCGTGCGTACGCGGTCCACCCGAACGCGCTGCTCGGGATCCCGCTCGTGCTCGGCGCCGGCGCGGCCGTCTGGGCGGCTCGGCGGCGTGCGGCAGCCTGAGGAACGGATCGCGGCCCTCGGCTTCTCCGAAGCCCATACGGCCACGCTCGCAGCCCACTTCCTCGACGCCGAGGCGCGCGGCAAGCTCGGGCACGGTCTCTCGAGGATCGACTGGCTCGAGACGCTGCCGGACCTGCGGCCGGATTCCGCGCCGCAGCGGCAGCGCGCCGAGCCCGGCTACGAGCGCTGGGACGGCAACGGCGCGCTCGGCTACCTGACACTCGCCGCGATCGTCGACGCGCAGCTCGCCGCGCCGCCCGCCCACGCGCGCGTCGTCGTCGCGTCGAACTGCTTCCCGACCGGGATGCTCGGCTGGTACGTCCGCAGGCTCGCCGAGGGCGGCCTCGCCGCAGCCCTGACGGCGACCTCCCCCGCGCGTCTCTCGCATCCGGACGGCGGGGAGCCGCTCGCCGGGACGAACCCGCTCGCGATCGCGATCCCGAGCTCGGACGGCGCGCCGCTCGTCGCCGACGTCTCGATGGGCGCCGTCACCTACGGCGACGTGCTCCGCGGAGCAGCCAGTTCGGACGACCTCGTGCCGTTCGGCGGTGAGCAGGCGCACAAGGCCTTCGCGCTCGCTCTGGGTCTCGAGCTGCTCGTCGGCGCCCTCGCCGGCGAGGGGTTCGGCGCCGTCCTCGTCGTCGCGCACCCGGAGGCAGACCCGGTGCCGGACCTGCGCCGCCGCGCGTCCGGGCTACGGCTCCCCGGAGACGCGTAGAGGCGCCAGGTCCTCGTCCTCATCGGCCCAGCCCTTCAGCTCGGGATCGCCTGCAAGTGCTCGGTCGAGAACGTCCCGCGCCTCGTCCAGTTCCCCCTGGCGCGCGAGGATGCAGGCGCGGTGGTAGAGGAGCGGGGGGTGGTCGGGCTTCTGCTCGAGCCCGGCGTCGAGCTCGGCGAGCGCGCCCTCGTAGTCGCCCGCATCGGCTTTCGGATACGCAGCAAAGAAGTACTCCCAGGCGGAGATCTCGTGCCGGCCGGGCTTGCCGCCGATCGCGAGCACGGTCGTGCCCGGCTCCTCGGCGCGCGCGTAGCGCTTGACGGTCGGGTCGCGGAGGTAGACGGCCGAGCCTGCCGGCACCTCGTGCTCCTCGCCGTCGAGGACGAACGTGGCCCGGCCCGCGACGACGACGTACACCTCCTCGTGCCCGAGCCGCTCCTCGGTGTGCTCCTCGACGACGTCCTGGCCGGCCTCGGTCGCCGTGTACGCGTTGATCCCGAACGCCGTGATCCCGAGGTGCTTGCGCAGCGGCGTCCACTGCAGCGTCCCCGGGCCTTTGACCGACTCGACGCCCGTCAGGCTCGCAATCTCGTATCCACTCACTGCCGCCTCCTCCTCAGCTCGCTCAGTACGACCGGGTCGATCTCATCGTCGCCGTCGACTCGCTCCTCGAGGTTCGCCGCGCCTGCCCAGTCCTCGAGACGCTCGTACCCGAGCCTGGCGAGATGACCGTCGAGCTCGGCACGCAGCTCGTCGTCGACCGGGAGCCACTGGCCGCGGGGCGTCGACCCGAATAGCTGCTGGTGGAGACCGTAGAGGCGACGAAGTTCCTCGATCGGCGCCTCGTGGTCGTCAACGCGGAGGTCGACGAGGACGTCCGAGAGCCCGGCGTAGCCGCCGTCGCGCTCGACGACGAGCAGCGCCGCCGACTGCTGGCCGCGCTTGTCGCCGCCGGCTGCTTGCGCGGCCGCGAGCGCATCGAGCAGGCGCTCAGCGAGCGAGGAGCCCGCCGAAGACTCGAAGCTCTCCGCGAGCGCTTCCACGGTCTCACCCGAGACGAGGAGGTTCCCCTGCGCGGCGTAACCCGGGCCAGTGCGGCCGCCCGCCCACTCATGGCACGCGTCGCCCGTGAACGTCGCGGTGCGTCCGGCAGCATCGACGACGCCGACCTGCCGCTGATCCCGCCCGTCGTCCGCCTCCGTCAGCCGCGAGACGACGTCATCCGCCGCGAGCCCCTGCCGCAGCAGCGCCAGCCCGTCCGGCCCGTAGCGCGGATTCGCGTAGGACTGCGTCGCGATCGCGCCCGCCTGCGGTTCGGCCCACGGCACGATCGCGCCTACGGCGAGGAACTTCGACTGCGTCGCAACGCCCCACTGGCCGCGCTCGAGGTCGCAGGCGACGAGCGAGTACGTCGAGACGGGTCTAGCCATATGTCAGCGATGTCAGGTCGAGCGCGAGCAGCTCCTCGGCCGGAACGAGCACGCTCGCGACCTCCGGGCGCGCCAGCGCCGCCTTCACGGCCTCCGGGGTCGCCGCCCGAACGACGACCGGCGTGCCCTGCGCGTGCGCCTTCTGGAGGCGGGCAAGGTCGCCGACGTCGTCGAGCAGGAGCGCACCCTCGACGTCCAGCGTGCCCTCGAGCGCGAGCTCGGGGACCCGGCGGCCCGTCGCGCCGAACCAGCGCTCCCTCACAGCTCGATCGACTCTCCCGGCTCCGGGGCGATCACCTCGACCCCCGGCGCCAGCTCGCGGAGCTGCTCCGGCGTGCCTGCGAGAATTGGGTACGTGCCGTAGTGGCAAGGGATGCACCGCGTGACGTTCAGGAGCTCGAGCGCGACGGACGCCTCCTTTGGATCCATCGTGAAGTGGCCGCCGATCGGCAGGATCGCGATGTCCGGGGCGTAGAGCCGTGCGATCAGCGCCATGTCGCCGAAGACGTTCGTGTCGCCGGCGAAATAGAGCTTCGGCCCCTCGCCGAAATCGAAGACGAGCCCGCACGGCTCGCCCGTGTAGACGATCTCCCACTCGCGCGGAGAGCCGGGCGGGGCGTCGGCCATGTAGCTGGACGAGTGCTGCGCGTGCACGAGCGTGACCTTGACCCCGTCGAGGTCGACAGTGCCGCCCTTGTTCGGGTCGTGCGGGCCCTCGGCCTCGCAGCCCATCATCCCGAGCAGGTCGCGAACCTCGACCGGAGCGATCACCGGGCACTGGAACGTCTTGTAGAGATCGAGCGTGTCGCCGACGTGGTCGTTGTGCCCATGGGTGATGTAGATCGCGTCGACGCGTTCCGGCTCCTTCTCGTTGTCCGGGCATTTCGGATTGCCGTTCAGGAACGGATCGACGTAGATGCGCTTACCGCTCGGGGTGTCGACGCGGAATGCCGCGTGCCCGAGCCACGTGAGTGTGGTTGCCATGCCGGGAGCCTAGAGGACCGTCCGAACCGGGGTCGAACATCGGCTCATGACAATGCGACTTGCCTCCGTTGCCCTCGTTCTCGGCGCCGCGCTCGCGGACGCCGCCGGCCGTCACTCGCTCGCCTATTACGCCCTCGTCGCCGCCGTACCGGTCGTCGCGCTCGCGGCGCTCCACGGCCTCGGCGACGTCCTCGACGGCTCCAAAGCCAGGCCGCACGACCGTAGCCTCGCCGTGCTCTCTGCGCTCGCGCTCCCGTTCGTCCTGCTCGCCACGGCGGTGCGGGCGCCGCTGCTCGCGGAAGGGCCGCCGCCGGTGGTCGGCATCACCGGCGTGGTGGCCGCGCTCGCGATCTTCGCCGTTCAGGCGCTCGTCGTAGCCTCTGCGGCCGCGCCGCGCACGAGGCGCACAAAGGCTGAGACCGGGAGCGAAGCGACTCTCTAGGGATCTTCGCAGCTAGAACGGCAGCGACGCAGCGGCGTCGCCGGCGAGGTCGATCAGCGGCTGGACGAAGAAGAACGAGCCGATCGTGACGCCGACCGCAAGCAGGACCGCGGTTTGGAGCGGGAGGTCGAGCGGCGGCGAGCCGCCTGCGATTGCGGGCCGCAGCTCCGCCGCCGGCCGCAGGTAGATCGCGCGAATCACGGCGAGGTAGTAGTAGAGCGAGATCGCGGTCGCGATCACGCCCGCGACGATCAGCCACCACCAGCCAGCCTCGTAGGCGGCCGAGAAGACGTAGAACTTCCCGATCAGGCCGCCGGTGAGGGGCATCCCCATGAAGCCGAGCATGAAGACCCAGAGCGCGGCGCCGAGGAACGGCCGCTCCCAACCGAGACCGCCGAGGTTGTCGAGCGTCACCGGCGCCTGGAGCTCCCGCTCGCGTGCGGCGACGACCGCAAACGAGCCGATCGACATCGCTCCGTACGGGATCAGGTAGTAGAGGAGCGCCCGGCCGCCGAGCTCGTTGTTCGCGGCGATCGCGATCAGCATGAAGCCCGCGTGCGAGACCGACGAGTAGGCGAGCAGCCGCTTGACGTCGCGCTGCACGAGCGCAGCGAGGTTGCCGACCGCAAGCGACACGATCGCGATCACCGCGATCGCGACCGTCCAAAGCTCCTCCTGCTCCGGGAAGGCGACGACGAGCAGCCGCAGCGTCACCACGAGCGCTGCGACCTTCGTCGCGGCCGACATGAAGGCGGTCACGGAGGTCGGGGCACCCTGGTAGACGTCGGGCGTCCACATGTGGAACGGCGCCGCCGACGCCTTGAAGCCGAGGCCGGCGATCAACATCGCGAGCCCCGCGAGACGAAGGGCGTCGTCGCTTGCGCCGACGTCCGCGATCTCGGAAAAGGCGATCGTCCCCGTCGCACCGTAGACGAGCGCCGACCCGAAGAGCAGGATCGAGGAGCCGAACGCGCCCACGATCAGGTACTTCAGCCCCGACTCGAGCGATGCCTCGCGATGGGTGTCCATCGCACAGAGGATGTAGAGCGCGATCGAGAACCACTCGAGCCCGAGGAACAGCGTCATCAGGTTCGAAGCTGTGACGAAGAAGACCATGCCCGCGCCGGCCGCGGCGAGGAGGGCGTAGTACTCGCCGACGTGGTCCCGCCGCCGGTCGCCCCAGGAGACGAGCACCGTGAGAGCGCCGGCGCCGGCGACGATCAGCGCGGCGAAGGCGCCGAGCCGGTCGCGGGTGAACGACTCGGCGATCAGCGAGCGCCCCTCGGCGGACTCGTCGAAGACGATCGCAGCGAAGACCCCGGCAGTGATGAAGCCGGCGAACGCGACCAACGCGGAGAAGATCCGCCGCATCCACCACGGCACCAGCACGCTCCCGAGCAATGCCACGCCGGATGCGCCGAGCAGCGCCAGCGTCGGCGCCAGCGCCAGCCAGTCGACCGTCGGCGTCTCGATCACGGCGTCGCCTCGGATTGCTGGCCGTCCGCGATCAGCGGGAAGGCGCGCTCGGAGATCGAGGCCGGCCAGGCGGAGAGCACGAGCAGCAGTGCGACGAGCGGCACCACGATCGCCAGCTCGACCGGCCGCACGTCCGGCGCGTCCTCACGCACGTCGCGTCCGCGCGCAGTGTGGAGCACGGCCGAGATCAGCCGCAGCATGTACATCGCCGCGAGCACGATCGCAGCGGCGCCGACGACCGACCAACCCCAGCCGACGCCGTAGATCCCCGCCAGGATCAGGAACTCCCCCGCGAACGCGACCGAGCCGGGCACGGCGAGCGCGACGATCCCGGTCGTCATCAGCAGCGTGGCCAGCACCGGCCGTCCGCGCGCCATCCCGCCGAGGCCGGCGAACGAGCTCGTGCCGGTGCGCAGCTCGACCATGCCGGCGAGCAGGAACAGAGTCGCCGAGACGAGACCGTGCGCGACCGACTGGACAATCGCCCCGGCAATCCCGAGCTCGTTCAGCGAGAAGAGCCCGATCGTGATCAGACCCATCTGCGCCATCGATGAGTACGCCGTCACGCTGCGGATGTCGGGCGCGCGGAACGCGAGCACCGACGCGTAGATCAGGCCGATCGTGGCGAAGGCGAGGATCGTCGACTGGAACTGCTCGACGGGCTCCGGGAACTTCGCGATCACGATCCGCAAGAGGCCGTAGACCGCTGCCTTGGAGACGACACCGGAGAGGATCGCGGCCACCTCGGGCGGCGACTCGCGGTAGGCGTCGACGAGCCAGCCGTGGAAGGGGAAAATCGGGGCTTTGACGGCGAACGCGAGCAGGAAGCCGAGGAAGACCCAGTCGTTCGACGAGACGCCGGAGTCGACGAGCGAGAACGTGCCCTGGGAGAGCCCGAAGACGATGATCGACGCGAGCATCAAGAGCGACCCGGCCATCGTGTAGATGACGAAGGTCGCGGTCGCGCGCAGCCGGCGCGGCCCGCCCCAGACGCCGATCAGGACGTAGATCGGGATCAGCATCGCCTCGAAGAAGACGTAGAAGACGAGCAGGTCCTGGGCGGTGAAGACGCCGACGATCGAGCCCATCAGGAAGAGCAGCAGGCCGTGGTAGCCGCGGCTGCGGTCGCCGCCCGCCCAGATCGCATAGGCGATCGCAATCGTGCAGACCACGACCGTGAGCCCGGCGAGAAAGAGCGAGAAACCGTAGAAGCCGACGTGGTAGGAGACCCCGAGGTCGCTGAACCAGCTGTGCCGGTCCTCGAGCTGGAGTCCCTGGGCGAAGTCGAACTGACCGACCGCGACCGCCCAGAGCGTCACCTCGGCGAGCCCTGCGAGCAACGCGAGCGTCCCGGCGGCGCGGCCCGGGAGCGGCAGCAGCCAGACGACGAGCGCGGCTGCGAGCGGCAGGGTGATCAGCGCGGTCGTCATTGGACGCTGACGAAGACGACGACGAGGATTGCGACGCCGAGGGCGATCGCGAGGGCGTAGCTGCGCAGGTAGCCGGTCTGGGCCTCGCCGACGGCGCCCGCGGTCTCACGCGTACCGACCGTCACACCCGAGATCGAACCGCCGATCAGCGGCTCCTCGACGCCGCGGCGGAGGCCACGCGTGAGCAGGACGGCGGGCTTGTAGAGGATCAGGTCGTAGAGCTCGTCGAACCAGAGCTTGTGCTCGAGCGCGTCCTGGACGGCGGCGTTCCGCGGCACCGGCCGGCTGCGGGCGCCGTACAGCGTCCACGCGACGTACATGCCGATCAGACCGAGGCCGACTGCGATCGCGCTCGTGACGTAGTCCTGGGACACGGTCGGCTCGACGAGCGCGAGGTGCTCGCGGCCGAAGGCGACCGGGTCGAGCCACTCGCCGAAGGGATGCCAGACGCCCGCGATCTGCAGCCAGCCGCCGACGACCGAGAGGACGGCAAGGATCGCGACCGGCCACATCATCGTCCACGGCCCCTCGCCATGGCCGTGCCCGTGCGCGTGCTCGGTGACGAGCGGCGAAGGCTCGCCGAGGAAGACCCGGAAGAAGAGCCGGAACGTATAGATCCCCGTCAGCAGCGTCCCGGCCAGGCCCGCGACGAACAGAACCTGTCCGTAGCCGCCGCTCGCGAGAGCCGAGGCGAGGATCGAGTCCTTGGAGAAGAAGCCGGAGAGAGGCGGGATCCCGACCAGGGCGAGCGACCCGACGAGGAAGGCGACGTACGTCTTCGGCATCGCGCCGCGGAGGCCGCCCATCTTGCGGATGTCCTGCTCGCCTGCGAGGTGGTGGATGATGACGCCCGCCGCCAGGAAGAGCAGCGCCTTGAAGAAGGCGTGCGTCATCAGGTGGAACATCGCGCTGCCGTAGGCGCCGAGACCCGCGCCGAGGAACATGTAGCCGATCTGGGACATCGTCGAGTAGGCGATCACGCGCTTGATGTCCGTCTGCACCAGCGCGACGAGGCCGGCGACGAGCAGCGTGATCGCGCCGAGGCCCGCGGCGAGGTCGGAGATCGACGGCGCCAGCTCGAAGATGGGGTGCGCCCGGACGATCAGGTAGACACCGGCGGTGACCATCGTCGCGGCATGGATCAGCGCCGAGACGGGCGTCGGCCCCTCCATTGCGTCGGGCAGCCAGGTGTGGAGCGGGATCTGGGCCGACTTGGCCACTGCGCCGCCGAGCAGGCCGAGCGCGACGAGGTTGACCGCGGTCTGCGAGAGCCCGGCGGCACCCTCGAAGGACACCTCGAAGTTCAGCGTCCCCGTCTGCCACATCAGGACGAAGAACGCAAGCGCCATCGTCGCATCGCCGAACGCGTTCATCACGAACGCCTTCTTCGCCGCCGCTACCGCCTCGGGCCGCTCGTGCCAGAAGCCGATCAGGAGGTAGGAGGCGAGGCCGACGAGGCCCCAGCCGGCGAGCAGGAGCAGGAAGTTCCCCGCCTGCACGAGCAGCAACATCGAGAAGACGAAGAGCGCCATGTAGGCGAAGTAGCGCCGCTCCTCGGGGTCGCCGTCCATGTAGCCGATCGAGTAGAGGACGATCAGGCCGCCGACGCCCGAGACGATCAACATCATCGTCACCGAGAGCGGGTCGACGAGCAGCGAGAGGTCGACCCGGAAGTTCGGCGTCGCGAGCCACGTGTACGCGGTCGTGACGACTTCGCGCTCCTCGTGCTCGCGGCCGAGCAGGCCGACGAAGGACACGATCGCTCCGACGAAGGCCGTGAAGACGGAGGCGGTCGAGATCCAGGCGGCGGTGCGCCGCGAGATCGAGCCGCCGAGCAGCGCGATCGCGAGCGCGCCGGCCAGGGGCGCCAGCAGGCAGAGCCACGCGCCGGCGGTCATCCTCTGAGCACCCGCAGCCGGTCGACGTCGAGGTCGAGCCGCCGCCGCGCGATCGCGACGATCAGGCCGAGGCCGACGACGACCTCGGAGGCGGCGACCGCCATCACCGCGAGGGCGAAGATCTGGCCGTCGTGGTCGCCGTGCAGGCGCGCGAACGAGATCAGGGCGAGGTTGGCGGCGTTGAGCATGATCTCGAGCGAGAGCAGCACGATCAGCGGGCTGCGGCGCAGAAGCACGCCGGCGGTGCCGATCGAGAAGAGGATCGCGGCCAGGATCAGGTACCAGAAGACGTCAGGCCCTTGCACGCGCGGCCTCCGCTTCTTCGAGCTCGTCCTCGGCGCGCGAGCGCGACCCGAGCACGACGCCGCCGACGGCGGCCACCAGGAGCACGATCGACGTGATCTCGAATGCGAGCAGATGGTCGGTCAGGAACAGGCGTCCAATCTCCTCGGGGCTGCCGAACGAGCGCTGGATGTCCGCGGGATCGGAGAGGCGGTCGCCGGCCGCCATCTCGATCACGACGATCACCTCGACGAGTAGAGCGGTCGCGGCCACGATTGCGCCGATCCGCACCCACGACGGCCCGCCCGAGAGGCGCACCCCCTCGCTGCGGTCGCCGAGATAGGCGATCACGAAGAGGAACATCACCATCACCGCGCCTGCGTAGACGAGCACCTGCGCCGCGGCGAGGAACTCGGCCGACGCGAGCAGGAAGAGCACGGCGAGCGAGCCGAGGTTCCCGATCAGCGCCAGCGCCGAGTAGAACGGGTTCGTGAAGGTGATTACGGCGATCCCGGAGCCGAGACAGCCTGCCGCGGCGAGGAACCACACCACCCAGACGAGGACGTCGCCCATCAGCTCTCGGCGCGGTAGGCCGGGATCGGCGTGTCGTAGAGGTCGCGGTCGGCGACCGGGATCCGCTTCATCGGCTCGGCGAGAAGCATGTCCTTCGTGTAGATCAGATCGTCGCGCGAGTACTCGGAGATCTCGTACTCGTTGCCGAGCGTGATCGCGTCGAACGGGCACGCGAGCTCGCAGTAGCCGCAGAAGATGCAGCGGCTCATGTTGATCTCGTAGATCCGCGCGTACCGCTCTCCGGCGGAGACGCGGTTGTCGGCGGTGTTCTCGGCCGCGACGACGCGGATGCAGTCGGCCGGGCACGCCGCCGCGCAGAGCGAGCAGCCCACGCACTTCTCGAGCCCGTTCGCGTGCGTGTGCAGCTTGTGCCGACCGCGGAAGCGGGGGTAGACCGGGCGTTTGTACTCGGGGTACTCCTGCGTGATCGGCTTCTTGAAGATCTGGCGGAACGTGACGCCGAAGCCTCTGGCGGTGCCGATCGCCATTAGATCCAGACCACCAGGATCGCGGTCACGACAGCGTTGATCGTCGCGACGGGCAGCAGGATCTTCCAGCCGAAGCGCATCAGCTGGTCGTAGCGCAGGCGCGGCAGCGTCGTCCGCATCCAGATGAAGACGAAGAGGAGGACGAGCAGCTTCAGCACGAACCAGAGCGGCCCGAGCCCCTCGAGCACCGGGAAGTGCCAGCCGCCGAGGAAGAGCGTGACGGCGAGGGCGGAGAGCGTGATCAGGTTGATGTACTCGCTCATCGTGAAGAGACCGAAACGCATGCCGCCGTACTCGGTGTGGTAGCCGGCGACGAGCTCCTGCTCCGCCTCGGGGAGGTCGAACGGCGCGCGCGCGGTCTCGGCCGTGCCGGCGAACATGAAGATGACGAAGCCGACGAACTGCGGCGCGACGTACCACCAGTCGTCCTGCGCGGCGACGATCTCCGTCAGCGAGAGCGACTGCGCCATCAGGACGACGCCGAGCACGGAAAGGGCGAGCGAGACCTCGTAGCTGACGAGTTGCGCGCACGTCCGCATCGCGCCGAGGAGCGCGTACTTCGAGTCGGAGGCCCAGCCGCCGACGATGAAGCCGTAGATGCCCACGGAGCCGATCGCGAAGATCAGGATCAGGGCGATCGGGACGTCGGCGATCTGGCCGTCGACCTGGGTCCCGAAGATTTCCCAGCCCGGGCCCCAGGGGATGACCGCGAAGGTCGTCAGCGCCGTGAAGGCGGCGACGAACGGCGAGAAGATGTAGAGCACGTCGACGGCCGAGGCCGGGAAGAAGCTCTCCTTCCGGATCAGCTTCATCAGGTCGGCGATCGGCTGCAGGAGCCCGAACGGGCCTGCCCGGTTCGGCCCGTAGCGGAGCTGCATCCGCCCCATCACCTTGCGCTCGGCCAGCGTCAGGTACGCGAACGCGGCCATGACGAGGTTGATGATGATCACGCTCTTGATCACGCTGACCCACCAGGGCTCGCTCACGCCTTGATCACCTCCACGTCCCGGTGCAGCTCGCCGGCGTGCTCGTCGGCGATCCGGGCAGTGCCGGCCGCGAGCGCTCTGTTGACCCTGGCTGAAAGAGCGAGAGTCGTGCCGTTCGAGCGGACGCTCACCTCGTCGCCCGACGCGATCTGGCGGCGCTCGGCGTCGTCGTAGGCGAGCTCGATCTCCGCGGCGGGGCGCTGGAACTGAAGCTCGGGGACGCGCTCGACCGCCGGGCCGGAGAAGAGCGGCCGGTAGCGCTGGAGGCGAAGCGTGCCGAGGAAGTGCTCGTCCGGCGCCGGCCCCGTCGCCGGGATCGGTGCCGAGGAGGCGGGCTCGGGCGCGACGTACGGCATCCGGTCGGGGAGCGGCGCCTTCTCGCCCACGGCGCCGAACGGGATTCCGCCGAAGCAGCGCTCGGACAGCTCCTCGAAGACGATCGCGGCGTGTGGCGAGAGCTCGACGTCGAAGCGCTCGGCGAGCTTGGCGATCCAGGCGAGCTCGTCCGGCACGGGCGGGATCACAGCCCGGCGGAGGCGCTGCACGCGGCCCTCGAGATTGACGAAGGAGCCGTCGCGCTCGAGGTAGCTCGTGCCGGGCAGGACGAGGTCGGCCCAGCCGGCGGCGAGGCCCTGGAACATCGTGATCGCGAGCACGCTCTCGGCCTGTTCGGCCAGCGCGCGCACGGCTGGGTCGGCGGCGGCCTCGTCGCCCGAGACGATCAGCAGGCCGAGCGGCTCCGGGTTCTCCTCGTCGGCGTCCGAGCAGGCAGCCCAGGCGTCGGCGACGCCACGCGCGTTCGGGGTGGACGGCAGGTGGAAGGCGGCGCAGTCGGGCTTCGCGTCGAGTCCGAGCCGATGGCCGAGCTCCGCCAGCCGTGCGCCGCCCCCGCCGCCGCGGCCCGACCAGATCAGGACGGCGCGGTCGGAGGCCGAGACTCGCTCCTCGAGCTTCTTGCCCAGCTTCGGCTCCGCGAGCTGGACGATCTCGGCCCCGTTGCGGCGCGCCTGCCGGATCCAGAGATCCACGATGGGCGCCCGGTCCGCCACCTTCTCTTCCCCGATCACGACCACGATCTCGGCGGCGCCGATCGTCGCGAGCGAAGCACGGAAGGCGTCGAGCCCGTGCGAGACCGCTTCGGGTAGGACGGCCGAGTGGGCGCCGAGGCCCTGGCGCAGCAGCTTGCCGAGCGCGTAGGCCTGCTCGACCGTCTCCGAGCCGGAGAGCGCGGTCACGATGCGGCCCTGTGCACTGCGCAGCAGGGCCTCGGCGCGGTCGACCGCGTCGTCCCAGGAGAGAACCGTGAAGCCGCGGCGATGCTCGCGCGCGAGCGGATCGACGATCCGGTCGGGGGCGTAGACGTGCGGGTAGGCGAAGCGCCCCTTGTCGCAGAGCCAACCCTCGTCCAGCTCGGGATGGTTCCGAGACAGAATCCGCTTCACCTTGCCCTCGCGCGTCGTCGCCGAGATGTTGCAGCCGACCGGGCAGAGGCCGCAGACGGTGGGCACGTTCTGGATCTCCCAGGGCCGGCCCTCGAAGCGGTACTGCGTCGAGGTGAGCGCGCCGACGGGGCAGAGCTCGATCACGTTGCCGGAGAACGGCGCCCTGTAGGCCTCGTCCTCGAAGGTCGCGATCATCGACTGCGCGCCGCGGTTCTTGGCCACGAGCTGGCCGTCCTCGGCGACGTCGGAGGAGAAGCGGGTGCAGCGGTAGCAGAGGATGCAGCGCTCGCGATCGAGTGCGATCGTGGGCGAGATCGGGATCGGCTTGTCGAACGTCCGCTTCGGGAACGTCATCCGCGTCTGACCCGGCCCGAAGCGGAAGGTCAGGTCCTGAAGCGGGCACTCGCCGCCCTTGTCACAGACCGGGCAGTCGAGGGGATGGTTGACGAGAATGAACTCGAGCGTCGCGTTCTGGCCCTCGGCCGCCTTGGCCGACGCGGCCGCGGTGCGGACGATCATCCCGTCCTGCACGGTCAGGGTGCAGCCGGCCTGCAGCTTCGGCACGCCCTCGACCTCGACGAGGCACATGCGGCAGGCGCCGACGGCCGGCCCGAGCCGCGGCTCGTAGCAGAAGACCGGGATCTCCACCCCCGCCGCGGCTGCCGCCTCGACGAGCCCGAGTCCCTTCGCGACCTCGATCTCGCGGCCGTCGACCGTCACCTTGACCGTCTCGACCGCGCTCACCGTGGCCCCTCGATCCGCCGCGCTTTGCAGCTCTTTCCTGCTCGCAACGCAGAAACGGTGTCAGAGACGACTCTGGCACGAGCCTGACACCCGCCGTGCCCGAAACGGACGCCGGGCCTCACGCGGGCACCTCGGCGACGGGGGCGTGCGAGTGCTGGTCGACCGGGGCAAGGATCCCCTCCAGCGAGGACGCGCCGTGCATCGGGCAGCCGCTGTCGAGATGCTCCTGGAACTCGGAGCGGAACTTGTCGATGTAGCTCGCGACCGGCATCGCGGCAGCGTCGCCGAGCGGGCAGAGGCACTTGCCGAGGATCCGGTCGCAGACGTCGAGCAAGAGATCGAGGTCGCCCTGCGACGCCGTCCCTGACTCGATCGCGCCCAGGATCTGCACCATCCACCGCGTCCCCTCGCGGCAGGGAGTGCACTTGCCGCAGCTCTCGTGCATGTAGAACTGCGCAACGCGCAGGCCGAGCTGCACCATGCAGCAGCGGTCGTCGATGACGATGATCGCGCCGGAACCGAGCATCGATCCCGCCTCCGCCATCGCGTTCGCCTCGAGCGGCGTGTCGAGCTGGTCGGCGGTCAGCACCGGCACCGACGAGCCGCCCGGGATCACGGCCTTGAGCTGTCTCCCGTTCGGGATCCCGCCGCCGAGCTCGGGCTCGTAGATCAGCTCGCGCAGGGTGACTCCCATCGGCAGCTCGAAGTTGCCGCCGTTGACGACGTTGCCGGAGAGCGAGAAGACCCGCGTGCCCGACGAGTCGGGCGGGACACCGGTCTTCGCGTACTCCTTGCCGCCGAGCTCGACGATCTTCGGGACGGTCGCGATCGTCTCGACGTTGTTGATCAAGCTCGGCGAGGCGTAGAGGCCGGCGACCGCCGGGAACGGCGGCTTGGTCCGCGGCTGCCCGCGCTTGCCCTCGAGGGACTCGAGCAAGCGCCGTCTCCTCCCCGCAGATGTACGCGCCGGCGCCGCGGTGGAGCACGATCGTGACGCCGCCGAGCAGCTTCGCCTTGTGCACCTCGGCGAGCGCGTCGCGCAGGATCTCGAACTCGCGCAGGTACTCGCCCCGGATGTAGATGAAGACGCGGTCCGACTCGATCGCGTGCGCCGTGATCAGGCACCCTTCGATCAACCGGAACGGGACCGTGAACATGATTTCGCGGTCCTTGAACGTGCCCGGTTCCGACTCGTCCGCGTTGACGACGAGATAGGTGGGCCTGCCGGTGCCCTTCGCGAGAAAGCTCGCCTTGCGGCCGGTGGGGAAGAAGGCACCGCCGCGTCCGCGCAGCCCCGAGTCGAGGATCTCCTGGACGACCGCCGCAGGATCCAGCGCGCGTGCGGTCTCGAGCGCGACGAAGCCGCCCGCCTCGCGGTAGTCGGCGAGCTTCGTCAGCGCTTTCTCCTCGGCGCCGGCGAGGACGACGAACTGCTCAGCCGCCATGCCGCAGCTCCTCCACGATCGCCGGCACGTCCGCTGCCGTGACCCGCTCGCGGTAGCGGTGGTTCAGCGCGACGACCGTGCCCCAGCCGCAGCCGCCCGCGCACTCGATCGTCCGCAGCGTCACCTCGCCGTTCTCGCTCGTCTCGCCGGCACGGATCCCGAGCTCAGACTCGAACGCCTGCAGCACCTGCTGGGCACCGACGAGGGCGCAGGAGACGTTCGTGCAGACCTCGACCAGGTGCGTCCCGACCGGGGCGAGGTGGTACATGTCGTAGAAGGACGCGACTGCCATGCAGTACGCCGGCGTCTCGTCGAGCGCGTCCGCGACCTCACGAAACGCCTCCGGCGACAGCCAGCCGTGTCGCTCCTGTGCCAGCCGCAGCGCAGGAAGCGTCGCCGAACGCGAGACCGGATAGCGGGAGCGGAGCTTCTGGATCTCCTCGTAGAGCGAGCTCATCGGTCGACGTCTCCCATCACGGCGTCGAGCGAGCCGACGACGGCGATCAAGTCGGCGACGGCGACGTCCTGGCAGCAGGCGGCGGTCGCATGCAGCGCCGCGAAGGACGGCGCCCGGAACTTGACCCGCCACGGCTTCGCGGTCCCGTCGGAGACGATCGTGCACCCGGACTCGCCGCGCGGCGACTCGACGCCGACGTAGACCTCGCCCTCCGGGACGCGGAACCCCTCGGTGACGATCTTGAAGTGGTGGATCAGCGACTCCATCGAGGTGTGCAGCTCCTCGCGGGGCGGCAGCACGACCTTCCGATCGTCGGCGATCCAGGGCTCGCCCTGCATCTCCTCGAGCCGGTCGAGGCATTGCGCGATGATCCGCACCGACTCGCGCATCTCGTCGACGCGCACCTTGTAGCGGTCGAAGACGTCGCCGCCCTCGTAGACCGGCACGTCGAACTCGACCTGGTCGTAGGCGAGGTACGGCTCGCGCTTGCGCAGGTCCCAGTCGACGCCTGAGGCGCGGAGATTCGGACCCGTCTGCCCGAGCGCGATCGCGTCCTCGGCGGAGAGCGGGCCGACGCCGACCGTCCGCTCGAGCCAGATCTTGTTCGTGTTCAGGATCGCCTCGTAGTCGTCGACCGCCTTCGGCATGTGCTCGCAGAAGGTGCGGGCCTCGTCGTAGAAGCCGACCGGGATGTCCTCGGCGAGCCCGCCCACCTGGAAGTAGCGCGTGTGCATACGCGTCCCGGCGACCATCTCGAAGAGGTCGAGCACGAGATCGCGCTCGCGGAAGCAGTACCAGAACATCGAGATCGCGCCGATCTCGAGCGCCGAGGTGCCGAGGTAGACGAGATGCGAGTGGATTCGCACCAACTCGCCGAGCGCCATCCGCATCCACGTGGCCTTGCGCGGCACCTTTAGCTCGAGCAGCTTCTCGACAGCGAGCACGTAGACGAGCTCGTTGTACTGGAAGGAGACGTAGTCGACGCGGGCGGGGTAGGTGACGCCCTTCCACCACGTCTTCTGCTCCATCGTCTTCTCGAAGCCGGTGTGCAGGTAGCCGATCACGGCCGCGATCCCGACCACGTGCTCGCCGTGCAGGTCGACGATCAGCCGCAGGACGCCGTGCGTGGAGGGGTGGTTGGGGCCGAAGTTGACCCGGAGCACGTCCTCGAGCTTCGGGTCCGGCGTCAGGATCGTCGGGATTGGCTGCGGGATCCGGGAGCCGGGGTACGGCCGCGCGCCCCGAATCGGAACGCGGCGCTCGACGATGCTCACTCGGCCTCCGAGAAGCGCACCGGCTCGCCGCCGATCGGATAGTCCTTGCGCAGCGGGTGACCCTGCCAGTCGTCGTCCATCAGGATTCGGACGAGGTTCGGGTGCCCGTCGAAGCGGATCCCCATCATGTCGAAGACCTCCCGCTCGTACCAGTCGGCGGTCGGCCAGACCGGGACGGCGCTGGCCACCGACTGCCCCTCGTCGAGCCAGACCTGGATGCGGACGCGCGTCGTGTCGTCGGCAACCCGGAGCAGGAGATACGAGAGCGCGAAACGCTTCGGCTTCGGCTCGGGCGAGCGGGAGTAGCCCTGCGCGGCCGGCCGATTCAGGTCGCGGCCGCCGCTGGAGCCGTAGTACCCGGCGACGCCGTCCTCACCCCAGCCGAGGTAGTCGGTCGCGACGAGGTCGACGAGCAGGTTGAAGCCCTCCTCGTCGCGGAGGTGCAGACACGCCTCCTCCAAGCGGGCGGGGTCGACGACGAGCGTCGTCTCGCCGTACGCCTCGCGGGTCTCGACGAGGCCGGGAACGCCCTCATAGGGCACTAGCTGGCGACCCCGCGAATCTGGTACGCGGGGGGCACACCCGCCATCACCTTCTCGTGCAGCCGGAGAATCCCCTCCATCAGCGCCTCCGGCCGCGGCGGGCAGCCCGGCACGTGGATGTCGACGGGGACGATCTTGTCGACCCCCTGCAGGATCGTGTAGTTGTTGAACATCCCGCCGGAGCTCGCACAGGCGCCCATCGCGATCACCCACTTCGGCTCGAGCATCTGGTCGTAGACCTGGCGCAGCGGCGCGGCCATCTTGTGCGCCACCCGGCCGGAGACGATCATCAGATCGGCCTGGCGCGGCGAGGAGGAGAACTTCTCCATCCCGAAGCGGGCGATGTCGTAGCGCGACGAGACGATCGACATCATCTCGATCGCGCAGCACGCGAGCCCGAACGTCGCCGGCCACATCGACTTCGTCTGCGACCAGGCGAGCGCCTTCTCGAGCGTCGTCAGCCCGAGCGCGTCCTCCATCGACTCGACCTCGTCCTCGAAGACACTCTGCTTCGTCGGCCAGAGCAGGCGCTCGGACTGGAGCCCCGCCTTGGCCAGCGGCCGCGTCGAGATCCGAGCGGGATCGACGCTCTTGTCTAGCGCCACTCGAGCGCCCCCTTCCGCCAGATGTAGACGTAGGCGACGGCGAGGATCGCGACGAAGACGAGGAACTCGGTCACCCCGAACCACCCCAGCTGCTCGAGCACGACTGCGAGCGGGTAGAGGAAGACGATCTCGATGTCGAAGAGGATGAAGAGCATCGCCGTCAGGTAGAAGCTGACGGTGAAGCGCTGCTGCTTCGGCGGCCCCTCGGAGACGCCCGACTCGAACGGCAGGAAGCGGGCGTTGACGCGGCTCTTCGGGCGGGTGGCGAAGATGAACGAGAACGCGATCATCGTGGCCGGGATGGCGGCGGCGAGAAACGCGTAGACCAGAAGCGGGAAGTAGTCCTCAAGCATCCGAGTCGGGCCTACGCTACCAAGGTTGACTCCGGCGCACGAAGAGAGGTGCAATCGCCGGAGCCAAGCGGAGCTGACGTGTCACAAAGTCGCCCCCCAAGTGAGGGACGACACCCCTGCTACCATCGTTCCCATGGAGATCGTCGAACGTCCCGACACCCTCGTCTCGCTGACGCCGACCGCGGCGGCGAAGATCCGCGAGCTGATGGCCGAGGAACCCGACGGCGAGACGTCGGTGCTCCGGGTCGCGATCCAGGGCGGCGGTTGCTCGGGCTTCCAGTACGGGCTCGGGTTCGACGCCGGTCCGGTCGACGACGACGAGACGCTCGAGCTGCACGGCGTCACGATCGTGATCGATCCCTACAGCGCCCCCTACCTCAAGGGCGCCACGATCGACTTCCTGACTGGCCTCGAGGAGTCCGGGTTCAAGATCGACAACCCGAACGCCCAGGCCTCGTGCGGCTGCGGCCACTCGTTCACGGTGGAAGAGGGCTCGGACGAGCCCGCCGCCGAGCACGGCGGCGCCTGCGGCTCCGGCTGCTCGCACTAGCTAGTCGCCGCGCAGGCGCTCGGCGAGCTTGCCCGCGTCGCCCTCGCTCGTTGCGGGGATCTGGATCCCCGGCGCATCCGGGAACCCGTCGGGGTAGACGTCGAAATCCACCTCCGGAAAGGCGACGATCTCGTCCCCGACGACGACGGCGATGTGGTGCCAGCCCAGATCGCGTCCGCCGACCCTCGCAACCTCCTTCGTCAGTCGCGCGAAGGCCCGGCGCCCGTCGGCGGTCAGCGTCACGGTCAGGACCGCAGCGCCCGTGGCCGGATCGGTCGCCGTCTGCACGCGACTCCTGTCGATGTGCTCACCGGTGACGACCGGATCCGACCTGATCACGTAGTGGACGACGTGCGGCGGCGGCCGCTGCAGCACCCCCGGGCACTCCGGCCGTGGCGGCCCACAACGCAGGTCGCCGTCTGCGCCGGGCGGGCCGATCGCGGTCTCGAGGTGGTAGAGCTCGAAACGCTCGCCGCTGCGGTCCTCATCGCCGCAGCCGGCGCCGGCCAGGAGCAGCAGGCCGCCGAGAACAAGGTGGCTAGCCGGCCTGTGCACCGTCCAGCTCGTGCAGCCGCCCGAACTTGCGGTCGAGCTCGGCGTCATCCGGCAACTCGCCGTCCGGCGTCGCCTGGTCGACCACGTCGGGCAGCACCTGTGCGACGGCCTCCGCCGCCTCGTCCTCGCTGACGCCGAGCTGCTGCGCAATCTGCGTCAGCTCCTGTTCGTCGAGCGCCGCCTTGATGTCGTCGGCGTCCGCCGGCTCGTTCGGGCCGGCCGAGACCCACGACTGCCCCTTCGAGCTCCCGCGCTGCTGAAGCCGGCCGAGGATCTTCTGCAGGCCGCCGTTCATCAGCATGCTCGCGACAATGGGCAGCAGCATCCGCAGCATCGGATTGCCCCCGAGTCCGCTGCTCGAGCTCCCACCTGCGGAGCCGCCGCCGAGAATGCCGCCGAGCAGATCGCCGAGCCCCCCGCCGCCACCGCTGCCACCTGCGCCCTTCAAGAGATCACCGAGGCCGCCCATGCCAAGTCCTTTCGTCGGGTTGAGACCTTCACCCTAGACTCTCGCGCGTGGATCCTCTCCGTGTCGCCGTCGTCGGCTCCGGGCCGGCCGGGTTCTACGCAGTCTCCGCGCTGCTCGCAAGCGACCTTCCGGTCGAGGTCGACCTG
This sequence comes from uncultured Gaiellaceae bacterium, assembly GCA_963784895.1. Taxonomy (GTDB): domain Bacteria; phylum Actinomycetota; class Thermoleophilia; order Gaiellales; family Gaiellaceae; genus Gaiellasilicea. Next base: position 42,690 of record CAWATM010000012.1, on the reverse strand, counting down.
ATCGAGCGGCTGCCGACGCCCTGGGGTCTCGTGCGGCTCGGAGTCGCCCCGGACCATCCGAACATCAAGGCCGTCTCGCGCGCGTTCGAGAAGATCGCGGCGCAGCCGGGCTTCCGTTTCTTCGGCAACGTCGAGGTCGGCAAGCACGTGACGCACGACGAGCTGCGCCGGCTCTACGACGCGGTCGTCTATTCGGTCGGCGCCCAGACCGACCGGCAGCTCGGCATCCCCGGCGAGGAGCTGCCCGGCTCCTGGGCTGCGACGGAGTTCGTCGCGTGGTACAACGGCCACCCGGACTTCCAGGAGCTCGAGTTCGACCTCGCACACGAGCGGGCGGTCGTGATCGGGAACGGAAACGTCGCGCTCGACGTCGCCCGCATGCTCGCGCTGGCGCCGGAGGAGCTGGCACCAACCGATACCACCGATGCGGCGATCGAGGCGATCAACGGCTCCGGGATCGTCGAGATCCTCGTCGTCGGCCGGCGCGGGCCGGTGCAGGCCGCGTGGACGCCGGTCGAGGTCGGCGAGCTGGGGGAGCTTGCGGGCGCGGACATCGTCGTCGATCCGGCCGACCTCGAGCTCGACGAGACGAGCGCCGGGGAACTTGAAGCCGCGCCGCCGACGGTGAAGCGCAACGTCGAGCACCTGCGCGACTACGCCGCCCGGACCCCGGTGGGAAAACCGCGTCGGATCACGCTCCGCTTCCTCGCCTCCCCGGTCGCGATCCATGGGGACGGCAAGGTCGAAGCGATCGAGCTGGCCCGCAACGAGCTGGTCGACGGCCGCGCAGTCGCGACCGACGAACGCGAGACGATCCCGTGCGGGATCGTCTTCCGCAGCGTCGGCTACCGGGGCGTCGCACTGCCCGGCGTCCCGTTCGACGAAGGCTCCGGGACGATCCCGAACGCCGGCGGTCGCGTCGAGCCCGGGCTCTACGCGGCCGGCTGGATCAAGCGCGGCCCGAGCGGCGTGATCGGGACGAACAAGAAGGACGCGACCGAGACCGTCGAGCTGCTGCTCGAGGACGCCCGGGCCGGGACGCTGCCCCGGCGTTCCGGCGAAGCGCTCGAGGACCTGCTCGCCGAACGCGGCGTCGAGGCCGTCCTCTACGCGGGCTGGGAGGCGATCGACGCGGCCGAGAAGAGCGCCGGCGAGCCGCACGGCCGGCCGCGGATCAAGCTCTCGCGCTGGGACGCGCTCCTCGACGCGGCGCGCCGGCAGTAGCGTCTCCCTTGTACGAGGGACGGCGGCACCGAGTCCGCGCGCCGAGGGCGTTCACGGCGCCATGAGGAAGCCGGCAGCTGCCCGCGCTGCCACACGTCGGCTGGGCGTACTGAGCCGACCTGAACGAGCAGAAGCGACGACTCTTCCGCACGCTGACGCTCGAGCGCCGCCTCCGCTTCCGAGCCGTCGAGTTTTCGTCCAGCACCCCGGGGGCGGATCCGTCCGCCAGGCCTTTCAAAGTCACCTTCGCAGGCTCAATCGCGAGGCAAAGGAGAGGCCCATGTCCAGCACCGCAGCACCTCCCGACGGCGGCGGCGTCCTCCAGCGGTACTTCAAGTTCGACCGGCACGAGACGACGCTCGGCCGGGACACGATGGCCGGCGTCACGACCTTCGTCGTCATGTCCTACATCATCTTCGTCAACCCGCAGATCCTCAGCTTCGCCGGGATCGAAGGCCTCTCCGAGATCGGCCTGCCCTTCAACCAGGTGCTCGCCGCGACGTGTCTCGTCGCCGGCGTGATGACGATCCTGATGGGTCTCTACACGAACAAGGCCTATGCGATCGCCCCCGGGCTCGGCCTGAACGCGGTCGTCGCGTTCGGCCTCGTCGCCGGCGAGGGATTGTCGTTCCCGGCCGCGATGGGGCTCGTCGTCGTCGAGGGAATCGCAGTGACGATCCTCGTCCTGACGGGCATGCGCGAGCGGATCATGGAGGCGATCCCGCTCGACCTGAAGAAGGCGATCGCGATCGGGATCGGGCTCTTCATTGCGTTCATCGGTCTCGTCAACTCGGGCCTCGTCGTCCGTGGCGAGGGGACGGTGGTCGACCTCGCACCCCTGACCACGTGGCCGGTCTTCGTGACGCTGTTCGGCCTCGTCCTCACGATCGTGCTGCGGGCTCGGGGCGTCCGCGGCGACCTCCTGCTCGGGATCATCGCCACCACGGTCCTGGCGACGATCATCAACGAGGCGAGCGACAACGGCGCGGGCTTCACAGCAGGCGCGTCCTGGCCCGGCGACGTCTACGAGACCCCCGATCTCTCGCTGCTCGGCGAGTTCAACTTCGACGCGTTCACCGACCTCGCACTCATCTCCGCGATCGTGTGGGCGTTCTCGCTCTTCCTCGCCGACTTCTTCGACACGATGGGCACCCTCGTCGGCGTCGGGAAGCCGGCGGGCTACCTGGACGAGACCGGCCGCATGGAGGACATCCGCAAGCCCCTGCTCGTCGACTCACTGGCGGCGGTCGCGGGGGGAGCTGCGTCGACCTCCTCGGCGACGACGTACATCGAGTCGGCGTCGGGCGTCAGCGCCGGCGGCAGGACCGGCTGGGTGGCCGTCGTCGCAGGTGCGCTCTTCTTCCCGTTCATGTTCATCGCGCCGATCATCGGCATGGTGCCGCCGCAAGCGACGGCGCCGGCGCTGATCCTCGTCGGCTTCCTGATGATGTCGGCGCTGACCGAGGCCGAGGAGGACGCAGAAGGCCGCCAGGACGGCCGCAAGCTGGCCGGAATCGACTTCACCGATTTCGCGATCGGCCTCGGTGCGGCGCTGACGATTCTGATCATGCCCTTCACGTTCTCGATCACGGACGGGATCGGGATGGGCTTCCTCGCCTACACCGTCGCCCGCACCGCCCAGGGTCGGGCGCGCGAGATCCACCCGTTCATGTGGGTCGCATCGGCGCTGTTCGTCCTCTACTTCGCGGTGCCGATCCTGCAGGACACGTTCGACTGGATCTGAGCTCGGAGGACGGCGCCTCGCGCTCCCTCCCCAGTCCACTACGCTGACGGTCGATGCGTCCGATCCGCGCACTTGCGCTGACGACCTTCGGCGCCTTCGCGGGCTTCATCGCCGCGGCTGCCGTCGCCAAGCGTGCCGTCCCCTCGCGCGGCGGCGAGGACAGCAACGAGGTTGCGCTGGCCGCGATCCTCGACGGAGTCCAGCTGAAGAGCCGCGCACAGGCATTCACTGGCGGATCTGTCCTCGCCTGGTTCGGCGGCGTCGACCTCGACCTGCGCGAGGCGGCGCTCGCACCGGCGGCACACCTCTCCGTCCACGCTCTCTTCGGCGGAGTCTCGATCCGCGTGCCTCCGGGCTGGCGCCTCGAGTCCAGCGTGAAGGTCGTCGCGGGGGGCGCCGACGTGCGCTCGACGGGGGACGAGAGCCCTGACGCGCCGACGCTGGCGCTGGACGGGCTCGCGCTCTTCGGAGGCGTTGCCATCGGCGCGCGCCTCCCGAACGATGACGGCGAGGAGCAGCCCGCCACGTAGTCTGGCCGCGTGGACGAGCTCGCGTTCCTCCCGGCGACCGAGCAGGCTCGCCTGATTCGGGAACGTGAGGTCTCGCCCGTCGAGCTCGTCGAGCTCTACCTCGGGCGGATCGAACGGCTGGATCCCGAGCTGGGCGCGTTCGTGACCGTGTGCGCCGGGGAGGCGATAGCCGATGCGCGCGCGAAGGCCGACGCACCGGCGGCGACGCCATTCCACGGCGTCCCGATCGCCCTCAAGGACCTCGACACGACGGCCGGGATCCGGACGACCTTCTCCTGCAGGCTCTTCGCCGAGAACGTCCCCGACTTCGACCTCGCCCACGTCGCGAAGACGCGTGCCGCCGGCTTCGTCGTCCTCGGCAAGACGAACACGCCCGAGTTCGGCACAACCGCCTTCACCGACTCGCCGCTGAACGGGCCGTGCCGGACGCCGTGGGATCGCAGTCGCAACGCCGGCGGCTCGAGCGGTGGCGCGGCGGCGGCTGTCGCAGCTGGCCTCGTCGGGATCGCGCAGGGCTCCGACGGCGGCGGCTCGATCCGGATTCCCGCCTCGTGCTGCGGGCTCTTCGGGATCAAGGCGTCGCGCGGCCGCATCTCGAACGCGCCCTTCGTGCCCGGGATCGGGCTTGGCACGACCGGGCCGCTCGCTCGCACCGTGGCCGACGCGGCCGCGTACCTCGACGTGGTCACCGGCTACGAGTGGGGCGATCCGTTCCCCGCGCCGCCGCCCGAGCGCCCGTTTGCGGAGGAGGTCGGCGCCGACCCCGGCCGCCTGCGGATCGCGCTGACGACCCAGGCGCCGATCGACACCGAGGTCGACCCGGTCTGCGCCGCCGCGGCGCGCGAGGCCGCCGAGCTGCTCGCCTCGCTCGGGCACGAGCTCGTCGAGGCGGCACCCGACTGGGGCGGCGCGGAGCTGATGGAGGACTTCCTCCCCGTCTGGCAGGCGATCCCGGCGCTCTACCCGATCGCGGACCCAACCCAGCTCTCGCCGCTGAATCAGTGGTATCTCGAGGGCGCGCTCGCGACGACGAGCCCCGCCTACGCCGCTGCGATCGGCCGCCTGCAGCTACGGGCGCGTCGGATCGCCGCGCTCTGGGCGGACTACGACCTGCTGCTGACACCGACACTCGCGCTCCCACCGGTGCCGGTTGGCTGGGAGACCGAGCCCGAGGACCCGCGCGAGCAGTTCGACCGCGCCGCACGCTTCACCCCGTTCACCGCGGCGTTCAACGTCACCGGCCAGCCGGCCGCCTCGCTGCCGCTCCACTGGACGGATGACGGCGTTCCGATCGGCGTCCAGCTCGTCGGCCCGCCGCTCGGCGAAGCAGTGCTCTTCCGGGTCTGCTCGCAGCTCGAGGCTGCGCGCCCCTGGGCGAGTTTGCGCCCGCCGCTCTCGTGAGATTGCGGCAGCGGCCGCTCTTTGCGACGATCGCCACGTGGACATGCCGCCGCTTCCGTCGGGCACGGTCACCTTCCTGTTCACCGACATCGAGAGCTCGACCGAGCTCGTCAGGAAGCTCGGAACTGACTTCGGGGCGGTCCGGGCGGCGCATCACACGGCGATCCGCGCGGCTCTGGCGGAATACGACGGCTGCGAGATCGATACGGCCGGCGACGGGTTCTTCGTCGCGTTCGAGCGAGCCGGCGACGCCGTTGCCGCGGCGATCGCGGCGCAGCGCGCGCTGCACGCGTCCGAGAACGTCGAGGCGCCCCTGCGCGTACGCATGGGCATCCATTCAGCGGAGCCGTTCCTGACGGACGAAGGCTATGTGGGCGTCGGCGTGCACCGAGCCGCCCGCATTTGCGCGGCCGGTCACGGTGGCCAGATCCTGCTCTCGAACGCCACCGCCGGGATCATCGAGGACCTGCGGCTCGAGGATGTCGAGCTGCACGATCTCGGTGAGCACCGGCTGAAGGACATTGAGCGTCCGCAGCGGCTCTTCCAGCTCGACGTCTCGGGTCTACCGTCGGCGTTCCCGCTGTTGAAGACGCTCGACGCAGCGGGCCCGCTCCCGGTCTTGATCACGCTTCTGCGGACCGACCTCGTCGGTTGGCGGCACATACTCGCCGCGCTTGGCGACGAGGATGCCGCGATCGTGACCCGCAGCTACCAGGACTTCGTCGTCGAAGGCGTGCGTGGGGAAGGGGGCCGCGAGGTAGAGCTTGCGGGGGACGGTGTCCTGGCCACGTTCACTCGGCCGCGTGACGCGTTGCGCGCCGCCGTGCGGATCCGGGAAACGCTGCGACGGGAACGCTGGGCCCTTCACCTCGAGCCGCCCGATGTTCGAATCGCCGTGCATTCCGGCCGCACACCCGACCCCAGCGGTCGCACATTCGGCTCCGTCGCAATGCACTGCTTCGGCCTGTGCGCCACAGCAAAGCCCGGGCAGATCCTCGTCTCACATGCCGCCGAGGCACTTCTCGAGGGCGAGCTCCATGAGCTGGACATCCGAGACCTCGGCGAGCGCACGCTGCCGACTCGCGACCGCCCTGCCCACGTCTTCGAGGTGTGCTGACAGACACGAAAGAAGGACGTTCGGGACGGAGTGACCGCTCCGCGAACGTCCTTGTGGGGCGGAGACTTACAGACCGAGTCCGCCGCCGCAACTCATAACCGGCCGACGTTGATCCTGATCGGCTGGCCGGCGCGTGCGTGCAGCATCTCGGCCGCATTGCCGTTCGAGATCGCGACGGACATGTTCCGGTAGCTGTCCTCGTAGAGCATGATGTCGCCTGGCCGGGCGTCCGCGAACGTTCGCGCCGCAACCGCATAGACGCGCTCACCGGCGAGGTCGAGCTCGACCTGCGTGCCGGGCACGATCCCTGCTTCGTTCACGTGCTCGCGGGTGACGTTGAGCGCGATGTTCCCGAACGCGTCGACGTAGAGGATCGTCGCGATGATCCGGTCGGCACGCAGCTCGGGCTGCGGCAGGTCGAGCCGGACCAGCGCGTCGGGGTCGACCGGCGGGCCGAGCTCGCCGATCGCCACGCCAGCGGCGAGGTGCGCCGCCGCCGGTGCGAACAGGTCGCGGCCGTGGAACGTCCGCGAGATCGTGTCGAGCGCGTAGTCCGGGTTCGCGAGCTCGTGCGCAGCCTCGATCCCGGCCCGCTCGGCCGCCGGGATCAACAGGCCGTTGTCCGGGCCGACGAAGCAGCGGCCCTCCAGGTCGCGCAGCGCGAGCGGCCGACGCGCGCCGCCGACGCCCGGGTCGACGACGGCCAGGTGTGAGCCGACCGGCATGTACGAGATCGTGTTCGCGAGCACGAGCGCACCCTGCAGGATCTGCTGCGGCGGGATCCCATGCGTGATGTCGATGATCTGCGCCTCGGGCGCGATCCGCTTGATCACGCCGTGGCAGGTGCCGACGAAATCGTCCTGGAGCCCGAAGTCGCTCAGGAAGGTGACGAACACCCGGCGGAGCCTATCGCTGCCAAGAGGCCCGCGACGTCGTGCGTCTCCGCCTCGCGCACCACCTCGACGCCGGCCTCCCTCGCCGCCAGCGTCGTCTGGGGGCCGATGCTGATCGCCGGGATGTCGACCCCGAGCTGGCCGAAGGCCCGGGCGGCGGATGCCGACGCGAGCACGACGAGATCCCCCTCGGGCGGCTCGGGCGGGGTCAGCTCGCGGGTCCGGTAGAGGGCGACGACGTCGGCGCCCAGCTCATCGGCGAGCAGTGTCCGCGCTCCCTCGGCGCCGGCGAAGAGGACACGTCCGGCGGGGCGCGGCAACTCGGCGAGCAGCCCCTCCTGCGTCGACACTGCCGGGACGAGGTCGGCGCCGCCGAACGCCTCGGCGGTCGCGCGGCCGATCGCGGCGACACGCTCCGGGGTTCCCGTCATCCGCCGCCGCAGCTCCCTGGCGCCGTTGACGCTCGTGACGATCACCCAGCCGTAACCTGACACGTCCACGGGACTGTCCCCGAGCTGCTCGATCGCGAGCAACGGGCAGTGGACAACGTCGTGGCGAAGCGCGACGAGGCCGCTCACGAGCTCCTCCTCCTGCCCCTCCGGCCGGGTGACGACGATTCTCACGAGACGAAGGCGAGCAGCTCGGCGGCGACGGCCTCCGGGTCGGCACCCGTACGCCGCTCGATCCAGACGCCGTCCTCGTCGGCGACGAGCGCCGTCAGAGACGTGCCGTCGTGGAAGGCGGCGACCGGCGCGAGGCAACCGCCGCCGATCAGCGCGACGCAGCGCCGCTCCGCCTCGACCCGTCGCCTCGTCTCGGGGTCGTCAGCTGCTGCGACGAGCGACTCCTCCCCCGCCCGCACCTGCAGCGCCAGCGAGCCCTGGCCCGCCTCGGGGAGCAGCTCGTCCGGCTCGAAGCGGTGGCCGATCTCGCCGCCGAGGCCGAGCCGGTCGAGCCCGCACGCGGCCAGCACGACCGCGTCGAGACCGCGCTCGCCCCGCTTGCGCAGCCGCGTGTCGATGTTGCCGCGCAGCGGTTCGATCGAGAGCTCCGGCTCGAGCGCGAGCAGCTGCGCGCGCCGCCGCACCGACGCCGTTCCGACGCGCATTCCGGCCTGGAGCCGGCCCGCGCCGCAGAGTGCGTCGCGCGGGTCCTCGCGCGGCGGATACGCCCCCACGACGAGGCCCTCGGGGTCGCTCGCGGTCATGTCCTTGGCCGAGTGCACGGCGACGTCGATCCGACCCTCGAGCAGCGCCTCCTCGAGCTCCTTGACGAAGACGCCGCGCGAGCCGATCTCGCCGAACGGCTTCGTCCGGTCGCGGTCGCCCGCCGTCGTGATCGGCACGAGCGCGATCTCGATCGCAGTTTCGCCACATCCCGCACGGAGCCTCTCGGCCGCCTGCTCCGCCTGGGTGAGCGCGAGCCTACTGCCGCGGGAGCCGACGCGGATGAGCACAGCTTCGCCGCGACGCGGGCCGCATCTCGCCGCAGCCGCGAACCCCGGTCGCACTTGTCGGCCGGATCCGCACGAACGCGGTCGGCACCTGGAGGGGCAGCGGACGACCGGTGAGAAAGCGCGTGTTCAACGCCGCCGCTCCTCCTCCTCGAGCCCGAACAGATGCCTCACGACGTCAGCATAGACCACCCCGTCGGCTGCCGCGGCGGCCTCTTTCATACGGATTGTCGGCAGGTGCAGCAGCTTCGCGAGGATCTGGGAGGTCACCGATTCGACATGCCTGCGCTCGCTCTCGGAGAGCCTCCCGCCTGCTCGGGCGAGCTCGCTGTCGCGGATCTCCTCGGCCAGCGCCCGCAGCGACGCGATCGTCGGGACGACGTCCAGCGCAGCCTGCCACTCGCGGAAGCGATCGGCCTCGTCGGCGACCAGGCGCTCCGCCCGCGCCGCCTCGGTCCGGCGGCCGGAGATCGTCTCGGCGACGACGGCCTCGAGGTCGTCGACGTCGTAGAGGAAGCAGCCGTCGAGCTCGTTGATCGCGGGGTCGAGATCACGCGGCACGGCCAGATCGACGAGCAGCAAGGGACGGCCCTTTCGGGCACGGAGGGCGGCGGCGACCACGTCGCGCGTCAGCACGTGATCGGACGCGCTCGTGGCCGAGACGACAACGTCGGCCAGCTCGAGCTCGGCCCCGATCGCGTCGAGCTCGACCGCCTGCGCCCGAAGCCGCTGCGCCAGCTCCTCTCCGTGCGCCAGCGTCCGGTTGGCGACGACGGCCACCTCCGCGCCGCGCGAGACCAGATTCCGCGCGGTCGCCTCGCTGATCTTCCCGGCGCCGAGCACGAGCACCCGCCGGCCGGTGAGGTCGTCGAAGACCTGCTGCGCCAGTGCGGCCGCCGCCGACGGCACCGACGCCGGGCTCTCGCTGATCGCCGTCTCGAGGCGGACACGTCGGCCCGCGTGGAGAGCCTGGCGGAAGAGCTTGTCGAGGAAGGGCCCAGCCGAGCCTGCCTCGAACGCCGTCCGTACCTGGCCGAGGATCTCGCCCTCGCCGGGAACGAGCGAGTCGAGACCGGCGGCGACGCGGAAGAGGTGGAGCGCCGCCGCCTCGTCCCGGAGGCGATAGAGCGCGGCGGAGAGGTCGTCGCCCCGGTCGCCTGCGAGCTCTGCGAGCGTCCCCACCGCAAGCGCCTCCGCATGCTCGTCCCGAGCGAGGTAGAGCTCGGTGCGGTTGCAGGTGGAGAGGACGACCGCCTCGCCCTCCAGACGCTCGGCGAGCGACCGGCACGCGTCGAGGTCGAGCGCGACCCGCTCGCGCAGCTCGATCGGAGCCCTGTGGTGCGACACGCCTGCGAGGGTCAGCTTCATGCCGCGAAGTGGGTCAAGGGGAGGACCACGGCGACGAGCGCGAACCCGGCGAGGTTCAGCAGGGCGGCGCGGCGACCCCTTCGGCCTTCGTGCCGGAGGACGAGCAGCGCCGAGTACACGCCGAGGATCAGGAGCGTGACGACCATCGCCGCGTCGAGATCGCCGCGCTCGAAGCTGGCGGCGCCGACGCCGATTCCGAGCGTCAGCACGACGAGCGAGCCGAGCACCGTCCTGGCCGCGAGCCGGTCGAGCGCGTCGAGCGGCGGCATCCGGACGCGCAGGACACTCCGTTCGTGCCGCTTCAGCCTCCGCTCCTGCCAGAGGTACATCGAGGCCATCCCCGCGGCGAGCGTCAGCCCGGCGAAGCCCGCCAGCATCAGCACGGCGTGGACGGCGAGGACGATGCCGGAGCGATCGCCCTCGTCGAGAGTCGTACCGCCTCCCGCCCACGCGAGCGCGAGCAGAGCCGCGGCCACCGGCATCACCGTCAGCCCGAGCAGCCGGTAGCGGGGCGTGCAGCCCCAGATCAGGTACGCGCCGACGACGAACCAGACGAAAAGATTGAGCGCGCCGGCCCACGTCCCCCACGGGAATCCCTCCGCGGAGACACCCTGGCCGACGATCAGGGCGGTCTGCGCGAGCCAGCCGAGACGGACGCCCCAGGTGGCGAGCCGGCCCGCGAGACCAGGCCCGCGCAGCTCGCCCGCATAGGCAAACGCGGCCTCTCCGTAGGCGAGCAGCGCCGGGACGACGAGGAACTCAGCCATCAGACCGGCGCCGCCGCGCCAGTTCCGCGAGCTCGCCCGTCTCGCGCTCGAGCCGGGAGAGCTTGGCGGCGATGATCGCGACGTAGACGAGCAGGGTCACGAAGACGATCGCGTACGCCGCCACGACGTAGTCGCCCTGGCTCACGAGAGCGCTTCCCTGAGCTCCCGCAGGTTGCTGTCGAGCCGCTTCCCGAGCAGCTCGACCCGGTAGAGCGTGTACGCGAGCAGTGTGATCGCGAGCCAGCAGACGCAGAAGGCGAAGAACATCGTCCCGGTCATCTGCGGCCCGTCGCGCGTGAACGTGGTCGGGTGGATGAAGTCCTCGGCCAGCCGGATCGCGAAGAAGCTGACCGGGATCAGCGCAACCCCGAAGAGCGCATAGACAGCGGAGACGTTCGCGCGCCGCGGCCCCTCCTCGATCGAGAAGCGGAGCATGAAGTAGGCCGAGTAGAAGAGGAAGAGGACGAGGAAGAGGACGAGCTGGTTCGAGTCCCAGACCCACCAGTGCCCCCAGGACGCCTTCGCCCAGATCGACCCCGTCGCCAGCGTCAGCGCTCCGAAGATCGTGCCCTGGTGGATGGCGACGTAGCTCTCGAGGTCGTAGCGCTCGCGGCCCTTCCACAGCAGCCGCAACGCTTTCCACGCGCCCCAGCCGAAGCAGGCATATGCGGTCAGCGCGATCGGAACGTGGAAGTAGAAGATCTTCTGCGAGATCCCCTGGTCGGCATCCTCGGGGGCGACCCAGAAGGCGAGCACGATGGCCAGCCCGACGAGCGCCGCGGAGAGCGCCGCGAGCGCCGGAACCGAGACGAGAGAGAACCTGCTATTCGGAGACGACGTACTCAAAGGACGCCCAGCACAGTATCGCGAAGACGGCGTCGTACAGACCGAGAAACATGAGGTAGCGGCCGGGGTCGGTCGAGACGCTCGAGCCGACTCCGCCGACGACGAGCGGGATCGCGAGCGGCAGGAAGAGCAGCGGCAGGATCAGCTCGCGTGTGCGGCTCGCCGCCGCCATCGCCGCCAGGAGCGTGCCGACCGCACAGATGCCGATGTTCGCGAGCAAGACGCCGAGCATCCCTTCTGCTTGCAGCGGTGAGAAGAAGAGCGCGAACGCAGGCAGCGCGACGAGCTCGATCAGTCCCAGGAAGACGAAGACGGCCGCAGACTTGCCGAGCCAGATGGCGCTCCGGTCGGAAGGAGCGAGCACGAGCCCGTCGAGCGCGCCGCCTTCTCGCTCGGGCGCCCAGGCGCGCGCGAGCCCGAGCAGCGCGGTGAAGACGAGCGCGACCCAGAGCAGGCCGTGCGCCGCGACCTCGTCCGCCCCGGTCGGCAGCGCGAAGTGGAAGACGACGAGTGTCGAGAGCACGAACAGCAGCATCGCGGGCAGCGTGTCCCGCGCCCGCAGCTCGAGCCGCAGATCCTTCCGCGCCAGCGCGGCGACGTCGGCGAAGTAGCTCACGCCAGCGCCAGCCGGCCGGAGGCGAGCGGCTCGACCCGCGCGGGGTCGTGCGTCGTGAGCACAACCGTCGCGGTGCCGGCGAGCTCCGCGAGCTGGCGGTCGAGAAGCTCGGCGCCCTCGGCGTCGAGCGCGGTGAACGGCTCGTCGAGGACGAGCAGCGCCGGCTCGTGCAGGAGCGCTCGGCAAAGCGCGAGGCGCTGTGTCATCCCGCGCGAGTACGACGCCACCCGCTCGGCTCGTACGTCCCAGAGGCCGTAGCGCTCGAGCAGCATCCCGATCCGCTCTCGCCGTTCCGCCACCCGGTAGAGCCGGCCATAGAGGTCGAGGTTCTCGAACGCGCTCAGGTCGCGGTAGAGGAGCGGTTCGTGGCCGAGATAGCCGAGCGCCCCACGCCCGGCGTCGACATCGAGCTCGCCCCCGCTCGGCGCCGCCAGACCGGCAACGAGGCGCAGCAGCGTCGTCTTGCCGGATCCGTTCGGGCCGGTGACGACGAGGAAGCCCCCGCGCGCGAGCCGGAAGTCGAGCGGCCGTAGCGCGCGCCGGCGCCCGTAGCGCTTCTCGACGGCGCGGGCAGCGATCACAGGAGCACGTCGGCGAGGACGAAGCAGAGGAAGACGATGCTGATGACGCCGTTGACGGTGAAGAAGGCGGCGTTGAGCCGCCGCAGGTCGCCGGGCCGTACGAGCGAGTGCTCGTACCCGAGCAACACCGCCACCGCGGCGACGCCGAGCCAGTAGAACGCGCCGACGTCGAGACCGAGCCCCGCAAGCGAGAGCAGGGCGACGGTGCCGACGTGGAACAGGCGCGCTCCGGCGAACACGCCGGCCTCGCCGAAGCGCGTCGCCCACGAGTGCAGCCTCTGCTCGCGGTCGTGTTCGAGATCGAAGAGCGAGTAGAAGAAGTCGAAGCCGGCGACCCAGAGCGCCACCGCTCCGCCGAGCGCCCACGCCTGCCACGGCAGCTCGCCGGTGACGGCAGCCCACGCGCCGACGGGCGCCAGGCCGAGCGACGCGCCCAGCCAGACGTGGCAGAGCCACGTGACGCGCTTCAGGTACGGGTAGACGACGAAGAAGAACACCGGGATCGGCCAGAGCCAGCGCACGAGGGGGTCGAGCTGGGAGACGGCGACGAGGAAGAGCGCGAGCGCGCCGGCGCAGAGGGCCACGACGTGCCCCCGCGTGAGCGTTCCGGCGGGAAGCTCACGGGCCGCCGTCCGCGGGTTGTGGGCGTCGACCTCGGCGTCGATCAGCCGGTTCAAGCCCATCGCCAGTGTTCGCGCGCCGACCATCGCGAGCGTCACCCACACCCACTCCGCCGCCGACGGAGCTTCGCCCAGCGCGAGCAGCATCCCCACGTAGGCGAACGGGAGCGCGAAGACCGTGTGCTCGAGCTTCACGAGCGAGGCGAAGCGGCGCGGCAGCGAGACGGCGGTCGCGCTCATGTCTGCTCGTGCGCCGTCTCGGCCTCGGCGAGCAGGCCGAGCGCGTGCGCGAGCGCCGGCTGCAGGACCGCGTAACCGTCTCGGCAACCGCCCGGCGAGCCCGGCAGGTTGACGACGAGGGTGCGCGCGTGGATCCCGGCGACCCCCCGCGAAAGCAGCGCGTGCGGCGTCCTGGTCAGCGAGTCGGCGCGAATCGCCTCTGCGATCCCGGGCGCCTCGCGGTCGATCACCGCGCGCGTCGCCTCCGGGGTGACGTCTCGCGGCGCGACGCCGGTGCCACCGGTCGTGAGCACGACCGCGGCCACCCCGGCGAGCGCGCTGATCGCAGCGGCGATCTCACCGGCCTCGTCCGGAACGACCCGACGCGCGACCTCGTAGCCGTCGCCCGCGAGCAGCTCCGCGAGAATGTCGCCGCTCTTGTCCTCGCGGGTGCCGGCGACGACGCCGTCCGAAACGGTCAGGACGGCGGCCTTCACACGACCTCCTTGGTCTTCTCGACGAGCGTCACCTCGGCGATCGTCAACTCCCTGTCGATCGCCTTCGCCATGTCGTAGACCGTCAGGGCCGCGACGGACACGGCGGTGAGCGCCTCCATCTCGACGCCGGTCTGCGCGGTCGTCTCGGCGGCAGCGGTGATCTCGACGCCGTCCGCGACGACCGCCAGCGAGACCTCGATGTGCGAAAGCGGGAGCGGATGGCAGAGCGGAATCAGGTCGCTCGTCCGCTTCGCGGCCATGATCCCCGCCAGCTGGGCCGTGGTCAGCGCGTCGCCCTTCGGCAGCTCGCCGAGCCTCTGCGCGGTGGCGGCCGCCATCCGCACCGAGGCGCGCGCGACCGCTCGGCGGCGCGAGAGCGGCTTGCCGCCGACGTCGACCATGCGGACCGCGCCGGATTCGTCCACATGCGAGAGGTCGGTCATCGCCGGCGAATGCTACTCGCGCCGTCGAGATCGGCCAGCTGCGCCGCGATCCACGCCTCGAGATCGTGCTCGACCACGTTTGCCCGAATCGCCTCCCGCCGCGCGCGGCGCTCGTCCACGCCGAGCGCGAGCGCGTCCTCGAGCGCAGCCGCGATTGCGGCGACGTCGAACGGATCGACGGGGACGACCCAGTCGCGGAGTTCCTCGTACGCTCCGGCGTTGACTGATAAGACAACAACACCGCTGCGCTCGTTGACGAAGGGGGCTTCCTTCGCCACCAGGTTGAGGCCGTCCATGACGGCGTTCACGAGCAGGACGTCGAACTGCTTGTAGGCGGCGATCGAGGCCGGAAAATCGTCGGCGACGCGGAGCGTCAGCGCGCCGGGGAAGTCGGCCTCGACCCTCGCCGCAGCCGCCTCGATTCGGCGGAGCTCCGCCACGTACTCGGGAATCTCCTGGCGGGACGCGTCGAGCAGCGCGAGCATGCCCACGCGGCCGCGCAGGTCGGGCCGGCGCTCGAGCAGGAGTCGGAACGCCTCGAGCCCCCGTGGGACGTTCTTGGACGGGTCGGTGCGGTCGACGCGCAGGATCAGCAGTTCGGGACGCTCTGACTCCAGCTCCCGCTCGCGAGCGAGCACGGGCTCACTTCTGGCCATTGCTTCGAACTCGGCCGGATCGATCGAGATCGGATGTGCGGTGACACGGCGCTCGTCGGGCTCGAGCCCGAGGCTGCGGCAGGAGTCGAGGAAAGCGCCCCGCCAGCGACGGGTATGGAAGCCGGCGACGTCGCACGCGAGCAGGCCTTCGTGGATGGGGCGAACGATCGACTCCGGCAGGGCCGACCATTCCTCGCCGCCGACCCAGGGGATGTGCGTGAAGTGCGCCAGCGCGGTCTCCGGTCGCCGTTCGCGGACGAGCGCGGGCGCCAGGTAGAGGTGATAGTCGTGGAAGAGCACCGCAGCCGCAGGCTCGTGCTCGAGCTCCTCGACGACGGCGTCCGCGAAGGTGCGGTTGACCGGAACGTAGCCGTCCGCCCACGCCTCGCCGAGATCGCGCCCGGGATCCTGCTTCAGCTCCCAAAGCCCGTGCTGCACGAACCAGAGCGCAGGGTTCGCGATCACGTTGTAGTAGAGGTCGTACGCGGGAGGATCATGTGCGACGAGCCGAAGCCGGTAGCGGGAGCCGTCGCGCGCGGTCTCGCCGACCGTCCCCGCCACAGCGACGGCGCGGTCCTCCTCCGAGATCGCGCTCGCGATCCACGTCACGTCGTGACGGGAGACGAGCGGGGCGAGCGCCGTCACGAGGCCGCCGGCGCCTCGCCGGGCGACCCGCTCGCCGTTCACGCGGTCATAGGCGATCGGACCGCGGTTCGAGACGACGATCAACTTCCGCCGTTCGCTCATGGGCCGCGAGCCTAGAGCAGTTTGACGAAGCGGAGGCGAGAGCCCTTGCCGCTCGGACCGCCACCGATCTCGACCTCGTCCGCGACCGAGCGGATGATCGCAATCCCGAGGCCACCCTCGGCCAGCTCGTCGTCGCCGCCCGTCGGCGCCGCGTCGTGCTCGAAGCCGGAGCCGTCGTCGGCAACCTCGACGATCAGCCGGTCGTCGCGGAGCTCGAAGCTGATGTCGACGTGGCCCTCGCCGTCGCCGTACGCATGGCGGACCGAGTTCGAGCAGGCCTCGGTGAGCGCGAGCTTCAGGTCGGCCAGCGTCTCGTCGGGAAACGCCCGCACGCGCGAGAGCCCGGCAAGGGCGAGCCGCGACAGCGTGATGTACTCGGCCTTCGCCGGGATCGTCAGCCGGACGGTCCGGCCCAAATCGTCCTTTGACAAATGTGCTGGCATCGAGTATCTACCGAAAGCTTCCGAACCCTCGCAACTCCTGACGCGAGTATGTCCGGAATCAGCGGGATCTAAACCGGGCTACCGCGTCGGGTTGACCGGACGCTCCACCAGACGGACGCGCACCGTCTCGCGCTTGCCGTCGCCACGCCGCAGCACGACCACAGAGACGGTCTGGCCGGGCCGGAGGCTGTCGGTCACGATGCGGGCGATGTCGGCCGCACGCTCGACTTTGCGACCCGCGAAGCCGACGATCAGGTCGCCGCCGATGTTGATCGGGATCCCGTTGAAGACCTCCTGGTTCGACGAGCCGCGCAGGCCGGCACGCTCGGCGGGCGCACCGTCGACGACCGCCTGGATCAGGGCGCCGCGCGGCGCCCCGAGCCCGTAGCGGCGCGAGATCGCGGGCGTCACGTCCTGCGTCGTCACACCGACGTAGGCGTAGGCGACCTTGCCGGTCGCGATCAGCTGCTCCATCGAGCGGCGTGCCGAGTTGATCGGGATCGCGAAGCCGACGCCCTCGGCGTTGCCCGAGTCGGAGCGGATCTGCGCGTTGATCCCGATCACGCGGCCGCGCGCGTCGAGGAGCGGCCCGCCCGAGTTGCCGTGGTTGATCGGAGCGTCGATCTGGATCGCATCCGAGACGTCGTAGGCGGAGGTGAGCGAGTCGATCGAGCGCTCCGTGGCGGAGACGACGCCGACGGCGAGCGAGCTCTCCTGTCCGAACGGGCTGCCGATCGCCGCCACCGGCTCCCCGACGACGACGCGGCTCGAGTCGCCGAGCGGGACGGGCACGACGGCGTGATCCTTCGGATCGACCTTGACGAGGCCGGTGTCGTTGAAGAGATCCCAGCCGACGATCGAGCCCGGGATCCGGTCGCCGTCGTGGAAGACGACGTAGATGCGGTCCGCTCCCCTCACCGTCGACGCCTCGGCACCCGAGTTCGTGACGACGTGCGAGTTGGTCAGGATGTGCCCCTCCGAGGAGACGATGAAGCCCGAGCCCTGCGCCCGCTGGCCGTTCGGGAAGTAGGAGTAGATCGTGACGACGCCCTCGGAGCGGTTCGCGTAGATTCGCGCCGGATCGAAGCCGTTGCCCAGCAGCGGCGCCGAGGTCGGCGCGACCGCCCCGGACTCGGCCTGCACAGTCGGGACGACGACGGTGCGGACCCCGCCGTCGCCGCCGAGCCAGCCGGCGAGCGAGCCGATCACGAGCACGACGGCGGCGCCGAGACCCGCGGCCACGATCGACACGGCTGCGAGAGCACCGGTGCGCATGTGGCTCACTGTAGCGACGACCTCACCGTTTTCACGTGAAAACGGACTCGGCCGGCTCCGCCGTGACGGATGTGGGCGCCGCACCGAGCACGACGCGCACCGCCGTCCGTCCGGGGCGCGAGTCGAGGACGACCTCGCCGCCCATCATCTGCACGAGCTCGCGCGCGATCGCGAGTCCGAGGCCGCTGCCCGACGCAATCGTGCCGTCGCCGCGGTAGAAGCGGTCGAACACGTGAGCCGCGTGCTCCGGTCCGATCCCCGGCCCGTCGTCCTCGACCTCGAGCAGGGCGTGCTCGCGGTCCGCCCAGGCACGCAGCATCACCCGCGTGCCCTCGGGCGTGTGCGTGAGCGCGTTGTCGAGGAGGGCCCGGACGACCTGAAGCACGCGCAACTCGTCGGCACGGGCGACGGGGCGACCCTGCACGACGGCATCGACGACGTGTCGCTTCCGCTCGGCGACTGCGCTGAATTCGGCGCAGACCACCCGCGCCACCTCGCCGAGGTCGACCGGCTCATGCTCGACGTGCATCCGGCCGGCGTCGAGCCGAGAGAGATCGAGCAGGTCCGTGGCGAGCTTCGCGAGGCGCTCGACTTGCTCACGCATCGTCTCGAGGAACTCCTGCCGGGTCGCCTCGTCGACGTCCTCGTCCGCCATCAGCTCGAGGAAGCCGCCCAGGGAGAAGAGCGGTGTCCGCAGCTCGTGCGACGCGTTGGCGATGAACTCGCTCCGGGCGCGGTCGAGCTGGCCGAGCCGCCCGCGCATGCGCTCGAAGGCGTTCGCGAGATCGCCGAGCTCGTCGTTGCCGGTGTCGATCACGGGCTCGTCGAAGCGCCCGCCTGCGATCCGCTCGGCTGCGCGCTCGAGGCGCCGGATCCGCTTCGCGTGCACCGACGCGGCCAGATAGCCGACGACGACGGCGAACAGGAGGCCGATCAGGCCGGCGAAGAGCAAACGCCGCTGGATCAGCTTCAGGCTCGAGATCGGGTCGGCGAGCGAATCGCTGAGCAGGAGCACGACGCCCTCATCCTCGAGCGGCACCGCGACCTCGGCGAAGCGGCGGCCGCGACGCTCGACGGTGCCGCGCTCGACCACTCGTGTGCGCGTCGCCCGGACCGCAGTCGGGTTCCGCGCCACGTCGAGCGACGACGTCGTGTTCGAGTCGCCGAAGATGAACGGCTGGTTCTGGAGGATCGAGTAGATCACGACCCGGGCCTGGAAGACCGAGGCGGCCTGCTCGGCGAACTGCTGCTCGCTGCCGACCTCGTTCTCGTAGTTGCGCGCGACCGTGCGCGCGTCCTCCTCGAGCTGATCGAGCTTCGCGTTGACGAGCTCCGCCTCGAGCGAGGGGACGACGATCAGGTAGACGACGCCGAGCGAGCCCGCGACGACGACGAGGAGCGCCAGCGCCAGGCGGAAGCGGATCCCGCGAAAGCGGGAGCGGCGCCCGGGCATCAGCGCTCCCGGAAGCGGTAGCCGACCCCGCGCACCGTCAGGATCAGCTTCGGCTCGTGCGGGTCCTGCTCGATCTTCTCCCGGAGGTGGCGGACGTGGACGTCGATCGTGCGCGGCTCGCGGTAGTCGGCGCCGCCGCGCAGGCGCTCGAGCAGCTGCCGACGCGAGAAGACACGCCCCGGCGCGCCGGCGAGGACGCGGAGGAGCTCGAACTCGACGAAGGTCAGCTGCGCCTCCTCGCCGCGGACCTCGACCGTCCGGCGCGGAACGTCGATGGTCAGCTCGCCCGCCTCGATCACTTCGTCGTCACGGCGCTCGCCGGGTCGCGGCGCGGCGGCCCGGCGCAGCAGCGCTCGTACGCGGCTGCGGAACTCGCGGATCGAGAACGGCTTCGTGATGTAGTCGTCCGCCCCGAGCTCGAGGCCGAGCACCTTGTCCAGCTCGTCGTCGCGGGCGGTGAGCATGATGATCGGCACCGTGCTCTCGGCGCGCAGGCGCTTGCAGACCTCGAGCCCGTCCAGCCGCGGCAGCATCAGGTCGAGCACGACGAGATCGACGTCCTCTTCGGCGAAGCGCGCGAGCGCCTCCTCGCCGTCCCGGGCATGCACGACCTTGAAGCCGTCGCGCTCGAGCGGATAGGTCAGGAGCTTCTGGACGGAGTCCTCGTCGTCGACGAGCAGGATGGTCGACGTCTCCGCCATGACCGAATGCTAGAGATGGCCGCGGCGTTCCTTACACTGGCCGGTGCAATGGCGCCGCCCAGACGAGCGCTCCCGACGCGCGGGCGCCCACGCCGCGGCTCCGTCGAGCGGCCCGTGAACGCCCGCCTCGTGCGCGGAACGTGGCTGTTCGTCGCCCTCCCGCTCCTGCTGGCGGCCTTCAGCGTCGCGAGGCCGCAGCCGCTGCCGCCGCCGACATTGCCGACGACCTTCGACGCCGTCGTCGCCGAGCAGTTCGCCCGCGAGCTGGCACGCGAGTATCCCGACCGGTCGCCTGGCTCTCCCGGCGGGCTCGGCGCGGCCGGCTGGGTCTCCGAGCAATTCGAGCTCTACGGCTTCGAACCGCCCCAGGTGGAGCGCTTCACAGCGCAGATTCCGGGTCGCGGGGACGTGGAGCTGCAGAACCTCGTCACCGTCGTGCGCGGTGCCTCGCAGCGCGCGATCGTGATCACTGCACACCGCGACAACGGCGGCGAGAGCAGGGGTGCGAACGACAACGCAGCCGGCACGGGAGCGCTGATCGAGCTCGCGCGCTCGTACGCATCGGTCGGCGGTGCGACGCTCGTGCGGGCGCAACCCGCGCACACGCTCGTCTTCGTCTCGACCGACGGCGGAGCGTTCGGCGCTCTCGGCGCGGCGCACTTCGCACAGAGCTCTCCGTATCGGGACAACGCGCTCGCCGTGATCAGCCTCGACGCGATTGCCGGCCCCGGCCTTCCACGCCTCCTGATCGCAGGCGATACCGCGCGCTCCCCCTCCGCCTCGCTCGTCCGCACCGCTGCGACCCGGGTGCTGGAACAGTCCGGCGCGGAGCCCGCGCGCGACTCGGCGCTGCGCCAGCTGCTCGACCTGGGCTTCCCGTTCACGCTCGGCGAGCAGGGGCCGTTCGTTGCCCGCGGCATCCCCGCGCTGACCGTGACGACGCTCCCCGACAGCGCCGCGCAGGCCGACCAGACGCCGTTCGACGACGACGCGTTCCGCGCGCAACGGTTGGCCGACCTCGGACGCGCCGCGCAGAACCTGATCGGCTCGCTCGACGCCGGCCTCGAGCTCGCCCAGGGCACCACGAGCTACGTCTACCTCGGCACCCGCATCATCCGCGGCTGGGCGATCGAGCTCGTCCTGCTGACCGCGCTGCTGCCGTTCCTGATCGGCACGATCGACCTCTTCGCGCACTGCCGACGCCGCCGGATCCCCCTGGCGCCCGCAGCCCGGAGCCTGCGCGGGCGGCTCTACTTCTGGGGATACGCAGCCGCACTCGTCTTCGTCGCGGCGCTGCTCGGCGCCTTCCCAACGGGCGAGGCGCGTCCCTTGCCACCGGATCCGAATCTGTACACGCCCTCGCCGGTCGTACTCGGCGTCCTCGGCGTGCTCCTGTTCGCCGGCTGGCTCGTCGCCCGCGAGCGTCTGATCCCCCGCCGACCAGCGCGACCGGAGGAGACGCTCGCAGGGCACACAGTCGCGTTGCTCGGGCTCGGCCTGATCGCGCTGCTCGTCGTCGCCACGAATCCGTTCTCGCTCGTCTACCTCCTGCCCTCGCTCTACGCCTGGCTCTGGCTGCCGCAGGCCCACGCGTCGGGACAGCTCGCGCGCGGCGCGCTGCTGGTGCTCGGCTTCGCCGGGCCGCTGCTGCTGCTGCTCTCGTTCTCGACCCGGCTCGGGCTCGGGCTCGAGACGCCGTGGTACCTGCTCTCGCTCGTCTCGGTCGGCTACGTCCCCTGGATCGTGGTCGCACTCGCGTTCGCCTGGCTTGCGGTCGCGGCGCAGTTGACCGCGCTGGCCGTGGGGCGATACGCGCCCTATGCCACCACCCGCAACCGGCGGCCGAGGCGGCCGCTCCGTGTGCTCACCGGCGCGGGCGGCGAGCGCGACGCGGCCGAAAGCTGATCAGCTCCTAGCCGAGCCGGAGGTAGTGCACGTTCGCACCGGCGGCAAGCTCGCCCTGCCCCGAGGGGACGAGCACGAGCGCGTCGGCGCCGGCGGCACGGGAGATCATGTGCGACTCCTGTCCCGTCAGCGGCTCGAGCAGCGTCCCGTCGGGATGACGCCGTATGCGCGCGCGGGCGAGCTCGTCCCGCGCGCCGTTCCGCCGCAGCGGCGAGGCGAGCCGAGCGGTCTCGTAGCAGGGGCCGGGGTCGGCGGCGCCCTGCAATGCGAGCAGCGCGGGCCGGACGAACAACTCGACGCCGACGAGAGCCGAAACGGGGTTGCCGGGCAACCCGAAGACGAGTGTCCGGCCGCGGACGCCGAACGCGAGCGGTTTCCCCGGCCGGACGGCAACGCCCCAGAAGTCCTCTTCGACGCCGAGCTCGGCGAGGATCCGGCGGACGAGATCGTGCGGACCCACCGAGACGCCGCCGGAGCTGACGAGCACGTCCGCCTCGAGCCCGCGCTCGAGCGCGCGCCGGTGCTCCGACTCGTCGTCGGGGACCGGCCCGATCCGCTCGACCTCCGCACCGGCGGTCTCGAGCGCGGCGGCGAGCATCGGCGCGTTCGATTCGTAGATCTGACCGGCGCCGAGCGACTCCCCGGGCGCCCGCAGCTCGGTGCCGGTACTGAGGACGACGACCCGCGGCCGCCTGACGACCGACACCTCTGACGCCCCGGCGGCCGCGAGTGCGCCGATCTGCGCCGCGCCGATCCGGGTTCCGGCCGGAAGCACGAGGTCTCCGGCACGGATGTCCCCGCCGGCAGACCTGACGTTCGCACCGCGATCGACAGGCGCCGGCACATCCAGTCTGTTGTCCGTTTCGACAACGAGTTCGATCGGGACGATCGAGTCCGCGCCGTCCGGAACCGCTCCGCCGGTGGAAATCGCCATCGCCTCGCCTGCTGCCAACGCCCGCTCGGCGGGCAGGCCCGCAGCGATCCGGAAGACGACCGGCAGCTGCCCCGGGGTGTCCTCGGCCCGGAGCGCGTAGCCGTCCATGGCGGAGCTCGCGAACGGCGGCAAATCCACCCGCGCGCTCACGTCCTCCGCGAGGAAGCGGCCGGAGCCCGCGGCGACCGGCACCGATTCGGGCTCGAGCGCCGTCGCGCGGGCGAGCACGCGCCGGAGCGCCTCCTCGATCGACAGCAAGCCGCTCATCCGGGGCATACGCTAACGGCCGTGATCTCGGTGGTCGTACCGGTGCACGACGAGGAGCGCAGTGTCGCGCTCCTGCACGACGAGCTCTCGTCCGCGCTCGAGCCGCTCGGCCGTCCGTGGGAGGTCGTCTTCGTCGACGACGGCTCGACCGACGGGACGTTCGCGGCGCTGACTCGGCTGCACGCACAGCACGACGAGGTCCGCGTCGTCCGGCTGCGGCGGAACTTCGGCAAGGCGGCCGCGCTCCAGGCCGGCTTCGAGGAGGCGCAGGGCGACGTCGTCGTCACGATCGACGGCGACCTGCAGGACGACCCTGCCGAGGTCCCGCGCCTGCTCGCAAAGCTCGACGAAGGCTTCGACCTGGTCTCGGGCTGGAAGACGAAGCGCCGCGATCCGCTGACGCGGCGGCTCCCGTCTCGCATCTTCAACCGCGTCACCGGCATGCTCTCGGGGCTGCGCCTCCACGACCTCAACTGCGGACTGAAGGCGTACCGCGCCGAGGTCGTGAAGGGGCTGCGCATCTACGGCGAGCTGCACCGGTTCATCCCGGTCCTCGCCCATTACCGCGGCTACCGCGTCGCCGAGCTGCCGGTCAACCACCGACCGCGGGAGCACGGACGCTCGCGCTACGGGGTCGAGCGGTACCTGCGCGGCTTCCTCGACCTCCTCACCGTCACCTTCATGGGGCGCTACCGGCACCGGCCGCTGCACCTCTTCGGCGGAATCGGGCTCCTGCTCGGCGCCGTCGGGACCCTGTTGCTCGCCTACCTGACCGTGCTGAAGCTGACGGGGGAGGCGATCGGGCATCGGCCGCTCTTGACGCTCGGCGTCCTACTCGTCGTCGTCGGCGTGCAACTCGTCTCGCTCGGCCTTGTCAGCGAGCTCGTGGCGAGCCATCACGAGGAGCGAACGGGCGGCCGCGACCTCGAGCGGCACGTGGACGAGATCCTGCGCTGAGCTTGCGGGTTCTCTACTTCGGCACCTACGAGCGCGACTATCCGCGGAACGCGCAGGTGATCTCCTGCCTCCGCGGCGCGGGCGTCGAGGTGATCGAGCGGCACGCCAGTGTCTGGGAGCGGCGCCGGCACAAGTGGTCGCTCGGACTCGCTGCGGCTGTGCGAATCGGGCTTGCCGAGACGCGGCTGGTCCTCGGCCGGCCACGCGAGCGCTTCGACGCCGTCATCGTCGGCTATCCGGGACACTTCGACGTGCCCGCGGCGAGGCGGATCGCGCGCGGGCGCCCGGTCGTCTTCAACCCGCTCGTCTCGCTGCACGAGACGCTCGTCGAGGATCGGGGCCGCTTCGGCGCGGGCTCGCCGGCGGCAAGGGTCCTTCGGCAGGTCGACCGGCTCGCACTCCGGCGCGCCGACCTCGTCGTCGCCGACACCGCTCAGAACGCGCGCCACCTCGCTCGGCTGGGGGAGCTCGACGCCGAACGGCTTGCGGTCTGCTTCGTCGGCGCCGAGGAACGCCTGTTCCGCCCCGGCTGGCAGCCCGCACGGGAGTTCCAGGCGCTCTTCGTCGGCAAGCTGATCCCGCTGCACGGGCTGGAGACGATTCTCGCCGCGGCGCGGCTCGCGCCGGAGGTGCGATTCCGGGTCGTCGGCAGCGGCCAGCTCGATGCCCTGATGGCCGCGCGGCCGCCGAACGTGGCGTGGGTCGAGTGGGTCGAGTACGAGCAGCTGGCGGAGGAGAACCAGCGGGCCGGGTGCGCCCTCGGCATCTTCGGGACCTCGCCGAAGACCGCGCGCGTGATCCCGAACAAGGCCTTCCAGGCACTCGCGTGCGGGACGCCGCTCGTGACAGCGAACACGCCCGCGGCGCGCGAGCTCCTGACCGACGGCGAGAGCGCGCTGCTCGTCCCGCCGGGCGACCCGGAGGCGCTCGCAGTCGCGGTGCGCCAGCTCGCCGCGGACGCCGGGCTCGCGCGCCGGATCGGCGAAGGCGGCCTCGCCGCCTACCGCGAGCACGCCAGCGAGGCCGTGCTCGGCGAGCAGTGGCGAGAGCTGCTCGAGCGGCTGGTGGCGCGATGAGAGGAGGCCACCTCGTCGGCCTGGCGGCGGGGACGTTCGCGGCGGTCTTCGGGACGATCGCGATCCTGCGCCACCGGACGTTCGAGAGCGGCCGCTTCGACCTCGGCAACATGACGCAGGCGGTGTGGTCGACCGCGAACGGCGACGTCCTCGCCGTGACGGACGTGCACGGCGAGCAGATCTCGCGGCTCGGCTCGCACTTCGATCCGATCCTCGCCGCCCTCGCGCCGCTGTGGTGGGTCTGGCCGAGTCCCGAGGCGCTGCTGGTCCTGCAGGCCCTCGCAGTCGCAGCGGGCGCGATCCCGCTCTACCTCCTCGCGCACCGACACCTCCCGGAATGGCCGGCCGTCGCGCTCGCCGGCGCGTATCTGCTCTTTCCGCCCGTGCAGTGGCTGACCGTGAGCGACTTCCATCCGGTCGCCTTGGCGACGCCGCTCCTCCTGGCTGCCTGGTACTTCCTCGACGCCGACCGACTGTGGCCGTTCGCGCTCTTCGCGGCCGCCGCGATCGCGACGAAGGAACACGTCGGGCTCGCGGTCGCCGGACTGGGCGCCTGGTACGCGCTCGACCGACGCCAGATCCGCGCCGGAGTCGCGATCGCCGCCGTCGCGGGCGGGCTCGCCCTCGTCGCGGCGCTCGTCGTCGTCCCCGCCTTCGCGCCCGCCGGCTCGGCGTTCGAGAGCCGCTACGAGCAGCCCACCCTGGATGCCCGCGACCTCGGCTACGTGCTGCGTCTGCTGCTCCCCCTCGCGCTGCTCCCGCTCGCCGCGCCGCTCGCGCTCCTCCCCGCAGTGCCGGAGCTCTTGCTCAACCTCCTCTCCTCGACGAGGACGCAGACCTCGCTCCAGACGCACTACGCCGCGACGGTCGCGCCGGCGCTGCTTGTCGCAACCGTCTTCGCGGTTCGACGGCTCGGCTCGCGGGCCGCCTTCGTCGCGCTCGCCGCTGCCTTCGCCGGCGCCGTCGTGCTCGGACCGATCGGACGGGTCGAGACGCAGGCCGACGCGCACGACGCCGCCCTGCGTCGCGCGGTCGAGGTCGTCCCGGAGGACGCTGCCGTCAGCGCCACGAACGCGCTCGGCGCGCATCTGTCCGCGCGCGAGCGCGTCCTCAGCTTCCCGATCCTCGTCCGAGCCGACTGGGCCGCGGTCGACACGACGCGCCTGACGTTCATGGACAGCCTGCGCCCCGAGCGGTCGCGCGGGCCGCTCGCCGACCTCCGCCGCGACCGGTCGTGGCGCGTCGTGTTCGAGGAGGACGGGGTCGTGGTCTTTCGGAGGCGCTAGAGCGGGATCGCCTGCGGCAGCAGGTACGCACAGAAGGCGAGCGAGAGCAGCTGCGCACGACGGTCGCCCTCGGCTGCGGCCAGCGGCACGGCCCAGATCGCGTACCACGGCGTCAACCAGGGCGTGGTCGCGAGCAGGAGGCAGCCGGCGAGGCCGAGCCGGACGGTGCCCCGGGCAGCCTCGCGCGCAAGCCAGGCGAGGCCCGCCACGAGCGCGACCCCGGCCAGCGCGAGCGTCAGCCCGTGTGGGAGGCCGAGCTGCTCGAGACGATGAGGCAGCGCGTAGCTCGACTGCTCCGTCGCGTTCCGCGCGAGCGGGCCGAAGGAGCGCAACCAGTCGACGCCGTAGCGCCAGCTCGCGAGCCCGACGACGGCCGCGAACGCGACGGCGAAGCCCACGTGGCCGACGCGGCGCCCCTCGGACCGTGCCGCGACTGCGCGCAGGCCGAAGAAGACGAGCGGGACCCACTTGATCAGGACGGCCAGCGCCCAGGCGGCGCCGGCGAGCTGGCGCCGCCCGGCCGCGGCGAGGGTAAGGGCGGCAAGGGTGAGCGCGATCAGGATCGAGTCGTTGTGCCCGCCGCCGGCAAAGTGGATCGCGAAGAGCGGGTTCCAGCCGACGAGCGCAGCCGCATAGGCCTTGTCGCGCGCAAGGCGGGCCGCCAGCACCGCGCACGCAAGCACGCCGGCGGCCGCGAGCACCTTGAAGATCCAGGCAGCGGCGGCGGCCGAGGAGCCGGAGACGAGCGCAACGGCCTCGGAGAGGAGCGTGAACGCAGGCCCGTAGACCGAGGTCGTATCGCGCCAGTCGGCGCCTGCCCGGTCGTACGCCGGGTCGTCGGGGAACTCGTTCGGCGTGTCGACGTAGGGGTCGCCGTCGTGGATCGCCGCGATCCGGCCGTATTCCCAGTACGTCCAGGCGTCCGTCGAGACGAGCAGCGGGGCCGCGAGCGGAAGTACCTGGATCGCAAACGCTGCGATCAGGACGAGGCGGAGCGCCTGCGGGCCGCGGCGGAACAGCGCGAGCGCCCCCAGGTACGCGATGAACGCAAGCGCGAAGAGGGCGAGAAAGAGGCCGCCGAGCGAGCCGCCGTCGGCGCGGCCGCCGTCCGCGGGCACGAGCGGCGCGCCCTCGACCCAGGCGCAGGCGACGCACCCCGCCACGAGCATCGCGACGGTTCCCGCCGCGAGCAGCGCCGCTCGGCTCAGGGCAGCTCAGGCTCGGTGGGCGCCGGCGGCGTTGTCTCCACTGGCGGCGGTTGGGTGGTCGGCGGCGTCACCGGCGGGCTGCGCGGAGTCGTGGGCGTCGGCTTCGGCGCAGGCTGCGACGCAGGCGGCGCATCCGGAACCGAATCCGTCGGCTCGGTCGTGGTCTCGGTTGGCTCGGTCGCCGCCGGCGGCGTGTAGTCGTCGTCCTGGTAGTAGCCGAACGACCGCGCATACTGGCCGCGCTCGAAGTCCTTCCACTCGGGGTAGTCCTTCGGCTCGGGGAAGTCCTCGGGCTCGAGCTGGCCGATCGCCGAGCTCATGAAGAGCCTCCAGATCTGGGCGGGGAACGTGCCGCCGGCGACGGAGATCCCATGCACGCTCGTCATCGGCACCTTGCCGCGCGGATATCCGACCCAGACGGTCGTCCCGAGCCGCGGCGTGTAGCCGCAGAACCAGGCGTCGGAGTGCTCCTCGGTCGTGCCGGTCTTGCCTGCCGCCGGATGTCCGTAGTTCGCGCCGGTGCCGGTGCCGTAGGCGATGTTCTGCTCGAGGATCTCGGTGACGGTGTCGGCGACGCCGTCGGAGATCACCCGCTTGCGCTTCGGCTTGCCCCAACCAGCGTTCTTGTCCTCGCCCGTCGGGAGGATCACCTTGCGGATCGCCATCGGCTCGGAGTAGATGCCGCCTGCGGCGAGCGTCGCGTATGCGGAAGCCATGTCGAGCGGCGAGACGTCCATCGCGCCGAGCCCGATCGACGGGACGAAGGCGCCGTCGACGGCGAGCGGCGACCGGACGCCGAGCTTGGTCGCCATCTCGGCGACCGCCTCGGGCGTGACGTCCAGCGTCAGCTGCGCGTAGACCGTGTTGTCCGAGCGCAGTGTGGCGCGTTCGATCGTCGTCCAGCCGGTGTAGCTGTGGTCGTAGGTCTCCGGGCACCACCAGCTGCCGTCGTCGCAGTTGCCGTTCGGGTCGGGCCGGTAGTAGAACGGCGCCGAGAGATACGTCGTCGTCTCGGGGTTGATCCCCTGCTCGACCGCCGCGGCGAGCACGAACGTCTTGAAAGTCGACCCCGACTGGCGCCGCGCCTGCGAGAGCAGGTTGAACTGGTTCTTCTTGTTGCCGGGGATCACCGCCGTCATCGCCCGGATGGCGCCGTTCTTCGGGTTGATCGAAATCACGCCCGCGGCAGGGTCGTCCGGCTCGTAGAGCGTCTCCTTGATCGCCTTCTGCGCCGCCCGCTGGAAGCGCGGGTCGATCGTCGTGTAGACCTTGAGCCCGCCGGAGCGGACGGTGCCCGCGCCGTACTCGGCGATCAGCTGGTCGCGGACGTAGCCGAAGAAGTCGGGCTCGCGGATCTCCTTGTAGAGCTTGCCGGCCTTGAGGCCGAGACCTCGCTCGACCGCCCAGTCGTACTGCTCCTGCGTGATCTCGTCCGCAGTCAGCATCGCGTACAGCACCTGGTTGCGGCGGCCCTTCGCGACCTCTTCCTTCTGGAACGGGTTGTAGTCACTCGGCGCCTGCGGCAGCCCCGCGAGCATGGCCGACTCGGGCAGATTCAGCTCGCTCGCGTTCTTGGAGAAGTACGTCTGCGCCGCGGCCTCGATCCCGTACGCGAGGTTGCCGTAGTAGACCTGGTTCATGTAGGTCGCGAGGATCCGGTTCTTCTCCCACGCCTTGTCGAGCTTGATCGCGAGGCACGCCTCCTTCAGCTTCCGCTCGACCGTTCGCTCACGGCCGATGTAGAGGTTGCGCACGAGCTGCTGCGTGATCGTCGAGCCGCCCTCGACCACCTGGCCGGCACTGACGTTCTTCCAGAGCGCGCGGGCGATGCCCTCGACATCGACCCCGTCGTGCTCGTAGAAACGGCGGTCCTCGATCGCGACGGTCGCCTTCGGCATCCAGGAGCCGATCCGCTTGTACGGCACCGGCTGTCGGTTCCGCTCGGCAGGGATGACGCCGAGACGCGAGTTGTCGGCCGCGTAGATGAACGTGTTCGAGCCGATCTCGACCTGCTGCAGCGAATTCAGGTCGCAGGACGAGCCGAACGTCGCAACGCTCGTGACGGCCGCGCCCGCGACGACGAAGAGGAGGGCGAGCACCGCAGCCAGGGCGAGGATGACGGCGCGCCGGCGGGTGTGCTTGCGTTCGATCCGCTTGCGCTTGCGCCGCCGACGGGCGTAGATCTCGTCGTCGAGCCCCCGGCTGCGGCGCGGAGGCGTCATGCGAAGATCCCGCGGGCGTGCAGCCGGCCGTGTGCGCGCAGGCGGAGATCCTGCTCGAGCTGCTCCGCCGCTGCCTCGTTCTCGGTCCAGGCTCGGATCGTCAGGGTCGGCGACCCGTCGAGAGAGGAGACGAAGACCTCGTCCCGGTCACCGGGAACCTCCTCGCGAAGGTCCTCGACGAGCTGACGAAGGTCGGACGTGAGCGGAACCTGCACTGTGACCTCGGCGTACTTCGCGGCGCTGCGAATCGTGGAGTTCGTGATGGTATCCGAGGCCAACTTCTCGTTCGGGATCACGAGCCGGGCGTTGTCCTCGGTGCGGATGAACGTGTACATCAGCCCGATCTCCTCGACCGAGCCCTCGACGCCGCCGATCGCGACCCAGTCGCCGAGCCGGAGCGGCTGCGTCATCGCGATCATCAGCCCGGCGACGAAGTTGCCGAGCGTTCGCTGCGAGGCGAAGCCGATGATCAGGCCGAGAATGGCCGAGGAGGCGAGCAGGCCGCCGGCGACCGCGCGCACCTGCGGGATCACGAGCAGCGCGGAGAGAAGGCCGACCGAGACGATCCCGGCCGAGATCGTCCGCCGCAGCACGCGGTAGCGCGTCAGCGCCTCGGGCGAGCGGTTCGCGCCCAGGATCCGGCGGTCGATCGCGCGCGCGGCGACGAGGGCGGTCGCGAGCACGATCGCGATCACGAGCAGGCGCTGCCACGGCTCCATGCGGGCCGAGTTCGACGGCAGGACGCCGGTTCCTCAATGCGGCAGCGCACGGCTCTGCTCCAATGGCGCGATGAGGCTCGCCCTGTGGCTCGCGTTCGTCGGCGCCTTCGCGGCGCTCAACCTCTATGCCCGCAGCGAGGGGACGCGGCCAGACGACGATGCCGTCTATCAGTACGAGTTCGCCTTCGGCAGCCTCGCCGGCTACGCCGTCCTGCTCTCGCTCGTGCTGGCGCTGACGATCGGACTCCCGCGCCGGGAGGTGCTGGCGCTGCGCCGGCCGCAGTCGTGGCCGAGGTCGCTGGGCCTGGCCCTGGCCGCGCTGGTCGTGATCTTCGTCGGTGCCGCGGTCGTGCTCGGCCTCTCGGGAGCCGGCGACGAGCAAAACCTGACCCCGGAGGGCTGGGACGGAAGCCGGGCCGGCGCCTACGCGCTCAGCTTCCTCGCCGTCGTGATCGCGGCCCCGGTCACGGAGGAGTTGCTGTATCGGGGAGTCGGCCTGTCGCTCCTGCTTTCGCGAACGGCGGCGCCGGTGGCGGTCGCCGTGACCGCGGTGCTCTTCGGGCTCGGCCACGGACTGCTGCTCTCGCTGGCCGCGTTCATCTGGTTCGGGATCGTGATCGCCGTCCTCCGCCTGCGGACCGACAGCATCTACCCCGCCTTCGCGGTTCACTGCACGTTCAACGCGATCGGGATGATCGGCCCGCTCCTCGTCTAACCGTCCCGCTATCGTCCTCGTCCACCTCTGATGGCCGGTCCTGACGCCACCGATCCCCTGATCCGCCAGCTCCGCGAGCAGCTCTCCGACAACGACGTCGCAATCGTCGAGGCAGTCAATGCGCGGCTGAAGCTCGTCGCCAGGCTGAAGCGGGTGAAGGAGGAGCGGGGGATCGACTTCCTCGACCCGGCGCGTGAGGAGTGGATGCTCCAGTACCTCACACGCGCGAACAGGGGTCCGCTCTCGGCCGACGGCCTGCGCGAGATCTACACCGAGCTGCTCGACCTGACCAAACGCGAGGTCGCGCGGGGCGAGGAGAGCTAGCTCTCGTCCGGGTCGGCCGCGAACTCGTCCGGCGAGACCGAGTCGAGGAAGGCGCGGAACTCCTCCGGATCGAGGTCGGCGAGCGGGGGAACGCCGACGCCGGTCTGGTCCTCTGATGCGTCGTCCTGGAACTCGACGCCCGACTCCTCGATCACCTCGTCCGCGACGTAGATCTTCGCACCGGAGCGGACGGCGAGCGCGATCGCGTCCGAGGGACGCGAGTCGACCTCGATCTCGGAGCCGTTCCGCTGCAGCGTGATCCGGGCGTAGTAGGTGTTCTCGCGCATCTCGGTGACGGCGATCGACATCACCTCCGCGTCGAGCTGGCCGACGACGTCGTTGAGCAGGTCGTGGGTCATCGGCCGGGCAGGGGCGGCATTCTGCAGCTTGACCAGGATCGCCGCCGCCTCGGAATGCCCGATCCAAATCGGCAGAAAGCGGTTGCCGTCGGCTGTCTTCAGCAGCACGATCGGCTGCTTGCCGACCATGTCGAAGCTGACGCCGTAGATGACCATTTCACGCATCGACAGGGCCTCCCGCTCAGTGTAGCCACCGACTAGGAAGCCGAATCCCAGGCGTCCAGCTCGGCGATGGGCACACGGATTCGCTCACCGGTCACGGCGTCCTCCAGGTCCACGCGTCGCTCGGGCACGCCCATGGGGTCGAGCCCGCACACGATGTACTGGGTTCCCTCGTCGTCGAGGAGCTCACCGATTCGCATGTCCGCACGTGGCGCCGCCGCCAGGCACCTCTGTCTCTTGTCGGCGGCAGGAGCAACGCCCACCATCCCTGAGTCGAGTGCCCGTATCCCTGGCAGCCGGGGCGGCGTTGACCCTGCATGGTCGACCTCTGGCTCCACGACATCGAGTCGCTCGAAGCGGTGGCGCAGGACGAGCACACGAAGCGCATCTGCCTGCGCATGGCCGCAATGTCGCAGGCGGGCACGCTCGCCCCGTTCATCGCGGGCCTGCATCGCGACAGCGAGCTCGACGACAGCACGAAGGGGACGCTTGCGGAGATCGCGGGCGACGCGAACTTCCTGCTCGCGGTCGAGGACTACGTCCGCCGCACCCAGCTCGTCCACTGACGCGGCCAGTCGCGAGAGCCGGGCCGCGAGAGCGGCCCCTTCAGGGGTCTTCGCGCGGTCGGGATCCGCTTCCGCGGATCTCGACCTTGCGCGACAAGCATGGGCGATCCTGGATTCGAACCAGGGACCTCCGCCTTATCAGAGCGGCGCTCTAACCAACTGAGCTAATCGCCCGCGGAGGCCGATTGTAGCTAGAGGTTTTCCAGAACCTCGACGAGCTCCTCGAGCCGGAGCTCCTCGCCGAAGTGGATCTCGAGCTTGCCGGCGCTGACGCGTGCGGGGAGGCCGGTGAGCCGCTCGGCCGCACCCCGGGCCCGCTCCGCGAGCGCAGGGTCGATCGCCGGCGCCGAGCGGGGCCGCCGTGCAGCCCCACCGACCTGGGCGGCCTTCTCGGCCGCACGCACCGACATCCCGTCGCGGGCGATCTTCTTCGCGAGCTTCCTGCGCGCATCGTGGTCCGGCAACGAGAGGACGGCGCGGGCATGGCCCTCGGTCAGCTCGCCGCGTGCGACCATCCAGAGCACCTCCTCGGGCAGCTCCAGCAGGCGCAGCCGGTTCGACACCGACGACTTCGAGCGGCCGACGCGCTCGGCGACCTCACCGAGCGAGAGCTCGAACTCGTCCACGAGCGAGGCGTACGCGCGTGCCTCCTCCACCGGGGAGAGCTGCTCGCGGGCGACGTTCTCGACGAGGGCCAGGAGGAGCGAGTCGCGATCGTCGGCGTCGCGAATGAGCGCCGGTAGCAGCGCCAGCCCCGCCTCTCGGGCCGCACGCCAGCGCCGCTCGCCGGCGATCAGCTCGTAGCCGCCGGCCGCACGTGGCCGAACGACGACGGGCTGGAGCAGGCCCTGCTGCTTGATCGAGCCGGCGAGCCCGGTCGTCGCCTCGGGCTCGAAGCGGCGCCGCGGCTGCCGCGGGTTTGCATGGATGGCGTCGACGGGCAGCTGCGCCAGCTGTGTTCCCGCGCTCTCGGCGCCGCCGATCAGGACCTCGAGGCCGCGGCCGAGGCCGCGTCTAGGCGCGCTCGACAAGCTCCATCGCCACCTTCCAGTACGCCTCGGCACCGGAGGAGCCGCGGTCGTACGCGATCGCGGGGAGGCCGTGGCTCGGCGCCTCGGCGAGACGGACCGAGCGGGGCACGGTCGTGGTGAACACAAGCTCGCCGAAGTGGCGTCGGACCTCCGCCTCGACCTCGGCGGCGAGGCGCGTGCGGCCGTCGACCATCGTCAGGAGGATCCCGGCGATCCCGAGCCGCGGGTTCAACCGCGCCTTGACGAGCTCGATCGAGCCGAGCAGCTGCGACAGGCCCTCGAGTGCGTAGTACTCCGCCTGCACCGGCACGATCACCCGGTCGGCAGCGGCGAGCGCGTTCACGGTCAGCGGGCCGTATGACGGAGGGCAGTCGAGGAAGACGTAGCCGTAGCGGTCGCGCGCTCCCGTCAGCGACCCCTGCAGGTAGCGCTCGCCGTCGGGATGCTCGGAGAGCTCGACCGCAGCGCCCGCGAGCTCCGGCTTCGCCGGCACGAGCTCGAGGTTCCCGAAGCGCGTCGGCTTCGCGATCTCGGCGACCGGCGCCCCGTCGAGCAGGTCGTAGCTCGACGTGCCGTTGGCCGTCTCGCCGAGCCCCGAGGTCGCGTTCGCCTGTGGGTCGAGGTCGACGAGCAGCGCCCGCTCGCCGGCCTCGGCGAGGCAGGCGGCGAGATTGACGGCCGTCGTGGTCTTGCCGACGCCGCCCTTCTGGTTCGCGATCGCGTAGATGGTGCCGGGCACACGTCGAGTCTAGAGACGGCCTCGGACTATCCTCGACCCGTGCGCGCCCCCGCTCCTCCGTACGCGAACGAAGGGCCGCACGCGCTCTGGCACGTCAGCGAGAACGGCGGCATCGAGCGGTTCGAGCCGCACGTCAGCGCCACGGCCGCGGAGCGGGAGCCGCTCGTCTGGGCGATCGACACGCGCCACCTGCCCCTCTACTGGTTCCCACGCGACTGCCCGCGCGGAACGTTCTGGGCCGACGCGGACACGACCCCGGAGGACGCGGCCAGGCTGCTCGGCGGGGCCTCACGGGTCCACGTGATCCAGGAGTCGTGGTTGGAGCGGATGCGCAAGACGACCGTGTTCGCCTACCGGCTCCCCGAGCCGAGCTTCGAGCCGCATCCGGAGGTCGGCGGCTACTGGGTCAGTCGAGCAGCCGTCGCGCCGCTCGGAGTCGAGCCGCTGGGAGATCTGGTCGGTCGACACGAGCGCGCCGAGATCGATCTGCGCGTCCTCGCCGACCTCCGGGGGATCTGGAACGAGGTCGCCGCCTCGACGCTCGAGTTCAGCGGGATGCGGCTCCGAAACGCCGCGCGAGCCGAGTGACGGACACTCGTCGGCCGGCGCTCAGGCGAGGGGGCGCTTCTTCGCCATGCCCGGCCGGCGCGGAAACCCCGGTGGCGTCGGGCCGTTCTTCCGGAGAACCAGGAATCCAGGCTGCGCCTCGATGAGCTCGGCGGCGATTTTCGCCGCAACCGCTGCAACCGCCACCTCGTCGGCCGACGGGCCAACCCAGAGCACGACAGCGCCGCCCTCACGGACGAGCGGCAGGCACCACTCCGCCGCAACCGGCGGGTGCGCGAGCGCCTTTGCAACCGCAACCTCGTACCAGTCCGTTGCTTGGCTCTCGGCACGGCCCCAGACGACGCGGAGATTCGGCAGCTCGGCCGTCCATCGCTCGAGGAACTCGGTCTTGCGCCGCTCGGCCTCGAGCAGCGTCACCTCGCGGTCCGGCAGCGCAGCGGCGAGCGGGATCCCGGGCGTGCCGCCGCCGCTGCCGACGTCGACGATCGGGCCGTCGAAGCGCCTGACCAGCTCGAGGCCGGCGAGCGCGTCGTCGAGCAGCACGCGTCGCGCCTCCACCGGATCCCGCAGCGCGGTCAGACCCGGTGTCGCGAGCACCCCCGCCAGCCAGCGGTCGAGGAGGTCAGACGTCGACGTGGCGCGGGAAGATCACGACGAAGCGGTTCGGCTCGGTCCCCTCGCTGGCGGTCTCGACCTCGGGATCGTCCTTCAGCTTCTCGTGAACGATCTTTCGCTCGACCGCCGTCATCGGCTCGAGCTCGACCCGCAGTCCGGTCGCCGCCGCCTGCTCGGCCATCCGGACGGCCAGAGCATCGAGCGTGGCCTGGCGCCGGTCGCGATAGCCGGCGGCGTCGACGACCAGCGGCTTTCGCTCCTCGTAGCGTCCGCGGAAGACGATCGCGTTGGCGAGATACTGGATCGCGTCGATCGTCTGACCGTGACGGCCGATCAGCATCCCGAGCTCCTCGCCGTCGCAGACGACGCGGATCTCCTCGTCGGTCTCCTCGATCTCGACGGTGCAACGGACGCCGATCTCGTACGCGATTCGCTCGACGATCTCACGCAGGCGGGCGGCGTCGGCGCTCTCGCCGTCGCGGGCGGCCGGCGCATGCGGCTCGCGGGCCGGCGCTGAGCCCTCGTCGACCGACGCGATCACACGGGCCGGCTCGTAGCCGACCCCGAGCAGGCCCCGCTCGCCCTCGCTGACGACCTGAAAGCGCACGGCCTCCTTGTCCAGCCCGGGACGCAGCCGCTCGAGCTCGCGCAGGGCCGCCCACTTCGCCTCCCCGACGGTCTCGCCCGTCATCTCGACGTCGATCTCGGTCATCGCCGGGAGCCGCCCTTCTTGCGCTTGACCTTGCGCACGCGCGGCGGCGCCGTCGCCGGCTTCTTCTCCACCGCCGGTTTCGCGGCCCCGTCCGCAGAGGCGGTCGCACTCTTCGGAGGCGTCCGCGAGCTCTTCTTCGGCGGCGGCTGCGGCTTTGGCGTCAGCCGCCTCGTGATCAGGCCCTGGCCGGTCGTCCACAGGTTCGTGGTCAGCCAGTAGAGCATCAGACCGGACGGGAAGTTGAGCACGAACGGGATGAACGCGATCGGGAGGATCAACAGCATCGCGCGCTGCGCCGGCTGCATGTTCTGCGACATCAGGTAGGACGAGGTCAGCTGGCTGGCCGCGTAGAGGACGATCAGGAGCGGGCCCCAGCCGACCTTCGTGTCCTCGGTGATGTCGATCAGCCCCAGCCACTCCGTGCTCGACGCCGGGTAGAGCGGCAGGATCTCGTCGTCGAAGTCCCGGAGGACGAAGAAGAGGCCGATGAAGATCGGGAACTGCGCCAGGATCGGCAGGCACGAGGAGGCCGGATTGATCTGGTTCTCCTTGTAGAAGGCCATCATCTCCTGGTTCATCTTCTGCTTGTCGTGCTTGTACTTCTGCTGGATCGCCTTCATCTCGGGCGCGTGCGCCTGCAGGTTCTGCATCGAGTGGATCTGACGGACGGTCAGCGGCACGAGCAGGATTCGGACGATCACGACGAGGGCGACGATCGACCAGGCCCAGGTCAGCCCGACGGTCTCGTGCAGGTTCGTGAGCACCCACGTGAGCAGGTCCTCCAGGGGGGTGAGGATGCCGGCGACGATCACGCCGGATCGACTCCGCCATGGCTCCACGGGTTGCAGCGGAGCAGCCGCCAGCCGGCCTTCGCCGACCCTTTGACAAGCCCGTGCGCCCGAAGCGCGTCGAGCGCGTACTGGGAACAGCTCGGGTGGTACTTGCAGGTGTTCGGGGGCGTCAGCAGGCCGAATGTGTACCGCCAGGCGTAGACGAGGCCGATGCCGATGTACTTCACGCTGCCGCCTTCTCGAGCACCTCGTTCACGCGCTCTGCGAGCCACTCGTGGCCGCGCGTGTCGGCGGGCTCCGCCAGTCCCGGGCGTGCGACCAGCACGTAGTCGTGGCCGGGCCGGGCGCGGTCGGCCAGCTCCGCCCAGGTCTCGCGCAGCTGCCGCTTGACCCGGTTGCGAACGACCGCGTTCCCGACGGACTTCGGCACGGCGAGGCCGAGCCGCGGCTCCTCCGAGTCGGCCTCCGCACGCGGGAACCAGTAGAGGACGAGGAACCGCGTCGACGCAGAGCGGCCGCTGCGGTAGACGGCATCGAAGTCCCGCGAGCGGGACAGGCGGTGGCGGCGCTGCACCGTGCGAGGATAGACGGGCGGGCTCAGGCGGAGAGCCGCTTGCGGCCCTTGGCGCGGCGACGCTTCAGGATCGCCTGACCGGCACGGGTCGACATCCGCGCGCGAAAGCCGTGCTTGCGCTTCCGGCGGCGGACGTTGGGCTGGTAGGTGCGCTTCACGAGAGGAACTCCGGATCGAAAGAAGAGAGCCGCCGGAGCGGCGGGGAGCGGAAGTATAGACGAGGTGCTCGAAAGTCGGTTATCCACAGGCGAGGTGGGTCCGGGAAAAGACCCGCAAACAGGCACCGTGAACGCTCGCATCCCACACGCTTTCCACAGCTGTGGATAGAGGTGTGGACTCCTAAAATCCCCTGCAAAAACCCCCTTTTTACTCCCGTCAAAGCGTCTTGAGGGTGCTCCGAGACGCTGCTATGCTCGCCGCTTCCTCGACCCCCGAGTGAAGGAGCCGGCCGCCGCGTGGAGCACCAAATCGAGCTGACTGCAGGGAACCTGTGGGAAGAGGTGTCGAGTCGGCTCAAGGGGGCGCTCAACGAGACGACGTTCGAGAGCTGGTTCGGCGGCGCGGAGGGAGTCGCGCTCTCGGATGACGCTTTCACCCTCTCCGTCCCGAACGACTTCACGCGGGAGTGGATCGAGGGCCACTTCCTCGGCCTGATCCGCGCCGCCGTCAAGGACGCGACCGGACATGAGCGCCGGATCCAGCTGAGCGTGCGCGACGAGGCCACGCCCGATCAGGGCCACGACGGCCAGGCGCTCGAGCAGCCCGTCCGCCTGCGCGCCCCCGAACCGGCCGCGAGCGGCTCGATGAGCCTCAAGTACACCTTCGACCTGTTCGTGATCGGCTCGTCGAACCGGTTCGCGCACGCCGCCGCGCTCGCGGTCGCGGAAGCGCCGGCGCAGGCGTACAACCCCCTCTTCATCTACGGCGGCACCGGCCTCGGCAAGACCCACCTCCTCCAGGCGGTCGGCCAGTACGTCGGCGAGCACGGGAACGGGCTGACCGCGCGCTACGTCACGAGCGAGACCTTCATGAACGACTTCATCAACTCGCTGCGGGACAAGCGGATCGAGGGCTTCAAGCAGCGCTACCGCACCTACGACGTCCTCCTCGTCGACGACGTGCAGTTCTTCGAAGGCAAGGAGCGGATCCAGGAGGAGTTCTTCCACACCTTCAACTCGCTCTACGAGGCCGGCCGCCAGATCGTGATCTCGTCCGACAGGCCGCCGAAGGAGATCGCGACGCTCGAGGAGCGCCTGCGCTCCCGCTTCGAGTGGGGTCTGATCACGGACATCCAGCCGCCCGACCTCGAGACCCGGATCGCGATCCTCCGCAAGAAGGAGAAGACGGACCGGATCCACATCCCGGACCCGGAGGTGCTCACCTACGTCGCCGAGCGAGTGACGACGAACATCCGCGAGCTCGAAGGCGCGCTCACCCGCGTCGTCGCCTTCTCGTCCCTCACCGGCCGGCCGATGACCGTCGAGCTCGCCGAGGACGTGCTCAAGGACGTCTTCCCGCAGGGGCAGTCGGTCGAGATCTCGATCCGCCGGATCCAGGAGACGGTCTCCGAGCGCTTCGGGATGACCGTGAACGAGCTCTGCAGCGCCAAGCGCTCCCAGTCGATTGCCTACCCGCGTCAGGTGGCGATGTACCTCTCGCGCGCGCTGACCGACTCCTCGCTGCCGAAGATCGGCAAGGAGTTCGGCGGCCGCGACCACACGACCGTGATGCACGCGAACGCGAAGATCGAGGGGATGATTCGCGAGGATCGCACTGTGTACAACCTTGTGCAGGAACTGACGGCACGGATCAAGCAGGCCGGGTGATTTCTGTGGGAAGTTGTCAAAACGCCCTAGAGCCTGTTGACAGCTCTCGTTTCTCCACGGGTGTGCTCCACCGGCGAAACCCACTCGAGAAGCCGAATTCCTCCGTCTTCCCCGTCCTCCACACTCCCTACGACTTCTACGAGAGGATTTAAAGAACTATGGAGACAGAAACAGCGGAGCCCGGGTTCCGCGAGGATGCAGTCGTGGAGGCGAACGGAGATGCGACGATGGCGGGGATGGCGACCGGGACCGGGATGAAGATCAGCGTCGCCCGGGACGAGCTCGTCGCGAAGCTGGGCGTGGTCTCCCGCGCAGTCTCCACGCGTGGCACCGTTCAGGTGCTCTCCGGAATCCTGCTCCGCGCCGACGGCGGCACGCTGACGCTTGCCGCCACGGACATGGAGCTGTCGCTGCGGACGACGCTCGACGCGCAGGTGGAGGGAGACGGCGCAGTCGTCATCCCCGGCAAGCCGCTCGTCGAGCTCGCGCGCCTGCTGCCCGAGAGCGAGGCCACGATCGAGTACAGGCCCGAGGAAGGCACGGTGCAGATCGTCTCCGGCTCCTACAGCTCGCGTCTGCACGTCTTCAACGCCGAAGACTTCCCACGGCTGCCCGCCGTCGACGCCCAGCTGCACTCGATCGAGCGCGACGCGCTGCTCGAGACCGTCGACCGGGTTGCCCGCTCGGCTTCGCGGGACGAGTCGCGTCCGGTGCTGACGGGGATCCTCGTTCGCTTCGAAGCCGGCAAGCTCGTCATGGTCGCGACCGACTCGTACCGTCTCTCGGTCAAGGAGACGGAGCTCGGTGAAACCGCTCCCGAGCTCGAGGCGATCATCCCTGCCCGCGCGCTGACGGAGCTCTCGCGGCTTGCCGGCGGCGACACCGTGGAGCTCGGCGTCCACGAGAACCATGTCGTCTTCGGGACCGGAACGAGCGACGGCGCCGACGCCTGGCTGACGACCCGCCGGATCGACGGCCAGTTCCCGAACTACCGGCAGCTGCTGCCGGAGACGTTCGAGGTCGAGCTGACACTGCCGAAGTCCGAGCTCGCCGACGTCGTTCGGCGCGCCTCCGTGCTCGCACTCCGCAACTCGCCGCTCCGGCTGCGCCTGGCCGAGGGCGAGTTGACCGTCTCGGCGCAGACCCAGGACGTGGGCGAGACGCAGGAGTCGATGCCGGCGGCGTACACGGGCGAGGAGTTTGTGATCGGCTTCAACGCGGAGTTCCTTCGCGACGGCGTCGACTCGATCGTCGGCGACGACGTGCGCGTCAAGCTGATCAACCCGCTCCGGCCGGCGATCCTGGAGGACGCGGCCGGCGACTTCACCTACCTGATCATGCCGATCAGGCTGGCCGGGTAGAGAACCGACCATCTGATCGTCCGGAACGTCACGCTCCGCAACTTCCGTTCCTACGAGCGACTGGAGCTCGGCCTCGAGCCGGGTCTCGTGCTCGTGACGGGCGCGAACGGGGCCGGCAAGACGAACCTGCTCGAGTCGCTGCACGTGGGCACGCAGGGCTTCTCGCCGCGAACGCGTGCCGATCAGCAGCTCGTCAGGCTCGGCGCCGACGGAGCCCGGATCGCGCTCGTCGGCGCTGCAGGCGAACGCGCGCTCGAGCTCGAGGTGACGCTGCAGCAGTCCGGGAAGCGCGCGAAGCTGAACGGCGGCGTGCTCCGTTCGGTGGAGCAGCTGCGGGCGGAGGTGGCGGCACTCGTCTTCACCCCCGACAGGCTCGCCGTCGTCAAGGGAGGCCCAGCCGCACGCCGGGCGTACTTCGACAGGACGCTCGGCCGCCTGCAGCCGAGCCGCGCGTCCCTGCCGGTGGAGTACGCGGCGGCCGTTGGGCAGCGAAACGCCGCCTTGCGCCGCGTCCAGGTCGGAGCGTCCACGCGCGAGGCCGTGGCGCCGTGGACGGAACAGGTCGCGACGCTCGGGGCGCGGTTGGTCGACTGCCGCCGCGACGCGCTCGCGGCTCTGTCGCCGGCATTCGCCGAACGCGCCGGCGAGCTCGGGTTGCCGGGTGCGGCGCTCGGCTACTCCGGCGAGCCGCCGTCGGTCGAGGCGCTGGGGGCGCGTTTGGAACGCGACCTCGAACGCGGCGTCACTGGACTCGGGCCCCACCTGGACGACATCACGGTGTGCTCGGGCGAGCGCGACCTGCGCAGCTTCGGCTCGCAGGGCGAGCAGCGCCTCGCCGTGCTCTCGCTCCTGCTCGCCGAGGCCGAGCTGATCGCGGAGCAGCGGGGAACGCCGCCCCTCGTCCTGCTCGACGACGTCCTCTCGGAGCTCGACGCGTCGCGCCGGCGCGTCCTCGCCGAGCGGATCGGCCGCGTCGGCCAGGCCGTCGTCACCGCCACGGGCGCCGACGCGCTGCCGCTCGAGCCGGCGCAGCTGCTCGAGGTCACGCCGGGCGTGGTGAGCGAACGCTGATGGAGAGGATCGACGCCGAGGTGCGGCGCGAGCTCGGACGCTTCGGACCGATCGAGGGAGACACGGCCGCGATCGTGCGGGCCTGGCCACTCGCTGTCGGCGAGACGGTCGCGCGGAACGCGTGGCCGGCCCGCCTCTCGCGGGAGGGGACGCTGTACGTCAACACCACCTCGGCGACATGGAGCTTCGAGCTCGGCCGTCTCGCCGAGGCGATCCTCGTGCAGCTCCGCGCGGAGCTCGGCAAGGCGACTCCCAAGGCGCTCAAGTTCGCGCCCGGACCCCTGCCGGAGGCCGCCGCGCTCGCCGCCGCGCCCTCCGCACAGCGCACCCACTCCGCCACGCCCGAGCAGCGTGCGGCGGCGGCGGCGATCACCGCCGCGATCGGGGACGCGGAGTTGCGCCGACTGGTCGCCCGGGCGGCTGCTGCGAGCCTCTCCAGGCAGAGCGAATCCGCCCTCGATCCACCCCCTGCCGACCGGGGTTTCTGATAGACTGCTCTCCGCCCGCAAAGAGGCTATTTGCAGGGCTTTTTTAATGACCGAAACCGCCTATACCGCAAAAGACATCACCGTCCTGGAGGGCCTCGAGCCGGTCCGGCTGCGGCCCGGGATGTACATCGGCTCGACCGGCCCGCGTGGCCTTCATCACCTCGTCTACGAGGTCGTCGACAACGCCGTCGACGAAGCCCTCGCCGGGCACAACGACCACGTCGAGGTCACCCTGCATCCGGACAACTCGGTCACGGTTTCCGACCGCGGCCGCGGGATCCCCGTCGACCTGATCGAAGACCAGGGGCTCTCGGCGATGACGGTCGTGCTGACGAAGCTGCATGCCGGCGGCAAGTTCGGCGGCGACGGCTACAAGGTCTCCGGCGGCCTGCACGGCGTCGGCGTCTCCGTCGTCAACGCCCTCTCCGAGCGCCTCGTCGCCGAGGTGCGCCGCGATGGCAAGGTGTACCGGCAGGAGTTCGAGCGCGGCGCCCCGCTCGCCGATGTGGAGATCTCCGGCGAGGCCGAGAAGGGTGAGTCCGGGACGACGATCCATTTCCTCCCCGACGCGGAGATCTTCGAGGAGGTCGACTTCTCGATCTCGACTCTCGTGCAGCGCCT
>CAWATM010000011.1:0-229160 GCA_963784895.1 uncultured Gaiellaceae bacterium | reverse complement strand
TGTTCGACTCCATGTCGAACCACATCGCGAAGAGCGTGAACTGGCTGCCCGAGATCAAGAGCAGCGCGACGAGGACGATCGTCGGCGTCGTGATCTCGTTCCCCTTCAACCGCAGGATCACCTCGATCGCGCCGAGGAGCAGGCCGGCGAACGTCATCACGAGCCCGAGCGCGTAGAAGAAGACGAGCGGGTGGAAGTCGCGGATCACGTACTTCTCGCGCAGCCGCCAGAAGAAGCCCTTCACGAGCAGCCACGAGATCCGCGGCACGACGCGGCGCAGCTTGATCCCCGACTGCTCGCCGACGCCGTAGATCGGACGCGAGGGGAAGTCGCGCACGCGCGCGTTCCAGACGTTCAGGTGCACGAGCATGTCGTTCGGGAAGCCGTAGCGGCGGTAGACGCGGTCGAGGTCGAGCTGCGCGAGCATCGCGCGCGAGATCGCCGTGTAGCCGGTCTGCGAGTCGGCGACGTGCCAGTAGCCGGAGGCGATCTTCGTCAGCAGCGAGAGGATCGCGTTGCCGAGGTAGCGCGTCCGCGGGATCAACTTCCACGCCTCGCCGGTGACGAGGCGGTTCGCCTTCGCGTAGTCGACCTCGTCGCGCGCGACCGGCTCGACGAGCGTGAGCAGGTCGTCCGGATCCATCTGGTTGTCGGCGGCCATCACGCAGACGACGTCGAGGCCATCCTCGAGCGCGCGCTGGTAGCCGGTGACGATCGCCGCGCCGACGCCGCCGTTCTGCTCGCGGGAGACGAGCTCGACGCGCGGGTCTGTGGACGAGCGAACCGCCTCGGCGGTGCCGTCGGTGGAGGCGTCGTCGA
The DNA here is from genome assembly GCA_963784895.1 of uncultured Gaiellaceae bacterium. GTDB lineage: Bacteria > Actinomycetota > Thermoleophilia > Gaiellales > Gaiellaceae > Gaiellasilicea. The sequence continues at coordinate 228,341 of CAWATM010000011.1, read as the reverse complement.
CGACCAGGATCCGGTCGACGAACTCCGGAATCCCGGCGAGCGTCGTCCCGATCAGCCGCTCCTCGTCGTGAGCGGGGACGACGACCGCGACACGCTTGCCGTCGACCACGGCGCTAGGCGGTGCGGGCCGCGCGGCGCGCGAGGAACGGGTCGGCCAGGAGCGCTGCGATCGCGCCGAGCAGGAGCCCGAGCAGCGCACCGACGAGCGCGGAGTTCCGCGCGCTCCGGGCCGTCGTCTTGACCGCGGTTGCGGGCTCGACGATCTGCGCCTGCTCGACCTCGGTCGCCAGCGTCATCAGCTGCCGGGCCGCGAGCAGGTCCTCCTGGATCGTGCTCCGCCGCTGCTCGAGCGCGGACAGCGTCGAGTTGAGGCTGGTCACGACCAGCAGCCGCTCGGTGATCGGGATCGACTGGTTCCGGAGCGCCGCGGCCTGCTCGCGGGTCGCGAGGTTGAAGCGCGAGTTGATCCCCTCGAGCTCGGCCTCGTCGTTGGAGATCTGCTCCTCGAGCGTCTCGATCTTCCCCTCGACGTAGTCGCCTGCCGTCGCGGCCACCCGCTCGGCGAGCGATTCGGCCGCGAGCTCGACCTTGCGCGGCGCGGGTCCCTGGACGCCGATCTCGAAGAGCGTCGTCGTTCCACGCGCCTGTCCGGTGGCCACGATCGGCGCGGTCGAGATGTTCCCGCGGAGTTGGCCGCACTCGGAGGCCGCTCGCACGTGCAGCTTCCTTGAGCGCCGACTCGGAGCGGACGACCTCGGCGACGAGGCGCGGGTTCGTCGCCAGGCTGTTCGGGATCGCGCCGCCGCCGTTCGGCGTGAACGGCTGGCCGAGGTAGACGAGCGTTTCCGCCCGGTAGACCTGGCCGCCGCCGAGGGCGAGGATCCAGCCGAGCACGAACCCGAGGACGACGCCCGCGACGGGAAGCCACCAGCGCGCGGCGATGCGCTCCCAGGCCGAGCGGAGGTCGACTTCGCGCTCGGCGTCGGGATCGAGGGTGGTGTCCGGGCGATTCACGCGGGCGACTCTACCGCCGCCCAGTCCCACTGCGCCCGCATGCCCTCCTCCAGGCCGGTCCGCGGCGACCAGGCGAGCTCGGCGCCCGCCTTGGCGACGTCGGCCTTGGTCCGCCGGACGTCACCGGCCGCCGTGGCCGTCCGCTCGACCTCGAGGCTGCGCCCCGAGATCCGCTCGGCGAGGGCGATCGCTTCGTTCATCGTCGCCTCATCGCCGCCGCCGACGTTGTAGGCCTCGCCGCCGCGGCCGCGCTCCATCGCCGCGATCGTCGCGGCCACGGCGTCGGCGACGAAGGTGAAGCTCCGCGCGGCGCTGCCGTCCCCGAAGAGCCGGAAGCTGTCGCCGCGGGCGAGCGCCTCCAGCATCGCCGTGAACGCCATGTCGGGCCGCTGCCTCGGCCCATAGACCGTGAAGTAGCGGAGCAGCACGGCATCGAGCCCGCGGCCGCGGCCGATCGCATGCGCGAGCTGCTCGCAGGTGAGCTTCGTGATCCCGTAGGGCGAGATCGGCTGCGGGGCCACGTCCTCGGGAGTGGGGTAGCGCTCGGCATCGCCGTACACGGACGACGAGGAGGCGAAGACGACGCGGACGCCCGCGCCCGCGGCCGCCTCGAACAACCGCTGCGTCACGAGCACGTTGCGTCGGAGATAGAGCTCGAAGCTGGCTCCCCAGCTCGCGCGCACACCGGGTTGGCCGGCGAGATGGAAGACACCGTCGACGCCGGCGAGGATCGGCTCCAGCGGCAGCTCGGCGAGATCGGCCTCGAGCACGTCGAGGCCGCTCGCGTTCCGCTCCTTCCGCGCGCGCTCGTAGTAGTCGGTGAACGAGTCGATCCCGACGACCTCGTGCCCGGCCGCGAGCAGCGCCTCGGCCAGATGCGAGCCGATGAAGCCCGCGGCCCCGGTGACGACGTATTTCACCGCTCGACCATCCCATAGACGCGGGCGTGCCCGACGACGTAGAGGCGTTCGGCGTCTGCGACGACACCTCCGTACTTGCCGTCCCGGAACGTCCAGAGCAGCTTGCCGTTGCGCGCGTCGAGCGCGTAGGTGAGCTCGTCGAAGGTGGAGAAGTAGACGACGCCGTTCAGCACCGTCGCCGAGCCGGAGATGTCGCCCTGCGCCTTGAAGCGCCACTTGATGTCGCCGGTGGCTGCGTCCAGCGCGTAGAAACGCCCGCTGTAGGAGCCGACGTAGACGGTCTTGCGCCAGACCGCCGGCGACCCGTAGACGTAGCCGCCCGTCCCCTGCGACCAGCGCAGCTTTCCGCTCGCGGCGCCGTAGGAGTACACCTTCCCGTCCGTCGAGCCGAGATAGACGCGTCCGTACGCGACGGCCGGGGTCGAGTAGAACTGCCCGCGGCCGCCGAGCCGGTCCTGCGAGCGCGTCCGCCAGATCACCTTGCCGGTGCTGGCGCGGATCGCGTAGAGATAGCCGTCGTAGGTGCCGACGAAGAGCCGGTTGCCCGACTTCGCGATCGCACCCTTGATCCGGCCCTTGCCCTGAAACGTCCAGCGGACGCGGCCCGTCTTGTCGTCGAGCGCGTAGACGCGGCCCCGCCAGTCGCCGACGTAGACGAGCCCGTCGGCGAGGAGCGGTGACGACTCGGTCGGGCCGATCCGGGTCCGCCAGCGGATCTTCCCGAATCCGGTCGCAAAGGCGATCACCTCGCCCTCGAGGCGACCGGGCTTCGCCTTGCTGTTGCAGGGCGGGCGGTTCAGGAACGATTGGTAGACCGTGTGCTCGCCGACCGCCGGCGATGCCGCCACGCAGCGGCCGATCGCCTTCTTCCACGCCCGCTTCCCCGTCTTCGCGTTGACGGCGAACATGACGCCGGAGTTGTTGGTGAAGTAGAGCCGCCCGTAGCCGATCGCGGGCGGGAACTCGAGCAGCTGCCGCGCGCGGAACATCCAGGTGCGGCGGAACGGCGGCTTCAGCGCATACGGGCCGACACGGTGGCGCGCGGCGTCGTAGCCGTTCAGCGGCCAGGCGACTCCGAGAGCATCCTCCACGGGTGGCGGGGGCGGCGGCTCTTCCTCCTCGGTCGTGACGAACTCCTCGGTCGAGGAACCGCGCACGTCCGCGGCCTCCTCGCGCTTGTAGACGACGTAGCCGACCGCGACACCGCCGACGAGGAGGATGAGCGCGGCGAGCGCCGCAATCCACTTTCTCATTGCTTCGGCTCGACCGCCCACACGCGCGAGTACCCGTGCAGGAGCAAACGACGGCCGTTGCCGGAGACCGGGACGTACTCGCCGTGCGGGAAGCTGAGGACGATGCGGCCGCTCTTCCCGTCGACGCCGGTGATCCGGCCCCAGGTCGAGCCCGCGTAGGCGACGCCGGCGACGACGACGGCGGCGCCCGAGACCGGCCCGCCCGTGCCGACGCTCCAGAGCACGCGCCCGCTCTTCGCCGCGACCGAGTAGAGCCGCCCGTTGTAGGAGCCGAAGAAGACGCGTCCCGCCCAGACGGCCGGCGAGGAGTAGACGTAGCCGCCCGTGCCGACGCGCCAGAGGTAGCGCCCCGACGTCGAGAACGCCGTCAGGCTGTTGCCGGTCGAGGAGGGGACGAAGACACGTCCGCCGGCGACCGCCGGCGTCCCGTAGACGCGCCCGTTGACCGAGCGGACGAAGCGCCGCTGGCCGGTGCGCGTCGCGAGCGCGTGCAGGCGGCCGCCGTAGTCGCCGATGTAGAGCGTCCGGCCCGCGATCGCGGCGCTCGAGGTGATCTTGTAGCCCGTCCGGTAGCTCCAGCGGAGCTTGCGCCGCTTCAGGTCGAGCGCGTAGATGCGGCCGTTCCAGGCGCCGAAGTAGTCGAGCCCGCCCGAGACGATCGGCGACGACTCGATCGGCGAGCCGACCCGGAAGTGCCAGCGCAGCTTCCCGGTGCGCCGGTCGAGCACGCGCACGATCCCGTCCATCCCGTGCACGACGAGGTCGTCGCCGACGATCGCCGGCGACGACGCCATCTTCCCGCGGCTCGGCCGGTGGCGCCAGAGCACTTTCCCGTTGCTCATCCGCAACGCGTAGACGTGGCCCTTGTAGTTGGCGACGTAGGCGACGCCGTCGGCGACGACGGCCGGGAACTCGACGAGCGAGCCGACGCCGCGCGACCAGACGACCTTGAACGGCGGCCGCAGCTTGATCTCCGGGTGCGCCTGCGTGCGCCGGTTGTTGGCGCCGTACATCGTCCACTGCAGGTCGTCGCGGTAGAGGCGCACGGTCACCTCACGCTTGCGCTTGAACGGCAATCGGACGACCTTCGCGCCGTAGCCCGGCTTCGAGACGCGGACCGGCAGCGCTGCGCGACGCTTGATCTGCACCGACGCGAGCCCGCGCGTGTTCGCGTAGCCCGCGCGCTTGCCGATCACGACCCGGGCGCCCGTGACGCGCCGGTGCGTGTCGCCGTCGACGACCGTCACGAGCACCTTCGTCGGCTTCGGCTGCTTCCGGGCGGGAGGCGGCGGGAGCGGCTTCCGGGCCGGCGGGTCGAACGGCGCCGTGTAGGGGGCGGTCGTCGGGGGCGGCGCCACCTGCTCGGTGTTGCCACCGCATGCCGCCGCCAGGCCCAGGAGGGCCAGTCCTGCCGCGATGAGGCGCGTCACGCCTCGCCGGGCTCGCCAGCAACCGGTTCGGGGAGCTCCTCGGCGAACGGAACGAGGCTACCGCCGTCCTCGGCTGTCAGACACAGGTGGGAGAAGAAGCGCGTCATCAGGACCCCGGCGCGGAAGTCGCCCAGCCTCGGCTCCGGTCGTTCGCCGTTGGCCAGCGCAATCGCGAGCTCAGGGTACCGCGACCCCGACGCGAGCGGCAGCGGAAAAGCCCCTCCAAACCGAGGATTTACATCTGTGACGGGCAGCGAGCCGTCCGGCTCGCGGAAGCACTGGATGTTCGCCGGCCCGACGATCCCGACGGTCTCGGCGACATGGCAGGCGTGCTCGATCAGCTCCGTGTCCTTGATCGAGGCGCCCTTGATCGACTCGCCGCCCTTCGACTGGATCATCGTGCGCGGGATCGCCTGCAGGCACGTGCTCTCGAGGTCGCAGAAGACGTCGACCGAGAACTCCTCGCCCTGGCAAAGCTCCTGCACGAACGAGTCGACGGTCGTGTAGCCGAGGAAGAAGTCGAGCTCGGCGCGGTCGTGCGCGCGGTAGATGTGGCGCGAGCCGAAGCCCTCGCGCACCTTCACGAGCAGCGGGTAGCGCGCATCGTCCGGAACGTCCCCTGGGAGCCAGCTGCGTGGGCTCGCGATTCCGTGCCGTTCGAAGAAGAGATGCGCTTCGTACTTGTCGCCCATCGTCCGGCAGACCTCCGGCTCGGGCACGAGCACGAGCGCCGGCGCGAGCGCGTCGCGCGACTGCGCCAGGAGCATCTGGTCGAGGTCGGTGAGCGGGACGATCAGCTTGACGTCGTGCTCCGCCACGAGCGCGGCGAGCGCGGGGATGTAGCCGGGGCTGTCGACGCGCACGACGAGCGCGTGGTGGTCGGCGTGGTAGAGCGCGGGCGCGAGCGCGTCGGCGTCGGTCGCGATCGTGGTTGCGCCGGCGCGGCCGAAAGCCGAGACGATGTCCACGCGCTGCCCGGCGCAGGTGAAGAGGACGGCGGTCACGGTCGTGAAGCGTACTGACGGCTCAGTACGTGCAATCGAAGAGCGCCTGACGCTGCGTCGGCGAGGGCGGCCGCTGCCAGAGATAGATGGTTCGTCCGCGCAGCTCGAGACGCGGGCCGAGGCCGTCGGCGACGGCGCGGTAGCTCGACGCGAGCTGTTCGGCCTCGCGCTCGTCGTCGGCGACCGAGATCGTGACCGGGTTCGTCTCGATCACCGTGTCGAGGGCACCGAGCTCGGCGCTGCGGGCGATCGGGTCGCGGGTCTCCTCGACCCGTGCGCCCTTCTCCTCGACGAGGCAGCGCGTCAGGTTCTCGAAGCCCGGGTCCTCGTAGCGCGCGGTCTCGATCGCCCAGCCGACGAGGGCGGCGACGACGAGCACGCCGACGGCGCGAAGCCCGCCCGGAGGAAGACCCACTCGCTCATGCGACGAAGGCGTAGATGCCGAAGGAGAGCGAGACGAGCAGGCAGAGGCTGAGGAGCGCGAGCGTGACGAGCCCGACGCGGCGGCTCCGCTCGACGAGGACCTCGACCGCGAACCCGAACGAGATCGCCCAGAACGGGACCGCCGGGAGCAGGAAGAGCGCCTTCACCGTGTCACCGTCGGGTCGAAAGCTCCTCGTCGCGTAGTAGACGACGGCCACAAGACCGACCAGGGGCGCGAGCGCGCCGACGATGCGCTCCGGTGACTCACGCCAGCGGGATGCCGTCAGGGCGGCGAATGCGAGCCAGCCCGCGAACGCGAATGCGGTCAGCGGCAGGCCGACGACGCTCTGGAGCGCCAGCCGGCGCTCGACCGCGGCCGTCAGCTCCGCCCGTGAAGTGCCCCAGGACCAGATCCCGAAGAAGTCGCCCCACGTCTCGGCGTACAGGATCGGGACGACCCCGACGTCGAGGTCGGCGCGCTGCGGATGCGTGATCACGTCCGGCAGGTCGGGGTCGACGTAGAACTTGGCCGGCCATGGGCTGTCGAAGGAGAGCAGCGACATCCCGCGCCCGAAGATCGCGTTCCCGCCGGTCGACTGGAGGTGGAGGTACCAGGGGAGCGGGAGCAGCACGATCGCAAGGGCGGAGACTGCGAGCGCCGAGCCGATGCGCCGCCGGTGCACGGGCTGCGCGGCCGCGGCCGCCAGAAGCGTGATCAGGACGACGCCGACCACCCAGATCGAGACCGAGCGGACGAGCTGCGCGCCGACGAGCGCAAGCGCGAGCATGGCCCAGAGACGGAGCCGGTAGTCGCGGCGGGCGACCATCCAGGCGGTCGTCGTGAGGGCGGCGACGGAGAGCAGCATGGCGAGCGGCTGCGGGTGGAACATCGCCCCGGTCTTGAGCACGACCGGGCAGCACGCGAAGAAGGCGAGCGCGCTCCAGTGGGCGAGCGGACGCCCGGGCAGAAGCAGCCGCGCGAGCACCAGCACGAGCACGCCGCTCCCGACGATGCACAGGGCGTTCAGCAGCTGCGCGAGCTGCTCCGGCGTGTCCATCCCCAGCACCTCGCCGAGTCGGATCCCGAGCGCGGCAAGGGCGTAGAAGCCGGGAGGCGTGTACGCGGCTCCTCCCTCGGGCAGCCGCCCCTCCATGACCTCGTACGCGTACGCGACGTGCTCCCTCGCGTCGAAGCCGCCGAAGTAGGGATAGGTGAGCGTGTTCCAGACGGCGACGACCGCGAGCAAGCCAAGGAGCGCCCTCGTCACCGCCCGGTCGACCGTGGGCGAGTGCAGGCGACTCACTGCCGCCAGCCGCCGGTCTCGCCCTTGTACGTGCCACCGAAGAGGGCGAGGGGCGTGCGCAGCAGGATCAGCAGGTCGGTTCGCGGCGAGCGATGGTCGACGTACCAGACGTCGAGCTCGATTCGCTCGTCCCACGAAAGCGACGCGCGGCCGTGGATCTGCGCCCAGCCGGTGATGCCGGGCAGCACCTCGAGCCGGCGGCGCTGGCGGTCGGAGTAGCGCTCGACCTGGTAGCGGAGCGTCGGCCGCGGCCCGATCACGCTCATGTCGCCGCGGACGACGTTCCAGAGCTGCGGCAGCTCGTCGAGCGAGGTGCGGCGGAGGAAGCGGCCCGCACGCGTGATCCTGCTGTCGCCCTTGTCGACCGCGTAGCCGGCGCCTTGCTGCTCGGCGCCGACGACCATCGTCCGCAGCTTCAGGAGCTCGAAGTCGCGCCCGTCCTTGCCGACGCGCGTCTGCCTGAACAGCACCGGCCCGCCGCCGTCGAGCTTGACCGCGATCGCCGCGGCGGCGAGCAGCGGGCTCGTGAGCGCGAGACCGGCGCCCGCGATCACCACGTCCAACGCGCGGTTCAGCGTGTCCCCTCCGCCGCCTCCCACGTCGCGGGCACGCCGCGGCGGAGGTAGTTCCAGAGCGAGACGACTGTCGCCAGGGTGACGAGCGTGTAGTAGCGGGCGATCCCGACGCCGAGGGCGGCGGCGACGAGGACCAGCACCTGGGCCCCGAGCGCCAGCTGGTAGACGAGCCCTTCGCCGACGAGCGCGAGCGAGGTCGCGAGCAGGACGAGATGGAGGATGCCGCTGCCGTAGCGGAGCAGCCGGTGCGAGATCACTGCGACGAGGTAGCCGAAGCGGCAGCCGCTTCAGCATCGAGCCGCGCAGGGTGATCTCCCAGCAGTGCTCGAACATGCGCACCTTGCGCCGATACTCGGTCTCGTTCGACGGCGTCGGCTTCTCGAATGCCTTCGCGGCCGGCTCGTAGACAGCCCGCCGGCCCGCCTGCACCATCCGGTACGGGAACGAGAGATCGTGCCCCCACTTCGGGTCGACCTCGACGTAGTCCGAGCGGCGGACCGCGTAGATCGAGCCGTTGCCGCCGGTGACGGAGCCGAGGCGCGACTCGGCCTCGCGCTGCGCCAGCTCGTAGCGCCAGTAGATGCCCTCGCGGTTCGATCCGTCCGCCGCCTCGAGCACGAGGCGGCCGCAGACGTAGGCGACGTCCGGGTCGGCGAAATTCGCGACGAGCTGCCGCAGCGCGTCGGCCGCCCAGGTCGCGTTCGCGTCCGAGAAGGCAACGATCTCGCCGTCCGTCTCCCGCACGGCGCGGTTCTGCGCGGCGACCTTGCCTCCGCGCGGGTTGACGATCAGCCGCACGCGGTCGCCGAGGCGCTCGACGAGCTCGTGCGTCCGGTCGGTCGAGGCATCGGAGGTGACGACGACGTCGAGCTTGTCGGCCGGGTAGTCGAGCGTGAGCAGGTTCTCGAGCCGGCGCTCGATCACCGGCTCCTCGTTGTAGGCGGCGACGATCACGGTCACCTGCGGCTCGATCGCCTCCTTGCGGACGCGGCGGGTGCGGACGCGCGCGAGCAGGCCGGCCGCGAGCGGGTAGAGGGCGTGCGTCCAGACGAGCGCGCCGAGGGAGAGCCAGAAGAGGGCCTTGAACACGAGCACGGGCCGAGTGTAGAGAGGCCGGTAGGATCCTCCGCGTGTCGGCTCGCGTCTGCTTCGTCGTCGGCGCGCGGCCGAACTTCATGAAGTCGGCTCCGGTGCACCGGGAGCTGGCCGCGCTCGATCCCAGCCTGGAGCTGGTGCTGCTCCACACGGGCCAGCACTACGACGACGCGATGTCCGACGTCTTCTTTCGCGAGCTCGGGTTGCCGAAGCCGGACGCGTTCCTCGGCATCGGCCCGGGAACGCACGCCGAGCAAACCGCGAAGGCGCTCGTCGGGATCGAGCGCTTCCTGAGCGAGCGCGAGATCGACCTCTGCGTGGTCGCCGGCGACGTCAACTCGACCCTCGCGGGCGCACTCGCCGCCGTCAAGCTCGGCGTCGAGCTGGCGCACATCGAGGCCGGCCTGCGCAGCTTCGACCGCACGATGCCGGAGGAGCACAACCGCGTTCTCACCGACCACGTCAGCGACATCCTGCTGGCGCACTCGGAGGAGGCGATCCTCAACCTCGCGCGCGAGGGGATCTCGCCCGGCGCCGTGCATCTGGTCGGGAACACGATGATCGACTCGCTGCTGGAACATCTCGATGCCGCACGTGCGCGACGCAGCTGGGACCAGTACGGCGTCGAGCGCGGCGGCTATGCGCTCGTGACGCTGCACCGGCCAGCTCTCGTCGACGACGCCGCGAAGCTCGCCGCCGTCACCGACGGGCTGGTCGCGCTCGCGGCCGACCGGCCCGTGCTCTTCCCAGTGCACCCGCGGACACACCGCAACCTCGAGGCAGCAGGCGACGCCGCGCGCCTCGGCGACGCCGGCGTGATCGTGACCGAGCCGCTCGGCTACCTGGACTTCCTCTGCCTCGAAGCCGACGCCGCCTTCGTCGTCACCGACTCCGGCGGCGTGCAGGAGGAGACGACCGCGCTCGGCGTCCGCTGCTTCACACTGCGGGACTCGACCGAGCGGCGGGTGACGGAAGAACTGGGGACGAACATGGTGCTGGGGGCGAAGCCGGAGCGGCTGGCCGAGATCCCGCAGCTGCTCGAGCGGCCGAAGCCGGGCGAGGTCGTGCCCGGCTGGGACGGCGCCGCGGGTGCACGGGCGGCCGCCGTGCTCCGACAGGCGCTGGGATAGTCACGCCTCGTAGGCGGCCATGAGCTCACACGCGGCCGACTCCGCCCCGAGCTCGGCTCGGGCCTTCGCGCGGGCAGCGGATCCCAGCCGGGTGCGCAGGGTCGGGTCGGCGAGCAGTCGCTCGATCGCAGTGCGGAGCTCCGACTGACGGACGAGCAGCCCGGTCTCACCGTCCTCGATCGCGTCGACGAGCCCGCCGACCGCGGTCGCCACCACCGGCCGGCCGTACGCCATCGCCTCGCGGGCGACGACGCCGTAGCCCTCGCGGCGCGAGGGGACGCACACGACCGCCGCACGCTCGTAGTACGGGCCGAGCTCGGCGCGTGGGACAAAGCCGACCGCCTCCGGCACCTCGACCGGGCCGGCGCCGACGATCACACGCGGCAGCCCCGCCGTCGCCGCGAGGAACTCGTGGATGCCCTTCTCCGGCGAGAGGCGGCCGACGAAGAGCACGTGCGGCGGCTCGTCCGGCTCGCCGACCGACTCCGGGATCTCGATCGGGGTCGGGACGATCCGCACCTCGCGCGCTCCGAGCTCGCGCGCCGCGGCGGCGAGATACTCAGACGCGACGATGGCGAGCCGCGCCCGACGCAGGAGCGGCCGGAAGAGCCAGGGCACGCGACGTGCCAGCTCGACGTCCGTTCCCCAGAGCTGGACCACGTACGGCTTCCCGGTCTTGAGCGCCGCGAGCGCCGAGGGCAGCCAGTGGGCGTGGACGAGGTCGGCGTCGCGCGCCGCCCGGCGCGCCGCCCACGCGTAGTTGAAGAGGAACGCCGGCAGCAGCAGCGCCAGCCACGGCCTTCGCCGCAGGTTGCCGGCGATCCCGTGGCCGTACGCGATCCCGAAGTGGCGGAACGACGCGGGCGAGACGACCTCGACCTCGACGCCCTGCGCCCGCACCGCCTCGACGGCGTCGCGGACGAAGAGGCCGGCCACGTCCCGCTCGTCCCGCGGGTACGAGGTCGTCAGGACGACGACCTTCACTGGAGGCGGCGGGAGAAGACGAATCGGCGCCGCGAGCGCGAGCAGCGCGAAGGCGAAGAAGTAGTAGAACGACATCGTCAGGTAGAAGGCGTTCGCCGCGATCGTGCCGACGAGCGCGGCGGTCATCCCCCAGGCGAGCGGCCGGATCCTGGGTGACTGGAGCGCGCGACCGATCGCGCGCAGCTGCCCGAGCCGCTTGAAGAGGTAGACGAGGAACGCGGCGAAGAGCGCCGTCCCGACGATGCCCGTCTCGACGAGCGTCGCGACGTAGAAGGAGTGCGGGCCGAAGTTCGTCCGGCCGGTGACGAACTCGTAGTAGACGGAGAAGTTGTTCAGGCCGAGCCCGAAGAGCGGGTTCGAGGAGAGGACGTCCGGGATGAAGCCGTAGACGTCGAAATGGGTCGACGTGCCGTTCGCCGAGGTGTCGACGCGCGAGCGCAGCACCTGCTCGAAGAACTGCCAGCGGGCAGCGAGCACGATTCCCAAGCACGACTGCGACGCCGCCCAGCGGCAGCAGGAACTCGGGCGACGACACCCGGTGCCGGTAGGGGATCGCGAGGACGAGCAGCCCGGCGCCGAGCCCGAGCAGGCCCGAGCGCGACAGCGTCGCCAGCTCGACGAGGAGCAGGAACGCGAGCACGAGCGCCAGCGGCAGCTTCAAGCGGTGCCCGCGCTCGAGCCGCAAGTAGAGCGGCGTCAGGACGAGCAGCGGGATCACGAGCTCGATCCCGAGATGGTTCGGGTCGCCGGTGAGCGCGTTCGGCCGGAAGACGCTCGCACCCTCGATCGCGCCGTAGATGTTGATCTGGCTGGCGCCGCCGGTGATCGGCGAGAGCAGCGACTGGTCGAGGTTGACTCCGAGCACCTCCGCCGTGCCGAGCTGGACGATCCCGTAGACGGCGTTGGCGACGAAGCCGGCCATGAAGACGGCGAACGTCGTCCAGTAGAAGCGCTCGCTCCGCCGCGCCAGGTACGCGAGCCCGACGACGAGGAAGAGGAAGTGGAGCAGGAACTTGAACATCCCCTTCGCCCACTGCGCCAGCGCCTGCTCCGTCTCGAGGTTGAAGAACCCGATCAGGTAGACGGCGAGGAAGCCGAGGAAGAAGAGGCCGGCGACGGCGGCGCCCCACGCGATTCTGCGGTCGCCCGTGCCGATCCGCGTGCCGAGCCACGCGACGAGGAAGATCCCCGTCAGGACGTCCGAGAGGCTGAGCGTGCCCGCCACCTCCCACTGCAGCTTCGCGAACGAGACCGTGAAGACGGTGGCGAGGAAGAGGAACTCGACCACCGGGCCGGGCCGGGAGCGGTTCACAGCGAACGGACGAGCTCCGCGAGCTCCTCGGCACGGGCGCGGCGCGAGAGGCGGTGGCGCGTCTCCTCGGGGATGTGGGGCGCGGCAAGGCCGCCGTTCGTGAAGCGCTCGTGCAGCTCGGCGAGCGCGGCCTTGATCGCCTCGACGTCGTCGGGCGGCGCGACGACGCCGGCGCCCGTCTCGCGGATCAGGTCGGCTGCGGCGCCGTCGGGCGGGACGAGCGCGAGGATCGGCCGCTCGGCCGCGAGGTACTCGAAGACCTTGCCGGAGAGGACGCCCTTGCCGCGGCCGCCGGCATCGGGGATCAGGAGCAGCAGCGCCTCCGAGTCGCGCTGCAGCTCGAGCGACGCCTGCCGCGGCGCGTACGGGATCAGCTCGAGCCGGTCGCCGAGCCCACGCTCCTCCGCCCACTCGCGGTCGGTCGAGCGGAAGTCGCCGAGGAAGCGGGCCTGGACGTCGAGGCCGGACTCGTCGAGCGCGGTCAGGAACGGGCGGGGGTCGCGCTTGCCGAAGAAGCTGCCGGTGTGGGTGATCCGGAAGCGCTCGCCGGGCGTGTAGTCGAGGCCGGCGAAGTCGTCGAAGTCGCAGCCGTTCGAGATCGTGGCGACCTTCCCCTTGGGCGAGAAGCCGCGCGCCTCGTCGGCGATCGCCTCCGAGACGCAGGTGATCGCGTCCGCGGAGTGCGCGACGAGCCGCGCCACACCCTCGTCGACCTTCTCCTTCGCGCGCACCGCCATGCTCTCGGCGCGCCGGTGCGGGTGCGCGACGAGCGAGTCGCGCAGGTCGGCGACCCACTTGGCGCCGGTCGCCGCCTTCACCGCGGCGCCGACGAAGTGGATCGAGTTCGGCGGCGAGGTCGTGACGACGACGTCGATCCCTTCCCTGCGCGCGATCCGGATCGCAGCGGGGATCGCAGTCAGGTTCCAGCTGACGTTCTCGTCGGGAACGAGCAGGCGCCGCGAAGCGAGCTTCGCGTGGACGAGGGCGCGCTCGACCCCCTGCTTGCCGTGCAGCTCTTCGGCGGGCTTGCGCCCCTTCGGCCCGAGGTAGCGGGCACGGTGCACCCACGCCTGCGTCGGCTGGCGCAGGTCCGCGTCCTCGTGGATCCACTTCGGGTCGTCCGGCGCGAGCACGTGCGTCTCGATCCCGAGCGTGGGCAGGTACTGCGCGAACTTGAGCGGCCGCTGGACGCCGCCGCCGCCAGCGGGCGGCCAGTAGAGCGAGACGAGCAGCAGTTTCACGCGCCCGATGCTACTGACCGGTCAGCGGCGAGAGGCTGAGGCTCCGATTCCCTCCCGGTCCGCGTGCAGCGCAGAGTCGACGTCGCGCTGATCGTCCATGGCCGTCTCCGTTGCGGCGGCCAGCAGGTCGAGCTGCTCGTCGATGATCGGCGTGCGTTCGGGCGCCGCGATCCGCCGCAAGTCCTCGAGCGCGGCCTTCAGCCGGCGCGAGACCTGAGGCGAGCCGGCACCAGCCATGCGGATCTCGTCGAAGGCGAGATGAACGTACGCCTCCCAGCTCATCGTCCTGACGGTCAGCCTGAGCTCGCCGGCCGCGTCGCGGTGACGGCCGTCCGGAAACGGGCGCCGCGCAAGCTGGCGCAGGATGTCGTGCAGGCGGTCGATCGCCTGCACAGCCGTCGTCGGATCCTGGAACGCCGACTCGGACAGCGACCGCTCGGCGACGTCGACGAGCAGCCGGACGCCGTACGCGACGTCCTCGTCGAGGGTCGGCTCGAGGGAGAAGATGAGCGACTCCCGGAGCCGATCCTCGTCGAGCCTGGTCGCGCCGCCGTCGACTCTGAAGAGAGGCGCGCCGGCGGGGACGAACTCGCCGAGTGCGGGAACGAGCTCCAGCCGGCAGCCGGCACGGCGCGCTTCCTCGACCAGCTGCTCGACGCCGATGCCGGTGAGGACACCTGACTTGGCTGCGGTCACGATGCCGTCCTCGACGTCGGCAATGGAGCCCTTGTCGGGGTACTTGTCGTCGACGAGGGAGCGAGTCTCCTTGCCCACGAGCTCGATCAGAGCCGACACGCGCAGCGCCTGGCCGATGTGGTGGACGTACACGACGAGGACGGCGATGCTCATGAGCACGAGCACGAACGCCGTCGCGACCGCGATTCCGGGCACGTTGCCGGTGCCGTCGCCGTTGTTCGTCACCTCGCGCACCGCGAGGATCGAATGCACGAAGGTCGCGACGAAGAGGCCGATCGCGAGCTGGCTCGGCTTGTCGCGGAGGATCCGCTGCACGATCCGCGGCGAGAACTGCCCCATCGCGAGCTGGACGACGACCATTGTGATCGTCAGGACCAACGCGGTCAGGCTGACCATCGACACGGCAATCGTCCCAAGGATCTCCGTGGCCGAGTCCGGACCACCGACGAGGCTGCGGGGAATCGCCTGGTAGTCGAAGTAGCGGTCGAGCGCGATCGTGCCGAACGAGAGCACCGCGCCGGCGAGCACGCAGAGCACGGGCACGAACCACAGGCTCGACTTGAGGTGGACGAGCAGCTTGAGTGACCTCACGCATCCGGTCTACCCTGCTCTGCTGCGGTCGAACCCGCGTGCTTCGCGCAACCTCCTAGAGTCTCGTCCGTGGCGATCCTCGGCGTCGACGTCGGCGGCACCTTCACCGACGCCGTCCTCCTCGACGGGGATGAGTTGCGGACCGCCAAGGTGCCGACGGCGCGGAATCAGGAGGAGTCAGTGCTGGCGGCGGCGGTGGCGGTCGGCGCGGGCGGGCTCGAGCGCTTCACGCACGGGACGACGATCGCGACGAACGCGCTGCTCGAGCGGCGCGGCGCCCGCACCGCGCTCGTCGCAACCGAGGGCTTCGAGCACGTCCTCCACCTGCGGCGGCAGGATCGCGCGCACCTCTACCGGCTCTGTGCTCGGCATCCGGAGCCGCTCGTGCCGCTCGAGCGTTCGGTCGGAGTGCGCGGCCGGATCGGGCCCGACGGCGAGCTGGAGCCGCTCGACCTCTCCTCCCTGCCGGATCTGGACGATGCCGAGGCGATCGCGGTCTGCCTGCTCTTCTCCTTCCGCGACCCCTCGCACGAGCGCGCGGTCGTGGCGGAGCTGCGCCGCCGGCACCCCGACGCGCACGTGGTCGCCTCGCACGAGTCGGCGCCCGAGTTTCGCGAGTACGAGCGGGCGTCGACGGCGGCCGCGGACGCGTACCTCGGGCCGCTGCTCGGGCGCTACCTGCGTGCGCTCGCGGAGCGCTGCGAGGACGCCGGCTTGCCGGTGCCGCTGATCATGCGCTCGTCCGGCGGCGTCGCCTCGCTCGAGGAGGCTGCCGCGCATGCGGCGCGCGTGCTGCTCTCGGGGCCGGCGGCCGGCGTCGTCGGCGCGGCGCGGGTCGCGCGGCTCGCCGGGGTCGAGAACGCGCTCGCTTTCGACATGGGCGGCACGTCGACCGACGTCTGTGCGATCGTCGAGCGGCGAGGCGGCCCGCTCGAGCGAGCGGCTCGTCGGCGGACTCCCGATCCGCCTGCCGACGCTCGACGTGCACACGGTCGGCGCCGGCGGCGGCTCCATCGTCTGGCGCGACGCCGGCGGCGCCTTGCGCGTGGGGCCGCAGAGCGCGGGCGCCGACCCAGGGCCGGCGTGCTACGGCCGCGGCGGCGAGCAGGCGACCGTCACGGACGCGAACCTGCTCCTCGACCGGCTTCCCGACCGGCTCGCCGGCGGGCTGGAGCTCGACCGCGCCGCCGCCGGGCGGGCGCTCGCGCGCGTCGCCGCAGCGCCGGAGGACGTGGTCGAGGTCGTCAACGCGCAGATGCTCGCCGCGCTCCGGGTCGTCTCGGTCGAACGCGGCCTCGATCCGCGCGACTTCGCCCTCGTCGCCTTCGGCGGCGCGGGCGCGCTGCACGCGTGCGCGCTGGCTGAAGAGCTGGAGATCGGGACGGTGCTCGTCCCGGAGGCGGCAGGCGTGCTCTCGGCGCTCGGGCTTGCGCTCAGCGACGAGCGTCGCGACACGGTGCGCTCGCTCGTCGTCCCGCTGGACGCGGCGGAGCTGCCGGCGGACGGCGAAGCCGACGTCCGCTATGCCGGCCAGTCCTTCGAGCTGACGGTGCCGCTGGGCGGCGACGTGGCCGAGGCGTTCCACCGCGCGCACGAGGAGCGATACGGCTACGCCGATCGGAGTCGTCCGCTCGAGCTGGTCGCGCTCCGGACCGCGGACGTCCGCCCGGGGCCTTCACCGCTCCATCGACCTCCACCGGCTCGTCCCGCCCGGACCGGCGTGGTCGAACTGGAGGGGTCGACTGCCTGGATCCCCCCCGGCTGGACCGGCGGCTGGCGCGACGGCTCGCTGGTGGTGACACGGGCGTGAACGTCCGGCTTCAGGTGCTCGGCTACGCCCTCCGCGCGGTGGCGGAGGAGATGGGCGCGGCGCTGATCCGCTCGGCCTTCTCGGCCAACATCAAGGAGCGGCGCGACTGCTCGACCGCGATCTTCGACGTGGCCGGGCGCATGGTCGCCCAGGCCGAGCACATCCCCGTGCACCTCGGCGCCATGCCTGCATCCGTCGCCGCCGTGATCGCCTGCGACCCCGGTCCGGACGACGTCTTCATCCTCAACGACCCGTACGCGGGCGGCACGCACCTGCCCGACATCACACTGGTCTCGCGCACCGAGCTCGGCTTCGCGGCCACGCGCGCCCACCACGCCGACGTCGGCGGCGCGTCCCCCGGGAGCATGCCCGCCTACTCGCGCACGCTCGCCGAGGAGGGCGTCGTGATTCCGCCGACGCGGCTGGACGAAGCGACGCTCGACGCGCTCGTCGCGCGGATGCGGAACCCGGACGAGCGGCGCGGCGACTTGCGGGCTCAGCTCGCCGCTCAGCGGCTGGGCGGACGGCGGATCGCGGAGCTGTGCGCGCGCCGCGGCCGCGACGAGGTGACGGCCGCGATGGACGAGCTCGTCGCCTACTCGGAGCGCCGCGTCCGCGCCGGGATCGTCGAGCTTCCCGACGGCCGCTACGAGGCGTCCGAGCTGCTCGAGACCGCTGACGAGGAGCTCGAGCTCCGGGTGGCGGTCACGGTCGCCGGCGACGAGCTCGAGCTCGACTTCGCGGGCACGGCGCCGCAGCACGACGGCAACCTCAACTGCCCGCTCGCGGTGACGACGTCGGCCTGCCTCTTCGTCGTCCGCGCTCTGACCGACCCGGACGTGCCGGCGTCGGCCGGCGCCCTCGTCCCGGTCACCGTCCGCGCCCCCGAGGGCTGCCTCGTCAACGCGCGGCCCCCGGCCGCGGTCGCCGCCGGCAACGTCGAGACCTCGAGCCGGATCGTCGACCTGCTCTTCCGCGCCTTCGGGCAGGCCGTGGCGGTGCCGGCGCAGGGCCAGGGGACGATGAACAACGTCGTCCTCGGCAACGCGCGGTTCACCTACTACGAGACGATCGGCGGCGGCCAGGGCGCGTGCCCGGACGCGGACGGCCCGTCCGGCGTGCACGTGGCGATGTCGAACACGCTCTCGACGCCGACGGAGGCGCTCGAGCTCGCCTATCCGCTCCGGGTCGAGCGGCATGCGCTCCGGCTCGGCTCCGGCGGCGCGGGCAGCCATTCCGGCGGCGACGGCGTCGTCCGCGAGCTGCGGGCGCTCGAGGCATGCAGCCTGTCGGTTCTCTCGCAACGGCGGCGGATCGCACCGGCCGGCGCCGCGGGCGGCGAGCCAGGAGCTGCCGGGCGCACCCTCCTCAACGGCGAGGAGCTGCCGCCGTTCGCGACGCGCGAGCTCGAGCCCGGCGACCTGCTCCGGATCGAGACGCCGGGCGGGGGCGGCTACGGCACGACGTAGAGCGTGAAGCGGCCGTCGCGGTAGACGCGGTCCAGGTCCGGGGCGACGTCGAAGCGGTCGCGGTCGACAACGAGCCAGTCCGCACCGGCGCGCCGCGGGATCTCCACGTCGCCGGTCTCGAAGAAGCGGCGGGACTCGTCGCGGCGCTCGTAGGGCCGGTTCGCCTCGGTGTCGGCGACGTGTCCGGGCGGCGCGACTGCGATATAGACCGGAGCGGACGCCGCGATCCGGTAGCTCGTCTCGGGGTCGGAGTAGACGACGTCGCCGCGCGGGACGTTCTCGCGGAGCGCCTCGAGGAGCCCGGCGGTGAGCGGGCTCGGCAGACGCGCCTCCGACGGGCTCCAGTTCGCCGCAGCATGGAGCCCGATCGGGAGCACGAACAGCGCCGCCGCCCAGCCCGCGAGCTCGGGCCGCTCGAGCGGGACTTTGTCTTTCAGAAACACGAGCCCTGCCACGAGCGCCGCGACGCCGCCGACGACGGCGATCCAGGTAACGAGCGCCGGGCCGCCGTCCTCGAGCCGGTAGGAGAACTCGCCCGGATAGACGAGCTGCAGCGCGATCCCGCCCGCGAGCGCGGCGGGCAGGACGAAGCCGCGCAGCAGCGCGCCGAGCACGGCGAAGCCACCCGCGAAGGCGAACGCGAGCGGCCAGAAGCCGGCTGCACGGCGCGACTGCGAGATCGAGACGAGGTCGGAGAAGAGGACGAAGAGCGTCGGCACGAGCAGCACCGCCGCGACCGCGAGCGAGCCGCCGAGCACGTACGCCGCCCAGCGGCGCCGCAGCGCGAGCCCGGCGAGCGGGACGAAGAGGAGCGCCGCCACGGCGACCGCGCCGGCCCGGCCGAAGACCTCGGGCGCGAGCCGGTAGCTCGTGTCCGAGAAGACGTCGAGCTGGCCGGCGTATTGCCGGAACGCCCGCTGGAGCTCGTCGCCGCCGGGGGCGTGCGAGCGGGTGTCGCGCACGATCGGCAGCAGCCAGACGAGATACGCCGCGGCGGGAGCGACGAGCGCGGCGAGCGCAACGCCGATCTGCCTCGCCTCGCGCCGCTCGACGAGCGTGCGCACGACCAGGAAACCGCCGAACGGCAGCCAGAGAAAGATCGCGTACGTCGGATGGACGACGGCGAGCACGAGCCCGGCGGCGGCGACGCTCGCGAGCAGGCCGCGGCCCGGCCGCTCGACGTATGCGAGCGCAAGTGCGAGCGCAGCCGGCAGCAGGATCTGGCGGGAGGCCGTCGCCGGCAGCCCCAGAGCGGTGTACGCGCCGCCGTAACTCGGTGCGAGCGCCGTCACGGCGACCGCGCCGCAGACCACCGCCACCGCAGGGCCGACGCGCCGGAAGAGCGCCCAGCCCGCCTCGTAGGCGACGAGCAGCGCCACCGGCGCAAGCACGGTGGCCTCGTGGAGGACGACGTCCGCCGGGTCGAGGAAGCCGACCCGGGCGACGAGCGCGAGGAAGCCGTGCCAGAGCGGGAACGCGTAGCCGGGGTGGAGACCACCGTCGGCGAACTCATTGACGGCGTCGAGCGAGAGCGAGCCGAACGCATCGAGCTTCCGCACGCGCGCGAGGTGGAAGAGGCCGTCGCCGCCGATCTCCCCGGCGACGTGCCAGAGCAGGAGCCCGAGCACGGCGCCTGCGACGAAGACCCATCGCCGCCCCGGAACCCGCTCCGGCCGCGGCGCGGCGCGCCCGAGCCACACGGCGGCGACCGCGGCGCCGAGCAGCAGCACGAGCGTCAACGTCAGCGACGAGCCGACGGCAAACGTCACGGCGAGCGTGCCGAAGATCAGCGCCAGCGACCAGGCGAGCGTCGCCGCCATGCTCCGCTGGCCGAGCGCCCGCGCCACGAGCGCGCCGGGCAACAGCAGCACGACGTTGGCGAACACGAGCTGGACGAGCGTCATCGCTCGAGCAGCTCCGGCATCCGCCCCGACGCCAACCAGTCGGACGTCTCCCGGTACATCCGGCCGCGGTCACCCCGGAAGAGGAGGCCGCGGAGCGCTGTTGCGGCACGCAGCAACCGCCGCGCCCGCTCGGCGTAGGCGTCACCGCGGTGCTTCGAGAGGAAGCGCAGATGCCCACGCACGTTCTCGCGAAAGAGCCTGCCGCCGTGCGACGCGCCGCCGACGTGCACGCACTCCGCGCCCGGGAAGAAGAGCACCTTCCAGCCCGCGTCGCGGAAGCGGTAGGCCCAGTCGGTCTCCTCGCTGAAGAGGAAGAACGCCTCGTCGAGCGGGCCGACCTGCTCGACCGCCTCGCGTCGGACGAGCATGCACGCGCCCATCACGAACTCGGCCTCGCGCACCTCCTGGTGGTCGAAGCCGTTCGCGTAGAAGGCGTTCAGCGCCCGCGAGCGCGGGGCGAGCTTGCGCAGGAAGAAGTACTCGGTTGCGAGCCGCCAGAGCGTCGGGAAGCCGCGCACGGAGCGCTGCAGCGTCCCGTCCGGGTTCAGCAGCCGGGGCCCGACGATCGCTGCCTCCGGGTGCTGGTCGGCGAAGGCGACGAGCCGGCGCAACGACCCGTCGGTCAGCCACGCGTCGGAATTGAGGATCAGGACGTAGCGGCCCGTCGCCTCTTCCAGGCCGCGGTTCCAGCCTGCCGCGAGGCCGAGGTTCTCCTGCTCGATCAGCCGGACGCCGGGCAGCTGCTCACGGACGACGTCGGCGCTGCCGTCGCTCGAGCCGTTGTCGACGACGACGACCTCCTCGCCGCGCACGCTCTCGAGGCAGCGCTCGATCCAGGGGAGCGCGTTGTGGGTGACGACGACGACGGTCGCGTCACGCATGCCGCGCGTCCGGCCGCGAGCGCAGCCCCTCCCAGAGCAGAATCGCGCCGCCGGGTAGCGCCATCGCGACGGTGACGAGGAAGAAGAGGAACCCGGCCGCGAACGCCTGGTCGGGGTCGACCCCGACGCCGCCGAGGAAGCTGACGAAGAACGCCTCCCGCACCGCGAAGCCGTTGAGCGTGAACGGGACGAGCAGGACGAGGAAGAAGAGCGGCCCCATCACGTAGTAGATCCGCGGCGAGAGCTCGATCCCGACGGCGCGGGCCGTCGCCCAGATCGCGAGCACGCGCACGGCCTGGATCGCGACGGTGAAGGCGAAGAGCGCAAGCAGGAGGCCGGTGCGGTCGCGGAAGGCGTGAACGCCGTCGTAGACGGCGCGGACCGGCCGCTCCAGGCGGAGGCCGGCGCAGGAGCGGCATCGTCAGGCGGAGCAGCGGCCGCGCCGAGCGGGCGAAGAAGAGGAACGCGAGCAGGATCGTCCCGAAGACGAACGCGCCCTCGATCCAGAGGTAGGCGCCGACGTCGTAGCGGCCGATCGCGAGCAGGAAGCCGAACGCGCCGAGCAGGACGGTGGCGGCGCCGCCGAGCGCGCGCTCGAGCAGGACGATCGCGGAGATGGCGCCGAGCCGGGCCGGATGGCGGCGCGAGGTCTCGACGATCCGCACCGCGTCGCCGCCGATCGAGGTCGGGAGGATCTGGCCGGCCGTGTATGCGACGAGGTAGGCGCGCGTCAGCCACGGCAGGCGCTCGCGCATTCCCTGCGAGGCCAGGAGGCGCCGCCAGCGCTCGGCCATCGGGATCACCGTCAGGACCATGATCGCGACCGCGAGCAGGAACCACCACGGGTCCGCCTCGGCCAGCACGTCGAGCGTCTCGGCGAGATCGATCTTCCAGACGAGGTAGGCGACCGCGAGGCCGGTGAGGATCAGCGTCGCCGCGACGCGAAGCGGGCGGTTCATGAGCGGGCCTCTGACGCAATGCTGCCCGGAGCCGACGGGGCCATTACGTCAGAGACCCGTGGATGCGCCCGAGCGCCTCGATCACGTCCGCGATGTCCTCGTCGGAGTGGGCGGGCGAGAGGGGCAGCGAGAGAATCTCGTCGCCCGCCCGCTCGGCGACCGGCAGCGGCGGCTGCTCGGGGAACCGCTCGCGGTACCAGGTGAGCCTGTGCACGGGCAGGAAGTGGATCGAGGTCGAGATCCGCTCGGCCGTCAGCGCGCGCTGCACTTCGTCGCGCGTGCGCCCGAAACGCTCGGCGTCGATCCGGACGACGTAGAGGTGCAGCGCATGGGTGTCGCGCGGGTCGCGCTCGAGCGGCTCGATTCCGTCCAGTTCGGCGAGACCCTCGTCGTAGAGCGCGAACTGGCGCTCGCGCGCCGCGGTGTGCTCCGGGAGCTTGTCGAGCTGGACGAGCGCGATCGCGGCGAGCACGTCGGAGAGGTTCGCCTTGTAGCCGGGGACGGTGAGGTCGTAGAGCGAGCCGTCGCCGCGCCGCATCAGGCGCAGGTTCCGGATCGCGTCGGCGACCTCGTCCGAGCTCGTCGCGACGAGCCCACCCTCGCCGGCGGCGATGTTCTTCGTCGCGTAGAGGCTGAAGCAGGTCGCCTCGGAGAGCCCACCGAGCTTGCGGCCCCGGTACGCGCTCTCGGCCGCGTGCGCGGCATCCTCGATCACCGGCAGCCCGAGCGCCCAGATCGGATCGAGGTCGGCCGGCTGTCCCGCGAGGTGGACGGGCATGATCGCCTTCGTCCGCTCGGTCACGGCTGCGGCGACGGCATCCGGGTCGATGTTGAGGTCGCCCGCCCGGACGTCGACGAAGACCGGCGTCGCACCGGTGTGGACGATCACGTTCGCGGTCGCCGGCCAGGTGATCGGCGTCGTGATCACCTCGTCGCCGGGCTCGACCCCGAGCGCAACGAGCGCGAGCTGCATCGCCGCGGTGCCGGACGCGACCGCGAGCACGTGCTTCGCCTCCAGGTACTCGGCCATCCGCTCCTCGAGCAATGCCGCCTTCGGCCCGGTCGTGAGCCAGCCGGAGCGGAGCGTCTCGGCAACGGCCTCGATCTCCTCCTCGCCGATCGCCGGTGGCTGGAAGCCCAGCTGGTGTCTCGCGCGTCATTCGACGGAGAAGCGTATTGCGTCGGCGGCGGCGCGAGCGCGCTCGAGCGCCTGCTCGCGGCTGTCGCCGACGGCGATCACCGCCCCGGCCCGGTCGCGCCCACGCCGGAGCGGCCCGAAGACGTGCCCGGGCTCGCGGTGGATGCGCACGTCGACCACGCCAGGGCTGGCGGCCGCAGCCTCGATCCCTTCGACCGCGAGCAGCCGGCCCTGCGGCGGAACGAGGAAGACGACGCAGCCGCCGCCGACGCGCGCTTGTGGGTCTGAAACAGAAGCCTCCTCGCCAAGGGCGAAGTCGAGGGCGAGGTCGTTCAGGGGCACACCCGTCACTGCCTCGACGAGCTCGGCGTCGTGCCCGCCCCCCAGGCGAGCCGCGAGCTCGACCACTTTCGGGCCGTCTGGGCCGACCCGGATCTGCGTGTAGGTCGGCCCATTCTCGATCCCGAGTGCGTCGGCCGCGGCGCCCGCAGCGGCGAGCAGAGCCTGTGACTCGGAAACACAAGGCCAGACGTGCGCCAGCGCGACCCCGAACGCGGGCGGTTCGGCCGTGAGCCGGTCGGTGACGAGCAGCGGGTGGTAGACGCCGTCGACGGAGACGGCGTTCACCGTCACCTCGGGGCCGTCCACGTACTCCTCGACGATGTAGGCGCCGTTCCTCGACGCGGCCAGCGCGGCCTCGATCGCACCGGCGATCTCGTCCTCGGTGCGGACGAAGGTCAGCCCGCGCTGACCCTGGCGATCGGGCGCCTTGACGACGCAGGGGGCGCGTGGCTCCTCGAGCAGGCGCGGTTGCGGGACGCCGGCCGCGGCGAAGCGGTCGCGCTGCCGCGACTTCGTCGTCGCGAGCGCCGCCGTCGCCGAGTCGATCGGGTGCGGCAGGGCGAGTCGCTCGGCGACGCGGGCCGCGATCCCGACCGGCCAGTCGGCGCCGGGCGAGACGATCCCGTCCACCCGCTCGGCCCGCGCGAGCCGGTCGACGTCCGGCTCGTCCTCGCTCGAGACGAGTGCTCGTTTGTCCGCGTACGCGAAGCCGGGCGCAGCCGGGTCGCGGTCGACTGCGATCACGAAGAGGCCGCGGTCGCGTGCCGCGCGGAGCAGCCCGACCTGTGCCGGCCCCGCGCCTAGGACGAGGAGACGCTGTCGCGCGCGGTCAGAGCCCGCCACCACACCTCGTTCTCGCGGTACCACTCGACCGTCCGTTCCAGGCCCTGTTCGAAGCTCGTCCGCGCGCGCCAACCCGTCAGCCGCTCGAGCTTGTCCGTCGACCCGATGTGCCGGTCGACCTGGCCGAGCCGCTCCTCGACGAAGACGACGTCGGCCTCCGCGCCCACGGCGGTCAGGACTGAGTCGGCCACGTCCCGAACGGAGATGTCGATCCCGGTCGCGACGTTGACGACCTCGCCCGCGAGCCCATCGATGTCTGCGGCGATGATCGCCTCGATCGCCTCGGCGTCGTCGTCGACGTAGAGCCAGTCGCGCGAGGCGTGGCCGTCGCCGTGGATCGTCAGCGGCGCGCCCGAGAGCGCCTGGGTGATGAAGCGCGGGATCACCTTCTCCGGATGCTGGCGCGGCCCGTAGTTGTTGAACGGGCGCACGATCACGATCGGGAGGCCGTAGGTGACGAAGTACGAGTAGGCGAGCCGGTCGCCGCCCGCCTTGGTCGCCGCGTAGGGCGAGCGCGGGTTCAGCGGATGCTCCTCGTCCATCGGCGCGTACTCGGCCGTGCCGTACACCTCGCTCGAGGAGATGAGGATGAAGCGCTCCACCGGCGTCCGGCGGACCGCGTCGAGCAGGATCTGCGTCCCCTCGACGTTCGTCGTCACGAACTCGGACGCACCTTCCTCGATCGACTTCTCCACGTGCGACTCGGCCGCCGCGTTGACGATCACGTCGACTTCGCAGACGAGCTTCTCGACCAGCTCGGGGTCGCGGATGTCGCCGTGCACGAAGGAGAGCCGCTCGTGGCTGATCACGTCGGCGAGGTTCTCGAGGTTCCCCGCGTAGGTGAGGGCGTCGAGCGAGACGACCTCGTGGTCTGTGTGCGCCAGCAGGTGGCGGATGAAGTTCGACGAGATGAAGCCGGCTCCGCCGGTCACCAACACACGCTTGCTCACAGTTCCTCCGAAGATCGAGTAGAGAGGCCGCCCTTCGACCTCGCGCTGGATTCTGCCTAGGTATTCCCCCACCAGCGCGAGGATGAAGCCTTGGATCCCGAGCACGAAGAGGACGGCGACGCCGCCGAGCAAGGGGCCGGGGAAGTTGGAGCGGTCGATCCAGAACCAGACTCCGTAGATGCCGAGCGCGGTCGCGAGCAGGGTGCAGGTGACGCCGAGCGCGATCCCGATCCACTGGATCGGCTGGGGCCAGAAGCCGGCGAGGACATGGAGGGCGAGCCGGAGGAGCCGCAGCGGGGAGTAGCTCGAGCGGCCGGCGCGGGCGGCGTGGGCGACGTCGACCTCGACGACCGAGGCGCCGCCCGAGAGGACGAGCGCCTTCGTGAACTTCTGCTTCCCGATCGCGGGCAGCACCGGCTCGACGACGCTGCGGCGGTAGGCGTTGAAGGCGCAGCCGAAGTCGGAGATGGCGACGCCGGTGAAGCGGCGGAGCATGCCGTTGATCAGCCGCGAGGGCAGCGTCCGGCCCCACGAGTCCTTGCGCGCCACACGGCGGCCGCTGGCGACATCGGCCCCCGCCTCGACCGCGGCGACGAGGCGCGGGATGTCCTCCGGCTCGTTCTGGAGGTCGCCGTCCATCGTCACGACGATCGCGCCGCGGGCGCGGGCGAGGCCGGCGTGCATGGCGGGGTGCTGGCCGAAGTTGCGCTTGAAGCGAACGGCGCGCACGCGCGGGTCGGCGGCGTGCAGGCTCTCCACCGCAGCCCACGTCTCGTCGATCGAGCCGTCGTCCACGAGGATCAGCTCGAACGGCTTGCCGTCGAGTGCCGTTACGGTGCGCCGGTAGAGCTCCTCGACCGAGCCCTGCTCGTTCAGGAGCGTGACGACCACGGAGAGCGCAGGATCAGCCATGGGGAGAGGAGCGTACCGCCGGCCCGGCGAGCCGATCGTCCGCCGCGACGTCTGGCGAGGACGGCCGGTCGTCGGCTGGGGCGGCGTCGTCGTCGCGGACACGGATGACCTGCTCGCCCTCTACATGCCAGGCGGCGCCCCGCTCCGGTTTCCGCCGGAGGACTTCTTCGGCGCCCCGCACCCGTGGAGCGGCAAGGACTCGTGGAGCGGGCACGGCGTCCTCCAGCTGCAGCGGCCGGGCGAGATGCACGCGGTCTGGGTGTTCTGGGCGGGTCCGCGCCGCGAGCTCGCGAGCTGGTACGTGAACATCCAAGAGCCGTTCCGCCGCAGCTCGATCGGCTTCGACACGCAGGATCTCGAGCTCGACATCGTCGTCGAGCCGGACGGAGCGTGGCGCTGGAAGGACGACGAGCAGATGGAGTCGTGGGTCGAGCGGGGCCGCTGGACGCCGGAGGAGGTCGCGGCAATCCGTGCCGAGGGTACGCGCGTCGCCGCCGAGCTCGAGGCGGGGCGCCGCTGGTGGAGCGAGGACTGGGCGGTGTGGGAGCCCGACCCGGCGTGGCCGGTGCCGGAGATCGTCGAGGGCTGGGAGCACGCTGCGTGAGCAACGCCGTCTGGCGCGACGTGCATCGCGGGCGGGTCTGGCGCGCGCAGGCGTGCCGGATCGTCGAGGAGACGGACGAGACGATCGCCCTCTGGATGCCCGCGGGCGCTCCGGCGAAGATTCCGGGCGGCGGCCTGCGGATCCCCGGCGACGACTGGGAGCTCGTCGACGCGGCGCCGAGCCGCGACCAGATCTGCATCGCCCGGCCGGGCCGGGCGCACTCGGTCTACGTCTTCTGGGCCGACGACTGGCAGGTCGATCACTGGTACGTCAACTTCGAGCAGCCGCTGCGCCGTACGGCGGTCGGCTTCGACACCTTCGACGAGAAGCTCGACCTGATTGTCCGCCCCGACGGCAGCTACGTCTGGAAGGACGAGGACGAGCTCGAGCAGGCGGCCGCCGCCGGGCTGCTCGATCCGGACGCGGTGCGCGCCGAAGCTGCGCTGGTGCTCGAGGAGTGGCCCTTCCCCACGGGCTGGGAGGACTGGCGGCCCCGTCCCGACTGGCCGGTCCCGCAGCTGCCCGACGGCTGGGACCGCGTCTGAGCGGAGGTCGGAACGAGACGTGTCCCAGGGACAGTCCCTGGGACACGTCCGTTCTCGGCAGAGCTACGCGGACTCGAGCGCGGCGACGGGCGCCTCGGCCCGCTGCTTGCCTGGGACGGCGAGCGCGACCAGAGCGCCGACGCCGACGACGGCGGCGCCGACCCAGGTCGCGGCGACGAGCCCCTCGGTGAAGACAGCGGGCGACTCGTAGCCGCCCGTGCGGGCGAAGATCGACGCCAGCACGGCGACGCCGAAGACGCCGCCGACCTCGCGGATCGCGTTCGAGGCGCCGGAGGCCTTGCCCTCGTCCCGCACGCCGACGGCGCTGAGGACGATGTTCGCAACCGGCGCGAAGAACATGCCCATCCCGATCCCGGAGAGGATGAACGGGCCCACGAGCTGCGAGTAGGGGACGTCGGCGGAGGAGACGGCAGCGATCCACGCCAGCCCGATCGCCTGCAGCGCGAGGCCGCCGGCGAGGAACGGCCGGCCGCCGATCCGGTCGGAGAGCGCCCCGGCGATCGGCGCGACGATCATCGGCATCGCCGTCCACGGCAGCACCCGCAGGCCGGCCTCGAAGGGCGAGTAGCCCTGTGCGGTCTGGAAGAACTGCGAGAGCAGGAAGACGGAGCCGAACATGCCGAAGTACATCGCGAGCGAGGCGCCGTTCGCAGCCGAGAACGCCCTGCTCTTGAAGAAGCGGAGCGGCAGCATCGGCTGCTTCGCGCGCGCCTCCCAGGCGACGAACGCCGCCAGCAGCACGACGCCCGCCGCCAGCGAGGCGACGATCTGCGGGCTGCTCCAGCCGTCGGAGTTGCCGTGCACGAGCCCCCAGACGAGGCCGAGCAGGCCGCCGCTCGCGAGCCCGAGCCCGGGCAGGTCGAGCGCGGTGTCCGGGCCGTGGCTCTCGGTCAGCAGGCGTGCCAGCGGCAGCACTGCGAGTCCGATCGGGACGTTGAGCCAGAAGATCCACTGCCACGCGATCCCGTCGACGACGGCGCCGCCGACGAGCGGGCCGGCCGCGACCGCGAGGCCGGCGATCCCGGACCAGGCGCCGAGCGCGACACCGCGCTTCTCGGACGGAAACGCGGCCGAGAGGAGCGTCAGCGTCAGCGGGGTGACGATCGCACCGCCGATCCCCTGGACGGCCCGCGCCGCGATCAGCGCCTCCATCGAGGGCGCGAGAGCCGCGGCCGCGGACGCGGCTGTGAAGAGGCCGAGCCCGAAGATGAACATGCGGCGGCGCCCGAACCGGTCACCGAGCGCGGCGCCCGTGAGGAGGAAGACGGCGAACGTGAGCGTGTACGCATTCACGGTCCACTCGAGCTCTTCGATCGTCGCATCGAGGTCGGTACGGATCACCGGCAGCGCCGTCGAGACGACGAGGTTGTCGAGCACGACCATGAACAGCGCGATCGAGGTGATCACGAACGTCCAGGTGGTCTTCGTCGTAGCCTGCATCCGTCAACTCCTTCCTTAGTAAGTCATCACTTTCTTCGTAGGTGAAAAAAACACGACTACTCCGGCCGGCAGCCTGCGATCAGCCGGTCGCCCCACGGGGTCGGATCCTCGTAGAGCCGCATCGCGCCGAGGACGTTCAGCAGCATCCCCTTGGCGAAGAACGTGCTCACCTCCTCGGCTGAGGCGCCGCTGACCCGCTCGATCAGCTCGACGAGGTCGCGCCAGACGCGGCGCAGCTCCTCCCGGATCTCGTCGTCGTCGGCGGCCGCGAAGCACTGCAGCATCAGCTGCAGCCGCTCGCGATCCTCGATCAGGCTCCGATACGCGTCGCCCATCGCCTCGAACGCCTCCTCGCCCGTCTTGCCGCGCGAAGCCTGCTCGAACGCCTGGTAGACCTGCTCCATCTTCAGCCGGCTCGTGGCGAGGTAGAGCCCTTTCTTCGTCCCGAAGAGGCGGAAGAGGTACGGCTGCGAGATCCCTGCCCCCTTCGCGATCGCGTCGGTCGAGGCCCCGTGGAGGCCCTTGCGGGCAAACTCCGCCGCAGCGGCCTCGAGCACCGCCTCACGGCGAACCTCGGCCGTCTGTCTCGTCGTCGTGCTCATAGGTAGTGAGTATTCACTTACAACGGCCGCTTGTCAAGCGAAGCGCGCGATCCCCTCGGCCACGCGGTCGAGGTCGGCATCGGTCAGCCGCGCGTGGAGCGGCAGTGCCAGCGCCCGCTCGAAGGCGGCGTCGGCCCCCGGGAACGGGCCTTGGGCGCTGTACGCGGAGAGGTGCTGCAGGGCGTACGTCCCGATCTGCACCTCGATCCCCTCTGCCCGCAGCGTCTCCATCGCCTCGCGGCGCCGGTCGAGCCGGATCACGTACGCCTGCCAGCCGTGCGTGTCGCCCTCGTCCGCGCCGGGGACGTCGACGAGGTCGCGCAGCCGCTCGGTGTAGCCCTCCGCGATCCGCGTCCGCTCGGCGAGCAGGTCGTCGAGCCGGCGCAGCTGCGGGATCCCGATCGCGCAGAGGATGTCCGCGAGGCGATAGTTCGTCGAGGGCTCGACGATGTCAGCGGCCGCGTCGAGGCCGTGGTGGCGCAGCCGCCGCACTGACGCCGCCAGCTCGGCATCCCTCGTCGTGACGGCGCCGCCCTCGCCGGTCGTGACGATCTTGCGCGGGTGGAAGGAGAGACAGCCGGCGGCGCCGAGCCCGCCACACGGCATCCCGCGCCACTTCGCGCCGAGCGCCCCCGCCGCGTCCTCGAGCAGCAGCAGCTCCGGCGGCACCGCGCTCTGGAGCCCCTCCCAGTCGAGCGGGCGGCCGAAGAGATGGACGGCGAGCACGGCCTTCGTCCGCGGCGTGACCGCGTCGTAGACGTGCTCGAGGTCGAGGTTGAAGGTGGCCGGATCGACATCGACGAGCACCGGCGTCGCGCCGGCGAGCCGGACGACGTTCGCGGTCGCCGGGAAGGTGTAGGCAGGGACGATCACCTCGTCGCCAGGTCCGATCCCGAGCGCGACGACAGCGACGTGCAGGGCGGCAGTGCCGTTCGAGACGGCGACAGCGTGCTCGACGCCGCAGGCGGCGGCGACGAGCTTTTCGAGCTCCTCGACCTTGGGGCCCATCGTCAGGGCACCCGACTCGAAGACAGCCCGGACCTCCGCCAACTCCTCCTCCCCGAGCTCCGGGAAGGCTAGGCGGACGGGCTCAGTGCCTTCTCTCGATACCACGCGATCGTCTTCTCGAGGCCCTCGTCGAGGTCGACCGTCGCCTCGAAGCCGAGCACCTCGCGCGCCTTCTCGACGTTGGGGATCCGCAGCTCGACGTCCGCGTAGTGGAGCGGCTGGAAGGTGATCTCGACCTCGGCACCGGCCAGCCGGCGAATCCGCTGCGCGAGGTCGTAGATCGTGACCGTGGCGCGCGGGTTGCCGATGTTGAAGGTCTGGCCGGGCGCGTCGGGATGCTCGAGGCAGGCGAGCGTCCCCTCGACCATGTCGTCGACGTAGCACCACGCGCGGATCTGGGAGCCGTCACCGTGGATGACGAGGTCGCGGCCCGCGAGCGCGTTCTCGATGAAGGCGCGGATCGCGCCGCCGCCGATCTGGCCGGGGCCAAAGACGTTGAACGGGTGCACGGTGACGGCGGGGAGTCCGAGCTCGTCGTGGTAGGCGTGGGCCATGTGCTCGCCGGCGAGCTTCGAGACCGCGTAGGTCCAGCGCGCCTCGCCGACCGAGCCGATCGTCGACACCTGCCCCTCCTCGACTCTGAACGCATGCGTGCCGAAGACCTCGCTGGTGGAGAAGTCGATGAAGCGCTCGAGGCTGTCGAGCGTCGAGACGGCGGCCTCGAGCAGGTTGTAGGTGCCGATCACGTTCACGCGCATCGTCCGCACCGGGCTCTCGAGCACGGTGTCGACGCCGGCGATCGCCGCGCAGTGGACGATGTGCGTCGCGCCCCGCGACAGCTCCCGCATCGCCTCGGCGTCGAGCACGTCTGCGTGGTGCAGCGTGAAGTTCGGGTGGTCGGCGAGCGGCGTGCCCGAGAGCGCGTCGCGGTGCATGTTGTCCGCCGCCACAAGCTCGTTCTCGTCGACGAGCCGGCGCGCAAGCGTCGTCGCGATAAAGCCTGCACCGCCCGTGATGAAGATCCGCTTGCCCTTGAGCACGCGGCGAGTCTACCGGCGCGCTACCGTATTCCAGGCCATGCGGATGACGTTGCTGATCGCAGTCCTGATCGCGGCGATCGGGTGCGGCGCGAGCCAGGGCACGGCCGGCTCGACACCCGAGACGGCGCTGACGATCACGTTCTGGCCGGAAGGCCGGGATGCCGACGAATCGAAGAAGTGGACGCTCCGCTGCAGCCCCACCGGCGGGACGATGCCGCGGGCAAGCGCGGCCTGCGAGCGGCTGTCCGCGATGACGAACCCCTTCGCGCCGCAGCGCAAGAACCTCGTCTGCACGGACATCTTCGGCGGGCCGCAGCAGGCGGTGATCGCCGGGCGCCACAAGGGCGAGCGGATCTGGACGCAGCTCGGGCTGCGGAACGGCTGCCAGATCGCCCGCGCGAAGAAGCTCGCATTCCTCGTGCCGGGCTTCTCCGCCAACCCCAATTCGTGAGGCGAGCGCTTGCGCTGACGGCGCTGAGCACGCTTCTCCTCGCCGCCGGTTGCGGCGGCGGTGGCGGCGGCGAATCCTCGGCGATCGATCTCCAGCTGACGCTCTGGCCCGACGGCGAGGCGGGCGACTCGATCACGTGGACGCTCCGTTGCGAGCCGACCGGCGGCGACCATCCCGATCCCGAGTCGGCCTGCGCCGCGCTGACGGCGGTCGTGGACCCGTTCGGACCGGTCGCTCCGCCCGCACGCTGCGAGGAGATCCCAGGCGGCGAGGACGACATCGCCCTGCTCGAGGGTGACTTCCGGGGACGCGAGGTGAGTTCGCGGTTCACGCGCGAGAGCCCGTGCGTGTCCGGCCGCTGGGACCGGATCGCACCGGTCTTCCCGACCGGTTTCTGAACACCGGGATACCATCGCGCGCGACGTGAAGACGGTCCTCTTCGTCGGCGCCGGGCGCCACCAGCGCCGCGCGATCCTGCGGGCCAAGGAGCTCGGCCTCCGCGTCGTCGCCGTCGACCGCAACCCGGACGCGCTCGGGCTGCAGGTCGCCGACGTCGGTGAGGCCGTCGACTTCACGGACGTGGCCGCGGTGACCGAGGTCGGGCGCCGCCACGCCGTCGACGGCGTCCTCACCGTCTCCGCCGATCGCGCCGTGCCGGTCGTGGCGGCGGTCGCGGAGGCGCTCGGACTGCCGGGGATCGGCACCGAGACGGCGCACCTGATGACCCACAAGATCGCCATGCGCCGCACGCTCGCCGACGCGGGCGTGCCGCAGCCGCGCTTCGCCGGCGCGCGCGACATGCAGAGCGCGCGGGCGGCGCTCGACGCCGTCGGCGTCCCGGCTGTGCTGAAGCCGGCCGACTCCGGCGGCCAGCGGGGGATCTTCTACGTCGAGTCGGAGGACGAGCTCGACGGGCACGTTCACGCCGCGCTCGCCGAGTCGCCGACCGACGAGGCGATCGTCGAGAGCTTCCACGACGGGCTCGAGCTGAACGGGATCGTGATCGCGCGCGGCGGCGAGGCGTTTCCGCTGACGCTCTCCGACCGGCTGCGGCCGCCCGGGATCGGCTTCGGCGTCGGCTGGATCCACGTCTACCCCGCCTCGATCTACGCGGACGTGCTGGCCGAGGCAGAACGGGTCGCGGTGCACGCGGTGCACGCGCTCGGCCTGCGCGACGGGATCGCCTTCCCGCAGCTGATCGTCTCGGACGACGGCTCGGTGCGGGTGGTCGAGGTGGCGGCGCGGATCCCCGGCGGCCAGATGGCCGATCTCGTCCGGCACGCGGTCGGGGTCGATCTCGTCGAGGTGGCGTTACGGCAGGCGCTCGGCGAGGAGGCGACCGACGCGCTCGTCCTGCCCCGCTTCAAGCAGCCGCTCGCGATCCGCTTCCTCACCGCCGAGCCTGGGCCGCTGCCGACGGGGACGGTCGTCTCGATCGGCTCGCTCGAGCCGGTGCTCGCGGCCGCAGGCGTCGTCCAGGCGGACACGTACCTCCAGCTCGGCGAGACGATCCGGCCGGTGCGGCTCGACGGCGACCGCCGCGGCTACGTGATCGCGACGGCGGACACCTCGGTCGAGGCGCTGCAGCGGGCGGAGGCGGCCGCTCGGCTCCTGGCGGTGGAGGTCGAATGAGCTGCGCCTTCGATCTCGACCACTACCGCGAGCTGCTCGAGGCGGCCAAGGCGGGCGGCTACCGGTTCGCCACCTTCGAGGGCGCCCCGCGCGAAGGCGACGTGATCCTCCGCCACGACGTCGATCTCTCCCTCGATGCGGCCCTGCAGTTGGCCGAGGTCGAAGCAGACGCCGGCGCGCGGGCGACCTATTTCCTGATGACCGGCTCGGTCTTCTACAACCTCAGCTCGCACGAGGGCGAACAGGCGCTCGCGCGACTGCGCGAGCTCGGGCACCGGGTCGGCCTGCACGCCGTCTACCCGCGCGCCGACCTCGACGAGCGCTTCGATCCCATCCTCGCCTGGCACAACCCAGACCCTGAGTACATGCGCGCTCCAGTCGAGGGTGTGGTCAACGTGATGGAGCCGCCCTGGTTCGATCCCGAGACGTACCGCTCCGATTCGAACCAGCATTGGCGCTCGGGCTGCCCGCACGAGGAGCTGCGCGCGGGCTCGTTCCCGTGGCTGCAGCTGCTGACGCACCCCGAGATCTGGGTCTACCCGGGCACACGGATGGGCGAGACGATGCGCGCGATGCTCGAGGAGGAGAAGGAGCGGCGCCTCGTCCAGCTCGCGGCCGACCGCATCGACCTGTCGTGAGGCCTCACGCCGTGAGAGACGTCACCGTTCTCGTCAGCGCGTCGGGTGCGCCCGGCACCGCGGCGCTGCTGAAGGGGTTGCGCGCGAACGGCGAGCGAACGGTACGGCTCGTCGGCACCGACATGAGCGAGCGCTCGGTCGGTCGCCATCTCTGCGACGCCTTCCATCTCGTTCCCTCCGGCTCCGACCCCAGCTTCGCGGACGCGGTGCTCGCGATCGTCGAGCGCGAGAGCGTCGACGTCGTCCTGCCGCAGTCGTCCTTCGACCTCGAAGGGCTCGCTGCGCACCGCGACCGCTTCCCGGTGCCGGTGCTCGTCTCCTCGCCGGACACGATCCACCGCTCGAACGACAAGGCGGAGACGTACGCGCTGCTGCAGCGGCTGGGCGTCCGCGGCCCCGACTTCCGGCGCGTCAACGGCGCCGCCGAGGTCGCCGCCGCCGCCGCGGAGCTCGGCTACCCGGAGCGGCCGGTCTGCTTCAAGCCCGTCTTCTCCTCCGGCTCGCGGGGCTTTCGCATCCTCGACCCGACCGTCGACCGCGCGCACCAGCTGCTGAACGAGCGGCCGGGGTCGGTGGCGATGCGGCTGGAGGAGGCGGTCGAGCTGCTGCCCGACGAGGGCGGGCCCGACCTGCTCGTGATGGAGCTGGCGACCGGCGGCGAGCGAACGATCGATGGGATCGCAGACGGCGAGCGGGTCGTGCTCGGTCACCCGAAGACGCGCGAGGCGATGCGCGCCGGGCTGGCGATGTTCTTCGTCACGCTCGAGGACGAGGAGCTGATGGCGACGGCGGACAAGCTCGTCGAGGAGCTCGCGATCGAGTGGTTCTTCAACATCCAGCTCGTCGGCGAGCACGTGATCGAGATCAACCCACGGATCTCGACGATCGTCTACCAGGACGACCTCAACCTGCCCTACCTCGGGGTCAAGCGCGCGCTCGGCGAGATCTCCGACGACGAGCTCGCGGGGCTGCGCTCGCGGATCCAGCCCGGCCGGACGAGCCTGCGCTACTTCGACCAGGTCGACTTCGGCGGGCCGGTCGTCGACTCGGCCGCGCACGCGGCGGGCTGATGGCGCGCCCCCACCGGACCCACCTCACCACCCCCCACCCACCCACGGGGCGGCGTACGGTAGCCCGCGCGGACTCACGCGCGGGTGCCGAATCCGTGCCGATTGCGTGAATCTTCGTGCACAGCCGTCCTGAGCGGCCACTGCGGGTGACGCTCTGCCCGGTCAACACGGCCGGGGTGCCGTGGACGAACGCCGAAGCGCTGCGTCGGCGCGGCGTCGACGCGAGAC
Source organism: uncultured Gaiellaceae bacterium (assembly GCA_963784895.1). Taxonomy (GTDB): domain Bacteria; phylum Actinomycetota; class Thermoleophilia; order Gaiellales; family Gaiellaceae; genus Gaiellasilicea. The sequence continues at coordinate 192,882 of CAWATM010000011.1, read as the reverse complement.
TCGTCGTCTTCGAGCGCTACCGGCTCCACCCGGAGGCGGACTGGTCGCTCGACGCGCCGAGCAACAGCCCGTTCCTTGGCCGGCAGGCGAAGCAGTGGTCGGCGCTCGCGCGGCTGCTGCCGCGCACCGACGTCTTCCACTTCCACTTCGGGCTGACACTCGTGCCGAAGCGGCTCCAGTTCCCGCTCCTCCGGGCCGCGCGGAAGAAATCGGTCATGCACTATCTCGGCTCCGACATCCGCGGCAAGACGCCCGAGCAGCTCGCCTACGGCAGGCAGGCGGATGCGCAGGTCGTCGGCAGCTACGACGCGATCCGCTGGGTGCCGGAGGCCGAGGTGATCCCACCCGGGGTCGACCTCGCGCGGATCGAACCGGCGCCGCCGGGCGAGCGCGAGCGCCCTCTGATCGTCCACGCACCCTCCTCCCGCCGCCGCAAGGGCAGCGAGCACGTGATCGCCGCGGTCGAGGGGGTCGACGCCGACCTCGAGCTCGTCGAAGGCCTTCACCACGACGAGGCACTCGAGCGCTACCGCGCCGCCGACATCGTCGTCGACCAGCTGAACGCCGGCTGGTACGGCCTCTTCGCGATCGAGGCGATGGCGCTCGGCAAGCCCGTCGTCACCTTCCTCCACGACGAGGCAGTCCGCCGCAGCGAGGAGGCCTTCGGAACCCGCGTCCCGATCGTCTCCGCGACCGCCGAGACGCTGAGAGAGACGCTCCGGCCGCTCGTCGCCGACGCCGCCCGACGGCGGGAGCTCGGTGCCGCCTCGCGCGCCTACGTCGAGCGCGTGCACGACATCGAGCGGGTCGCCGACCGCCTGCTCGATCTCTACCGTCGTCTCTAGATGACGTCGCTCGGCGCCCAGATGAGACGGCTCGGCCGCCACTCGGCCGTGTACGGGCTCGGCGGGATCGTCTCGCGCGTGCTCGCGGTCTTCCTGCTCCCGCTCTACACGCGCTACCTCGACACGGCCGATCTCGGCGCCGTCGGCCTGATCGTGGCCCTTTCCGCCGTACTCGTCACCATCCTCCGACTCGGCATCTCGTCGGCGTTCTTCCGCTTCTACTTCGACTCGACCGACCCGGCCCAGCGGCGGCTCGTGGTGCGCACGGCATTCTGGTTCACGATGGCGAGCGCGACCGCCGGGCTCGCCGCCGGCATCCTGCTCGCCGAGCCTCTGGCCGACCTGCTCGGGCTCGACGACGCGAACCTCGTCCGCGCCGGCTTCGTCGGTGTCTGGGCGCAGATGAACTACGAGCAGCTGACCTCGCTCTTCCGCGCCGAGGAGCGCTCGACCGAGTTCGTGGCCGCGAGCCTGGCGAACATCGCCGTCACGATCGGCGCCACGATCCTGCTCGTCGTCGTCTGGGAGCAGGGCGCGCTCGGCGTGATCGTCGGCAACTTCGTCGGCACGCTCACCGTCTATCTCGCGCTGCTCGCCGTGCACCGGGAGCAGCTCGGGCTGCAGTTCTCGCGGCCGCTGCTCCGGGAGATGAACCGCTTCGGGATCCCGCTCGTCCCGGCCGCGCTGGCGCTGATCGTCGTCAACTTCAGCGACCGCTTCTTCCTCGTCCACCTCGCGAGCCTCGCCGAGGTCGGGCTCTACGAGATCGGCGTGCGGATCGCCTCGGCGATGGTGCTGCTGCTGACGGCGTTCCGGATGGCCTGGCCCGCGTTCGCGTACTCGATCGAGGACGACGCCGAGGCGAAGCGCACCTACGCCTTCGTGCTCACGTATCTCGTCGCGGTCGCGTCGTGGCTCGCGCTCGCGCTCGGCCTGCTGGCGCCGTGGCTCGTGCGGCTGCTGACGCAGCCCGAGTTCTACGAGGGCGAGCGGGTCGTGGCCCCGCTCGCGTTCGGCGGCATGGCCTACGCGGCCTACATCGTGATGGCGATCGGGGTCGGCCGGACGAAGCGGACGCAGTTCAACTGGGTCATCACTGGCTTTGCCGCGGTCGTCAACGTGGCGCTCAACCTGATCCTGATCCCGCCCTACGGGATCATGGGCGCCGCCGTTGCGACCGTCGTCGCGTACGTCGTCATGTTCCTCGGGATGACCTGGTACGCCCAGCGCGTCTTCCCGACTCCGTATCAATGGCGTCGCGTGCTGACCGCCGTCGGCGCCGCGGTGGCGCTGCTCCTGCTGGGGAGGGAGCTCGGCGGGCTGGCGGCCGCACTCGGGCTGACGCTCGCCTACCCGCTGGCGCTGCTCGCGCTCGGCTTCTTCTTGCCGGAGGAGCGGCGTACGCTTCTGCGAGCTAGCCGGCGATAAGGCCGGTGACGTACATGATCGCGATCCCGGCGAGGAAGCCGGCGACCGCGATCCCGGAACGGAGGCCGGCCGGATCGCGCCTCAGCACGTAGCGGACGACCTCGGCGACGACCTCGAAGGCGGCGCCTGCCGCAGCGCCGAAGAAGAGGATTGCGAGCACGTCGTTGGCGAGGAAGCCGCCGGTCCAGGCGCCGAGGATCGCAGGCGCGCCCGCGATCAGGGCCAGTCCCGCCAGCCGCCAGAGCGACGGAGCCACCCGCTCCTCCGCGGCGGGAGCCGCGATCCCGAGGCCCTCGGTGACGTTGTGGATCATGAAGCCGACGATGAGGAACGAGCCGAGCGTCAGCTGCCCGAACGCGAACGAGGTGCCGATCGCGAGCCCCTCACCGAAGTTGTGGACGCCGATCCCGACGGCGACGAGCGTCGCGAGCGCGACCCCGCCGAGGGCGCCGTCGCCGGCACGGGAGAACCGCGCCGAGAGGAACGTCATCGTCAGGTAGCTGACCGCGACGCCGAGCAGGACGAGCCCCGGACCGCCGAACGCCCCCGGCACCGCCGCCTGCAGCTCGAACGCCTCGAAGAGCGCCTCGACGCCGAGGAACGAGAGCAGGCCGGCGGTCAGCGCCATGAAGCCGGTCAGCCAGCGCTGGTTGACACGGCGCAGCGAGGGCAGCCAGAGGAGCCCGAGCGCGACCGGCAGCACGCCGACGAGGAAGCCGATGATCGCGTAGCCGAGGACGCTGCCGCCGCCGAAGCCGGGAGTCTCGACCGCCGCCGGTACCTCCTCGACGGTCTCGATCCCGGTCGAGCTGGTGACGCCGACCGTGATCGGTTCGTCACGAACCCAGCGATACGGGATCACGATCGTGCTCGAACGCAAGCGGCCGAGGGTCTGCGGGCCGTCCAGCTCGAACGGGACGATCGCGTCGTCGACCGCCAGCGAGGCGATCGTGAGGTCTTCCTGCTGCGGATTCGTTACCCGCACCCGGATCTCGCCCGGCTCGAACTCGACCCGGCGGATCTCGAACTCGTCCGGCTGGGGGGCGTTGGCGCCGATCAGGTTGACGAGCGACGAGCCGGACGCGACGAAGGCGCCGACTGCAACCGCCAGCAGCACGACCGGCAGCAGCGCCAAGAGTCGCCAGCCCGGCAGCAGCCGCCGCGTCGCCGTCCGGGCTTCCATTACTCGGTCACGTTGAAGAAGCCCATCCAGCCGAGGTCGGTGAACTCCGTCTGGTGCGCGTGGAACATGAAGCGGCCCGTGTTCGTGAAGTCGATCTCGAGCACGCCGCGCTGCCCCTGGCACTGCATCACGGTGTCCGTGTACTCCCAGTTGTCGCCCGTGCCGGTCGGCTGGTAGCGGAAGAAGTCGCCGTGGAGGTGGAACGAGTTGATCAGGTCGAACTCGGTCAGGTTGGCGAGGTAGATCCGCACCTTCTCGGAGCGCTTGACCGTGATCGGGTACTTGGCGTAATAGAAGCTGCGGCCGTTGACGGTGTAGAAGTTGTTGCCGCCGTCCGCATCCGTGTCGTAGCCGTTCATCACCATCACGAGCTCCTTCGCCGGCGGGCGCGGCTCCTTCGGGTCGATGATGAACGCGCCGTAGAGACCCTTGTGGATGTGCTTCTTCAGCGGCGTCGTGTGGCAGTGGTAGAGGTGCATCCCCGCGGGCTTCGCCGGAAACTCGTAGATGAACTCCTCCCCGGAGCTGACGACCTCGAAGACGCCGTCCATGTTCGCGGGATGGATGCCGTGGAAGTGGATCGAGTGCGGATGCGAGCCGGCGTTGACGAAGCGGACGCGGAGGATGTCGTCCTCGGTCGCTCGGATCACCGGGCCGGGGATCGTGCCGTTGTACGTCCAGCCAGGGAAGAAGACGCCCGGCGCGATCTCGATCTCCTTGTCGGTCGCCCGCATCGTGTACTCGCGTACCCGCCCCGGCTGATGCGCGAGCGCGGGCGGCGGATAGAGGAGCGCGTCGAGGTCGTTCGGACCGCCGACGGCGGGCGCCTGCCCTCCCAACATGGCCGCGTGACCGAGGTCGGAGTGGTTGTGGACGTGGCCCTGGAGCGTGCGCTGCGCCGCCTCGGCCTCGCCGTCGAATGCCAGCTTGCCGAGCACGGGCGCGGCCACGAGCGGGGCAGCGCCTGCGATCAGGCGGCGACGGGTGAACTTGGCCATGCTCAGACGATAGCGAAATTTAGTCATGCCTAAACCCCCTTTTCGGGAATACGGCTTTATGGTCTCGGATGATGAAGCCGTCACTGCTGGCGTCCCGGTCGCTCGGGGCCAAGGAGGTGCGGGCCCTCGCGCATCCGCTGCGACTGCGCATGCTCGAGTCGCTCGCCGACTCCCCGGCGACGGCGTCGATGCTCGCGCGCGAGCTGGGCGAATCAAGTGGCGCCACCAGCTACCACCTGCGGGCGCTCGCCGCGGCGGGGCTGATCATCGAGGACTTCGACCGGCGCAAGGGCCGCGAGCGCTGGTGGAAGCGCGACCCCGAGCGCGTCGGCCTGATCTCCTCGGCGCCCGCTGAGGATCCGGAGTACGACGCCGCCGTCGCACAGCTCGAGAGCACGATGGTCGGCCGCGACGAGGACGCGCTCCGACGCTACGTCCACCAGCGCCGCGAGGGCGAGCACAGCGACTCCTGGCGCGAGACCGCCTTCATCGGCGGCTGGACCGTGTACGCGACCCAGGAGGAGGTGGACGAGCTCTCCGAGGTCGTCGTCCGCTGGCTGCGCGCACGCCAGAAGCCCGACGGGTTGCGCGATCCGGCGACACCGCTCGTGTACGTGACCTACCGCGCTCTGCCCCAAACGCCCACCGCCGAGTAGGTCGTGGCCGAGCGCTCCTTCGCCGGGCAGCTGAGCCGCGAGAGCGAGGCCTGGGTGGCCGAGGGGATCGTCTCGGCGGAACAGGCGGCGGCGATCCGCAGCCGCTATGCCGATCAACGGGAGGAGCGGCGCGGCAGCGCGACGACCGCGCTCGCCGTGATCGGCGCGGTCGCCGTCGGCTTCGGCGTGATCGGGTTCGTCGCCGCCAACTGGGACGAGCTGAGCCACGGCGCCCGACTGGCGCTGCTGACGGCTGCCCTTGCCGGCTCGTACGCGGCGGGATTCCAGCTGCGCGACCGAACCGGCAGCCGGCCGCGCCTGGGCGAGGCGCTCTACCTGCTGGGAGTGCTCCTCTTCGGAGCCTCGATCTTCCTCGTCGGCCAGATGTACAACGTCGAGGCACACGACCCGCTCGGGCTCCTGCTCTGGGCCGGTGGCGCGATCGCGACCGCGCTCGTCGTCCGGTCGCGCGCGATCGCAGCCACCGCCGTCCTCATCTTCACGAGCTGGGTCGGGTTCGAGTTCGGGCTTGCGCTCGAGGACGCGGGCAGCAACACCTGGGGTGCGTTCCCGGTTGTCGCCGTCTGCTACGGCGGCGCGCTCTACGGCCTCGCGACCTTCGCGCAGGCACGGATCCACGAGCACTGGTTCGCCTCGAGCGGCTTTCCCGAGGCGGGCCGCGGCGTCGGCCTGCCCGTCGCCGCCGCGGGGCTCTTCGTCTTCACGTTCGCCGACGCGGCGGACGAGCTCGGGAACGCCGGCGACGAGGTGAGCGGCTCCGTGCAAACGGCGCTCGGCCTCCTCGCGGCGCTTGCGCTCGCAGGGGCGGTGGCGCTCGCGGTCTCGCGGCGCCCGAGCGGTCGCTACGAAGCGGGCCTGCTCGTCGCTGTGGTCGGGGCAACGCTGGTCGCCGCGCTTGCCGGTGGCAACGGGGATGCCTGGGCGGTGGTCTTCAACATCCTCTTCGCGGCGGTGGCGCTCGGGATCATCTACGCCGGCTTCCTGAGCGACGAGACGTGGCTCGTGAACATGGGCGTCGCCTTCGTCGCCGTCGATCTCGTGGCCCGCTATTTCGACGTCTTCTGGTCGGCGCTGCCGCGTTCGGTCGGGATGATCGGCGCAGGGCTGCTCGTGCTCGGAATCGCCTACGTGCTCGAACGGCAGCGCAAGCGGTTGCTGGAGCGGATGGCCGAGCCGTGAGCGGGCGACGCAAGCTCGCACTCCTCGCGGTCGTCTGTGTCCAGCTGGCCGTGCCGCTCGGCCTGGCCGGCCTGGCCGAAGCCGACCTCGCCTTCGGCGACGAGATCAAGCTGAAGGCCCAGCCGGTCGACCCGCTCGACGTCTTCCGCGGCAACTACGTCGTCCTCAGCTACGACATCTCGCGGCTGCAGGTGATCTACGAGGTGCGGCGCGGCCAGCGGGTCTGCGCCGACCTCTTCCAGTCGGCTCCCGGCGTCTACGGAGCTCGCTACGCCTACGACCAGCCGCCGACCGAGGGGAAGTCGATCTGCGGTCGCGCCCGCCACGATGCCCGTGGCGGCGAGTCGGTCGCGATCGAGTACGGGATCGAGACGTACTACGCGAGCGCCGAGCGGGCCGAGGAGATCGAGAGCTCGATCGCCGGCGGTCAGCTCTACGTCGTCGTCGACCTCGACGACGACGGCAGCGCGAGGATCGAGCGGCTCGAGACCGACGGCGGCTGATCGGCTCAGGCGGGCGGACGCGGACGGTCTAGGCGACGATCCTGTAGACCTGGAAGCACTCCGCGTACTCGCGGTTGACGTTGATCCCGTGCACGCGCGCGAGGTTCCAGACGTACTCCGGGTTCGCGTAGCGGCGGTGCTGCTGCGACGCGTAGCGCTCGAGGGCCGCGAGCTTTCGCTCCAGGTGCCGCTGCTCGAGCGCGACGTAGGCGCCGTAGGAGAAGTCGAAGTTGTTCCAGGGAATCTCGTAGCCGAGCACGGTCGTCCGCTTGAACGCGCGCAGACCCTCCTGGGCGATCGTCTGGTGGTCCTGGTGCACGTCGTGGTGCGAGGGCTGAAAGACGGCGTCCGGTCGCAGCTCCTCCCAGAGCGCGACGAGCAGCTCGAGGATGTCCTGCCGCCGGTCGGGGAAGGTGCGGACGTCGAAGTCGTGCACCCGCAGCCGCTCGTCGGCGATCCCGAGCTCGGCGGTTGCCTCCCGCACTTCGCGGGCGAGCGTGTCGGGCGCGAACCCCTCCGGCAGCGAGCGCGTCGCGATCGAGAAGGCGTGGTAGTGCACCTCGACCCCGGCCTCGACGAGCCGCGCCATCGTGCCGCCACAGCCGAACTCGCCGTCGTCCGTGTGCGGCGCGAGCACGAGCACGCGCTTCCAGGCTTCGATCACTCCGCCTCCTGCGGCCGGGTGGCGCTGACGAGCGCGATCAGGCCGAGGAGCGCCCACATCGTCGGGTCCTCGAAGAGCGCGTTGTAGAAGAGGCTATGCACGGCGATCGCGCCAAGCGTAAGCGCCGCGACCAGTGCGACGCGTCCGACGGTCGACCGGCCGCGGCTCGCGAACGCCGTCGCGAGCGACACGAGACCGAGCCAGCAGAGCAGCACGAGCCCGGGCACGCCCGTCTCGGCGATCACGGTCACGGGCGTCGAGTGCGACGCCGCCTTCTTCGGCTCCTCCCCCTTCAGGCCCGTCTTCGCTGCGAACGCCTGCCTGAAGCTGCCCGTGCCGACGCCGACGACCGGGTGGTCCGCAGCGATCCGAAGGCCGTTGCCGACGAGCCCGGCGCGGTCGCTCGTGACCGAGTTGAGCCCGGCGCGCGACTCCTGCAGGAGCTCATGGCGCACCTGCGGCGTCGCGAAGCCGACGGAGACGAGCACGACGGCGAGCGCCGCCAGCGCGGCGGCCGCGCGCCACCTCCAGATCATGGCGGCCGCGGCGAGCGTGCCCGCGATCAGGGCCGCGAAGCTCGACTGGGAGAAGGAGAAGAGGAGACCGACCCAGACCGCGACGATCACCACGATCCCGCCGGCGAGCAGCCGCTCGCGCACGCCGAGGAGAACGAGCGCCAGCGTCGCCAGGATCGCAACGACGAGGTAGCGGCCGTAGATCGACGGGTCCCAGAAGACCGAGTTGACGCGGAAGAAGGGCGCATAGGCGTTGTCGACCTGGAGCTTCGGGTTCCAGAACACCTCGCGCGTCGCCCACTGGTAGAGGCCGACGCCTGCGTACGCGAGCGCGGTCGCGACCAGAGCGCCGTAGAGCGCGAGCAGCCCCCGGCGACTGAAGGGGAGCCGCGCGAACCCGATCGCAAGCAACCCGAAGGGGAGCACGAACGCGGCCAGGAAGATCGCGCCCTCGCGGAGGTCGTCCGTCCAGAGCAGCGCGATGCCGGTCCACGCGACGACCGCCGCCAGCGGCCAGGCGAGCGGACCGAGCTCGCGGGAGCGCTCGTCGCCGCGAAGGAGCTGCCAGGCGAGCGCAAGCGCCAGCGCACCGATCACCGCGTAGAGCGGGAAGAGCAGGTTCGCGTCCTCGTCGCCGATATCGAGCGGGATCCGGATCGGGATACAGGCAAGGGTCGCGAAGGCGAGCACCCACGGCTGCCGCAGGAGGAGCCAGGCGCCCAACGCCGCGACGACGAGGCCTGCGGCCGTGGCGACGGCGAGCATCCCGGTGCGCCCGTCGGGCGCGAGGTAGACCCCCAGCAGGCCCGCGCCGACTGCCCACGCGACGAGCCCGGCGAGACGCAGGTCGCGCCGCGTCGCGACGAGCAGCAGCGCAAGCCCGAGGCAGCCGAGGGGGCCGGCGAGGCGGGCGAGCTCGGTCAGCGCAAAGGCTCCCGGACGAACACGGCGGCGCGCGCCGTGTGCCCGTTGGCAGAGACGGTCAGCGTGAAGCGGCCCTTCTGCAGAGGCGCGCGCAGCCGGAGCGTGCCTGGCTGCGAAAAGCCGCTGCGGCCGCCGAGCGTCCAGCGCACACGCTGCGCATCCGACGAGACGCGGACGGCGAACGGCGCTCCGGCGCCGACGGGGATGCGGGTGCGACTGAGCGCGACGTAGCGCACGACGACCGGGATCGCGGACGTCCGCCCGGTCCGGTTGCCGGCCGGGTCGAACGCAGCGAGCTGCAGCGAGTAGACGCCGGCGCGCACCGGCCGGCCGCGGACTCTCCCGTTCCAGACGATCGTCTCCTCCGTGCGGGGGAAGCGCGTGAGGGCGCGACGCTTGCCGTTGACGAAGAGCAGGCCGCGACCGGGCTCGCTGAGCCTGTAGCGCACCGTCACCTTGTCCGCGCGGCTGTCGCCGTCGGGCGAGACGACGCGCGGCGTCACGCTGACGTCCTGGAGCACCGGGGGCGTCACGTCGATCCGGATCGGGCTCGGCAGCGTGATCGTGTGACGGCCCCGATGAACGTGGACACGGGGCCGATACTCCGCCTCCGGCATGATGCGCCCCGCGTCGTCGCGGCCGTCCCACTCGATCGCGACCGGACCTTTCGGATAGCTGCGGCCCCGCTCGATCGTCCGCACGACCTCGCCGCCGTCGACGATCGCGACGTCGAGCCGACTCGACTTGCGCAGCTTGAACGCGATCCGCGCGGTCTCCCGGTCGCACTCGCAGACGGGCGAGAAGACAGGCTGCACTCGGGTGCCGAAGATCGGGCTCTTCTGGAGCTTCAGCCCCTGGGTGAGCGCGAACGCCGCGGCGGTGGCCGCGAGCAGGGCGACCACCAACACGGTCGAGGCGATACGGGCCACAGCCGGAGGATTCTAGTTTTCACGGCCCCGCGCGCCGTGGCGGCCTCCGGACCGAGGTCGAGCGTCCCCGCCCTTCCTGCTCGCGGTCAGTCGGTCGGCTCTCCCAGTTCCCGTTGCACGTCGGCCATGAACCCGGTCTCGCGATCGAAGAACTCCTCCTGAACGGTGTCCCAGCCGCCCACGTCCGCGATCGTGAAGAGGCCGGGTGGGGTCGGGAAGTCGAATGTGTCGAAGACGGACTTGACGACGGGCCTGTAGCCCTCGTCGCCGAAGACCTTCTGCGCCTCGTCGCTCGTGAGGAACTCGAGGAAGCCGGGAGCCGCGTCGGAAGCGTCCTCGGTGACGGCGACCGGGTTCTCGATCAGGATCGTCTCGTCGGGGACCACGTACTCGATCGGCTGGCCCTGCCGCTGCGCGAAGATCGCCTCGTTCTCGTAGCCGAGCAGCACGTCCCCTTTGCCGGACGCGAACGTCGTCAGCGACTCCCGTGCGCTCTTGTCCTGGACGACGACGTTCCGGAACAGTGACCGCAGGTACTCGCGCGCCTGCTCCGGTGACTTGCCCTGCTCGAGCTGCGCGCCGTACCCGGCCATCACGTTCCAGCGGGCACCGCCGGAGGTGAACGGGTTGGGGGTCACGACCTCGACGCCGTCCTTCGTCAGGTCGTCCCAGCTCTTGATCCCCTTCGGGTTGCCCTCGCGGACGATGAAGACGACGACCGAGTCGGTGACCATGCCCTTGTGCTCGCCCGCGCTCCAGTCCTGGGAGACGATCCCGGCGTCGACGAGGCGCGTCATGTCCGGTTCGAGCGAGAACGCGACCACGTCCGCCCGCAGGCCGGCCTCGACGGCGCGACTCTGCTCGCCCGAGCTGCCGAAGGACTGGTCGAACGAGACGCCGTCGCCGGCGCCGGTCTTGTAGAGGCCGATCAGCTTCGCATAGGCCTCACGCGGGGTCGAATAGGCGACGAGGCGAATGTTGCCCCCTGTCTCGCCCTCGGGCGCCGAGCCTTCCGAGGAGGAGCCGCCGCAGCCGGCGAGGGCCAGGGCGACGAGGGTTACTGCAAGGGCGATCGTGCGTGTCATCGGCATCTCCACTAAATCCGTAGGCTTTATAGCTGAGATTAGTAGCAATTATGAACGACGGCGCTGCACTGGTACCATCCGAGCCGCGATGACGGCCACGTCCCACGACGACCTCGCCGCCCTCGCGGCGCGCTCCGAAGAGCTCTCGGCGCACGAGCTGGTGGCAGCGATGGTCGAGCGCTTCGGCGACAAGGTCTCGCTCGCCTGCTCGTTCCAGAAAGAGGAGACCGTGCTGCTCGACATGCTCTTCGGCGTCGAGCCGAAGGCGCGCGTCTTCGCGCTCGACACCCACTACCTCTTCCCCGAGACGTACGCGTTCTGGCGCGAGGTCGAGCAGCGCTACGACACGACGATCGACGTGTTCGAGGGCCCGAGCGCCGAGGAGCTGACCGCGACCCACGGCGAGAAGCTCTGGGAGCGCGCGCCCGACGTGTACCTGGCGGTCGCCAAGGTCGAGCCGCTCGTTCGGGCGCTCGGAGGACTCGAGTGCTGGATCACCGGCGTCCGCCGCGACCAGTCGCCGACTCGCGCGAACGCGCCGAAGCTCGGTTGGGACTCCCAGCACGAGCTGTGGAAGGCGAACCCGCTCGCCGACTGGAGCGACGACGATTGCTGGTCGTACATCCGCGAGCGCGACCTGCCCTACAACGTGTTGCACGACCGCGGCTACGCCTCCATCGGCGACACCCACTCGACGCTTCCGGGCGCCGGCCGCGAAGGCCGCTGGGCCGACAGCGACCGCACCGAGTGCGGACTGCACGACTCCCGCTCCGGCGCCGGCGAAGCCGGCACCTCCGCTCTCTTGGGCGGCTCCGTCGAGCCTACGCCGCCGAGCTGATGCAGCGGGAGCTCGTCCACCTCTCCCACCTCGACGAGCTCGAGGCGGAGGCGATTCACATCATGCGCGAGCTCGCCGCCGAGCTCGAGCGTCCCGTCCTCCTCTTCTCGGGCGGCAAGGACTCGATCGTGCTGCTCCGGCTCGCGGAGAAGGCCTTTCGCCCCGGCAAGTTCCCCTTCCCCGTCATGCACGTCGACACGGGCCACAACTTCCCCGAGGTGATCGAGTACCGCGACCGCCGCGTCGCCGAGCTCGGCGAGACGCTGCTCGTCGCCTCGGTGCAGGAGTCGATCGACAACGGACGCGTCGTCGAGGAGACCGGCCCGCGCGCCTCGCGGAACCAGCTGCAGACGACGACGCTGCTCGACGCGATCGAGGAGCACCGCTTCGACGCCGCGATCGGCGGCGCCCGCCGCGACGAGGAGCGCGCCCGTGCCAAGGAGCGGATCTTCAGCTTCCGCGACGACTTCGGTCAGTGGAACCCGCGCGTGCAGCGGCCCGAGCTCTGGAACCTTTACAACGCCCGCGTCCGCCGCGGCGAGCACGTGCGCGTCTTCCCGATCTCGAACTGGACCGAGCTGGACGTCTGGCAGTACATCGCGCGCGAGGAGCTCGAGCTGCCGTCGATCTACTTCGCGCACGAGCGCGAGGTCTTCAGGCGCGACGGGATGCTCTACGCGGCCAGCGACTTCGTCGAGCGGATGGACGGCGAGGAGCCGTTCGCGGCCTCGGTGCGCTTCCGAACGGTCGGCGACATGAGCTGTACGGGAGCGGTCGCGTCGGAGGCGAAGACGCTGGAGCAGGTCGTCGCCGAGATCGCGGCGACCCGCGTCACCGAGCGCGGCGAGACCCGCGCCGACGACCGCGCCAGCGAGGCGGCGATGGAGGACAGGAAACGCGTTGGCTACTTCTGAGCTGATGGCGACCGAGCTGGTCCGCCTCGTGACCGCGGGCTCGGTCGACGACGGCAAGTCGACCCTGATCGGCCGGCTCCTCTACGACACGAAGCAGATCCTCGCCGACCAGCTCGAGCACATCGAGGAGACCTCGAAGCGCCGCGGCGACGGCTACGTCAACCTCGCCTTGCTCACCGACGGCCTCCGCGCCGAGCGCGAGCAGGGGATCACGATCGACGTCGCCTACCGCTCCTTTCTGACGCCGCGCCGCCGCTTCCAGCTCGCCGACGCGCCCGGGCACGTCCAATACACGCGCAACATGGTCACGGGCTGCTCGACCGCGGACGTGGCGATCATCCTCGTCGATGCGCGCAAGGGCGTGATCGAGCAGACGCGCCGCCACTCGTACATCGCGGCGATCCTCGGCACCCCCCACGTCGTCGTCGCGGTCAACAAGATGGATCTCGCCGACTTCTCGGAGGCGCGCTTCCGCGAGATCGAGCAGGAATTGCGCGAGACGAGCGAGCGGCTCGAGCTGCGCGACGTGCAGGTGATCCCGATGTCGGCGCTCCGCGGTGACAACGTCGTCGAGCGGGGCACTGGGATGCCCTGGTACGAGGGGCCGACGCTGCTCGAGCACCTGGAGACGGTCGAGATCGCCGGCGACCGCGACCTCGCGCATCGACGCTTCCCCGTCCAGTGGGTGATCCGCCCGATCTCGGACGAGCACCACGACTACCGCGGCTACGCGGGCCAGGTCGCCGGCGGGGTCTGGCGCGACGGCGACGACGTCGTCGTGCTCCCCTCCGGTCGGCGCTCGACCGTGGCCACGGTCGAGCCCGACCTGGGCGTGCCGGGCATGTCCGTGACGATCCGCCTCGCCGACGACGTCGACGTCTCCCGCGGCGACATGCTCGCCGACCCCGAGCAGGCGCCGACGGTCGCGCGGGACGTCGAGGCCACGGTCTGCTGGATGGCCGAGAAGCCGCTCGAACCGCGTGCGAAGCTCGCGATCAAGCACACGACCCGCACCGTGCGCGCGATCGTCGACGAGCTCGTCTCGGTCGTCGACATCCACACGCTCGAGGACCAGCCCGGCCCGGAGCGGCTGGAGCTGAACGACATCGCGAGGGTGCGGCTGCGGCTGAGCGAGCCGCTCGCGGTCGACCTCTACGCCGAGAACCGCGCCACGGGCGCGTTCATCCTGATCGACGAGTCGACGAACGACACCGTGGGCGCCGGGATGATCAGCGCCGCGCACGCGTAGCGGCCTGGCGAGACCTCGCACGCGGAGGCGAAACCGTGCGCTCAAACCGGCGCAGGAGGCCCGTTCAGCCAGACGACGTGGGCAGGTCCCCCATCGTGAGGCTGCGGCGCCGGCGGCGCGACCAAGGTTGACTCGAAGTCACCGTGCGCGGCGAAGAGGCTGCTGAGCCCGATCACCCCGGCGCTTCGCTTGCAGCAGTGACAGGCGGCTTCTCGCGTGCCATGGCGACGCACGCTGGCCGACGTTCGGGACCGGCATTGGTACGGTTGCGGCCATGGACGATGTCGCGGTCGTGAAGGTCGTCGCCGACGAGCCCGAGGCTCAGGTCGTCTGTGGTCTGCTGCGCTCGGCCGGGATCGAATGTGCCTACCGCGAGACCGACGCACTCGACTCCCAGCTCGAGGACTTCATGGCTGCCGGCCCGCGCGAGATCCTCGTGCGCCCAACCGACGTCGAAGCCGCACGGGCGTTGCTCGGCGAAAGCTGAGCCTCACTGTGCCCGAAGTCACGGTCGTCCCCGCCAACGAGGCGACCTGGGAGGATCTCCAAGCCGTCTTCGGGACCCGCGGCGATCCGTCCAGGTGCCAGTGCCAGCGATACAAGATGCAGCCCAAGGAGTCGTGGGCCTCGGTCGGAGCACAGGAGCTGGCGTTCCGCTTCCGCAGGCAGACCGACTGCGGGCACCCGACGTCGGAAACGACGAGCGGCATCGTCGCCTACCTCGGGAGCGAGCCGGCCGGCTGGTGCGCGGTCGAGCCGCGCAGCCTCTACCCGCGCCTGCAGCGCGACTGCCGCGTGCCGTGGGTCGGCAGGGCAGAGGACAAGGCCGACGACACCGTCTGGGCCGTCACGTGCTTCGTCACCCGCACGGGCTTCCGCCGCCGCGGCGTCAGCCGAGCGCTCGCGGCCGCCGCCGTCGACTTCGCCCGGGATCGCGGCGCCCGCGCCCTCGAGGGCTACCCGATGATCACGCAGCCCGGCCGGGAGATCCAATGGGGTGAGCTCCATGTCGGCAGCCGCAGCATCTTTGTCGACGCCGGGTTCACCGAGGTCAGCCATCCCACCCTCCGCCGGGTCGTGATGCGGATCGACTTCAGTGCTTGAGCTCGCTGCCGATCGCGGCAGCCGCTACCAGGGCGTCGCGCGGAGCGATCACGTCTGCCCGGAGGGCACGTAGCGGTGGTGGAGCAGGATCGAGTTGCCGTCGGGGTCGCGGAGCCCGGCCCCGTGGCAGACGCCTGAGTCCCACATCTCGTTCACCTGCACCCCGGCCGCCTCCAGCTTTGCCTTCGCCTCGGCGACGTCGGGGACGCGGAGCGCGAGCGTCCCGGGCGGTAGCGGCGCGAACTCGTAGTCGTGGGTGTGCGGCGTCATCACCGCGAGCGTGACGTTGCCGGCCTCGTACTCGACCCAGTCGTCACCGGGCGAGTTCGGGTTCCTCTGGAGGCCCAGAACCTCGCCGTAGAAGTGGTTCGCCCTGGTCATGTCCGTCACCGGAACGCGGATGTAGTCGACTCGCTGAACGTCAAGCACGCGCTGGATTATGACTTCCGGCAGTCGGTCCTTGCTGCGCCGTCGCTCGTGCGACACCGAAGGGGAGGTCGTCCTAGGATTGGCTCGTGGTTCAGGAGTCGAAGCCGGAGCAGACCGAGCACGGCCTCGTCCCGACCGGCGAGGGCTGGTTCGTCCTCAACCTGCGCGACGCCGTCTGGCGGCACGCCGACGACCGCGGTGCAGTCTGTGTCGCGCTCGACGACTTCGAGAACGAGCACCTCGACGTGCAGTACGGCGTCAACCCGTTCGTGCTCATGCCTGGCGAGCCGATGTCCATGTACCACTGGGAAGGCGATCAGGAGGGGTTCCTCGTCGTCTCGGGCAACGCAGTCCTGGTCGTCGAAGGGGAGGAACGACCCCTGCGCGCCTGGGACTTCGTCCATTGCCCACCGCAGACGAAGCACGTGCTCGTCGGTGCGGGGAGCGGCCCGTGCGTCGTGATCGCGGTCGGCGCTCGCGCACACGACGAGCTCGGCTTCCCCGTCGACGAGCTCGCGAAGGGGCACGGCGCGAGCGTCGACCAGGAGACGATGGACGGCGGCGCCGCCTACGGCTCCCTCCCGCCCCGCGAGCCGACCGCCTACCGCGACGGCTGGCTGCCCGGGTAGGACGCGGCCGGTGAGTCAGACCCTCCGCGTCGTCCTGCACGCCCTCGGGATCGGTCTTCTCGTCGCGGGCGGGCTGGCCGTTGCCCTCGCGGTGCTCGCGGTCGTGATCCTGTTCGGGCCGCTGCTGTTCTGGCTCGCCTGGAACGTGCTCGACTTCGCAGCCGCGGTGGGTCTGCCGGAACTGGGCTTCTGGGGCATCGTGCTCGCGACGCTCTTCCTCGTCCTCGCCTGGTTCGGCAAGATGGTCATCGTCGCGATCGTCTTCCTCGTCGATCCCGACTGGTTCCAGGGCACCGCCGAAGTGCACTGGCCCGAGCCGACGTTCCGCAACTTCGTCGCACTCGCGCTCCTGACGCTGCTTGCAGCTCGGCCGCACGCGTATGCGCACCGCCCCGGCCGCCAGGTCAAGGGTTAGCCGCTCGTCAAGAGCCGCCCTACTCGGGCTCGGCGTACGCGGCCGCGACGCTCTTCGGTACCACGAGCGACCAGGCGTCGATCACGAGCTCCCGCAGCTCCGCCTCGTCGAGCTCGGCCAGCCGGGCGACCGCCCAGTTGTAACGAAGGTCGGACGCGCGCGGCAGCATGAACTTGTGCGGCTCGGACTCGACGAGCGCGTCACGCCACTCCTTCGGGAAGGCGAAGCCGAGCAGCGTCTCGTCGCGCGAGAACGCGAGATAGACGATCCGGCCGACGCGGAACTTGACCCGGCCGCGCACGAACGCCTCGTACGACCGCGGCAGCGTCAGCGCGATCGAGCGGACGTCGTCGATCGTGACCACAAGCGTCAGCCTAGACCGGCCAGGCTAGGGCAGACGCCGCACGGGAAACCGCTCGTCGATCGCGGCCACTGTCAGCCAGGCACCGACCGCGGCCAGCGCGGCTGCGGGGATGGCATCGTGGCCCACCGTACCCACGAGCAGCCCAGCGAAGAGGACCGCGGCGAACACGAGCCGCGTCATCGCCGCCATGCCGGCCGCCGTCCCGGCTGCGACCGCCAGCGTCGGCGAGACGTCGAACGCGATCACCGCCAGCGTCGCGAGGGCGATACCGAGGAAGATCGCCGGGAACACCGAGCCGCCCCGGAACCCGCAGCCGAGGCAGATCGCGAACGCGAGCCCCTTCGCAGCGAGCAGCACCAGCACGATCTCGGCCGAGTCCTCCGAGACCAGGTTCGGGATCGACTGCTGACCGGAGAAGAGCACGTCCTCCGCGTTCGCGCCGAGGCCGTCGGCGAGCAGCGCCAGGCAGCCGACCATGAGCGCTCCGCCCAGGAGCAGCATCGGCACGCCCGCGCGCAGCCGACCGGGGCCGGCGAGGTACGTCGCGACGTGGCGGACGACCTGGACGACGAGCGCCATCGCGATTCCCAGACCGACTGCGAGCACGAGGTCGCGAATCCGGACGCCGTCGTAGGCGGGCAGTCCGGGGACGGACAGCGCAGTCGACTCCAGCCCGCCCCAATCGCCGAGCCCGACGAAGACGAGGTAGCCGATCGACGCCGCGACGAGCCCCGGGATCAGAATCGGGATCAGCGAGGCGCCGAGCCCAACGCCCGCCTCGAGGAGCAGCATTCCGGCGAGAAGCGGCCCGCCGAACAGGGCGGAGATCGCCGAGAACGATCCGGCCGTCGAGAGCACGCGCTGATCCACCGAGCCGAAGACCCCCAAACGCCCTGCCGCCACCCCCACGACCGACCCGAGCGCGATCAGCGGCGCTTCGGGCCCGAGGACGGCACCGAACGGGAGCGAGCCGAGAGCCGCGAGAGCGACACCCGGCGCATGCGCCAGCGGAGTCGGCTCGACGCTGATGCCGCCGAGCGGCTCGTGACCGCCGTCGCCCGGCAGGAGCGTGCGCGCCGCGAGAACGATGCTCGCGCCCACGAGCGGGAGCCCAAGGATCAGATACCAGGGTGGGCTCGACGCATCCATGCGCTCGGGCAGGTCCTGCCAGAGCCAATGCTCGAGCTCGTGCGTCAACGCGACGAAAGCTGCAGCGACGAGTGCGGCCGGGATCCCGACGACGACGCCGAGCGCGATCAGGCGAAGCGCGCGCAGCCCGGAGAGGCCAGCGGGTGCAGCCGAGCTCACGGGACGAGGCCGCGTGCCGCCCAAGCGCTCGCGGTCAGAACGAACGGCGGCTCGGGGAACAACTCGCGGCAGCGCTCCCGCAGCTCGGCCTGCCTCTCCGGGTCGAGCGCGGCGGCGTACGCGCCTGCAGGCCCGACGCCGAGCGTGAACGGTTCCCACCAGTCCTCGAAGGTCTGATGCTCGACACGCACCGAGTGGGACGTCTCCTCGACGTCTCGCAACCCCGCCGCCACGAACAGCTCGGTCAGGTGGCCGGCCCGCGCGCCGGCGAGCGTAGCTTCGTCCATGACGTCGGCGTCGAGCTGCCGCGCCGCGTCCCAGAACGGGCTCAGCGGCGCCCGGCCGCCAGCGAGGTCCCACACGCAGGCGACGACGACGCCACCGCTGCGCGTCACCCGCGCCATCTCCATGAGGCCCGCGACCGGATCGGCCATGAAGTGGACGACGAGCTGCGCCAGCGCAGCGTCGAACGAGTCGTCGGCAAACGGCAGCTCCTCGGCCGCAGCCCGCTCGACTGCGACGCCGGGGTGCCGCTCGCGGGCGGCGGCGACGAACGACTCCGACGGATCGACCGCGGACACGCTCCCGGCGCCGACCAGCCTGACGAGCTCGGTTGTCAGCGCGCCCGGCCCGCAGCCGACGTCGAGAACCCGCTGGCCGGCGGTGACCCCGGCGAGCGCCGCGAGCTGCGGCGCGAGCAGCACCGAGTAGCGGCCCATGAACCGGTCGTAGGAGTCGGCGGCGACCGCGAACGTCACCGGGACACCCTACGCCGGTAGCGTCTCGCTGGTGTCCGCTCTGGAAACCGACCTCGACGCGCTTGCGGCCGAGACCGCGTTCTCCGGCGTCGCCCGCGTCGATCGAGACGGCGAGGTCGAACTGGCGAAGGCGTACGGCCTCGCGCACCGCGGCTATGAGATCCCCAACGAGCTCGACACCCGCTTCGGCACGGCCAGCGGAACGAAGAGCCTGACCGCGCTCGCCGTCGTCAGCCTGATCGAGGAGGGCCGGCTCGAACTGACGACGACCGCGCGCTCGGTGCTCGGCGGCGACCTGCCGCTGATCGACGAACGGGTAACCGTCGAGCACCTCCTCGGACACCGCTCCGGGATCGGGGACTTCCTCGACGAGGAGGTCGGGTACGACCTGAACGACTACGTGCTGCCCGTTCCGGTGCACGAGCTCGCGGCGACGGAGGACTACCTTCCCGTGCTCGACGGGCATCCGACCAAGTTCGCACCGGACGAGCGCTTCGGCTACTGCAACGGCGGCTACGTCGTCCTGGCGCTGATCGTCGAGCGGGCGAGCGGGACGCCGTTCCATGAGCTCGTGCGCGAGCGCGTGTGCGAGCGCGCGGAGATGCACGACACGGCGTTCCTCCGCTCGGACGAGCTGCCCGGGCGCACCGCGATCGGCTACCTCGACATCGACGGAATT
The DNA here is from genome assembly GCA_963784895.1 of uncultured Gaiellaceae bacterium. Classification (GTDB taxonomy): domain Bacteria; phylum Actinomycetota; class Thermoleophilia; order Gaiellales; family Gaiellaceae; genus Gaiellasilicea. The sequence continues at coordinate 173,265 of CAWATM010000011.1, read as the reverse complement.
TCGCGCAGCAACGTCTTCCACCTACCCGTGCGCGGGACCGGCGACGGCGGCATCTATACGACGGCGGCGGACGTCGGCCGGCTCTGGAACGCGGTCTTCGCGGGCCGGATCGTCTCGCCGGAGTGGGTGGAGGCGATGGTGCGGCCGCGCAGCGACGTGCCGGACGAGTCGATGCGCTACGGGCTTGGCTTCTGGCTGCATGCGACGACCAACGCGGTGCTGCTCGTCGGCGGCGACGCCGGCGTCTCCTTCTACAGCGTCCACGACCCCACCTCGCGTCTCACGTACACGGTGCTCTCGAACACGACGGGCGGCGCCTGGCCGCTCGCGCGCCTGCTCAACGAGCGACTCGCCGACAGCGGCTGAGCCAATCTCGGGCCGCGAGGGGCGCGCGCCGACATCGGGTGCTCGACAAGCGAGAAGCCGCCGCCTGGGCCGACGACCCGGGTCACGATCCGCCGGCGAGCTTCGGCCCGAGGCGCGCGAAGACGAGCTCGTAGTCGACCACGTCCTCGATCCGGACTCCGGCGATCGAGAGCATCCGCTCGCGGAACTCCGTTCGCGCGACGTTGTGGCGCTCGGCGACCTCCTTGCTCTCCCAGAAGGCGAGCCCGAGGGCACGCCCCTCGCGGGCGAGCATGACGAAGCCCTCGAACCCGTCCGTGTCGCGGAGCCAGCGCTCCAGCTCCTCCGCGACCACTGCCGCGTTCTCGATCGGCTCGCCGGTGATGTCGGCGCTCGTGACGGTGACGTACACGCCGTGCATCTTGTCAGCGGCGGCCGGATCGGGCGAGGATGGACACGTGCCGCCGTTTCCGACGATCGAACCGTACGAGCACGGACTGCTCGACGTCCGCGACGGCAACCTCGTCTACTGGGAGACGTGCGGAAACCCCGCCGGCAAGCCCGCTCTCGTCGTGCACGGCGGGCCCGGCTCCGGCTGCAGCACCGGCAGCCGCCGCTACTTCGACCCCGAGCGCTACCGCGTCGTCCTGTTCGACCAGCGCGGCTGCGGCCGCAGCCTCCCACACGCCAGCGATCCCGCCGTGGACATGTCCCTGAACACGACCCACCACCTGATCGCCGACATGGAGCGGCTACGAGAGCAGCTCGGCATCGACAAGTGGCTTCTCTGCGGCGGCTCGTGGGGCTCGACGTTGATTCTTGCCTACGCGGAGCGGTATCCGGAGCGCGTCTCGGAGATCGTCATCTTCGGCGTCACGACGACGCGCCGCTCCGAGATCGACTGGCTCTACCGGGGCGTCGCTCGCTTCTTCCCCGTGGAGTGGGACCGGTTCCGGCGCTGTGCAGAGGAGGAACGCGACGGCGACCTCGTCGCCGCGTACGCGCGGCTCGTGGAGAGCCCCGATCCTGACCTGCGGGCGCGAGCCACGCGGGAATGGCTGACCTGGGAGGACGCTGTCATCTCGCTCGAGTCGAGCGGCTCCCCGGGCAGCTACAGCGCCCGGCCGCCGGACGCCGCGACCGCGTTCGTCCGCATCTGCTCGCATTACTTCTCCCACGGCGCCTGGCTCGAGGAGGGCGAGATCCTGGCGAACGCGGACCGGCTGGCCGGCATCCCCGGCGTGCTCCTCCACGGCCGCCATGACCTCGGCTCGCCGGTCGGCACCGCCTGGGAGCTGGCCCAAGCCTGGCCGGGCTCCGAGCTGGTCGTCGTCGAGGACTCCGGCCACACAGGCAGCGACACGATGCGCGAGCTCGCACTCGAGGCGACGGCACGCTTCAGCGGTCGATCGTGAGCAGCGGCTCCAGGCCCAGGAAGGCGCCGATCCGCTCGGTCTCGTCGGCGACCGCGGTCAGCTCGGCCCGCGTGAGTTTCCGCGCCGGCTCGACCGTCAGCTCGATCCGCTTCGCTGCCTTCTTGCGCCTCCAGATACCGGCGGCGAGCCCGTCGACCATGAGGAAGGGCGTCCCCGCCGGGCCTTCGTAGCGGCCCTTCCCGTGCGTCGCAACCTGCGCGCGGACAGCCGGCGGGACGAGCTCGTCGCGCTCGCGGAAGCCCATCACGTATGGGTCGTACTCGGAGAGCAGGCGCACCGAGCCGCCGCCGGACGCGAGCGTTGCCGCGGGCACATCCACGTCGACCTTCGCCGCCAGCCACTCGCGCAGCTGCTTCAGCCCGGCGGGTGCGTAGGCCGTGGCGTAGCGGCGCACGACCTGCCGCAGCGCCTCCTCCGGCTCCCACGCGCGCTGCGGCCCGAGCCAGTCCTCGACGTGGACGAACGTCACTTTCGCCCCCTCCGGCGGGCCGAAGCAGAGCAGACCTGCAGTGGCGGCGTCGCTGACGTGGAAGCCCCAGCCGGACATGAGCTCTTCGCGCGGCGCCGACGGAACGCGCTCTCGGACTGCATTCGCGAGCTGCTCCCGCGTCAGCGGCGGTCGGCCCCGCAGGGCGTCGCCGATCGCCGGGATGAGGTCGACTCGTCCGGGCTCCTCGACTGCCCGTCGAGCGGCCGTCCAGAGCGCCAGCTCGTCCGCTGGGTGAATGTGGAGCGTGCCGCGGGTCGTCCACGTCTTCGCAAGCGCGCGCCGAGCCCACAGCGCCTCGCGCACGTCCGCCTGCGTGATCCCCTCAACACGCGCCGCCAGCTGCAGCTCCGCCGAGCCCATCACCTGCGCGTGGATCCCGCAGACGTCGCGCACGACCTCGACGAGCCGCGCGGCAGGCGCCCGCTCGACGAGATGGCTCCGTGCGAGCCGGTGCGCACGAACCTCGTCCCACGTCGGTGAGCGCACCCGAGCAGCGTAGGCGGTCGTGTCGCCGTACGCTTTCCCCGTGGTGACGTGTGCGCACTGCGGGCGTCAGAGCCCGGACGACTTCCGCTTCTGCGGCGCCTGCGGTGCGGCTCTCCCGGGCGCGGCGCCGGCGGCGCGGGAGGAGCGGAAGGTCGTCACCGTGCTCTTCTGCGACCTGGTCGGCTCGACGGCCCAGGCGGAGCGCCTCGACCCGGAGGACGTCCGCGCGCTGCTCTCCCGCTACCACGAGCGGGTCCGGGCCGAGCTCGAGCGTTTCGGCGGCACGGTGGAGAAGTTCATCGGCGATGCGGTGATGGCGCTCTTCGGCGCGCCCGTCGCACACGAGGACGATCCCGAGCGGGCCGTCAGGGCGGCGCTCGCGATCCGGGAGTGGGCGACGGAGGGCGACGGCCTGCAGGTGCGGATTGGGATCACGACGGGAGAGGCGCTCGTCGCCCTCGGAGCTCGACCGGAGACAGGTGAGGGCATGGCGTCGGGCGACGTCGTCAACACGGCTGCGCGGCTCCAGTCCGCGGCTCCGGTCAACGGCATCCTCGTCGACGAGACCACGCACCGTGCCACCGACCGGCCGATCGAATACGGCGAGCAACGCGCGATCGCTCCGAAGGGGAAGGCCGAGGACGTCCTCGTCTGGGACGTGCTGCAGGCGCGGGCGCGCGTGCACGTGGAGCGCGGCGGCGGAGGGCCGCTCGTCGGCCGGGAGAAGGAGCTCGAGATCCTCATCGCCGCCCTGCGACGCGTGCGAGATGCTCACGAGCCGCAGCTCGTCACGCTCGTCGGCGTGCCCGGGATCGGCAAGAGCCGGCTTGTCTACGAGCTCTTCAAGGCGATCGAGGCAGGTGGCACGCTCACATCCTGGCGGCAGGGACGCTCGCTGCCCTATGGCGAAGGCGTCAGCTTCTGGGCGCTCGGCGAGATCCTCAAGGCACAGGCCGGGGTGCTCGAGACGGACGACGAGGCGGGAACCGCGACCAAGCTGCGCGACGCGATCGGGGCTCTCGTTGCGGACGACGCCGACGCACAGTGGCTCGAGCGTCACTTGCGCCCGCTCGTGGGCCTCGGCGGCGGCGAGCCCGGCTCGGATCGGCGGAGCGAGGCGTTCGCGGCCTGGCGGCGCTTCCTCGAGGCCCTCGCAGAACAGCGGCCGCTCGTCCTCGTCTTCGAGGACTTGCACTTCGCGGACGACGGCGTGCTCGACTTCGTGGACTACCTCGCGGAGTGGGTTCGGGGCGTACCGATTCTGGTCGTCGTGACGGCTCGTCCCGAGCTGCTCTCGCGCCGCCCTGGCTGGGGCGGTGGCAAGGCGAACGCCGTCACGCTCTCGCTCGCAGCCCTCTCGGACGAGGAGACGGCCCGTCTCGTCCGGTCGCTGCTCCCGAGCCCCGCGCTTCCGGCGCAGACGCAGGAGACGCTCCTCTCCCGAGCCGGCGGCAACCCGCTCTACGCAGAGGAGTTCGTGCGCATGCTGGCCGGCGGACGTCACGCCGACGAGCTGCCGGAGACGGTGCATGGCCTCATCGCCGGCCGTATCGACGCGTTGACCGGAGACGAGAAAGCGCTGCTCCAGAATGTCGCGGTGCTCGGGAACGTGTTCTGGCTGGGCGCGGCCTCCGCCCTCTCGGGCGTGGACGCCGCGACGGCCGAGGACCGGCTGCACGCGCTCGCTCGGAAGGAGTTCGTCCGGCGCGAGCGCCGCTCGACGGTGACGGGCGAAGCCGAGTACGCGTTCCAGCACCAACTCGTCCGGGACGTCGCGTACGGCCAGATCCCGCGCGCGGGCCGGGCGGAGAAGCACCGGGAGGCGGCCGAGTGGCTCGAGTCGCTCGGACGCCCGGCTGATCACGCGGATCTGCTCGCACACCACTACGTGAGCGCGCTCGAGCTCGCCCGCGCAGCCGGCCGCCCCACCGCCGCGCTTGCGGAGCCCGCGCGCGTGGCACTCCGCGACGCCGGCGACCGGGCCTTCGCACTGAACGCGTTCGCGCACGCTGCCGGTCTCTACGAACAGGCGCTCGTGCTCTCTCCCGAGGAGGATGGTGGGCGGGCGGAGCTGCTCTTCCGCAGGGCCCGCGCGCTGCACCTGACCGCCGATGAGCGGCAGTTCGAAGCGTTCGCGGACGCTCGGGACGCCCTGAAGCGGGCGGGAGACGGCGACCGCGCGGCCGAGGCACAGGCTTTGCTCGCGCGAGCCTGGTGGTACCGCGGCCTCTGGGATCGCGCCCGCGACGCCTACGAGAGCGCGCTCGCCCTGTTCGACGGGGGTCCGCCCACGGAGGCAAAAGCACGCGTGCTGGCCTCGGTCTCCGGTTTCCGCGGCCTCGACGGAGAGTTCGAGGAGGCGATCGTGATCGGGCGCGAAGCGTTCGCCGCCGCCGAACGCCTCGGCCTCGACGAGGTCAGGGCGACGGTCCTCACCACGATCGGATTCGCCCGCGCCGCGCTCGGCGACGACTCCGGTGTCGCGGACATGGAGGAGAGCAAGCGGATCGCGCTCTCGTGCGGTGCGCTCCGCGAGGCTGCACGCGCTGCCAACAACCTCGCCGTCGAGCTGTATTCGGTCGGCGACCTCTCACGAGCGTTCGAGCTGCTGGAAGAAGCGTCCCGGCTCGCCGAGCGTGCGGGCGACGTGGATCTGGTGCGGTTCGGGCGAGGGATGCTGCTCTTGCCCGCCTTCGACGGCGGACGCTGGGACGAGTGCGTTCTGCTCGCCGGCGAGTTCGTCGCCGAGTGCGAAGCCACGGGCGGGCACACGCTGCAGGCGTCGACGCACTGCCACCGGGGGAGCATCCGGCTCGCACGGGACGACCTCGCGGGTGCGATCGCGGACGCGGAGCGCGCGCTCGAGCTTGCACAAGGGGTGCAGCAGCCCGACCGCATCTTCCAGTCGCTCGCCTTCGCGGTGCGCGCCTTCGCCGCCGCGGGCGAGCTCGAGCGAGCGCGCGAGCACGTGTCCGACTTCGATTTCCAGGCCTACGGTCGCCGCCGTGTTCCGCCCGCTTGGTCGTACATCCACTTTGCCTGGGCGGTGTCGGAGGTCGGCTACGCGGAGGAGCTCGACCGGCTCCTGGCGGGCCAGCGACGCCGATCCGGTTGGGTCGACGCAACGCGAGCCGTCGTCCGCGGCGACTACGCCGAGGCGGCCGACCGGTTCCGAGACATGCAGACCCGGCCCTACGAGGCGTACGCCCGCCTCCGGGCGGCGGAGCGATTCGTGGCCGACGGGCGGCGCGCGGAGGCCGACGAGCAGCTGGCGAAGGCGCTCGCGTTCTTCCGCGAGGTCGGTGCGTCCCGCTACATCCGGGAGGCGGAGGCGCTGCAGCCGGCAGCGGCCGAGCGACCCGATTAGCGCGACGGCGCAGGCTCCTGCGCGACCAGGATCTGCTTGAGCGTGTCGCCGCGGAGGCCGAGGCGGAGGGTCTCGAGCGGGATCACTTCCTCCGGCGCGATGTTGCCGAGATTGACCTACGGGCCGAACTCGTTGATGAAGTAAAGGTCCGGCGCAACGTCGCCTCAGGCGGTGACGGCGGTGACGACGCCCGCCACGAAGGCGAGGGCGAGCGTCAAGCGCCGGAACGTCGCTGCGGGAAGGCGGAGACCCAGGTTGGTGCCGACCGCGTTCGCGACGAGGACGCCCGGCAGCCACCACACGAACGCGCGGCCGGCGGCGCTACTGAGCTGGCCCTCGGCGGCGAGGACGGCGAGGCCGATCGCCGCAGTCGCGATGAAGTAGAGCGCGAGATCGGCGATGAAACCGCGGGCGGGCAGCCGGCGGTGGGCGAGGAGCAGTGCCGGCGGGATCCCGATCAGGGACGTCGTCGTGCCGAGCAGTCCGCCAGCGAAGCCGGCTGCGACGGGCAGCCCGCGGACGCGAGGCGGCGGCTGACGTCCCTCCGACAGCGCGAGCGCCACGGCGGCAAAGGCGATCACGACGCCAACGACGAGCGTCAGGGCGTGCACGTCGACTGCGCCGAGCGTCCACGAGCCGATCCACAGGCCGGGCACCGCCCCACCGACGAGGAGTGCGACCCGCCTGCGGTCGATCGAGATGCGAAGCCGCCAGGCGACGGGCAACCGCGTGGCGAGTGAGATCAGCAGGTTGATGGTCACGACGAACGGGAGCGAGAAGCCGCAGAGGAGGAGCGCTGGCGTCGCCAGCAGTGCGAGCCCGAACCCGGAGGCACCGGCGAGCAATGCTGCGCCCGCAACGATCAGCCCGCCCACGATCAGCACTGGAGCCCACCATCCGCCGCTTTCGCCACACTGCGCCCCGTGGCGGACGCGGATGCACACCCGACGAGGCGGCGTGCAGTCTCGACGGAGGGCGCGTCGAAGCCGGTCGCCCGGTACAGCCAGGGGATCGCCGCCGCAGGCCTCGTCTTCACGGCCGGCCAGGGCGCCCACGACCCCGAGACGAACGAGCTGCCGGACGGGGTCGAGGCACAAACCCGGCGCACGCTCGAGAACATCGACGCGATCCTCCGCGCCGCCGGGGCGTCGCTCACGTCAGCGCTGAAGATCACCGTCTACCTCGCCGACAGGCAAGACTACGCGGCGATGAACGCCGTCTACGACGAGTACATGCCCGACGTGCCGGCCGTGCGCACGACCGTGCAGGCGGGACTGGGCAAGGGGATGCTCGTCGAGATCGACGCGATCGCTCTCGCCGGGAGCCGAGACGGTCAGGTTGCCGGGGCGTCCTGATAGACGGTGACGACGTCCGTGTAGAACTCGATCGCTGCGCGGCCCTGCTCGTGCGGCCCCCAGCCGGAGCCCTTGATGCCGCCGAACGGGACGTGCACGTCGGCACCCGCCGTCTGCGAGTTGACGTGGAGGATGCCGGCCTGCGCCTCGGTGGTGAACCGCTGCACCGCGCGGAGGTTGTGTGTGAAGATCGCGGCGGAGAGCCCGAACTCGACCGCGTTTGCGCGGCGCAGCCCGTCGTCGAGGTCGGTGACGCGATAGAGGGAGACGACAGGCCCGAACACCTCTTCGCAGGAGAGGAACGCGTCGTCGGCGACGTCCTCGAACACAGTCGGCGCGACCAGGTACGCGCCCTGATGGATGCGTTCGCCGCCGGCGAGAACCGTGCCACCCTCGGCCCTGCCCCGCTCGACCGCCGCAAGGACGTCTTCGAGCGCGCCCTCGTTCACGAGTGGGCCGACCTCGGTCGCCGGATCCGCCGGGTCGCCGACGATGCCCGCCTCCACCCGCGCGAGGAACCGGCGGCGGAAGCCCTCGTATGCCTCGTCCTCGACGTAGATCCGGCGTGTCGCCGTGCACTTCTGGCCCGCCGCCCAGAACGCGCCGGCGTAGGCGGCCTCGACCGCGCGGTCGAGCTCGGCGTCGGCCATGACGAGCAGCGGATTGTGGCCGCCGAGCTCGAGCTGGACGCGGCAGTTGCGGGCCGTCGCCTCCTCGCGGACGCTGCGGCCGACGGGCACGGAGCCGGTGAACGAGAGTGCGCGCACACCGGGGTTGCGGACGAGCTCGGCGCCGGCCTCGGAGCCCGAACCCGTGAGCACGTTGAGCACGCCCGGCGGCAGCCCAGCCTCGGCGAGGCACTCCGCCACGTGGAGGCCGGTGCGCGGCGCTTCGTAGCCGAGCTTGAGCACGACCGTGTTGCCGTTCGCCAGCGCGGGGGCGAGCTTCCACACCGGGATTGCCGCAGGGAAGTTCCAGGGTGTGATCAGGCCGACGACGCCGACCGGCCGCCGACGGGTGAAGAGCGTCTGGTTCGGCACGGACGCCTCGTACACCTCGCCGGCCGGGCGCCAGCACTCGCCCGCCGCAAAGCGGAGGATCGTCGCAGCACGGGCCGCCTCCCCACGCGCCTCGCGGAGTGGTTTCCCCATCTCGGCGGTCATGTCCTGAGCGACGAGCTCCGCCCGCTCGTCGAGCGCCGCGGCTGCCGCCCGGAAGATGTCAGCACGCCGCTCCGCTGGTAGGGCCGCCCAGGCGGGCTGCGCCTCGCCCGCCGCCGCCACCGCCGACGCCGCATCCTCGGAGGTCGCCGCCGCGAAGATCCCCGTGACGACGTCGGGCCGCCACGGGCTCCGCTTCTCGTAGGTGCGGCCGGACGCGCTACCGCGCCACTCCCCGCCGACGAGGATCCCGAAGGTCTCGCTCACGCGGATCCTCGCAGCTGCAGCGTCACAGGCAGCGTCACACGCGCGCCACCCGACGGCGGCTCCTCGCCACCGAGCCGGGCAATCAGTCTCTCCGCCCCGAGCCGACCGAGCTCGTACCCGGGCACGCGCACGGTCGTCAGCGGCGGATCGGCGAACTGCGCGAACTCGAAGTCGTTGAAGCCGGTCACTGCGACGTCGTCGGGAACCCGGAGGCCGCGAATCCGAGCAGCCCGGAGCGCGCCCAGTGCGAGCAGGTCATTGCCGCACATGATCGCCGTCGGCGGGTCGGGCAGCCCGAACAGCTGCTCCGCCATCTGCGCGCCGTTCGCGGGATCCCAGACCCCGTCCGTCACCTCGAGCTCGGGTGTTGACAGGCCGGCGGCGCCCAGCGCTTCGCGGTAGCCGCGAAGGCGTTCCTCCACCATCGGCCACGGCGTCCGGGTCGAGATGAACGCGATCCGGCGGTGCCCGGACGCGAGCAAGTGATCGGTCAGCTGCCGCGCCCCGGTCCGGTTTTCCGCCGTCACGGAAACGACAGGCACGCCTGCAGGCGCCTGCTCGAAGACGACGAAGCTGAAGCCGAGCTCGTCCACGCGGCGAATCGTCCTGCGCCGCACCGACGGCGGGCCGGAGAGGAACAGGAAGGCGCCGTCGACGCGGTCCTCGAGCAGCGGCGAGAAGAGCCGGTCGGCGTCATCGGGATCGGGCCGGGCGGCCTGGATCAGGAGGGAGTACCCGTTGTCGCGGGCGACGTCGCCGATGCCGGCAATGATCAGGTCGGTCATCGGATCGGCGAGGAAGCGCGCCCCTTCGTCGAGGACGAGGAACCCGAGCGTCATCGTCCGCTTCGCGCGCAGGCTCTGCGCAGCCGCGTTCGGCCAGTAGCCGAGCCTGTCCAGTTCGCGGCCGACTCGCTCCCGCGTCTCCACGGACATCAGGTTGAAGCGCCCGTTGACGTAGTTCGAGACCGTTTGCAGCGAGACTCCCGCCTGTCCCGCGACGTCGCGCATCGTCGGCCGGTTTACGACCACACCACCGTCACCCCGGCATACGCGACCACGGCGACGATCACCCATGAGGAGAGGCCGAGAACGAGCGGACGCCCGCCGACGGCGAGCAGCCGCCGCAGCTCGACGCGCGCGCCGACAGCGAAGAGGGCGCCGGCGAGCAGGACAGACTTGGCATCTTCGAGCACCGGCAACAGCCCGGAGGGGACGAGACCTGCGCTTCGGAGCGCCGCGGCGGTGACGAACGCCAGTACGAACGGCGGCACGAGCCGCAGCCACGCTACCTCTGCGCTACGTCCCTGCCTCCAGGAGATCCACGCGACGAGCGGTCCGAGCATGAGCACGCGCGTCAGCTTGACAACGATCGCGGTCGCCACAGCGACGCCGCCGACCGCGGACGAGGTCGCCACCACCTGAGCGATGTCGTGCACGCTCGCACCTACCCAGGCACCGTAGTCGTGCTCGCTCATCCCGAGGACGCGGTTGAGCGCTGGCAGCAGCACGATCGCAAGGCTTCCGCAGAGCGTCACCAGCGCGATGGCGTAGGTCACCTCCTCCTCGTCCACGTCGCTGACGCCGCGCGCGGCCGCGATCGCCGAGACGCCGCAGATCGAGAAGCCCGTGGCGACGAGGAGTGACAGACCGTCCGACACGCCCAGCCGCTTCCCCGCCCAGCGCGTCCCGAAGAAGGTCGCGACGACCACGACGACGACGACGAGCAGGCCGCGCGCGCCCAGTGTGAGCATGTCCTGAAGCACGAGCTCGAAGCCGAGCAGGACGATGCCGACCCGCAGGAGCGACCCGGACGCGAGCGCGAGCCCCGGCCGAGTAAGGGCGGGGGCGCCGACGGTGTTCGCGACGAGCAGGCCGAGCACGAGAGCCGCGAGGACGACCGGTACACCTGACAGCAGCCCATGGACGAGGAAACCCGCCAGAAGGCCCACCGAGGCAAGCGCCAACCCTGGCGCGACGCGGCGCAAGGCGTCAGCCGCGCGGGCGCGGCGAGGGGCAGGCTCGGGACGGGCGAGGGGCACTTGAACGATCAAGTACGCTCAGTATCGCATGTTAGGGTCGGCCCGGTGAGCGACACAGCCCTCCGGATCGGACTGGTCGGCCTCGGCGAGATCGCCGTGCGCGCCCACCTGCCGGCGCTCGCCCGGGAGCCGCGAGCCACGCTCGTGGCGGCAGCGGACATCGCGGAGGAGCGCCTCACGGCAGCTCCCGAGGGCGTGCATCGGACGACGGACGTTGCCTCCGTGCTGACCGATCCCGAGATCGACGCTGTCGTGATCGCCACGCCCCCCTCCGCCACCGCAGGTCTCGTCTGGGACGCGCTCGCCGCGAACAAGTGGGTGCTCGCGGAGAAGCCGCTCGGGCTCTCGGTCGCCGAGACGGCGGACGTGCGCGCGTCACCCGGCGCTGCTGAGAGGCTCCAGATCGGCCTCACGTACCGGCATCATCCGGCAGTCGATCGCCTGCGCGAGCTGATCGCAAGCGGTGCTCTCGGCCGGCCGTTGCTGATCCAGGCGGCGATCTGCGACGAGCCGGCCAACCGGGAGCAGGACCCTCGCGGCTACGCGCGTCGGCTCCGCTCGCTCGAACGGATCCCGCCGGTCGTCTCGGACGGCGTCCATGCGTGCGATCGGATCAACTACCTGCTCGGCGAGCCGCCGGTCGCCGTCGCCGGCTGGAGCGTGCGTACGGATCCCGCGTATCCGAGAGCGAACGTGAACGGCGGCATCCTCACCTACGAGGACGGCACGATCGCACGGCTCGAAGTCGTCTGGCTGACGCCGGTGCTGCCGCGCAGCGAGTTCGTCGTCACTGGACCGAACGGCCTCGCCACCCTCGACCCGCCGACGTTCCGACTCACGGTCGAGCTGGCGGACGGCACGACGGAGACGCACGAACCGCCTGGCGACAAGACCGAGATCTGCTTCGCGCTCCAGCTCGAACACTTCGTCGACGCGGCGCTCTCCGGCAGGGCGCCGGTGCCGGGCATCGACGAGGCGATCGCGAGCCTCGAGCTCGCGGAGCGGCTCGCGCACGCTGCCGGCGTCGGCCGCCAGATCTCGGCGTCATCGGTACCCGCATGATCGACTTCCACGTGCATCAGCCGGCCGCGGCCGCCTACGGGGCGGCGGAGTACCTCGCGGCGATGGACGAGCTCGGCGTCGACGTGTCCGTCGTGTTCACGTACGAGGGGCTGCTGCGCCCGAGCGGTGCGGCGAACGACTCGCTCGCGGCTTGGGTCGCACCGGCGCCCGAGCGGCTCGTCGCCTTCACGACGGTCGACCCGCGCGACCCGGGCGCCTCGGAGGAGATCGAACGCTGCGTCCGCGAGCACGGGATGCGCGGTGTCAAGCTTCATCCGTGGCTGCAGGGATTCTCGGCGCACGACCCCGGCTTGCAGCGTGTCTGCGAGGCCGCAGGCGCGCTGGGAATTCCAATCCTCTTCCATGACGGCACGCCGCCGTTCTCGACGCCGCTCCAGCTCGCCGTGCTCGCGCGCCGGCATCCAGGGATGCAGATCGTGCTCGGCCACGGCGGCCTGCACGACCTCTGGCGCGAGGCGATCGCGGCCGTGCTGTCGGCGCCGAACGTTCACCTCTGTATGTCCGGGACGCCAGGGTACGCGATGCGGGCGATCGTCGCGCGCTGCCCGCTCGAGCGGCTCCTCTTCGGCACCGACGCCGGCCTCCGGCCCGAGCCGCTGCAGCGGTACGCGGCGCTGCGCGTGCGCCAGCTCGAGGAGCTGAACCTCGACGAGGAGCAGCGCGAGGCGATCCTCGTCACGAACCCACGCCGGTTGCTCGCCGCATGATCGACATCCACTCTCACGTGCCGACGCATCGCGACGCCGTTCCGCCCGAGGAACTCGTCGTCAACGACAAGTGGCGTCCGGACCGGGCCGTCGCGTCGACGACCACGTGGGCCGACTACGCCGAGGCATTCGTAGAAGTGGACGTCTCGGTCGCTTTCACGATCGCCCGCGACCGGACACGCGTCGACTCCGCTTTGAACGACGCCGTCGCGACGTTCGTCGCGGACGCCCCGAACCGCCGGATCGGCTTCCTCTCCGTGCATCCCGAGGTCGAAGGCGCACTCGACGAGCTCGAGCGGGCGCGAACCGACCTGGGCTTGAAGGGGATCAAGCTCGGCCCGAACTACCAGGTCTTCGACCCGCTCGGCGACGCCGCGCTGCGCATCTACGCGGCCGCGGAGCGCCACGGCCTGCCGGTCATCTTCCACCAGGGCGCCTCGCCGGTCCGGGAAGCGCCGCTTCGATATGCCCACCCCCTGCTGATGGACGAGATCGCGATCCGCTTCCCCGAGCTCCGCGTGGTGATGGCGCACATGGGCCACCCCTGGCAGCGCGAGACGATCGTGACGATCCGCAAGCACCCCCACGTCTACGCGGACGTCTCCGCCCTTTTCTACCGGCCGTGGAGCTTCTACGAGGGAATGCGGCTCGCCACCGAGTGGGGCGCGCTCGACAAACTGCTCTTCGGCTCCGACTTCCCGATCGCGACCCCGGCGGAGACGGTCGCGGGGCTGAGGCAGGTCAACGAGCCGATCGAGGGGACGAAGCTGCCGGCGGTGCCGCTCGAGCGATCGAGGAGCTGATCGTCCGGGACCCGCTGCCGCTGCTCGGGCTCGAGCGGCCCTAGTCGAGGCGGGCGCGCGCACGCGAGCAGCGATAGCAGCCGGGATCGCTGCAGAGCAGCGCGGTGGGGTCGGCACGCAGGAGGTCGACCGTCGTTTCCGTCACCACGGCACCCGGGACGAGCTGGGCAGCGCGCCACCGACCTTTCCGTCCCGGATCGCACCTCGCTCGCGCAGCGACCGTTCGATCGCTCCGAAGGCACGGCTGCACCCCGGGAACCGGTCGGCCCCGTGCGTCGGCCAATCCGGGTCGAACGGGATGTCGAGGTACGGCGCGTCGGCGTGGAACTCACCCACGTGGACGGTCGTGTTGGCCGCGTGGCCGACCCCGAGCAAGAGAACGTGCCCGCCTGCGGTGGCAAGGCGTCCGAGTGGGCTGTCGACGCCGGTCGCTCCCGCGCGCTCGTGCCCGTCGAGCAGCTGGGCCGCACCGGCACCGACGGCGGCGACCGAATAGGTCGGATGGGACGAGCGGATCGCCTCGGCCGGCGGCGAAACGCCTCCGCGAGCGCTCCGGTGCGGCCGGCAAGTCAGGCGCGTAGGTCTCGTTGTCGTACGTGAAGGTCGGCATGACGACGAGCCCGTCTGGCCCGACCGCGCGAGCAGCTCGTCGACCAGCTCGTCCGCGTCGAGGCCGACCGCGCGCAGGGAGGAGTGGACGACGACGCGGTCGCCGCTGCGGAGCCCGATCACAGCCCGAGCAGGCACGCCAGCGTGCCGCCGAGGATCGCATCGCGCACATCAGGGCCGTACGGCGCCTCGGTGACGCGGGCGAGCTCGATCGCCGCGTCCCCGAAGGGCGCGTCGGTGGAGAAGAACACGCGCCCGCCGGTCCGTCAGGGTCGGCGGCTGCGAGCGCTGTCGGCCACTTGACGTAGACGCTGTCGGCATAGACGTTCGGCGCAGCCGCGAGCGTCGCCGGGCCGTCGTGGGAGAAGTCGGTCGCGCCCGCCTTGCCGAGCAGGAAGCTGCCCTCGGGGAAGGGCGCGGCAGCCACGCGACCTGGAGCGGCAGCGCGTGCGGCGGCGTGCCGGTGCGAACGTAGACGGGCCAGCCCGACTCGATCGCGAAGGCGACGAGCGGCTCGGCCTGGCCGTCGAGGAGGTCGAATCCCTGCAGCGCCGAGTCGAGCTTGAGCGCGACGGCGCCGGCGTCCGCGCCCGGCGGAGCTCCTCCATCGCTCCCCCCCGAGCCACGGCGTCGCGACGGCGTAGCCAGCAGACGGCCGCCGGAGGCGGCGGCGGCGGTCGCGACGAGCTCGTTCCCCTCGCGGTTGCGCACGGGCAGGAAGCCCTCGGCGGCGAGACGAGCGCGCGGTCGATCCCCAGCCGGTCCATCGTCTCGAGCAGCTCCTCCGGTCAGCGACGCGTCCCGCCCCTCGCCGAGCATCACGTGACCGTCGAGCACCATCAGACGGGCACCGCCGCGCGGAAGGCGTGTGCGGCCGCGCGGAACGCCTCGAGCCCGGCTTCGGGGACGAGCGAGAGGTTGTAGAGCGCGAGCCCTTCCGCGCCTGCGGCCGCGAGGCGCTCGACATCGGCCGCCAGCTCGGTGCGGTCGGGCGTCCAGTTCGTCGAGACCGCGCCGGACCGGCCCGTCAGCGCCCGCAGCCCCGCGAAGCGGTCCTGCAGCTCGCGCCCGCGAGCGGGCCGCAGCCGAAGAGGAGCGCATCGGCGGCGGCAGACGAGACGGCCGAGACGCCCTGGAGCGCCGCCTGCTCCGGCGGGCCGGAGACGAAGACGCGGAGCAGGCTGCCGGCGGCGTGGACGGCTGCCGCAGCGGCCGCACGAGCCGCGCCGCGCCGGTGGCGCGACCCGCGGCGAGCTCCGCTGCCCGGGCTCGTCCGGCTCGCCGTCGCCGAACGGCGGGCCGGCGGCGGCGTGAGCGCGCGCCTCGGCCTCCGGGCCGAAGAGCGCGCGGCACGAGTCGCAGAAGCACTGCGCTCCGAGCAGCCGGGCGCGCTCGGAGAGCGGCTCGAGCGCGAGCGTCAGCGTGTACGACGGCTCCCAGGCGGGATAGAAGCCGGCCTCGAGGTCGACGGCCTCGGGCCCGAGCTGCGCGGCGACGTCGCCGGCGAGCGCGGCGACGTACTCGACCGCCTCGGGCGCCGAGGGGCAGAGGCTGTGGCCGGCAGGCGAGCCGTCGAGCAGGCGCGCAGCCGCCTCGGGGTGCGCGGCGCTAGCTCCTCGTTGTGGAGGCCGACGACCCAGGCGCGGAAGCGCAGCCCGCTCCGGTCGCACGCCTCGCGAAAGCGGAACAGCGGCTCGGAACGGACCCTTCGGGACGAGCGAGCCGTAGCGGGCCCGCTCGGGCTCGACGTAGAGCGTCGTCCGCGTCAGCACGCTCACGCGGCGGTGGCGCGGGAACACGCGGCGGCGCGGTGATAGGCGACCGAGACGGAGACGGCGTCGCAACCGAGCTCGAGGACCTGCGCCGCAAGCGCGTCCGGCGCCATGTGGTCGAGCTCCTCGGGATAGACGAACACCTGGACGCCCGCGTTCACGAGGCGAAGCTCCGGCGCACCTCGTCGCTCGGCTCGACGCCCAGCCCGGGGCCGTCCGGCAGCCGCGCGACCACGCCGTCGATCGCGAGCGGCGTCACGAGCGTCGCATCCTCCTCGTAGAAGTGATGCCCGATGATCCCGTGCGGGATCTCGCCGATGCGCTCGCACGCGCACGCGACGTGCAGCTGCGCGGCGGCTCCGATCCCCATCTCTCCGTTCGCGCCGATGACGACGTCCAGCCCGAGCTCGTGCGCGAGCCGCGCCGACTCGACGGCGCGCTCGAGCCCGGAGCTCTTGCCGACGTAGACGCTGACGACGTCGGCCGCGCCGAGGCGGCCGATCCGGAGCACGTCGGCGGACGTGTACACCGACTCGTCGGCGATCAGCGGCACGCCGAGCGCGCGCACCTCGCGCAGCCCTTCGAGGTCGTCCGCGGCACCGGCTGCTCGATGAAGGCGATGCGCGACTCCGCCAGCCGCGGCACCGTCTCGAGCGCGACGGCCAGCGGCCAGCCGCCGTTCGCGTCCGCTCCGAGGAACGCGTCGTCGCCGGCGAGCGAGCGCGCGAGCGCGATCCGGGCCACGTCGGCGTCCGGGTCGCGGCCGACCTTGACCTTGAAGGCGCGGAAGCCGAGGCCGGCCGCCGTCTCGTAGCCGGCGCGCAGGTCGTCGCCGTCGCCGCTCAGCGAGATCTTCACCGGCACCTCGTGGCGGTACGGCCCTCCGAGCAGCTCGGCGACCGTGACGCCCCGCGTGCGGCCGAGCGCGTCCCAGAGCGCGTGTTGAGCCCCGCCTTCGTGAACCAGTTGCCGCGCAGGATGCGGTCGAACTCGGTCGCGTGCGCCTCGATCGGAGCGAGCGGCTTGCCGATCAGCGCAGGCCCGAGCACGTCGCGGATGAAGTGCGTCGCGGTGACGGCGTCCTCGCCGCTCCAGGCGGCGGTGGCGCTCACCTCGCCGAAGCCTTCGACGCCCTCGTCGGTGACGACGCGGACGAGCGTGAAGGTCGAGGCGTCGTGCACGACTCGCGCGCCGCGAACCTTCAGCGCCGGCTTCGCACGGGCGCTGACCGTCGTCGTCTCGACGGCCGCGATCGTCGGCCCGGCGCGTCAGCCACCGGCGTCGGCGAGCTGCTCGAACGCCGCCGCGACCGCGGCCACGCACGCCGCGAGCGCCTGCTCGCCGCGCTCGAGCGAGCCTCGTCCGGGCGATCGGTGAAGCCGTCCAGCTCCTGCCAGCGTCCCGGCTCCCCGACGACCAGCCCCGGCGCACGCTTGCGCGCGCCGCCCCCCGGCGAGGGCCGCGCCAGCTCGGGCCGGACCCGGTCCGGGTCGAGCGCGAGCAGCAGCGATGTCTCGAAGCTGCCCGCATGACCCTGCACCGGCCCCTCGATCTCCGCGGCGTCGACCAGGTCCGACGGCATCGCCGTCGCCGCGACGAGGCCGAGCTCGCGCGAGGCCTCGGCGACGGCGATCGCGCATGCGGCGGCGTTGCCGCCGTGGCCGTTGAGCAGGAACACGCGCCGGACGCCGGCCGACGCGGCCGAGGCGAGCAGGTCGCGCAGGACGAGCTGGAACGTGGCCACGCCGAGCGAGAGGGTCCCGCCGAACGGGAGGTGGTGCTGCGGAGGCGCCGAACGCCAGCGTCGGCGCGAGCAGGATCGTCGCCGGGCCGCGCCGCCGCCGCGGCGGCCCGCTCCGCGATCGCCGTCGCGATCAGCGCATCCGTGCCGGTGGCGAGGTGCGGCCCGTGCTGCTCGGTCGAGCCGACGGGCAGGACGAGCAACGCCTCCGGCGCGAGCGCGCGATCTCCTCGCGGGTCAGCTCGTCCCAGCGGCGCACGGTGCTCATGCCGGCTCCCGCGCGACCTCGGCCAGCAGGCTCGCCGCCGACTGGGGGAAGTGGCAGGCGACCGTGTGGCCGGCGCCGTCGTCTGCAGCGGCGGGTCGACCGTCCGGCAGAGCTCGCGCCGGCCGAGGGGGCAGCGTGGGTGGAAGCGGCAGCCGGACGGCAGCGTGTCCGAGGCGGGAGCCTCGCGGAGGACGATCCGTTCCCGCTGCGCCTCGCCGGGCGCCGGCGGGATCGAGGCGAGGAGCCCGTGCGTGTACGGGTGCCGCGGCTCGGCGAACAGCGAGTCGCGCGGCCCCTGCTCGACGATCCGGCCGAGGTACATGACGGCGATCGTGTCCGCCATGTAGCGGACGACCGCGAGGTCGTGCGTCACGAAGAGATAGGTCAGGTCGAGCCGGTCCTGCAGGCCGCGCAGGAGATTGAGGATCTGTGCCTGGATCGAGACGTCGACCGCCGACACGGCCTCGTCGAGCACGACGAGCTTCGGGTTCAGGGCGAGGGCGCGCGCGATGTTGACGCGCTGGCACTGGCCGCCCGAGAGCTGGCGCGGGTACGCGTTCGCGTGCTCCGGGCGCAGTCCGACGAGCTGGAGCAGCTCCGTCACCCTGGCTCTGCGCTCCTTCCGCGAGAGCGAGCGGTCGTGCACGACGAGCGGGAACGAGACGATCTGCTCGACCGTCTTCCGCTTGTTCAGCGACGCGTACGGATCCTGGAAGACGATCTGCATCTCGCGGCGCAGCCGGCGCAGCTCGCGGCGAGAGACGCGGAAGAGGTCGGTCGACTCGAAGTGGACGCTGCCCGAGGTCGGCTCGTCGAGGCGGAGCAGCAGCCGCGCGAGGGTGGACTTGCCCGAGCCGGACTCGCCGACGAGGCCCACGGTCTCGCCTCGGTCCAGCACCAGCGAGACGTCGTCGACCGCCCGGACGGTGCGCCGCGAGCGGGGGCCGCCGAGGCGGAAGTGGCGGCTGAGGTGGTCGACGACGACGAGCGGCTCGCCGTCCCGGACGGGCTCGGTGTGCGCGGCTGTCACGTCGGTCGCGCTCACGCGGCCGCCGCCCCGACGGGGAAGTGGCACTCGGCGACCTGCTCCGGACGGCGACCGCCGGCGGCGCCTCGACCGTGCAGACGCTCCTGGGCGTACGCGCAGCGCGGGTGGAAGGGACAGCCGGACGGAAGCTGGTGCGGCAGCGGCGGCTGTCCCGAGATCGCGGCGATCGGCCGCTCGACGTCGCGGTCGAGGCCGCAGATCGAGTCGAGCAGCGCCTCGGAGTACGGATGCGCCGGCGTGCTCAGCACGGCGTTCGCGCTGCCGCTCTCGACGATCCGGCCGGCGTACATGACGTGGAGCTCGTCGCAGAACGAGGAGGCGAGGCCGAGGTCGTGCGTGATCAGGATCAGGCCCATCCGCCGCTCCTCGACGATCCGGTCGAGCATCTCCATGATCCGCGCCTGCGTCGTCACGTCGAGTGCGGTCGTCGGCTCGTCGGCGATCAGGACGTCGGGATTCGTGCAGATCGCCATCGCGATCATCACCCGCTGGCGCATGCCGCCGGAGAACTGGTGCGGGTAGTCGTCGATGCGGCGGTCGGGCTGCGGCAGGCCGACGTCGCCGAGCACCTCGATCGCACGCTCGGCGCGCCTCGCGGCGACCGACGTTCTCGTGCGCCGGATCGCCTCGGAGATCTGCCGTCCCACCGGCATGAGCGGGTTCAGCGACGACATCGGATCCTGGTAGACCGTCGACATCTCGCCGCCGCGGACGCGTGCCAGCTCGCGCTCGGACACGTGGGCGAGGTCGCGGCCCGCGCAGGAGCACGCTGCCCCCCGCGATGCGCGCGCGCGGCGGCAGCAGCCGCATGAGCGACGAGCGCCGTCAGCGACTTGCCGCTCCCCGACTCGCCGACGATCCCGAGCCGGCGCCCGGCGCGACCTCGAACGAGACGCCGCGCACGGGCCTGATCGGCTCGCGCCGTGGCACGTCGATCTCGACGACGAGGTCGCGGACCGCGAGGACGACGTCGGTCGAGGTCTCCGAGATCGTCGCCGTCACAACCGGGAGGGGTCGAGGACCTTCTGGATGTTGTCGCCGAGCGTGTTGAAGGCGAGCACGGCGACGAGGATCACGATGCCGGGGAAGATCGCGTAGGTGTAGGAGCTGTAGAGGTTCGCGTAGCCCTGCTGCAACAGCGTCCCCCACGAGGTCTCGGGCGGCTGGATGCCGAGGCCGACGAAGCTCAGGCTGGCCTCGACGAAGATCACCTCGGCGAGCACGAGGCTGGCGCGCGAGACGAGCACGGGCAGGGTGTTCGGCAACAGCTCGCGCGCGACGATCCGCTTCCCCGAAGCGCCGACCGAGACCGCGGCCAGGTAGTAGTCGGAGCGCAGCTCGGCGAGCAGCGTCGACCGTGCGATCCGCGCCGTCGCCGGAGCGAAGATGATGCCGAGGATCATGACCATGGTCGGCGTCGAGGTGCCGAACGCGGCGACGAGCACGAGCCCGAGCAGGATCGCCGGCATCGCCATCACCGTGTCGGCGGCGCGCATCAGGATCTCGCCGATCCAGCCCTCGCGCAGCGCGGCCGTGAAGCCCCAGACGACGCCCAGGCCCATCGCGACGCGCGGTCGCGGCGAAGCCGAGCATCATCGAGGTGCGGCCGCCGTAGAGGACCCGCGTGAGCAGGTCGCGCCCGAGCTCGTCCGTGCCGAACAGGTGCTCGCGCGACGGAGGCCCGAAGAGCTGGTCGAAGTCGAGCGTCGTCGGCGCGTAGGGGGCGAAGAGCGGCGCTCCGACGGTGACGACGACGAGGAGCGCGACGACGGCAGCAGCGACGGCGGCGGTCGGTCGCCGCAGCAGGCGGCGCACGACGTAGTCGGTCCGCACGGCCGGCGTGACCTCGAGCGGAACGGTCGGAACGACGGTGCTCACGTGACCGCCTTCGTCCGCAGGCGCGGGTCGATGAAGCCGAGGATGACGTCGACGACGAGGCTCGTGACGATGAAGACGGCGACGGCGAGCAGGACGAGCGCCTGCAGCACGCCGTAGTCGCGCTGGTGGACCGAGTCGACGAGCAGCGACCCGAGCCCCGGACGCGCGAAGACGTACTCGACGATCACCGCCCCGCCGACGAGATGGGCGACGATGATCCCGGCCGCGGTGATCGCCGGGATCGACGCGTTCGGCAGCTCGTGCCGGACGACGACCTCCCGCCGCAGCAGCCCCTTTCCCTTCGCCGTCCGCACGAAGGACGAGCTGCCGACGTCGAGCAGCGAGGGCCGCAGGATCCGCATCGTCGCCGCGGCGACGCCGATCCCGAGCGTGACAGCCGGCAACAAGGTCGACTTGATGCTCTGCACGGGATCTGCCTGGAACGAGACGTAGCCCTGTGTCGGCAGCCACTCGAGCTCGACGCCGAGCACGATGATCAGGCCGATCCCGATCACGAACGTCGGGATCGCGATCCCGACCGCCGTGAAGGCGACAGGACCGACTCGAGGATCCGGCTCGGCCAGATCGCGCCCGCGACCGAGGCGGGCACCGCGATCAGGATGCCGATGAGCATCGCCATGAACGCGAGCAGGAGCGTGGCGCCGTAGCGCTGCTCCACGAGCGAGGTGACCGAGAACTGGCTGAAGTACGAGGCGCCGAAGTCGCCGTGCAGGATCCCGCCGACCCAGTCGACGTACTGCGCCAGGATCGACTTGTCGAGGCCGAGCTCGGCCCGGATCGCGTCCACCGTCGCCTGGTCGACCTCGTCGATCGAGCCGCCGAGCTTCGTGATCGTCGGATCGCCCGGGATCACCCGCATCAGCAGGAAGACGGCCATCGAGCCCAGGATCAGCAGGCCAAGCTCGCGACCAGCCGCCTGAGCACATATCTCACCATCGAACTGTCCCTCGCCCCCTTCGCGGGCGGGCAAGGGGGTGGCCGCCGAGCGGCCACCACATGCCCGACGTCAGCCCGAGACCCGCGCTTCCTCGAGGTGGACGTTCCCCTGCGCGTCCTCCCACGCGTTCTGCACCTTCTCTGGTGGGCGACGATGTTCGTCTGGTGCGCGATCACCATCACCGGCGCGTACGAGCTGAAGATCTGCTGCATCGTGTTGTAGATCCTCTGCCTCGCCGCGAGGTCGACGATCCCGGGTGCCTTGAGGGCGAGGTTCTCGAAGGTGGTGTTCTTCCAGTTGCACTCGCATGAGCCGAACTGCCCCTGCTTGAGCGCATAGGTCGGGTTCGGCGGCATCGAGAAGTAGTTGGCGATGATCGTGTTCGGATACTTCTTCCCGGCGGGGAAGAACTTCGCCAGCCACGTGCTCACGTCCGAGCGCTGGATCGAGATGTTGAGCCCGATCTTCTGCAGGTCCTGCTGGAGGATCTGGGCCATCGTGATCCACTCGTCGCGCCGGCCCGCGAGCGCCCAGAAGGTGAACGTCGTCCCGGACTTCACGCCGGCGGCGTCGAACAGCTGCTTCGCCTTCTGCAGGTTGAAGGGGTAGCCCTTCATGCCCTTGTTGTAGGCCGAGCTCGTCGCGCTGATCAGCGAGTTGCCGATCGACGGGGTCGCGAGGCCGGAGAAGGCCGCCCGGTTCATCGTCCGGCGGTCGATCGCGTACGCCAGCGCCTGGCGGGCGCGGACGTCGTTGAACGGCTCCGAGGTCACGTCGAGCTCCCAGACGTGGGCGCCGGAGACGCCCTTCGGCGCCAGGAACGCCGTGCTGTTCGAGCGCACGGCGGGCACGTCGGTGGGGCGGACCTGCCAGATCATGTCGAGGTTCCCGGCCCGGAAGTCGGTCACCATCGCCGTCGGATCCGGCGAGCGGACGAACTCGATCCGCTGCAGGCAGGCGCGGCCGCCGAAGTGGTGCGGGTTCGGCACGAGCGCCAGCGACAGGTTCGGGACGAACGAGCCCACCTTGTACGGGCCCGTCCCGGTACCGCTGTTGGCGAGGTTGTCGACGTTCTGGGTGTCGCTCATCTTGATGTCGACGAGCGCGTTCGGGAGGATCGCGCTCGGGCTGCCGAGCCTGATCCGGACGAGGTACGGATTGAGCACGCGCACCGAGCGGATGTCCTTCGCGTTCGCGCGCTGCTGCGACGGCACCTTCGGGTCGAGCACGCGGAGGATGTTCGCCCGCACGTCGTCACCGTTGAAGGCGCGGCCGGTCGAGTACTTGACCCCCTTGCGCAGCGTGAACCACCACGTCTTCAGGTCGGCCGACGCGCGCCACTTCGTCGCCAGGTCGGGCACGACGTTCATGTTGCGGTCGTACTTGGAGAGGCCGTTGTAGAGCAGCGTCTGCAGCGGCACCTGGCCGGCGAAGTTGATCGTGTTCGGGTCGAGCTGGCTGATGCCGGCACCCGCGATGCCGTACTTCAGCGTGCCCCTCGACGACGTACAGCCGGTCGCGGCGGGGCGGCGCTGGCCGCCGGCGCCGACCGGGCGGGGGTGACGACAGCCGCCGCCGGCGACGGCCATCACCGCGAGAGCTGCCGTGACGGCATACAGCTTCCTCTTTCCTGACATGAGGGCCCTCCTGTGGGGCTGAGTTGGGAACGGTGATCACGACGGGATCGCTTCGACCGCCGGTATCGGCTCTTCGGAGACAGAGACGGACGGGGCACGCGCAGGCCCTCGGCACCCGGGGCCGACTGGACGAGGCTCGGGTCGAGCCGCGCGACCCACTCGAGCGCCACCGCGGCGCGGGCGACCTTCGCGCGGGCGATCGCGACGGCCTCGGCGTAGAGATGCTCGCCGGCGGGGTAGAGCGGCCGGGAGTTGCGCAGTCCGAACTTGGCGTAGAGCGGCGCGCCGATCGCGACCAGGTCGGCCATCTCGTTCCCGCGCACGACGCCGCCGAGGCTGTCCGGCGACTCGACGTAGAGATCGATGGGGAGCGACGTCGCGGCGCGCATCTCCGCGAGCTCGGTGGGCGTGACGTCGGACGGGATGTTGACCGTCGTCGCTCCGAGGCCTTCCAGCACGACGAGCCCGGCCGGATTCGAAGGCGCCATCGCGACGGAGATCTTCCAGCCGCAGTCCGCGGGCAGCTCGCCGGCCGACTGCATGTCGCGGAGGAGCATCAGTAGGCCGTTGTCCGCGATGAGAAAGCTCCGGATCCCGGCCTCGACGGCGCGGCGATGTCCTCGATCGCGTACGAGAGCCCGCGCAGGCCGCGCAGCTGGCCGACATGGCCGGCGCCGTCGGCCGAGCGGGCGTGCGCACCGACGCCGTAGCCCTCGCGCGGGCCGACGAAGAGCGAGATCTCGACGCCCGCCTCGGCGGCGACGGCCATCTCGCGCAGCTCGGACTCGGAGAGCAGCATCGCGCCGCTGCCCTGCGAGACGCGGTTGACCACGAGCTCGTGCTCGCGCGCCGTGTCGAGGACGGCCTCGAGCACGCGCAGGTTCTCGACGCTCGGGATCTCGACGCGGTAGTGCGCGCCGTCGGGAAATCGGAGTACGCTCGCCTCGGGCGCCGGACCGCCGGACGAGAGGCCGAGCCGGCCGAGCGCCTCCTCAGCCTTCACGGGCGTCTTGCTTGCATATTCGCCGGGACGCGGCGTATTGTTCGGCTGTGTCGAACGCTGATGTGCCGTACGCAACACGGAGGCACTTCTAAGTGAGTGCGACGGCAAAGTCAAGCCGCACCGAGCCGGACGGTCGCTATCGGGTTCGCAGCGTCGAACGGGCGCTCGCGGTGCTCGAGGTGCTGGGCGAGGCCGACTCGCACGGGCTGCGGCTCTCGGAGCTCGCGCGCCGGCTCGACACGTCGAAGAGCACCGTGCTCGCTCTGCTCCGCACGCTCACCGCAGGCGGCTTCGTCGCCGAGCTCGGCGAGGGGCGAGGCCGCCGCTACCGGCTCGGGCTGGCACTGGCGCGGCTCGGCGACCAGGTGCTCGGGCAGATCGACCTGCTCGAGCTGGCGCTGCCGTCGCTGCGGGCGATGACCGACGAGACGGGCTGGACGTCGCGGGTCGGCGTGCTCGACGAGGCCTTCGCCGTGATCATCGGCCGCGTCGACGGGCCCGGCATCGTCCGCTTCCAGAGCAACCTCGCGCGGCGCGAGCTTCCGCACTGCAGCGCGATCGGGAAGGCGCTCCTCTCGCACCTCCCGAGAGGAGGTGCGCTCGATCGTCGCGCGCACCGGCCTTCCCGCACGGACGGAGACGACGATCGTCGAGGTCGAGCACCTCCTGCGCGAGCTCGACCGCGTGCGGGCAAAGGAGTTCGCGGTCGACGACGAGGAGGACAGCGAGGGCGTCTGCTGCGTCGGCGCGTCCGTCTACGACCACCGGGGCGCCTGCGTGGCGGCGATCAGCGTGACCGGGCTGAAGCAGACGCTGCCGCCCGGCGGGATCGACGGGCTCGGCGCGGTCGTCCGCCGCCACGCCGGCGAGATCTCGGTCGGGCTGGGCGCGGAGCTCGCACGCGGCTAGCGGGTATATATCGATCTCTTATAGAGGCGTTGGTCTTGACACCGATGATACGAATACGTCTGTGATCAACTTGAACGATCAAGTCGATCCGTGACGACCCTCGCTGTCGAGATCGTGCGCAGCGACGACCAGGCCCGTCGGCGCTTCGACGTCGAGGTGAGCGAGCCGGCGATGGTGCTCGATGTCCTGCTCGCGCTCCAGCGCGCGGACGCCTCGATCGGCTTCAGCTACTCGTGCCGGGTCGCCATGTGCGGCACGTGCGCCGTACGAGTCGACGGCCGTCCCGTCCTCGCGTGCCGGACGCCGGTGACCGCCGCGACCGGACCGCTCCTCCTCGAACCGCTCGCTGGGCTGCCGGTCGTTCGCGACCTGATCGTCGACACTCGCCCCTTCTGGAAGGCATGGCGGAGCGTCGAGCCGTGGTTCGTCCCACCCGCGGACGGCAAGGCTCGAGTTCTTCCGGCGGGCGACACGAGTCGCGACGCGGTCGAGGCCGGGCTCGACTGCATCGCGTGCGGGGCATGCTGGACCGCTTGCGACTTGGCCGGCGCCGCCCACGGGTTCGCAGGTCCGGCAGCGCTGAACCGGGCGGCCACGCTCGCCGCGGACGCCCGAGACGGCGCACGCTCGCACCGCCTTCGGCTCGTCTCGCAGGAGGGCGGCGTCACCCGCTGCCACTACATCCACGGCTGCAGCGGCGCCTGCCCGAAGGGCATCGACCCCGCCGCCTCGATCCGGCGCCTCCGCCGGTGGAGCATCGGTGCCGGCCGCGAGCCGCCACTACCGGTGCTCGAGACGGACGTCGCGATCGTCGGCAGCGGCGGTGCGGGCCTGATGTGCGCGCTGCACGTGACGGCAGCCGACCCCCGCCTCTCGGTCACGATCGTCTCGAAGGGGGCCGTCGGCCGCTCCGGCTGCACGCGCATGGTGCAAGGCGGCTTCAACGCGGTGCTCGGCGAGGGCGACTCTGTCGATGCGCACTTCCGCGATACGCTCGAGGGAGGCCAATACCTGAACGACCAGGAGCTCGCGTGGACGCTCGTCAGCGACGCGCCGCGCGTGATCCAGGAGCTCGAGGAGCAGTACGGCTATCTCTTCGACCGCACGGCGGCCGGCGAGCTCGACCTGAAGCCCTTCGGTGGCCAGAGCTTCGACCGGACCGTTCACCGGGCCGACCAGACAGGGCTCGAGATCATGGGCCGTTTGCGGGATCAGGCGCTTCGGATCGGCGCTCGGGAACTCGAGGACTGGCGCGCGCTTGACCTCCTCTTCGACCAGCACGGCGACCTGTCCGGCCTAACGGTGCTCGACATTCGAACCGGCCTCGCGGCAGTGCTCCTGGCTCGAGTCGTCGTGGTGGCCACCGGCGGCTCGGCAACGATGTACCGGATCGCCGCGCCCGCGCGGGAGAAGACGGGCGACGGACTGGCGATGTGCTGGCGCGCAGGACTCGAGTTCCGCGACATGGAGATGCTCCAGTTCCATCCGACGGGGCTCGTCGCGGGAACATCGGCGCTGACCGGCGCGGTGCTCGAGGAGGGACTACGTGGAGCCGGGGCGCGCCTGACCAACCGCCTCGGCGAGCGATTCATGGAGCGCTCCGACCCGATCCGGCTCGAGCGCTCGACCCGCGACGTCGTCGCCCGCGCCTCCTATATCGAGATTCTCGAGGGCCGCGGGACGCAGGCGGGGGGTGTTCTCCTCGACGTCTCCCACCTGGGCGCGGCGGAGGTCGAGCGCCGCTTCGGCGCCATGGCCGCACGAACCAGACTCGTCGGTGCCGACCTCGCCACGGGCCCGGTCGAGGTCTCTCCCACCGCTCATTTCCACATGGGCGGGGTGGTGATCGACTCCGACTGCCGCACGTCCGTGCACGGCCTGCTCGTCGCGGGCGAGGACGCCGGAGGCACCCACGGCGCGAACCGGCTCGGCGGGAACGGCGTCGCCGAGTCGACGGTCTTTGGCGCCCGCGCCGGGAAGATGGCGGCGGCGATCGTCCAGGCACGTGGCCTCTACATGCCGGACCCGAAGCTTGTTGCGGAATCGGTCGAGCGAGCGTACGCGCCGCTTCGCCGGGAGAAGGGCCTGGCACCGTTCGCGCTCACGGACGCACTCAAGGAGACGATGTGGGTGCACTGCGGCCTGGTCCGCACTCGCGATGGGCTGCTGCAGGCGGGTGAGCGTCTCGCCGAGCTTCAAGAGGAGTCGTCGCGCGTCTCTGCGGCAGCCCCGCGCGAGGCGAACTCGGCCTGGCAGCAGGCCCTCGATCTGGAGAGCCAGCTGACCGTGGCGCGGCTGATCGTGGCGTCCGCACTCGCTCGCGAAGAGTCGCGGGGAGCCCACTTCCGTGCCGACTTCCCCGAGCACGACGACGACAGCTGGCTCAGGGTCGTCGTCGTCACGCTCGGGGCGGACGGCGAGCCGGAACTGACGACACGGCCGGTCCAGTTGACGCGCCTGGCGCCGCAGGTCCGAGTGCTGGAGCAGGCGTGAGCGCGCTGCAGCTCGCCTTCGCGGCCGCGCTCAGCACACTCCTCGTCGGCGTGCTCGCCTTTACCGCGTTCACGGTGCGGGTTGCGC
Source organism: uncultured Gaiellaceae bacterium (assembly GCA_963784895.1). Lineage (GTDB taxonomy): Bacteria > Actinomycetota > Thermoleophilia > Gaiellales > Gaiellaceae > Gaiellasilicea. Next base: position 145,322 of record CAWATM010000011.1, on the reverse strand, counting down.
TCTCCGAACGCCCGACGACGGTGCGCGGCAGCTGGATCGAGCGCATTGGCCGGGCACGCGACCGCGACGTGCAGCGCTGGGCGTTCCTCGCCCACCGAGCGACCGGGGTGGCCGTGTTCGCCTTCCTCCTCCTCCACGTCCTCGACGTCGCGCTCTACGCGATCTCGCCGGCCCGGTTCGACGAGGTCCACGAGCTCTACGGGACGACGGCGCTGCGGGTGTTCGAGTGCCTTCTTCTGTTCGCAATCCTCTTCCACACGCTGAACGGGCTCAGGCTCGTACTGCTCGACGTCGTCGACGTCCGGGAGCCGAGAGCGCGCACGCTGCTGCACGTCGCCGTCGCGCTCACCGCGATCACGGGCTCCGCTGCATCCGTCGTGATCATGAAGCCGGTGTTCGCGTGATGCAGCCGCGTATTGCGGCCTTTCTCCTCATGCGCGCCACGGCGCTGGCGCTCGCCGTGCTCGTCCTCGGTCACTTCGCCGTCACGCACCTCGTCAACGACGTCGCCGAGACCGGCTCGAGCTTCGTGGCGCGGCGGTGGTCGTCGGCACTCTGGCTCGCCTGGGACTGGACGATGCTCGCTGCCGCGCTCGTGCACGCCGGCGCCGGCACCTGGCTCATCATCGACGAGCAGGCCCGGGCCGCGCGCGCGCGTCGAGTCCTCCACCAAGCCCTCGCCGTGACGGTCGGGGTGACGCTCGCGGTCGGCACGGCCGCGCTCGCCGTCGTAGGAGCGCGATGACGCGAACAAACGGAAAGGAGAACCGAAGGATGCACAAGGCCCTCGCCCACAACAAGGGCGACGATGTCGCCGTGGCGGTTGCGCCGATCTCCGCCGGCGAGGTCGTCCTCGTCGTCTACGTCGAGGACGATGGCGAGCTGACTGTGCGAGCCCAGGCGGATGTCCCATACGGGCACAAGGTCGCACTTCAGCCGCTGTCCGCCGGCGCGCCCGTGACGGAGTACAGCACCCAGGTCGGCGTCGCCCGGACGAACATCGAGCCCGGCGACTACGTCCATACGCACAACGTCAAGACGGCGAGGTGGTAGGGATGGAGCTCTTCGGCTACCGCCGGCCGGACGCGTCCGTCGGCGTCCGCAACCACGTGATTGTCCTACCGGTGGACGACATCTCGAACGCCGCGTGCGAGGCGATCGCGGCGAAGATCACCGGCACGCTCGCGCTCCCCCACGCCTATGGGCGCCTCCAGTACGGCGCGGATCTCGAGCTGCACTTCCGCACGATGATCGGGACGGGCGCGAATCCGAACGTTGCCGCCGCAATCGTGATCGGAATCGAGCCGAGCTGGACGGAGCGAATCGTGGAAGGGATCGCAGTTACAGGCAAGCCGGTCGCCGGCTTCTCGATCGAGGGCAAGGGCGAGCTCGAGATCGTCCGGCAGGCGTGCTGGACGGCGATGGACTTCGTCCAGCGAGCGAGCGAGCAGCAGCGCGCGCGGATTGAGCTCTCGGAGCTGACCGTGAGCATCAAGTGCGGCGAGTCGGACACGACCACCGGCCTCGGCTCCTGCCCGACCGTTGGCGCCGTCGTCGACCGTCTCGTCGACGCGGGCGCGACGGTCTTCTTCGGCGAGACCTCGGAGCTCACCGGCGGCGAGCATCTCGTCGCGGCGCGAATGGCCACCGACGAGATCCGCGACGCCTTCCTGGCGGCCTACGACGGCTACGTCGCGGAGATCGCGGCGGGCGGGGTCGACCTGCTCGGTTCCCAACCGACCCAGGGAAACATCGCCGGCGGTCTCTCGACGATCGAGGAGAAGGCGCTCGGGAACATCCAGAAGACGGGCAGCCGTCCGGTCGTGGGCGTCCTCGGGCCTGCGGAGCGACCGGCGGCCGGCGCGGGGCTGTACTTCATGGACACGTCCTCCGCCGCGGCCGAGTGCATCACGCTGATGGCCGCGGCGGGAGCCGTCGTCCACCTCTTCCCGACCGGGCAGGGGAACATCATCGGCAACCCGATCGAGCCCGTGATCAAGCTCACGGCGAACGCGATGACCGCGGCCACCATGAACGAGCACATCGACCTCAACGTGAGCGGGCTGCTGACACGAGAGCTGCGCCTCTCCGAGGCGGCCGACCGCCTCCTGGAGCTGCTCGGGCGCACAGCCAGCGGCCGTCTCACCGCGGCCGAGGCCCTGGGCCACCGCGAGTTCGTTATGACGAAGCTGTATCGGAGCGCCTAGAGGAGCTGCGGGACCGAGCCGATGCGCTCCGCCTCGGCCTCGACGCCCGGCGAAGTGCAGCTCGGCCGAGCCGATCGCCTGCGCCTGGATCCCACAAAACGTCGCGCCCGACCCGGCGAGTCGCTCGGCCGGCGCCCGCTCGACCAGGTGAGTCCGGGGCGAGCCGGCTCATGCTTGCCTCAGGGCGTCGCGGCCGGCTCGTCGGCGAGCAGGATCTCCTTGAGCGTGTCGCCGCGGAGGCCGAGGCGGAGGGTCTCGAGCGGGATCACTTCCTCCGGCGCGATGTTGCCGAGATTGACCTCCGGCCCGAAGTGCTTCACGAACCAAGCCTGCGAGCCTTCGACGGCGCCTCCCAGATCAGGTCGTGGAAGTCGATCGCGTGAGCGATCTCGTCGATCAGCCCCGTGCGCATGTCGCCGTCCTTGCGGAAGATCCCGGCGGTGCCGCCCTCGCGCGCCTCCGTGATCACCTTCCACGCGCCCGCGTCGCGTCTCCTCCTTGATCCACTCGACCCACTGGTAGGGCGCGAACACGACCTCGGAGTCCTTCGAGCCGACCTCGGAGAGGACGGTGAAGTCGCGCGCGAAGTCGGCGATCAGCTCGAGCTTGCGCTCGCGCGGGATGTCGACCGTCCCGTCGGAGATCTCGACGTGCGAGAAGCGATAGTGCTCGAGCCAGGGCTTGAAGGCGTCCAGCTTGCCGCGAACGTAGACGGCCTCGAAGAGCGTGCCGCCGCAGACGATCGGCGTGTCGAAGGAGCGGTAGAGCGCGATCTTCTTCTCGAGGTTGTTCGTGACGTAGCTCGTGCCCCAGCCGAGCTTGACGATGTCGACGTACTCGCCGGCGGTGTCGAAGAGGCCCTCGATCTCGCGGATGTTCATGCCCTTGTCCATCACGTGGGTGAGCCCGCTCTCGCGCGGCTTCGAGGGCCGCGCGGGCAGGTCGAGGAAGTTCGGCTGCGGTTCGCCGTTAGAGGCGGGCATAGATCTCCTTCAGCTTCTCCTGGGCCTGCGGTCTGGACGTCGTGGTAGAGCGAGTTGCCGTGTGCGTCGATGCCGACGGTGAGCGGGCCGAAGTCCTTGACGCGGAACTTCCAGAGGCATTCCGGCATCAGCTCCTCCCACATCACCTCCTCGATCTCCTCGATCTGCGTCGTCTCGAGCGCGGCCGCGCCGCCGACGATCGCGAAGTAGACCATCCCGAGCCGCCGCATCGGCTCGATCGCCTCGTCGGGGAAGCCGCCCTTGCCGCAGATCGCGCGAACGCCGTACTCCTCGCCGAGCGGCTCCGTGAAGCGCACCATCCGCGCGCTCGTCGTCGTCCCGATGCAGATCTTCTCGTACGTTCCCCTGCCTTCGGCGTCCTCGGAGACCTTGCGCACGTTCGGCGCCGTGTGGAGCAGAAAGGCGCCGGAGAGATCCATCGGCGGCTCGACGCCCTGGTCGAAGATCCGGATCTGCGTCCGGTCGCGGATGCCGATGATGTGGCCCTGGACGGTGACCTCGTCGCCCGCGCGGAGCTTCATGATCTCGGCCGGGTCGGTGATCGGGAACGTGACCTCGTGCTTGGCCATCAGAACTCCCGGTCGTAGTCGAGGTTGCCCTGCGCGTCCACGTGCACCGAGGCGCGCCGCGCCGCCCAGCACTGGTAGTTGACGGCGACCGGGTTCAACGTCATGTGCGTGTCGGCGTGCTCGATGTGGCACTGAAGCACGGTCACGTCGCCGCCGAGCCCCATCGGGCCGATGCCGGTCTCGTTGAGGAGCCCGTAGAGCTCGTCCTCGAGCTGGGCGACGAGCGGATCGGCGTTGCGCGTGCCGACGGGCCGCGTGATCGCCTCCTTGGCCAGGTACATCGCGTAGTCGGCGGTGCCGCCGATGCCGACGCCGACGATCCCGGGCGGGCACGGCTTGCCGCCGGCGCCGACGATCGACTCGAGCACGAACTGCTTGATCCCCTTCACGCCGTCGGCGGGGACGCACATCTTCAGGAAGCTCATGTTCTCCGAGCCTGAGCCCTTCGGCACGCACTTGACGTCGAGGCCGTCCCAGTCGGCGATGAACTCCCAGTGCACGATCGGGAGCCGGTGGCCGATGTTCGGGCCGGTGTTCTCGCGCGTCAGCGTATGGACGGCGTTCGAGCGCAGCGGGTGCTCGACGGTCGCGCGCGCGGTGCCGTCGCGGAGCGCCTCGTAGATCCGCGTCGGGTGGAGCGGGAAGTGCTCGCCGACGCGGACGGTGTAGACCGCGATCCCGGTGTCCTGGCAGACGAGGTTCTTCTCGTCGTCCGCGATGTTGATGTTCCGGTGGATCGTCTGGAGCACGCGCTGCCCCGTGACGGAGGTCTCACGGTCCTTGGCCGCGGCGAGCGCGTCGCGCAGGTCCTGCGGGATGTCCTTCAGCGCCCAGACGTACAGGTGCGCCGCGGCGTCCTCGACCGCGTGCTGGAGATCGGTGGTGGTGAGAGTGCTCATGCGCTCGCTTTCTCTGCGGCGGCCCGGCCGGCCCGCCGTCCGAATACAACACATTCCAGGAGGGAGTTGCCCATCATCCGGTTCTTGCCGTGCGTCCCCCCCGCGATCTCGCCGCAGGCGTAGAGGCCCTCGAGCGTCGTCTGCGCGTCCGTGTCGATCGTCAGGCCGCCGTTCTGGTAGTGGAGCACGGGGTAGGTCAGGATCGGCTCCTCGAGCGGGTCGATCCCGGCGCCGCGGTAGCGGCGGAGCATGTACGGGAGGGAGATCTCGGCGTCCTCGGGCGCGATCCGGGTCGTGTCGAGGTAGACGGCCGGCCGCCCGTCCTCGGTCTCGACGCCCTTGCCCTGCTCGACTTCGTCGAAGATCGCCTGGCTGACGACGTCGCGCGGGCCGAGCGAGTCGGTGAACTCCTCGCGGTCCGCGTTCAGGAGCACGGCCCCGTACGCGCGCGTCGTCTCCGGGATCGAGTAGCCCTGCATCCCCTCCGGCCAGGCGCCGCCGTTCGGGTGGTACTGGAGCTCGTCGAGGTCGCGCGACTCGGCACCGAGGCCGAGCGCGATCCGCGTCACCTCTCCCGTCGCATTGGGATGGTTGGTCGAGAGCTCGCCGCGCTCCTCGGCGACCCGGAAGCAGCGGCCCCCGGCGGCGAGGATCACGGTGGCGGCGTCGAGCTCGTGCTCGCCGCAGGTCGCGCGCCACCCGTTCTCGGCTGACGTGAGGTCGGTCAGCGGGCTGTTCGCGAACAGGGTGGCGCCGCCGGCCTCGAACGCGTCGCGGAGCGCCTTCGTGATCGCGTGCCCGGTACGGTCGCCGACCTGGAGCAGCCGCTTCGCCGACGCGCCGCCGCAGCGGGCGAGGCGATAGCCGCCGTTGTCCCTGGTGAACTCGACGCCCAGCTCCTCGAGCCAGTGGATCGCGCTACGAGCGTCGCCGGTGAGGACCTCGACGAGGCGCATGTCGGCGCTGTCGTGCGAGCTCTTGAAGATATCGGCGGCGTGCTGCTCAGGCGAGTCGTCGTCGCCGAACGACGCCTGGATCCCGCCCTGCGCCTTGGCGGAGTTACACGCCTGGATCGAGCCCTTGGTCGCGAGGCCGACCCGCGCCCCGGCACGCTCTGCGGAGACCGCAGCGGAGAGGCCGGAGGCGCCGCTGCCGACCACGAGCACGTCGAAGGAGTGGCGGTCGCTCACCCCGGCAGGATACCCGAATACGCTAATGCGCTGCATTAGCCATCGTTATTCCTCTCCGCGCTTGGAGGCCTTGTGTTCCTGTCACACAAACCACTTGACCCACGGAGCGGTGCTGGCTGGCGCGGTTTGTGTGACAGGAACACAAGCTCACCAGAGCGAGCGGATCAGGGCCTCCGCGTCCGCGGGGGTCACCTCGCGCGGGTTCGCCTTCGCGCCCGGGCGGGCGGAGACGGACTGGGCCACCTCGACCGCCGCGTTCTCGGGGATGCCGAGGTCGCGGAGGCGCTCGAAGCCGCCGAGACGCGCCAGCTCCTCGACGCGCGCAGCCGGGTCGTCGGTGCCGAGCGCAGCGGCAAAGCGGGCGATCGCCTCGCCGGCGACCGGCTCGTTGAAGCGGAGCGCGGCAGGCAGCGTCAGCGCGTTGAGCGCTCCGTGCGGCGCCCCGTAGCGGCCGCCGAGCGCCTGGGCGAGCGCATGGCCGAGCGCGAGCATCGAGCCGCCGAGCGCCGCGCCGGCGCGGCAGGCGCCGCGAAGCAGCGGCTCGCGCGTCGAAAGGTCGTCCGGCCGCTCGACGACCCGCGGCAGCCACTCGCCGATCAGCGCCGCACCGGCGAGCGCGTCGCGGTCGCTCTCGTCCGTCCGTTCACGGACGTAGAGCGCCTCGGCACAGTGCGCGAGTGCGTTCAGCGATGTGCCGACGGTCTCCGGGACCGGCAACCCGAGTGTCAGCTTCGGCTCGTACACGATCGCCTGCAGGTTCGCGCCTGCCCCGCCGCCGCGCATCCGGCGGTCGTGATCGCGAACCCCGTAGAACGACGTCCATTCCGCGCCCGAGTACGTCGTCGGCACCGAGACGAGCGGCAGCCCACTGGCGGCCGAGGCCGCCTTGCCGGTGTCGATCGCGCTGCCGCCGCCGATCGCGACGATCGTGCCGACCCCGGCGGGCACCTCGATCCGGTGCGACGGCACCTCCTCCCAGCGATCCGCTGCGTCGAGCACGTTGCGCCAGCGCGGGCTCGCGACGACGAGCGGTCGTTGACCGGCCAGCGCCGGCAGCTCCTCGATGCCCCAGCGGACGATCACTCCGAGAGCTTCGCTCGGGCGAACTCGACGAACGCGTCGGCGGCGCGCGTCGGCGTCCGGCCGGAGGCGCGCGCGAGCGAGATCTCCCGCCGCGCGTCGAGGCCCTCCACCTTGGCCGCAGTCAGCGATCCCGCGGCGAGCTCCGGCTCGACCGCCGAGCGGGAGATGAACGTGACGCCGTAGCCCGCCTGCACGGCGCTCCGTACCGACTCCTGCAGCCCGAGCTCGAGCCGGACGTCGAGGTCGCGCAGCCGCGAACCGATCGCGCGCAGCTCGTCCTCGACGATCTGGCGGACGCCGGCGCCCTCCTGCATCACGATCAGGCTCGCGCTGCGCAGTTCGTCGAGCGACACCGTGCGGCCGGCGAAGGCGTGTCCCGGCGGGCAGGCGAGGATCACCTCGTCGTCGAAGAACGGCTCGAATGCGACGGCGCGATGTCGGCGCGCCGCGCCGACGATGCCGAGCTCGAGCTCGCGCGCCGCCACGCGCTCGACGACGGCTTGCGTGTCGGCGACTGTCAGCGCAATCCGGACCCCCGGATGCTCGCGCTGGAACTCGCAGAGGAGGAGGGGGACGACGATCGCCGCCGGACCCGTCGAGGCACCGATCTGCAGCTCGCCCGTCAATTCGCCCTCGCCCTCGCCGGCGATCTCGTCGAGGATCTGCCCCTCGAGCGTCAGCAGCCGCTGAGCGCCCCGGTAGAGCCGCAGCCCCGCCTCGGTCGGCTCGACGCGCCGGCCGGAGCGATCCAGCAGCTTCGTTCCGAGCCGCTTCTCGAGCGCCCGCACCTGCAGCGAGACCGCGGGCTGCGTCACACCGAGACGCTCCGCCGCCTGCGAGAAGCTGCGGCGCTCGACGACGGCGCAGAACGCGGCGAGCTGACGGGTGTCCATAAGGACAGCTTATTCGAGAGTGGCGTGGGTGTCGCTGCGCCGACGTCGGGACGTAGGCTGCGTCTCCGATGCGGGTCTGGATCGATGTCACGAACTCGCCGCACGTGCTCTTCTTCCGGCCGCTGGTCCGGCTGCTCGAGCGCGACGGCCACGAGGTCGAGGTGACCGCGCGGGACTTCGCCCAGACGCTGGAGCTGCTCGAGGTGCACGGGATTGCGCACCACGTCGTCGGGCCCCCGCACGGCGGCGGCAGCATCGCCGGCAAGGCACGCGCGCTCGCGGGACGTTTACCCGCGCTCCGCCGCTTCGCGGCGCAGGGCCGGTTCGACCTCGCCCTCGCGCACGGCTCGCACGAGGCGATGCTCGTCGCGCGGAGCCTCGGCATCCTGGGCGCGACGGCGCACGACTACGAGTTCGCGACGCTGCAGCACCACCTCGGCCTCCGCGCCGCGCGGCGGGTGGTGTTCCCCGACGCCGTTCCCGTCGAGCGTCTGAAGCGATTCGGTGCGACCCCGCCGAAGCTCGTTCAGTACCCCGGCCTCGAGGAGGAGTACTACCTCGCCGACGCCGAGCCCGACCCGACCGTCCTCGACGGGATCGACCCGGCCCGGGTACTCGCGGTCGTGCGGACTCCGCCGGACGTGTCGCTCTACCACCGGCACGAGAACCCGCTCTTCGTCCAAGTGCTGGAGCGGCTCGGCCGCGACGAAACCGTGCACGCGGTCGTGCTGCCCCGCACCGCCGACCAGCGCCTGGCAATCCGCTCCCTCGGCCTGCCATCGCTGCACGTCGCAGAGCACGCCGTCGACGCCCAGAGCCTCGTCGCCCTCGCCGACCTGGCCGTCTCGGCCGGCGGCACGATGAACCGCGAGGCGGTCGCGCTCGGGACGCCCGTCTACACCACGTTCGCGGGCCGGCTCGGCGCGGTCGACGAGAGCCTGATCCGCGAGGGGCGGCTGCGGCCGCTGTCGACGCCCGACGAGCTCGAGCTGCGCAAGCGTCGACCGGGCGGGCACGAGCGTGTCCGCCGCGACCCGCGCCTCCTGCTCGACCTCCTGCTCTCGGGCTGAGGGCCGGCCCGGGGAGGCCGGCCCTCGTCCCGCGCCTTCCTACTGCTTGACGAGCCGCCCGTCGACGACGGGCGCCACCGGCGAGCGCGCGGCGATGTAATCGATCACGATCTGCATCAAGTCGTCGCCCGGCTGGAGCACGTTCGTGCCGCCGGCGAGGACGGTGTAACCGTCGCCGCCGCCGTACATGAAGTCGTTCGTCACCAGCCTGACTGTGTCCGTCGGCCCGATCGGCGTCTGCGGGCCGGTCGGCCCGCTGGGCGTCTTCCACATGCCCGTCACGACCGGGTTGGTGCCGTTGCACGTGAACGTCGCCTTCAGCCCGGACACCTGCGGGAACCGGCCCGTGGCGATGTTCGGGTTGCAGACCGGCGAGAACCCGTTCAGGAACGCCTGCTGCAGCTGCGCTCCCGTCAGGGTCAGGATCGTCGTCCGGTTGCCGAACGGCAGGACGGCGAAGACCTCGCCCCAGGTGATCTCTCCGGCCTGCTCGTTCGCGCTTGGAGGCGTCATCAGGAGGTCCTGACGGAGCCCGCCGGAGTTGGTGAGCGCCGCGTCGATGCCCGGGTACTTCTCACGCATCGCGTCAGCGACCATGTTCCCCATCGCCGACTCCTCCAGGCGGGTGGGCGAACGGCGAATGTCGATCGACTGCCGCCCGATCACCTGGTTGCGGAGCACGGCCGTCTTGGCGTTGGCATCGTCGACGATCGCTTGGACGTCCGCCCGTGGGGCAACGCCGAGGATCTTGGCGACGCGGGTCGCCCCGCCCGCCCAGGCGACGTCGCCGCCCTTCACCAGCAGCTGCAGAGCCGAGTACGTCGCGCCGGCGTTGATGCCCTCGGTGATCAGGATGTTCCCTCGCATCAGGTTCGAGACCCGGTGCGTGTGGCCGACGATCATGGCGTCGACGGTCGTGTCCTGGAGCTCGTCGGCGATGCCCATGATCGGCCCCTCCCACGGCGCTCCGGGCGTACTCCCGATCGGGTTCTGGCCGCGAGACGTGCCTTCGTGGATGACGACGACCTGGACGCGGATGCCGTGGGCGCGGAGCCGTTCCGACTCCGCCTCGATCCTCGGCCCCTCGTCGAGGAACTTCAGCCCGGCCGTCGCACCGGCCGAGACGAGCTCGGGCGTGCTCTCGAGCGCGGCGCCGATGACGCCGACCTTGACGCCGTTCACGGTGAACACGACGGACGGAGTGACCCACGGCGGCGCCTGCCCCGTCACCGCGTCGACGATGTTCGTCGCCAGGAACGGGAACTTCGCCCGTGCCTGCTGCTGCAGCAGCCGGGCGACGCCGAAGTCGAACTCGTGGTTGCCGTAGGACGTGGCGTCCAGGCCCCACGCGTTCTCGACGTCGATCGCCGGCATGTCCTGCAGCAGAGCCGAGTTCGGTGGGGAAGCGCCCACGTTGTCGCCCGCCGCCAGGATGAGGCCGGGGCCCGGCAGCAGGCCGCCGGTGCCGTGCGGACCCACCCCGATCTCCTCGTCGAACATCGTTGCGAGGAAGGAGGCGCCGCCAACCGGCTGTGCGATCCCGTCGAAGGTGAGTGTCGTCGGATCGAGCTGGCCGTGGAAGTCGTTCAGGCCGACGATCGACACCGCCTTGTAGCTGTGGCCGCCATGGACCGCCTCGAGGAGGACACGCCCCTGGCTGTGCTGCGGCTCGGGGATCCCGAGCAGGAACGCGAGCGTCGGCGCGAGGTCGATCGTCTTCGCGGTCACCTGGCCTTTCGCGATCCCCTCGCCCCCCGCGATGAATGTCGCCCGCATGTTGATGTTCGCGGCCAGGTTCTGGATGTCCGGTACATACCCATGCTGGCCGAAGAAGTGCGACGGCGCGACCAGCGTGCCCGGCGTCTCCGCGTCGTACTGGTACGGCGGATACGAGAACACGACGAGGTCGCCCGTGCGCGTCGGATGGGCCATGTCCGTCGTTGTGCCCGGGCCGTTCGGGATGGAGCGGGCCTCCGCCTTCGTGAAGGCGCGGTCGATCATCTTCCAACCCTCCGGCTTGCCATCCCCGGTCCAGTCGTTCGGGTCGGTCAGCGCGAGGTAGGTGGTCTTGATCGCGGCGACCGTGCTCGCCACGTCGGCCGCGGCCACCTGCTGGAAGCCGCCGCCCGCCGGATCGCGCCCGGCCACGTTGAGGTAGATCTGCAGCGCGCCGCCGGCCCAGCAGGCCTTGGCCTTGCCGATCGTCTCGCCGGTGGCGGGTCGGCAGTTGGACGTCTGCGGTCGCGAGAGCAGGCCCATGTCGACCAGCGGCTTGCTGGCGTCGATGGCGAGGAACTGCGGCGCGAACCCGTGGTCGGACGCGACGAACGTCGTCGGGTCGTGGCCCATCAGCTGGCGCGCGCGGGTGAGGACCTCATCGGCCTCCTGGTACGCCGTCTGGATGAACTTCTCGCGTGCCGCAACCCGGCCGTCCTTGACGCGATTGAGGTCGACGTCGTCGTAGGCCGGATTCGGCGCCCCGTTCGGCAGCTTCGGCGAGACGAGCCCGAGGAACTGATGCTGGAACTCGTCCGTCGTCGGCATCCCGGCGAGGAGCAGGTCGGGGTCGTACGTCTTCACGACGTACTCGAGCATCGGCAGGTGCCCGGTCTTCCAGTACAGCCCCTGCTCGACGTACGTCTCCTCCGAGACGACGCCGGCCTCGAGGACGGCGAAGTCCGCGGCCGTGGAGGTTGGGAACTTCTGGGCGAGGAACTCGGCGAAGTCGCCCGTGAACCCTGGCTCGCCGGGCCACGACGGCCAGCTCGCGATCGCGCGACTGACCGAGGTGTGGAAGAGGCGGACGCGGGAGAGATCGGGCGTCAGCTCCTCGACCCTGATCAGCATGCCGGCGGTGAGCCCGTTCAGCGCACCGCCCTGGATCGTCACCTTGACGTCCGCCCACTCGCCCTCACGGAGGATGGCGACGGTGTCGGCTGCATTCTTCGTCCGCGAGAACAGGACCTTGTCGTAGTTGGTCTTACCGTCGTTCGTGCTGTCGAAGATCCAGGCGTTCAGCCCGTACTTGTCGACGCCGAAGTCGAGCACGCGCAAGCGCATCTCCTTCGGCGGGCTGAAGGTCGCGGGCAGCGTGCCGGTCCAGCCCGTGGCGTCCGTCGGAGCCGCGCCCGGGAACGGCGCCTGCCCGGCGTACCCGGTCGGATGGTCGAACTGGAGCCCGAACGCGCTGATGAACGGGGCGTCGTCGAAGAGGACGTCGCCGGACGTGCCGATGAAATTGGTCGCCACGCCGCGGCCCGAGAGGAAGGAGCGGAAGTCAATCGTCGGGCCCTGAATCGTCGCGTTACGGCCGCCGGCCCACTCGACCTGGGCCACCTTGAGGCCGCCCCGTTCCGCCGCCTGGGCGACCGATTCCGCCTGCAGCACGTTGGCGTCGAACGACCCGGTGCGGTTGGCGAAGGGCTGGCCGTTGATGTGGAAGGTGTTGTTCGTCGAGCCGTGGACGCCGGGCCAGGCGCCGGTGGCGAGGCTGTACCACCCGGCGCCCGTGTTCGGCGGCGCCTGCGTCAGCAGCCCATTGTCCGTCGCGAAGGTGCCCTTCTTGAGGAAGGACGACATCGTCGGCAGCAGGCCGTGGGCGGCGTACCGCGCCACGAGGTCCTGTCGTAGGCCGTCCGCCGTGAAGAAGACGGCGGTCTCGGTCGTGGGCTTGTCGGCGGCCGTCGACGCGGCGGCCGTCGGCTTGCCTGCCGCAGGCCCGACGAGGACGAGCAGCACGGCGAGCGCGCCCAAGAGCGCGATTGAGCGGAATCGAACCGGTGTGGTCACTCCGTACCTCCCCTGGGTACTTGAGCTTGGTGGTTCAGGGTGGCTGAACTCCCTGTCGCGACGGGCAGCACCCGCGCGGGGGGACCATACCCCGGTCGAACACCGGGGAAAACCGCCCGTCGACGGACGACTGGTTCAGTTTCGCGCCACGTGGTAGGACCCCATTCGAACGTTCACATTCGGGGGAAAAAGGGGGAACTGCGGATGAAGGCTTCACGCAAGGCCCTGCTCGCGATCGTCGCGGCCGGGGTTGCCATGTTCGCCGCCGCAACGGTGGCGAGCAGTCAGAGCAGCCCTGGCTTCAAGACCGCCCAGGGCCCGATGCTCGACCCGGTTGCCGCGGGCGCGTCCTACGAGGGGATCATCTCGGTCGGTGACACGCTCTCGAGCGGCTACATGTTCGAGTCGATCCCGGATGGGATCGCCTTCTCGAACAACGGCCACGGCACCGTCGACCTCTTCGTCAACCACGAGACGTCGACGGTCCCGTTTCCGTACACCTTCAACAGGACCACGGGAACGGGGTCCGGCTTCAACGACTTCACGAACGCGCTCGTGAGCAAGCTGCGCCTGCACCAGAAGTCGGGCGGCGTCCTCAGCGGCTCCTATGCGATCACGTCGGACCAGAACTTCCAGCGCTTCTGCTCGAGCTTCCTCGCCACGAAGGAGCACGGCTTCGACCGGGCGATGCTGCTGACGAACGAAGAGGGGATCGACTGGGTCAACCGGGCCGGCAAGGCGTGGCCGACGACGATCGGCTCCCCGGCGGCGCGGCAGATCGGCGCGGTCGTCGCAGTCGACGAGCAGACCGGCAAGACGCAGCCGATCTGGGGCATGGGACGGCACAACCACGAGAACAGCGTCGCGATCCCGGGCTACGGTCACCCGGTCGTGCTCTCGGGCGACGACTCGTTCGTGACGACGCCGGAGCAGTCGCAGCTCTACTCGTACATCGCCGACGACTCCCATGCGGTCTGGAACGACGAGGGTGACCTCTGGGCGTTCGTCGCCGACGGCGTCGACAGCTACTTCGACTTCCCGTTCGGCTCGAACACGAGCGTGTCGGGCAAGTTCGTGAAGGTGCCGAAGCAGATCGCGACCGGGCGGAAGGCCGACGGCACGGACCTGATGGCGGCTGACGTGTCGTATCCGGGCCCGCCGGCCACCGGCTGGCAGACCGACGCCAGGACCGGTGCCCCGATCGACGGGCCGCAGTGGATCCTCGAGCACTGGGGCGACACGCAGCCTCAGCGGGTGTTCGAGTTCGTGCGTGTCGAGGACATCGCCTACGACAGACGGCCGGGCATGCAGAACGTCGTCTACGTCGTCGACAGCGGCCGCGGCACGGCGGAGCCGGCGGCTCCGGGCCTGCCGTCCCCGCAGCCGAACCGCTCGACGAACGGTCGGGTCTGGAAGCTCGTGCTGGACAAGAACGACCCGACGAAGGTGACGAGCTTCTCGATCCTGATCGAGGGCGACGACGCGCCGGTGAAGGCGCCGAATGAGATCCATCAGCCGGACAACATCGAGTCGACTGCGCACAGCCTCCTGATCCAGGAGGATCCGGGCTCGAGCCAGCAGTTCCCGATCGGCTCGGACGTGCCCGGCGCGGCGAACTTCGACCCGCGCGCGACCACCGCACGGATCTGGCAGTACGACCTTGCAACCGGCGCGATGCGGGTCGTGGCGAAGGTGAACCAGTCCGCGGACGAGACCGCGATCGACAAGGATGCGAACCCGAATCGCGGCAACCTCGGAGCGTGGGAGTCGAGCGGAATCATCGACGCCTCGAGCATCTTCGGCCACGGTGCGTTCCTCGTGGACGTCCAGGCGGGGACGCTCGTGATCGACGAGGAGGTGCGCCAGGAAGGCCCCGACACGCTGACCTACCAGCGGGACGGCGGCCAGCTCGGCCTGCTGCGCATCCCCGGTGCGTAGTTAGGGGCTAGACCGACTCGGAGGCGGGCGTCGCGGAGGTCGCGGCGCCCGCCTCGCGTGTCTCAGGCGCACCCTGCGGCTCGCGCACGATCGCGGCGAGCCGGCCGACGAGCTCGAGCGTGTCGCCGGTCTCGACGAGCCGCTCCAGCTCGTCGAGCTTGCCCTCGAGCCAGGTCCGCTCGACGGGCGAGACGTCCAGGGCGACGATCTTCGGATGCGTCGTCGGCTTCCACGTCTCCCCCTCGGCGAAGAGCTCCTCGTGGATCTTCTCGCCCGGGCGGGCGCCGATGAAGGTGATCTGGACGTCGCGGTCGGGCTCCTTACCCGAGAGCCTGATCATGTTCCGGGCCAGGTCGACGATCCGGATCGGCTCGCCCATCTCGAGCACCAGGATCCGGCCGCGACCGCCGATCGCCCCGGCCTGGATCACGAGCGCGACCGCCTCGGGGATCGTCATGAAGAAGCGCGTCATCTCGGCGTCGGTGACGGTGACCGGGCCGCCGCGCTCGATCTGGCGGCGGAAGAGCGGAATCACGCTGCCCGCGGAGTTGAGCACGTTGCCGAAGCGGACGGCGACGAACTTCGTCGGCACGTCGTCGCGCTCGCCGTGCGAGCCGACGATCCACTCGCAGAGCGTCTTCGTCTGGCCGTAGACGCTGAACGGGTTCAGCGCCTTGTCGGTCGAGATCAGGACGAAGCGCTCGACGCCGGTGCCGATCGCGACGTCGGCCACGTTCCTCGTCCCGAGGACGTTGTTGGCCACCGAGACGAGCGGGTTCGCCTCCATCAGCGGCACGTGCTTGTAGGCGGCCGCGTGGAAGACGACGTCGGGGCGGTAGCGCTCGAAGACCTCGCCCAGCCGGCGCCGGTCGCGCACGTCGGCGAGCACGGGCACGCAGGCGTTGAAGCGGCGCTCGTCGACGAGCTCGCGCTCGATCTCGAAGAGCGAGCTCTCCGCCTGGTCGACCATCACGATCCGGGTCGGCTCGGCACGGGCGAGCTGGCGGCAGAGCTCCGAGCCGATCGAGCCGCCGGCGCCGGTGACGAGCACGGTCTTGTCCTTGACGTACGAGGCGATCGCGTCGACGTCGACCTCGACGGGCTCGCGCCCGAGCAGGTCCTCCACCTCGACCGGCCGCACCTGCCGCGCGAGATCGAGGTCGCCCGCGATCAGCTCGTTCAGGCCCGGCAGCGTCTTCACGGGGACGTTCTGGGCGCGCGCCATCTCGACGATCCGCGCCCGCTGCTCGCCCGACGCGGACGGGATCGCGATCAGGAGCTCGTCGGGCCGGCGGTCGCGGAGCAGATGCGGCAGCTCGTCGCTCGTGCCGAGGACGCGGATCCCGTGCAGCCGCATGTTCTTCTTGCGCGGATCGTCGTCGACGAGCCCGATCGCCGTATACCCGAGATCAGGGGCGCGCAGGATCTCCTTCAGCATCAGCTGGGCGGCGTCTCCGGCGCCGACGACGATCACCTCCTTGCCGCGCGCGACGATCGAGCGGCTCTGCGGGCGCTCGATGATCGTGCGCGCCAGCATCCGCGAGCCGGCGACGAGCGCGAGCGTCAGCAGGCAGTCGATCGCCCAGACCGTCCGCGGCACCTCGGCGGCATGGACGTCGAAGAAGCTGAAGACGAGGAAGGTGACGAGCGAGGCGGCGAGGACGCCGCGCGCGGCGCCCCACATGTCGCGCGTCGAGACGTAGCGCCACCAGCGGTTGTAAAAACCGAAGAGCGCGAAGATGCCGAGCTTGATCGCGGCGACGAGGCCGAGAATCTGCCAGGAGACGTAGTACTCGTAATAGACGGGAAGGTCGGTGTCGAAGCGAAGGCGGAAGGCGAAGAACCAGGCCGCGACGACGATCGCGAGGTCGGCCGCGAGCTGCGGCAGCCTGTGTCGATTGATGGGCGATCTCACGCGCGGGCGGGCGCGCCGACGGCGTCGAGCACCGTCTCGACCACCCGCTCCTGCACCTCCGCGCCGATCCCGCCCCAGAGCGGCAGCGCCAGGTTCTCGGCGGCGGCCTTCTCGGTCTCCGGCAGCGAGCCGCGCTCCCACCCGAGGTGGCGCATTGCGGGCTGGAGATGGAGCGGCGTCACGTAGTACGCAGCGGCGGCGATCTCACGCTCGGCGAGGGCGGCAGCGATCCGGTCGCGCTCGGTCGTGCGGACGACGTACATGTGGTAGACGTGGCCCGGGGCGTCGGCAGGCAGCTCGACCGCGTCGCCGAGGCCGAGCTCGGCATAGCGCGCGGCACCGTCACGCCGGGAGGCGTTCCAGCCGGCCAGGTGCGGCAGCGAGATGCGCAGGAACGCGGCCTGGAGCGCGTCCAGCCGCGAGTTCGTCCCGATCAGCTCGAACGTCTTCTTGTCGCGCGAGCCGTGGAAGCGCAGCATCCTGATCCGCTCCGCGACGTCGCCGTCGGTCGCGGCGACGAGGCCGCCGTCGCCGAGCGCGAAGAGGTTCTTGGTCGGGAAGAAGCTGAAGGTGGAGGCGACGCCGGTGGTCGCGATGCCCTCGGCACCGAAGGCCTGGGCCGCGTCCTCGAGCAGCGGCAGCCCGAACGCGGCGAGCTCGGCGAGCGGCGCCGGCCGGCCGAAGAGGTGCACCGGCACGATCGCCTTGGTGCGCGGGCCGATGCGGCGCTCGACGTCGTCGGGGTCGAGGTTCAGCGTCAGCGGATCGATGTCGGCGAAGACCGGCGTCGCGCCGGCGCGCGCGATCGCCTCGGCCGTCGCATAGAAGGTGAAGGAGGGGCAGATGACCTCGTCTCCAGCTCCGACGCCCATCGCCTCGAGCGCGAGCACGAGCGCGTCGGTGCCGTTCGCGACCCCGATCGCGTGCGGAACGCCGAGGTACGCGGCGGCCTCCTCCTCGAATGCCTCCACCTCGGGCCCGAAGATGAACCGGCCCGACTCGACGACGCGCTCGAACGCCTCCCGGAACTCCGGGATCAGTGGCGCGTACTGCGCCTTGACGTCGACGAGATCGATCTTCACGGCCGGAAGAGTCTAGCGGGGCTCTGTTGCGGGCCTACCGCGCCTGCGGACGTACTTCCACGAGAGCCACACCGCCCCTGCAACGAGCAGAGCCAGCACCGCGTAGTCGACGTAGTGGAACGCATGGTGGAACTCCTCCCACTGGCTGCCGAGCGCCCAGCCGACGCCCGCGAGGCCGAAGCACCAGATCGCGGAGCCGAGGAAGGTGAGGACGACGTAGCGGCGGAACGGTGCCTCGAAGACGCCTGCGGGGATCGAGACGAACGAGCGCACGAGCGGGGTCAGCCGGCCGAGGAAGACGGCCCAGTCCTCCCAGCGCTCGAACCATCGCTCCGCCTTCTCGAGCTTCTCCTCGTTCAGGTGCAGCCAGCGGCCGTGCTGCTCGAGAAAGGGTCGGCCGCCGTGCAGCCCGAGCCACCAGCCCCCGATCGCACCGAGCGTGTAGCCGATCGTGCCGGCGAGGGCCACGGCGAGGAACGCCGGCAAGCCCGACTCGATCGTCCAGCCGAACAGCATGATGTCCTGACCGGCGAAGGCTCCTGCCGCAACGGCGCCGCCGTAGACCATCACCGGCTCGCTCGCCGCCGGGAAGACGGCGTCGATCAGCATCAGCAGGAAGACGGCGTAGAGGCCGTAGTCGCCGACGACCGTCGTGAGGAGATCGGTGATCTCCGAGAGGATCGACGCGACCGGCACCCGCAGAGGTTAGCCGGAGGTCTTCGGGTTCTTGTTCGGCAGCGGCGCCGCGCGGATGACGCGGAAGGCAGGCGTGACGAGCTCGACGGCGCCGAGCTCGTTCGTGGCGCGGAAGCGGACCACATACATGCCGCCGTAGACGAGGTACCTGCCGCCACGGGTCGTCCCCCGCCACGGGGCGGCAAAGCGTCCGGCCGGGAGGCGGCGGACGGCGATCGTCGCCACCTGCACGCCCGTCGTCGTCTCAACGGTCGCGGTCACCCGCGCGGCGCGCGTCAGCGTCACGCCGGCCGCGATCGTCTGCTTGCCGCGGACGCGGACGACGAGCGACCGGCGGGAGAGCCGCGCGAAGCCGAGGGTGTTGTTGACCGTGAACTTCTGGCTCGTCGACGACGTGCGACCGAGATCGTCGGTGGCGGTGACGTCGAGGCGCCAGCGGCCCTCCGCAGGGGCGGCGGGCTCGGCCGTCGGATCGGCGGGAGCGGGCGGGAACGCGACCGGGTACGTACCCGGCTGCTGCACCAGCGTCTCGGTGAAGGCGGAACGGCCGTCGGGCGCGACGAGCGTCGCCGTCACGTTCGACGGGCGGACGACCTTGTAGGTGAGCTGACGCTGCCGCTCCGCGTAGCCGTCCCCGTTCGGCGAGATCACGGCGTCCGGGACTGGTGCGTAGACGCCGTAGTACATCAGCTGGAGCGCGTTCGAGACCGGCCGCTCGCCGCCGCGGTCGGACGGGCGGTTGAGCAGCTGCCCGTCGAAAGCGAGCGAGGAGGAGCCGCCCCCGTCGAAGGCCGAGCCGGTGACGGCGCCGAGCCGCACCATCGTCTGCGCGAGCTCGAAGTTCGTCATCCCGACGCTATAGCCGGGCCGGCGGCCGTCCGTGACGACCATCAGCACGCGTCCGTCGGCGAGTTGGCCGACCCCCGTGCGGGGATTCCTCGGCGCGAGCTGGCTCGACGTGAACGCCTCCTGGGCCCGGAAGACGGGACCGCCGCTGCGCACGAGCACCGGGCCGCCGCCGACGGCATTGGTGACGCCAGTCCACTCCGGCCGGAAGATCAGCCGCAGCGTCACCGACGTCCCCACCGGCGACTCCTCGAGCAGCCGCTGGGCGGCCGTGCCGCGCGCGACGAGCACGGCGCCGTCCCGCGGGATCGCGGTGCCGCCGCCGGAGGCGACCTGGACGACCGAGCCGAGCAGGTCGGTGTTCGGCGCCGTTGCCGGGAACGGCGCGAGCACGACCTCCGTCACGCCGGACTGCGGCGGCGTGGTCGTGCCGTAGGTGGGCGTGAAGAGCGAGATTCCATTCGGCCCGGGCGCCTGGTTGAGGTCGTTGAGCGTGCGGCGCTGGCCGAGCCCGCGCCAGGTGCCGAAGAACTCGATCCGGCGGACGTCGAGCCCGCCTTCGGGAGTGACGCCGGTGCTGGAGCGGTCGCCGTAGGGCGGGCTCTCGACGACGTTGTCGCGCATGAGCACGCCACTCGGCCGGCCGGAGTCGGCGTAGAAGTCGCCGTTGACGCCGACCATGGTCGCGCCCGGCGAGAGCCGCTTCTGCATCGAGGTGACGCGCTCGACGCCCTGGATCGCCTCGTTCGAGAGCGTCGGGCGCAGCGCGTAGAGACCGGTCGGCCGAGGCCCGCGGACGATGTGGATCGCGACGGGGCCGTGTGGGGTGAACTGAACGCCGCGCTCGTAGGTGACGCCGGGCATCAGGGTCGTCGGGGCACCCACGGCCGGCGCGGCGAAGACCAGGGCGAGCAGCCCTCCGATGAATAGCTTGCGAACCACGACCCGGACGGAGGCTAGCCGAAGGGTCGGAGACGCTTTGCAGGGATTTACGGAATCCGAACGGGTCGCGCGCCGCGGCCAGCCCCAGCCAGCTACGTTGAGGGCATGAGCGTCGCCGCGGAGCCGCGCACTGCCCTGGTCGAGGGGCTGATGGGGCGCTTTCCGCACATTCCGCGCGAGGCCGTGCTGAAGGAGGACCTGCTTCGCACCGGGATCGCGTTCGACGAGTCGGCCTTGACGGACAACCTCGACGGCGACGTGAAGCCGAAGTCCTACTTCATCTTCTCCTTCGACCAGAAGCCGCTCGCCGAGCTCGGAGCGGCAGCGAGGCGCCGGCCGCCTGAGGAGGTCGCGCTCACCGGCGGCCCCTACGAGCTGCGCCGAACCATCGTCTCGGTGCGGGTCAACCCCGATTCGCCCTACCGGATGATCGGGCGTGAGCTGACGCTCGACGGCCAGGCGATCGCCGACGTGACTCTGCCCCCGCTGCCCGAGTACTACCGGCATGCGCTCGCGAACGGGAAGACGGTGATGGAGACCGCGCCCACGATCCAGTGGGGCTACCTGATCTACCTGACCGTCCTCCGGCTCTGCCAGTACTTCGGCGCCAAGGAGGAATGCGGCTTCTGCGACATCAACCACAACTGGCGCCAGCACAAGCGCGAAGGGCGTCCGTACACGGGCGTGAAGCCCGTCGAGGACGTGCTCGAGGCGCTGGCGCTGATCGACCGCTACGACGTCGACCGCACAAGCAAGGCCTACACGCTCACGGGGGGCTCGGTCACGAGCACCGTCGACGGGCTCGCCGAGGCCGACTTCTACGGCCGCTACGCGCAGGCGATCGAGGAGCGCTTTCCGGGCCGCTGGATCGGCAAGGTCGTCGCGCAGGCACTGCCGAAGGCGGACGTGCAGCGCTACAAGGATTACGGGATCACGATCTACCACCCGAACTACGAGGTCTGGGACGAGCGGCTCTTCAAGCTGATCTCGCCGGGCAAGGAGCGCTACGTGGGGCGAGCCGAGTGGCATCGGCGAATCTTCGACGCGGCCGACGTGTTCGGCGCGCGCTTCGTGATCCCGAACTTCGTCGCCGGCGTCGAGCTGGCGAAGCCGTTCGGCTTCGCGACCGTCGACGAGGCGATCGCGTCCACGACCGAGGGCCTCGACTACTTCATGAGCCGCGGGATCACCCCGCGCTTCACCACCTGGTGCCCTGAGCCGACGACGCCGCTCGGGCGCGACAACCCCGACGGCGCGCCGCTCGAGTACCACATCCGCCTGTTGGAGGCCTACCGCGAGACGCTCGAGAAGCACGGCCTGAAGCCGCCGCCCGGCTACGGCGTCGCAGGCGCCGGCAACGCCGTCTTCTCGGTCAGCTCCTTCATGGACACGCTCGCGCCCGAGGAGGTCACGACCGAGGAAGCGGTACCGGCGTGACACGAATCTCCCTCGACGAAGCGCGCGACCTCTGGCTGCGCGGCGACGGCAAGGAGCTGCGCACGCTCGCTCAGGCCGCCCGCGCCCGCTATCACGAGCCGGGCCGCGCCACCTACATGGTGATGCGGATCATCAACTACACGAACGTCTGCGTCGCCCAGTGCGACTACTGCGCCTTCTACGTCCTCCCAAACCAGGAGGGCGGTTACGTGCTCTCGCGCGAGGAGGTGTTCGCGAAGATCGACGAGCTGCTCGACGTCGGTGGCGACCTCGTCGGCTTCAACGGCGGCTTCAACCCGAGGCTGCCGCTCGACTACTACTGCGACCTCTTCGCGGCCGTGCGCGAGCGGTACGGCGACCGGGTCGAGTTCTACGCACTCACGATCGCAGAGTTCGTCTACCTCGCCGACCGCGCCAAGCTCACCTACGCGGACGCGGCGGGGCGGCTGCGGGACGCCGGTGTCCACTGGGTCACCGGCGGCGGCAGCGAGATCCTGACCGAGGACTTCCGCAAGCGGCACGCGAAGTTCAAGTACACCGTCCGCGAATACTTCGAGGCGCAGCGCGCGATCGTCGAAGCCGGGCTGCGAACGACCGCGACGATGGTGATCGGCTTCGACGAAACGCTGGAGGAGCGGCTCGAGCACCTGCAGCGGACGCGCGACTTCCAGGACGAGACCGGCGGGCTCTTCTCCTTCCTGTGCTGGACGTACAAGCCGTACGGCACGGCGTTCGGCGGCCGCGAGATCTCGGCCGAGGAGTACCGGCGCTGGATCGCGCTCTCGCGGATCTTCCTCGACAACGTCAAGCACGTGCGGACGTCCGTGCTCACGCAGAACGAGGACGCGTTCCGCGCGCTCGACTACGGCGCCGACGACTTCGACCTCCCGATCGAGGACGAGGTGACGCAGAAGGCGGGCGCGACGATCGAGCTCGATCTCGCGGGCCTGCTCGAGATCCCGCGCCGACTGGGCTACCGCGTCGAATACCGCCGCGCCGAGCGGCCTGCCGCGCTGGTCTGACCGCACGTCCAGGACGGGTGTCCGACAGCCGTACGTTCGGCGTTCACGGCACTCGAACCGAGCTCGGAGCGCTCTCGCATGGGGCCAGTGTTCGGGACTGTTCCGCGTGAGGCGCGGAACAGAAGTCCCGTGAGAACCGGGATCTCGTGATCATTGACACGTGCAGTGACGGAGCGTAGCGTCGCGGAACCTCGACAGAAGGTGGTTCGTATGCGGCTTCGTGGTTTCAAGCTCGTCACGTTCGTCTGTGTTGTCGCTGCGGTCGTGTCTTCGTCGTCAGCGGTTGCGGCCTCGCCGACGACGACTGTGGTTCGGTACGACACGTTCTCGTCCGACGCGCCCGGCGGCTACACGCTCTCGGACTACCAGGCGAAGTGGTCGAACCCGTATGGGATGCTCGATATGGGCGTCGCCCCAGGGGATACGAGAAGGTTCGACAACAGGTCATTCTTCATCGACGACGCGCCATTCCGCACGGCGAACGACTTCAGCGTCTTCGACCACCTCAAGTACATCGCGACGAGCAACCAGTCGTTCCCAGTGCCAGTGCTTGGGTCGGTGACCTTCACCTCCGACATCGTCGCGGAGACGCCGGGCACCCAGAAGAACGGTCGAACGGTCACGGGAACGTACGGGCCGCCAGGCTCGTATCCAAACGGTGCGCCGTACAGCGCAAAGGCACTTGAAGGTCAGCAGGCCGGCGCGGTCATGAACGTGATCAACTTCGCAACCGGCCAGCTGTTCGACTGGTTCGTCTCCGGGTCGACCGCGTTCGCACTGATCGAGCGCCTCCCCTCGTCTGTGACCGGCAATACGACGGACACCACAT
Source organism: uncultured Gaiellaceae bacterium (assembly GCA_963784895.1). GTDB lineage: Bacteria > Actinomycetota > Thermoleophilia > Gaiellales > Gaiellaceae > Gaiellasilicea. Next base: position 121,911 of record CAWATM010000011.1, on the reverse strand, counting down.
CGCCCGACTGGGTCGGGCCGGACAAGATGTACACGCAGATCATCAAGGAATTCACGGTCAAGCCCGGCGTCGCCCATCGAGTGACGATTCGCTACACGCGTGGCTTCGCCGACGCTTCCGTCGAGTATCTGCTCGACGGGAAGAGCGTCGCCACCGTGAACAACGTCGGTGTCCCACTCGACCGCCAGGGCGTCAAGTTCACCGGGATCTACCCGTCCCTGGGGCCCGGCGAGCCGCTCAGGGACAAGATCGAGAGCTTTGTCCTGGGCCATGGCACGTTCAGCCTGATCGACGAATTCCCGTACCAGTGGGGCTGGGGCTTCGGCTTCACCGGCCCCTTCTGCGATCCGGTTCGGCCAGAATTCGCCTACGTCTGCGACCTCAGCGTCTCGATGCCCTCCAGCGAGCGTCTCTTCGGCCAGGGTGTCCGCGCACACTTCGACACGTTCGTCGTCACGACGACCACCGACCAAGACTAGGCACAACGATCAGCGAGAGAGACGTCGTCACCCGGCGCGTCTCTCTCGCCGCACGCGCGACCGCGGACGCACCCGATCGAGTCGCAGGGCCCTGAGCTGGCGATCACGCACGTTCGGCAATGCACGGACGCAGATCCGTGCCGCCCCGCAGTTGAGCGCGCTGAACGTCGATCGAGACATCCTGCTCGTCGACCAGCGCGGCACCGGGCAATCGAGCTCGAACGGCGGATGGTGATGGACGACCTGGACGCGGTGCGGGCTGCGCTCGGCTACCGGCAGCTCGACGTGCTCGGCAGCTCCTACGGCGCAACCGCGGCGCAGATCTACCTAAAGCTCCATCCCGCCTCGGTGCGCACACTCATCCTCTCCGGTGCGACTGCGATCGACGTGCTTCGCGAGCTGCGCCGGCCGACGCTACGACTGCCGACCTCGCGGCCGACTTGGCGCGGCTCATCGCCAACGCCGGCTGGCGCGACCGTCCCCTTCGCCCGAGGCTAGACGCGCGTCGCGCTCGGCGACACGAACCGCAGCTCGGGCACGTGCTCGAGCTGGCCGACGTCGCGCGCCATCTCGAGGAACGTGTAGAGGCCGGCGCGTTCACGCGGGCCGAACGAGTAGCGGAGCTTCTCGAAGTAGCGTGCGAGGTAGCCGGCCGGGTAGCCGTAGCGCTCGCTCGCCTCGAACGCGAGCACGTCGGGCTCCGCGCGCGCGAGTCGCACGGACGCGACCAGCGAGTGCTCGAGCTCGGCAACGCCGTCTGCGACCGGCTCGGGCGCGGCCCAGACGGCGAAGACCATCGGCAGGCCGGTCTTGTCGAGCCAGAGCTTGCCGAGGTCGTAGTGCGGGGTCGGGTCCTCGAAGGCGCTGCGGAGGGCAGCGTCGCCGATCAACAGCTTCGCGTCTGCTGCCTCCTCCAGCGGGACGTGCGTCGCATTCGGCAGCAGCACCTTCGCCAGGACGACCGACGTGGCGCTTTCCGGCGTCACCGCGATCGAGCGGATCTGCGGAAACGGCGTCCGCGAGACGAGCTGGATCGAGTCGACGGCTCCCTCGGAGGAGACGCACATGCGCGGCAGGATCCGCAGGCTCGAGGCGTGGCGTGCGTACTCGATCGACGAGATCGGGGCGAGGTCGAGCTGCCCGTCGAGTAGCTGCCGGTTCAGCTCGGTCGGGACGCCCTGCACCTCCTCCACCTCCGCGTTCAGGCGGTGGAAGACCGGCGCCATGTTGACGTAGCTGATCCGGCCGAGGCGCACGCTCACGCCGACACCCACTGGAAGAAGGTGACGAGGTTGCCGTCCTGGTCGAGCGTCGCGAACTCCCGCGTGCCGAAGTCCGTGTCGTCGACGCCGCCGTTCGAGACCGGGTGGAGCACGTCCTTCATCGCCAGCTCCGCGAAGAGCTCGTCGACGCCGTCGACGACGATCCGGCAGCTCGCGGTGCCGGCGATGAAGGACTCGGCACCGGAGCAGACGGGCTCGGCGCCGCCCTCGCGCTCGCGCCAGCTCTCGTCGGCGGCTTCCCAGAGGTGCAGCACGGCCTCGTCGCGGCAGATGACGGCGAAGCCGCCGTCGTGATGCAGCGTCTCGAAGCCGAGCCGGTCGCGGTAGAAGTCGACCGCGGCCGCAGCGTCGCGCACCGGCAACGCCGGGATCGTCTGGGAAAGGCGGGCGGTGGTTGTCAGGTCAGCGTCTCCTGTTGACGACGGCATCGGCAAGGGACTCGAGCTCTTCCCGGTGACCGCTCCCGCTCAGGCTCGACCGCGCTCTCTCAGCGTAGTCGAGCGCCACTTCCCGGGACCGCTCGAGGGCGCCCGTGGCGGCGACGCGGAGAAGCGCACCCTCGAGTGGGCCGCCGGCGAGCGCGCGGCGGACGAGCTCGTCCTCCTGCGCGGCGAGCAGGAGCGGCAGTGTCGGCGTTCCCTCCCGGAGGTCGGTGCCGGCCACTTTGCCCGTCTCGATCGTGTCGCCCGAGCAGTCGAGGATGTCGTCGGCGATCTGGAACGCGATCCCGAGATTGAGCCCGAACGCGCCGAGCCGTCCGCCCGACCCGAGCGAGCAGGCCGCCTCGAAGAGCTTGCCAGTCTTCAGCGAGCAACGCTCGAGGTACGCAGCGACGGTCGTGTCCGCGTCGTGCTGCTGGCGCCGTTGGACCGCCTCGCCGCGGGAGAGGCAGAGGCACGCGTCCGCCAGCACGGCGACGGCGCCGACGCGGCCGGCGGCCGCCAGCTCGGCGAAGGCGCGGGCGAAGAGATAGTCCCCCGTCGAACGCGCGGCCTCCGGGCCGTGGGCGGCCCAGGCTGCCGCCCGGCCTCGACGGACCCGGGCGCCGTCGACGAGGTCGTCGTGGACGAGCGTCGCCATGTGCACCAGCTCGACGGCGACGCCGGCCGCGACCGGCGGCTCGGCTTCCGGGGACGCGCAGAGGAACGCGAGCAGCGGCCGCAGCCGTTTGCCGCCCGCCGCGAGCGCATCGCTGCCGACCTCGGCGACGCTGCCGCCGTGCGAGCCGACCGTCGCCGCGAGCCGTTCCTCGACCTGCGTCATGTACTCGTCGACACCCGGCAGCGCGACGACCGCTTCGAGCGTGGTCATGCCGCCGTCCCGGTATGGAGCGCGACGATACCGCCGCCGAGGCGGCGATACGTGACGTCGCCAAAGCCGTGCCCAGCCAGCAGCTCGGCCAGTTCCCCCGGGCCGGGAAAGCGGCGCACGCTGGCCGGCAGGTACGTGTACGCCTTGCCGCCCGGGAGAACCTTGCCGGCAAGCGGGATCAGGACGTCGAACCAGAGCTTGTAGAAGAGCTTCAGCGGCCCAGTCGGCTTCGTGATCTCGAGGATGCCGAGCCGGCCGCCCGGCCGCAGGACGCGCCGCAACTCGGCGAGCCCGCGCTCGAGGTCGGCGACGTTGCGGACGCCGAAGCCGACGGTGGCCGCATCGAACGAGCCGTCCTCGAAGGGCAGCTCGAGCAGGTCGCCCTGGATCCACTCGATCGCCGGCTCCTTCCGTGCGGCGCGCTCGAGCATCCGCGCCGAGAAGTCGAGGCCGGTCACCTCGCCGGCACCCGCCTTGCGAGCTGCGACGGCGAGATCGCCGGTGCCGCAGCAGCCGTCGAGCACGCGGTCGCCGGCCGAGACGACCTCACGCACGGTCAGGCGGCGCCAGCGCTGGTCGAGCCCGACGGTCATGACGCGGTTCATCAGGTCGTAGACCGGCGCGATCCGGTCGAACATCGTGCGGACGCCCTCGGCCGGCAGCGTCCCGGATTCGTGGCTCACGACTGCCCCCAGCGGGCGACGAGCGTGTTGTCGAGCCCGAGCTGGTCGAGGATCCGCGCCACGATGAAGTCGATGAGGTCGTCGACCGTCTCGGCGCCGTGGTAAAAGCCCGGCGCGGCGAAGAGGATCACCGCGCCCGCCTGCTGCAGCGTCGCGAGCCCGTTCAGGTGGATCGAGGAGAGAGGCGTCTCGCGCGGCACGAGCACGAGCTTGCGCCCCTCCTTCAGCGCGACCGACGCGGCGCGGTGGATCAGGTTCGCCATCGCGCCGGTCGCGAGCGTGCCGACGGTCGACATCGAGCAGGGGCAGACGACGTAGGCGTCGACCTTGGCGGAGCCGGAGGCATACGGGCTCTTGTAGTCGTTGATCCCATAGACGCTCACGGTCGCAGCGCCGCCGGTGAACCGCTCGAGCACCTCGTCGCGCGGCAGCGTCGCGTCGCCGTAGAGCTCGGTCGCGATCACCTCGATCCCGGCCGCGGACGCGGTCAGGCCGACGTCGCAACCCGCCTCGGTGAGCGCGCGCAGCAGCCTGGCGGCGTACGGCGCGCCCGACGCGCCGGTGACGCCGAGGAAGATGTTCAAACTACTCGCCCTCGGGGCCCTTGGAGGCGTCGAGGAACACGCCCAGCAGCCGCAAATTCTCCTCGCCGAGACCGGCGTACGGCGGCATCACGTTGTTGCCGAACTGGGCGGGGTTGGCGACGTAGCTCGCGAAGAACTCGGGCCCGCGGTTGCTCGCACCGACGTCCGAGAGGTCGGGGGCGCCGAGGTTGGAGGCGCCGGTGCCGAGGTACTGGTGGCACTGGCCGCAGCCGACCTGGGCAAAGATCTCAGCCCCAGCGATCGCCTCCTCGTTGTCCTCGAATCCTTGCGCCTCGGCCCACTCCGGCACGGCCGTGACGAGCTGCGAGCCGAGTGCCTCCTCGGCCGTCGCGCCCTTGTACGTCAGCGTTCCCATCGCGACGACGACGATGACCGCGGCGACGATCGCCACCGGCCGGCGCGACAGCCGCCGCTCTCGGCGGAGGTCGATGAACGGCAACGCGATCAGGATCGCGAGCAGGATGTTCGGAATGCCGACGGTGCCGAGCACGACGGTGTCGGGCCACTTGAAGATCCGGAGCAGGTAGAAGAGGAAGTAGAAGAACCAGTCCGGGCGCGGGATGAAGTCGGTCGTGCCGGGGTCGGCCTTCTCGGTGTAGTGCGGGCCGAGCCAGCCGGGGTCGTCGGAACCTTCGGCGGTGAAGTACCAGACACAGGCGAGGCCGATGATCACGCAGACGACGACGAGGCTCATCACCGTGTCGTGGAACATCGCGTGCGGGAAGAACGCCTTGCCCTCGCGCTCGACGTCCTCCTTGTAGCGCTTGTGCTGCGCCCGCCGCGCCTCGATCCGCCTACTCGCCATTGGCGCTCCTCCGGCCCGGCCGCACCAGCCCGCGGCGGCCGCCCTTCGGCGCCGGCGGCTCGACCCGGTCGCGCCCGGCGGCCTCGGGCGACCACGGCGGCGAGCTGACGCCGAGCCGGATCACGAGGTAGAGGTGGAGAATGATCAGGCCGATGATCGCCCCGGGAATCACGAGCATGTGCAGCGAATAGAACTTGCTCAGCGTGTCCGACCCGATCTCGGCGCCCCCGGAGAGGAACTGCGCGAGGAAGGGGCCGAGCACCGGCGCCGTCCCGTTCAGGTTGATCCCGACGACCGTCGCCCAGTACGCCGTCTGGTCCCACGGGAGCAGATAGCCGGTGAAGCCCTCGAGCATGCCCATCGCGAGCAGGAGCACGCCGATGATCCAGTTCAGCTCGCGCGGATACTTGTACGCGCCGAAGAGAAAGACGCGGGCCATGTGGAAGAACATCAGGATGATGAAGACGCTCGCGCCCCACTTGTGCATGCCGCGGACGAGCCACCCGAGCGTGAGGTCGTTGGTGATGAACTGGATCGACTGGTAGGCCGAGTCCGGGTCGGGCTTGTAATAGAACGCGAGCACGACGCCCGTGATCGCCTGGACGAGGAAGGCGGTCAGCGTCGCCGAGCCGAGCGTGTGGAACCAGCTCGTGTCGCGTGGGACCTTGCGGAAGAGGAAGTACTTGGTCGCGCCGACGAGACCGGAGCGCTCCTCGAGCCAGTCGAGCGGATAGAGGGCGACGTGCTTGAGCTGCTGGCTGCGCGTGGGCGCCGTGGCTATTGCGGCACCTCGATCGGATACAGCCAGGCCGACGGGCCGTCGACGTGCACGCCCGGCACCTGGCGGCCGTAGGAGTAGATCCGCGCCCGGGCGCCAGCACCTTCGACCTCGGCGACCGAGTAGAACTCGCCCAGGACGAGGTTGCCGTTCTTGATCGAGAACTGGGCCCGGTCGAGCGCGCGCACGGGCGGGCCTGCCGTCCGGTTGCCCTCGGTGTCGTACTGGCCGCCGTGGCACGGGCAGCCGAAGCCGGTGGCGAGGACGGGGATCAGCCTCGTGTCCTGCGGCCCGATCGTCTTCGCGCCCTCCTCGTCGATCAGCCCGTTCGGCTGCACCGGGCAGCCGAGGTGCGCGCAGCGCGAGTAGAGCATCGTGAACGACGGCTCTCCCGCCTCGGTGCGACCGTTGTTGCGAATGAACATCGTCCGCCGCGTCACCTCACCGACCTCGGGGTCCTCCATGTAGGTCGCGATCACGAACTCGCCCTCGGGGAACTCGTCGATCGGCCCGAGCTCGACGTCCTGCTCGTCCTGGTTCGTGAACGAGGGCAGCACCGCGAAGCCGAGCACTGGGACCGTGATCAGGCCGCCGATGACGGCGCCGAGGCCGAGCGTCGCCGCCGAGAGGAAGGTGCTGCGCGGATACGTCTCGGGCTCGTCGTCCCGGGCCGGCTCGATCGCCTTGTACGTCTCGGGCTGCTCCGGCTCGATCGGTTCCGGGGCTGTGCGGACGGGCTTGGTCACGTCGCGCAGCCAGAGGAAGCCGAACGCGAGCGCGATCACCGCACCCACGACGGCGACGATCTCGCTGACGACGATCCCGGTCAGGACGCACGCGATGCCGACGGCGAAGCCGATCGGCCACAGGCTCGGCGGCGGCAGGTGCGGCTGGTCGTTCTCGCTCAAGTGTCTGGATTCAACCCCTGCGTCTGGCGCGCTGTCAACGACGTATCAGCTGCCGCAACCCGCGGCGAGAGCCATTCTGTACCGAAACCCCGTCGACATGCGTCGGTATCGCGTACTCGGCCCAGCGGCGGTCGACGAGCTCTCGGATCTCCTCGCTCATCGCGATCTCCTCGGGCCACTCGCGCGCCCCTTCCTCCGGCAGCTTCGCGGTCGCGTCGATCCCCAGCTTGCCGCCGACGAACTGCCGCGTCGGCGCATGGTCGAGGTGGTCGAGCGGGCCCTCTGCGATGACGACGTCGCGCTTCGGGTCGACGTTTGCCCCGACGTAGAAGAAGACCTCCGCGTAGTCGTGCACGTTCACGTGCGCGTCGACGACGACGACCGACTTCGAGAGGCTGAGCATCCCGAGACCCCAGATCGCGTGCATCACCTTGTGTGCATGGCCGGGGAAGGCCTTGCGGATCGAGACGATCACACAGTTGTGGAACGCGCCGGAGACGGGCAGGTCGTAGTCGACGATCTCCGGCACGGTCATCCGGATCGCGGGCAGGAAGATCCGCTCGGTCGCCTTGCCGAGCCACGCGTCCTCCTGCACCGGCTTGCCGACGACGATCGAGGGGTAGATCGCGTCGCGCCGCATCGTGATCGCGGAGAGCCGGAAAACGGGGAACGGCTCCGGCGGCGTGTAATAGCCCGTGTGGTCGCCGAAGGGGCCCTCGAGCCCGACTTCCCCCTTTTCGATCGTCCCCTCGAGCACGATCTCGGCGTTCGCAGGCACCTCGAGGTCGACGGTCTTTGCCTGCACGAGCTCGACCGGCTCGCCCTTGAGGAACCCGGCGAGCATGAACTCGTCGATGTGCTTCGGCAGCGGCGCGCTCGCCGAGTAGGCGGTGACCGGGTCGAGCCCGAGCGCGACGGCGACGGGGATCTTCCCGTCCGTCGCGAGATAGTCGGCGCGGCCGTCCTTGTGGATCTGCCAGTGCATGTAGGTCGAGCGCGCGTCGATCTTCTGCATCCGGTACATGCCGACGTTGCGGACGCCTGTGTGCGGGTCTTTCGTGATCACAGCCGGCAGCGTGATGAACGGGGCCGGGTCGCCCGGCCAACAGCGCTGGATCGGGAGCAGGCCGAGGTCGACGTCGTCACCGGTGAGCACGACCTCCTGGCTCGCACCGCGCGAGACGACCTTCGGCCGCGAGTCGGCGATCGACTTCAGCTTCTTCAGCCCGCGCACCTTCTCGGCGAGGCCCTGCGGCGGCTGCATCTCGAGCACATCCTCGAGCTTGCGCGCGACGTCGTCCAACCGTTCGACCCCGAAGGCCATGCACATCCGCCGCTCGGTCCCGAACTGGTTGATCAGCAGCGGCCGGTCGGAGCCCTTCGGGTTCTCGAACAGGAGTGCCGGCCCGCCGGCCTTCACCGTCCGGTCGACGATCTCCGTGATCTCGAGATCGGGGTCGACCTCGGCCGCGACGCGGACGAGCTCGCCCTCGCCTTCGAGCAGGCGGATCCACTCGCGCAGGTCTGCCGGAGGCGTCATCGCCGTCCAGTCTACGGAGGCGCTAGTGGCTGCCGCGCCGGCGGCGTGCCATGCGCGAGAGCTCGCCGAGGGCGATCACCGCGATGAAGACCAGGCCGACGACGAGCATGCCGGCGATCACGTTCCTGCCCTCTTCGGCTGCGTTGGCCAGGAGCCAGGCGGTCATGGCGCGAGCTTAACCGACCCGCTCGGTGTGCGCGCGCAGCGAGCTCTCGACAGCGCCGCTCCCGGGCTCGCCGCCGAGCCGCCCGACGCAGGCCAGCCAGGCGTCGCCGTCGCCGCTCTCGCCGTCGGCGCGGAGAGCAGCGCACGCCGAGATCAGCTCCGCGAGCGCCGCGACAGCGTCGAGGTCGCCGGTGGCGGCGATCCGGACGAGACCGTGGGCATAGAGGTAGTCGCCGAGCAGGAGCGCGACATCCTCGTCGGGCGGCGTGAAGAGGCGCGGCCGGCCGTAGTGGAGCAGGTAACCCTCGTAGATCGTCTCGACGCCGAGCGCGAACCGCTCCGGCACGAGCTCGCCGAAGACGTGCACGCACTCGGGATCGGCCCGCAACGCGTCGCCCCAGAGTGGGCTTTCGGCCGCCGCCTCCGCCGCGATCACACCGAACACCTCAGTCGCGGAAGAAGTCGCCAACAGCCTCGACGGTGCGGTCGATGTCCTCGTCCGAATGGGCGAGCGAGACGAACAGGCACTCGAACTGCGACGGCGCGATGTAGATCCCGCGCTCGAGCAGGTGGCGGAAGAGGGCGCCGTAGCGCTCCGTGTCGCTCGCCTGCGCATCCTCGAACCTGCGCACGGGGTCGTCGCGGAGGAAGAGCGTCGCCATTGCGCCCACGCGCTGGACGCGGCCGAGCTGGGCGAGTCCCGACTCGAGCCGGGCGCCCTTCGCCTCGAGCTCCTCGTAAACACCCGGATCGCGGAGGCGGCGCAGGACGGACGTACCGGCGGCCGTCGCGAGCGGGTTGCCCGAGAGCGTCCCGGCCTGGTAGACGTCGCCCGCCGGGGCGAGCCGCTCCATCACGTCCGCCCGGCCGCCGAACGCCGCCGCAGGGAGGCCCCCGCCGACGATCTTGCCGAGGATCGTCAGGTCGGGCAGGACGCCGAAGCGCTCTTGGGCGCCGCCGCGGGCGATGCGGAAGCCGGTGATCACCTCGTCGAAGACGAGCAGCGCACCGGAGGCGTCGCAGAGCACTCGCAGTGCTTCGAGGAAGCCAGGCTCGGGCGGGACGACGCCCATGTTGCCCGCGACCGGTTCGACGACGATCGCCGCAAGGCCCTCGCCGTAGCGCTCGACCGCGGCGGCCGTCGCGTCGACGTCGTTGTAGCTGGTGACGACGGTGTCGGCGGTAGTCGCACTCGGGACACCCGGGCTCGAGGGGATCCCGAGCGTGGCGAGACCTGAGCCCGCGCTGGCGAGCAGGCCGTCCGAATGCCCGTGGTAGCAGCCGGCGAACTTGAGCACCCGGTCGCGCCGGGTGAACCCGCGCGCCAGGCGGATCGCGCTCATCGCCGCCTCGGTCCCGGAGGAGACGAGGCGCACCATCTCCACCGACGGGACCGCGTCGACGATCTCGGCGGCGAGGTCGACTTCACCCTCGGTCGGCGCACCGAACGTCGTCCCGCGCCGGGCCGCGTCGGCGATCGCCGCCAGCGTCTCCTCGTCGGCGTGGCCGAAGACGAGCGGGCCCCAGCTCATCACCCAGTCGACGTAGCGGTTGCCGTCGACGTCCTCGACCGTCGAGCCGCTGCCGCTGCGCATGAAGACCGGCTCGTCGAGACCGACACTCCGCATCGCGCGTACGGGGGAGTTGACCCCGCCAGGGATCAGCTTCTCGGCGCGGCGGGCCAGATCCGATTTCTGCCTCAGAGCCAACGGGCGAGCTCCTTCGTCCAGTAGGAGAAGACGAGGTCGGCGCCGGCACGTTTGATCGCGGTGAGCGACTCGAGCGCCGCCAGGCGCTCGTCCAGATGCCCGGCGGCAGCGGCGGCCTTCACCATCGCGTACTCGCCCGACACGTTGTACGCCGCCACGGGACAGTCGAAGCGCTCGCGCACCGCGCGGACGACGTCGAGGTACGGCAGCGCGGGCTTGACCATCAGCACGTCGGCGCCCTCGGCGAGGTCGAGCTCGCACTCCCGCAGCGCCTCGCGCACGTTGGCCGGGTCCATCTGGTAGCCGCGCCGGTCACCGAACGACGGCGTCGACTCGGCGACGTCGCGGAAGGGGCCGTAGAAGGCGGAGGCGTACTTGGCCGCGTACGCGACGATCGGCGTCTCCGGCAGCACCTCGCGGATCGCGCCGACACGCCCATCCATCATGTCGCTCGGCGCGACGGCGTCCGCGCCGGCGTCGACGTGGCTCGCTGCAGTCCGCGCCAGCAGCTCGAGTGTCTCGTCGTTCGCGACCTCGCCGTCGCGGATGACGCCGCAGTGGCCGTGCGCGGTGTACTCGCAGAGGCAGACGTCGGTGATCAGCACAAGCTCGGGCTGCTCCGCGCGCACGGCCCGTAGCGCCCGCTGCACGATCCCGTCCTCGATCCACGCGCCCGACCCCTCGTCGTCCTTCTCCTCCGGCACGCCGAAGAGGAGCAGCGCCTTGACGCCGAGGCCGGCCAGCTCGCCGGCCTCTGCGACGAGATCCTCGAGGGAGTAACGGCTCATCGCAGGAAGCTCCTCGTTCCGGACGGTCGAGGGCCCGGCGAAGAGCGGCAGCACGAAGTCATCGAGGTCGAGCCGCGTCTCCCGCACGAGACCCCTGATGGCGTCCGTCCGGCGCAGCCGCCGCAGGCGTGTCGCGGGGAATGCGCTCACGCCGACACTGTACGCAGGCAGCGGCGCTGGGGGGTCGCCGCCGCCGCCCGCACGAGGAGTGCTAGGCCCCGGTGATCCGCACCTGGAGCGCGGCGTACGGGGAGTTGCGAAGCTTCCGCTTCAGCTCTGCCACAGACATGCCGTTCCGCCTTTCGGCCGCAGGGAACCGTCCGGGTCAGCATCCTCGAATCACGCCTCTTGTCATCACCCGTCCGAGGCATCGCTCCGGACCGGTGCAGATGGCCCGCACTCGAGTGCAAGATTTCCGCAGGGTCGGCTATGGTGCCGCCCATGGCTTCGGCCCCCACCCGCCATGCGGTGCCGCCGCGTGCGACCCGAGCGCGAAACCGGAGGGAGATCGAGCGGCTGCGCGCCCGGCGCCGGCGGCCCGAGCGGCACACCGCGCGCTTCCTCCTGACCGCCCTCCTTTCGGCGGTCGTGCTGCTGACCCTGCTTCTGACCGCGTTCGGCACCTGGAGCGCAGACCCTGTCGCGACGAAGCCTCTCGCAACACCCGCCGTGCTTCCGGGCGGCGAGCCGCTCCGCCAGATCGTCGCGACCGCGGGCGGCCTGCACCTGCAGCTGCCGGTCTCCCAGAGCGCGGTGACCGCGATCGGCTACCACCACGCGGGTGACGGCTCGCTCCAGCTCGACCCGATCGGGCGGCAGGGGAACGCGGGGCTCTTCGCGCGGCTCTGGCACAAGCTCGCCGGCACGAGCGAGACGAGCCTCGTCTGGTACCAGCTCCGCGGCGACCGCGGCCCGGGCACGTCCGTGCTGTCGGTCGGCGCCGCGCCGGGGACCGACGTCTACTCGCCGGTCGACGGCACAGTCGTCGGGATCACGGACTACGTGCTCTCGAACCGGACGCACGGCGCGCGGATCGACGTCCGCCCGCTCCACGCCCCGTCCGTCGTCGTCTCGTTGACACACCTGCGTGCCGATCCGGCCCTGACGGTCGGCTCGAGCGTCGAGAAGGCCCGCACGAAGGTGGGCACGATCGTGGACCTCACGTCCGTCGAGCGCCAGGCGCTCGCCCGGTACACCCAGGACGCGGGCAGCAACGTCTCGCTCTCAGTGCGACCGGCGGCCCTGCTGTCGGTTCGCTAGCCGCCATTCCTGGCGCGTTGCTCGCGGTGCGTAGGTCGGCAGGACAGGACGGACGTACGGACTGCTCCGGATGAAAGTCCTCTTCGTCGGCGATGTCGTCGGTGCGCCGGGCAGGCGGGCCGTCGAGGAGCGCCTGCCGCAGCTGAAGGAGGAGCTTGGCGCCTCGTTCTGCATCGTCAACGGCGAGAACGCCGCCGACGGGGTCGGGATCACGCCCAAGCTGGCGGCACGGATCCTCGCCGCCGGCGCCGATGTGATCACACTCGGCAACCACACCTGGCGCCGCAGCGAGATCGGGCCGTACCTGCAGTCGTCCGAGCAGGTGATCCGCCCGGCCAACTTCTCGCCGCTGACACCGGGCCGCGGGCTCGCCGTCCGGCAGGCGGCCGACAGCACGCCGGTGGCCGTGATCAACGTGCTCGGCTCGCTCTTCATGTCCCCGGCCGCCTCGATGTTCGATCTCGTCGACGGGCTCGTCGAGCAGGCGCGCGAACAGGCACAGGTGATCGTCGTCGACGTCCACGCCGAGGCGACGAGCGAGAAGGTGGCGCTGGCGCGCTGGCTCGACGGGAAGGTGACGGCGGTGCTCGGCACGCACACGCACGTCCAGACCTCCGATGCCCGCGTCCAGCGTGGCGGCACGGCGGCGCTCACCGATGTCGGGATGACCGGGCCGCACGACTCCGTGATCGGGGTGAAGGCGAACCTGGCGATCCACCGAATGCGCACCGGGATGCCGGTCCGCTTCGAGACCGCCGAGGGAGGCGTGCGGATCGAGGGCGCCCTGATCGACTGCGACGAGTCCGGCCGCGCTACGGCGATCGAGGCTCTTCGCGTCGACGTTCCTTGACGAGCACGACGAGCAGCGCGACGAGGACGACGTCGCGGAGCAGGACGAGCGTCGAGGGCAGGGGATCGAGCTCGCGGGCGAGCTCCCAGTAGCGGGACGGGAACCAGAGCTGCGTCAGCACGAGCGCGAGCGCGAGCAGCAGGGAGGCACGCAGGCCGCGCCGCCCGGCGACGAGCGGAACGACCGGTGCGAGCCAGATCAGGAACTGGGGCGAGAGCACCTTTCCGAGCGCGACGAAGGCGACGAGCGCGGCGGCGCTCCAGCGGACGAGCTCCTCGTTCGCAGCGGGTCGCCGCAGCCAGATCCAGGCGAGCACCGCGATCTGCGCAACGCCGAGCAGGACCGCAGTGACGGCGGTGCCGGTCGCGTGCAGGTTCTGCGAGCCGTGGCCGGAGCGCATCTCGACGTCCAGCCCGACGAGGTGGTGCGCGGCGAGATAGAGCCCCGAGCCGAGGCTCTCGATCTGCAGCGGCCGCGACAGCTGCCGCCCGAGGCTGTGGGCGACGCCTTCCGGCGCGACGACGAGAAACGGAAGGAATGCGAGGAGGACGACGCCGGCAGCGAGACCCAGGCAGATCAGCGCCTCCCGGCCGCCGCGGCGCCGCCAGACGTACCCGAGCGCGATCGGCACGAGCACGGCCGGATAGAGCTTCACCGCCACCGCAGCACCGAGCAGGCCGGAACCGAGCCGGTCGCGCCGGTGGACGAGCGCGGCAAGGGCAGCCGCGACGAGCGCCGCCGGGTAGAGGTCGAAGCGCGTCAGGACGACCGAGCCGAGCAGGAGCGGGAACGCCGCGACGAGCGCCAGCGCGCCGAGCGTCCGCGCTCGCGTCGCCTCGAGCCCGCGCAGCGACACGGCGGTGAGCAGCACGGTCGCGACGCCGCACAGCACCATCAGGAGCTCGAAGACATCGCGGAAACCCGACTCGTCGTCACTCAGCAGGGCCGGGACGACGAACGCGAGCAGGGCTCCGGGCGGGTACTCGGGCCTGACGTCGCGGTACGGCACGTCGCCCGCCTCGATCGCGTTGCCGTAGCCCGCGTAGACCGGGATGTCGACGATCTCGCCGTCGTCGTACCAGCCCGTGTGCAGCGCCGTCCACGAGAGCAGGAAGAGCGCGGCGGCGCCGACCGCCGCGAGCTCAGTGAACCGGCGCGGCGCGGTCACGTCGGTAGAGCAGGGCGAAGGCGACGAAGGGGAAGAACCAGGGGATGTAGAGATAGAACCAGTGCGTCAGCACGAGCTCGAAGCCGAGCAGGATCGCGGCCGTGAGGGCGGCGAGCTGGAGGATCGACTTGCGTCGCGGCACGAACGCGGTCAGGACGGCGCCGGCGGCGACGAGCACCTGCAGCACCTGCTGGGCGAGGTGAAGGTCGGGGACGCCGGCGGCGTGGTACTGCCCCCAGCCCCAGATCGAGAACGGCGAGTCGCGGTCGAGCTGGAAGCCGAAGGTCCGCTCGCCGAAGACGCGCGCCGCGTGGAGCGGGTCGGGCTCGAGCAGGAGGACCAGAAAGGCGGCGAGCGTGGCGCCCGCGAAGCCGAGCGCGAAGCGGCGGACTGGGAGACGGAGGCCGTCCGGATACGAGAGCCAGAGCGGGGCCAGCAAGAGCGCGGCGAACTTCGTCCACCCCGCGAGCGCGACCGCCGCCCCGCGCGCCCAGGCGGAGGAGGCAAGCCAGAAGCCCCAGATCAGGAAAGCGGGCATGATCGCGTCGTTCGTGTTCGAGTTCGAGGCATAGAGCGTGAACGGGTACGCGGCCCAGGCAAAGGCGAGCGTCACCGCAAGGCGTGGCCCACCGAAGCGCCGGCCGACGAGCGCGAGCCCGAGCATGCAGAGGCCGTCGAACAGGAGCGAGGTCGCGTGTGCGGCCCAGAGCTCGTCCCACTTTCCGGACCAGCCGAAGACGGCATACCCGGGCAGGTATGCGAGGTAGGAGACCGGCCCGTAGGTGTCGCCGCGCGGATTCGATGCCTCGCAGCGTCCGTTGGTCTGGATCCGCTCCCGGATCTCGCCCTCGGCGTCGGCGGTGCCGCACGGCTTCAGATCCTCCTGCACCGGCATGTGCCCGTACGGCATCTCACCGTTCACAATCCGCTGGGCGCCGACGACGCCGGCAAAGCCGACGTCGATCACGCTCCGTTGCGCCTCGACGTTCAGGCCGACCCGGAAGCCGGCGAGGAAGACGCACGCGGCTGCGAGCAGCCACACCGGCCAGACGGAAGCGGACGTACGCGGCGGCCGGTCGCGCCGGGCGATCCAGAGACAGCGGCCGAGCAGGTACGCGAGCGGCGGATAGGCGAGCGGGGCGCTCCAGAAGATCTCGCCCTCGTTGAAGAAGCGGAGCGAGATCGAGAACGAGAGCAGCGCCAGGAGGTCGAGGTTGCGCAGCGCTAGCGGCCGCCGTAGGTCGGCGAGGCCGACGAAGAAGAGCGCGCAGAACGTCAGCCAGAGCCAGACGCCGTTGATCGTCTTGCCGCCGAACGCCCCGGCGCCGCCGCGCGCCATCGTCCAGGCGACCTGCGGTCCCGTCCACGCCTCCGTCACCCCGCCTGTGCTGTCGCCGACCTTCCCCAGCACGATCTGACCCGCCTCGCCCGACCAGGCCTTCACGACCCACTCGTCGGCTGCCGGCCGGTACTCGGCGTCCGTTTGCGGCTTCGGCGGATAGCGGTCGAGCCAGTCGGCGACCTTCCCGTGGCGGAGGAGAATCGCGGTCGCCTGCGCCTCGGTCAGCCGGGCTGCGCCCTCCGAGGGGACGAAGGGCGTCTCGACGAGCCGTCCGTCCTGATCGAACACCGGCTCGGTCGGCGCCGCGGCCGCCGGCCCGGCGAGCGCCAGCGCCGCCAGGGCGGCGGCTAACGGGAGCCGTTTCCGAACGACCAGAGCTTGTTTCCCACGAAGTTCCACGGGGTCACGAGCACGATCGCGATCGCCTGCGCAAGCACCTTGCCGACGTCGAACGTGTCGACGAGCAGAGCCAGGATCGCGAGGTTCGCCGCGAGCGCGATCGTCGAGACGACGAGGAAGCGCAGCCCCTGGTAGGCGACGTGGCCGCGCTGGCCGCGGAACGTCCAGAGCCGGTTCCACGTGTAGTTGCTGGTGACGGCGACGAGGAACGAGCCGGTCGCCGCGAGCAGGTAGTGGACGCCGACGACCTTCAACAAGAGCGTGTAGACCGCCAGGTTGACGACGTAGCCGCTCGCGCCGACGAGACAGAAGCGGATCAGCTGCAGCCAGTTCTCACGCCTGCCGAGCGCACCGCGCGTCCGAGCGAGCGCCGCCGTGGCGCTGGGAGCGGTGGAGCGCTGCATCGCCGCGGCAGCCTAGCCGCTACGTGCGCGGCGAAAGCGGGACCACGAGCGCGCCGTCGGGCTCGATCCGCGCCTCTGCGAGCTCGGGCACGCTCGCGAGCGTCCGGCCGTGCGCACGGTAGAACGCGAGCTCGGGCCCGTCGAGCAGCGTGAACGTGCTCTCGATCTCGATCCCAGCTGCCCCGCGGCGCGCGGTCGCGAAGGGCAGGAACCGGCTCGCGCCGTCGCCGCAGCGCACCTCGAGCCCGAGGATCCTCGGCTCCTCCACGTCGAGCAGCACGTTCTCGACTTCACCCAGGCGGATGCCGCGCGTGAGCACGGGTGCGCGCAGCAACGTCGATGGCGTCTGGCCCGGCACGGGAGACACGCTACCCGGCCCGGGAGTCGCCGAATCCTGCCGAGCCGAGGAGTGGCACGAAGCGGCACGGGACCGTCCGCGACCGGCTCGGACCGTCGGCGCCGCGCTCGACGATCTCGAGCCACTGCTCTCGGCGGCTCCCCACCGGGACGACGATGCGCCCGCCGGACACGAGCTGCTCGTAGAGCGTCGCCGGCACCGCCGGCGCCGCAGCCGCCACCACGATCCCGTCGAAGGGTGCGCACTCGGGCACGCCGAGCGTCCCGTCGCCGACGCGGACGTCGACCTCCCCGTAGCCCGTCCGCGCGAGCGTCCGCCGCGCCACCTCGGCGAGCTCGGGGACGAGCTCGATCGTCACCACCTCGTCGGCGAGCTCGGCCAGCAGCGCCGCCTGGTAGCCGGAGCCGGTGCCGACCTCCAGCACCCGCCCGCCGTCGAGCGCCAGAGCCTCCAGCATCGTCGCGATCATGAACGGCTGCGAGATCGTCTGTCCGGACCCGATCGGCAGCGCACGGTCGGCGTAGGCGTGCCGGCGGAGCTGCTCCGGCACGAACTGCTCGCGCGGCACAGTCGCGAGCGCGGCCAGCACCCTCTCGTCGCGGATCCCTCTCCGGGCCATGAGCCTCGCCAGCTCCGGCCCGCCGTTCATGCCTTCGCCGGCGTTCGTGCGTACGGTGGTGCCGGGACGCCGAAGTGGTCGAGCACGGCGGGCATGACCTCGATGATCGAGGCGGGCAGGACGTCGAGCCCGACCGCGAGCATCGGCACCTCCGAGTCGCCGGCGATGAGCGACCCGTGCGAGCCCCCGCCCGCATGATGGCGCCCGGCGAGGTCGGCGAACTCCCAGCCTGCAGCGGCCGACACGATCAGCTCACCCGCGTTCGGGTTGGCGAGCGCTGCGGCCGCGCGTGCGGGACCGTCGGGATGGTCGAGCTGCGAGACGTCGCCGTCGGCTCCGTCGCGCCGTGCCACGAGCCTCGTCCCCTCACGCCAGAGCACGACGTCGACGGCGGGGTTGCCGTCCAGCCGTCGCGCAAGCGTCGCCGGCTCGCGATCCGTGTAGACCATGCCGGCGCGGTTCGACGCCGTCACGAGCTCGTCCGGAAAGGCGTCCTGCAGCCGCGCGACCTCACGAACCGGCGTCTGGCCGTGGTCGGAGCAGAGGATGACGGCGTAGCGCTCGAGGAACTCGTCTGCGCCGCCCGCGGCCTCGATCAGCGCTCCGACGGCCTCGTCAGAGCGCGCAAGGGCGGCGTGGGCGGCGTCGGGACCCTGCGCATGCGACGCGTAGTCGTAGTCGGAGAGGTAGAAGACGAGGAAATCGAAGCCGTCGCGCGTCACGAGCCAGCGGCCGACCGCGGTCGCGTAGGCGTCGATCGTCCCGCGCGGCCGGTTGCGCACGGAGAGCGGAGCGCCCGTCACGTCCGACTCGAAGAGGTTGTAGAAGAAGAAACGGCTCGGCCCGTGCGCCGGGCGGGTCAGGAACGGCACCGTCGGCCGGTGGGCGTGACGGCCCCGGTAGCACGTGATGTTGATCGCCCCCGTCGTCAGCCCGGCGTCCTCGAGCGCTTCGTACACCGTCACCGCACCGCTGCCGAGATGGCTCGCGTTGAGGCCGTAGATCGTGTCGATCAATGATTGCCTCGTCCCCGCCGCGCGCACGGCGCCGAACGAGGAGCCGTACTCGACCAGCCGCTGCTCGCCGCGGTGGAACCAGACCAGATGCGGGATCTCGTGCACGTCGGGATGCGCCCCGGTCGCCAGCGCCGACAGGCAGACCGGAGTCAGCGAGGGGAAGGTCGAGATCGCCCGGCGGTAGCGGCCGTGCTCCGCCAGGAGCCCGAGCGAAGGAGCGGCCCCGCGTTCGAGCGTGTCCTCCAGCATCGACGGCGTCAGACCGTCGATCACGACGAGGATCAGAGGCTTGACCACGTCAGTCGCGGGCAAGGCTGCGCAGGCCGGCGTACCGGTCGGCCTGGGTGCGGCGGAGGCGGAACGCGAGGACCGGCAGCGCCAGCGCCAGGAGATAGCCGGCACCGGGCACGAATGCGAGCCCGGCGAGGCCGGCCGCCACCGCGGCCACGATCAGCGCGAGGCCGCCGCGCGTACCGCCGCGCCTGAGCGCACCGCTGACGACGATGACGGCGGCGGCGGCTCCGACGAGACCTCCGACTGCTCCGGCGACCGCCTCGGTCCAGTCCTCGATCACGAGCCCGACAGCTGCACCGGCGGCACCTGCGAGCGCGATCGCCGCGATGCGTCCGAGCGGCGTCGAGGAGAGCAGACCGGCAAAGAGGACGCCCAGGGCCGTGCCGATCCCGAGCGCGAGCCCGATCGTGTACCAGTCGCCCATCGCCCGGTCAGTGTAGAGACGCCCCCGCGTTTCGACCGGGCGTTTTCTGGAGATACAACACGCGACCCGTACGCCCGCTGTCCAGGAGGGAGATCCGTGAACGACGACCGGCCGCTGCTCGTGTTCTTCTGGTCCGAGCGCTCTGGCCCCGCACGGCGGATGGAGAGCCTGCTCGCGCATCTCGAGCGCAAGGAGCGCGACCGGCTTCGGATCCGCCGCGTCGACGTCGACGCGAGTCCCGAGCTCGCCGAGCGCTTCGCCGTGGGCGTCGTGCCGACGCTCGTCCTCGTCAAGCACAAGCGCGCGGTCTCGCGGCTCGAGGGGCGGACGAGCGCGCCGAAGATCGAGGCGATGCTCGAGCCGCACCTGCACGAGCTCGCCGCAGCCTAAAACCGCCGGCGCCCCGGCCGCGTAGGTCCGTTCTGGCGGGTCTGTCGGCCCGCTTCACGACGACCGGGGAGGTACGTATGTCGAAGGTCGCACTGAGGGTCATCGCCGTCGCAGGCGTGATCGCCCTGCTTGGCGTCGGCTCGTACGCGATCGCCGGAAGCGGCACGAACAGCTTCAAGGGCGACCCGATGCTCGGCTACGCCGAGAATCTGGATGTGTCCACCACCGCTAGCGGCTCGTTCGAGGCGAAGCTCACGCCCGACGAGAGCTCGCTGCACTACACGCTCAGCTACTCGGGGCTGGAGGG
This sequence comes from uncultured Gaiellaceae bacterium, assembly GCA_963784895.1. Classification (GTDB taxonomy): domain Bacteria; phylum Actinomycetota; class Thermoleophilia; order Gaiellales; family Gaiellaceae; genus Gaiellasilicea. The sequence goes on along the minus strand of CAWATM010000011.1, from coordinate 102,026 downwards.
GAACGTGCTCCAGGCGCACGTGCATTTCGGCAAGACCGCCGTCAACGGTGGAATCTCGTTCTTCCTCTGCACGAATCTGAACGTCCCCACCGACGACGACTGCCCGCAGTCGGGCACCGTCGAGGGCGACATCGAGGCCGCGGACGTGATCGGGCCTGTGGCGCAGGGGATCGAGGTCGGGAACCTCGCGGAGATCGTCGCAGCGATGCGGGCCGGCCACGCGTACGCGAACGTGCACACGAGCAAGTGGCCCGGCGGCGAGATCCGCGCCCAGCTCAACGACCACGGTGAGAGAGGGGACTAGGAGGAGAGACCGGACTCGAGGCGCGCGATCACGTCGAGCGTGAACGCCGCCGCCCGTGCCCCGTCGACGACGCGGTGGTCGAAGGTGACCGAGACGTTGCCGATCTGGCGGACGACGATCTCCCCGTCACGAACGACGGGGTGCGGGCCGATCCGGTGCACACCGAGGATGCCGACCTCGGGATGGTTGACGAGCGGCGTCACGAAGACGCCGCCGAGCTTGCCGGCGCTCGTGATCGTGAAGGTGCCGCCGCGCAGCTCCTCGGGCCTCAGCGTGCCCGCGCGGGCGGCGTCGGCGAGCCGCTCCACCTCGGCCGCGAGCTGCTCGAGCGAGGCGTCGCCGCAGGCGCGCACGACCGGCACGACGAGTCCCTGGTCTGTCTGGACGGCGACGCCGATGTCGCAGCGGTCCAGATAGACGATCTCGTCCCCCTCGAGGCGCGCGTTCAGCTCCGGGTACTCGCGCAGCGAGGCGGCTGTCGCACGGAGGACGAGCGGGATCAGCAGCGCGAGGTCGATGTCCGTGAAGTCCGCCTCCTCGACGAACGTCACCGCGGGAATCTCGGCGTGGGCGCGCGTCAGGTGCTCGACGATCTGCCGCCGCACGCCGCGCACGGGCTCGCGGCGTCCCTCCGGGGGCTTGTGTTCCTGTAACACAAGCTCGCCGCCCCCGGCCTTTCGGACATCGTCTTCGGTGATCCGTCCGTTCGGCCCGGAACCGCTCAGCTGAGCCAGATCCACGCCCAACTCGTGCGCGATCCGCCGCACGACCGGCGTGGCCTGCACGCGAGCTTGTGTGACAGGAACACGAACTTCGGACGCCGGCGCAGACGTGGCGGCTGCGGGCGCAGCCGGTTCGGCCGCGGTCGGCTCGACGCCGTCGCCGCCGATGACGACGAGGACGGTGCCGACCGGGACGACCGCACCCTCCTGGACGAGGATCTTCGTCACCGTGCCTGCCGCCGGCGAGGGGATCTCGACGGTCGTCTTGTCGGTCGCGATCTCGACGAGCGGGTCGTCCTCGGCGAGCTCCTGCCCCTCGGCGACGAGCCAGCGGGCGATCTCACCCTCCGTCAGGCCCTCGCCGAGATCGGGCAGCTTGAACTCGTAGGCCACGGCGAGCAGGCTACCGCGGGGTCCCGATCCAGGCGCCGGCGGGTGCGATCAGGACTCGGAGGCCGCCCTCGACCCGCCAGAGCGAGAGCGCTTGCTCGTCTCCGGCCAGCTCGGGAGCGACGGCGGCAGGGACGTAGCCGACCTGAAGCGTCCGTTCCTCGTTCCAGATCGCGACCGCATTCGGATCGTGCTCGTTCGTCGGCTCCGGGACGAGGGCGAGCCGCCGCGGCGGGTCGAAGGAGGCGTCGAGAAGCGCCTCCGGGCGGTAGCTCACACCCGCGGCCGCGACGACCCTGATCCGTGGATCCTCCCAGCGAACCGGCTCCCCGGTCGCCGCGTCGCGGAGCCGGTATCCGCCCACACCTACACCCTGCTCGAGCCAGAGCCGGAGCCGCTCGCTCACAGAAAGACGTCGTCACGAAGCACCGCATGCACGCCGAACACCAGGTTGACAACCTGCGTCACCCGCAGGTCGACGACCACGGAGGCGAACGCGTTGGCATCGGGCCCGGCGAGCCCGAGCTCGCGCTCCATCAGGTCGAGCATTCCGTCGACGGCGATCCTCGCCGCTCGACCGAGATGCTCGTCGAAGCCGAACGTCAGCCAGGCCCCTTCGATGCGGGCGACCGGCCACTCGAGCTCGAGGTCCTCGCGAACGTCGAGCGTGACCTGCGCGTCGACCGGTGCCTCGATTGCTGTCCCCGAGACTTCCCCGTCGCCCTGGGCGGCGTGGCCGTCGCCGCCGGAGAAGTGCGCGCCGTCGACCGGGATCGGCAGGTAGAGCGTCGTTCCGGCGACGAGCTCCTTGCAGTCGATGTTGCCGCCGCAGCGCCGAGGCGGCGTCGTCGAGTGCACGCCCGCCTCGTCCGGCGGCATCCCCAGCACGCCGAGGAACGGCGCCAGGCGAACCGAGCGGCCGGCTGCGCGCCCCACGTCTCCTTCGAGCTCCCAGTCGAGCCGGTGACCCGCGCCGCCGTGCGTGACGCCCCAGGCGCCCGGAGTGACGTGGTCGATCCGCACCGCGAGCGTCTGGCCGGCGCGGGCGCCGCGAACCTCGATCGGGCCGGCGAGCGCATGGCCGGTGTCGAGCTCCGGGTTCCGCGACGCGAACGGCTCGTCCCGGCCCACGTCCCAGCCCGCGTTCGGGACCGAGAAGCGGACCGAGTCGCCGGGCTCGGCGGTGAGCACCGGCTCGAGCTCGCGCGAGAAGTGGCCGTGCAGGACCGACGCGTCGAGCGGCAGCTCGTGCAGCACTAGAACGCGAGCAGCTTGCGAGCCGCGTCGACGACGCGGGCGACCGACGGCATGTACGCGTCCTCGATCTGCCAGTAGGGATAGGGCACGTCGTAGCCGGTGACGCGGACGACCGGCGCCTGCAGGTCGAGCAGCGCCTTCTCCGCCAGGATCGCAGCCAGCTCCGCGGCGTAGCCGCACGTGCGCGGCGCCTCTTGGACGAGGACGACGCGGCCCGTCTTCGCCGCGGTCGCGAGCAGCGCCTCCTCGTCGAGCGGCTTCAGCGAGCGGAGATCGAGCACCTCGACGGACACGTCGAGCTCGTCCGCCGCCTTCTCGCAAACGGGCACCATCGCGCCGTAGGCAACGAGCGTCACGTCCGTCCCCTCCCGCACGAGCCGCGCCTTGCCGAGCGGAACGACGTGGTCGCCCTCGGGTACCTCGCCGCGCTCGGTTCGGTAGACGAGCTTCGGCTCGAGGATCACGACCGGATCGGGATCGCGGATCGCGGCCGCGAGCAGGCCCTTCGCGTCGGCCGGCGTCGAGGGGATCGCGACCTTGATCCCGGGCGTGTGCACGTAGTACGTCTCCGGCGAGTCGTCGTGCAGCTCGGGCGCACGCACGCCGCCGCCGTAGGGCATCCGGATCGTGATCGGGAACGTCATCTTGCCGCCCGTCCGCCAGCGATAGCGGCCGACGTGCGTGATCAACTGATCGAGACACGGATACGAGAACGCGTCGTACTGCATCTCGCAGACGGGCCGGTAGCCGGCCATGCAGAGCCCGACGGCCGAGCCGAGAATGCCGGCCTCGGCGAGCGGGGTGTCGACGCAACGGTCCGGCCCGAAGCGGTCGCGCAGACCCGCGGTGGCGCGGAAGACACCGCCGGCGCGGCCGACGTCCTCGCCGAGCACGAGCACGTCGGCGTCGCGTTCCATCTCGACGTGGAGCGCGTCGTTGACGGCCTCGACCAACAGCAGCTCAGCCACCGAGGATCCTCCGCAGCTCGGCGAGGTCGTGCGCGAACGACTCGGGCGGATCCGCGAGCGCGTGCTCGAAGACGAGTCCGACGTCCGCGGGCGGCTCGGCCTCGGCGGCCGCGATCCCCGCGCGCATCACGTCGGCTGCCTCCGCCTTGATCTGCTCGTCGAGTGCGTCGTGGAGCACGCCCTGGCGGCGGAGATAGCCGGCGAAGCGGCCGACGCACTCGTTCGCACGCTCCTCCTCGACCCGCTCGAGATCGATGTACGCCTTCGGGTCGTCCGCGGTCGCGTGCGGCGCGGCACGGTAGGTGACGGCCTCGATGAAGCTCGGCCCCTCGCCCGCCCGGCCGCGGCCAACCGCCTCGCGCGCCGCCTCGTAGACGGCGAGCACGTCGCCGCCGTCGACCCGTGTCCCCGGGATTCCGTAGCCGGCGGCCTTGTCCACGAGCGCCTCCGCCCTCGTCTGCGCGGAGAGCGGCGTCGAGATCGCCCACTGGTTGTTGTTGCAGAGCAGGACGAGCGGCGCCCGCATCACGGCGGCGAAGTTGGCGCCCTCGTGGAACGCGCCCTCAGAGGTGGCGCCGTCGCCGAAGAAGGTCAGGGCGCAGGCCCTCTCGCCGCGCAGCCGCTTGCCCCAGGCGAGACCCGCCGCGTGCGGCACCTGCGTCGCGATCGGGACGCAGATCGAGGCGAGGTTGTAGTCGGCCGGGTTCCACCAGCCGGCGGGATGGCCGCGCCACCAGGAGAGGATCGTCGCCGCCGGCATCCCGCGCAGGAGCCCGATCGCCGACTCGCGGTAGCTCGGGAAGATCCAGTCGTCGTCCTCGAGCGCGTGGAACGCGCCCGCCTGGATCGCCTCATGGCCCCAGAAGATCGCGTACGTCCCGATCCGACCCTGGCGGTGGTAGACGACCGAGCGCTCGTCGTACGTCCGCAGCAGGATCATCGAGCGATAGAGCGCGAGCAGCTCCTGCTCGTCGAGCCCATCGACCTCGCCGTCCGGGATGGTCTCGCCGTCGCCGATCACGCGGCGGAGATCGCGCTCCGCGGGCATCGTGCTCGCCATTCCGGCGCGCACGATACCTCTCCGGCCCGCTCGTCAGGGAAGGGCGAGCGCCCGGGCGAGCACGGGATCGCGGCCGGCGAAGAAGTCGGCCGCGGTCGGCTCGAGCGGCACGTCGACCGGCGTCTCCGCGCGCGTGTCTCCCGGCGGCCCGAACTCCCAGTACGAGGTCGCGACGTGGAGGGTCAACCCGACCCGACCGAGCGGGATTGACGCGGCATCGCCCCACTGGCTCGGCGCGCCGCCGGCCGGCTCGCCGACGAGCGTCGCGGTCGTGCCGCGATCGACGTCCGCGACGAAGTTTCCCGCGGCCGAGAAGGTCGACCGTCCGGTGATGAGGACGAGCTTGCGCTCGATGGCCGGCCGCGAGAGCACGTCGAGCAGCGGGCCGTACGTGGTGTTGTCGCCGCCGTGGTTGAGGCGGACGTCGACGATGACACGCCGCACCGACGGCTGCCGTGCGAGTGCCAAGAGCCGCTCGGAGAGCTCGTGGGTCGAGTCCGTCGTCAGCCGGTAGCCGAGGTAGACGACCTTGCCGTCCTCCAGCGTCGTCAGCCACTGCGGGTCGTCGACGCTGCGCAGCCAGACCGGGTCGTGCTCGGTCTGCAGCGGCGCCGGAGCGCCCCCGAGCGTCGATGAGACCTCGCCCGCCTCGACCGGCAGGAGCGTCGCCTCGCTGCCGTCGGCGAACGAGAAGGTGGCGGCGTCCCCCTCGACGACCCCGAGGCCGCGCAGCACCTCGGCGGTCGCGACGAACTCCGGCAGCAGCCAGCGGAAGCCCGACTCGTTGTCGCGCGGCACAAGTGGCCGGACCCGCTCGACCACGTCTTCGATCGACGTGCCGTCGATCGCCGTGACGCGGCGCCCGGTCAGATCCTCGTCGCTGATCGAGCCGACCACGTAGAGCCCGTCGGGGAAGTCGTAGAGCCGGACGGGGTAGACGTGCAGCGTGCGGGCGTGGTGGTCGAAGGGGTAGATCGCGGTGTGGCCGTCGCGCGCGCCGGGCAGCGCGGCAAGGCGCATCAGGCCGACCACGAGCTCATCCCGGCTCAGCTCGGGCGCCTGGTCGGCGAGCTCGGCCGCCTGCGCACGGAACGTCGCCCGCGGCACGTCGTGGAAGAGATCTGGATGGGTCGACTCCATCGTGTCGGCCAGCGAGCGCAGCTCCTGTTGGAGCGGCGTCGGCGGCTGCGGCTCGTCGGTGCCCGCGCAGCCCGCGAGGAGGAGGGCGAGGATCACCAGCCGTCGCATCCCCCGAGTGAACGCAGCTCCCGCCGACATGTCAAGTCTGACAGGTCGGCGTTAACGCGCCTGCAACAGCCGCTCACGCAGGAAGTCGAGCGTCCGGCGCATGACGCTCCGCGTCTTCGCGTCCTTCGTCGTCTCGAAGCCGTGCGGCCCGGTCGGCTGCACGAGCAGCTCGACGCGCGCGCCAACCTCCTTCGCGCGGGCGACATAACGGTCGATCGACCGGTTGATCGCGGGGCTGTCGCGTCCGGCCTTGGCGAGCAGCGTCGCCGGCGCACCTGCGCGCAGGTACGCGAGCGGGGAGAGCTGCGCCAGCTCCGCGTGCAGTGGTCCGTAGTAGCCGACCGCGCAGCGGAGCTCTCCGAGCCGCCCCTGGAGCGCGGGCAGCATCGACAGCTGGACGCCGGCCGAGAAGCCGGCGACACAGATCCTGCTGGCGTCGATTCCGAGCCGCGCTGCGTTTCGGCGGACGTAGCGGACCGCCGCCACGACGTCTTCGGGGTCCTCGCGGTGGTCGAAGGTGACGCCGGCCAGCCCCGATGCGGCCGCGAGCTGACCCCAGCCGACGAAGACACCCGACGCCTTCGGGCTGTCGGTTCCGCGAGCGTTCCCGTGGACGAAGACGACGACGGGCAAGCGGCCGCTCGCTCGAGCCGGCCGATAGACGTCGAGCCGGAGACCGGCCTTGTACTGGACGTTCCGCTTCACCTTCGCGAGGTGCATGCCCGGCGTCTGGAGCGCGACGATGGCGCCTGCCGTCGGGTTGCGGTAGTCGGCCCCCGCGACGGCGGCGGCGAGAACGAGCGCGACCAACGTGACCACCGCGAGCCTCACGCCAATACCGTAACGGCGTCGCGCTCGGCTTCGAAGACGACCTCGGTGACGTCGCCAACGTCCTCGCCGTCGAGTTGGAGCGGCAGCGGCCGGTCGCAGCGGATCACGATTCGATCCTGGTCGTGCAGCTCGAGCAGCGGCAGCCGCGTTCGTCCGGTGACGAGGTAACGGACTGCGCCCGGCAAGGAGCGCAGCCGGAACGAGCGCGGACCGAGCACGTCGAGGCCACCTTCCAGTCGCGCCCCGCGCGGGAGCCGGAGCGGCAGCCGACCGACGTAGCTGTACGGGTCGGCATTGGCGACGAGGGCGAACGCCGCGCGGCCGTGCCCGTCGACCTCGAGCGCTGGATCGAAGCGGACCCGCGACTCGGCCAGCGTCCTGACGGCGGTCCACGCGAAGACGGCGTCGCCGGGCCGCTTGCCGTCCGCGCGCCGGCCGCGGGCGTCCATCCGCCGGATCAGCTCCGCGTCGAGGCCGACGCCGCCGGCGAAGCCGAAGCGGCGGCCGTTCGCCCGCCCGAGCCCGATCCGCCGCGTCCGTCCGACCGCAAGCTGCCGCGCTGCGGCAACCGGATCGCGCGGCAGCCCGAGCGCGCGCGGCAGCACGCTCGTGCCACCGCCGGGGACGAACCCGAGGAGCGTCTCCGGCCTGACGCCGTTCAGCGCCTCGTTGAAGCCGCCGTCGCCCGAGAAGACGACGACCGCGTCGGCGTCGGCGTCTCGCGCCAGCTCGGTCGCGTGGCCGGCACGCTCGGTGAACACGGTCTGAACGTCGCCGAGCGCGGCGGCGACGCGCTCCGCCAACTGGGGAGTGACCCGGCTCGCGTACGGGTTGACGATCAGCGTCGTCCGCATCTCAGCGCGGCGGCGCGTAGCCACGGATGCCGTCGACGAGGATCGCGGCGAACGAGTCGGCGAGGGCGTCCGTGTCGCGCCCAGGCGTGAGCCAGGTGTACGCCCAGTTGGCCGCAGAGAGGACGAGCAGCGCCGCGGCGCCGTCGTCGAGGTCGGTCCGGAGCTCGCCCCGCTCGCGCCCCTCGCGGAAGAGCGCGCGCACCCGCTCCTCGTAGCGCCGCCGCTCGGCGACGATCTCCTCGCGGCGCTCGCCCTCGAGGTAGCGCCACTCGCGGATGAAGACGGTCGCCATGTCGAGCTGCTCTGCGACGACCCGGAGGTGGGCGCGCAGCCCGAGCCGGATCCGCTCGGCCGCGCCGGCCTCCTCCGGGATCGCATCGAGGCCGGCGTGGAACGCGGCCGCCCCTTCCCGCATCGTCTCGAAGAGCAGCTCCTGCTTCGACTCGGTCAGCGAGTAGAGCGAGCCCTTCTGGAGGCCCATCGCCGTCGCGAGGTCGCCCATCGACGTGCCGTGGTAGCCCTTCTCGGCGAAGAGGCGGGCCGCCTGGCGGGTCAGCTCGTTCCTGCGTGTGCCGATACACTCAATGCTAACGACCGTTCGGCAGGGAGGCGAGATCGTGGAGGCGCGCGAGCAGGAGTTTCTCGACTACGTCCAGTCCGGTGGGCTGGTCGAGACCGACGACTGGATGCCGGACGAGTACCGCAAGCGGCTGATCAAGTTCATCGAGATGCACGGCAACTCGGAGCTGATGGGCGTCCTGCCCGAGCGCGACTGGATCCTCCGCGCACCGACGCTGCAGCGGAAGCTGGCGCTGACCGCGAAGATCCAGGACGAGGTCGGCCACTGCCAGCTGATCTACCGCGTCGTCGAGGATCTCGGCAAGCCGCGCAGCGCCTGCCTCGACGACCTGATCTCGGGCAAGTCGAAGTTCCACAACGTCTTCCACTACCCGACGAAGAGCTGGGGCGACGTCGGCGTGATCGCCTGGCTCGTCGACGCGGCCGCGATCATCTCCCAGAAGGCGCTCCTGAAGTGCTCGTACGCGCCCTACGCGCGGGTGATGAAGAAAGTCTGCTGGGAGGAGTCGTTCCACATTCTCCACGGCCGCGACACGATCCTCGCGATGGTGACTGGGACGCCGGCGCAGCGCGAGCTGGTGCAGGAGGCGCTCACCCGCTGGTGGGAACCGCTGATGCACTTCCACGGCACGCCGATCCCCGCCGAGGAAGACCCGATGGTGATCTGGCGGATCAAGAGCCAGGGGAACGAGGACGCGCGGCAGCAGTTCCTCGAGGGCTACGTGCCGCAGATCCTCGAGCTCGGGCTCGAGATCCCCGACCCGAAGCTGCGCCGCAACGAGGACGGCGTCTGGGAGTACACCGAGCCCGACTGGGACAAGCTGCTCGCCGTCGTCACCGGGCACGGGCCGGCGTCGCAGGAGCGGCTCGACTTCCGCCGGCTCTCGCGGGCCGAGACGGACTGGGTCTCGAAGGTGGTCCTCGCGGAGGCAGCGTGATCTGGGAGGTCTTCAGGCAGGAGCGGAAGGGCCAGCCGTTCACGCACGGCGGTTCCTTCCACGCGCCGGACAAGGCGTTCGCCGATGCGTACGCGCGCGAGTTCTACGCGCGGCGGCAGGAGTCGGTGGCGCTCTGGGTCGTGCCGCGCGAGGCGATCACGACGATCGAGGAGTTCCCGGACGAGTTCGACCTCAAGTACCGCCGCGTCGACGGCTACTCGATCAAGGCGCGGCTGAAGGAGGCGCGGGCGCGCGTAGGCTCGACGGAGCGCGCGGACGCGGAGATGCCGGCTTTGCCGGCGTCGGAGCGGGAATGAATCGCGAGCGGGCACGGCTGCTGCTCGAGCTCGCCGACGACGAGCTGATCCTCGGTTGGCGCAACTCGGAATGGACCGGGATCGCGCCGTTCCTCGAGGAGGACGTCGCCTTCTCCTCGATCGCGCAGAACGAGATCGGCCATGCGCGGGCCCTCTACGACCTCGCCGCCGCCGACCTCGGCACCGACGCGGACGCGCTCGCGTTCGACCGCAGGCCGGAGGAGTACCGCTGCGCGCCGCTCGTCCAGCTGCGGCTCGTTCCCGACTGGGCGCGGACGATCGCGCGGCACGTTCTCTACGAGACCGCGGACGCGATCCGGATCGAGCGGCTGAAGGAGCACGAGGACGCCGAGCTCGCCGGGATCGCGGCCAAGATCGAGCGCGAGGAGGTCTACCACCGCCTCCACGCCGAGATGTGGCTCGAGCGCCTCGCCGGCGAGGAGCGCTACGCAGCGGCGGTCGCGGAGCTGTGGCCGTACGCGCTCGGCGTGCTCGAGCCGGACCTGCGTCCCGCGCTGGCGGAGCGCGTCGGCCGGCCGGAGGTCGAGGCTGTCGAGCGCAGCGCACCGGGCGACGAGTTCGCTGCGCTCTGGGAGGAGATGACGATGGTGCGCCGCTCGGCCCCCGTCGGTGCCCAGTGGTAACCGAAGCGGCGGTGTGGGAGGCGCTCGCCGAGATCCCCGATCCGGAGATCCCGGTGGTCTCGCTCGTCGACCTCGGCGTCGTCAAGTCGGTCGCGGTCGACGCTGGGCGGGTGCGGATCGAGTTCACGCCCACGTTCATGGGTTGCCCCGCGCTCGACACGATGCGGACGCAGATGGAGGCAGCAGTGACCGCGCTCGGCGGCGAGCCGGAGGTGGACGTCCTGCTCGACGACTCCTGGTCGACCGACCGGATCACGCCGGCGGGGCGCGAGCGGCTGCGCGAGGCCGGCTTCGCGCCGCCCGCGCCACGTACGGAGGGCGCCACGACGCTGCTGCAGCTGCAGCTGGCCGTCCACCGCTGCCCGTACTGCAGCTCGACCGAGACTCGGCTCGAGAACATCTTCGGCCCGACGCCGTGCCGGTCGCTTCGCTACTGCACGGCCTGCAAGCAGCCGTTCGAGCAGTTCAAGACGATCTGAGGCGTCCGCACAGATTCCTCACGGCTCCTTGACCCATTCGGGTCTAGCGGCATGGGGGAATGTCGGCGATCCTTGTTCGCGGAAGCGAATCAGGCGCCCCGCCGGGTGGTCCCTTCTTACGCCCCGGAGAGCAAGCGCCGTTTGGAGGTAGTCGAGCATGACCCGACGCGCACCGCGCGCCGCACTGAACGCCATCGTCGCCGCCCTCGTCACGCTCGTACTCGTGTTGGGGAGCGGCTGGCTCGCCTCACCCGCGAGCGCCGCCGCCGCCAAGCCGCCGCACAAGCAGACGACGAAGTACGCCGCCAAACGGCACGCCAAGCACGCCAAGAAACGGCTGAGCGTGGGCCTGCGCGCCGTCCAGATCGCGAATCACCTGACCGGCATCCCCTATCGCTGGGGCGGCGCCTCGCCGGGGGCCGGTTTCGACTGCTCCGGGCTCGTCCAGTACGTCTATGACAAGGTCGGGATCCAGCTGCCTCACTATGCCGCCGGCCAGTACGGGCACGGGCGCCGCGTCTCGCGAGGCTCGCTGCGAGCCGGTGACCTCGTCTTCTTCTCCGGCCTCGGCCACGTCGGCATCTACGCCGGCGGTGGCAAGTTCATCCACGCGCCCAGACGCGGCACGACCGTCCGCTGGTCGCGGCTCGCGTCGCACGGCAGCTACTACGGCGCGACGCGACTCTTCGCAGCCTAGAGCGGCCTGCAGCCGGCGGCCGCAGGCGCGGACCTGGCCCCCACCAGATGTCCGCGCCTGAGCTGTCCTGCCCTAGCTCCAGGTTCATACCGCGCAGGGCGTCACGTTGCAATAGTAACTTGGTCGAGTTGCTCGGGTCAAAGCAGCACGAGCCGGTCACGGTGCACGGCCTCGACGTTGGCCGGCCGGCCAGCGAGCTCGCCCGCGTCGACCGATGCGATCCCGCGCGCGAACGGCGCACCGTCCTCCCCGCAAAGCTCGACACCGTCGCCCGCGCTGAACTCGGGCGTCCAGCCGACGACGCCGACCGCGAGCAGGCTTGCGCCCGCCACCACCGCCCGCCTCGCGCCGTCGTCGACCGTGATCGCCGCGTCGACGCGCTTGCCGAAGCGAAGCCAGAGCTTGTAGGCCGAGTCCGGGCCTGCCGCGGCCGGGAAGCGCGTCCCGCGCGCGTCGCCGGCGATCAGCGGGGCGAGCACCGACGCCGACGTCCCGTCCGCGATCACGGTCGCGATCCCCGCTGCTGCCGCGAGCTCGGCGGCCTGGATCTTGCTCTCCATCCCGCCGCGGCCGAGGACCGATGCAGGCCCGAACGAGGCCGCGCCCACGTCCGCCCCCTCGCGGATCAGCGCCGCGTCGGCGGTGCCGGGCGCATGGGTGTAGACGCCCCCGACGGACGTGAGGAGCACGAGCAGCCGGGCGCCGCAGAGCACGGCCACCTGCGCGGCGAGCGCGTCGTTGTCGCCGAAGCTGATCTCGTCGGTCGCGGTCGCGTCGTTCTCGTTCACGACCGGCACCGCCCCGGCCGTGAAGAGCGCACCGAGCGCGCCACGAACGTTGAGATACGCGCGCCGGTCCGCGATCTCAGCGCCGGTAAGCAGGACCTGGGCGGCCTGGCGCCCAGCGCGGGCGAATGCCTCCTCCCAGGAGCGCTGCAGCCGCGACTGGCCCAGCGCCGACGCTGCCTGCAGCCGAGGGAGGGAGCGCGGACGAGACGTCAGGCCGAGCGAGGAGAGCCCGAGCGCGATCGCGCCGGAGGAGACGACGCAGACGGGCGTCCCGGCCCTGACGAGCTCGGCGATCTCAGCCGCACGCGCACGCAGGAGCTGACGTCGAACGCGGCCACGAGCGTCGACGACGAGCGCCGAGCCGAGCTTGACGACGACCGGCCGGCTCACCGGCGCTGTGTGCCGTTGCCGACGACGCGGTACTGACGCAGCCAGAGATCGCGATAGGTGACGGGCCCGCGGGGCCCCGGCACCCAGTCGACGTTGATCCCGGTCTCTGGGGCGCCGGTGAGCGCGAAGCCGTCGGTGAAGCGCGTCGGCGCCTGCCAGAACGCCGCCGTGCCACGGTAGCCGTGCAGAAAGACCTCCGCGGCGTCGGGGTCCTCCGCAACGATCGTCGCTGCCAGAGCCGAGGTCTCGCCGTTCGCGATCGCGACCGCCTCCTCGGGACCCTCGACGACGTCGACGGTCACGGTCGCGACGCGCTCCGGGTCGTTCGCCCACTCGTGTCCGAGTCGCACGTCGAGCGGAGCAAGCGCTGCATGTGCCCGCGCGCGCTCGGTGCCAAGCGGCTCGATCCCGAGCCGAGCGAGCAGCGGCAGGACGCGGTCGAGCATTGACGCCGCGGCGGCATCCACGAGCAGGAGGTTGAGCCGGTTGCAAACGCCGAGCCGGTCGAGGCTCGCCTCCACGAGCGCCTCGACCTTGTCCGGGTCTGCCGACGCAGCGACGTAGAGCACGCCGCCGCCCTCCGCATGGGCCAGCGTCCGAACCCCCTGCTCCGCGGCGAGCCGCGCCAGCGCGGCCGTCGCCTCGCCGCTTCCGCGCAGGATCACGAGCGGGACGAGCCGCGGCAGCGAGACGAGCACGCGGGCGCCCTCATGGTCGGCAGAGCGAACGAGCCCGACGGTGTCCGGCGGCAGGCCTGCGTCGGCGAGTGCCGGACGCAGCACCTCGTCGACGAGAGTCGTCACGGTCCGGAGTGCGGCACCCCCGGTGCGCAGCACGGCGCCGTTCAGGCTCTTCAGCAGCTGGCCCGCGATGTCGACGGCGACATTCGGGCGCGCCTCGAAGTTGGCGCCGACGACGCCGATCGGGATCCGGCGCTCCGACACCTCGAGGCCGTTCGGCAGAGTCCACGCCGTGACCTGTCGCTCGAGGGGCGGCAGGCTTGCAAGCTCGTGCAGCTGCGCGGCGATCGCCGCCAGACGCTCTCGGTCGAGCCGGAGCCGGTCAAGAGCACCCTCGTCGAGCTGGGCGCCGGCGACGTCCGCCTCGTTCGCGGCCAGCACGCGCTCGGACTGGGTCGAGATCCGCGCCGCTGCCAGCGACAGCGCCGACGCAACGGCGTCGTCGCTGAGCTGCGGCACCGCCGCGTGCGCAGCGGCCGCCTCGCGGGCGACGGACTCGAAGAGCGTCAGCCCGCTCGCCGCCTCGCCTCGTCGATCACAGCCTCGGCCTCGGCGCGGTTGCCGAAGCCGCGCGTCTCCGTCTTCTTCTCCTCGAGATCCTTGTAGACCTGGAAGAAGTGCTCGATCTCGTCCCGGTACTCCGGCGGGATGTCGTGGATGTCGTGGACACGCATCCAGGCCGGGTCCTTCAGCGGCACGAGGATCACCTTCTCGTCGGGGCCCTTCTCGTCGGTCATGTGGAAGACGCCGACGACGCGCGCGCGGATGCGGCAGCCGGGAAACGTCGGCTCGCCGACGAGCACGAGCGCGTCGAGGGGGTCGCCGTCCTCGCCGAGCGTCCCTTCGATGAAGCCGTAGTCGGCCGGGTAGCTCATCGAGGTGAAGAGGCGCCGGTCGAGGACGACGTGGCCGGTCTCGGCGTCGACCTCGTACTTGTTGCGGGAGCCCATGGGCACCTCGACGAAGACCATGACGTCCATCGCGGGCGAGCCTACACTCGGCACGTGGATGCCAATGCGCTCGACGTCCTCGAGTTCCCCGCGATCAGGGAACGGCTCGCGCGTGCAACCGCGACCGAGTTCGGCGCTGCGCTCGCCGCTGAGCTCGAGCCGTCGTCCGCCCCAGACGAGGTGGCGCGGCGGCAGGCACTGACGGCCGAGGCGATCGCGCTCCTGGACGAGTCGCTCGAGCCGCCGCTCGACGGCATCCGCGACGTCCGCGAACAGGCGGCGCACGCCGCGCTCGGCGGTGCGCTCTCGCCCTCGGCGCTGCGCCACGTGGCCGACACGGCGGCGGGGGCGCTGCGGGCGCGCGGCGCACTCGACGAGGCGTCGGCGCCGCTCCTGCGCGAGCTCGCGGCGGCGATCGACCCCGCGCTCGCGGCGCTCGCGAAGCCGATCGACAGGGCCGTCGAGGAGGACGGCTCCGACCTGCGCGACAACGCGACCCCGAAGCTGCGCAAGCTCCGCGGCGAGCTCCGCACCGGCCGCCAGCGCGTCCGGGACAAGCTGGAGCAGCTCGTCCGCTCGAGCGACCTGCGCGAGCACCTGCAGGAGGACTTCATCACCCTCCGCGGTGGCCGGCCCGTCCTCGCCGTCAAGGCGAGCGCCCGTCGCAGCGTCCCCGGGATCGTCCACGACGCCTCCGACTCGGGGCAGACGCTCTTCGTCGAGCCGTTCGACGTCGTCGAGCTCTCGAACCGTCAGTCCGAGGCGACGAGCGCCGAGCGCGAGGAGGTCGAGCGGATCCTCCGGGAGCTGTCGGCAACCGTCGGCGCGGCCGCCCCGCTTCTGACCGCTGCCGTCGAGACGACCGGCAGGATCGACCTGACGCTCGCGCTCGGGACGCTCTCGCGCGGCTGGAAAGGAGCGCCGGTCGAGGTCTCGGAGGAGGTGCGGCTCGCGGGCGCGCGCCATCCGCTGCTCGACCCCAAGGCGGCCGTCCCGATCGACCTCGATCTCGGTCGCCTCCGTGCGCTCGTGCTCAGCGGCCCGAATACCGGCGGCAAGACGGTGGCGCTGAAGACGCTCGGCCTCGCCGCGCTGCTGCATCAGTCCGGCCTCCGCCCCCCCGCCGAGACGGCCGCGCTACCCGTCTTCGACCAGGTGCTCGCCGACATCGGCGACCGGCAGTCGATCGAGATGAGCCTCTCGACCTTCTCCGGCCACGTCGCCAGCATCGTCGCGATCCTGAACGCAGCCGGGGAGCGCTCGCTGGTCCTGCTCGACGAGCTCGCCTCGGGCACGGATCCCGTCGAGGGGTCGGCGCTCGCGCAGGCGCTTGTCGCCCGGCTCGCCGAGCAGGCGCGGCTGACGCTGGTGACGACGCACTATCCGGAGCTGAAGGAGTGGGCGAGCGCGACCGAGGGCGTCGCGAACGCGGGCACCGGCTTCGACCCCGAGACGCACGAGCCGCTCTACCGGGTCGCGCTCGGGCGGCCGGGGACGTCGCACGCGCTCCAGATCGCCGAGCGCCTGGGGTTGGACGCGGCCGTTGTCGCGTCAGCGCGCGAGCTGGTGACGCCGGAGCGGCTGCGGATCCAGGAGCTGCTGGCAGAGGCGGAGGCGGCCGAGCGGACGGCAGCGGACGAACGGACGTCGGCGGAGGCGGAACGCGCGGAAGTCAGAGTGGCGTTGGGGCGTGCGCGCGAGCGAGAGCGGACGCTCGAGGAGGAGATCGCCGCCGTCAAGGCATCCGCGGCCGCCGAGCGGGAGCGAGCCGCAGCGGACGCACAGCGCGACCTCGGCGCTGCGCGGGCTGAGCTCGACGCTCTGCGAACGGAGATCCGGCGGGCGCGGCGCCACCGCCGCGACGAGCCCGAGCGTGACCGCAGGCTCGGCGCGGCCACGGAGCACGCCGTCCGAGCGGAGCACGCGATCAAGCAGCTCGACGAGCCGCTTCCCTTCACCGGCCCCCTGGCAGCGGGCGACCCGGTCGAGGCGCCGGCGCTCGGCGTCCACGGGACAATCGCCACGATCGAGGGCGAGGAGGCGGAGGTCGTGGGCGCTGCGGGCCACAGGCTCCGCATCCCGCTCTCGCGGCTGCGGCCCTCGCGCCAGCGTGAGCCGGAGCCGGAGGCGGAGGCACCGGTCAAGGTCGTCGCTGCCGCCCGCGGCGACGTCTCCGACGAGCTCGACGTCCGAGGGCAGCGCGCGCAGGAGGCCCGCGAGGCCGTGCGGTCGTTCGTCGACGACGCAGCGCTGGCCGGTTTGCCCAGCGTCCGGATCGTCCACGGCCGTGGGACCGGCTCCGTCCGAGCCGCCGTGCGGGACGAGCTGGGCGGCCATCCGCTGGTCGACCGCCACGAGAGCGATTCCGCAGACGGCGCAACCGTCGCTCACCTGAACGACTAGAGCGGCTCCTCGACGACGTTCGCGGCGTAGAGCTGGTACGGCAGCGCCTCGAGGACGCGCAGGCGCGGCTCCGGCACGTCGAAGAAGCGCTCGAGCGCGAGCGGCTCCAGCCAGGCCAGGTCGGCGCGCGAAGCCAGCACGCGGCCGACGGCCGAGCGGTCGCCGCCGAGCGCGACGTGCTCGACACGGCCGCGCCACGGCTCCAGCACGCGCGCGGCCTCGGCTGCAGCCGCGTCGACCAGCTCCCGCTCCTGCTCACCACGCCGCCGGCGGAAGCGATTCGACGACGAGCCTCCCTTCTTGTGCCGGCCCTTGACAAAGCGGCTCCCCACCTTCGACGCAACCAGGCGCTCGCCCTCGAAGACGCCGACGGCGTAGCCACCCATCCGCACCAGCAGGACGGCGACGCGCGGCGAAGCCTCGAGCGCATCCAGCAGCGGGCCGACGCGGACGACGCCGTACTCGCCCTCATGCGGGAGGCCGAAGGGCGGCGTGACCGTCAGGCCCGCTTCGTCCAGCTCGATCCGGGCGCTGCCGTCGCGGTAGACGGCCCGGCCCGCCGATCCTTCCAGCGGGCCGAGCCGTTTCGCGAGGTTCTGCCGGCCGATGTAGCGCGTCGCCACACCGACACGGTACGGCGTCAGCAGAGGTTCGAGTTGTTCCCGAACGGCACCGCGCGCTGCGCGCACCCACCCAGGCTGCTCTTCACCTCGACATTGTTGATCGGCTGGGTGAGGTCGAAGCGGCCGACGTAGCGGTCGCCCTTCTGCTCGAGGACACCGAGCTCGACACCCCCGGAGAACGCGGTCAGGATCGCGCCTGGCTCGTCGCTCGTCGCCGTGATCGAGACCTTGGAGAAGTTCTTGGTCACATCCGCCTTCGTGACCTCGACCAGGTCGACGCCGGCGGTCGGGATCACGAACAGAACACGCTGGACCTGGACGTCCGGGGTGAATCCCAGGATCACGACCGATTCTGTCGTCGGGAACCGCGCGAAGCTCGTGACCGTGAAGTCGGCACACTGGTCGGGACCGGCGATCGTGACGCTCGGCTGCACCTCGACGAGGAAGGTGTTGTCGCTGAACAGCAGCACCTCGGTCGGCGTGTCCGGGACACGGTCGAGGCAGAGCGTGCCGGTGGCCGACTCGCCGCCGACGATCTTCGTCGGCAGCGTGATCGACTCGGGCACCGCCGGACCGGCCGGTGCTCCGGCGGCTGCGGCAGGAACGAGCAGGGCGGCCGCGCCCAGGAGCGCGGCGGCAAGACGTGACGGCATGGAGACCCCTTCCTCAGTTGACGCCCTTCTCTACGCACCTCGGACGGAGACGGATTCCGGCGACAATGGTGCGGATGGCGCTCCGGACCGCGAACCAGCCGCCGCCGCTCGCCGGGTACAACCTCTACGAGCAGGACCCTGCGCTCGTTGAAGCTCTACGCCGGGAGGGCGGCACGGTGTGGGAGGAGCGGATCGCCGCCTTCGGCGACCTGCTCGGCGGCGAGCCGCTCGAATGGGGCCGCCTCGCGAACGAGCATCCGCCGAAGCTCCGGTCGCACGATCGCTACGGCGAGCGCATCGACGAGATCGAGTTCCACCCGGCGTGGGACTCGCTGCTCCGGCTCGGGCTCGAATCACAGCTGCAGTCGCTGCCCTGGCTGGACGAGCGTCCCGGCGCCCACGTCGCGCGGGCGACGCTCTTCATGCTGCTCGGCCAGGTCGAAGCCGGCGTCGGCTGCCCGCTCTCGATGACGTTCGCCGCCGTGCCGACGCTGCGCGCGCAGCCCGACCTGGCGGCCGTGTGGATCCCGCAGCTGACGGCCGGCGACGCGCTCTGCGGCATGGCGATGACCGAACGCCAGGGCGGCTCCGACGTGCGCGCCAACGAGACGACGGCGCGGCCCGCCGGCGACGCCTGGGAGCTCGACGGGCACAAGTGGTTCTGCTCGGCGCCGATGAGCGAGGCCTTCCTCGTGCTCGCGCAGGCGCCGGCCGGACTCTCGTGCTTCCTGCTCGAGCGGCCGCAGCCCGGCTTCCGGATCGAGCGGCTGAAGGACAAGCTCGGCAACCGCTCGAACGCGTCGGCCGAGATCACGCTCGACGGCGCGGTCGCGCGGCTCGTCGGCGAGGAGGGCCGCGGCGTCCGGACGATCCTCGAGATGGTGGTGCACACGCGGCTCGACTGCGTGCTCGGGTCGACGGCTCTGATGCGGCGGGCCGTGGCGGAGGCGACCCATCACAGCGCCCACCGCTCGGCGTTCGGCCGTCTCCTCGCCGAGCAGCCGCTGATGCAGAACGTCCTCGCCGATCTCTCCGTCGAGTCGGAGGCGGCGACCGTGACGGCGCTGCGGCTCGCGCGCGCCTACGACGAGGCCGATGGGCCGTTCCGGCGGATCGCCACGGCGGTTGCGAAGTTCTGGATCTGCAAGCGGACGCCGCCACTCGTCGCCGAGGCGCTCGAGTGCCTCGGCGGCAACGGCTACGTCGAGGAGTCGCAGCTGCCGCGCCTCTTCCGCGAGAGCCCGCTCAACTCGATCTGGGAGGGCTCCGGCAACGTCAACGCGCTCGACGTCCTGCGGGCGCTCGCGCGCGAGCCGGAGACGGCGGAGGCGTTTCTGGCGGAGGTGCGCCTCGCAGCGGGAGCCGACGCGCGGCTCGACGCTGCGACAGCTCGCCTCGAGCAGGAGCTCGCCGAGCCGGAGGAGCAGAGCGCCCGCCGGCTACTCGAGCTGCTCGCGGTGACGCTGCAGGGCTCGCTGCTCGTCCGCCACGGAACACCCGAGGTCGCGGACGCGTTCTGCGCGTCACGGCTCGACCGCCCCGGCGGGATCTACGGGACGCTCCCGGCAGGCGTCGACCTCGCCGCAATCGCCGAGCGGCACAGACCACAGCTGGCCGGGTAAGCTCGGCCCGTGGCCGTCGAGATCCACTACTGCCCCGTCTGAGGGGGCTACGACCGACGGGCCGCGAGTCTCGCGGCCGTGCTGACGGCGAACGGCCTCGACGCCTCGGCCCACGAGGGCGAGCACAGCCAGTTCGACGTGGTCGCCGACGGCGAGCTCGTCTTCTCGAAGCAGCGCGAGGGGCGCTTCCCCGAGGAGGACGAGCTGCTCGGGCTGCTCAGCTCCCGCTGAACCGCGGCGGGCGCTTCTCGAGGAACGCGGAAACGCCCTCGGCGAAGTCGGCCGTGCCGGTCGCGGCCTGCTGCAACTCGGCCTCGAGGGCGAGCTGCTCCTCGAGCGTCGCGTCGTAGGCGTGCTCGAACAGGCGCTTCGTCAGCCCGATCCCGCGCGTCGGCAGCTCGGCAAAGAAGCCGGCGAGCTCTGCGGCGCGGGCGGCAAGCCCCTCGCCCTCGACGACCTCCGAGACGAGCCCCCAGGCGTGTGCCTCGGCAGCGGTGAGCTTGCGGTTGGATGTCATCCACTCGAACGCGCGCGCGAAGCCGAGCAGGCGGTGGAGGAACCACGAGCCGCCGGAGTCCGGCACGAGTCCGATGCCGATGAAGCCCGGGACGAACGTCGCCGCATCGGAGGCGATCCGGAGGTCACAGGCGGCGGCGAGCGAGAGCCCCGCGCCGGCGCACGGCCCGTTCACCGCCGCGATCACCGGCTTCTCGAGCCCGCGGATCGCGCGGATGTTCGGGTGGTAGGTGCTCTCGAGCCGGTCGCGGATCGAGCCCGGCGCCTCCTGGAACTCCTTCAGATCCTGGCCGGAGCAGAAGCCGCGGCCGGCACCCGTGATCACGACGGCGCGGACGTCGGGCGCCGCCGCCTCCTGCAACGCCGAGTTCAGCGCCGCGTGGAGCGCCGCGTTGAAGGCGTTGAAGACGTCGGGGCGGTTCAGCGTGATCGTGAGGACGGCCCCGTCGCGCTCGGTCAGGACTTCGCTCATCGGGCGAGCCTAACCCGTCGGTTGCGGACGCTGTCGGGGCCAGGACCCCCTCTTGTCCGCACCGGCCGCGACCTGGGCGGCGCGATTCGCGAAGAAGGGGCAGCGATGGCCAGAACGGAGTGGCCGTGCCGGACATGAGGGGTCCTGGCCCCGACCTGTCCGCTGCGGCCGGTGTCTACTTGCGGTCGAGGAAGCTCTTGATCGCGCCCTGCGCCTCGTCGCCGAGCATCGAGAGCGCGAGCCAGTCGCGCGCGTGACCGACCGTCTCGTGCCAGGAGACGTCGCGCCACCAGTTCAGCTGCTGTTTCGCGTAGCGCGTCGTCTCGGGCAGCTTCCGCGCGAGCTTCTCGACCCACTCGTCGACGGCGGCGTCGAGCTCCGCAGCCGGGACGGCCCGGTTGATCAGCCCCCACTCCGCCGCCTGCGCCGCCGGCAGCTCGTCGCAGAGCAGGATCATCTCCCGGGCACGGCGATCGCCGATCATGATCGGGAGCCATTGCGTCGCGCCGCCCGCGGGCACGGAGCCATGCTCGAGCCCGACGTGGCGGATGAAGGCGTCGTCGACCATCACGGCGAGGTCGCACGCCATCTGCAGCTCGTTGCCGCCGCCGACCGCGATCCCGTTCACGCGCGCGACCGTCGGCTTGCCGATCTCGCGGAGCCGGTCGTGCATGTCCTTGAAAGCGCCAAACCACTTCCAGTACTCCTTCGAGTTCCCGAGCAGGTCCTCGCCCCAGGAGCGCAGGTCGGCGCCGACGCAGAACGCGCGGCCGGTGCCGGTGACGACCACGACCCGGATCTCGTCGTCCCAGGATGCATCCTCGAACGCGCGAGCGAGCTCGCGGAGCATGCGGAAGTCGAAGGCGTTCAGCACCTCGGGCCGGTTCAGCGTCACGGTCGCCCGCGGGTAGTCCTTCTCGTAGACGATCCGCTCGAAGCCGAGCTCGTCTGGCGAGAGGGGGCGGGGCTGGTCCGGTTCGCTCACTCCGAGAGCTCGACGAAGGTGGCGGTGAAGGGAATGCCCATCTCCACCGCGTCCTTGCCGCTCGCGGCGAAGGCGTCCGAGCGGGCGGTCGCCTTGAACGCGTCCATGTCGGCCCACTCGAACTCGGCATAGTACGCGAAGGCCGGCGCGTCGAACGGCGAGCCGAACGCCTTGCCGTGGCGGAACGCTCGGCACTCCACCTTGTCGACGAACTCGTCGAGATGACGCTGGTACCGCTCCGGATCGACCTCACGCTCGTACAGGACCGCCATCCGCACCATCGCTCCTGCTCCTTTCGCCGAGGGACGTGCGGGAGCGTATAGCTTGCGCCCGTGTCCGGAGGAACGGCTGCCGCTGCGACGCTCGCGCTGATCGCCGGGCTCGCCGGGTCGGTGCAGGTCGCCGTGATGGGCCGGTTCGGCGAGCGGATCGGCTCGTTCGAGGCACTGGCGGCGAGCGTCCTCTTCTCGGCGCTGATCGCGGCGGTGGTGCTGCTCGGCGTTCGTCAGAGCCTGGCCGGCTACGGCGACGCGTTCCGCTCGCCCTGGTGGTACTGGGTCGGCGGCGGCGGCATGGGCGTCGTCGTCGTGCTGACGATCACGGTCGTGACGCCGCGCATCGGCGCGACGGCGACGATCGGGCTCCTGATCGCGGGGCAGCTCGCGATGGGCGTGCTGATCGACCGCTACGGCTGGTTCGGCGTCGAGCAGGTGCCGCTGAGCTGGCCGCGTGTGCTCGGCGTGCTGCTGCTCGCGGTCGGCGCGCTGCTCGCGCTGCGGCGCTAGAGACCTAGAGCCCGACGATGTCGTCGGGACGCACCGGTATCCGCGACAGCTCGCGTCCGGTCGCGCCGCGGAGCGCCGACACCACGGCGGCGGAGGAGACGACCGTCGGCGGCTCGCCGACGCCCTTGACGCCGTAGGGAGCGTCAGGCTCCGCGTCCTCGACGAGCTCGCTCGTCACCGGCGGCATGTCGAGCGCGGTCGGGATCAGGTAGTCGGTGAAGCTCGCATTCGTGATCAGCCCGTCCTTCGTCCGGATCTCCTCCATCAGCGCCAGGCCGAGCCCCTGCGCGGTGCCACCCTCGATCTGTCCCTCGACTGCGAGCGGGTTGATCGCCTTGCCGACGTCCTGGGCTGTGCCGATCCAGACGACGCGCGTCAGCCCGAGGTCGACGTCCACCTCGGCGACGACGCGCATCGCGGCGACGGCGAAGGAGACGTGGGCGCGCTCGCCCGTGATCTGGCCGGTCTCCGGATCGAGCGGCGTCGTCCGCGGATGGCGGTAGACGCGCTCGACGTCGACGTCGCCCCCGGAGCGCTTCTGCTCCTCGAGTGCGGCCCGGCACGCGTCGCGGACCGCGCCGGCGGCCATCCACGTCATCCGGGACGCTGAGGCCGATCCGGCAGACCCGACCGCGGCCGTCCCCGGCGAGGCGAGCACGACGTCGTCGGTGCCAAGCTCCGTACGCGCGACCTGGAGGATCACGTCGGTGACGCCCTGGCCGACCTCCGCCGACGCGCAGTGGATCTCGGCCGAGCCGTCGGCCCGGAGGAGGACGCGGGCGGCCGTGAAGTCGTCGAAGCCCTCCGAGTAGCAGATGTTCTTGAACCCGACCGCGAAGCCGACACCGCGCTTCACGCCCTCACCGCGGGTCGTGTTCCCGGCGCCGCCGGGCAGCCGGATCGCCTCGCGCGGCAGCGCCTCGGCCTCGGGGACGGGCAGCGCAGCCGCGCGCCGGATCACCTCCGCCGTCGGCAGCACGCCCTCGATCACCTGGCCCGTCGGGAGCATGTCGCCGCTGCCGAGCGCGTTCAGGAGCCGCAGCTCGACCGGGTCGATCCGGAGCTCGGCTGCGAGCCTGTCCATCTGCGCCTCGGCGGCGAAACAGGTCTGCACGGCGCCGAAGCCGCGCATGGCGCCGCAGGGCGGGTTGTTCGTGTAGACGCAGGTCGACTCGATCAGCGCGTTCGCGACCCGGTAGGGGCCGATCGCGAAGCAGGCGGCGTTCGAGGTGACGGCGGTCGAGCTGGAGGCGTAGGCACCTCCATCGAGCAGGATCCGCATCCGGACGTTGACGAGCTCGCCCGCCTTCGTCGCCCGGTGCTCGCACCAGATCCGCGCGGGATGCCGGTGGACGTGGCCGAAGAACGACTCCTCGCGGTTGTAGACGATCTTCACCGGCCGCTTCGTGTGCAGCGCGAGCAGGGCGCCGTGGATCTGCATCGAGAGGTCCTCGCGGCCGCCGAAGGCACCGCCGACGCCGGCGAGGTGGATCCGCACCAGCTCCGGCGCCAGCCCGAGGCACGGTGCCACCTGGTCGCGGTCGACGTGCAGCCACTGGGTCGCGACGTAGATGTCGACACCGCCCTCGCCGTCCGGAACGGCCAGTCCCGACTCCGGGCCGAGGAACGCCTGATCCTGGATCCCGATCTCGTAGACGCCGCTGACCGTGACGTCGCCCTCGGCCTCGGTGTCGCCGTGCCGGATGACGAGATGGCGGACGACGTTCGGGCGCTCGTCCTCGCGGTAGCCGTGCGCCATCGTCGGCCGGTCGGGATGGAGCGGCGGCTGCTCGGTCGCACGCTCCATGTCGACGACCGGCTCGAGCAGCTCGTACTCGACCCGGACGGCCGCGGCGGCGCGGCGCGCCTGCTCCGGCTCCTCGGCGGCGACGAGCGCGACCGGCTCGCCGTAGTAGCGGACGCGTTCGGCGGCCAGCACCGGCTGGTCGGCGAACTCGAGCCCGTACGTCTTCTGGCCGGGGACGTCCGCGTGCGTCAACACCGCGTGCACGCCGGCCATCACCACCGCCTGTGAGATGTCGAGCTCGACGATCTTCGCGTGCGCATGCGGGCTGCGGACGGTGACGCCCCAGAGCATTCCCGCAGCGTTCAGATCGCTCGAGTACGCGAACTCGCCCGTCACCTTCGGCGTCGCGTCGTGCCGCGTGGCCGCGTCGCCGATCCGACCGAGTTGCAGCTTGGTCGGCTGCGTCGTGCTCATGCCCGCGCGGCCGCCAGCCGGACGGCGTCGAAGATCTTCGCGTAACCCGTGCAGCGGCAGAGATTGCCGGAGAGCTCTTCGCGGATGACGTCGTCGCTCGGGCTCGGCACTCGCTCGAGCAACGCCGCAGTCGCGACGACGAGGCCGGGGGTGCAGAAGCCGCACTGGACGGCGCCCGCCTCGACGAACGCCTGCTGGACGCGGTGGAGCCCATCCTCTGCGCGCAACCCCTCGACCGTTGTCACGTGATGCCCGTCCGCCTGGGCCGCGAGCACCAGGCAGGCGCAAACGAGGTCGCCGTCGAGGAGGACGGAGCAGGAGCCGCATTCGCCCTGCTCGCACGCGTTCTTCGATCCGGGGAGCTCGAGCGTATCGCGCAGCGTCGTCAGCAGGCTCTCGCCGGCCCACACGTCCGCCTCGCGAGCCTCGCCGTTGACGCTCAGCCGAATCTTCATGCCAGCACTCGATCGAGAGCGCGCTTGGTCAGCACCTTGAGTGCGTGGCGACGGTAGACAGCGGTGCCGCGGACGTCGTCGATCGGGCTCGAGGCGTCCGCGACCAGCGCGGGGAAGTCGGCGCGGGCGTCGAGCGGGGCGGTCACGAGCGCGGGCACGGGTCCCGCCGAGCCGTACGCCGCGCGCAGCTCGCCGCGCTCACGGTCGACCCCGACCGCGAGCGAGCAGACGGCGATCACCATCGCGTTCCGCGGCCCGACCTTCATGAACGTCTGCGGCTGCCGGCTCGGGTCGATCCGGACCGCGAGGACGAGCTCGTCCTCGGCGAGCGCGTTCCGCTTTGGGCCGAGGAAGAACTCGGTCAGCCGCACCAGGCGGACGCCGCGGGTGCTCCCGAGCTCGACGGTCGCGTCCTCGACGAGGAGCGGCGGATGCGCGTCGCCCGCCGGCGAGGCGGTGCCGAGGTTGCCGCCGATCGTGCCGCGGTTGCGGATCTGCGGCGAGCCGACCGTCCGCGACGCCTCGGCGAGCGCAGGGAGAAGCTCGGCGAGGTCCGGCTGCATCGCCTGCGTGTAGGTCAGCCCGGCCGCCAAGCGGAGCGTGCCGTTGTCCCGCGACCAGCCCTTCAGCTCCGAAACCTCGGCCAGGTTGAGGATGGTCTCCGGCCGCGTCCGGTCGAAGTTGAGCTCGACGAGCAGGTCGGTACCGCCCGCGATCGGGCGCGCGTCCGGGCGCTCCGACTTGACGCGCAGAGCCTCGTCGAGGCTGCGGGGCGTGATCACTTCCACGCCGCCAACGATACGGTACCCGGGCATGAAGTCCCTGCTCGCCGACGCACATGTGCTGACGATGGACGACGCAGGGACGGAGCACCCGGACGGCTGGATCCTCGTCGAGGACGGAGTCGTGGCGGCCGTCGGCGCCGACGGGGAGCCGGACGCTGACGAGCGCATCGGTCTCGGCGGCGCGCTCGTGACGCCGGGCCTCGTCAACACGCACCACCACCTGTACCAGACGCTGACGCGCGCCCGGGCGCAGCAGGCAACCCTCTTCGAATGGCTTGTCGAGCTCTACCCGACCTGGGCCCGGATCGACGCGGAGGCCGAATACGCGGCGGCGCGCACCGGGATCGCCGAGCTGATGCTCTCGGGCTGTACGACCGTCTTCGACCACCACTACGTCTTCCCGCGCGGCCGCACGGGGCTCGTCGAAGCCGAGGTGCAGGCCGCCCGCGAGCTCGGCTGCCGTCTTGTTGCCTCGCGCGGCTCGATGGACCTCGGCGTCTCCGACGGCGGCCTGCCGCCCGACGAGCTCGTCGAGGACGTCGACGCGGTGCTGGCCGACACGGAGCGGCTCGCCGGCGAGCTGCACGAGACCGGGCCCGGCGCACGCGTCCAGATCGCGGTCGCACCGTGCTCGCCGTTCTCCGTCACCGGCCGGCTGATGACCGAGTCGGCCGACCTCGCCAGGCGGCTGGGACTCAATCTGCACACACATCTGGCGGAGACGGTCGAGGAGGAGGCGTACTGCCAGGAGCTCTACGGCTGCACGCCGGTCGAGTACCTGGATTCGCTCAGCTGGCTCGACGGCGACGTCTGGTGCGCGCATTGCGTCCACCTCTCCCCGCCCGAGATCGCACGCTTCGCCGAGACCGGCACCGGCGTCGCCCACTGCCCCACCTCGAACCTCCGACTCGGCGCCGGCGTTGCGCCAGTTCACGCGATGACGGAGGCCGGGGTGCGCGTCGGGCTCGGTGTCGACGGCTCCGCCTCGAACGAGCGCAGCCATCTCTTCAACGACGTCAGGCAGGCACTCCTCGTCGCCCGCGGTCGCGGCGGGCCGACGGCAATGACGGCGCGCGAGGCGATCAGGCTCGGCACGCGAGGCGGCGCCGAGGTGCTGCGCCGCGACGACATCGGCGCGATCGCGTCGGGTCTGTGCGCGGATCTCGCGGTCTGGCCGATCGACGGGCTCGAGCTCGCGGGGGCAGCCGATCCGGTCGCTGGGCTCGTCTTCGCCGGAGCGCACCGCGTCGACAGGCTCTACGTCGGCGGCGAGCTCGTCGTCCAGGGCGGAGCGCTCGTCCGGGCGGACGAGGCCGAGATCGCGCGCGCGCACCGGGTCCAGGCGAGCAGATTCACGGCGTAGCGAGTGTCAGCGTAGTAGGTTCGCCCGGTGACCTCGCTGTCGACCCACGTGCTCGACACCGGTGCCGGCAAGCCGGCGGACGGCGTCCTGATCGTCCTCTACCGCGGCGACATGTTCATGGCGGAAACACGGACGGACGCGGACGGACGCGCGCGCCTTTCCGACGACCTCGATCCCGGCACCTACCGGCTCGTCTTCCACCCGCCCTCGCCCTTCTTCAAGCGCGTCGAATTGGAGGTCGAGCTCGACCAGGGCCACTACCACGTCCCGCTGCTGATCTCTCCCTATTCGTGCGTGAGCTACCGCGGCAGCTGAACGCCGAGGAGCTGACGCCGCTCTTCTCCGGGCGCACCCGGCTCGTCGACGAGCTGGCCGCGCGGCCCGATCCGCTCACGGCGGCCGAGGAGGTGGCGCTCGCGCTGCCCCAGGCAGATCAGGTGGCGGCGCTCGCGACGCATCCGCGCATCGGCGAGCCGTCGGAGGAGCAGCGCGGCGCCGAGCCCGAGGTGCTCGAGGAGCTGGCGCGCCTGAACGACGAGTACGAGCGCCGCTTCGGCTTCGAGTTCGTGGTCTTCGTCGACGGGCGCACGCGAGCGGAGCTGCTGCCGGTCCTGCGCGAGCGCCTCGAGCGGACGCGGGCCGAGGAGCTCGAGACGGGCCTGCGGGCACTCTGCGAGATCGCGAGGGATCGATGGACGCGGACTACCTGAGAGACCTCGCCGACCTCGTCCTGCGCCTGCTGCACGTCGTCGCCGGGATCGCCTGGATCGGGGCGTCCTTCTACTTCATCCGGCTCGACCTCGGGCTGGCGCCCCCGCAGGAGCCGAAAGAGGGCGTCTCCGGCGAGTACTGGGGCGTGCACGGTGGCGGCTTCTACCACTCCCAGAAGTACAGGTCTGCGCCGCCGCACCTGCCCGAGCGCCTGCACTGGTTCAAGTGGGAGGCGTACACGACGTGGCTCTCGGGCTTCGCACTCCTCGTCGTCCTCTATTGGCTCGACGCCGACACGCGGCTCGTCGACCCGGACGTCGCCGACCTGACCGCCTGGCAGGCCGCCGGGCTGTCGGCCGCCGGGCTCGCGCTCGCCTGGCTGATCTACGACCTCGCCTGCCGCGTGCTGATCGAGGACCGGCTCGTCGCGGTCGCCATCGGGGCGCTCGTCGCCGCCTCGGCGTTCGCCGCCGGCGAGCTCTTCGCGGCGCGCGCGTCGTTTCTCCAGGTCGGCGCGATGCTGGGAACGATCATGGCCGCGAACGTCTTCTTCGTCATCATCCCGGCGCACTGGGAGCTCGTCCGAGCGAAGCAGGAGGGCCGCGAGCCGAACCCGCTGCTCGGACTGCGCGCGAAACAGCGCTCCGTGCACAACAACTACCTGACGCTGCCCGTCGTCTTCACGATGCTCGCGGGCCACTTCCCGCTCGCGTTCGGCAGCGACCACGCGTGGCTCGTCCTGCTTGCGATCTTCGCGGTCGTGGCGGCGATCCGGCACTTCTTCAACCTCTGGCACACCGGGCGGCGGGCGTGGTGGATTCTCGCCGCGGCGGGAGTGGGCGCCGTTGCTCTCGCCTTCGTGCTCGCGCCGGAGGACTCCGCGCCCGCCGCGGCCCCGGCTGACGCAGTTGCGCTGGACATCGTCTCGGAGCGCTGCCAGAGCTGCCACTCGGGCGCCGGCGCGCCCCTCGGCGTGCGGCTCGAGACGCTCGAGCAGCTGACGCAGCACGCGGCCGCGATCGAGCGAATGGTCTCCTCGCGGGCGATGCCGCCCGGGAATGCGACGGACATGACGGAGGCGGAGCGGACGCAGCTCGTCGCCTGGGCCGCCGCCCACGGGTAAGTTCCGCACGTGCTCGAGATCATTGCCGCCGGGATGCGCTTCGTCGCCCGCTGGGAGGACGAGCTCGCTCCGCAGACCGTGGCAGCGTTCAAGGGGATCCTGCCGCTCGACGACCGGATCATCCACTGCCGCTGGAGCGGCGAGTCGAACTGGATCCCCTGGGGCGACCGCGACCTCGGGATCGGCCCCGAGAACGCGACCAGCTACCCGCACCCGGGGGAGCTCGCGCTCTACCCGGGCGGCGAGAGCGAGACGGAGCTGCTCTTCCCGTACGGCTACTGCTCGTTCGCGAGCAAGGCCGGACACCTGTGGGCGAACCACTTCGCCACCCTCGTCGAGGGGCAGGAGCAGCTGAAAGAGCTCGGCCGGCTGACGCTCTGGGAGGGAGCACAGCCGATCTCGTTCCGCGAGTTGTAGAGGCGATCGCCGGGTAGGGTCACAGCACAGACATGCCCACCGAGGAGGCGACCATGCACGTCCGGCTCTGCTCGCTCGTCACTGCGGCTTCTGTTCTCATCCTCGCCGCCTTCGCCGGAACGGCGACGGCTGCGACCGCGCCCACCGGCCCGCCGACGGCAACCGGCACGGGCGGCGCCGCCGCGACCGTCGAGACGCTCGCGACCCAGGCGGCGATCGACACGCTTCGCCACGGCGGCAACGCCGTCGACGCCGCCGTCACGGCAGCGGCCGTGCTCGGCGTCACCGAGCCGTTCTCCGCCGGCATCGGCGGCGGCGGCTTCCTGCTGCTGCGGACGGCAGGCGGCGCCGTCACCTCGATCGACCACCGCGAGACGGCACCGGCTCACATGCGGGTCGACTCGTTCTGGGAGAATGGCGCGCCGCTGCCGTTCACGCCCGCCCGCTACAGCGGGCTCTCCGTCGGCGTGCCGGGTACGGTCGCCGGCTGGGCCGACGCGCTCCACCGCTACGGAACGATCTCGCTCGCGGAGGCGCTCGCGCCCGCGATCCGGATCGCCCGGGACGGGTTCGTCATCGACGCGACCTTCTTCTCGCAGACCCAAGGGAACGTGGACTTCTTCGACGACATCCCGGCGTCCGCCGCGCTCTTCCTCGACGCCGACGGGACGCCGAAGGACGTCGGCACGGTCTTCCGCAACCCCGATCTCGCACGCGCGTACGAGCGGATCGCGCACCTCGGCGCCAAGGGCTTCTATCGCGGCGCGATCGCCGACGCGCTCGTCGAGACGGTGCAGCGCCCGCCGGTCTCACCGACGGCGAACAACGTCTGGCGACCCGGGCTGATGACGAGGCACGACTTGCGCACGTACGAGGCACCGGAGCGGGCGCCGACGCTCGTCTCGTACCGCGGCCTCGACGTCTACGGGATGGGGCCGCCGTCGAGCGGCGGCTCGACCGTCGGCGAGGCGCTCAACATCCTCGAGGGCTACCCGCTCGCGACGGAGACGCGCGAGCGCCAGCTACACCTGTTCCTCGAGGCGTCGCGCTACTCGTTCGCCGACCGGGGCGCGTACCTCGGCGACGAGGACTACGTCGACGTCCCACTGCGCGGGCTCCTCTCGGACGCGTTCGCGGCGACGCGGCGGGCGCTGATCAAGGAGATCGCCGCGCCGGGCGCGGTCCTGCCGGGCGACCCCTGGCCGTTCGACGGCGCCCTCGCCCTGCTGCTCGCGGGCGCGTCCGCCGACCATGAAGGGCTCTCGACGACGCACCTCAGCGTCTCCGACCGCTGGGGGAACGTGGTCTCCTATACGTTCACAATCGAGTCGACCGGCGGCGCCGGGCTCGTCGTCCCGGGCTGGGGATTCCTGCTCAACAACGAGCTGACCGACTTCGACTACGCGCTTCTGCACCATCCGAACAGCGTCGCGGGCGGCAAGAGGCCGCGCAGCTCGATGGCGCCGACGATCGTGACGCACGGCGGGCGACCGCTGCTGACGGTCGGCTCGCCAGGCGGGTCGATGATCATCACGACGGTGCTCCAGCTGCTCCTCGACCGGCTCGACGGCGGGATGACGCTGCCGCAGGCGATCGCCGACCCGCGCGCGTCGCAGCGGAACGGCGCCACGACCGCGGCAGAGCCGGCGTTCCGCGCTTTGCCGGTCGCCGCCGCGCTCGAGGCACGCGGCCACCGCTTCGTCACGGCGGCCGAGATCGGTGCCGCGACCGGGATCGAGTTCCTCCCAGCCGGCGGGGTGGTAGCTGCCGCGGAGCCGGTCCGCCGCGGCGGCGGCAGCGCGATGGTGGAGACACCGACGCCCTGACCGAGCGGACGCCGGGGAGCGACCTCGAGGACGTCGACCGCCGGACGCGGTCTTCGGGGTCGCTCCCGCTCGTCAGGGAAGGGCGAGCAGGACGTAGGCGTCGACGAGGTCGTCCTTGCCCTTCATCCTCAATCCGTTCCTCGCCTCGACCACGGCGCCGGCGGGCAGTTCAGCGTGGGTCGTGGCGCCGATCAGCACGCCGCCGGGCGGGGCGAGACTCTCCAGGCGGGAGCCCGTGTTGACCATGTCCCCCAGCAGCGTGTAGGCGACATGACCGTCTCCTCCGAGCTCCCGGACCACAGCCTCGCCGCTGTTCACCCCGACCCGCAGTCGCGGCCAGCCCGGGTGCTCGTCGGCGAGCGCCGTCACCGCACCCTGCAGGGCGAGGGCGGCCTGGGAGGCCCGCAGGGCGTGGTCGGGCTGGTCACC
Source organism: uncultured Gaiellaceae bacterium (assembly GCA_963784895.1). GTDB lineage: Bacteria > Actinomycetota > Thermoleophilia > Gaiellales > Gaiellaceae > Gaiellasilicea. The sequence goes on along the minus strand of CAWATM010000011.1, from coordinate 70,481 downwards.
CCGGCTGTTGAACGTGGCGACGATCCCGTCGCCGATGAACTTCTCGACCTCGCCGCCGAACCGGCGCGTGAGCAGCGGCGCAGCAGCGCCCCAGTACGCATTGAGCATCGCCGCCACCTCGGCCGCCGAGGACCGCTCGGCGAAGCTCGTGAAGCCCACGAGGTCGCCGAAGAGGACGCTGACCTCCTGCGGGCGCTCGCGCGTCGTCGGCAGGTAGAGCTCCCGGAAGCGCTCGTCGCGCCATTCGCGCCGGACGGCGAACCCGATGATCAGGTAGGCGAGCACGATCAGGCCGTGCCACTCCCACCAGCTCGCATGCCATTTGCGCTCGCCCGTGACGGCGACGCCGATCAGCGCCTCGGAGAGCAGCAGGAAACAGGCGATCACGGCGGTCGAGAGCAGCGTCGGGCGGGACCGGAAGAGTCGCCAGTAGCGGACGGCGCTCACCCCGTACATGACCGTGCCGAGGATCGCCAGCGTGGCGAGCACCCGTCCCGTCGCGGCCTCGCTGTTCGGCCCTTGCAGCGGCGGCAGGTTCGCGAGCGTCCAGAGAAACCACACCGCCATGGCGGCCAGCACCGCCGCCCGGAGCTGCCCTCGCCGGCGGATCAGCCGCGGCCCGAGCTCGGGCCGCAGGTCGACGAACGCCGAGCCAACGGCGAAGAACGCGGCCACGAGCAACCCGACCGGGATCGCGATCTGGAAGCCGGCGCGGCTCTCGGAGAAGAGGACGCCGGCCGTGCCGAACGCGTGCAGGCCCATGAAGCCCCCGGTCGCCATGAACGCCAGCGACAGCAGCAGGATGCGGGCGTCCCCGCGCCGGTTGGCGGCCTCGCCGGCGGCGTAGCCCAGGGCGACGGCGACGCCGCCGACGGCGCCGAAGATCAGGAAGTGCGCCTGGTGGTTGTGGAGCTGGGGGTCGAGCTGCTCCCGCAGCAGCAGCGAGACGAACCCGATCAGCGGCAGCGTGACCGCGAGGACACCGGCGAGCGCGACCGCTCCGGACGCCGTTCGGGGCCGCGCGCGGCTGAGCCGCCAGGGCTTGCGGGAGACGAGCAGATCGGTTTGCGGTTTTGCCAGCGTGAGCACGCATGGAGCGTAGGCGGCGCGCCCTCGGCTGCGGGGACGATCTTGCGTCGTCCGCGAGGACGACGTTCGAAAGCAGCCTTCAGTCCTGTTCGAGCCGGAGGTCGAAGCCGGCCGGCGCGTGGACGTTCACCATCCGGACGAGCGCGTCGCCGTCGTTCCGGAACGTGTGCTGCAGGCCGGGCGGGACGAGGACGAACGTCCCCGGGCCGGCGACGACCTCCTCGCCCTCGACGCCGAACGTGAGTTCACCCTCGAGGATGTAGAACGCGTCGTCCTCGGCCGTGTGCGCGTGCTCGGGCGGGCCGCCGCGATGCGGCTGGATCTCGATCACGGCGAGGTTGAACCGGGGTGTGTCGGCACTGCGCGCGAGAAACTCGACGTTGCCGACGCGGTGGCCCTCGCCCGGCTTGACGACGACGGCCTTCACGCCACCAGCCGCCTCAGCGTTCCGGTGAGCGCCTCGAGCGCGAGTGCGATGTCCTCAGGAGAGCTCAACTCGGCCGGATTGTGACTGACGCCGCCGTTGAGGCTGCGGACGAACAGCATCCCGGCCGGGACGCCGGCGGTCGCGAGGATGCCCGCGTCGTGGCCGGCGCCGGAGGCCAGCTCGAGCACCGGGAGCCCGAGCGCCTCCACCTCGGCCCGTAGAGCAGCACGGATCTCCTCCGACATCGGCGACGGCTCGGTGCAGATCGGCTCCTCGATCTCGAGCGCGGCCGCGAGCCGGTCGAGCCGCTCCGCGTCCGGCGCGCGCGCGTCGACGGAGACGACGACACGGCCCGGAATCACATTCGTGCCGCCCGGCTCCACCGTCACCTGGCCGACGGTTGCGACGGCGCCGTCGATCCCCTGAGCCACGTCCCGTGCGCGCAGCACGAACTCGGCCGCGGCGACGAGCGCGTCGTCGCGCACGTCCATCGGCGTCGTACCGGCGTGTCCGGGCGTCCCCGCGAAGGTGCGCCGGCCGCGGGCGTAGCCGACGATCGCGGTGACGACCCCGAGGGGCGCGTCGGCGCGAAGGAGCGTCGGCCCCTGCTCGATGTGCAGCTCGACGTAGGCGTCCGGCCGCGCGGTGCAGCCCCGGCTGCCGGCGCAGCCGCGCTCCTCGTCGCGGAACACGACCACGCCGAGACCCGGCAACCCCAGTCGCTCGACCGCCTCGAGCCCCGCGACGACGCCGAGCGTCCCGTCGAACCGCCCCGCGCCGGGGACCGTGTCGAGGTGGGAGCCGGTCCAGACCTCGCGCGCGCCGCCGGAGATCCGCCCGATCAGGTTCCCGGCCGCGTCGACCTCGACCTCGAGTCCCGCCTCGCGGAACCAGCCGGTCGCGAGCTCGTGCGCTGCGTCCTCCTCCGGGGAGTAGCCGATCCGGTCGCCGAGGGCGGCGAGTTCGTCGAGGCGCTCGAGGATCCGCATGCGGCAGACGCTATCGCGGTCGCAGCCCGGCCTGTTCCAGCTCGGCGGCGACGAGCGCGTCGTAGCGCTCCGCCTCGAGGTCGCCGAGGGGATCCTTCGTGAACCGCAGCAGCTCGCCGTACGGCAGCCCGAATGCCGCCCGCATCGCCAGGAGCCGCCGCCGCTCGGACGAGAGCTCCCCGAGCACCTTCGCCGCCGCGTTCAGCCGCCGCACCTGCCGGATCCGCGGCGGCAGCGTCCAGAGCAGGAGCAGCGCCGCGGGCAGGGCGAAGAAGAGGATGCCGAGCAGGTTGGCGAGGTCGTGCGCGGCCCCGGCGCCGCCGCGCCCGAGATCCTGGACCTCGCCGCCCGACCCCTCGCCTGCACCACGGAGCGCGTCGCCGAGCTCGCCGCCGATCAACGGCGTGCCGTCGACCGCGTCGGCTGCAGCCTCGAAGCCGCCGCTGATGCCGCTGCCGGCCGACTCGACCCCCTCGCCGAGCACCGCGAGCTTGTCGACGGCGTCGTGCACCTCGATCGCGATCAGCGCGAAGAGGACGAGCGCGAGTGCCACGGCGAGATCGCGCGCCATCAGGTCGATCCGTGGGCCGGTCTGTTCTGGGTAGATGCGCATGCGGGACGCGTACCCGATCTAGCGCGTCGCAAGCGGCCCGAGCAACCACGCGCCCGCGAGCGGGAAGAGCGCGGCGAGCGCAAACGCGATTCCCCAGGACGCCCCGGACACCACCGCCGCGAACGCGATCGGCGCCGCCACGCCGATCGCCGAGAGCACGGTCTGCTGGAACCCGATCGCGGCGCCGCTGCGGCGGCCGCCGAGCTCGGCGGCGATCGTGTACGAGAGCCCGTTCCACGCCATCGACATCCCGGTCGCGAGCACCAGCACCGGGACGAGAAGCCATGCGGGAGCGCCGGCGAGCACTGCGACGGCCCCGACCGTGACCGCGACCGCGACGCCGATCAGCCGCAGCGGCCGCACCCGCGTGCCGAGCACGTCCGACCAGTGACCGACGCCGATCCGCAGCGCCGCCGCGAGCGCCTGGCCGACCGCGAACACTGCCGCCGCTTGACCGGTCGAGAAGCCGTGCTCGTCGTGGAGGAAGAGCACGACGAAGCCCATCATCGCCACCTGGGCGACGAGATAGAGGCCGCTGCCCCAGCACGCGAGCCAGAGCCGCCGGTCGCGCAGCGTCAGCTCGACGTCGGTCGGCTCCAGGTGCTCCTCGGTGCCCGCCCGGAGCACGAGCGCACCGGCGAGCGCCCCCGCGAGCACGAAGCCGGCGACGAAGAGGAGCCCGGCGCGCGGCGTCTCGAGCAGCGGCAGCACGAGCGCCGCGATCGCGCCGCCTACCGGCACGGCGGTTTGCCGGACGCCGAGCGCGAGCCCACGCTCCCCGGCCGAGAACCAGCGCATCACCGCCCTACCGCTGCCCGACTGGACGCTGCCGCCGGCGATCCCGGCGAGGCCGAGGAAGAGCACGAGCCAGCCGAAGCTCGGCGCGTATGCGGCTGCGGCGAGAAAGACCGCGCAGAGCGCGAGCCCGACGGCGAGCGTCCAGCGCTCGCCGAAGCGGTCGACCGCGAAACCCCACGGCAGGAGCGCGAACGTGAGCCCGATCCACTCGGCGGCGAGCACGACGCCGACCTCGGTCAGCGTCAGCCCGTACTCCTCGCGCAGCGCCGGCGCGAGGACGGCGACCGCGAACGAGACGGTCGAGAACGACGCCTGCGCGACGGTGCCCGCCGCCAGCACCGCCCAGCGATAGCGCACCGCGCGGTCTAGAGCCCGAAGGGGTTGATCGGACGAGAGCCGGTGTTGACGGTCACGCTCTTCGTCTCGAGGTAGAGGTCGAGCGCTTCGATCCCGAGCTCGCGGCCGAAGCCGGACTGCTTGTACCCGCCGAAGGGCAACCCGGGGAAGGCGGTGTACGGCATGTTGATGCCGACCGTGCCGGCTTTGATCCGCGCTGCGAGCCTGTGTCCGCGGGCGGGATCCCCCGTCCAGACGGACGCCATCAAGCCGTAGCGGACGTCGTTCGCGATCCGGATCGCATCCTGCTCGTCCTCGAACGGGATGATCGTGACGACCGGGCCGAAGACCTCCTCCTGCGCGATCGTCGACGAGCTCTCGACGCCGGCGACGACCGTGGCCGGGTAGAACGCGTGCTCGCCCGGCTCGCCGCCGAGCACGACCTCGCCGCCGTCTTCGCGCGCGCCCTCGACGAACGAGTGCACACGCTCCTGGTGGGCCTGCGAGATCAGCGAGCCCATCTGCGTCTCCGCGTCGAGCGGGTCGCCCACCTTCAGCTGCCCGGCCTTCTCCGTGAACGCGCCGACGAAGTCGTCGTAGATCCTTTGCTCGACGAGGACGCGGGAGCGCGCCTCGCAGCTCTGACCCGCGGAGTAGTAGATCGACCAGACCGCGCTCGGGATCGCCGAGTCGAGGTCGGCGTCGGCGAAGACGAGGTTCGGGCTCTTGCCGCCGAGCTCGAGCGTCAGGCGCTTGATCGGCTCCGAGCAGAGCCGCATGATCTCGCCGCCCGTCTTCGTCGAGCCGGTGAAGGCCACCTTGTCGACGCCCGGATGCTTGACGAGATAGGCGCCGGTAGTCGGACCGTCGCCGGTGACGATGTTGATCGCGCCGGCCGGGAAGCCGACTTCGGCCGCGAGCTCCGCGAGCCGCAGCGCGGTCACCGGCGTCTGCGGGTCGGGCTTGAGCACGACGGCGCAGCCGGCGGCGAGCGCGGGCGCGAGCTTCCACGTCGTCATCAGCAGCGGGTAGTTCCAGGGCACGATCTGGCCGGCGACTCCGACCGGCTCCTTCAGCGTGTAGGAGAGGAGCGAGCCGCCGATCGGGTTCGAGCGGCCGCCGATCGAGCCGAGCGCGGAGGCGAAGTAGCGGAAGTTCTCGACGGCGCCGAAGAGCTCGGCCTTGGTCGAGGAGATCGCCTTGCCGACATTGCGCGCCTCCAGCTCCGAGAGCTCGCTCCGGTTCGCCTTGATCGCATCGGCGAGTGCGTGCAGGAGGCGTGAGCGCTCGTTGGCCGGCGTCTTGCCCCAGTCGCCGTCGAGCGCGGCCCGGGCCGCCTCGACCGCGCGGTCGATCTCGGCCTCGCCGGCGAGCTGCGCCGTGCCCAGCGCCGCGCCGGAGGCGGGCTCGACGAGGTCGCGGGACGAGGAGCCCTCGACGGTCTCGCCGTTGATGAAGAGTCCGTACTCCTTCGTCGCGACGGCCACGGCAGGACGATAGCGCGGCGGCTATTCGCCGCGATGGCGGAGGTTGACCTGGAGCGCCGGCGGCCGCACGTCTTTCGGCAGGATCCGCGCGTCGCGGAAGACGGTGATGCCGAGATGGCCGCCGCCCGTCGCCAGCGTCTTGTCGGCCGCGAAGACACCGGCCTCGGAGGCAACTTGCGCCCAGCCAGCGGCGAGGGCGGCCGCGCGCGCGTGGCTGAGGGCCTCCTCCGCGGTGCCGGGCGGCAGCTCGAACATGCGCGTGTACCGGGCGAGCACCGGCTTCCCCAGCGACGTTCCCTCGCCCTGCGAATCCGTTTCGACGAGCGTCCCGCCGGGCGGCACGTACGTCGCCATCCGATCGTCCTCGAGCGCCTGCAGCTGGGCGCTCTGCTCCCCGCCGCGGGCCAGGAGGACGACGAGGACACCGAGCAGGGCCACGGCGGCGAGGATCTTGGTGCGGGTGCTCACCGCTCGAACAGGGCGGCCTGGCCCTGGCCGACGCCGACGCACATCGTCGCGACGCCGTAGCGGCCGCCGCGGCGGCGGAGCTCGTGCAGGAGCGTGACGACGAGACGGGCGCCGCTCATCCCGAGCGGATGACCGATCGCGATCGCGCCGCCGTTGACGTTCACCTTCCCCTCGTCGAGCCCGAGTTCGCGGACGACCGCGAGGCTCTGCGAGGCGAACGCCTCGTTCAATTCGACGAGGTCGAGCTCGGCAACGCCGATGGCGGCGCGGCCGAGCAGCTTGCGGACGGCCGGGACGGGTCCGATGCCCATCACGCGCGGGTCGACCCCGGCCACCGCGCTCGCGACGAAGGCGCCGAGTGGCTCAGCGCCGAGCGCGCGCGCCTTTTCCTCGGAGGCGATCACGAGCGCCGCCGCGCCGTCGTTGAGCCCGCTCGAGTTGCCGGCCGTGACCGTGCCGCCCTGGCGGAACGCCGGCTTCAGGGTCGCAAGCTTCTCGGCGCTCGTGTCCGGCCGCGGCTGCTCGTCACGGATCAGCTCGCCCACCGGCACGAGCTCGTCGGCGAAGTCGGTCTCCGCCCAACGGCGCTGCGAGCGGAGCGCGAACGCGTCCTGGTCCTCACGCGAGACCTGCCATCGCTCGGCCACGTTCTCGCCGGTCTCGCCCATCGACTCGAGCGGGAAGCGTGCTGCGAGCGCTGGGTTCGGGAAACGCCAGCCGAGCGTCGTGTCGTACATGGTGCGGTCGCCGCGGGGAAAGGCTGCGTCCGGCTTCGCCGTCACGAGCGGCGCCCGGCTCATCGACTCGACCCCGCCCGCGACGAAGAGGTCGCCGTCACCTGCGGCGATGGCGTGGCAGGCGCCGACGACGGCCGAGAGCCCGGAGGCGCAGAGCCGGTTCACCGTCACCCCGGCGACCGACTCGGGCAGCCCTGCGAGCAGGGCCGCCATCCGGGCCACGTCGCGGTTGTCCTCGCCGGCCTGGTTCGCGCAGCCGAGGTAGACGTCTTCGATCTCGGAAGGATCGACGCCCGCGCGCTCGACGGCGGCCGCGACCGCAATCGCAGCGAGGTCGTCGGGACGCACTCCCGCCAGGGCGCCGCCGTAGCGGCCCACAGGCGTCCGCACTGCCGAGAGAATGACCGCCTTCGGCACGCCCGCACGCTAGCGCGTTTCCGGCGCGCGGCTGACGCCGGGACGCGCTAGACGTAGTCGAGCCGCACGGGCTCCGGAAACGCGCCGATCGCCTCGCCGCGGCGGAGCAGCTCCTCGACCGCCCGTCTGCCCTCGTCGCCGTAGTCGCACGTGAGCTCGTTCACGTACATGTCGACGAAGCGCTCGTTCGTCGCCGGGTCGATGCCGCGGCCGAACCGCATCGCGTAGCGCATCGCGTCGCGGCGGTTCGCGAGGCCGGCCTGGATCGAGTCCAGCAGCACCGCCGAGAGCTCGGGGATCCGCTCACCGAGGTCGCGGCGAACGAGGTTGACGCCCAGCGGCAGCGGCAGCCCTGTCTCGAGCAGCCACCACTCGCCGAGGTCGAGCACCTTGTGCAGCCCCGCCTCCTCGTAGGTCAGCTGGCCCTCGTGGATCACGAGGCCGGCGTCGGCGCGGCCGGAGGAGACCTCGTCGAGGATCCGGTCGAACGGGAGCTCGCGGTGCGCGAACTCGCCGAGCGCCAGCCGCAACGTCAGGAAGGCCGTCGTCATCCGCCCGGGGACGACGATCTCGGCGAAGCGAAGCTGGTCGAAGCTGAGCGGCTCGCGCGCAACCAGGACCGGCCCGTAGCCGGAGCCGATGCTGGCGCCATGCGGGAGCAGCGCGTAACGATCCTGCACGAACGGGTACGCGTGCAACGACGTCGCGGTCACCTCGAGCCGTCCCTCCAGCGCCCATTCGTTCAGTGTCTGGATGTCCTGCAGCACCTGCTCGAAGCGGAATCCGCGCGTGTCGATCGCGCCGGCGGCGATCGCCCAGAACATGAATGCGTCGTCTGGATCCGGGCTGTGTCCAAGCTTGATCAGCATCCGGCCGAGGCTAGCACCGGCCTAGACTGACCCGGCGATGGTCGACCTGAGCAACGCGATCCAGGACTACCTGAAGGAGATCTACAAGCTCGGCACCGAGGCCGAGCGCGTCTCCACCTCCGCGCTCGCGGAGCGGCAGCAGGTCTCGGCGGCCTCGGCGAGCGCGATGGTGAAGAAGCTCGCCGCGCTCGGGCTCGCCGAGCACGCGCCCTACCGTGGCGTCACGCTCACGCACGCGGGCGAGCAGGTCGCGCTCGAGGTGATCCGCCACCACCGCCTGCTCGAGCTCTACCTGGCGGAGACGCTCGGGATCGGGATCGAGGACGTCCACGACGAGGCCGACCGCCTCGAGCATGCGCTCTCCGAGGAGCTCGAGGCGCGGATCGACCGGGCGCTCGGCTTCCCCACGCACGACCCGCACGGCGACCCGATCCCGAACGCCAACCTGGAGTGGCCGAAAGAGGGCTAGCGCCTCCCGAAGAAGAACCGCTCGAGCACTGGGAGCACTTCCTTGCGCGTGAACGGCTTGACCCGAGCGGTCGAGCCGTCGTCCTCGAGTACGCGCGCGTCGTCTTCGAGCGCGTCGTTCGCCGCCTCGAGCGCATCGCCGAGCTCGTGCCCCTCGAAGAGATAGTCGTCGCCGCGCGGCTCGCTGCTCGGCCGGTGCTGCGGGTTGACGGCGCGGCCGACCGCCCAGAGCGCGCCTTCCTTGCGCTCGAGCCAGATCACGACCCGCTCCTCGCGCCCGGCGTCGTCGAACCCCTGGAGAGTCCGCTCGGCGCACCTGCCGTCGGAGCTGATCCTGCGCATCGAGAGGGAGGATACAATCGCCCGCGATGCCGTTCCCGAACCCCTTCTCGTTCCTCTTCCAGCGCTCGTCCGCCGACGAGCGCGTCGCCGCCTACGTGATCCGCGAGCACGACCGCGGCCGCGACCTCGCCGAGATCCTCGAGGACCGCTACGTGCAGAACCGGCTCAACCCGGATCAACGCGCGCGGCTGCTCGACAGACCCGAGGTGATCAAGGCGATCGGCAAGGACACGATCTCAGACGCCCGCCAGGCCAGCGGCCAGACCTAGACGGTCGTCCCGACGCCGCGCTCCCGCGCGCGGCGCACCAGCTCCACGGCGATCGCGACGTCCCAGACGGCGAGCCCGTTCGACTTGAAGACGACGATGTCTGCGTCCGACTCGCGGCCGGGGACGTTGCCCGCGACGACGTCGTGGAGCTCATGCACCTCGAGCCAGTCGAGCACGCCGGCCGCGACCGGCTCGATCAGGTCGCCCGACTCGAGCCTCGCGTTCTCCGTCGAGTCGCAGCAGACGAAGCGCGCGCGCTCGAGGACGACGTTGTCGAGCTCGCGCTTGCTCGGGTGGTTCGCGCCGGCGGCACAAACGAGCGCGCCTTCGCGCAGCCACTCGCCGCGGAGAACCGGGTCGCGGGAGGTCGTGATCGTGACGACGACGTCCTGCGCCGCGGCATCGGCATGCGACTCGGCCGGCTCGGCGCCGACGCGCGCGCAGAACGCCTGCAGGCGCGCGGGGGTCCGGCAGTAGGCGACCACCCGCTCGACCGACGGCAGCGCGGCGCGGATCGCCTCGACCTGCGACTCGGCCTGCCAACCGCAGCCGATCACGCCCAGCGTCGCCGCGCCACGCCGCGCGAGCTGCTTTGCCGCGACGCCGCTCGCTGCACCGGTTCGGCGTTGGCCGGCCGCGTCGGCTTCGATGACAGCCGCGAGGTCGCCCGTCCGAAGGTCGAAGAGCGAGACCACGAAGACGGCCCTTCCTGCTGTAGCGGTGTAGGCCTTGACGCCGGCATAGCCGAGCTCCGGATCGACGGCGGACATGACCGCGAAGCTGCCGTCGTCGAGCTCCAGCCGCCGCCGCGGCACGTTCTCGACGGCGCCCGCCGCCATGCGAAGGAAGCACGCCTCCAGCACGGGAACCGTCTCGCCCGGCGAGATCAGGCTCTCGACGTCGCGCTCGGTCAGATAGAGCGGCACTCACCCAGACTCGGTCTTGGGGATGAAGCTGATCTGCCCGTTGGTCTCGAGCACGCCCCAGCGGACGTCCTCGATCGAGCCGAGCTGGCTCTGGCGGGCCGCGGCCGCGAGCTCCTCGAGGGTGATCCGGTTGCGGCGGAGGTTGCGCTCGATCGGCTTCCCGTCCTCGACGACGATCACCGGCTCGCCTTCGAGCGCCGGCCGGAGTCGCGGGAACCGGAAGCTGAGATAGGAGACGGCGACGGTGAGCAGCGCGATCGTGCCGCCGACGAGAATCGCGCCGGTGACGGAGAAGTCGTTCTGCGTCACGCCCTGCTGGACGAGGTCGCCGATCATCACGAGCAGGATCAGGTCGAACGGCTGCAGCGAGGAAAGCTCGCGGCGGCCGATCACGCGCGTGATCAGGTAGACGAAGGCGAACGCGACGGCTGCGCGGATGACGAGGTCCATCAGGGGAAGATGGTCACCGTGCGGTCGATGGTGAGGAGCGGCGTCTCGCCGTCGAGCAGCTCGACGTCCTGCGGCCGCCGACCGGTTTCGGTCGGGTTGACCTGGAAGTGGAGGAAGAAGACGTGCTCGGTGCCTGCGCGGACGCGGCCGAGATCGAACGCGATCTTCCCGTCGCGGTTGGCTTCTCCGACGGGCGAGGGAACGAGTGTGTTCAGCGTGATCCCCTCGAGCCAGCCGGGGTCGAGCAGCAGCGTCGCCGCCTCGAGCTCGCGCTCGGCCCGGATCGTGAAGCGCGACATGAAGAAGAGCCCGCTGCGGAGGTGCTCGGGCGAGTAGACCTCGAGCTCGACACCGTCCCCAGTGGCCGTATCCGTGTGCGGCTTCTGCCCGAACACGTTCGCGAGCCCGAGCAGCAGCACGAGCCCGATCAGCGTGAGCAGGAACCAGCGGATGTACGGCCGGCGCTCGCGACCGACGAGGTCGCGGTGACGCTTGAGCGTCAGCAGATCCGGCACCGAGGCCACGTCGAGCAGTTCGCCCCGCGAGGGAGCTCTCCTACTGAGAGGCCGCTACACTAGGCCGTCTCCGGGCGCCCGTAGCTCAGGGGATAGAGCGCTGCCCTGCGGAGGCAGAGGTCGCAAGTTCGAATCTTGCCGGGCGCATTCTCGGAACTGCCTGCATCGCGGTCGCTTCACCGACACCGAGGCCGTCTCGGACGGTTGCGGCCTCAGGCATCGACGCCCAAGACGGCGATAGCGTGGTTCGCGCGCCGAGGCTGGCGCCGGATGTCCGCAAGTACGGCGGCGTGCTGGACTGGGTTGGGTGACCGTCGTGTGGTAGCGGGCGGGCCAGCCAGGAAGAAGACTTCAGTCGACCCCGTCGGCAGCGCACGCTCGAGCAGGACACTCAGGAATCGTGTGCGCGTCACTCGCAGCCAAACCCGTCGTTGTCGCCGTCGAGCCGATACGGATCTGATCCGTGCACTTGGACCGGCGCAACCCCCATCGCTCTGATGTCCGCGCAATCAAGGTCCGCGACGATCGGCAGGCAGGGCGAGTACGACGAGTGGCAGTTGTTCGACGGCGGCGGAGAAGTAGTCGGTGGCGGCGTCACGGGGGTTGTTGGTGCGCCGCAGGCAGACCACTGTCCTCTCGCGGCGCTCTTCGCCGCAGCCTCGGCGTTTCGGTACGCCGATAGGCGCTGGAACGACGTCCGGTACACGTACATCTTCGCGTGGCCGCTTGCGATCAGCTGATAGCCGAGATCCTTGCCGCCGGGCAGCCACACGTACGCGAGCAGCCGGCCATAGCGGTCGCGTGTGTCCTGCGTCGGGTCGCCCTTCAGCACAACCGCTTTCAAGAGTGCGAGCTGACGGGCTCGAGCGGACGCGGTTGAGGCATGGCAGGCGCCGCTTTCGGGCGTATCGATTCCGATCAGGCGAACCCTCTCGCGCTTCCCGCTCGTCAGGCGGACGTCGATCGTGTCGCCGTCGACGACGCGCGTGACGGTTCCGCGGTAGGTGAATGCGCCAGCGGTGGCGGCAGGCGTCGATGGTGCCGCCGACGCTGGCCCGATCACGACGAGAGCAGCGGCCACCGAGGCGACCAGAGTTGTCCGCAGGGATCGCATTTGCGAGGAAGGTAGATGGCGGTCTCACGAGTGTCGATGACCCGTTCGGGTCTAACGGCCTAGGACACCGGTGCTCTACAACGACTTCAGGGCGCCGGCTGCAAGTCCGGGTGTCGCGGCACACGTCGCCATGCTGCCCTCGGGTGGGATGTCGCGCTCGTCATTGCGACGTTCGACTCGAGGATCCGTGGCGAAGGTCTAGCCGCCGAAGGTGCCGGCGAACGCCCAGCCCACGATCGACCACATCGCAACGTATGGGATCGCGTAGGCCACCGCCCCAAGCACGACCCTGCGCTCTCCGACCGGCGTGCCGACGATGACGCGAGCGAGGGCCGCGACGAGGATCGGATTGGCCACCGCGGCGGCGAAGGCGTACGAGCGGTCCGAGCCACGCTGAAGCCACGCCACGGGGTGGGCGAGCAGACGGCTCGCCCGCATCGACTCGAGCCGATGCTCGATCCGGGTGCCGTTGCCGGAGAACCAGTCGTCCCAGTGTCGATCGATCCAGCGACAACTGCCGATCACAAGCAGGACGACGACGACCGTGGCGACCGCGTAGACAAGCGAGGGCCGGAAGGAAGCCGCGAGCAGCGCGATCGGCGCCCCGAGCAGGACGCTGTCGAAGAACGCGAACGCCGCGACGGCGGTGCCGACGACACCTGTGCGTGCGGCGTTCACAACACCTTGCGTCGAGTTGGGCGGCGGGCCATCGCGCCATGTATCGGCAGCGAGGGGCTAGGACGCGAGGTCGAGCTCTGCCCCCTCGGGGACTTCTCGCCGGACGTAGGCGAGCGCGACCACGCGGTCGCCGTCGCGGGCAGCGCTCGTGATCCGGCCGACCGCCTTGCCCTCGTAGACGAGCTCGGTCTCGGGCGCCGGCAGCTCTGCGAGCTCGAGCACGCGCAGGCCGCGGTTCGCGTGGCCGCGATAGTGCAGGCGCGCGATCGGCTCCTGGCCCGGATAGCACCCTTTCGTGAAGCTGACTGCGCGGTCGGTCAGGCCCGCCTCGGCAGGGAGGACCCGGTCGTCGATCTCCTTCCCCCACGCCGGCGTCCCGGCGCGGATGCGGAGCAGCTCCAGCTCGTCCGCCGTCACCGTCGGCGCGAGCCCTGCGTCGAGCACTTCGGCGGCGGGCTCGCCGTAGTCGCCCGTCGGAATGCCCGCGCCGCCGAAGACGACGTGGGACGTGTGCTCCTCAGGCTCGATCTCGGCCTTCGCCGCGAACCGAGTGCGAACGAGCTCGGCCCGCACGCGCTCGCCGAGCCCGGGCTCGGTCAGGAGCAGGAAGTCCTCGTGCCCGCGGCGCAGGACGACGAGCGGTGCGATCACGCGCGCCTTCGGCGTCAACAGCAGCGCCTCGCACGCCTCGCCCGGGCCGAGCGCGGCGACGTCGTTCGAGACCATCCGGTCGAGATAGCCCTCGGCATCGGGGCCGGAGACCCGGACGAAGGAGCGTGGGCGTAACGCGGCGCGCATCGATGATTACTGTAGAGACGGTGTTCCGGTCGAAGGCGGAAAAGAAGGTGATCGACGCGGGGTACGACCCGGTCCGGCTCCCGCCCGGGCAGTACCTGACCGAGAAGTGGCCCGTGCTCCACGCCGGCTCGGTGCCGTCGACCGATCTCTCGACCTGGACGTTCGAGGTCACGGGCGAGGTCGAGAGCCCGGCGTCGCTCTCCTGGGACGAGCTGAACGCGCTGCCACGGACGGAGCACACACAGGACATCCACTGCGTCACGCGCTGGTCGAAGTTCGACATGACGTTCGAGGGAGTCCACTGGCGCGAGGTGGAGGCTCTTGTCCGCCCGAAGCCGAGCGCGCGCTTCGCGATCGCGCACGCCGAGCAGGGCTTCACCGCGAACGTGCCGATCTCGTTCCTCCGCGACGAGCGCGCGTTGCTCGCGACACACGCCAACGGCGAGCCTCTCGCCGCCGAGCACGGCTCCCCACTTCGGCTCGTGATCCCGGGCAAGTACTTCTGGAAGAGCGCCAAGTGGCTACGCGGGATCGAGCTCTCGGCGAGCGACAAGCCCGGCTTTTGGGAACGCTACGGCTACCACAACGACGCCGACCCGTTCCGCGAAGAGCGGTACCAGTTCTGAGTGCCTTGAGGCAGATCACTCGTTCGAGGGGCTCGAGCCGAGGGCCGGTCGGCCGATACCTGGGCTACCCACCTCCCCTAGTTTCACCCTCAGAAGACCCGGCCCCCACCGGGTCTTCTCTTATTGAGGAACGGACGCGAGGCAGTATGATTGGCCGGCGTCCCAGAGACGCGCCGATCGACCAAGGAGCGGAGATGCGCCAAGCGTTCATGTCCATCGATAAGGGCTTTGCGACCCATTCGGAGGGTATGAACCGTGGCGCGGAACACGTTGAACTTGGGGATCCTGGCGCATGTAGACGCCGGTAAGACGACACTCACGGAGCGGCTGCTCTACGCCGCCGGCGTCATCGACGAGGTCGGGAGCGTCGACGCCGGCACGACCCAGACCGACTCGCTGGCGCTGGAACAACAGCGCGGGATCACGATCAAGTCCGCCGTGACGTCGTTCGAGATCGACGACGTCGCCGTCAACTTGGTCGACACGCCCGGCCATCCGGACTTCATCGCCGAGGTGGAGCGGGTGTTGAGCGTGCTCGACGGGGCAGTGCTGGTGATCTCTGCGGTCGAGGGAGTGCAGTCGCAGACGCCGTTGCTCATGCGCGCGCTGCAGCGGCTGCGAGTGCCCACGCTGATCTTCGTGAACAAGATCGACCGTCCCGGCGCGAGCGACGATCGCGTCCTGCAAGCGATCTCGGAGCGACTGACCCCTGCGATCGTTCGGGTCGGATGCTCAGACGGACTCGGGACACCGGCGGCCGAGTTCTCGACGTGGGGCGCCGGGCGATGCCGGTTTTCGCGCGAGGCTGGCCGAAGTGCTCGCCGAGCGCGACGACCAGATCCTGGCGGGATATGTCGACGACGACGGCCGTCTCTCGTACCGCCGGCTCCGCCGGACGCTCGCTGCGCAGACGAAGCGCGCGCACGTGCATCCGGTCTTCCTCGGCTCGGCCATCACCGGGGCGGGCATCGATGCGCTGATGAGCGGTATCGCAGAGTTGCTGCCGCCCGCTGCAGGCGATCCCGACGGCGACGTGTCGGGCACGGTCTTCAAGATCGAACGTCACCCCGCCGGCGCGCGAAGCGCGTACGTGCGCATGTTCTCCGGAACGGTGGGCACGCGTGACCGGGTGCAGTTCGGCCGGTGCGGCGAGGGCAAGGTGACGGCGATCAGCGTTTTCGCGCAGGGGGCCGCCGAAGCTCGCGATTCCATCGCCGCCGGCGAGATCGGAAAGCTGTCGGGCCTCGGGGAGATCCAGATCGGCGACACGATCGGCACGCAGCGGCTCACAGCGGCGCACCACTTCGCGCCGCCGACGCTCCAGGCCGTCGTCGTGCCGCGCAACCCGAACGACAAGGGTCGGCTTCGGGTGGCGCTCAACGAGCTCGCGGAGCAGGACCCGCTCATCAACGTGCGCCAGGACGACAGCCGGCGCGAGATCTCCGTGTCGCTGTACGGCGAGGTGCAGAAAGAGGTGATCGAAGCGACGCTGGCGTCCGACTTCGGGATCGATGTCGGCTTTCGCGAGACGACGACGATCTGCATCGAACGGCCTGCCGGTTCGGGCGCTGCTGTGGAGGGGATTCGGGAACCGTCGAACCCGTTCCTCGCCACTGTGGGGCTGCGCATCGACCCCGCGCCAGCCGATTCCGGCGTCGAGTTCAGACTGGAGATCGGCCCTCGGTCGGTGCCGCTCTACATCTACAAGAGCGCCGAGAACTTCAAGGCTCTCATGGCCGACTACGTCCGCCAAGCGCTGCGGGAAGGTCTCTTCGGCTGGCAGGTCACCGACTGCACGGTCACGATGACCGACAGCGGCTACGCCGCGCCGTCCAGCACGGCGGCCGACTTCCGAAAGCTCACGGCACTGGTGCTCATGCGCGCGCTCGAGCGTGCGAAGACGCGGGTCTGCGAGCCGATCGTGCGCGTCACCCTGGAGGTGCCCGCAGAGACGGTGGGCGCCGTCACGACCGTGGTTGCGCGGCTCGGAGCCGTCCTGCAGCTGCCGTCGCTGCAGGGGCGACTCGCCACGATCGAGACAGCGTTGCCGGCAGCCCGAGTTCGAGACCTCCAGTGGCAGCTGCCGGGACTGACAGGTGGCGAGGGTGTGCTCGAGTCCTCCTTCGGCGGCTACAGGGCGGTCGGCGGCGCTCCGCCGACCCGACGGCGGCTGACGGCGGATCCTCTCAACCGACAGGAGTACCTGCGAAGCACGAAGGGCCGGCACATGGCCGGCCCTTCGTCGTGAACCAGAAAGCCCTGGGGCTTCCTACATCATGCCGCCCATGCCGCCCATGTCGGGCATGCCGGCACCCGCGCCTGCCTTCTCGGGCGCCTCGGCCACGATCGCCTCGGTCGTGAGGATGTTCTTGCCGATCGACGCGGCGTTCTGCAGCGCCGAGCGGGTCACCATCGTCGGGTCGATGATCCCGGCCTTGACCAGGTCCTCGACCTCGCCCGTGTCGACGTTCAGGCCCTGGCCCTTGGCGGCCGCACGAACCTGGTTGACGACGACCGAGCCCTCGAGCCCGGCGTTGTAGGCGAGCTGGCGCAGCGGCTCCTCGAGCGAGCGGACGATGATCGCCGCGCCCGTCTTCTCATCGCCCTCGAACGAGTCGAGCTTGATCGCTTTCGCCGCCTGCAGGAGCGCGACGCCGCCGCCCGGGACGATGCCCTCCTCGAGGGCCGCGCGGGTGGCCTGCAGCGCGTCCTCGACGCGGTGCTTCTTCTCCTTCATCTCCGTCTCGGTGGCAGCGCCGACCTTGACGACGGCGACGCCGCCGGCCAGCTTCGCGAGCCGCTCCTGGAGCTTCTCGCGGTCGAAGTCGGAGTCGGTGTTCTCGATCTCGGACTTGAGCTGCTTGATCCGCGACTTGATCCCCTCGGCATCACCGGCGCCATCGATGATCGTCGTCGTGTCCTTCGTGACGACGACGCGGCGGGCGTGGCCGAGCTGCGTGAGCTTCGTGTTCTCGAGCTTGAGGCCCATCTCCTCGGTGATCACCTCGGCGCCGCTGAGGATCGCGATGTCCTCGAGCATGCGCTTGCGGCGGTCGCCGAAGCCGGGAGCCTTGACCGCGACAGCCGTGAAGGTGCCGCGGAGCTTGTTGACGACGATCGTCGCGAGCGCTTCGCCCTCGACGTCCTCCGACACGATCAGGAGCGGGCGACCGGCCTGGATCACCTGCTCGAGCACGGGCAGGAGGTCCTTGACCGACCCGATCTTCTGGTTCGCGACCAGGATGTACGGGTCGTCGAGGACGGCCTCCATGCGCTCGGCGTCGGTGATCATGTACGGCGAGAGGTAGCCCTTGTCGAACTGCATGCCCTCCGTGAACTCGAGCTCGAGGCCGAACGTCTGGCCCTCCTCGACGTTGACGACGCCGTCCTTGCCGACCTTCTCGATCGCGTCCGCGATCACGTCGCCGATCTCGCGCTCGCGCGCCGAGATCGTGGCGACCCGGGCGATGTCCTCCTTGCCCGAGACCTCCTTCGACTGCTTCTTCAGGTCCTCGACGACGGCCTCGACGGCCGCCTCGATGCCCCGCTTGATCCCCATCGGGTTCGCGCCGGCGGCCACGTTCTTCAGGCCCTCGCGCACGATCGCCTGGGCGAGCACGGTCGCGGTCGTCGTGCCGTCGCCGGCGACGTCGTTGGTCGCAGTGGCGACCTCGCGGACGAGCTGCGCACCCTGGTTCTCGAACGCGTCCTCGACCTCGATCTCGCGGGCGATGGTGACGCCGTCGTTCGTGATCGTCGGGGCGCCGAACTTCTTGTCCAGCACGACGTAGCGGCCCTTCGGGCCGAGCGTCACCTTGACGGCGTCGGCGAGGATGTTGACGCCGCGCTCGAGCGCGCGCCGTGCGTCCTCGTTGAACTTGAGCTCCTTGTGAGCCATTTTCAGATTCCTCCTGTGCTTCCTAGGGTGTGGCTAGACCGCGGCGCGGTCGCCGACGACCTTCGCGAGGACGTCCGACTCGCGCAGAATCAGGACATCGTCCGAGCCGAGCTTGATCTCGGTCCCGCCGTACTTGGAGAAGATGACCTCGTCACCGTCCTCGATGTCCATCTTGATGTACTCCCCGTCCTCGTCGCGCGGGCCGGGACCGACAGCGAGGACCTTGCCGCGCTGCGGCTTCTCCTTCGCCGTGTCGGGCAGCACGATCCCGCTGACCGTGATCTCCTCCTCCTCGAGGATCTCCACGATCAGGCGGTCACCAAGCGGCTGCAAATTCATGTGATGCCTCCTCGTCCTTCAGACTTTGTGACACTGGCTGGCACTCGGATAGCAAGAGTGCCGACAGCATTCTACAGTCAGACTCAAGCTGCGCAAGCGAGAACCGACACGTGAGCGCTTAATTGTCACAAAGTTGCCATGACGCGTGAGTTCTCCGCCGGCGGCGTCATCGTGCGGCGCCTCCGCGGCCGCTGGTGGTTCGCCGTGATCCGGCCGACCGGCAAGCCCGAGGGCACGTGGGCGCTGCCGAAGGGGCTCATCGACGCCGGCGAGACGGGCGCCGCGACCGCCGTCCGCGAGGTGGCCGAGGAGACCGGCCTCGCGGGCCGGCTCGACGGCAAGCTCGGCGATGTTCGCTACGTCTACACCCGGGGCGGTGAGCGGATCTTCAAGGTGGTCAGCTTCTTCCTCCTCCACTACACGAGCGGCCGGATCGGCGAGCTGCCGCCGGGCATGGAGCGCGAGGTGGCAGAGGCGCGCTGGCTTCCGCTCGAGGAGGCGCCGCGCCTGCTCGCCTACGGCGGCGAGAGGGAAATGGCCTCGAAGGCCCTCACCTCTTTATGATCGTGCGGCCGTGGCCATGTTCGCCCTGAACTTCTACTCCCCCCTCGTCGCCGACCAGCTGCGCACGCACCGCAAGACCGCGACGATCCGTCTCGGCGACAAGTCGGGCAAGTACAAGAAGGGGATGATCGTGACCGTGCTCGTCGGCGTCCGCTACGGGCAGCGGGAGAAGATCTTCGACGCCGTGATCGACAAGGTCGAGGTGAAGCAGATCAGCGAGCTCTCGCCGCGCGAGATCGAGCACGACAACCCCGAGATCCGCCGGCCGGACGAGATGACGCGCTTCCTCGGCCAGCTCTACAACCGCCCCGTCTCCGAGGACGAGACGGTGACCGTGATCCGCTTCTCGCAGATCATCGGCAGCATGTTTTGAGCGCAGGGCCGCCCGAAGACGCCTGAAGGGGACCTGCGTCGCGGCCCCGACGTCCGATCACGTGTGGCGTAGGATCGAACGGAAGCACCCGTGACGTCCCCTGCCCGAACGCCGCTGCTCGTGGTCGCCGACGGCGACACGGAGCAGCGCGCGCTGATCGAAGCCGAGCTGCTGCGACGGTACGGCGCCGACTACACGATCCGGATCTGCACGACGGCCGAGCTCGGCGTCGTCCTCGACGAGGCGGAGGCGAACGGCGACGACATCGCGCTCGCGCTCGCCTCCGGGAAGGAGGGGGCAGATCTGCTCGCCCGCATGCGAGGCCGCTTCCCGACCGCGCGGCGCGGCCTCCTGATCCCCTGGCTCGGCTGGAGCCGCCGCGGTGTCGGCGAGCTCGTGCTGCGCAGCATGGCCCGCGGCTGGATCGACCTCTACGTGATCGCACCGACGCGGCGCCGCGACGAGGTGTTCCACCGGACGGTCGGCGAGCTCCTGCAGGAGTCGGAGCGGCTGCGCGGCGAAGGCCCGGCGGGCGCGATCGTCGTCGCAGACGATCGCACCGCGCGCGCGCACGAGCTGCGGGCAACGCTCGCCGGGCTCGGCATCCCGCACCGGACGGTGGCGCCGGACGACAGCGGCCCACCTGCGGTCACGCTCGCCGACGGCCAGCGGCTGACCGACCCGAGCGCCGCAGAGCTGACACGAGCGCTCGGCTTCCCGACCGAGCTCGACCCGCACGAGGCGGACCTGATCGTCGTGGGCGCGGGGCCGGCCGGGCTGAGCGCCGCGGTCTACGGCGCCTCCGAGGGGCTGCGGACGACGGTGCTCGACGCCGGCGCCGTCGGCGGCCAGGCCGGCTCGAGCTCGTTGATCCGCAACTATCTGGGCTTCCCCCGCGGTCTCGGCGGCGGCGAACTGGCTCAACGGGCGTATCAGCAGGCCTGGCTCTTCGGCGCCCAGTTCCGGCTCACGCACCGCGCCGTCGCGCTCGAGCCCCGCGACGGGCTCCACGTCGTCCGCACGGAGAGCGGCGCCGACGTGAGCGGGCGCGCCGTCGTGCTCGCGCTCGGCGTCGAGTACCGCAGGCTCGACGCCCCCGGGCTGACCGAGCTCGAAGGCGCCGGCGTCTACTACGGAGCCTCGATGTCCGAGGCACAGGCGCTCGCGGGCGAGGCCGTCTACATCGTCGGCGGCGGCAACTCGTCCGGCCAGGCGGCGCTCCACCTCGCCCGCTACGCCTGCACGGTCAGGATCCTCGTCCGCGGCGAGGGGCTCGCGGCGACGATGTCGCAGTATCTGATCGACACGATCGACAAGGATCCGAACGTGGAGGTGCAGACGCGCACCGAGGTGGTCGCTGCGCATGGCGACGGCCGACTCGAGCAGCTCGAGTTGCGCGGCCCCGACGGCATCGAGACCGTCCGCGCCGCCGCGCTGATCGTCCTCATCGGCGCGCATCCGCACACCGAGTGGCTGCCCGAGGAGATCGAGCGCGACGAGTGGGGCTACATCGTCACCGGGCCGGGGGTGCGGAACTGGTCGTGCGAGCGCCCGCCGCTGCCGCTCGAGACGAGCCTGCCGGGCGTCTTCGCAGCCGGGGACGTCCGCGCCCGCGCTGTCAAGCGCGTCGCCTCGGCCGCGGGATCCGGTGCGCTCGCGGTCAGCGACGTCCACGCCTACCTCGCGCTCGATCCAGCGGCTCGATGGCCCGCTCGCCGCTGACGCTCGCCGTTCTGCTCGCGCTGCCGCTCGTCGGCCTCGCGATCCTGCTCGCGGCCCCGGAGACGGACGTGCGCTGGCAGCACCAGCCGTCGCACTTCTGGCTCGTCCTCGTCACCGCAGGCCTCAACGCCGTCCTCGCCTACGCGACCGGCGTGGCCGCGCGGCGACGCGGCGACCGGCGTGTCCACCTCGTCTCGCTCTCGTTCCTCGCCGCGTCCGGTTTCCTCGCCCTCCACGCCCTCGCGACGCCGGGCGTGCTGCTCGACAAGCCGAATCTCGGCTTCGTGATCGCCACGCCTCTCGGGCTCGCGCTGGCGGGCGTCCTCGCAGCGCTCTCGGCGCTCGACAGCGAGCCGATCGAGCCGAAGCTGCTCGAGCGCGGGCTGCTCGTCCTCCTCGCCGTCTGGCTGGTGGTCTCGCTCGCGCTGTTCCCCGAGGTGGACGACTCGGTGGTGCCCGAGCGCCTCTCCTGGCCGATGGTGGCGCTGTCGATCGTCGGGCTCGCCTGCTACGCCTTCGCCGTCGTCCGCTACCTCGACCTCTATCGGGAGCGACGCTCGCGGCTCGTGCTCGGCTTCGCGGTCGCCTTCATCCTGCTCGCGGAGGCGATGGTCGCGGTTGCCGTCGGCCGCAACTGGCAGTTCTCGTGGTGGGAGTGGCACGTGCTGATGCTGCTCGCGTTCGGGGTGATCGCCGTGATGGCGCACCAGGAGGGCTCCGAGGAGCGGTTCGGCCGCCTCTATCTCGACCGCGACGCGCAACCCGTGACCGTGCTCTTCGCCGATCTGAAGGGCTTCACCTCGTTCTCGGAGCACCACGAGCCGGCAACCGTCTCGAGGATGCTCGACACGCTCTTCGAGACCGCGATCCCCGCAATCGAGCGGCACGACGGCGTCGTCGACCGGCTGATCGGCGACGCCGTCTTCGCGACGTTCGAGGGCGACAACCACGCGGAGCGGGCCGCGCGCGCGGCGCTCGCGCTGCAGGAGGGAACCGGGGCGCTCGCCGCGCAGCAGCCCGAGTGGCCCCGCTTCCGCGTCGGCCTCAACTCCGGGGAGGCGTCGGTCGGCGTCCTCGGCACCGGCAGCGGCCGCACCTACAGCGCGATCGGTGACACCGTCAACCTCGGCTCCCGGATCGAAGGGCTGGCGCCCGCCGGCGGCGTCGCGATCAGCGCCGAGACGGCGCGGCAGCTCCGGGGCGCCGAGACCGAGCCGCTCGAGACGGTGCAGGTGAAGGGCCGTGAGGAGCCGGTCGAGGTACTGCTGCTGCGGCGCCTGCCGCCCGGGTAGCCACGTGCGTTGCGGACATGTGGGGTCCTGGCCCCGACATGTCCGGAACGGTCAGCGACCGGGCTTGCGAATCCGGACGCCGAGCACCTCCGGCGGCCGCACCTCGGCGCCGCACTCTTCGCATTCGACCGCGAAGGCGGAGGGGAACGGCGCCGCGCACTCGGGACAGCGGTGGCGCGTCTCGCCGCCGCAGTTCGGGCACGCATCCGGCAGCTCGCTCTCGCCCTCGAGGAAGTAGCGCCAGACCGCCCCGCAGTCGAGGCAGAAGCACGTGTAGTCGCCGAGCGTCTTCCGGCGCTCCTCCTGGATCCAGTTCCGCTTCTTCGGCGGCATTACGGGTAACCGTACCGCCGGCCCTGCGCCGGGCTGGTAGAAAACCCGTCTTGCCCGTGAAGCACGTCAACCCGTGGCTCGTGCTCTCCGTGGTCTGCCTGGCGCAGTTCATGGTCGTTCTCGACGCGACGATCGTGAACGTCGCCCTGCCCTCGATCCAGGCCGACCTGAACATGGCCGAGGGCGATCTGCAATGGGTCGTCAACGCCTACACGCTGACGTTCGGCGGCTTCCTACTCCTCGGCGGCCGGGCGGGCGACCTGCTCGGACGCAAGCGGGTCTTCCTCGTCGGCCTCGTCGTCTTCACGCTGGCGTCCCTGCTGAACGGCCTCGCCGACTCGTCCACCACGCTCATCCTCGCCCGCGGCTTGCAGGGCTTCGGGGCTGCGCTGATCTCCCCCGCCGCGCTCTCGATCATCACGACGACGTTCGCCGAGGGGCCGGAGCGGAACAAGGCGATGGGCGTCTGGGCCGCGATCGCGACCGGTGGCGCCGCGGCCGGGTTGCTCGCGGGCGGCATCCTCGTCGAGTTCCTCTCGTGGCCGTGGATCTTCTTCGTCAACGTCCCGGTCGGGCTCGCCGCGGGCTTGGCGGCGCTCCGCTACGTGCCCGAGTCGCGTGACGCGGGGCACAAGACGTACGACATCCCAGGCGCCGTGACCGTCACAGCCGGCCTGATCGCGCTCGTCTACGGGATCGTCTCGACGGAGCAGAACGGCTGGGGGTCGCCGGAGACGCTGGGCTTCCTCGCACTCGCCGTCGTCCTGCTGAGCGCGTTCATCGTCATCGAGCGCCGCTCGCCCGAGCCGCTCGTCCGCCTCAGCATCTTCGGCGTGCGGACCCTGCGCGCCGCGAACGTGGTCATGCTCGTCGTCGCCTCGGGCCTCTTCGCGATGTTCTTCTTCAACACGCTGTACATCCAGCGGGTGCTCGACTTCTCGCCGCTCCAGGCCGGGCTCGCGTTCCTTCCCTTCACGGTCGGGATCGCAATCGGGGCCGGGCTTTCGCAGCCGCTGATGAGAAATCTGGGCCTGCGCACGACGGCCGCGATCGGGCTTGTGCTCGGGTCTGCGGGCATGCTCGCCCTGCTCACGATCGACCGGGACGGCTCCTACCTCGCCGACGTGCTCCCGATGATGATCCCGCTCTCGATCGGGATGGGGCTGACGTTCGTCCCGGTGACGCTGCTCGCCACCTCGGGCCTGCAGGCCGACGTCGCCGGGCTCGCGTCTGGCCTCTTCAACACGTCGCAGCAGATCGGCGGCGCCATCGGGTTGGCAGTGCTCTCGACGATCGCGGTCAACCGGACCGACGACGAGCTCGCCGGCCTTACCGGAGCTCCGAATCCGATCCAGCTCGGCGACGCGCTGGTCACCGGCTTCAAGGGCGCGTTCTTCGCCGCCTCCGTCCTGCTACTCGCGGGCCTCGTCCTCCTGCTGACGATGCTGAAGCAACGGGATCTGGAGCGAATCCCGACCGACGAGCCGCTGCGCGTCCCGGCGTAACTAGCGCGACTGCAGCGCGTCGAGCGCGATCCCGAGCGCAATCCCGAGCCGCCGATCGATCGTCTGCTCGACATCGCCGGAGAGATCGAGCGTGTAGCGGTCGCGCACGCCGATCGCGCGCGTCAGTTCGCCGAGCTGCTGCGCGCCCCGGTCGATCCGGAAGTGGAAGAGGATCGGCACGAACTCGCCGTACGGCACCGCGTCGATCACGCGGCGTACGACTGCCCAGAGCATGGAGCGCTCCTGCGCGACGCCGACCTCCTGCTCGTCCGCGTCGAGGATCCGCCAGGTCGACCGGAACAGCGACTTGCCGAAGACCTTCTCGAGCACGCCGATCCTCTCGCCCTCGGGCGTCGTCACGTCGTAGCGGCCCCCGAGCTCCATCATCGCCCGGGCCTTGATCCGGAAGAGCTCCTCCGTCTCGTCCTCGTGGGCGAAGAAGCGGATGTCCTCCTTCAGCGCCATCCGCTTCTGCCGGACGAACGCGACCGGCAGGCCGCGGGCCGAGATCCGGTAGAGGTTCACCATCGGCCGGATCACCTGCTCGATCTCGAAGCGGTCGGCCTCGAAGACGGTGCTCACCCGCTCCATCCTATGCGCGTCGATAAAGTGCACCCGTCGTTCAACCGCGGGGGTATGACGAATGGCCGTGCGTGAGGCTGAGCCGGTCGGCTCGCTGAGTGAAGTACGTGAGGCGGGCCTCGACCGCGAGGACCTGCTCGGCGTCTACCGCAACCTGCTCGTCACCCGGGGGATCGAGGAGCGCGGCCACATCCTCTACAAGCAGGGGAAGATCCCAGGGTCGTTCTACACCGGCCGTGGCAACGAGGGAGCCGCCGTCGGCGTGGCGACCGCGATGGGCCCGAACGACGTCGGTACGCCGCTTCATCGCGACATGGGCGTCCACGTCACCCGCGGCGTCGAGCCGTGGCGGATCTTCGCGCAGTACATGGGCCGCGAGGGTGGTCCGACACGCGGCCGCGACGGCAACGTCCATATGGCCGATGCACGTCTCGGCATGATCGCGATGGTCAGCCACCTGCCGGCGATGCTGCCGGTGGCGGTCGGCTGCGCGCTCGCCTTCCGGATCCGCGACGAAAAGCGCGTCGCCGTCGGCTGGTTCGGCGAGGGCGCCTCCGCGCGCGGCGACGCACACGAGGCGATGAACCTCGCCGGCGTCCGCCAGCTGCCGGTCGTCTTCATCTGCGACAACAACCAGTGGGCCTACTCGACGCCGACGCATCTCGGCTACGCGGTCGAGCACCTCGCCGACCGCGCCGCCGCGTACGGCTTCGAGGGCGTCGTCGTCGACGGCACCGACGTGCTCGCCGTCTACCGCGAGTCGAAGGCGGCGATCGAGAAGGCGCGCAACGGGGGCGGCCCGACCCTGCTCGAGCTCAAGACGCTGCGGATGGAGGGCCACGCAGTCCACGACGACGCGTTCTACGTCCCCAAGGAGCTCTTCGAGGAGTGGGCGAAGAACGATCCCGTCGAGCGTTTCCGCACCTGGCTGCGCGAGAACGCCGAGCTGACCGGCGACGAGGAGGAAGAGATCTCGAGCCGCGTCAAGAAGCTGCTGAACGACGCGCTCACCCAGGCGGAGGAGTCGCCGCAGCCCGACCCGGGCACCCTGCTCGACGGCGTCTATGCGACGCCGGAAGACCTCGACACGCCCCACCACAAATAGCCATGGCGGAAAAGACCTATCTCCAGGCGATCAGCGACGGGCTCCGGCAGGAGATGCGCCGCGACGACCGCGTCTTCGTGATCGGCGAGGACGTCGGAGTCTACGGCGGCGCCTTCAAGGTCACGCTCGGCTTCCAGGAGGAGTTCGGCCCGTGGCGCGTGATCGATTCGCCGCTCGCCGAGACGGCGATCCTCGGCGCCGCGACCGGTGCTTCGATCATGGGCATGCGCCCCGTCGCCGAGATGCAGTTCGCCGACTTCATCTCCTGCGGCTGGGACCACCTCGTCACCGTCGCCGCGAAACAGCGCTTCCGCGCCGGCACGCCCGTGCCGATCGTCGTCCGGCTCCCATCCGGCGGCGGCTTCTCGGGCGGCCCGTTCCACTCGCAGAACCCGGAAAGCTCGTTCGCGCACATCCCCGGGCTCAAGTGCGTGTGCCCGGCGACGCCGGAGGACGCGAAGGGCCTGCTCGTCGCCGCGATCGAGGATCCGAACCCCGTCCTCTTCTTCGAGCACAAGCATCTCTACCGCCGGATCAAGGCCGACGTGCCCGACGAGCGCTACGTGACTCCGATCGGGAAGGCGCGGACGCACCTCGAGGGCGACGACGTCTCCGTGATCACGTGGGGCGCGATGGTCTACACCGCCGAGGAGGCCGCGAAGCAGCTCGAGGCTGACGGCGTCTCGGTCGAGATCGTCGACCTGCGCAGCGTGATGCCGTGGGACAAGGAAGCGGTGCTCGAGAGCGTGCGCAAGACCTCGAAGGTGGTCGTGCTGCACGAGGACAATCGCACCGGCGGCTTCGGCGGCGAGATCGCGGCGACGATCGCCGAGGAGGCGTTCGAGGAGCTCGACGCGCCCGTGAAGCGGATCGCGGCACCCGACTGCCCGGTGCCGTTCTCGCCGGTGCTCGAGAAGGCGTTCATCCCGCAGGTCGAGGACGTCGTGCAGGGACTCAGAGAGCTCGCGGAGTACTAGGAGGGGCAAATGTCCACCGGAACGCAGACCGAGGTCGTCATGCCCCAGATGGGCGTGTCCGTCTCCGAGGGCACGATCACGAAGTGGCTCAAGTCAGAGGGCGAGCACATCGGCCGGGACGAGCCGCTGCTCGAGATCTCGACCGACAAGGTCGACACCGAGGTGCCGAGCCCCGGCGAGGGCGTCGTCGCGCAGATCCTCGTCCAAGAGGGTGAGACGGTCGAGGTCGGAACCGTGCTGGCCGTGATCGCGCCCGAGGGCGCCGCACCCGCAGCTGCCCCCGAGGCGCCGCCCGAGCCGGCCACCCAAGACGCGGCCGATGCATCCGAAGCCGCCGCGAGCGAGACGGCGCAGCCGACTGCTCCGACGCCGCCGCCCGCCCCGGCCGCACCCGCGCCTGCCGCCGCGCCCGCATCGGGCAACGGCCGCACGTTCGTCTCTCCCGTCGTCGCCCGGATCGCCTCGGAGCACGGCGTCGATCCGAACGCGATCCAGGGCACCGGCACCGGCGGACGCGTAACAAAGAAGGACATTCTCGCGTTTGTCGAGGGCGGTGGCCAGGCTGCGGCCGCCCCGCCCGCCGTGGAGCCCGCTCCGCCCGCTCCTGCTCCGGCCGAGCCCGCGCAAGCGCCCGCAGCGCAGGCCGCTCCCGCCCCTCCGGCACCCGCCCCGGCTGCTCCCGCTCAACCCGCGCCCGCGGCACCGGCCGCGCAGGCCCCGCCTCCCGCTCCCGCGGCAGCCCCAGCTCCGGCCGCGAGCGCCGAGGCCGAGCCCGGCGAGGCGTTCGAGCCGATGTCGGCGATGCGCAAGGGCATCGCCGAGCACATGCGCCGCTCGCTCGACACCTCCGCGCACGTGACGAGCGCGATCGAGGTCGACATGTCGAAGGTGGTCGCGATCCGGAAGAAGCTGAAGAAGGAGTACGAGGAGGCGTACGGCGTCAACCCGACCTATCTCTCGTTCGTCGCCCGCGCGACCGTCGAGACCCTGCGCGAGTATCCGTGGATCAACGGCGAGATCCGCGGCGACAAGATCGTGACGCGCAACTTCGTCAACCTCGGCTTCGCAGTTGAGCTGGCAGACGGCAAGGGCCTGATCGTGCCGGTGCTGAAGCACACGGAGGGCCTGAACCTGCTCGGGCTCGCCCGCGGCGTCACCGACATCGCCAAGCGCGCCCGCGACAAGAAGCTGATGCCGGACGACGTCCAGGGCGG
The DNA here is from genome assembly GCA_963784895.1 of uncultured Gaiellaceae bacterium. Classification (GTDB taxonomy): domain Bacteria; phylum Actinomycetota; class Thermoleophilia; order Gaiellales; family Gaiellaceae; genus Gaiellasilicea. Next base: position 42,161 of record CAWATM010000011.1, on the reverse strand, counting down.
CACCTTCACGATCACGAACCCCGGCGGCTACGGCACGTTCCACGGCACGCCCGTGATCAGCCAGCCGCAGGCAGGCATCCTCGGCACCTATGCGGTCGTCAAGCGGCCGTGGGTCGTCACCGACGAGCTCGGGCAGGACGTGATCGCGATCCGGCCGATCATGAACCTGACGCTGACCTACGACCACCGCCTCGTCGACGGCGCCCTCGCCGGGCGCTTCCTGCACTCGCTGCGCGAGAAGCTCGAAAGCTGGGGCGAAAGCGACTACTAGCGTCCTCACCGTCGTCTCGTCCGAGCAGGAGGCCGTGATGATCCGCGGCCTGCTCGAGACGGCCGAGATCGCGTCGGAGTACCGCGCGACACAGCTGGGCGAGAACTTCGGCGGCTCGTACGAGGTGCTGGTGCGGGCCGAGGACCTGGAGGCGGCTCAGGCACTGCTGCCGGGCGAGTAAGTGTCGCCGGCGCAGCGGATCATCCCGATGGTCGCCTACGAGAACGCGGGCGAGGCAATTGACTGGCTGACGGCCGCCTTCGGCTTCCGCGAAAGCGGCGAGCGCTACACCGACGATGACGGCGTGGTCACGCACGCGGAGCTGGAGCTCGACGGCGCCGCGATCATGCTCTCGACTCCCACGCCCGACTACCGAGGGCCGCGGCGGCACGCGCAGGAATGCGGGCAAGCAAGGAAGTGGCTCGACAACCCGTGGGTGATCGACGGGAACTTCGTCGAGGTGGACGACGTCGACGCCCACCACGCTCGCGCACTGGCGGCGGGCGCGACGATCCTGCGCGGGCCGGAGGAGCCGGGGATCGGTTTCCGGATCTACACGGCTGAGGATCCGGAGGGGCACCGCTGGATGTTCGGCCAGAGGCAGTAGCTCATAGCCCAGCAGCCCGCCTGGGACGAGCCGGGCTGGCTCGAGACGGCGACGGACTGGATCGACCGACACGTCGAGCGCTCGGGACCGGTCGAGCTCATGCTGACGCGGCCCTGGTCCGCGGTCGCCCGCATCCCGACGACGGCTGGCGAGGCGTGGTTCAAGGAGGATCCACCGCCACTCGCGTTCGAACCGGCGCTGACTGCGGCGCTCGCCCGGCGGCAAGCCGCCCTCCTGCCGGAGGTGATCACCTTCGAAGGGCCGCGCCTGCTCACGCGCGACGCCGGCAGCCGCCTGCGAACGCGTCTGGACGCCGGCGGTTGGGCGCCGTCGTGGGAGGAGCTCCTGGCCGGGCACGGGGCGCTGCAGCTCGAGCTCGCGCGCTGCGGTCGGCGAGGCGCTCGCCCTCGGCGTGCTCGACGCCCGGCCCGAACGGCTGGAGGAGCTGTCGGCGGGCCTGCCAGGGCATGACCGGCGACGCAAGGCGATCCGCCATGCCGTCGCGGGAATTGGCAGCGCGGTCCAGATCAGCGTCGTCCACACGGAGGCGCACGATGGCAACCTCTTCATCGCAGCCAACGACCACGTTCGCCTACTCGACTGGGCCGAGGCAGTTGTCTCACATCCGTTCGTCGGCACGGTGCTGCCGCTTCGATTCGCGGTCGAGCGCACGGGAAGCCCGCCCGAACGGCTCCGCGACGCATATCTGGAGCCCTTCACCAGCCTCGCACCGCTCACCGAGCTGCAGGAGTCGTTTTCGCACGGCTACCTGCTCGGCGCGCTGGTGCGCGCGCTGACGTGGGCTGCCCTCGACTTCTCGCGCGAAGTGTCGGCGGAGCTCGGCGACCCCGTGCCCGCCTGGCTCGAGATCTTCGACGGCATCGCCGCCGGGACGATTACTCTCGGGGAGGCATGACGCGCGCAGCCGTGATGAATCTCGGGCTCGTCCCGTACGAGGAAGCTTGGATCCTCCAGCGCGCCGTCGCTGCCGAGGTCGCGGACGGCACGCAGCCCGACACGATCCTCCTCCTCGAGCATCCACCGACGGTGACGACCGGCCGGCGCACCGAGGCGTCGGAGCTGCACATCCCCGCGGACGCTGAGGTCGACATCGTCGAGACCGACCGCGGCGGCAAGTCGACCTTCCACGGCCCGGGCCAGCTCGTCTGCTACCCGATCTTCGACCTGACTCGGCACGGCCAGGACGTCAAGCGCTACTGCCGCGAGCTCGAGGAGGCGCTGATCCTGACGCTGGCGAACCTGGGTGTCCACGCTGCGCGGATCGACGGCCTGACGGGCGTCTGGCTGACGCCGCCGCCGCGGAAGATCGCCTCGATCGGGATCCACATCTCCAAGTGGGTGACGACGCACGGGTACGCGCTCAACGTCGATCTCGATCCGGCGCCCTTCACGCAAGTGGATCACGGCGTGCGGGCTCGAGGACGCGGCCTTCACGACGATCGCGTGTGAGCTCGGCCGGCCGGTGACGGTCGATGAGGTGCGCGGGCCTGCGGTCGAGGCGCTCGCAGAGGTGTTCGAGCTCGAGCTCGAGGAGCGGGCGGAGCCCGTCCTCGCAGGCCGCAGCTAGGCTCAGACCGATGGAGACGTCGCTTCCCGTCACCGAGCGCCCACGCCGGCCGGAGTGGATGAAGGTTCGCGCGCCAAGCGCCGACGGGCACTTCTACGACGTCAAGAAGCTGCTGCACGGGCTCTCCCTCAACACCGTCTGCGAGGAGGCTCGCTGCCCGAACATCTCGGAGTGCTGGGGCCGCGGCACCGCCACGTTCCAGATCCTCGGCGAGACGTGCACACGTGCCTGCCGCTACTGCTACGTCCACTCCGGCAAGCCGGAGGACGCGCCCGACCCGCTCGAGCCGCTGCGGGTCGGCCAGGCGGCGGCCCAGATGAAGCTGAAGCACGTCGTCGTCACCTCGGTCGACCGCGACGACGTTCCCGACCGCGGTGCGCGCCACTTCGCGGCGACGATCCGCGCGATCAAGCTGAAGCTGCCGGAGGCGAGCGTCGAGGTGCTGACACCCGACTTCCTCGGCGTCGAGGAGGAGGCGCTCCACACCGTCCTCGCCGCCCGCCCCGAGGTCTTCAACCACAACATCGAGACCGTCCGCCGCCTGCACCGGAGCATGCGCGGCGCCAAGGCGAGCTACGACAAGGCGCTCTGGCTGCTCCAACGCGCGAAGGAGCTCGCCCGGTATCCCGTCTTGACGAAGTCGGGGATCATCGTCGGCCTCGGCGAGACGAACGACGAGATCGTCGAGACGATGCGCGACCTGCGCGAGCACGACGTCGACGTCGTCACCATCGGCCAGTACCTGCAACCGAGCCCCAAGCACGCCCAGATCGACCGCTGGGTTCACCCGGACGAGTTCAGGTGGCTACGGGAGCAGGGTGAGGCGCTCGGCTTCGGCTCCGTCTTCGCCGGCCCGCTCGTGCGCTCGAGCTATCGCGCAGACGAGCAGCGCCACGCCGCGGAAACCGGGCGTGGCGCTCTCGCCTACTAGCGTCTAGGGGCCGACGAACCCGTAGATGTTCTGGTCGAGCCCGCCCGCGTCGGGGCAGGTATCGGCGCTCCAGACACCGTTCGCGAACGTGCGGCACTGGAGCACGTCGAAGCGGTCCGTGCCGTTGCCGTCCGTGTAGCGCGGGTCGGTGCCGGGGATCACGTCCTGTCCGCTCGGCCAGGCCATCAGGACGTTCGAGGCCGAGGCGGAGACGTAGTTGTAGTCCCCGAAGAACGGGCTGTCGCGGTTGCCGAACTGCTCGTAGTTGAGCGGGTAGCTGGTGCCGGAGACGCGCTGCCGCGTCCACGTCGAGCCGCCGTCCGTCGAGCGCGAGTACCACGTCTCGACACCCTGCTGCGTATGCGTCGAGCCCACCGCGCCGCCGACCCACTGATTCGAGAACGGGATCGTGCGGAAGTCGCCGACGGTGCCGGGCGGGCCCGTCGCCGTATCGCTGCGCGTGTCGTGGTAGACGACGTGCAGCCTGCCCGCGTAGGCGTCGACGTCGCTGTAGAACTGATGGCCCTTCGGCTGCGGGTCGACCCGCGACGTCGACCACGCGGTGCCGCCGTTCGTCGTCTTGACGAGATACGTCGAGGCCTGGCTGCCGATTCCGTCGGTCACGGTCGAGTACGACGTCCCCGTCGGCGTCTCCGTCCCGGGGACGGTCGCGTCGACGAGCGCATACGCCGCGTCGGGATCCGCACCGGGCGTCGGGTCGGCAGAGATGTGGACGCTCGAGTCGGCCCGGCCGAAGACGTAGCCGGAGAGGCACTCGAACGGCCCGTCGCCGCAGTCGCGCACGTTCACCCTGGGATCCGGGCCCTCGCAGCGCCCGAGCGTGCCGTCGCCGACGAGACAAGACTCGTAGCCGGCCTGGCCGTAGGCGCCGGGGTCGCCGGCCGTATCGCCCATGTCCCAGTGGATGAACTCGGTCGCGAGCTCCGGCTTGGTGAAGGAGCGCCCGCCGTCGGTCGAGTACACGTACGCGACCGCGTCGCGCTGCCGCTGGCCCTGGTCCGGCTTGAACTCGTACTGCCGCCACGCGACCCAGACGCGGCCCGTGCTGCCGACGCCGATGTCACACGACTGGTTCCCGTGCACGGAGTCGGAGACCTTCATCCGGTTCGAGAAGGTGCGGCCACCGTCGGTCGAGCGGGAGAAGAAGACGCCGTTGTTCGGCCCGCTGGCGGTGAAGAGCGCCCAGCAGACGTAGACGTTGCCGGTCGTCGCGGCGTTCGTGCTGCGGTCGACCTCGATCATCACCTTGTCGTTGAAGTGGCCGAGGAAGATCGGGCTCGGCGTCCCGCGCGAGACGAGCGCCGTCCCCTGGTAGTCCGGCATGCCGCCTGCAACCCAGCTGTAACGGGCGACCCAGATCGAGCCGTTCGCCGGCTGCGTGCGGTTGAAGGCGATCCCGCCGTAGTAAACGTTGCCGAAGCGGTCCCAGGCCTGGACGGGATCCCCGGCCGACCCGGCGAGGCCGTACAGCGGCGAGGCCTGCCCCTCGGCCGTGGTGTCGAGCGGGTAGCCCGGCAGCAGGCTGTTCGTCCAGGTCGCACCGCCGTCGGAGCTGAAGTAGAACCCGGCCCACGCGTCGCCGTTCGTCGGCACGGGGCAGTAGTCGTTGGCGCCGGCAGTCATCTTCAGCGGCTGCGTCGGATTCACCGCCGCGGCCGGCTCGTTCTGCTGCCGGTTGTTCGTCGAGCACGCGAGCGTGGTCGCGTCCTGGCCGCCGTCGTGGCGGACATACTGCCTGTCGGTGATCTTCACGTCGCCGAACGCCGGCGCCGCGAGCGCGAGCGCAGTCAGCGCCGCACCGAACAGGCAGAGGAATCGAGTACGGAGCACGCACTCCCCCTTCCCTCGTGCCGCCCCGTCGAGGCGGCGTCGGCCAGACCATACAAAAGCTCGACTTCAGTTGACCCCCTTCCGGGGGGTCCCAGCCAGCTCTCTCTGTGGCTTCATTCGTGGAGGAGGGAGAGAACATGCGTGCTGCAGTCGTCGTTGTCCTAGCGCTCGTCCTGACCGTCCCCGCCGCGGGCGGGCCGGCGCCGCGCCGGGCGTCGTTGCAGCTCACGTCGCTCGCCCCGCTCGTCGTCGGCGGCAAGCACTTCGGCGCCCGCGAGCCGGTGCTCGTCAACTATTTCGGCACCGGCCAGGTGCGCCGGGTCGAGGGCGTGCGCGCGAAGCGGAGCGGTGACTTCAGCGTGTCGTTCGACCTCCGTCTCGACCGCTGCTCGGCGTTCACCGTTCGGGCTGCAGGGCTGCGCGGCAGCCGCGCGGTGCTCCAGGTCGAGCCCGCCTGCGAGCGCCAGCGCAAGGGCCCGCCGAAGCGGGCCCCCGCGCCACCCGAACCGCCTTCGAACTAGCCGGCGTCGACCCGGTTCGGGTTCGTGATCCAGCTCAGGACTTCCGGCCGGTCGAGCCGGTACGAGAAGTCCTGGCCCTTGCACTGGCCGTTCTGGCCGAACGACGTCACGGCGGCGATCACGTTCGTGCCGTAGAAGAAGACCGGACCGCCCGAGTCGCCGTTGCACGTCCCGCCCTTGCCCTGCGAGGCGTTCGCCGTGGTCTTCAGGTTGAACTCCGTGATCGGCGCCTCGTTGTTGATCGCGTACGAGGTCGCCATCAGGCGCTCGCGGAAGGAGACAGGCCGCGGATCCTGGTCGGAGAGGCCGTAGCCGCTGACCGTGAAGCGCGCCGCCTGCTTCTTCCCGGCCGCGTCGATGTAGCGGTCGATCTGACCGGCGCTCGGCAGGATCCCGAAGCCGTTCGCCGGCGTCACCGGCATGTCGAGGACGACGACCCCGGCGTCCTTCGTCTCCGGGAAGCCGGCGAGGAAACCGTAGTTGTCGGCCCGGCTGAACGTGACCCCGCCCTCGTACGGATACCCGGTCGTCGGATCGCCGCCCCAACCCCCGAATGCGCTCGGGTCGTAGTTCGGAGCCACCGACTGCTGGAAGTAGACCCGGCCCTCGTCGACACCCTGCGTGCAGTGGCCCGCCGTGACCATGACGGTCGGCGAGATCAGCGTGCCCGAGCAGCGGTGGCTGAACGGGTCTTCTCCTTGGGGTGTGTCCGGGGTGTAGAAGACGAGCAGGCCGACGTTGTCGTGGACGAAGTCATCCGTGTAGTTGCCGGTGATCGCGCCCGCCGAGCCGGCGAAGGAGGCGAGCGCCGCGCCGAGGGCGGCCAGGAGCAGCAGGTACCTCTGCATCAGTCGTTTTCTCCCTTCTCAAACCGCGTTAGGGACACTTGCAACGCTTTGCGGTATTGCCACAGTAACCGACCTCGCGAGTCGGCGCCAAACCACTGTGCGGTCGGGAGAGGAAGAAGAGGCCCCGGCGGCTGCCGGGGCCTCTTCATTGGCACGAGGGCTCAGACCTACCTGGGAACCAGGTCGGCCTGAGGCGCGCCGTTCGCATCGTCGTGCGTCACGATCATCCACCCGAGAGCACCCGGGGACGCGCCGAAGACGCCCGGCGGCACGGAAACGGATGCGGTTCCGCCGGGTGGCACGACGACCGAGCCGCCGAAGCCGCCCCCGCCCAGGAGCGACGCGTAGTTCAGCGTCGAGGGCGGAGCAACGTCCTGGAACAGCTCGTTGTCGGGCGTGTTCTCGTCACCGTCGTCCTCGGGAATGACCGAGAACGACAACACCTGGAACGTCAGATCCCGCACCGGATGGTGCCCGCCCCCGGGCGCGAGGCCGAGATCGCTGGCCAACGCCGGCAGGAGCATGGTCGACCCGTTCAGCGGCGCCTCTGCGACCCAGGCGTTGATCAACGTTCCTTCCTCATCGAGCACGATCGAGGCGAACCGGCCGTCGAACGCACCGGCGAGGACGACACCCAAATCGACGCCGATCACGAACCGGTCCGGCTCGTCGTCGCCGTTGGTGTCGATCGCGATGTCGAACTCGCTCACAGAGGGATTCGAGTAGAAGCCCCACACGTTGATCGCGAAGACGAGCGAGCGATCGTTCTGCGTCCCGCACGTGCCGACCGGGTCTTCTCCGCACAGCGCCTCGCGCGGCAGGACCTGGAGGCCGACCGCCCGGATGTCGGTCGAGTCCTCCGGGTGCGGGACGTCGTCCGGGTCAGAGGACGCCCACACGAACGGATCGGCCGTGCCGCTGTGAATGCCGGTGTTGCGCACCTCGACGGTCGGTCTGTGACCCCGTGCCGTAGCGGAGGCTTCCACGTTCGAAAGACCGCGCGGCACGACGAGGTACGGCACCCGCAACGGGAGCAAGCCCGAGCCGGCTGTCGTCGGCGTCGCGATCACGACGCCACGGACCGTGTGGACGAGGGCGCCGAAGTTGGACGCCACCGCAGGGGGCAGCGCGGCTACCTCGGCCGCAGAGAGCGTGACCGTCACGGTCACGGTCTTCGAGCCGGCTGCAGGAACCGCGACCGGATCCTCGGAGAACGTGACGTCGGCGCCGAGCTGATTGCCGATCGTCTGCACCGACAGATCGAACGTCGCTTCCGCCGAGCCCGTGTTGTTGATCGTGAGCGGATGCGACTCGGAGTACGCCCCCGAGAGCGGCTCGTACCCGTAACTCAGCGTGTTCCGCCCACCCGGCGTCGAGGTGTATGCAACGGTCGAGACAGAGCGGTCCGCCTGGACGACCCCCGTACCGGCGAGCCGCGTGTTGTACCCGGTCACGATCTTCGATGGGCCTGCTTCGGCCGTGTTCATGATCGCGCCCTTGATCGCCTCCGGCGACCAGTGGGGGTGCGCCTGCACCATCAGCGCGGCGACTCCCGCGACGACCGGGGACGCCATCGACGTCCCGGAGTTGTAGCCGCCGCGGTTGCCCGAGTCCTCGTTCGTCGAGAACAGGGACACGCCTGGTGCGGTCACGTCCGGCTTTTGGATGCTGTCGACGTTACGCGGACCGCCCGACGTGAACGACGCCATGATCTGGTAGCCCGGGTTGTCGACGGTGGACGGCGACAGCGTCACCGTCTGCCCGTCCGCCGCGACGAGCAAGTCCGGATCCTCCTCCGGGTCCGGGCCGAGGAGGCCCCGCACGCCCAGAAACGGGATCGTGACGAGGAACTCCTCGCCCGTATCCGGGTTGCCTTCGATCGGGCCCTCGAACGGCGGGAACGCGGTGGACGTGTTGATCATCACCACCGCCGCTGCGCCGGCCTGCTCGCCGAAGACAGCGCGCGCCACGCGTGCGCACGAGCCGCGGAGCGTCACCACGAGCTTGCCCTCGACATCGACATACTCCTCCGGATCGCAGCCGAGCGAGACGGTGCCGTCCGGATTCCGGAGCACCTTCACCTGCATCGGACCGGTCGGAAGCGGAGCCTCGTTGGCGTTGATCGCAGGAATGCTGCCCCCGCCCGGAAGGTTGATCAACGCACCCGGCATGGCGGCACGGGACGCGTCGATCGCAGCGACGGAGATCACCCGATCGGCCGCCCCCGGCGAGCCGGTGACATACGCGGCAGGCCCGGAGTTGCCGGCCGACGCGACGACGGCGATGCCGGCCTGGACGGCGTGGTTGGCCGCGACCGAATCGAGGTCGTCGTTCCGCCCGAACGGGGAGCCGAGCGACATGTTGATCACCTCGACACCGTCGGCGACCGCTCGGTTGATCGCGGCGACGATCACGTCCGACGTGGCCGAGCCGCCGCACCCGAAGACGCGGTACGACCGGATCATCGCTTCGGGAGCGATTCCCGGCCCGATCGTGAACTGGGTCGTCGTGTAGATGTCCGGGTTGTAGGGCCCGGTGTAGGTCGTGCCTCCCGCGACGCCGTAGCCCGCGGCCGTACCGGCCACGTGCGAGCCGTGCCCGTCACAGTCCAGTGGGTCGGGATCCGGTTGCGGAATCTGGTCGCCCGGATCCTCGGCCTCGGCGTCGTAGTCGTCGCCGACGAAGTCGAAACCGCCGACGACCTTCTCGTTGAACTCGTCGCCCTCGAGCGTCGTGTCGCGCTCGTCGGCGTCGTCGTAGGCGGCCTCGGTGCCGGGGCCGCCGAAGTTGGCGTGGGTGTAGTCGATCCCCGTGTCGATCACGCCGATCGTGACGCCCTCGCCTGTGAAGCCGGTGGCGCCGTTCCACACCTGCGGCGCGTTCACGTACTGCGCCGCCTGGACGTTGTCCGGCCGTACGATCCGCGCGGCCCTGACTCGCTCGACACCGGCGAGCTCGGCGAGCTGCCCGACCTTCGTCGCGTCGATGGTGACGGACATGCCGTTGACTGCGTCCTGATAGGCGTAGATGACCTGTCCACCGAGTGCCGCGATGCGTGCTGCAACGGCCTCCTGTTGCTGCTGAAGATCCGACCGGATCGAGCTGCGCTGGCTGTGGCTCAGCGTTCCGCCGGCCCTGATCGCGTTCGCCTCTCGCTGCGCGACGGACGCTCCCTCGAGCGCGACCAGCACTCGTACCGGGCCGTTCGCGGCGGCCGCAGCCGGCCGAAAGTCGGTGTAGTTCGATGCGCCCAGCAAACGTGCGAATCGCTTCTGCGCAGAGTCGGCGTACGCGCTGATGCCCCCAGCGCTTCGCGGCGGCTGCGCAGTGGCCCCGGCGACCAGAACGGTCGCGAGCGCGCCCGCCAGCAGGACAATGACCCCCCGAGCTCGTCTCATAGCCCCCTGTCCTCTCAGGTAGCGCCGTTCCGCCCATCGGAACGGCTCGGCGGCGCGGAGTGTACGAGGGATCGCCGGCGCGCGCGGCGCGCAAGAATCACCAGATTTCAGTCGTGCGGCTTCGCCATCTTGCGGTAGTCGAGCGCCTCGTCCAGCGTGGCGTCGTCGACGCCCTCCTCCCGCGCGACCTCGCGCAGCGAGCGGCCCGACGCGGCGGCCTTCTTGACGATCTCCGAGGCCTTGTCGTAGCCGATGTGCGGGTTGAGCGCCGTCGCCGCCGAGAGGGTCAGCTCGGCGTAGTGCTCGTTCTGCTCCCGGTTGGCCTCGATCCCGTCGACGCACTTCTCTGCCAGGAGCCGCGATGCCGACGCGAGCAGCTTGATCGAGCCGAGCAGGTTGCGAGCCATCATCGGGATGAAGACGTTGAGCTCGAAGTGGCCCTGGAGGCCGCCGACGGTGATCGCCTGGTCGTTCCCGATCACCTGCGCGGCGACCTGGGTGACGACCTCGGGAATGACCGGGTTGACCTTCCCGGGCATGATCGAGCTGCCCTTCTGTAACTCGGGCAGGAAGAGCTCGGAGAGACCCGCGCGGGGCCCGGACCCCATCAGCCGGAGGTCGTTCGCGATCTTCGTCAGACTCACCGCCACCACCTTCAGCGCACCCGACGCCTCGACGAGCCCGTCCCGTGCCGCCTGCGACTCGAACGGGTCGGCGGGCGGCGAGATGTGGAGGCCGGTGTCGGCCGCGAGCAGCTCGCGCACCCTGGCGGCGAAGTCGGGGTGGGTGTTGAGCCCGGTGCCGACTGCGGTGCCGCCGAGCGGGATCTGGCCGAGCCGCTTGCGGCTGTCGCGGACGCGCTCGACCCCCTCACGCACCTGCGCGGCGTAACCGCCGAACTCCTGGCCGAGCGTAACCGGCACGGCATCCATCAGGTGCGTGCGGCCCGACTTGACGACGTCGTCGAACGCCTTTGCCTTCGCCTCGAGCGACCGCGCCAGCTGCTCGAGCGCAGGCAGCAGGTCGTGCTCGACCTCGCCGAGCGCGGCGAGGTGCACGGCGGACGGGAAGACGTCGTTCGAGCTCTGGCCCATGTTGACGTCGTCGTTCGCGTGCACGTCCTCGCCGGCGAGGGAGGCGATCACCTCGTTCGCGTTCATGTTCGAGCTCGTGCCTGAGCCGGTCTGGAAGACGTCGATCGGGAACTGGTCGTCGTGCTCGCCCTGCGCGATTGCGTCGCCGGCGGCCGCGATTCGCTCCGCCTTCTCGGTATCGAGCAGGCCGAGCTCGGCGTTTGCGCGCGCGGCCGCAGCCTTGATCCGGCCGAGCCAGCGGGCAACCGGGATCGGGATCGGCTCGCCGGAGACGGGGAAGTTGGCGACAGCCTTGCGCGTCTCGCCGCCCCATAGCTCCCGCTCGGTTCCTGTGCTCACGGGGCGGAAGTGTACCCGCGCTCGAACGCCGCCCTGAGGGCTGCGGCGGGCGCGCCCCCCTCGCTGTAGCGGGACGTTCCGGCGTCGCGGAGCTCCTCCGCGCCGGCGAGCAACGCGCCGTACGCAGCCTTCGCCAGCGCGCCGCCGGTCGAGACGCGCCTGACGCCCGCGGCGCCCAGCTCGGCCACGCTCGGGCCGTTCGGCAGCGCCAACGCGTTCACGGGAATGCCGACCTCCTCGACCACCGTCGAGATCGAGTCGAGGTCGGCGAGACCCGGCGCGTAGACGACGTCGGCCCCGGCGTCGCGATAGGCGATCAGACGCGCGATCGTGTCGTCGAGGTCGTCGACGCCGTGGAGGTGGTTCTCCGCCCGGCCGGTGAGCACGAGCGGTGCCGCTGCGGCCGCAATCGCGACGCGCTCGGCCGCGACCTCGATCGAATCGATCGCGTCCGTCGCCGGGTCGTAGTCCTCGATCGAGCAGCCGGCAGCGCCCGCGCCGGCGAGCAGCCGGACCGTCTCGGCGACGCCGCCGGCGTCGTCGGGGAAGCAGCGCTCGCTGTCGACGTTGAGCGGCAGCTCCGTTGCCGCCGTCAGGCGCGAGACGTGCGCGACGAGCTCGTCGCGGGTCACCTGCATGTCGAGCTTGCCGAGCGACCACGCAAGCCCGGCACTGGTCGTCGCGAGCGCCTCGAAGCCCAGTGAAGCGAGCAGCTTCGCCGAGCCGACATCCCAGGGGTTCGGCATCACAAAGATTCCCGCGGCATGCAACTCGCGGAACCGCGCACGACGCTCGACTTCGGTCACTTCCAGAGCCTAGTGGGAGCGAGCCGGGCGGCGACGCCGCCCTTTGGGGAGTCCTGCGCGACGGCGAGGATGGCGAGGGCCGGACTTGAACCGGCGACACCACGGTTTTCAGCCGTGTGCTCTACCAACTGAGCTACCTCGCCTAGGAATACGCCGTGCAGGGTATCTCACGCTTCCACGACGAACAGGGGGCACAACGTGAACGAGAGCCAGAAGGAGCTGTGGGAGCGGATCGAGGACGTCCGCCCGACGATGATGACCACGGTTGAGGCGGACGGGACGCTCCGCGCCCGGCCAATGTGGACCCAGGGTGACTCGTTCGACGGCAGCCTCTGGTTCTTCACCGCCGACGACGCGCCCAAGGCGGAGGAGCTCGAGCGCAACCCGAACGTCTGCCTCGCCTACGGCAAGCCGGACGGCGACCTCTTCGTCTCCGTCTCGGGGCGCGCCTCGGTCGTGCACGACCGCGCGAAGATCGACGAGCTCTGGAACAAATTCGCCGAGGCGTGGTTCCCGGAGGGCAAGGACGACCCGCACCTCGCGCTGATCCGCGTCGACGTCGAGCAGGCGCAGTACTGGGAGGACCGGAAGCCGAAGCTGCTCCAGTTCGCAGAGATCGCCGCCGCGCTGATCACACGGAACCCGCCGAAGAGCGGCGACGAGAAGAAGCTCGACTTCTGAAGCTCGCACCGGGCTCGGTGCGCGAGCGCGTCAGCACGAAGGCGATCCGAGAATCCCCTGACTTCCGGTGCGGCTGAGAGCGGATGGCCTGAGCTACGTCGCGGCGGGACGATACGGGAGATCGGGGGGAGAGAGGAGCAGTCTGATGGAGACCATGCGGCGGTACTCCCGACGGACGTTCGTCGCCTGGGTCGGAGGCGTGGGTGCCGGCTTCTACCTGTTCGGCAGGCTTCCCGGCCTGAGCGCACCGACCGCGCTGGCCCAGATTCCCGGCGGCACGCTCGACCCGGCGGTCGTGCCCAAGTTCGTCTCACCGATGCTGATCCCGCCGGTCATGCCGAGAGCGGCCACGATCAGACAGCCGGGCGGCAAGCCCCTCGACTACTACGAGATCTCGATGCGGCAGATCCGCCAGCAGATTCTCCCCGCAGGCCTTCCTGAGACCACGGTCTGGGGGTACGGCGCAGTCGCGGCGGAGAACAGCCGCGGGCTCCTCATCCACAACGCTCCCTCGCTCACGATCGAGGCGTTGTGGAACAGGCCGGTTCGGGTGAAGTGGATCAACGACCTCGTCGACGGGAGCGGGACGTACCTCCCGCATCTGCTTCCCGTCGACCAGACGCTGCACTGGGCCAACCCACCGGGCGGCACAGCTGGTCGGGACAGACGCCCGACGTTCGCCGAGACACCCGGTCCCTACACGGGTCCGGTGCCGATCGTCACGCACGTGCACGGTGCCGTCGGCGTGGCCGACGACAGCGACGGGTACGCGGAAGCCTGGTACCTCCCCGCGGCCGGCGACATCCCGCCGGACTACGCCACCGAGGGCACCTGGTACGACTTCTTCGCCGGCAAGGCGGCCGGGGCGTACGGCATCGAGTGGGGACCCGGCTACGCGACCTTCCAGTACCCGAACGAGAACCGCGCCTCGACGATCTGGTACCACGACCACGCGCTCGGGATGACGCGCCTCAACGTCTATGCAGGTCCGGCCGGCTTCTACCTCATCCGCGGCGGGCCGGACGGTGACGCGGCGGTGCTGGACTCCAGAACCGGGCTCGCGGCGTCGCTCCCGGGCCCCGCGCCGCGGGAGAACGACAAGTTCCCGCCCAACAAGCCGTACCGGGAAATCCCGATCGCGATCCAGGATCGCTCGTTCAACGAGGACGGGTCGCTCTTCTACCCCGACTCGCGCACGTTCTTCGACGGGCTGGTGGAGGAGTTCATCCCCGACGGGCCGTTCTCTCCGATCTGGAATCCCGAGTTCTTCGGCAACACGATCATGGTCAACGGCAACACGTGGCCGTTCCTCGCCGTCGAGCAGCGCCGCTATCGCTTCCGCTTCCTCAATGGCTGCCAGTCGCGCTTCCTCATCCTCGACTTCGCCGGGATCCCGGGAGTCGAGGCCTGGCAGATCGGGAACGAGGGTGGCTTCCTCGCGGCCCTGGTCAACGTCACGGCCGACGAGGGAAACCGGCTCCTGATGGGCCTGGCCGAGCGGGCAGACGTGATCGTCGACTTCACCAACGTTCCGGCGGGGAGCTACGTGCTCGGGAACGTGGGTCCCGACGAGCCGTTCGGCGGCGGCATCCCGGGAGACGACTTCCCGGTCGCCGATCCGGCCACAACGGGCCAGATCATGCAGTTCAACGTCGTGCCCGCCGCCGGAGCGGACACGACGACACCGCCGCAGTTCCTCCAACTCCCCTCACTCACCCCCCTCCCGGCCGAGACGGTGACGCGGCCACTGGCACTGATCGAGAAGGCGGACGAGGGCGAAGATGCCGACGGGGAGGAGGTCGAGGGGCCTGTCGAGGCCCTGCTCGGGACGGTCGAGAACGGCGTTCCAGAGGAGAAGCTCTGGATGGACGCCGTGACCGAGAATCCGGCCATCGGCGCGACCGAGGTCTGGGAGTTCTACAACGCCACGGCCGACGCGCATCCGATGCACGTCCACGAGGTCACGTTCGAGGTGGTGAACCGCCAGAACCTGCTGCTGGACGAGGAGGGCGAGGTCGCCGAGCCGATCCAGCTCGTCGGCGGCGTCAGCGGTCCGGAGGCGTCGGAATCCGGCTTCAAGGACACGGTGATCGCGTACCCCGGACAGGTCACGCGCGTGCGGGCGCGGTTCGACACGCCCGGCCAGTTCGTGTGGCACTGCCACATCGTCGAGCACGAGGACAACGAGATGATGCGGCCGTATCGGATCGGCCCGCCCCAGGCGGGCCAGCCCGAGTAGGCGCCGGGCACGACGACTGACGGAATGGGTGCCGCTCGAGCGAGCGGCACCCGCTCTCCTGGATAGGGTTCCGCCCGTGGCTGCGGGCAAGCAGGTCGCGATCATCGGCGCCGCGCTCGACCTCGGCGCGGGCCGTCGCGGCGTCGACATGGGACCGTCGGCGATCCGCTATGCGGGGCTGAACGACCGGCTCGGCGGCCTCGGCTACGACGTGCTCGACTGGGGCGACGTCGAGACGGCCGTCCTCGAGGCGACCGAGGAGACTGACGAGACCGCCCGCTACCTGCCCGAGATCAAGGCCGCGTGCGGCAGGGTTGCGCGGTTGATCGGCCTCGCGCTCGACCAGGAGGCGCTGCCACTCGTCCTCGGCGGCGACCACTCGGTCGCGCTCGGGACGCTCGGCGGGCTCGCCCGCGCGCGCGGGGTCGGCGGCGTGCTCTGGATCGACGCCCACAGCGACCTGAACACGCCGGAGACCTCGCCGACCGGCAACGTGCACGGAATGCCGCTCGCCGCCGCGATCGGCCTCACCGACGAGCGCTTCGACAGCGACGCATGGACGCTGCCCGCGGTCGAGCCGGAGCGAGTCGCGCTCGTCGGCCTCCGCTCGGTCGATGCACGGGAGCGCGACCGGATCCGCGAGCTCGGAATCCGGGCGTACACGATGAGCGACATCGACCGGATCGGAATCGAGCGGGCGATCAGGGAGTCGCTCGCCCACATCGCCGGGCCGGGGTTCGTCCACGTCTCGGTCGACATGGACGCGCTCGACCCGCAGTACGCGGCCGGCGTCGGCACGCCGGTCCAGGGCGGGCTCTCCTATCGCGAAGCGCACCTCGCACTCGAGCTCGTCGCCGAGTCGGGGCTCGCAGGCTCGCTCGAGGTGGTCGAGGTCAACCCGATCCTCGATCGCGAGAACGCGACTGCGCAGCTCGCCGTCGAGCTCGTCGCGAGCGCGCTCGGCAAGACGATCCTTTGACGGGGCGCGCCGCGGGGGAGCTCAGGAGCTGATGCTCGTCCAGAGGTCGTGCGCACCGTCGGGTCCGGCCGCCTCGAAGTAGAACCGTGTGCGCCCGTCGGGCAGCGGCACGGCGGCCGCGTAACGGAGCGCGCCGTCCGAGTAGGGCGACGTTGCTGCCGGACCGCCCGGGTCGGGAGCGAGAACACCGTCTTCGTGCCGCGCGATCCCCGTCTTCTCGAACCAGTTCTCCTCGGCGGTCGCGCGGCCGTCGTACAACACGACGAGCGGCTGAGAGCTCAGGACGGTCGTGATCCGCGCGCCGCGCTGGTCCCACATGCCCGGAGTGGGGCGCAGTACCTCACCGTGCCAGTCCCACGACAGCCCGTCGGCGCTGGTGGCGTAGGCCGTTGTCATCCGATCCTCCTCGCCCGGCTCCGTCAGCGGGTGGCAGCAGATCCACGCCCGCCAAGCACCCGGCCCACTGACCTCAACGAGCGGATCCTTCACAGCGAGTGTTGCCGAGCCGGGGAAGACGACCGTTCGCTCGCCGGCAGGCAACCCGGACGGGTCGTCCGCGTCGATCGCCTCGATCCACCAGTGCTTGGACCCAGGTTTCGCGCAGCAGACATAGAGCCGCCAGCCGCCGTGCGGCCGCCTCACGAGGCACGGGCGCTCGAAGGAGTCCGTCCCGAATGCGTCCCGCTCAATCGTTGCCATTGTCTCGAACCGCTTCCCGTCTGCGGAGCGCGCGACCACGGTGTCGGTGCCGCGGCTCTTGGTGCGGATCCGGTAGCTGAGCCAGTAGACGCCCGCGTCGAGGATCGCATGCGGAGCGCCGGCCCAGTTCCCTGGACCTCGGTCGGGTGCCGCGACGACCACCCGTCCCTGTTCCACCGAGGGCAGCGGCACGGTCGTTGGCACGCCGCCACGAGCTCCTAGCGTGCCGTCGTGACCAGGGCCACGCCCGGAATCACATAGCCGTCCGGACCGTCGAAGCGCTCGAGCCTGGCGCGGGCTCCCTCATCGACATCGGCGCGGAGATCGTCGTCGAGCTCGTGGAGCGTCTGGCGTAGTGATGCGGCGAGGCTCGTCATGACGCGACGGTAGTCCTCCCAGCCCGCGAACCGGTACTCGACAGGTACCTCCTCGACGGAGATCTCGTCGAATCCGGCGGGGCGGACGAGCTGCTCGATCCGCTCCGGTTCGCTGAGCGCGAACTGGCCCGGCTCGTCCGGGCGCGGCGGCTCCTGGAGGCCGCGCTCGATCAGCACCGGGCCGTAGGCAGTCGCCCACGGGTTCCGCTTCGCCGGTGCCCACGTCGCGAAGGCAAGCGGAGCGCCCTGCTTGAGCACGCGGCGGCTCTCGCCGAGCGCGCGCGCCGGGTCGGGGACGAGCATGTATCCGAAGCGGGAGACGACCGCATCGACGCTGCCGTCGGGCAGGTCGATCGCCTGCATGTCCATGACGCGGTGCTCGACGCCGGCGAGCCCGCGCCGGCGGGCGGCCTCGACCATCACGGGCGAGAGGTCGGTCGCGATCACTCGCGCGCCGCGCGCCGCGACCGCCTCGGCAACGTCGCCGGTACCGGCTGCGAGGTCGAGCACGAGGTCACCCGGCGCAGGCGAGATCGCTGCGACGAGGGCGTCGGTCACGGGGGCGTTGACCGCGGCCACCTTCTCGCGCTCGGCCTCCCATCCGACCGCCGCCGCGTCCCAACGGCGCCTGACTTCGTCCGTCGGCTCTACGCGTTCACCCCGCTGAACTGCGGCAGGATGTCGCGCCCATACGTCTCGAGCGTCTCCTCCTGGCCGTGGGTCATCAGGTAGATGTTGAACTGGTCGACGCCGATCGACTCGAGCTCGCGTAGCTTCGCGATCGCCTGCTCGGCGGTGCCGAGGACGCAAAAGCGGTCGCAGATCTCGTCGGTGACGAACTCGCCGTGCTTTGCGCCGACGCGGGAGTGCTCGTTGTAGTCGTAGAACTTCCGCGCCTGCACGTAGTCCGTCAGCACCTGCGGCACGACCGAGCCGTCGGTGCCGTAGCGGTCGATCAGATCCTGGACGTGGTTCGAGACCATCGCCGGGAACCAGCGCACCTGCTCGCGTGCGTCGGCGAGGTCGTCGGAGATGTGGCTCGGCGCGCTGACGATGCACTTGAGCGCCGCGGGATCGCGACCCGCCTCCTCGGCCGCCTTGCGGGCCGTGTCCATGATCCACTGGATGATGTCGGGGTCGGCGAGCTGGATGATGACGCCGTCGCCCTGACGCCCGGCGACCGCGAGCGCCTTCGGCCCGTAGCCGGCGACATGCATCTCGATCTCGGGCAGCTCGGGGCGAACCCACTTGAGCTGGAGCTGCTTGTCGTTCCAGGTGACCTCCTCGCCGTTCATGAACGGCTTCACCATCTGCAGCGCTTCCTCGAAGTCGGCCACCTTCATCGGCTTGCGGCCGACATAGCGGACGGACGAATCGCCCCGGCCGACACCCATGATCATCCGGCCGTTCGAAATGTCCTGCAGGGTGGCGTACGCGCTCGCGAGCACCGTCGGGTCGCGGATCGCCGGGTTCGTGACCATGTGGCCGAGCTTGATGGTCGAGGTCTGGTCGGCGAGGAGCGCCATCACCGGCATCGACTCCTGCCAGAGGACGTGCGAGTCGTAGGTCCAGCCGTACTGGAAGCCCTGCGCCTCGGCGAGCTTCGTCAGCTCGATCAGACGCTGGTACGGCGGATCGGGGAGGACGGTGACGCCGAACTCGAGCATCGAAGCCGAGCATATCGCCGTTGCGGGGCTCGGTGGAAGAGCCCCGCTCCCGGCGATCCAGCGTCAGGCCGTCAGGGTCGCGCAGGCTGCCTCGAGGTC
The DNA here is from genome assembly GCA_963784895.1 of uncultured Gaiellaceae bacterium. GTDB lineage: Bacteria > Actinomycetota > Thermoleophilia > Gaiellales > Gaiellaceae > Gaiellasilicea. Next base: position 23,166 of record CAWATM010000011.1, on the reverse strand, counting down.
CTCCTCGGTGCTGCGCTGCGGCTCGAGGATCGCATCCCCGGTCTCGAGGTCGATCTTGAGCAAGCCCGTGAAGTCGAACGGCACTTGCCCGATGATCATCAGGATCGCCGTGCCGTCCGGCTCGATCCGCTCGACATCCGCACCGACGTCGCGGAAGCGGACCACATTGTCGCCCGCGGTCGCGGTGAGCGCGATGTTGAGCGTCCGCACGACCACCGGTCCGGCGTCGCCACCGGTGAACGTCCGCACGATCACCTGTCCTTCCGCCTGTGTCGTCACGGGCACGCCACAGGCCGCCGTCAGGAACGGATCCGGTGCCGTCTCGTCGATGTCGAAGCGCTCGAGCACCGGCTTTCCCGCCGTCGCGCCCGGCGCGAGAAGCGCCGCGACCGCCGCGAGACCGACCAGCCAGGCCACTGCTCTCTTGGCCATTCTGCCGCCTTTCGTGGTAGTGCCGCCGGCACCCGCCGGCGGCGTCCCCCGGTCACGACGGCAAATACCACATCGGTGCGATTGGCACAACCGGCGGGATGTCCGGCGCCCTCGCCAGCATGGGCGCGTGACGGCGTGGCCGTACTACCTGTTCGCAATCGCCGCGGGCGCGATGCTGCCGATCCAGTTCGGGGTCAATGCGCAGCTCGCGAGCTGGACCGGTAGCCCGCTGCGGGCGACGCTCGTCTCGTTTGCGGTCGGGACGGCGGTGCTGCTGGCGGCGGCGCTGATCTTCGCGCGCGGCTGGCCCGGGTCGGAGAAGCTGGGGGCCGCGCCGTGGTGGGTCTGGGTCGGCGGCTTCCTCGGTGCGTTCTACGTGCTCGGCTCGGTCGTGACGGCGCCGAAGCTCGGCGCGGCGGCGCTCTTCGCCTTCATCCTCGCCGGCCAGGCGGTGGCCTCGCTCGCCGTCGACCACTTCGGCTGGGTCGGCTTCGACGAGAACCCGGTCACACCGGGGCGGCTGCTGGGGATCGCGCTCGTGGCCGCCGGGGTGGCGGCGGTTCGCTTCCTCTAGAGCCCGCCCACTAGAGGCCGAGAGCCGCGCGGACCTGCGCGTCGGCGAGCGACTCGCCGACGAGATCGGCCGCGGCAAGGACGACGCCGGGGAAGGAGGGGATCCCGATCGCGAACATTCCCGCCGCGCGGACGGCGGCGACACCCGTGGGCGAGTCCTCGAGTCCGATCGACCGCGCGGGCGGGGCTCCTAGGAGCTCGCAAGCACGGAGATAGACGTCCGGCGAGGGCTTGGGCTCGGCCACCTGGTCGCCTGTGACGACGACCTCGAACAGGTGCACGAGACCGGCGCTGGCGAGCGCTCCCGCGACCAGGCGGTGTGGTGTGTTCGACGCGACGGCGACCGGGACGCGCCGACCACGCAGCTCATCGACGAGGTCGGCCGCCCCGGGGAACGCCTCCGTCTCCTCGAGCAGCCGCCGCTCGACGAGCTCGAGCAGCTCACGCCCGAGCGCCTCCGCTCGGCCGGGCTGGTCGAGCAGCCGCTCGAGGATGCGCGAGCCGTCGTAGAGGGACGTGCCGATCAGCGCCCGCTTGTCCGCGTCGCCGAAGCTCCTGCCATAGCGCTCGAAGAGCTCCTCCTCGGCCCGCGTCCAGCACGTCTCCGAGTCGACGAGGAGGCCGTCGCAGTCGAACACGACCGCGGCGGGCGGCGACGGCGGGGCCGTCAGCGGCCGGCCGCCCAGGCCAGCGTCTTCGTCGTCAAGCGGTCGAGCGCGTTGACGGAGAGCTCGAGGTGCTCAGGCTTCGTGTCCTCGAGCTTCGTGTGGCTGAGGCCGCGGAGACTCTGGACGAAGAGCATCGCCGTCGGGACGCCGGCACGCGAGACCTCTGCGGCGTCGTGCAGCGGCCCGCTCGGCAGCCGGTGCGACGTTCCCGCCACCTCGCGCACTGCCTCGTCTGCGAGGTCGGCGAGTTCGAAGAGGATCGGCTCGATCTGCCAGATCCGCTCCCACTCGACCTCGATGTTCTCCTCCGCGGCGAAGCGCTCGCTCGCCTCGCGCGCCGCCCGGTTCATCGCCGCGAGCTTCTCCGCGTCGAGGTGGCGCATGTCGAGCAGCTGCTCGGCCGTCTCGACGACCGACGTGACGATCCCCGGCTTCGTGACGACGCCGCCGCTCGTCATCACCGCGCCGCCGCCGATCCGCGCCGCGATCACGCGCAGCTCGAGCGCGACCTTCGCGGCGCCGGCGAGCGCGTCACGCCGCTGGTCCATCGGCGTCGACCCCGCGTGGGCCGCCTGGCCGCGCCAGGTGATCCGGTGCCGCTCGACGCCGAATGTGCCGAGGACGGCGCCGAGCGGGAGATCCATCGACTCGAGCACCGGCCCCTGCTCGATGTGCAGCTCGAGGTACGCGGCCGCGTTCTCGAGCTCCGAGCGCGCGTCGAGCGCCGAGTCGAGATCGACGCCGAACGCGGAGATCGCGTCGGGCAACGAGATCCCGTCCGCGTCTTCGAGCTGACGCAGCTCCTCCTGGTCGGCCATCGAGCCGGCAGCGGCGGACGAGCCGAAGAGCGAGCGGCCGAAGCGGGCGCCCTCCTCGTCGGCCCACGAGACGAGCCGCACGGTCAGCGGCGGCTCGCCTTCCTCGGCGATCCGCCGCAGCACCTCGGAGCCGGCGATCACATTCAGGCACCCGTCGAGCCAGCCGCCGTTGGGGACGGAGTCGAGGTGGCCGCCGAGGATCAATGCCTCCTCAGTGGCGCCCGGGAGCGTCCACCACTGGTTCCCCGCGGCGTCGAAGCTCTCCACCGCACCGGTGCCGTCGAGCTTCGACGACATCCACTCCTGCGCGCGCTTCCACGTGTCCGTCCAGGCGACGCGCTGGGCGCCGTTCTCGTCGCCGGTCAGCTCGCGCAGCTCGCGCAGCTCGGCAACGGTGCGGGAGGGGTCAAGCGGCACGCGGCGATCCTAACCAGTGTGGTAAGGAGGACCCGTGTCGAGCGCCGCAGTTGCCCGTCCGGCCGTCGACTCCCGTCGCGAGGCCCGCCAGTCCGCGCTGAAGAGCGGCGGACTCTCCCTCCTGGTGCTGATCGTGCTCTGCTCGCTCTGGGAGGCGTACAAATGGTTCGGCGAGCGGGTCGAGCTGACCCGGCCGTTCCCGGTCAACGAGCGGACGATGCCGCACGTCTACGACATGGTTGGCCAGCTCTTCGAGCCCTCCAGGCGGAACGGGCCCCTGCTGATCGACGTCCTCCTCGACGCCGCCCTCTTCACGGCGAAGGAGGCGGCCGCGGGCTTCCTGCTCGGCGCCGCGGTCGGCTTCACGATTGCGGTCGTGCTCTCGGAGTCGAGGCTGCTCCAGCGCGGCTTCCTGCCCTACCTCGTCGCGTCGCAGACGATCCCGATCCTCGCGATCGCGCCGATGGTGGTGATCTGGGTGAGCCCGAAGCTGCCCGAGTCGGTCGCCGGCTGGGGTGCGGTCGCCATCATCGCGGCCTACCTGACCTTCTTCCCGGTCGCGATCAACACCCTGCGCGGGCTCCAGTCGGCCGATCCGCGCGCGGTCGAGCTGATGCGCTCCTATGCCGCGAGCCGCTGGATGATCCTCCGGAAGCTGCGGATCCCGGCGTCCTTTCCGTTCCTGTTCACGGCGCTGAAGATCGCGGCGCCGGCGGCGGTCGTCGGCGCGATCATCGGCGAGCTGCCCTCGTCGATCCAGGACGGGCTCGCCGGGGCGATCCTCAACTTCAACCAGTACTACATCACCTCGCCCGAGAGCCTCTGGGCGACGAACATCATCGCGGCCCTGCTCGGAATCGTCTTCTTTGCCGTCGTCGCGCTCGCGGAGCGGCTGCTCGTCCACCGCGCGCCGGAGAACGTCGCATGACGGAAGCCGCCGCCGTCTCGGTCACAGGGCTCTCGAAGCGCTTCGAGCGCGGCGACGTGCTCGCGCTCGAGCGGATCGACCTCGACGTCCAGCCGGGCGAGTTCGTCTCGCTGATCGGCCCGTCCGGCTGCGGCAAGTCGACGCTCCTCCGGATCATCGGCGACCTGATCCGTCCGAGCGAGGGCGAGGTGCTCGTCAACGGCAAGACCGCGCACCGCGCCCGGCTCGACCGCGACTACGGGATCGTCTTCCAGGACGCGGTCCTCTACGACTGGCGCACGGTGGCGAAGAACATCGCGCTCCCGCTCGAGATGGCCGGCTGGGATCGGAAGCGCCGCGAGCTGCGTGTTGCCGAGATGGTCGACCTCGTCGAGCTGACCGGCTTCGAGAAGCACCATCCGTGGCAGCTCTCGGGCGGGATGCAGCAGCGCGTCTCGATCGCGCGGGCGCTCTCGTTCTCGCCGCCGCTGCTCCTGATGGACGAGCCGTTCGGCGCCCTGGACGAGATGACGCGCGAGCGGATGAACAACGAGCTGCTGCGGATCTGGCAGGAGACGCTCTCGACGGTCGTCTTCGTCACTCACTCGATTGCCGAGTCCGTCTTCCTCTCGACGCGCGTCGTCGTCATGTCCGCGCGGCCCGGCCGGATCGCCGGGATCGTCCCGGTCGACCTGCCGCACCCGCGCGGGTCGGAGACCCGCGAGGATCCGCGGTTCGCCGAGCACATCACCGAGGTGCGGCGGCTGCTGCGCAAAGGTCACGCGCTCGACGCCCCCGAGGAGGACGAGACGCCGCTCTACGTCGCCGAGGAGGGGCTGTGAGCGTCGTCGCGCCGGTTCCGCGCGGGACACTCGGCGCCCGGGTGGGGCGGGGTGCCGTCGACTGGATCCCCGCCGCCGCGGTGCTCGTGCTCGGGATCCTGCTCTGGGAAGGGCTCGTCCGCGCGCTCGACGTCCAGCGCTTCCTGCTGCCGGCGCCGTCGGCGATCCTCGACACGCTCTGGGAGCAGCGCGACCTGCTCTGGTCAGCCGGGATCTACACCTTCTCGGAGGCGCTCGGCGGTTTCCTGATCGGCAGCACCCTGGCCGTCCTCTCCGCGATCGTGCTCGCCCGCTTCCGCAGCCTCGGCCGTGCGCTGATGCCGTTCGCGATCGCCGCCAACGCCGTCCCGATCATCGCCTTCGCGCCGATCACGAACCAGTGGTTCGGGCCGCTCGAGAAGACGTCGAAGATGGCGATCGCGGCGATCCTCGTCTTCTTTCCCGTGATGGTGAACACCCTGCGCGGCCTCACCTCGGTTCGGCCGCAGTCGATCGAGCTGATGCGCACCTACGCGGCCGGGGAGATCGCGGTCTTCCGGCGGGTGCGGATTCCGAACTCGCTGCCGTATCTCTTCTCGGCCTTGAAGGTGGCGACCGTGCTCGCGATGATCGGTGCAGTCGTGGGCGAGTACTTCCTCAGCTCGCAGGAGGCGCTCGGGTTCCAGATCAGAAACTCGGCCGCGCTCTTCCAGTTCGAGCTCGCGTGGGCGGCGATCGTGGTTGCGAGCGTGCTCGGAATCCTGTTCTACTCGGCCGTCGCACTCGTCGAACGGATGGCGATGAGCTGGCACCCGTCCTTCAGGGCGGACTGACATGGCAAGAGGGCAAACGAACGAAGGAAAGGACAGCGCATGAAGAAGGCTCGGATCTGGCTTCTACTCGCCGGCCTGCTCGCCGCGCTCGCGCTCGTCGCCGCAGGCTGCGGCGGCGACGACGACGAGGCAGGGGACACGGGGGCAGCCGCCACCTCGGAGGAGCCGCAAGACCTCGATGCGGTCACGCTGCAGCTGAAGTGGGTGACGCAGGCCCAGTTCGCCGGCTACTACGCGGCGCTCGAGGAGGGCTACTACGAGGACGAAGGCCTCGACGTCGAGCTCAAGCCCGGCGGCCCGGATATCACTCCGGAGCAGGTGGTGGCGAGCGGCCAGGCCGAGTTCGGGATCGACTGGCTGCCGGCGCTCCTCGCGGCGCGCGACCAGGGCGGCGACCTCGTCAACATCGCGCAGGTCTTCTCCAAGAGCGGCATGACCGAGGTGACCTGGAAGGACAGCGGCATCACCGATGTCGCCGGGATGAAGGGGAAGAAGGTCGGCGTCTGGTGCTGCGGCAACGAGAACGAGCTCTACGCCGCACTCGTCAAGAACGGGATCGACCCGAAGAACAAGGACGAGGTCACGATCGTCAACCAGCCGTTCGACATGAACCTCTTCCTCAGCCGCGACGTGGACGCCGCGGCGGCGATGACCTACAACGAGCTCGCGCAGGTGCTCGAGACCGAGAACCCGGACACGGGCGAGCTGTACACGCTCGACGACCTGAACGTGATCTCGATGGAGGATGCCGGCACGGCGATGCTCGAGGACGGCATCTTCGTCCAGGGCGAGTGGATCGCCGACGAGGCGAACCAGGACATCGCGCGGCGGTTCCTGAAGGCGAGCTTCAAGGGCTGGATCTTCTGCCGCGACAACCAGGACGAATGCCTCCAGCACGTGCTCGACAGCGGCCCGACGCTCGGTGAGGGCCACCAGCGCTGGCAGCTGAACGAGATCAACGCGCTGACGTGGCCGAACACGACAGGCATCGGCGTGATGGACGAGGCCGCGTTCCAGCGGACCGCCGACATCGCGAAGCAGTTCGCCGTGATCAAGCAGGATGCGTCCAGCGACGCGTACCGCACCGACCTCGCCGAGGCTGCCGTCAAGGAGCTCGAGGACGAGGGCGTCGACGTCAACGGTGCAGACTGGGAGAAGGAGACCGTCGAGGTCACCCCCGGCGGCGAGTAAGAGACGACACCGTGAAGGGAGATCCGCAATGTCCGTTCTGATCAAAGGCGGCCGCGTCATCACCGCGGCAGACGACTACGTCGCCGACATCTTCGTCGACGACGAGCGGATCTCCCTGATCGGCACGAATTTAGGAAACACCGGACTCGATGTCGCGGCCGACACAGTGATCGACGCCGCCGGCAAGTACGTGCTGCCGGGGGCGGTCGACCCGCACACACACCTGGACATGCCGTTCGGCGGCACGACGACGATCGACGATGTCGAGTCGGGCCAGCGGGCGGCGGCGCGGGGCGGGACCACCTGCCACGTCGACTTCTGCATCCAGGCACCCGGCACGTCCTTCGCCGACGCGCTCGCCGACTGGAAGTCGAAGGCCGACGGCAAGCAGCTGATCGACATGGGCTATCACATCGCCGTCACCGATCTGAAGGACGGCGGCTCGCTCGAGGAGCTCGCGTCGCTGCCCGATCAGGGGATCACCTCCTACAAGCTCTTCATGGCCTACAAGGGCGCGCTGATGGTCGACGACGAGACCCTCTTCAAGACGATGGAGGTCGCGGCCGAGACCGGCGCGCTCGTGATGGTGCACGCCGAGAACGGCGACGCGATCGACGTGCTCGTGAAGAAGGCGCTCGCGGACGGGAAGACGGAGCCGAAGTATCACGCGCTGACGCGGCCGCCCGAGACCGAGGGCGAGGCGACGAACCGCGCGATCCAGCTCGCGCGCGTCGCCGGCTGCGCGCTCTACGTCGTCCACGTTTCGTGCAGGGAGGCCGTGGAGCCGATCGAGCTCGCCCGCGAGAAGGGCTGGAACGTCTGGGGCGAGACCTGCACGCAGTACTTCTTCATCGACTACACGCACCTCGAGCGACCGGACTTCGAGGGTGCGAAGTACGTCTACACGCCGCCGCCGCGCGACAAGGCGAACCAGGACGTCCTTTGGAACGCCGTCCGCACGGACGTGCTCAGCGCGATCTCGACCGACCACTGCGCGTTCACCTGGGGCGAGCAGAAGGCGATGGGGCGCGACGACTTCTCGAAGATCCCGAACGGCGGGCCCGGCCTCGAGAACCGGCTGCACATGATCCACCACTTCGGCGTCGGCGAGGGCCGGATCGGCCTGAACCGGATGGTCGAGCTGCTCTCGACGAACCCGGCCAAGCTCTTCGGCCTCTATCCGAGGAAGGGAACCGTCGCGGTCGGCTCGGACGCCGACCTCGTCGTCTTCGACCCCGAGAAGCGGCACACGATCACCGCAGCCGGCCAGCAGTCGAAGACCGACTACAACCTCTACGAGGGCACGGAGGTCGTCGGCGACGTCGAGACGGTGCTCCTGCGCGGGCACGTGATCGTGGAGGGCGGCGAGGTCGTCGCCAAGCCGGGAATCGGGCAGTTCGTCGCGCGAGCGCGCTTCGGCGAGCAGCTCGCCGCGTCGCCGGTCACGGCATGACCCGGACGCCACGGCCGGGGCCCGCCCCGGCCGTGGCTCACCGGCCGCGAGCTAGCTGCCCGCTCCCAGGCCCGCTCCCGCTCGAGAAGCTCGACCAGCTCCTGATCCTCGCGCGTAGGCTGCCGCCGTGCAACGACGCGTCAGACTGCCGAGCGCCGAGAATCCGGAGATCGCGGCCGCCTTCGCCCAGCTCCGCGAGAGCCTCGAAGTCGAGCTCGGTTTCCCGGACGACGTGCAGGCCGACGCCGAGAAGTCGGTCGCCTCGCCACGCCTGCCCGACAACGACCAGACGTCGATCCCGTTCGTCACGATCGACCCGCCCGAGTCGATGGACCTCGATCAAGCGCTCCACCTCGAGCGGGAAGAGAAGGGCTTTCGCGTCCGTTACGCGATCGCCGACGTCGCCGCCTTCGTCGAGCCGGGCGGCCCGATGGATCGAGAGGCACACGAGCGCGGCCAGACGCTCTACGCGCCGGACGCGAACGCACGCCTCTATCCACCTGAACTCTCCGAAGGCGCGGGCAGCCTGCTTCCGGACGAGACGCGCCCGGCGATCCTCTGGACGATGGACCTCGACGAGACGGGCGAGGGGATTGAAGTCGATGTGCGCCGAGCGCTCGTACGCAGCCGCGAAAAGCTCGACTATGACGGCGTGCAGCGCTCGCTCGACGACGGCAGCGCGAGCGAGTCGCTGCAGCTGCTCCGCGAGGTCGGCCTGCTGAGGCAGGAACGCGAAGCGCGACAGGGTGGCGTTCAGCTGGCGATCCCGGAGCAGAAGATCGAGGAGACGGCGAACGGCTACGAGCTTCAGTTTCGGACGATGCTTCCCGTCGAGGGCTGGAATGCTCAGATCTCGCTCATGACCGGCCAGGCGGCGGCCGAGCTGATGCTGAAGGCCGAGCTCGGCGTCCTCCGGACGCTTCCGAAGGCGAGCCGGAGGGCGGTCGAGCGGCTCCGGCGGACGGCGGAGGCACTCGGAGTCGAGTGGAAGCACGAGCAGACGTTCGCGGACGTGATCCGCGACCTCGACCCGACGGTGCCAGCGCACGCCGCTTTCCTCGTCGAGTCGACCGTCCTGCTCCGCGGCTCCGGCTATGCCGCGTTCGACGACGAGGTGCCGTCGCAGCCCGCGCATGCAGGCGTCGGTGCCCCGTACGCGCATGCGACCGCGCCTCTGCGCCGGCTCGTCGACCGCTACGTCGGCGAGGTCTGCGTCGCCGTCTGCGCGGGCGACGAGGTGCCCGGATGGGCGTCGTCGGCGCTACCCGGGCTGCCGCAGACGATGGAGGGGTCGAACAAGCGGGCACAGCAGTACGAGGCCGGGATCATCTCGACCGTCGAGGCTGCCGTGCTGAAGCCACGCGTGAACGAGATCTTCGACGCCGTCGTCGTCGAGGTCGACGAGCACAATGGCGGCGCCACGATCCAGCTGACGGAGCCCGCCGTCACAGCCCACTGCAAGGGCGACCTGCCCCTCGGCGAGCGGGTCAAGGTGCGGCTCACGCTCGCGGACGTGGCGACGCGCCAGGTCCGCTTCGAGCCGGCCTAGCGGCAGGGGTACCCGAGCGGGAGCAGGCGTCAGCTGCGTCCGGCGAAGAGGCGGGCGAGCTCCGCGCGCGAGCGGACGCCGAGCTTGCGGTAGACGCGCGTCAGCGCGGTCGCGACGGAGTGCTCGGTCAGGAAGAGGGCGGCTGCGACTTCACGGTTGGTGTGACCTTCGGCGACGAGCTGGGCGATCCGGCGTTCGCCCTCGGTCAGCTCGCCGCGCGAGGGCGCCCGCCCGCCGATGCGCGCGAGCTCGGCTCGGGTCTGCGCGACCCACAGCAGTGCGCCGAGCCGCTCGAACTGCGCGAGCGCGTCCTCGAGCGTCGCTCGGGCGGCGCCCCGCCGCTTCGCCCGTCGCTGGGTGCGGCCGAGTGCGAGCAGCGTCCGCGCGTGCTGGAACGGATCGGGACTGCGCAGGTGCTCGGACAGGGCCACCTCGAACGTTGTGAAGGCGCCCTCGAGGTCGCCCCCTGCCGCGCGCAGCAGTGCGCGGCAGCGGGCGAGGACGGCGAGCGCCCACGCGCGGTCGAGTGCGTCGGCGCGCTCCTGCCAGAGCGCGAGCACCTCACCGGCCTCGCCGAGCTCGCCGACGGCGATCAGCGCCTCGAGCAGGTCGCCCAGCTCCAGCCGCTGTGCCGGCTCGAGCATGAGGGCGTTGCGCGTCTCGTACGCGCGTCTCAGCTGCGGGAGCGCGGCGTTCGGATCACCGCACGAGAGGTCGAGGAAACCGAGCACCCAGCTGTGGCCCGACTCCTCGATCGGGATCCCCTCGGCCTCTCCCCGGGCGATCGCGTCGTTCGCCCAGGCGCGTGCGTCGTCGATCCGGCCCCGATGCGCAGCGATGACCGTCGCAGGGAAGTCGGGGGCTGTGTTCACGTCGCCGAGTTGCGCGGAGAGCTCCAACGAGCGGGCCGCGTACCGGTCGGCCTCGTCCCAGTTTCCCGCGCGCCAGTCGAGGAAGGCCAGCCACCAGAGCGCCGACGCCTCGCCTCGAGCGTCGCCCCGCAGCCCGAGCACCTCGCGGAGCTCGAGAAGCAACCCCCGAGCGGCCTCGAGCTCGACCGTCCACACCAGCTGATGGCAGAGCACCATGGTCGGGCCGCTGGCCAGCGGACCTTCCGGAAGCCCCAGCTCGAGCTCGCGCGCTTCGTCCATCTCGGCGCGGCGAAGGCCGCGGCCGGCTCTCAACTGCCAGTCCGCGTGGAGCGCGAGCGCGCGGCATCTGAGCGCGACGTCGTCGGTCCGGGAGGCTGCCCGGACGGCGAGGTCGGCGTGGGCCATACCGCGCGACACTCCCTCCCCCCAGCGCATGAGAGCCGCGAGTCTGAGGTGGATCGTCGCCTCGAGGCCGTCGTCACCCCCTGCCGCCTCGGCGAGCGCCTGCTCGTAGAGCGCCTGCGCCTCTCGTGGCTCCGGCTGCACGGCCGCGAGCTGGACGAGCACCTCGGCCAGCTCGACGCCGGGCGCGGCCTCGCCCCGCGCGCGCGTGAGCAGAGTCGTGGCTCGTGCGGTGTCGCCGACGGTGTGGTGGATGTCGGCCGCGAGGAACAGGCGTCGGCGGGCGTCGGCACGGGCTGCGGCTGGCGTGAGCCTGAGCGCCTGCTCGGCGAGCGCGGCGGCAGTTGTGGGAGCGCCGCGGCTCGAAGCCGCTCGGGCGGCCTCCTCGAGCGTGGCGGCGATCTTCGGGCGTCGGCTCGGCCGTGGCGAGGGCGAGGTGGCGGGCCTGTTCCTCCGCCGTGGGGACGAGCTGCGCGAGCCGCGCGTGCAGCGACCTCAGGCGAGAGGGCGTCTGACCGCCGCTGACCGCGGCTCCGAGCAGCGGGTGGGTGAAGCGCAGGCGCTCTCCGTCCAGCTCGAGGATCCGTGCTGTGAGCGTCTCGGCTGTGCCGGCCCGGGCCCGGCCCCCGACGGCAGCCTCGACGAGCTGCATGGTCGGGTCGGCAAGCGCGGCGACGGCGCGGGCAACCTCGAGCGCTGCGGGGCTGAGATCGTCGAGGCGCTCCTGCAGGAGCCGGCCGAGGTCGGAGGGCACCGGGAGCTGCTCGCCCGGGGCGAGCATGCCGCCCCGGCGCTGGAGCGCAGCTGCCAGCTCGAGCGCGAAGAAGGGGTTGCCGCGCGACGTCTCCCAGATCCTGAGCAGGGTCGGCCGCGCGAAGGAGGCGTCGAGGCGGACGCGAAGCAGCTCGTGGATCGCGCCGACACTGAGGCCGCCGACCTGGATCGTCCGACGCCGCTCCTCGGGCACGGCGCGGCGAAGCCACTCCGGCTCGCTGCCCCGGACGGCGATAAGGGCGGCGAGCGGCTCGTCGTCCAGGCGGGAGAGGGCGAAGCGAAGCGCCGCGAGCGAGGCGCCGTCCAGCCACTGCACGTCGTCGACCGCCACGCAGAGTGGGCCGGCGGCAGCGAGAAGCCGCACCGATCCCAGAAACGCCGCAGACACGACACGTTCGTCGGCCGGCAGCTCCGACTCGCCCAGGAGCAGAGCGGACTCGAGCGCCCGCCGCTGCACCGGCGGCAACTCGGAGACGACCTCGCCGGCCGATGGGCCGAGCAGGTCGGCCAGCCCTGCGAATGAGAATCGCGTCTCCGCCTCCGACGGCCGCGCGGACAGCACCCGGAAGCCGCGGGCAGAAGCCGCCTCGATCGCCGCCAGCCACAGCGTCGTCTTCCCGATCCCCGCCTCCCCCCACAGCACGGCCGCACCAGGCAGCTGCTCCGCCTCGTCGAGAAGACGGACGACCGCCCCGTGCTCCTGCTCCCGACCGAACACCTGCCGCACTGTCACGTTCATCTCACTGCGTATTCAAACGCCGCGGCCGGCGCGAGCAAAGACCTGAGATTCTCAGCTTTCGCCGCGCCCGGCCCGGCGGGATCCTGAGCGCGTCATCGAAAGGAGGAGGACACACGTGAAGCGACGCCTCTACATCCCGGCTTTGTCCGTCGGCATGGTGGTGCTCGTGCTCGCCACCCTCGTTGCGGCATCGATGGCCTCTCCGCCGCAGGGGGTGACGCCGACGCTGCTGGCGCGCGGGACCTACGACAGCTTCAAGGTTCGGTCGTACCCGCAGGGGCCGGACGACTTCAAGGCGGAGTCCAAGGCCCCGACGGACATCGTCGTCCGCCGGCACGACTACCTGCCCGGGTCGTCCACCGGCTGGCACACGCATCCAGGCCCGGTGTTCATCACCGTCACTGAGGGTGAGATCACCTTCTACGAGTACGACGATCCGACCTGCACCCCGATTGTGGTGAAGGCGGGCAGCGGCTACGTCGACACGGGCCGCGGTCACATGGCGCGGAACGAGACCAACGTGCCCGCCAAGGACATGACCGTGATCATCGCGCCGGTCGGCGGGGCGTTCCGGGGCGAGCTCGACGCTCCCGCGCCGAACTGCGGCTTCTGACGGGAAGGCGTGAGGCGATGGAGGAGCTGGTCGGAGCCGGCTCCTCCACGCCAGTAGCGGAGGTGTGACCGTGGCGAGCTTTCTCGTCGAGACCTACGTTCCAGATGCCGATGCGCAGGATCCGCGTGTGGCAGGGCGACGCATGCGTGACGCCGCGCGGAGGCTCTCACGCGAGGGCATCTCGGTCCGCTACGTCCGGACGACGCTTCTCCCCGGCGACGAAACGTGCTTCCACGTCCTCGCGGCGGACTCGAGGGATGCGGTCGCGGCCGCGTGTCGTCTCGCCGGGCTCGAGCGGGCGCGGATCGTCGACGCGCTCGAGTGAGCACGGCCCCATCCGGCCCGTGGTGCGGCTTCACGCGCGTCTAGCGGCAGGGCCGCCCGAGGCTGAGCCGGACTCGGTACGAGCGCCCCCCGACGACGGCGACGTCGAGCGGATAGCAGCCGGGGCGGGTGGCGCCGAAGCCACCGCTGAACGCGGTCACCGGTCCGACCACGCCCGCGTAGGAGAAGGCGGGTGCCGACGGCGGGCAGGGCTCGATCCGGACGACGGACTCGCCGTCGCCGTCGCGCGCGTAGTGGAGGACGAGCGCTCCCCGGTGCCGGGCGGGCACGGACAGGACGACCGGCCTCCCGGCTCGGACGAGCGCACCGACCTTGACCCAGTAGCGGCCGTCCTCGCCGCGCGGGCCGAGCGCGGCCGGCGTGCGCGGAAGGTGCCCGGAGAAGGCGAGCGGCCCGGCGAAGAGGCTCCCGCTTCGCGGGCGCGGGAACGGAATCGGCGCGTCGCCCGCCTCGATCCGCTCCGCGCACGTTCGGACCGGGGTCGGCGACGTCGCGTCGACCGGGGCGGCGAGCGCGAGGGCGGCGAGTCCGAGGAGCAGCATCGCTCCCTCTACACCGGCCGGCGTCGCTCGGTTCCTACCGCGTCTGCGGGAAGCCGAGGTCGACGCGCGAGCCGTGCGGGTCAGGCCAGCGGGAGGTGACGACCTTGCCGCGGGTGTAGAAGTTGATCCCCTCCGGCCCGTAGATGTGCGTGTCGCCGAAGAGGCTCGCCTTCCAGCCACCGAACGAGTAGTAGGCGACGGGCACCGGGATCGGCACGTTGATCCCGACCATGCCTGCCTCGACCTCGAACTGGAACTGCCGGGCAGCGCCGCCGTCGCGGGTGAAGATCGCCGTCCCGTTCCCGTACGGGTTCTCGTTCACGAGCGCGACCGCCTCGTCGTAGGTCTCGACACGCGTGACGCCGAGCACGGGGCCGAAGATCTCGTCCTTGTAGGCATCCATTTCGGGAGTGACGTCGTCGAGCAGCGTGACGCCGAGGAAGAAGCCGTCGCCCTCCGGCGCGGTCTCGCGCCCGTCGACAACGACTGTCGCGCCCTGCTCGGCACCGCCCGCGATGTACGAGGCGACCTTGTCGCGGTGCTCGCGCGTGACGAGCGGGCCCATCTCGACACCGTCCTCGAGGCCGTTGCCGACCTTGATCTTCGGCAGCCGGAGCTTGATCGCCTCGACGAGCTTGTCGCCCGCGTCGCCGACGGTGACGACCTGCGAGATCGCCATGCAGCGCTCGCCGGCAGAGCCGTAGGCGGCGCTCACGGCGGCGTCGGCGGCCAGGTCGATGTCGGCGTCGGGGAGGACGATCATGTGGTTCTTCGCCCCGCCGAGCGCCTGCACGCGCTTGCCGTGCTTCGTCCCGGTCTCGTAGATGTAGCGGGCGATCGGGGTCGAGCCGACGAAGCTGACCGCGGCGATGTCGGGGTGCTCGAGGATCGCGTCGACCGCGACCTTGTCGCCGTGGACGACGTTGAAGACGCCGTCCGGGAGGCCTGCTTCCTTCAAGAGCTCCGCGGTCCAGATCGACGCGGACGGATCCTTTTCGGAGGGCTTGAGCACGAATGTGTTCCCGCACGCGAGCGCCGGCGCCCACATCCACATCGGGACCATCGCGGGGAAGTTGAAAGGCGTGATCCCGGCGACGACGCCGAGGGGCTGCCGGATCGAGTAGACGTCGATTCCCGTCGAGGCCTGCTCGGACATGCCGCCCTTGAGCAGGTGCGGGATCCCGCAGGCGAACTCGATCACCTCGAGCCCGCGCGTGACCTCGCCCATCGCGTCGGAGAGCACCTTGCCGTGCTCGGCGGTGAGAATCCGCGCCGCTTCCTCACGGCGGTCGTGCACGAGCTCGCGGATCCGGAAGAGGAGCTCGGCGCGCTTCGCCAGCGACGTCGCACGCCAGGCCGGGAAGGCGGCCTTCGCGGCCGCTACTGCGGTGCCGACCTCCTCGACGGACGCGAGGTCGACCTCGCCCGACTGCCGTCCGAGCGCTGGGTTGAAGACCGGCCCGGTGCGGCCCGACGCGCCCTCGACCGGCTTGCCGCCGATCCAGTGGCTGATCCGCGTGAGTCCTTCGGCTCTGCTGGTGGGCGGGGTCGCCAGCTCGGTCATCGTGTCCTCCTCAGACGCTCGCAGAACAGGGTACTACCCTTCGGGCATGCGGACCGCGGCGGCGCTCGCGTGCAGCTCGCTGGCCTTCCTCGCGGCCCCGGCGGGCGCCGCGGTTGGGCACCTTCGCGTGCTGGTGGTGCCGCTGACGTGGGGCCCTCCGCTTCCCCCGGAGGAGGAGCTGCGCCTGGCGGTCGACGACGCCGACGCGTTCTTCTCGCGTGCGTCGTTCGGACGCGCCTCGTTCACCGGGACGATCGCGCCGCCCGTCACCGGCTTCGTCGTGCCGCCGAGCTGCTTCGCCGGGGCGAACGAGGACACGGGCCTCGGCGCCGTCGGCCTCGCCGCCCGGGCGGCGGCCGCTCGCAGCGGCTACGACCTGGGCGCATACGACCGCTTCGTCTACGTCTTCCCGGACCGCGTCTGCGGGAGCAGCGGCCTCGGCAGCGGCCGCGACGTCCTCCTCGCCGGCGGGATCGGCGCCTTCGTCCACGAGCTCGGGCACACCTTCCGGCTTCCCCACGCCGGCAGCGCGGCGTGCGCGGCCTGCACGATCCGCGAGTACGGCGACCCGGAGAGCGTAATGGGTCAGGGTGGCAGCGACTTCAACGCCTGGGAGAAGGCGCAGCTCGGGTGGCTCGGCGCGGCGCGGCGCGTGTCGGCAAGCGGCAGCTACGCCGCTGACCCGGTCGACCGCGCCTCGACTCGCGCGCAGGCACTGATCCTGCGCACCGCCGCCGGGACCCTCTGGCTCGAGCACAGGACGGAGCCGTTCCCGCGCGTCTCGATCCGCGTCGTCAAGCGGCCTCGCGGCGGCGGGGCTGTCCGCAGCATCTACCTCGCCGGCGGCCGCTCTACCGCGTCCGTGGAAGGTCTCGTCCGCGTGCGCAGGGTCGCGGGCGGCCTCTCGCTCACGCGACTCGAGCGACCTAGAGCACGACGACGGGCTTGCCGGGGCTCGCCCAGGCGGCGCCCACCTCGTCGAGCGGGTAGCGCTCGACGTCGAGCCGGATCCTGCCCGCGAGGGCGTGTCCGACCAGAGTCCCGTACTGTGCCGCGACCTCGTCCGCGGGAACCGCGAAGGTGGAGAAGCCGTAGACCTCGAGCTGCTTGCCGCGGACGGCGGCCGACGTCAGCGTCGCGGACGATCCCGCGGACTGGCCGAGCTGCACGATCCTCGCCCCCGGTGCAGCCGCAGCGACGGCGCGCTCGAGCGGCTCGCCGCAGAGGGGATCGAAGACGTACGTCGGTTCGCCGAAGTCGCCGTCCAGCTGCACCACCTCGTCGGCGCCGAGCTCGCGGGCCCGCTCGAGGCGGTCCGGGTCGCGCCCGACGGCGGCCACGTGCGCCGCTCCGAGTAGCTTGGCCGCCTGGATCGCGACTTGCCCGGCGGCGCCGGTCGCACCCAGCACCAGCACGCGGTCGCCGTCGCGGACCGGCGCTCGCCAGGCGAGCGGCATCCAGCCCGCCAGGCCTGCGATCCCGAGCGCGGCTGCGAGCGCCGGATCCGCGCCGTGCGGCAGCTCTGCGACCACAGGCCCGAGCTCGGCCGAGTCCGCCATCGTCCCGTTTCGGCTCAGGCCGAGGCCGCCGCCGAACGTCCAGACGAGCCGGCCGCCGGGCTCCCGGCCGACGCATTCGCAACCGGGCACGTAGGGCAGCGGCGGGTGACCGCCGTAGAAGGCGCCCGTGGCAACGTTCCGGTCGAGCGGATTGACCGGAACGGCGAGCACGACGAGCGTCTCTCCCTCCGGCTCGGGCGCCTCGCCCACGTGCGGCGGGCGCCCGAGCTCGGTGATCAGCGCTGCCTTCAAGCGAGCGCTAGACCTTCCCGAGGTTGCGCCACTTCTGGAAGATGCCGCGGAAGGTGCGGTCGTAGGCCCTCGCTGCATCCTCCGCAGTCCGCTTGCCCTGGGCCACTTCGGCGAACATCTGCGGGATCAGGAACTTGTTGATGATCTCGTCGATGGCCGCGTTGGTGTTGCCCGGCCAGCCGGGGTTGAGCGTGTACTTCTCCGCGATCTCGCCGAGCACCTTGTACTTGCCGGCAGGCTTGGCAGGATCGCGCTCGAGCCGCCGCGGGATGTTCGGAACCGCGGCCGGCCACGAGGGGAAGTTGTAGAACTTCGAGTTTTCGAACGCCCCGATGTACTTCGTCTCGAGGTCGATCAGGAACTTTTGCGCCGCCGTCTTGTTCTTGGCGAACTTCCAGATCACGTAGGCCCCCATGACGTGCTCGAGGCCGAGGCGGCCGTTCGGCCCTTGCGGGATCGGAAGCAGGTTGATCTTGGACGCGAGCTCCGGGTTCGTCAGCTCGGCCGTGCGGGTGATCGAGATCGCGTTCATCGCCATCGACAGCCGCCCCGCGACCATCGCCTGGTTGTTCGAGGAGGCGGTCCAGGCGAAGATCTCGTTCGACATGCCCTGCCGGAAGAGCTCCCGGGCGTACTTGAGCACCCGAACGGTCGCCTTCGAGTTGAGGACGACCCGCTGCTCCTTGTTCTGGATGAACGAGCCGAAGCACATCATCATCGCCATCAGCGCGATGTTCGAGTCGATCTCGTTCGACATGCCGATCCCGATCGGATTGCCCATCGCCCGGAGCTTCGGGGCCGCCTTGAGCACGTTCTCCCAGCTCGTCGGCCTGAGCCCCGTCTCGCCCCAGAGGTCGGTCCGGTAGTTGACCGGATCCGGGACATAGTTGTCGGAGAACGCGAAGTACTTCTTCGTCTTCGGGTTGTAGGTCGACTTGAGCGCGACCGTCCTCATCTTGCCGCGCTTCTTCGTCACCTCCTGGACGATGTTCGCGTGGTTGATCACCTGGTCCTCATATGCCGCCGGCGGCGTCGAGGAAGCAGAAGATGTCGTGCCCGCTCTGAGCCGCGACCTCGGCGGCGGCGCGCGCCGGGATGTCGGCCTGGTTGATGTGGTCGACGAGCACCTCGGTGTCGTTCGCTTCGCCCCACCGCTTGATGTAGATGTTGTCGAACCACTTGTCGTAGGCCGGGACGAAGTGGCTCCACTGGATGATCCGAAGCGTCCCGGCCAGCTGCTTGTGCCGGTACTTCGGAGCCCCTGCGGCGGCCGCTTCGGCAGCCGCCCCGCCGTAGACGACGAGGAGCGCCCCGGTAGCGCCTTGCTTGAGGATCTCGCGCCGGGTGGTACGCTCGCCGCTCACCTCCTGCTCGGGCCCGTCTGAGTGCGTCGTGCCGTCCGCCATCTGGATCTCCTTTCTTCGTGCGGACTGTCGGTCAACGGAAAGCCCCGCCGGTGAACCCGGCGATGAAACGGTCGAGGAACGCGTTGTAGAGCAGTGCCAGCGGGATCGCGCGGGATCAGCGTCGCGGCCATCAGCGCGCCCCAGTAGAAGACGTCGCCGCGGATCAGCTCGGTGTAGATCCCGGTCGAGACCGCCTTCGAGTCCGTGTGGTGATGAAGGCAAGCGCGTAGATGAACTCGTTCACGCAGAGCGAGAACGAGAAGATGACGACGGTGAGGATCCCCGGCAGCGAGATCGGGAAGACGATCCAGAGGAGCGTCCGCAGACGCGACGCACCGTCGACGAGCGCCGCGTCCTCGAGCTCGCGCGGGATCGTCTTGAAGAAGCCCATCAGAGCCAGGTCGCGAACGGGATCGTGAAGCCCGGGTAGACGAGCATCGAGCGAGCCAGCCGGTCCTGCAGCCCGACCTCGGCGATCACGCGCGAGAGCGGCAGGAAGAGCAGCGTCGGCGGCACGAGGTAGACGAGGAAGATGCCGACGCCCATGCTCTGGCCCCAGCGGCCGGAGAGGCGCGCGAGGGCGTAGCCCGCCGGCAGCGCGACCACGAGCGTGATCGCGACGACGACGAGGCCGACGAGCACCGTGTTCGCGAGCCACCGCAGGTACTCCGTGTCGGAGAAGAGAAAGCGGTAGTTGTCGAGCGTCGGCGAGCCTTGCCCGAACCGAACGGGTTGTTCTCCGTGTTGTAGAGGTCGAGGTCGGTCTTGAGCGAGGTCTGGAGCATCCAGTAGAACGGGAACGCGAGCACGATCGCGAACGGGCCGACGACGAGGTAGGTGAGCAGGTTGTCTCGCCGCCGCAGAGGCACCTAGGTGACCTCCACCCTGCGCGCGAAGAGGAGCATCAGCACGGTCACGAGCGCGAGCACGGGCAGCAGGAAGAGCGCGATCGCCGCGCCGGAGCCGAGCGAGCCGGCCTGAATCCCGGTCTGGAACGCCCACATCGGCAGCATCTGCGTCGAGTTGAACGGCCCGCCGCGCGTGAGGATGTAGACGACGGCCATGTCCGTCGCCGTGAAGACGATCCCGAACAGGACGGCGATCGTGCGCGATCGGCAGCTGCAGCGGCAGCGTCACGTACCAGAGCTTCTTCAGGCCGGTGGCGCCGTCGACCTTCGCCGCGTCGTCGACCTCCTTCGGGATCGACGCGAGCCCGGCGATCATGATCACGGTCGCGAACGGGCAGCAGCCGCCACGCGTGCACGGTCATGATCGCGGCGAGCGCCGAGCTTCGGCTCGCCGAGCCACTGCGGCGGGTTGAACTCGTCGACCAGGACAGGTGGATGAGCGTCCAGTTCACGACCGCTGAAGAGCGAGTCGAAGATCCAGAGCAAGCCGATCGTCGACAGCGCGCACCGGCGCCGCCCACGGCAGCAGGATCAGGAAGCGCAGGAACCACTTGCCGGGGAAGTCGCGGACGAGGAAGTGCGCGAGCAGCGCGGCGCCGACGACGACGATCGCGTTCGCGAGCAGCGTGAAGACGATCGTGTTCCGGAGCGCGCGTGCGGAAGTTCGGGTCGCACCACTGGTCGGTGAAGTTGTCGAAGCCGACGAAGTCGCCGCGAGAGCGAGCCGGCGGTCGCGTCGGTCAGGCTGAGGTAGACCGAGAGGAGCGAGCGGCGCGCCGACCAGCAGCGCCGACGAAGATGACCGCCGGCGCGATGAGCGCAAGCGCGAGGAAGCGGCGCTCCTCGAGGAGATCTCGTCGCCGGCGCCGCGGCGCTCGGCGGCGACCTCCACGCGCGCGGATGTTAACGAGTCCGGTCGGGTTCGAGATGTCCTGCGCCGCGATGGCCGCAGATCGCGCTCGAGCAGCGTCTCGAAGGTCTACCCGGACGGGACGCGCGCGGTCCACGACGCTCGACCTCGAGATCGACGACGGCGAGCTCGTGGTCTTCGTCGGCCCGTCCGGGCTGCGGCAAGACCTCGGCGCTGCGCATGATCGCCGGGCTCGAGGAGATCACCGAGCGGCGACGATCCGGATCGGCGACCAGGTCGTCAACGACCTCCCGCCGAAGGACCGCGACATCGCGATGATCTTCCAGAACTACGCGCTCTACCCGCACATGTCGCGCGTTCGACAACATGGCGTTCGCGCTCAAGCTGCGGAGTCGCCGAAGGCCGAGATCGACCGGCGCGTGCGCGACGCCGCACGCGTGCTCGGGCTCGACGAGGTGCTCGCGAAGAAGCCGCGGACGCTCTCCGGCGGCCAGCGCCAGCGCGTCGCGATGGGCCGCGCGATCGTGCGCGAGCCGCAGGCGTTCCTGATGGACGAGCCGCTCTCGAACCTCGACGCGAAGCTCCGCGTGCAGATGCGCGCCGAGATCGCGCGGCTCCAGCGCGACCTCGAGGTGACGACGATCTACGTCACGCACGACCAGACCGAGGCGATGACGCTCGGCGACCGCGTCGCCGTGATGCGCGACGGCGTGCTGCAGCAGCTCGACCGGCCGCAGAGCCTCTACCGACCAGCCGGTCAACCTCTTCGTCGCCGAGTTCATCGGCTCGCCCGCGATGAACCTCGTCGAGGCGGAGCTCGAGCCGGCGACGCAGGTGCGCTTCGGCGACGCACGCGCTGCCAGCTCGACATCGAGTGCTCGGCCTCGTACGCGCTACGAGGGCCGCAAGGTGGCGCTCGGGATCCGCCCGGAGGACCTCGAGGACGCGGCGCTCTCGGACGCGCCCGCGGGCAGCCGCTGCCCGCACGGTCGACATCGCGAGGACATGGGCTCGGAGGTCTTCCTCCACTTCGCCGTCGACGCGCCGCCCGTCGCCACCGAGGACGTCGTGACGCGGTCGAGGCGAGGAGGCCGTCGAGGCGATCGAGGAGCAGGCGGCGCGCAGCGGGGACGCCGTTCGTCGCGCGCATCGGCCGCGAGTCGACGGCCGGCGAGGGCGACCGGATCGAGGTCGCGGTCGACACGCGCCGGCTGCACTTCTTCGATCTCGAGACCGGCGACGCCTTGGCGGAGTAGGCTTCGGTCGTGGCCACGATCGAGACGAATCCCGCAGCTCGGGCGAGCAGGTCAAGGCCGACGCGAAGGAGTTCGTCCTCCACTCCTGGTCGGTGCAGAACGCGATCAACCCGATTCCGGTCGCGGGCGCCGAGGGCCGCTACTTCTGGGACTACGACGGCAAGCGTTATCTCGACTTCGCGTCGCAGCTCGTCAACGTCTCGATCGGCTACGGGCACCCGAAGGTGATCGCGGCGATCAAGGAGCAGGCCGAGAAGCTCGCGACGATCGGTCCGCCGATGGCGACCGAGCCGCGCTCCACGCTCGCCCGGATGCTCGCGGACGTGACGCCCGGCAACCTGAAGATGTCGTTCTTCACCAACGGCGGCGCCGAGGCGAACGAGAACGCGATCAAGGTCGCGCGCTGGGTCACCGGCCGGCACAAGATCGTCGCCCGCTACCGCAGCTACCACGGCGCGACCGGCGGCGCGATCACGCTCACCGGCGACCCGCGCCGCTGGCACGCGGAGCCTGGCCTCCCCGGCGTCGTACGCATGCTCGACCCCTACACGTACCGCTGCCCCGCCGGCCATCCCGATCCGTGCCCGGTCTGCTCGGGCGCGCCGCACCTGGAGGAGATCCTCCAGTACGAGGGCGCCCACACCGTCGCCGCCGTGATCCTCGAGACCGTCGTCGGCACGAACGGGATCATCGTCCCGCCCGACGGCTACCTGCAGTCGATCCGGGAGACCTGCGACCGGCACGGGATCCTGCTGATCTGCGACGAGGTGATGGCCGGCTTCGGCCGCACCGGCAAGTGGTTCGCGTGCGACAACTGGGACGTCGTCCCCGACATCCTCACGGTCGCGAAGGGGATCAACTCCGGCTACGTCCCGCTCGGCGCCATGATCGTCTCCGAGCCGATCGCGGACGAGCTCCGCGACCGTTTCCTCGCCGGCGGCCTGACGTACTCGGGGCATCCGCTCGCGTGCGCGTCGGCGGTCGCTTCGATCGAGGCGTTCCAGGAGGAGGGGATCGTCGAGAACGCCGCCGAGCACGGGGCGTATCTCGCCGAGGCGCTGCCGGCGCTCGCTGCGAAGCATCCGTCGGTCGGCGACGTGCGCGGGCTCGGCCTCTTCTGGGGCCTCGAGCTGGTGAAGAACCGCGAGACGAGGGAGATGCTCGTCCCCTTCAACGCCGGCGGCGAGGCGGCGGCGCCGGTCGTGCGGCTGCAGAAGGCGGCGCTCGAGGCCGGCCTCTACCTGATGACGCACTGGAACGTCGTCATGGTCTGCCCGCCGCTGACGATCACGCGCGAGGAGCTCGACGAGGGCCTCGCGGTCCTCGACGACGCGCTCGCGATCGCCGACGAGTACGTCGCCTAGCGCCGGCTAGCCGGCGCAGTTTCCGGCGCCGACGCCG
>CAWATM010000010.1:0-219478 GCA_963784895.1 uncultured Gaiellaceae bacterium | reverse complement strand
TCCGCGCCGCCGGCCCGCTTCGTCGGCTTCGCAACCGCTGCCGTGACGGTGACGCTCACCGCCAGAGCCGCGACTACGAGTGCAACGATCGTCTTCTTCACAGTCTTTCCCTCCATGTCGTTCGGATAGGGCCCGGTCAGATGCTGCTCTGCACTTTCGTCCGCGAGGGCCACCTCCTCATCGGCGTCACAAACCTAAGCGTGCTCTGGGGTCGAGTCAACGTGGCGATCGCGGCAATACTACTCCTCTAGGGATTTAGTTCAATGTGCGCCCGCCGGGAATGACGCGACCGCGTCAGGTGACCGGAAACTCCGAAACCGCGGAGCTCCCCTCGTATCGCGTGGTCGTCGTCAGGTACGGCCGCACGTTGCCGCGCGTGACGAAGAGCAGGCCGGTGTTCGTGTCCGACGGCGCGACGAGGCCGCCGCTGTAACGAACCATGAAGAGCTGGAAGATCGGCAGGAAGCCCTGGAGGTACGGCTGCTGGTCGATCGTGAAGTCGAGATGGCCGCCGGCGATCGCGCGCAACGTTCTCGGCAGCAGGTCGTAGCCGCCGGCGCGAACGCCTCGTTTCCGCAGCCCGTGCTTCCGCATCACGTCGGCGACTCCCTGGGTCGAGCCTCCGTCGACGGCGAACATGCCGCGCAGGTTCTTGTGGCCGGCGTAGGTTGCCTCGATCCGGGCTCGCTCCTCGGCCACGCCCGGTCCCGTCGCGACGACCGTCGTGCGGATCCGCTTGCCCGAGTCTCTGATCGCATCCAGCGCCCCGTCGATCCGAGGCTGGATGTTGAGCTGCCCCGGCGTCGCGATGAAGAGGAAGACGTCACCGTCCTGGACGAGCTGGGCGATCCGGGCGCCGAACTTCAGGCCGGACTGGTAGAGATCCTGCCCGATGTAGGCGAGCCGCCGGTTGCCGACGCCGCCGTCGGCGTTGTACGAGACGACCGGGATCCCGCGGCTCAGAGCCTCCGCCGCCGGCTTGTTGAACGCCCGCCGGTCGATCACCGACACCGCTATGCCTGCCGCGCCGCCGTCGATCGCCCGCCGCATCGCGCGGACCATCTCGCCGACATCGCTGCGGCTCGAGCCCGTCCACTCGTAGTTCGTGCCGTAGTGCCTACACGCGTCCTGGATGCCGTACCGCGTCGGGACGAAGAACGGATTCGTCGTCGCGTGGTTGACGAAGACGAAGCGCCAGCGCGGATGTGGCTCGAGGAAGCCGGATCCCGAGGCCGCGCCGGCCACTGCAGGGACGCCGAGTCCGGCTGCAGCGACTCCGAGCGCGCGGAGCAGCTTCCCGCGGTCGAGTGTGTCCTCCGTCACGACGGCGACCGCCGCACGAGCCAGACGGTCGCGACGAGGAGCGCCGTCGCGAGCGCGAAGAAGATCCCCGCCTCGATCGCCTGGAACGTCCAGAACCGATCGGCCGGCTGGAACTCGAGCGCACGCCGCCAGCCGAGCGAGAGCAGGTACTCCTGCGGGTCGATCCTGGCCTGCTGCGCGTGCAGGATCGCGAGGTCCTCGCGGGCCGCGGAGATGTGGCGGCCGACGGCGTCGACGAGCGAGTTGCTCAGCACCCAGTCGCGTGCATTGGCGCCGGGGACGAGCCCCGTCATCGTCTCGCGCTCAGGCGGCTCGTAGCGCGGCCGGAGCAGCTCGGCCACGGCTAGCCGGACCGCCACGAACACCACCAACGTCAGCGACATCGCGGCCAGTGTGCGCCGAAGAGCCCCGCCGGCGAGCACGCCGAGCGTGAGCGCGAAGAGGGCATACGCGGGCACGACCAGCCCCTGGATCTCGAAGCCGCTCGGGCTCATGCGGCCCTCGAGCCCGTCGAACGGCTGCCGCCACCACATCACGATCGCGCTGAGCACTGCGCCGCCGAGCACCACGGCGAGCGCCAGCAGCAGCGTCTTCGTCAGCAGCCACCGCCGGCGCGTGACCGTTTGCGTCCATGCGAACCGATGCGTGCCGTGCTCCAGCTCACGTGCGAGGAGCGGGGCGCCGACGAACATGCCGACGAGCGCCGGCAGCAGGATCAGGTAGCCCGCGACGTCGACGCGGCTGCCGAACTCGGCCTGGAAGTGGCGCACGATGATGTCGCAGCCGGAGCGCGCCGTCGGCGGCAGGCACGAGGAGAGCGCTTCGCGCTGGTATGCCGATCGCATCGGCAGCCCGGTGACGAGAGCGGCCAGGGCGAGTCCGGCGATCAGGGCGAGGCCGATGAGCAGCTGGTGGCGGTGCTGCCGCCAGGTCACCCATGCCATCGCAGCCGTCCCTTCTCCGGTTCCTGCGGCCCGGGCAGGCGCTCAGGCGCCATGTAGGCGAGGAGGAGGTCCTCGAGCCCGATCTCGTCCACCGACCACGACGCGTCGACAGCCCGGCCGTCGACGCGGACGAGCAGCGTCATCTGGCGACCGCTGTGCCGTTTCCGGATGATCTCCTCGACCCCGGCGATCCGTCCGAGCGGGCGCGCAGCGCCGGTGAGCAGGCGATGCGTCGAGATCAGCTCCTCGGCGCTGCCTTCGAGCCGCACGTGCCCGTCGCCGAGGAGGACGATGTGGTCGGAGACGCGCTCGATGTCCGCGATCACGTGCGAGGCGATCACGACGGTCGCCTCGAGCTCGGAGACCCCGTCCATCAGCAGCTGGAGGAACTCCCGCGCGGCGAGCGGGTCGAGCCGCTCGAACGGCTCGTCGAGGAGGACGAGGGCCGGCCGCTTCCCGAGCGCGACCGCCAGGGCGAGGCGGCTCCGCTCGCCCGCGGTCAGCGACGAGACCCGCTGGCCGGGGTCGAGCCGGGTCAGGTACTCGCTCGCGATCGACCAGTCCCAGCCCGGATTCGTCGCGCGGGCGAACTCGATCGTGTCGCGCACGCTGAACGAGCGGTAGAGGGGCGCCTCACGGGCGACGTAGCCGACGCCGGCGAGCACGTCCGGCTCGAGCCGCGGATCGCGCCCGAGCACCTCGACGCGGCCCTCGGTCGGCGCCAGCAGCCCGACCGTGAGGCCGAGCAGCGTCGACTTGCCGGCGCCGTTCGGCCCCGCGAGGCCGACGATCGCCCGCTCCGGGACCGCCAGCGTGCAGTCTCGCAGCGCCCACCGCCGTCGGTACCGCTTCCCCACCCCGTGCAGCGCGAGCGGGGCGGTCATGCCACGCGGCGGACGAACGCCTCCCGGAGCGTCGTCGAGATCACCGCGCGGATGCTCTCCTCGTCGAGGCCGGCCCGCTCAGCGGAATCGAGCCAGCGCTCGAGCTCGCGGCGGAGCGCCTCGTGGTGCTTCTGCGACGGAGCGACGAGCGTGCCGGTGATGAACGTGCCCTTGCCGGGGCGCGCCTCGACCAGGCCGGTCGCCTCCAGCTCCCGGTATCCCTTCGCGACGGTGTTCGGGTTGATCGCGAGCTCCGCCACGACCTCGCGCACGGTCGGCAGCTGGTCGCCGACGTCGAGCAGGCCGAGCCGGAGCGCCTCCTTCACCTGCTGCACGATCTGCAGGTAGGGCGCCACGCCCGAGCGGGGATCGAGGTGGAACTCGATCATCGTGCGGCAACAGTAAACGCTCCGGGGCTACTGCACCAGGCGATTTCCGGCATACCATGAGCGCGATGAGCGCTCCCGGCTCGGGCAAGCCGACCCTGCGGATCCGAGGCACGTCGTACCCCGTGCTGCTGCCGAGCATCCGCGACCCGCGGCTCCACCTGGCGGCGGTGATCGTCTCGCTGCAGGTGCTCGGCCAGGTGGCGTTCGACTTCCGGCTCTCGATCGCGCAGATCCTCGTCTCGCTGCTCACCTGCGCGGTACTGGAGATGGGGATCGCCTTCCGGCGCCAGCACGTGATCCTCTGGCCCGCGAGCGCGCTCCTGACCGGCAACGGCGTCGCCTTCATCCTCCGCGTGCCCGGGACCGAGCACGGCGACTGGTGGAGCATGCACGGCTGGTGGGTCTTCGCGGGCACGGCGGCCGTCTCGCTGCTCTCCAAGCACCTGATCCAGTTCCGGGGCGGCCACATCTTCAACCCCTCGAACTTCGGGCTCGTTCTCTGCTTCCTGCTGCTCGGCCCGGAGCTCGCCGACCCGCTCGAGTTCTGGTGGGGGCCGATGTCGGTCTGGCTCGCGCTGGCGCTCGCAATCATCGTCGGCGGCGGCTTCGCGATCCTGCGGCGGCTGCGGCTGCTCCACATCGCCGTCACGTTCTGGGTCACGTTCGCGGCCTCGATCGCGGTGCTCGCGGCGAGCGGTCACGACATGACGGCGCGGTGGCACGTCGGCCCCGTCAGCGACTGGGAGTTCTGGCGCGTGCTCGCATTCTCCCCGGAAGTCCTCGTCTTCCTCTTCTTCATGATCACCGACCCGAAGACGATCCCGGCCGGCAAGGCCGGCCGCCGGGTCTACGCCGTCGCGATCGGCCTGCTCGCGGCGCTCCTGATCGCGCCGCAGACGACCGAGTTCGGCTCGAAGGTCGCCCTGCTCGCCGCGCTCGCGCTCGTCTGCGCGGCCAGGCCGGTGCTCGAGCTCGTGGGTGCCGCGGCGCGCAGGCGCGCCTGGTCGAGTCGGGCCGTCGGCGCCGCGGCGCTCGCCGGCGCCGTCACGTTCGTCGGCCTGATCGTCATCGCCGGCACCCCCGCCCGCTCGAGCGCGGAGGCGAGCGTCATCCCGGCACCGGCAGGCGCGATCCCCCACGTCACCGTCCGGTCGGCGCCGGGGATCGCGCCGATCGACCGCGCGGCGGCGGAGGGAATCGCGCTCGACCTCGCCGCCGATCTCGAGAACGAGGCGGAGGCCCTTCGCCTCCGCGACCGCGCGCGCGCCGCCGCCGGCGCCGACGGCGCCCGGCTCGCCGGGCTGTGGCGGCAGATCGACGCGGCGGCGGACCGAACGCCCGGTGTCCCCCGCTACTCGGTGAAGCGCGTGCGGGTGAGCCTCGAGCCGGCCGACGGCCAGTCGCCGCCGCTCGTCGTCGCGAGCGCGTCGGGAACGGTCGAGCAGGCAGGCGCGACGCGGCTCTTCGCCGAGACGTTCGAGCTCGTCCTGAAGGACGGTCGCTACCTGATCACGGCCACGCGCGGCTCGACCGCGGCCCCGGTCGCCCGCTCCGACACGCTCGGCGGGGTGCGCCTGCGCGACGTCGCCGCCGACGTCGGGCTCGACTTCCGGCACGACGCGTTCCGGTTCGGAGTCACGCACGAGGAGGCCGCGATGATGGGCGGCGGCCTCTGTTGGCTCGACTACGACAGCGACGGCTGGCTCGACCTGTTCGTCGTCAACGCGTACGGCGACGAGGACTACGTGCAGTGGACGGAGCGCGGCGGGCTGCCGCGGAGCGCGCTCTTCCACAACGTGCGCGGCAGCTTCGAGGACGTCAGCCGCGGCTCCGGCGCCGACCTGCAACTCCGCGGCAGCGGCTGCGTCGCAGCGGACTTCGACCTCGACGGCAAGACCGACCTCTTCGTCACGACCGCCGGCTACAACGTCGCCACCAACGGCTACGACGCGCTGCTCTGGGGTAACGGCGACGGCACCTTCACCGAAGGCGCGCGTGCCGCAGGGATCAACGAGCCCGGCTGGCATGCCGGCGCCGCGGCCGGGGACGTGAACGGTGACGGCCGCCCCGACCTGTTCGTCGCGGGCTATGCGGACACAACCGTCCCGGTCGCCGGCGCCGCAGGCGGGTTCCCCTCCAATGTGGCAGGCGTGCGCGATCGCCTCTACCTCAACGAGGGCCCCGACGCGAACGGCCGCTCCCGCTTCCGCGAGGTCGGCAGGCTCGCCGGGCTCGAACCGACCCAGGTCGACCACGGGCTCGGGGCGGTCCTCACCGACGTCGACGACGACGGCCGGCTCGATCTCTACGTCGCGAACGACCTCGACCCGAACCGGCTCTACCTGAACGTCGCGCGGCCGGACGGGCTCGGCTTCCGCCTCGTCGAGCGTGGGCGCCGCGAGCGTGTCGACGACCCGAACGCAGGGATGGGCATCGCCGCCGCGGACTACAGCCGCGACGGGCGCGAGGACCTGTTCGTGACGAACTCGCGCCGGCAGCTCCACGCGGCCTATCGCAGCACTCGGGCCGCATTCGTGGACGCGCGCCCGGACTTCGCGGCGGCGCTCGGGACGGACTACACGGGCTGGGGCGTGTCGTGGGTCGACCTCGACAACGACACCAACCTCGACCTCGTGCTCGCGAACGGGGCGATCCCGATCGAAGGGCTGGCGAAGGACGCGGAGCGGATCCAGGTGCTCGAGAACCGGACCGGCGAGGGCCGCCGCGGCGAGTTCGCGGACGCCGGCACGGCCGTCGGCATCGACGCGGTGCGGCCGAGCAACGGGCGCGGCCTCGCCGCGGCCGACTACGACAACGACGGCGACCTCGACGTCGCAGTCAACTCGATCGGGGGCCGGCTGCTCCTGCTCGAGAACGAGGGCGCCCGCGGCCACTGGCTCGAGGTACGGCTGCGCGCCTTCGCTCCGGGAGCACGGGTGACGGTCGTCCTGCCCGGCGGCCGGACGCTCACGCGCACGATCCTGGCGGGCGGCAGCTATCTCTCGTCCGAGGATTCGCGCGCCCACTTCGGCCTCGGCGGCGCAACGCGGGTCAGCGAGCTGGTCGTCCGCCTCCCGGACGGCCGTGAGCTGCGGCGGAGGAACGTCGCAGCCGACCGGATCCTGACGCTGACGCCGTAGAGTCTCCGCATGGAGGAGCAGGTGCTCACACCGGACGCGGTCGACTTCCTGACCGAGCTCGAACGGCGCTTCGGCCCGCGGCGGCGCGAGCTGCTCGCGGCGCGCCACGAGCGGGCGCAGCGGCTGCGCGACGGCGAGCTCCCGGACTTCCTGCCGGAGACGAAGCATGTGCGCGAGGGCGATTGGCGCATTGCGCCGATCCCGGCCGAGCTGCAGGACCGCCGCGTCGAGATCACCGGCCCGGTCGACCGGAAGATGGTGATCAACGCGCTCAACTCGGGCGCGAAGATGTTCATGGCCGACTTCGAGGACTCGAACTCGCCGACGTGGCGGAACTGCATCGAGGGCCAGGTCAACCTGACCGACGCGCTCGAGCGCACGATCTCGCTCGATACGGGCGAGAAGCAGTACAGCCTGAACGCCGAGACGGCGACGCTGCTCGTGCGCCCCCGCGGCTGGCACCTCGAGGAGCGCCACTTCGAGGTCGACGGCGCGCCCATCTCGGCGAGCCTCTTCGACTTCGGCCTCTACTTCTTCCGCAACCACAGTCGCGGCGGCACGTGGTTCTACCTGCCGAAGCTCGAGTCGCATCTCGAGGCGCGGCTCTGGAACGACGTCTTCACCTGGGCGCAGGACGGGCTCGGCGTGCCGAAGGGGACGATCAAGGCGACCGTCCTGATCGAGACGATCCTGGCCGCGTTCGAGATGGACGAGATCCTCTACGAGCTGCGCGAGCACTCGGCCGGGCTGAACGCCGGCCGCTGGGACTACATCTTCAGCGTGATCAAGAAGCTCGGCCACCGGCCCGACTTCGTCCTCCCCGACCGGGCGGACGTGACGATGGCAGTGCCGTTCATGCGCGCCTACACGGAGTTGCTCGTGAAGACCTGCCACGCGCGCGGCGCGCACGCGATGGGCGGCATGGCCGCGTTCATCCCCTCCCGCCGCGACGCCGAGGTGAACGCCGCCGCGCTCGCGAAGGTGCGCGAGGACAAGGAGCGCGAGGCCGGGCAGGGCTTCGACGGCACCTGGGTCGCACATCCCGATCTCGTGCCGGTGGCGATGGAGATCTTCGACCGCGTGCTCGGC
Source organism: uncultured Gaiellaceae bacterium (assembly GCA_963784895.1). GTDB lineage: Bacteria > Actinomycetota > Thermoleophilia > Gaiellales > Gaiellaceae > Gaiellasilicea. The sequence goes on along the minus strand of CAWATM010000010.1, from coordinate 211,709 downwards.
GAGCGGCCGAACCAGGTCGAGCGGCAGCGGCCGGAGGTGTCCCCGTCGGCGGCCGATCTGCTCGACGTCGCCGCGACTCCCGGCGAGATCACGCTCGCGGGCCTGCACAACAACGTCTCGGTCGGGATCCAGTACCTCGCCGCGTGGCTGCAGGGCTCGGGCGCGGTCGCGATCTTCAACCTGATGGAGGACGCGGCGACCTCCGAGATCTCACGCTCGCAGGTGTGGCAGTGGCTGCAGCACGCGAAAATCGCGCGCACCGACGTCGAGGCGGCGATCGAGGAGGAGATCGCGAAGCTCGATGGGGACTACACCGAGGCGCGCGAGCTGTTCGAGCACGTCGCGCTCGGGGAGGAGTTCGTCGAGTTCCTGACGCTCCCCGCCTACGAGCACATCGACTAGGACGGTCGGTCCCGCAAGATCCGCCGGGCGGACTCTTGCGTGGCACGAGCCGGGACGAGATGGTAGAGGGATGAACGACGGACAGGTCCTGCTCTGGTGCATCGCGCTGATCGCGCTCGAGGTCCAGCACCTGAAGTGGATCGTCTGGGAGCAGTGGACCTGCCGCCGCTGCGGCGTCAAGCACCGTGAGTGCGGCCACGGCGCCCGCCTCGTCAAGTACTTCTAGTCGCCGGCGACGAAGAACTGCCAGTCGCCGTCGGCGGTGATGGCGGTGCGGTAGCCGAGGTAACCCGTGCCCTGCGTCATCATCAGCCCGACCTGCTCCGGCGAGTAGAGACCGGCGTCCACGACCGCCTGCCACGCCTCGACAGTCGGTTTCTCGCTGTAGGCGCTCGGCCACGCGTACGAGCCGGACTCGTTGCGCGTGAACGGCGTCGTCAGGATCGCGGCGAGCGCGCGCATCGGCAACGGCTCGTCACTCGCGCTCTCCTCTACGTCGCGCCAGTAGTCGGATGCGTCCGTCCCGGCGCCGTAGCTGAAGGTGAAGCCCTCGCCCTGCTCGAGCGCGATCTGCTCGAGCGTGTCGTAGTCGCAGGCGACGGCGGCGTCGAAGACGCGGCGGCGGACGTCGGCGACCGCGGCCGGCAAGTCCTGCTCGGGGAGGGTGAGGCGGAGCCCGGACGCCGAGCATTCCTGCTCGGGGAGCGCCGTCGTCGCGGGCGGCAGCGTCTCGGTCACCGTCTCCGTGACGGTGACCGGCGACGGCGCAGACGTCTCCTCCGGGTCGTCGCCGCCGCAGCCGGCGAGCGCCAGCGCGGCGAGCGCGATCGCGGGGAGCGTCTTCACACGGTCTCCGTTCGCTCGCGCTCGCCCTTGCCCTCTCGCACCGCCGTCAGCGTCGTGTGAGGGGTGATCGCCTCCGGGTCGACGACGAGGTGCAGCAGTGCGGGTCCATCCGAGTCGAGCGCCCGGTCGAGCGCAGCGACGAACTCGCCGGTGCGCTCGACGCGCTCGGCGTGGATGCCGAACGAGGACGCGTACACCGCGAAGTCGGGGCTGGTCAGGCTCGTACCGATGACGCGGCCAGGGTACTCACGCTCCTGGTGCATGCGGATCGTCCCGTACATGCCGTTGTCGACGACGAGGAAGAGCACGTCCGCCCGCTCCTGCACGGCCGTCGCCAGCTCCTGGCCGCTCATCAGAAAGTCGCCGTCGCCGGCGAAGCAGACGACGGTCCGGTCCGGTTCGACGATCTTCGCGGCGATCGCGGCCGGGACGCCGTAACCCATCGCCCCGCTCGTCGGCGCGAGCTGGCTGCGGTAGCGCGCGAACGGCCAGAACCGGTGCGGCCAGGTGGCGAAGTTGCCGGCGCCGTTGCAGATGATCGCCTCCGCCGGCAGCCGCTCCCGCAGCGCCGCCATCACCTCGCTCAGGTTCAGCGATCCCGGCGAGGGGACCGGTTCGAGCGTCGCCAGGTAGTCGCTACGGGCGGCCTCGACCCAGGCGCGGCGGGAGGGACTTTGTGTTGCTGCAACACAAGCTTCCCGTGCGGCGGCGGCGAATTCGGGCGCGCCGGCGTGGATCGCGAGCGTCGGCTGGTAGACGCGGCCGAGCTCCTCGGCGCCGGCGTGCACGTGGACGAGCGTCTGTTTCGGCAGCGGCGGCTCGACCAGCGTGTAGCCGCCCGTCGTCATCTCCCCCAGGCGCGGGCCGACGACGAGCAGCAGGTCGGCCTCGGTGACGCGGGTCGCAAGCGCCGGGTCGATCCCGACGCCGACGTGACCGGCGAACACGCGCGAGCGGTTGTCGACGTAGTCCTGGCGTCGAAACGAGGTCGCGACCGGCAGCTCGTTCGCCTCGCAGAACGCGGCGATGTCCGTCGCCGCCTGCGCACTCCACTTCCCACCGCCGACGATCGCGAGCGGCCGCTCCGACGCGTCGAGGAGCTCGCGCAGCCGCAGGAGCTCGTCCTGGCCTGGGTGTGTGTGCACCGGCCGGTACGGGCCGGGATCGAGGACCTCGACCTCGTCGACGAGCATGTCCTCGGGCAGCGCGAGCACGACCGGCCCCGGCCTGCCTGCGGTCGCGACCGAGAATGCGCGGGCGAGCAGCTCTGGGATCCGCTCGGCGCTCTCGATCTGCGCGACCCATTTCGCCATCGAGGTGAACATGCGGCGGTAGTCGATCTCCTGGAACGCCTCCCGCTCCAGCATGTCGCGGCCGACCTGGCCGATCAGCAAGATCAGGGGCGTCGAGTCCTGGTAGGCGGTGTGGACGCCGATCGACGCGTGCGTGGCGCCCGGGCCGCGCGTGACGAGGCAGATCCCAGGCCGCCCGGTGAGCTTCCCGTAGGCCTCGGCCATGTTCGCCGCGGCGGCTTCGTGGCGGCAGGTGACGAGCCTGATCGGGGCGTCGTGGAGCGCGTCGAGCACGGGCAGGTAGCTCTCGCCGGGAACGCAGAACGCCAGCTCGGCGCCGTGCAGCGTCAGCTGGTCGACCAGCACCTTGCCGCCGGTGCGGGGCATCAAAGGTGGATCGCGCCCTGCGCCAGCGCGTCGCCGTTCGAGTCCTCGGCGCGGACGATGACGACACGGACGAACGAGCCGCGGCCGGAGACCTCGGCCGGCTCGACGAAGGCGCCGAACGGCTGCACGGTCTCGCCGTCGACCGACAGCTCACCCCGGAGGACGCAGCCGATCCCGGGTCCCTGAGCGGGGCCGCCTGTGTCGCGCTCGCAGCGCATCGCGTAGTCGGCCCAGGGGTCGAGCTCGACGTGGGCCGAGAGCTTCGAGTCGTCGACCGACCACTCGGTCAGCTCCCAGCGGAGCACGGTCGCTCCGTCGACACCGGCGGCGAGCTCGGCCTCGTCGTCGCCGAACGCCGCCGTGCCCGCGTGCAGCGAGGCGAGCTCGCCGGAGGCGACGTAGACCATCCGGCCCCCGGCCGGCAGCCTGATCGACTCGCCCGGCGCCAGCAGGTCCTCGTAGAGCGACAGCGAGGTCATACGCCGAGACAGACGTACTTGAGCTCGAGCCAGTCGTCGATCCCGTACGTCGAGCCCTCGCGGCCGATACCCGACTCCTTCATGCCCCCGAACGGCGCCACCTCGGTCGAGATGATCCCGGTGTTGACACCGAGGATCCCGTACTCGAGTCCTTCGGAGACGCGCCAGACGCGGCTGAGGCTCTGGCTGTAGAAGTAGGCGGCGAGGCCGTACGGCGTGTCGTTCGCGAGCCGGAGCGCCTCGTCCTCGGCGGCGAAGCGCTGGATTCCGGCGACCGGGCCGAAGGTCTCCTCGCGGGTCATCGCCATCGAGTCGTCGACGCCGGTCAAGACCGTCGGCTCGAAGAACGTGCCCTCGAGCCGGCGGCCGCCGCGGACGAGCTCGGCGCCCGAGCCGGTCGCGTCGGCGACGTGCCGCTCGACCTTGTCGACCGCACTCCCGTCGATCAGCGGCCCGACCTGGACGCCGTCGTCGAGCCCGTTGCCGACGACGAGCCGGCCGACGGCGGCCTCGAAGCGGGAGACGAACTCGTCGTGGATCGCGTTCTGGACGAGGATTCGGTTCGCCGAGACACACGTCTGGCCGGAGTTGCGGAACTTGCAGAGAATCGCGCCCTCGACGGCCGCGTCGAGGTCGGCGTCGTCGAAGACGAGGAAGGGCGCGTTGCCGCCGAGCTCGAGCGAGACCTTCTTCACCGTGCCGGCACACTGCGCCATCAGGAGCTTCCCGATCTCGGTCGAGCCGGTGAAGGAGAGCTTGCGCACGGCCGGGTTCGCGGTCAGCTCCCCGCCGATCACGGGAGCGTCGTCGGCGTCGCCGGTGACCACGGCGAGGACGCCGTCCGGCACGCCCGCCTCGGCTGCGAGCTCGGCGAGCGCGAGGGCGGTCAGCGGCGTCTGCTCGGCGGGCTTGATCACGATCGTGCAGCCGGCCGCGAGCGCGGGCGCCGCCTTGCGCGTGATCATCGCGGCGGGGAAGTTCCAGGGGGTGATCCCGGCGGTGACGCCGATCGGCTCCTTCAGGACGACGATCCGCTTGTCGGGCTGGTGCGCCGGGATCGTGTCGCCGTAGACCCGCTTCGCCTCCTCGCCGAACCACTCGAAGAAGGAGGCCGCATACGCGATCTCGCCGCGCGCCTCGGCGAGCGGCTTGCCCTGCTCGTTCGTCAGCAGCCGCGCAAGCTCCTCCTGCCGCTCGAGCATCAGGTCGGAGAGCCGGCGGAGCACGGTCGCGCGCTCCTTCGCGGTGCGCACACGCCAGGCCGGGTAGGCGCGCTCGGCGGCCGCGATCGCCGCCCGGGTCTCCTCGACACCGTGGCGCGGCACGCGCTCGAGCACGTCGCCCGTGGCCGGATTCGTGACGGCGAACGTCTCGGCGGAGGCGAGAGCGGTCATCGCTGAGAGGATAGTCGGGCCGTGATCGCCGACGCCCACGTCGATCTCCTGCTCGAGCTCGCCCACCGGGAGCACAGGCTCGGCGAGACGAGCGTGTTCGCGCGGACGTGGCTGCCCCTGCTCGAGGCAGGCGGGGTCGGGCTGCAGGTCTGCCCCGTCTTCGTCGACCTGGAGTACCAGCCGGAAGGGTCGTTGCGCGAGGCGCTGCGCCAGGTGACGGCGCTGCAGCACGCGCTGAGCGAAAGCCCGGATCGCCTCCTGCACGTGCGGAGGCGCGCCGACCTCGACGCGGTCGAGCGGGGTGAGCGGATCGGGCTCGTGCTCGCGCTCGAGGGCGTCGAGCCGTTCGGCTACGAGGTCTCGACCGCCGACCTCTTCTGGGAGCTCGGCCTGCGGGTCGCCGGCCTGACCTGGAACCGGCGCAACCCGTTCGCGGACGGCGCCGCCGAGGAGGGCGGCCTCTCGGGGCTCGGCCGCAGGCTGCTGACGCGGTTCGCCGAGCTGGGCATGATCCTCGATCTCGCGCACGCCTCGGCCCGGCTCTTCGACGAGTGCCTCGCGTCGTACACCGGTCGCGTCTGCGTCACCCACGCCGGTTGCCGCGCCGTCAACGACACCCCGCGGAACCTCTCCGACGCGCAGCTGAGCGCGCTCGCCGAGCGGGACGGAATCTTCGGGCTGATGCTCCACCCGCTCGCGATCGATCCAGTCGGCCCGACGATCGAGCGGGTGATCGACCATCTGGAGCACGCGGCCTCGGCAGTCGGCTCCGACCGCGTCTGCCTCGGCGGCGACTGGATCAAGCGGCTGCACGAGCTGATGCCCGCGCCGGCGCCGCCCGACGGCCTGATGCCGCCCGGGCTCGCCGAGGGGACGACGATCGAAGGCTTGTCCGGCCCGGAGGAGTACCCCGCGCTCGTCGCTGCGCTGCGCGAGCGCGGCTGGGCCGGCGAGAGGCTCGACGGCCTGCTCTCCGGCAACCTGCTCCGCTTCCTCCGCGAGTCGCTACCGGCCTGACTCGCCGTCGAAGTAGTCGACGGAGTCGGCGAGCCGGTTCAGCGTGAAGAGCGGGCCGCCGGCCGACGTCTCTGTGCGGGCCATCGCCGCGATCTTGCCGCTGTCGGGGTACTCGATGATCTCGGGCGTCCCCTGCGCCGCCGCGATCACGTAACGGGCGACCGTGCCGGAGCGGTTGGACAGCTGGTGCGCGCCCTCGGGGCCGCGCGGGAAGTGGACGACCTCGCCCTCCTTCAGCTCACGTTCACCCTCGGACGAGCGCAGCGTCGGTGTGCCGCGCAGGACGATCAGGAGCTCCTCGCCGCCGTGGTGAAAGTGGTACGGCGCCTGCGTCGCGCCCGGTTCGAGCTCCCAGACGGCGGCCGAGAGCATCGCACCGAGCTGGCGCCGCAGCCGTTTGCCGCGGACACCGCCGAAGCCGGCCCGCTCGGCCTCGGCCTCGTAGTCGCCCGGCTCGTCCCAGTCGACCTCCCAGATGTTGTCGCCGAAGTCCATACCTCGATCCTACGGAACGACGAGCACGCGGCCGGGCTCGCCGGCCAGGCTCGCGCGGAAGGCGTCATCGGCGCGGCTGAGCGGGAACGACGGGCCGACGAGGCTCGCGAGCTCGAGCTCGCCGGACGCGACGAGGTCGAGCAGGTGCGGCAGCGCGACGGCCGGGTCCTCGGAGCCGTAGATCGTCCCGGTCAGCGTCTTCTCGCGGTTCGAGAACTCGAACGGGTCGAGCTCGAGCTTCTCCCCGCCCGCGGGCAGCCCGACGACGACCGCGGTGCCGCCGCCGCGCGTCCAGCGGAGCGCGAGTTTCGTCGTCGCGGCCGCGCCGACGGCGTCGAACGCGTAGTCGACACCTTCCGGGTCGAGCTCCTGCATCGCCTCGCGGACCTCGTCGGGCGCGCAGGCGCGGGTGGCGCCGAGCGCGAGCGCCTGCGCACGCCGGCCCTCCACCGGGTCGACCGCGAGGACCGCGCCCGCGCCGGCGATCCGCGCTCCCTGGACGACGAACTGGCCGACGCCGCCCGCGCCGATCACGAGCGCCGTGAAGCCGGGCTCCGGCCGGGCCGCGTTCAGCACGGCGCCGACGCCGGTGAGCGCGGCGCAGCCGAGCAACGCCGCCTGCTCCATCGCCACGGCCTCGCCGAACGGCATCGCGGCCGCCGCGTCGACGACGACGCGCTCGGCCAGCGCACCCGTCGCCGTGCCGCGAAAGACGGTCTCGCCGTTGAGCGAGAGGCCGGTGCGGCCTCCGAGCAGCGTCCCCTTGCCGATCGCCGACGCCAGCGGGCCACAGGCCGCCGGGCGGCCGCGCCGGCACGGCCCGCACTCGCCGCACGCCGGCGCCCAGGAGAGGACGACGCGGTCGCCCTCGCGCACCCCCTCGACCGCCGAACCCACCGCCTCGACGAGTCCGGCGCCCTCGTGCCCGAGCACGATCGGCGTCGGCCGGTCCCACTCGCCCTTGTAGGAGTGCAGGTCGGTGCCACACACGCCGACGGCGCTCATGCGGACGACGACCTCTCCGGGCAGCGGCTCCTCGACGTCGAGCTCCTCGACGACGAGCGCGCCCGGCTCGTGCATGACGGCCGCGCGCGTCCTCATCGCATCAGCATCCCGCCGTTGACGTCGAGCGTCGCGCCTGTGACGAAGCCCGCAGCGTCGGAGGCGAGGTAGGCGACCGCGGCCGCAACCTCCTCGGGGCGGCCGAGCCGGCCGACCGGGATCGTCTTCAGCATCGCCTCGATCCGCTCCGGGGCGACGGACGCGACCATCGGCCCGTCGATCGCGGCCGGTGCGACCGCGTTCACGGTCACACCCGAGCCGGCGAGCTCGCTCGCCGCGTGCCGCGTCAGGGAGATGATCGCCGCCTTCGACGTCGCGTAGTGCACGCCCGTCACCGCGCGCCCTGACTGGCCCGCGATCGAGGCGAGGTTGACGATCCGCCCCGCGCCGCGCTCGCGCATCTGGGCGCCGACGACGCGGATGCCGAGGTAGGTGCCGCGCAGGTTCGTGGCGAGCACGTCGTCCCATTCCTCCAGATCGATCTCCCAGAAGGAGCGGAGCTCGGTGCGGGCGGCGTTGTTGACCAGGACGTCGACGTCGCCGGCCGTCGCGAGCAGGCGCTCCCACGACTCGAGGCTGCGGACGTCGTGCTCGACCGCCTCGCCGCCGATCGCCGCCGCGACCTGCTCCGCGCCGGCGACGTTCACGTCGGCGAGAAGAACGCTGTTGCCGTCCGCCGCCAGCCGCCGCGCAATCGCCTCGCCCAGGCCGCGCGCGGCGCCGGTGACGATCGCGGTCCGCATCAGGCGTGGATCCGGTCGGCCCGCGCGCGCAGCGGCCCGCCGGCGCGGCCGTTTCGGGCGGCGAGCGTCTCGGCCAGGATCGAGAGGGCCGTCTCCGCGACGGTCTCGGCACCGACATCGAGGCCGCATGGGCCGGCGATCCGCTCGAGCCCCTCATCCGAGACGCCCGCCTCACGCAGCCGCTCCCGCTTGCGCTGCTGGTTGCGGCGGCCGCCGATCAAGCCGACGTAGAAAGCGTCGGTCGCGAGTGCGAGCTCGAGCGCGGGGAGATCGAACTTGTCGTCGTGGGTGAGGATCACGATCGCCGTCGCGTGGTCGGGCGCGACCTGGGCGAACGCCTCCTCGGGCCAGGCGACGATCAGCTCGTCTGCGCTCGGGATCCGCTCGCGCGTCGCGAACTTCGCGCGCGCGTCCGCGACGACCGTCGTCCAGCCGAGCAGCTTCGCGGCGGCGGCGAGCGCCTCGGCGGTGTCGACGGCGCCGTAGGCGAAGAGGCGCGGCGGCGGCCCGTAGACCTCCGCGAACACCGTCCGCCCCTCCAGCTCGACCGTCCGGCTGCGGGCGCCGCGGATCAGCTCGGCAGCGTGCGGAATCAGTTCCGGCGGGCCGTCGCCGACCGTCTCCGCCGCCCTCGACGACGAGCAGCTTCGAGCCGAGCCCAGCGCCTTCGACGACGGTGAGGACGACCGCGCGGCCGCCCTCGCGCTGGAGCGCGAGCAGGCGGTCGATCACGGAAGCTTCTCGACGAAGACGTCGATCTCGCCGCCGCAGGGCAGGCCGACGGCCCACGCCTCCTCGTCGCTGATCCCGTAGGAGAGCAGCTTCGGCTCCCCGCTCGCGAACACCTCCTGCGCCTGCTGGAAGACGTCGCCCTCGACGCAGCCGCCGGAGACGGAACCGCACAGTTTTCCGGACGCCGTGATCGCGAGGCTGGAGCCGACAGGCCTCGGCGCGGTGCGCCGGTTCGCGACGACGGTCGCGACCACAACGTCCTCGCCCTCTCCCTGCCAGCGTTCGATCTCGCTGAGGATCTCCTTCACCCTTGTAGCCTGCCCGGACCATGACGGATCAAGCAAGCGTCAGCCTCCTCCGCTGGCTGCGGCGCCAGCTGCGCGAGCCGACGCCGTGGCGCGAGCACCTGGAGGCGGCGGTCGCGAACGACGACCCGGTCGAAGCGCGCCGGCTGCTCGCGCGGATGGACTTCACCGAGGCGCAGCGGCAGCACGTCGCCGGCCTGATCGACCGCTGGGAGGAAGGGCGCTGAGACGCGTCGACGAGAATGCGGCGCTCGTGCGCCGGATCATGGAAGCGTTCGCAAACAAGGAGGGCTTTGCGCTCCGCGAGTGCTTCGCCGAGGATGCGGTCTGGCACGTCCCGGGCGCCGGAGTCATGTCCGGCACCTACCGCGGCCGCTCCGAGATCTTCCGCTTCCTGGCGCGGCTGCCGAAGCTGACCGACGGCACCTACCGCTCGACCTTCCTCGACGCACTTGCGAGCGAGGAGCGCGGCGCCGGGCTCTACCGTGCCCGCGGCGAGCGTGAGGGCAGGGCGATCGACATCGAGCAGCTGCTCCTCTTCACGATCCGCGACGGTCTCGTCACCGAGGTGCTCGCGCTGCCGAGCGACCCGGCCGGTTTCGACGCTTTCTGGGCGCCCTAGCTTTCCTCGACCGCCTCGGCCTCGGGAACGGGCTCGCGGAACTCGACCTCGAGCCGCTGGATCCGTGAGCCCTCGATCTCGATCACCCGCAGCGCGAGCCCGTCGATCTGAACCTCGTCGCCGACCTCGGGCGCTCGGCCGAGCGCGCCGAAGACCATCCCGGCCATCGTGTGGTAGTCCTCGACCTCCATCTCGGTCCCGAACTGCTCGTTGAAGTCGTCGATCGGGAAGGTGCCGTCGATACGGATGTGCGTCTCGTCGAGCCGCTCGACCGACTCGTCGGGGAGGTCGAACTCGTCCTCGATCTCGCCGACGATCTCCTCGAGCAGGTCCTCGAGCGTGACGATCCCCTGCATCGCGCCGTATTCGTCGACGACGACGGCGACGTGCTGGTTCCGCTTGCGGAACTCGGCAAGCAGCGAGGCGAGATCCTTCGTCTCGGGGACGATGTAGACCGGCCGCAGCAGCTGCTCGAGATCGACGTTCGCGATCCCGCGGTCGTGCAGGGCGGAGAAGAGGTCGCGCACGTGCAGGATCCCGGCGATCTCGTCGAGCGAGTCGCGGTAGACGGGGTAGCGGGTGAACGGCGAGTCGAGCAGCGCCGCGAGCGCCTCCTCGGTCGGCATCGAGATCGAGATCGCGGTCACCTGCGGCCGCGGCACCATCACCTCGTGGACTTCCTTGTCCGCGAAGTCGAAGACCTTGTAGAGCATCTCCTCCTCGGTCGTCGCGATCACGCCCGCGTCCTCGGCGCCGGCGACGATGTGGCGGATCTCCTCTTCGGTGTGCGCCAGCTCTCCGGCCGGGGCGGGCTGGACCCCGAAGAGCCGGGTGACGGCGTTCGCCGAGACCTGGAGCAGCCAGGTGAACGGCTTCACGATCGTCTGCAGGATCTCGAGCGGAATCGCGAGCGTCTTCGCGATCGGCTCCGCCCGCTGCAGCGCCAGCGCCTTCGGGACGAGCTCGCCGAGCGCGACGCTGAGATAGGTGAGGATCAAGAAGGCGAGCGCGTAGGCGACCCCGTGCGAGACCGGCCCGTCGAAGTACTCGGTCAGGAGCGGCTGGCCGACGGCACCGAGGGCGATCCCGAAGACCGTGATCCCGATCTGGACCGTGCCGATGAACTTGACCGGGTGGTCCATCAGGTCGAGCGCAGCCCGCGCGCGGCGGCTGCCGGCTACCGCGTCGGGCTCGAGCCGCGTCCGCCGCGCCGTCACGAGCGCGTACTCGGCCGCGACGAAGACCGCGTTCCCGAGCACGAGCAGGAAGATCGCGAGGATCCGGAGGCCGTCGCTCATCTGTCTCGCGCTCCGCAGCGGCGCGAGGCGCCGCCGGAGGCCTGGTCCGCCGGCTGGAGGTGGTGCTGGCCAGGACCGCGAGACGCCCCGCTCTCCGGGGCGTGTGTACTAGAGGGCTCGTCCAAGCTGGCGCGCAGTATAGGCGACGATTCCGACGTCCTCGGCCCTGGCCGCGCGGTCTTCGAGCACGAGCCGCTCGAGGTGCGAGAGCGTCTCGGCGACGGCGAAACGGCGGGATGCCGGCTTCAGGTCGGCGCCGAAGAGGTCGAGCGAGACCTCGTAGCCGCTGCGCGGGACGTCGGTCAGCGAGGCCTCCGTGAAGGCGAGCCGTTCGTGGTGGTGCGCGATCAGCTCGCGGGCCCGGCCGACGGGATCCTCGATCGGGTCGCCGTGGCCCGGCAGCGCGAGCTCGGGCGCGAGCTCGATCGTCCGCTCGAGCGACTCGAGGAAGTCGCCGAGCGGGTCGGGCCGGCTGGCCGGCCAGAGCCCGACCGTCGGCGAGATCCGTCCGAGCAGGTGGTCGGCCGAGACGAGCACGCGCTCCTTGAGCAGGCAGAGTTGCCCGTCGGCGTGGCCGGGGGCGGCGACGAGCTCCCAGCCGTCGAGGCGATCGCCGTCGTCGAGCAGGATCGGATCGCGCTGGAAGCGGATGAAGGGCCGGTAGACGTCGCCGGAGCCGATCAGCTCGGCGGTGATCTCGTCCGGGACGCCGTGCGTGCGGAACCAGTCGGCGATTCGCTCGGGCCAGTTCGGGTTCCCCCACACCAGCTCGCACTGCGCGTAGTCGAGCGCACCCTGGTGCACCGGGGCGCGCGTCAGCTCGGCGACGTCCGCTGCGGCGCCGACGTGGTCCGGGTGGAAGTGCGTGACGAAGATCCGGGCGACCTCCGCCCCGTCGAGCGACTCCGCCCAGACCTCCTGCGCATTGGGCAGTCCGATCCCGGTGTCGACGAGCGTCCAGCCGGCGTCGCCCGGGAGCAGGTACGAGTGGACGTGTCCGGGACGGGTGGGCAGCGGCGTCGTGATCCTGCGAATGCCGAACGGGAGCTCCATCGGGCTATCCAATCACGGTGGCGTAGCACGAACGTCTGTTCTATTCTCCGGAGATGCGGGTCGACTACCGCGAGGAGCCGTGCCGGACGGCCCTGAACAGGGTGAAGGGGATGCCGTTCGCCTGGTCGCTGAACCCGTACACGGGCTGCGCGCATCGCTGCACCTTCTGTTACGTCCGGGCATTCGAGCGTCGCGCGGACCGCCCGGCGGACGACCGTTACGGGCGCTCGATCCGCGTCAAGGTCAACGTCGCCGAGGTGCTCGCGCAGGAGCTCGGCCGGCACTCGTGGGCGAAGGAGCAGGTCGCGATCGGCGCCGCCACCGATCCGTACCAGCCGGCGGAAGGGCGCTATCGGCTCACGCGCGCCTGCATCGAGGTGCTCGCGCGGGCGGCGTCGCCGTTCGGACTGATCACACGCGGGCCGCTGATCGTCCGCGACCTCGACGTCCTCAGCCAGGCGGCGCGGCGGACGAAGGTGAGCGTCACCTTCTCGGTGCCGACGCTCGACCCCGAGATCTGGCGGACGACGGAGCCGGGGACGGCGCCGCCGCGGCAGCGCCTGCGGGCGCTGAGGCAACTCGTGGAGGCGGGCATCGAGGCGAACGTCGGCATGGCGCCGCTCCTGCCGGGGCTCTCCGACGGCCCGGAGCAGCTTTCAGCGGTCGTGCAGGCGGCGCGTGACGCCGGCGCGACCGGCATCTGGGCCAACCTGCTCTACCTCGCGCCCGGCACGAAGGAGCACTTCCTCGAGGCGCTCGCGCGCGACTGGCCGGAGCAGCTGGAGCGCTACGAGGATCTCTACGCGAAGGGCGCCTACCTGCCGCGGGCTGCGGTCGACCCGGTGCGCGAGCGGGTGCGAGCGCTCGCACGCGCGCAGGGTGTCCGCGACCGGCGAGCAGCACCGCTGCGGCCGCCGCCGGAGCCGGTACAGCTGTCGCTGCAGGTGTGAAGGCCGACCCGCTGAATACACTTCCCCGGCGATGCCTGAAGAGATCACCTGCCTGATCGTCGACGACCACGAGGTCGTCCGCGAGGGCCTCCGGCTCTCGCTCTCCCGTGCGCCGCACGTGCGCGTGATCGGAGAGGCCTCCGACGGCGCCGGCGCCGTTGCCCTCGTCGAGCGGCGGCGCCCGCAGGTCGTGATCATGGACGTCCGCATGCCCGGCATGGACGGGCTCGAGGCGACGAAGCAGATCCGGGAGAAGGTGCCGGAGACGGCGGTCCTGATCTTCACCGCGTACAGCGAGCGCTCGCTGCTCGGCCGCGGGCTCGAGTCGGGGGCGAAGGGCTACATCCTCAAGGAGGCCCCGCACGCGACGCTGCTGCGAGCGATCGAGAAGGTCGCCGGCGGCGAGAGCTTCGTCGACCCCGCGCTGATGCCGGCGTTCCTGACCGGCAAGGAGCACAACGAGATGCTCACGTCGCGCGAGCGGGAGATCCTGCAACTGCTCGCCGACGGGATGTCGAACGCCGACGTCGCCGGCCGGCTCTTCATCAGCCAGGAGACGGTCAAGAGCCACGTCCGCCACATCCTCGCGAAGCTCGAGGCCGACACGCGCACGCACGCGGTCGCGATCGCCCTCCGCGACGCGATCATCGACTAGGTGCCAGACCGGGTCCCCGACGACGAGCGCGAGCGGCTCGTCGAGCGGATCATCACCGCCGAGCAAGACGAGCGGCGGCGGCTGGCGCTCTTCCTCCACGACGGGCCGGTGCAGAACCTCGCGGGGATTGCGCTGATGCTCGACGCCGCGGTGCAGGCGATCGACGACGGCCGGCCGGAGGCGGCGCGCGGGATCATGGCGTCCGCGCTCGAGCGGCACCGAGAGACGATCCGGTCGCTGCGCGATCTGTCCTTCAACATCGAGCCGGTCGTGCTGCGCGACCAGGGTTTCGTCGCGGCGGTCGACGAGCTCGCGAACCAACTCGGGATGGAGCACCGGGTACAGATCGAGGTCGACGTCGCGTCGGCAGCGCGCCTCGGCGAGAAGGAACAGGTCGGGCTCTACCAGATCGTCCGCGAGTCACTGAACCAGGCCGTGCGGCGCGGCCCGCCGTCGAAGATCTCGGTCACGATCCAGGAGCTGGCGGGCGGGCAGATCGAGACGATCGTCGCCGATGACGGCACCGGCGAGCGCCGCACGGCTGCGCTCGCGGCGATCGGTGAGCGCGCGTCGACCCTGAACGGTCGCTTCTCGGTCGAGCAGGGCGCGGACGGCGGCACCGCGATCCGCGTCGTGCTGCCGGCGTACGCCGGGCGGCCGAACTCCGACTAGAATCCGCGGCCGATGGACGAGAACGGCCACCACGCTCCCGGAGGGCACCTGCTCTTCGTCTGGTCGTCCAGCGGCTGGACGTTGCAGCAGCGCGACGGTGACGCGCCCGCCGTCGGCTCGACGGTCGAGGCGAACGAGACGCTCCTGCGGATCAGCAAGATCGGGCCCTCGCCGTTCCCCGGCGACCGGCGACCCTGCGCCTACACGCAGTTGGCATAGCGGTCGCGAGCGGCCCCGACCTTCGGGGCCGCCCACGACGGAAGTGTTAGCCGCAGAGGCCGAACGCCGCCTCGAAGTCCAGGTAGTCGAACTGCGAGGGAGTGTTGCCCTTGCCATTCTTGAGCGTTCCACCGGCGAGGAGGCCGGGGCCCATGAACAGGGTGTTGCTCGGGTAGGCAGCGATCTGCCCCTTCAGGTTGTCGGCGCCGGCCGGGCAGATCTCGCCTGCGCCTGCCGCCTCGTCGATGAAGCCGTTCCACTCGGCGGCCGTCATCCACGGCCCCGACTTCGCCGCGTGCGCGAGTGCCGCGTCGCTCCAGCCGGACTTCGAGCAGAAGTGTGCGAACGCAGGTGTCGCGGCGATCGCAAACGCAGCCACGGCAGCCGCCAGCACCGCACCGAGGCGGCGGGTCCTTCTCGTCATGAATGAGCCCCTTCCCCTTTGAGTGGTTGTTCCAGAGCAGGTTTCTAACGACTGCCGAGGCTGTGCACAACCGGCCGTTCGGGGAGGTCTCAGTCGAGGGCGGTCTCGGCGGCGGCCAGGCCGTAGACGAGAGCCGCAGCGAGGCCGCTCCCGTAGCCGCCGGTGAAGATCCCGCCGGCGTCGGCGCCCGCCGCGTAGAGATCCGAGATCGTCCTGCCGCCGCCGTCGAGCACTCTCGCGCGTTCGTCGATCCGGAGCCCGCCGATCGTGTGCGTCACGCCCGCGTAGACCCGAACCGCCAGGAACGGGGGCTCGGCGAGCTTCGGCGAACGCGGCAGCGCGAACGGCAGCTGCTCCGCCGGCCGCACATCGCCGCCCGCGGCGCGGGCGGCCTCGACGAGGTCGGCCACGGTCTGCTCCCGCACTGGCTCGCGCCCTGCCCCCGCATCGACGACGTACCACGCTTTCCCGTCGGGAAAACGCTGGACGATGTCGCTCTCGTGCCAAGCCGCCTCGCCGAGGTCGCGGCCCTCGTCGTCGAGTACGAGCGCCCTGCGTGCGTAGAGCTGCGACGCGCGCACGAACTCGTCCTCCGGCACCGGGCCCGGCAGCGCGCGCCCGTAGAACTGCTCCATCCCGGCGGTCACGGCGGCACCGCGCTCGACGGCGAACGCGAGCCCGTCGCCGTCGCTCCAGGGGGCCGCGCGCAGCAGAAAGCCTCGCTCGCGCGCGAGGCGCGCGCCGAAGCCCCCGGTCGCGAGCACCTGCACCGCCTCGCCGAACGGTTGCTGGAGCCGCACGTCGCCGGCGGCACGGACGAGCGTCTCCGTGAGCACGCGCGGGTCGTAGCGACGCCCGATCGTGAGCGGATTGCCGGTCGCGCGCCGCAACGGCTCGACCCCGAGCGACTCCAACCAGTCGAGCGCGTCGTCCAGCTCCTCGACGATCCGGGCCTGCAGCGGCGGATCGCCGCCTGGGCATTCGACCCGGAACTCGTCGAGCGTCCGGTGACGCCAGATGACGCCGCTCGAGAGCAGCATCGAGCCGCCCGCCCGGTCGCCCTTCTCGAACACGACCGGCGCCGCTCCGAGCTGGCGCGCCCGCGCAGCCGCGACCAGGCCGGCCATGCCGGCTCCGGCGACGATCAGGTGAGACTGAATGACGGCTTGTGCTCGATGTACTCGAGCTTCACCCGGTCAGGCCCCCAGACGAACAGCGCGAGCGTGTTCGGCGCGTCGACGACGTCGTCGATCTCGACCCCGAGCGCTTCCGCTTCGGCCCGGTGAGCCTCGACCGAGTCGACGAGGACGCCGAGGTGGTTGAGCAGCGGCCGCTCCGGCTCGCCGGGGTCGCCCTGGGTCAGCTCGAGAAAGGCGCCGCCGACCTCGAGACGTCCGTCCCCGGTGAGCACGAAGCCGAGCTGCTCCCAGCCGCGCGCCGCCGCCTGGGGATCCGTGGCCCGCAACGAGATGTGGTCGAGGTCGAGCTCCGACTCCGTCTCCGCCTCGACGAGCGCGATCTCGAGCCCCTCGCCCAGGTCGACGACCGGCTCGCGGCCGTCGAGCGAGGACACGCGCAGCCCGATCCGGCAGAGCGCGCCACGCTCACGGGGCCCCTCGGCATCGAAGAGCGTCAGCTTGCCCCGGCGCGCGTCGGCGCCGAGCAGGGTGAACTTGTCGGTCCGCTCGATCACGCGCAGCCCCAGCCGCGCGACAGCGGTCTTGGCCATCCGATCGCGGCCGGCGATCCAGAGCGCGACGTGATCGAGCGTGAGCGGCTTCACATTGCGAGGTTACTTGCGCCGGTCGACCGCGCGCTGCAGCTGCTCCTTCGTCATCTTCGAGCGGCCTTCGATCCCCATGTGCTTGGCCTCTTCGTAGAGCTGGTCACGCGTGCGCCCCTTGCCGCGGGCCGTGCCGGAGCGGAGCCCGCCGCGCCTTCCGGACGAGATGTCCGTACGCGACAGCCGAGACGACGTCTTCGCCTCGCCGGTGCGCGCACGTTCCTTGTTCACGGTTCGTGCGGCGATCTCCTCGGCCTTGTCCTCCGACGTGCCCCGATCCTCGAGGCTGTCCTTGATGTGCTCGTACTGGCGCTCGCGCTTGGCGCTCCAGGCCTTGGGTGGCATGTGACCCCTCCTTCGATCGTGGAGAGATCGTCGTTCCCGCTTTGGGCTCGGCTTATGCCGATTCGAGCGGAGGGTTCTGGACGTCGTGCTCGGTGGCGTACGCGTCGACGAGCGGATTCAGCGCAGCCGCTCCCTCCGAGTAGGCGTAGTTGATCTTGACGAACGGCTCCCACTTGTCCGGGAGTGCGTCCTCCGGGAAGATCGCCTCCACCGGGCACTCCGGCTCGCAGGCGCCGCAGTCGATGCACTCCTCCGGATCGATGATCAGCATCCGGTCGAACTCGTGGATGCAGTCGACGGGGCAGACGTCGACGCACGAGCGGTCTTTGATGTCGATGCAGGGCTCGGCGATGATGTACGTCACGGCGGCGATTCTACCGCGAGGGTTCAGGCCGAAGGCGCGGTCAGCTCGGCCACGATCTCGGGAACCCGCTCGGCCAAGGCCGACTTCACGACCACCTGGTCGAACCCGGCCGTGTGCGCGCGCTGGAGACCCGACTTGTCGGTGTGATTCGTGAAGCCGACGATCGGAATGTCCGGCCAGGAGTCCACGACTTCGTCCGGCTCGACGCGGGCGATGTCGACGATGACGAGGTCGGGTGGATCGACGCTGTCGGTCGTGACCAGATGATGGCCGTCGAGAATCGCTTCGAGCTTCCCCCGGAAGAAGAGGTCGACCCCTGCGAGCAGGATCGTCGCCACAGCGCGATCCTATCGCGCAGGATCGCGCGAAGACGGCCAACGCACCTAGCCGAAGCCCAGCGCCTCGAAGAGCCGGTTCAGGTAGACGCGCAACCGCCAGAACTCGCCGAGAAAGAGCAGCGCGCCGAGCGCGACCAGGATCGCACCGCTGACGAACTGGATCGCGACGTAGTGGTCGCGCACGCGGCGGAAGACGCCCATCGCCGGTACGAAGAGCGCAGCGGCGATCAGGAACGGCACGGCGAGCCCGAGCGCATAGACGGCGAGGAGAAGCGACCCCTCCCAGACCGTGTCCGAGTCGCCCGCGAGGACGAGGATCGAGCCGAGGACGGGGCCGATGCACGGCGCGGCGCAGATCGCGAACGCCCCGCCGAGCAGGAAGCCCGAGCCGCGCTGTCGCGCGTCCTGCACGAGACCGGCGCCGAGCAGCCGCTGCGGCCACGGCAGCAGCCCCATGAAGGCGAAGCCGAAGACGATCAGGACGAAGCCCGCGATCTGCTCGAGCAGGAACTGGTTCTTCGTGATCGAGAGGCCGACCGCCGCGGCACCGGCGCCGAGCAGGACGAAGACGGCGACGAGGCCGGCGACGAACGGCAGGCTGGAGACGAGGATCCGCCGCGACGAGCCGGGGTCGCCGAGCCGCTCAGCCTCGACCGAGGAGATCGCGGAGAGGTAACCGGGGACGAGCGGCAGCACACACGGCGCCAGGAACGAGACGAAGCCCGCGCCGAAGGCGAGGAGCGCGGCCGTGCCGCTCACGGCTCGAAGCGGGCGAGCTCGTCGTCGAGTCGGCGCTCGAGCGCGGGGTCGAGGGGCGGCTCGGCCTCGGGCGGCCCGTCGTCTCGGCGCCCGCGACTCCAGTGCCAGGCGAGCAGGCCGACGACGATCACGCCGAGCGCGAGCCCGGCGAGCGGCAGGAGCCACGCGATCAGCCCGAAGCCGCGCTTCGGCGGCACGGCGAGCACGCTCGAGCCGAACTGATCGACGAGCGCTGCCTTGATCTCGCTCTTTCTGTCCCCGGCCGCGATCCGCTCGCGGATGAACGCCTTCATCCGCAGCGCCACGGGGGCGTTCGAGGTGTCGAGCGTCGACTCGCAGACGGGGCAGACGAGCTCCGACTCGAGCTCCGCCGCCGTCGGGCGTTCCTCGCTCGCCGCCGCCGAAGCGGCAAGTGCGAGGGCCGCGAGCGCGCCGGCGACCAGCCCGAGGAGCGGCCTCGTCATGCTGGGGCTAAGGCGCGCTCGATGCCGGCGTCGAGCTCGCCGGCATCCTCGACCGGACCGGCGATGCGCAGGCGCACGTTGCCGGCCGCGTCGATGAAGTAGGTCTCGGGGAAGCCGGTGACGCCGTAGCGCCCGACGGTCGAGCCCTTGCCGTCGTAGACGTTCGGGTACGTGACGCCGTAGCGGGCGAGAAACGTCCTGGCGTCGCCTCGGAAGTCCTTGACGTCGACGCCGACGAAGACGACGCCTTTGTCCTGCCAGCGCTTCCAGCCCTCCTGCAGGAGCGGCGTCTCGTCCTTGCACGGCCCGCACCACGAGGCCCAGAAGTTGAGTACGACGGCCTTGCCGCGCAGGGACGCGAGCTCGAGCTCTCCCTTGCCGTCGAGCCGCTCGAGCGTGAACGCAGGCGCGGCGGGCGAGCCGCCCCGGTCGAGCTGCGCCGTCACCTCGCTCTCCCCCTGGGTCAGCTTCCAGGCGAGGAGGCCGAACAGCCCGACCACGATCACGACGGCCAGGACCTGCGCTGCGAGCCGGAGGCGGGCCGCGCTCATGGGGCGAGCGTGCCTCGATGAGCGTTGGGGGATGTGGGGGTGCTTGGCAGTCCCCCCACAGGAGCGAAGTAGGGGGCGCGCAGGGGAAACCTGGTTTCCCGCGCGCGAGCGAGCCGAAGGCGGGCGAGGGTCAACGGACGATGTAGACCGGCGTCCCGACGTCGACCTGGTTGAACAACCACTCGACCTCCGGGATCAGCATGCGGATGCAGCCGTGCGAGACGGAGTAGCCGATCGAAGCCGGGTCGGGCGTGCCGTGGATCCCGACTGCGGGGGACGAGATCCCCATCCAGCGCGTGCCGAGCGGGTTGCCGGGGCCTGGCGGAATCGGCTTCGCGTCCTTGGCCCAGTCGGACTGCGGGGGGTACCACCACGGGTTCCGCCACTTGACGACGATGTGGAACCGGCCGAGCGGTGTCGGGTAGCGGGCTTCGCCGGTGGCGACGCCGAAGGTGCGGCGAAGCTTCATCCCGGAATAGAGGTTGAGCTTGTTCGAGCCGCGGCGGATCACGATCACGTCGCCGATCGTCGCGCGGGTCGCCTGCGGCGTGACCTTGTCGGTCTGAAGCGCGATCGGTGCCCGGTCGTGGGTCTTGAGGCTGCGGAAGACAGCTCGGACGGCGGTGGCCTGGCGGAGGCGGCGGCCGACCCGGTCCTTGCTCACGAACGGCTTCCCGTTCCGCAGCGACAACTCCGAGTCGACGGCCACGCGGTCGAAGCGCTCGGCCAGCCGGGCGATGTAGCGCTCGATCTTCGGCAGCGGCGCCTCGACCTTCAACGGCACGTTCGCGCCGGGCGCGAAGATCCGGGCCTGCTTGACCGCGGTGCCGACGTAGGCGGCGGCGCCGAGCTGCTTGGGGCTCGCCCGCAGCGACACGTTCCCGAGCTTGAGCGTGACGGGCCTGGCGAAGAAGGCCTTGACCTCGGCCGTCGCCTCGGCCGGCGAGAGGCCGCCCACGAGCACCTGCCCGCCGATCGTCACACCGGCGGCGATCGTCGTCGGGCGAGGCGTCGTCGGCGTCGGGGTCGTGGTGGTGGTCGTCGTGGTCGTCGTCGACGGGGGCGGCGGTACCGTGGTCGTCCCGGTCGTCGGGGTCTGCTGGGCGTCGGCGGACGGTGTCCCGACGAGCAACCCGGCCGCGATCAGGCCCGCAGCGGAGCACGCCGCAAGCAGGGCAAATGAGAGTCCGCGCCTCACGGCGGCAGTGTAGCCACGCCCGAAGACCGTGCTCTTGCCGCGAAGCGGCACGTCAGACGTCGTCGCGCGCGCTGGGATCCACAGCTGCGGCTCCCATTCCCTCCGCAAACAGACGAGGATCATTTGAGATCACGGCGTCGACGCCGGCCGCTTCGAGCCGCGCGAGCTCGTCCGGATCGTCGACCGTCCACGCCCAGACCGCCGCACCGGCGGCATGGGCGCGGGCGACAGCGGCAGGCGAGACGACCGCGTGCTGGAGCATCAGCGCAGACGCGCCGGCACGCTCGATCATCTGCGGGATCCGGGCGACGATCGCCCGCCGCAGCGCAAGCGTGCCGACCCGGATCACCGGCTTGAGGCCGCGGCGCTTCGAAACCCCGTAGCGATCCTCGGGGTAGGTGAACCCGAGCGGCAGCTGCGGTGCGCTCGCCGCGACCGCGCGCAGGCTCGGCAGGTGGAACGAGCTGACGACCGTCCGCTCGGCGACGCCGTGCCGCTCTATGGCGGCCGCGACCTCGTCGAGCCGCGTCGTCAGCTTCAGGTCGACGTGCAGCGCGACGTCCCGTGCGCTGAGGAAGTCGAGCGCGTCGTCGAGCGTGGCGCGCTCCTCCGGCAGCTCGGCGAGCGAGTGGCCGAGCACGAGCGGCCCGTCGGCGAGCGCGACGACGTCGAACTCGATCGCGTCAACGCCGTGATCGAGCGCCGTCTCGAAGGAGCCGAGCGTGTTCTCGGGCGCGAGCGCCGCCGCGCCGCGGTGGCCGACGCGGATCAGGGGCCCGTCCTGCCGAGACAACCTCACGGGCGCGTCGGCAGGAAGTCCTCGTCGAGCTCGCCGCCGCGGGCCGCGTACTCGACGATCATCCTGTCCGTCACCCACTCGACGGGAGCGCGGTCGTCCGTCCACGGCCGCTCCGCCTTCTGCGTCACCGGCCGGATCTGCCGGCTGAGGAGTTCGACGAGCGGGCGCAGCTCAGGCGCGACGTCGGCAAGCCGAATCTTGGTCACGGAAGGCTCGGCGGATGCGATCAGGATCTTGTTGAAGCGGAGCGCCGGCCAGACGGCGACCGACCGGAACTCGTGCGCCAGCGTCCCGGCGATCCCGTCGAGGAGGCTGTCGTCGCCGGGGACGGAGGCGACGTTCAGCGCCACGATCCCACCGGGCGTGAGGCGCTCGCGCGCCAGCTCGAAGAACTCGCGAGTAGCGAGGTAGAAGGGCACGTAGGGCTGGTGGTAGGCGTCGACGATGATCAGGTCGTAGCGCTCGTCGGTGCGGCGGAGGAACGGCCGCGCGTCGGCGTCGTGCACCGTGAGGTTCGGGTTGTCGCCCATCCCGAAGTACTCGAACCCCGCGTCGCTCACCGCTGGATCCAGCTCGACGCCGTCGACGCGCGCGTCCGGATAGAACTCGCCCAGCGCGCGCGCCGTCGTGCCGCCCGCGTTGCCGAGAATCGCGACCTTCCGGAGCGGGCGCTCGAGGAGCGGCGGCAGCGCGAGGAATGCATCCCAGACGCCACCCGTGAGCACGGTGTCCTCGCGCCAGACGGAATGGACGGCGACGCCCTCGTTCAGCCGCAGCAGCCGCCGGCCGTCGTCGCGTTCCACCACCTGGATGAACTGGTAGAGCGAGTCCTCCTCGTGCAGCAGGCCCGCCTCCGCCTTCACCGCGCCGGGCGGGACCGCGCCGAGCGCTGCGATCGCAGCTGCCAGGACGATCACCTTCCGGCCGAGCAGGAACGAGGCCGAGAGCGCCAGCAGCGCCGCGGTCAGCAGCAGCGTGCGCTGCGTCCCGAGGAGCGGGATCGCGATCAGCGCCGGGAGGAACGTGCCGAGCAGCGAGCCGAAGGTGGAGAGCGCATAGAAGCGGCCGGCGACGGCGCCGGCGCTCTCGACGTCGGTGATCGCGAGCCGGATCGCGAACGGCGAGACCATCCCGAGCAGGACGACGGCCGGCGCGAAGAGCAGCAGGACGGCGAAGAAGGAGCCGATCACGGCGCCGGCCGACGCGTCGTCGAGGTTCCCGACGGCGGCATCGAGAAACGGCCTGGCGACGAACGGCGTCAGCGCCACCCAAAGCGCCGCCGCGAGCACGATCAGGCCCAGCAGCCGCCGTTCGGGGCGCCGGTCGGCCAGCCTGCCGCCGAGCCAGTAGCCCACGGCGAGCCCGGCGAGAACGATCCCGATCAGGTTCGCCCAGACGATCGTCGACGAGCCGAAGTACGGGGCCAGCATCCGCGAGGCCGCGATCTCGGTCGCGAGCGAGCCGATGCCGGCGCCGAAGACGAGCGCCGCGAGAGCTGCCTGGCTCCGGTTCATGACGCTGCTGCCCGCTTGACGACGACGATGGCGAAGTCGTCCGTCAGCTCACCCTCGGTCCAGTCGCGGCACGCAGCCAGCGCCGACTCCGCGATCGCCCGCGGCGGCAGCGCGCGCCGCTCGGCCAGCAGCGCGTCCAGCCGCTCGAGGCCGAACTGCTCCCCGCCGCGCCTGGCCTCGATCACGCCGTCGGTGTAGGCGACGACGATCGCGCCCGGCGGCAGCGGCTCGGTGACCGTGTCGTACGCCTGCGGCGCGTCGATGCCGAGCGCGAGCCCGCGCGCTGCAATCGACGTCACCGTCCCGTCCGGGAGCACGAGCCGCGGCTGCGGGTGGCCGGCGCTCGCGCACGCCACCTCTCCACCCGCTGCGTCGAGGACGAGCTCGACCATGGTGATGAAGCGGCCGGGCGCGATCTCCGACGAGACGATCTCGTTCGCGGCGGCGAGGAACGTGCCCGGGTCGGGGTGCTCGCGGGCGAGCGAGCGGAAGACGTACTTCGCCATCGCCATGTCGGCGGTCGCGTCGACGCCATGACCGGTGACGTCGCCGAGGACGACGGCAAGCCGGCCGTCGCCGAGCGTCAGGTAGTCGTAGACGTCGCCGCCCACCTCGACTCTCGCTGCCGACTCGTAGACGTCGCCGAGCTCGAGGCCGGGGAGCTCGGGCGCCGCCCGCGGGAGCAGCGAGCGTTGCATCGTGTCCGCGAACGCCTTCTGCTGCCCGTAGAGGCGCGCGTTGTCGATCGCGAGCGCAGCCTGCCCGGCGATCGCGAGCGCGGTCTCCGTGACCTCGCCCGCGACTGGGCGGCCCGGATGAAGCGAGACGATCGTCATCGTCGCGAGCAGCTCACCTGGGGTCACGATCGGGATCAGGGCGGCGCTCGAGCCTTTGCGGAGGAAGGGGGCCAGCAGCGCAAGTGCGCCGCCCAGCGATGCGGCCAGGTCGGCGTCGAGGAGCAGCGGCTCGCCTCGCCGGAGCAGGGCAGAGAGGTCGCGGAGGGGAAGCGGCTGGGCTCGCGACAGCAGTGTCCGCGCAGCAGGGTCCACCCGCTCGTCGTTGACCTTCACCGACCGCGCGATCAGCTCGATCCCGCGCTCGTCGGGCATCCGAATCACGGCCGCGTCGACGCCGAGCAGGTCGACGATGGCGCTCGTCAGCGCGTCGAGCGTCGTCTCGAGCGAAAGGCTCTGCGCGAACGTGCGCGAGATCTCGTGCTGCGCGTGCAGCCGCTTCGACTTCTCCTGCTCGGAGGCGAGCGCGCTCGTGAGATCGTCGTTGAGCGTGGTCACGTCCTCGTGCAGCCGCGCGTTCTCGACGACCACGGCCAGCTGGCCCGCGAGCGCCGTCAGCAGGGCGCGCTCGTTCTCGCTCAACACCCGGCGCCGGCGCGGATAGACAGCGAGGACGCCGATCGGATCGTCACGGACGACGAGCCCCAGCGCCAGCACCGACCCGATCCCCGACTCCTCCACCTGCGCTCGCACGGGCTCGAGCCGCTCGTCGGCCCCATCGATCTCGACGATCAGGCCGGCCTGGCGCGACTGCACGGCGGCCGCGAGGAGCGCGTGGGCGACCGCGCCGTGCGGGCCTTCGATGCCGCGGCTCGCGGCGACGGAGATCTCGTCCCCCTTGGTCAGATAGACGGCGACTCGGTCGACGTCGAGAAGATGGGCCACGCGCTCGATCGCGGTCTCGAGGGTGTGTGCGAGAGAGAGCTGCGAAATCGCTTCGCCGACGACCGAGAGCAGCGCGCGGCTCCGCTCGAGCTCGAGCCCGGCGTCGCGGGCGAGCTCGGACGAGCGCAGTGCGTGCGCGGCGCGGACCGCGAAGCTCGCGAGCTGCTCGACCCCGTGCTCGTCCGGCGCCCGGCCGCTCGCGAACCGGACTTGGAGCGCGCCGAGCGCCGGCTGGCCGAGCTGAAGCGTGACGACCTCTGCGGCCGGCCCGCCCTCGGCGGAGACCGTGCTCGGCTCCTCGACGACGGCGTTCGCAGCCCGGGTGAGCACGTCGTCGGCGACGATCGGCCCGTACGAGCCCTCAACCTCGAGCTGCGTGTCGCGCAGCCGCCAGACGACCGCCGCGTCGCCCCCGGACGCGATCGCCGCAAGCCGCGCCACCCGCGCCGGCGCCGCCCCGTCGGAGGCGAGCGCTGCAAGCGCGTCGCCGACGACGTCGAGGACGCCGTTTCCGCTCCGCCCGGCGGTGACTCCTGCCTGAAGTCGTGAGGCGAGCCCCGCCAGCTCGGCCGCGAGCGTCGCGAGCCCGAGCTCGTCCCGCTCGAACGGCGCTCCGCGCCGCGCGAGCTCGAGCAGCCCCCGACCTCGGGCAGCCTCGAACGGGATGCTCAGGCCCTCTGCCTGCTCATCCAGCCGCGCTCGGACGACCGCCGCCGCAGCGGCGGGCGAGGCGGCGCGCAATCCCTGGAGCTCCGCCGAGAGACCAGCGGACGCCGCCGAGATCGAACGCGCGATCAACGAGCCGTCGCTCTCGGGCAGCCAGATCGCCGCCACCTCCGCCCCGGCTCCCCGAGCCGCCGCATCCGCGAGCTCGGCGACCGTCTGCTCGACCGCGACGCCGACGGCGAGCGTACGCGCCGCGTGCGCCAGCACTGCGAGCGCCTCCGCGACGTCGGAGCTCGCCCGGCTGCCGATCAAAGGCCGAAGAGCCGCTCGACCTCGCGCCAGATCGTCAGCGTCAGCAGCACGCTGATCGCGATCAGGACGAGAACGACGAGCCAGAAGCGCAGCGCGGCACGACGCTTCGCGCGGGACCGTTCGATCCGAGCGCGGCGGCGGGCCCGTTCCTGCAGGTATGCGCGATCGACGGCGACCGGATCGAACGCCGGCGCGTCGTCGCCTGCCCGAGGGTCCGTCGCAGGCTCGGCCATATGCGAAGTGTAGTCCCCGCGGGCGGGATTCAGACCGGGAAGGGGCTGGTTGCGGGCGCTTCCCATGCCTGTCCACGGCACATGGGACAGACCGGCAACAGCAGCCGGACCGAGACCCCGTACCCGCAGTCGGCACAGCGGAACTCGCCCGTCGCCTTGCTGCCGGCCGCGAGGAAGACCGGAACGCCGTCCTTCCGAAGCGCAGCTCCGCCGGAGCGTCTCGGTTCGATCTGCACGCTTCGTGACCCCCTGTCTCGCTGCGTACGTGCGTGACTTTTCGCAGCGGATATGCCCATACTCTCGTCCGTGGAAACGCCGGAGACAGTGCCCGACCCGGACTGGGAGCCCGAGGCCGAGCCGACGCCCACGCCACGCCGGCGCGCCCCGTCGCTCTGGGGGCTTGGCGAACAGGTCACGTGGATCACCGGACTCGTGCTGGCGCTCTCGGCGCTCACCGGCTGGTACTCGGGCGAGGGCGAGGGCGTGACGGTGAGCGTGATCGGCTGGCACACGGGCGTGCTCGGGAAGCTCGTGCTCGCGATCGGCCTGCTGGCAATCCTCGTCATCGCGCTGCGGCAGTGGGGTGTCGACCTGCCGGCCGCGGTGCCGGAGAGCCTCGTCGTGATCGCACTCGGCGCGCTCGCGACGATCTTCGTGCTCGTCCGCGCGATCTCGATCCCGGACGAATTCTTCTTCGCCGGCCGCGGCATCGGCCTCTGGATCAGCCTTGTCGCATCGGTGGCGCTGATCGGCGCAGGGCTCCTGCAAGCATCCGAAGAGCTATAGCGATCCCGACGCCGAGGGCCGCTCCGGCCAGAACGTCGAGCGGGTAGTGGACACCGACGTACACGCGCGACCAGGAGATCGCGGCCGCGAGGGCGTAGAGCGGCACGGCGAGCCGGGGCACGGCCAACGCGAGCGTCGTCGCACAGGCAAACGACACGGTTGCGTGGCCCGAAGGGAAGGAGAACGTCGACGGCAGCTCGACGAGTGTCTCCGGATCGGGATCGGCGACCGCCGGACGGTCGCGCTCGATCCACTCCTTCAACGCCCCCGAGATGCTCTCGGAGATCAGAATCACCGCACCCACCCGGGTCCACAGCCAGGGACGGCTCCAGGAGAAGCCGGAGATGCCGACCGCGATCGCGAGCCAGATGAACCCGAACGAGCCGGCGTAGGAGAGCGCCTCGAACAGCGGGTCGAGCACGCCGATGCGGTTGTCGACGACCCAGTCGCGGAGCTCGCGGTCGAAGCCGCTCAACGAGGCTCTAGGAGACCGGAAGCTGCTGCTTGGTCGACTCGATCAGCGAGCGGGGGTCGAACGGCTTGCCGATGAAGCCTTGGACGCCGCGCGAGGCCGCCTCGGACGCGGACTCCTCGTCGACCTTGCCGGAGAACATGATCACCGGGATCGCACCGACGCCGGTGTGCTCCTGGATCCGGCGCAGCGTCTCCCACCCGTCGACCTGCGGCATCATCACGTCGAGCAGGATCAGATCCGGCGAGCGCTCGCCGAGCGCCTCGAGCCCCTCCTCGGCGCTGCCTGCCTCGCGCACCTCGTAACCCTCGGCCTCGAGGTTGACGCGGACGTACGCACGCAGGCCCTCGTCGTCGTCGACGATCAGGACGAGCGGTCCCGCGGTGGGGACGGCCGGCGCTCCGCCAGGGCCTGAGCGGTCGAGGAACTGGTCGAGATCGGAACGGCGGTAGCGACGGTGACCACCTGGCGTATAGAAGGCCGCGACGCGACCGAGATCCGACCACTTGCGCATCGTGCTCTGCGCGACGCCGAGATACTTCGCGGCCTGCCCCAGCGTCAGCCACTCGGGCTGGGCTGCGGCGGCGTTTCGAGTGGCGTCAGGGGCCATCGTGCGGTGAATCTACCCAAACCTGACGGTATCTGAAACACCCGCTGGTGCAGGCACTTCTTCAGCTCGTGGTCACCGTGACCGTGACCGTGCGCTCGGCCGGGGGCAGCGGCTGCGGGTTCAGCGTGCGCACGTTCGTCTGCGTCCCCCCCGGGTTGGGGCCGTCCGCGAGTGCACGGCCGATCGAGATTCCGACCAGCAGCAGCACGAGCAGACCGAGCGCAGCCAGCGCCGGACGAACCAGCGGGTGCCGGCGTGGCGGGCGCGGGTTGCGCCGTCCCGGCGCGGCCTCGCTCACGGCTCGTAGTCCTGGGCGCCGCGGGCGTACTCGTGGAAAGCGGCAGCCTCGACGAGCGACAGCGTCCGCGGCCAACCGGGCGCCGGCGCTTGCTCGGAGACGACCGCCCGGCTCCACCGCTCGGCGCCCGCATACGCGGACGCCAGCTCGGCGAGCGTGAACGTGCCTCCGACCCGCCGCCGCAGCTCGGCGGCGACCGCATCGACCTGCGCGAACAAACGCTCGGGACGGGGGTCCTGCCGCGCATCCTCGTGCAGGCGTCGGTGCCCCTCCTCCCACTCACGCCGCGCGCTCTCGACCTCCGCCCCCGTGATCACCAGCCGGATCCTAGGCAGCACTCCGGCGGCCAGCGTGGCTCGAGCTCGGCCAGGATCCGCTCGCCGACGAGGTAGCCGGGCCGGGCGAGCGCGTAGGCGGCATGCGCATGCAGGCACTTGAGTCGGCGCGGGTTGCCGCTGCCGCCGATCCCGAGCTCGAGCGACGAGCCGCCGTCGCGGCCGACTCTGCCGGCAGCGAGCTCGCGCCGGATCCGCCGCTGCTCGGCCGTCGCCCGCTCCAGGTCGGCTGCGAGGTCGGGGTCGCGCTCGACTTCCTGACTCCAGCGCTCCACTCCTCCCGCCGCCTCGAGCCGGGCAATCGCGGCGACGAGGTGTGGGCACGTGAGGTAGTAGGTGGTCGGAAACGGATCGCCCGCGTCGTCGTAGGGCAACTGCTCCGTGACCGCCGGCGCTCCCCCCGGACAGCGCGCTGCGACGCGCCGGAAGGCGCGCGGGGGCCGGCCAAGCTGTCGTTCCACGAGGGCACGGTCATCCATCACGGCCCAGGGTAGGAGGGATTGGCTGAACCCGCTCAGCGCTGTTCGGCCGATACCTCCTTGGCCTTGGTCTCCTGCTCGGCCTTCGCACGGGCATGCGCGCGCCGCCACTCCGCGACGCCCTTGACGATGAAGATCCGCTCGCCCGGCCGGACGAGGCGCATCCGTCTCGCCTCGCGCGCGAGCGCGGTGACCGTCTCCGAGTCGGCGAGCCGCACCTGCAGGCGCTTCCGCTCCTCGCGCAGGCGCTCCACCTCGGCGGTGCGTTCGTTCAGCGCCGACCGAGTCTCCAGATAGCTCGAGAGCGGCTGGTAGTAGAGGAAGGCGACGAAGAGCGCGACGCCGACGATGCACCAGCGCAGAATCACCGTCGTGCGCTGGGGACGCCTACCGGCGCGGGATCTCCTGCGGGTGCCCACGCGGAACGATTCCGCAGGCGGCCGCGAGCTCCTCCAAGAGCGCGTTGCGAAATCAAGCTCTGAGTCGGCGTCACGCGCCGATGCGGCCTTCGCTCCGAAACGCGCTCTATGCGATCTCGACCTTGATCACGTTGGTCGAGCCGGGAATGTTCACGGCCGTGCCGGCGGTGAGGACGACGCGGTCGCCCCGCTCAACGATCCCCGTGCCCACCGCCGCCTCGAGCGAGGTTGTCCAGAGCTCTTCGACGTCTGGGGCCTCCGGAATGCGGACCGGCGTCACCCCCCACTCGAGCGCCATGTGCTGAAGCGAGTGGTCGTGGTGCGTCAGGCCGATGATCGGTCGGCGCGGCCGCAACCGCGCGACCGCCGACGCGGTCCTGCCGGTGAACGTCGGCACGACCAGCGCCGCAGCGCCGAGAGCCTCCGCGATGTCGCACGCGGCATTCGACATCGCCTGGCCGACCGTCGGCTCGTCCTCGGCCTCCGGGATCTCGTGCCGGTAGCCGAGACTCGGCTCGACGACGCGCGCGATCCGGTCCATGTAGGCGACCGACTCGACCGGGAACTCCCCGACGGCGGTCTCGCCGGAGAGCATGATCGCGCTCGTGCCGTCGAGGATCGCGTTCGCGACGTCGGACGCCTCGGCACGCGTCGGCTCGGGTGCATGGATCATCGACTCGAGCATCTGCGTCGCCGTGATCACTGGCTTGCCGCGCTCGAGCGCTCGCAGGATGATCCGCTTCTGCAGGAGCGGGACCTCGGCGGCGCCGATCTCGACGCCGAGGTCGCCGCGGGCGACCATGACTGCGTCGGCGTCGCGCATGATCTCATCGAGCACGGCGACCGCCTCCGCCTTCTCGATCTTGGCGATCACGTGCGCGGTCGAGCCCGACGCCTCGATCAGCGTCTTCAACGCCTGCACGTCGGCGGCGGTGCGGACGAAGGAGAGCGCGACGAAGTCACAGCGGAGCTCGAGCGCGAACTGGAGATCGTCGATGTCCTTTCGCGTCAGCGACGGGATCGGCAGCGGCACGCCTGGCAGGTTGACGCCCTTGTGCGAGGTGACGATGCCGCCGACGAGCACCTCGCAACCGGCGCGGCCACGCTCGACCCGGCCGACCCGAAGCCGCACGGCGCCGTCGTCGATCAGGACGTCGAAGCCCGGCTGCAGCACCGATCCGAGCACCGCCGGCGCGATCGGGAGATCGCCGTCCTTCGCGCCGTCCTCGCCCGAGATCGTCACCTGGTCGCCGCGGACGAGCTCCACCGGCGCGTCCAGCTCGCCGATGCGCAGCTTCGGGCCCTGCAGGTCGGCGATCAGCGCGACCGGATGACCCGTCTCCGCCTGGGCAGCCCGGATCGCCTCCGCGCGCTGGGCGTGCTCCTCGTGCGTCCCGTGCGAGAAGTTGAGCCGCGCCCCATCGATGATCGGCATCAGGCGGGCGAGCACGCCCGGATCGGAGGAGGCGGGCCCGATCGTGGCGACGATCTTCGTGCGGCGCGGAACGACGGCCATGCCTTGAGACTAGCGGCGGTACTTCGGAAAGGCGCTCCACCCGGGGTAGACGGCCCGGTCGCCGAGCTCGCCCTCGATCCGGAGGAGCTGGTTGTACTTCGCCGTTCGGTCGGAGCGGGCGGGGGCGCCGGTCTTGATCTGGCCGGTACCGAGTGCGACCGCAAGGTCGGCGATCGTGGCGTCCTCGGTCTCGCCGGAGCGGTGCGACATCACCGCCGTGTAGCCGTTCGCTTGCGCCAGCCGCACTGCCTCGATCGTCTCGGTCAGCGTGCCGATCTGGTTCACCTTGACGAGAATCGAATTGGCGACGCCGCGCTCGATCCCCTGCCGGAGCCGTTCCGCGTTGGTGACGAAGAGGTCGTCGCCGACGAGCTGGACGCGGTCGCCGAGCTCGCGCGTCAGCTGGGCCCAGGCGTCCCAGTCGTCCTCGGCCAGCCCATCCTCGATCGAGACGATCGGGAAGCGCTCGCAGAGCTCGGCCCAGAACGCGGGCATCTCGCCGCTGTTTTTCTCACGCCCTTCGAAGCGGTAGCTGCCGTCGTCGAAGATCTCGCTCGTCGCCGGGTCGAGCGCGATCGCGACGCGCTCGCGGTGGCCGGCGCGTTCCGCAGCCTCGAGGATGACCTCGATCGCCGCCTCGCTCGACTCGAGGTCGGGCGCGAAGCCGCCCTCGTCGCCGACGAGCGTCGAGAGGCTGCGCTCGGCCAGAACGCGCTTGAGCGAGTGATAGACCTCGACGCCGAGCCGCAGCCCTTCGCGGAAGCTCGGCGCGTCGACCGGGACGACCATGAACTCCTGCAGCTCGATCGAGTTGTCGGCGTGCGCCCCGCCGTTGATCACGTTCAACATCGGCACCGGCAGCGTGGCTGCGTCCTCGCCCCCGAGGTAGCGGTAGAGCGGCTGCCCCGCTTCGGCCGCCGCCGCCTTCGCGACCGCGAGCGAGACGCCGAGGATCGCGTTCGCGCCCAGGCGTCCCTTGTTGGGCGTGCCGTCGACCTCGACCAGCGTGCGGTCGAGCGCTGCCTGGTCGAGCGCGTCGAGCCCGTCGAGCTCGCCGGCGATCTCGCCATTGACGTTCGCGACCGCCTTCGAGACGCCCTTCCCGCTCCACTCCGGACCGTCGTCACGCAGCTCGACCGCTTCGTGGACGCCGGTCGAGGCGCCGGACGGGACCGCGGCGCGGCCGAGAGCACCGGACGCGAGCTCGACGTCGACTTCCACGGTCGGGTTGCCGCGCGAGTCGAGGATCTGGCGGCCGTGCACGCGCTTGATCGCGCTCACGCCCCCGGCCGCCTTTCGCTCCCGCCCGGCAACGCCGGGCGCCGGCCGGCGGCCCGTACGGGCGTACTGTTCCCCCGGCCTACGCACCGCGAGCGGCGCCCCGGGAACGTGAGTGAACTCATCCGGTCTCCTTCTTAGCCTCGTTGTAGTAGCGGTCCTGCTCGTCGAGCGGCAGCTCGCTCCAGCGCTCGCCGCTCGCAGCCGCGAGAGCCTCCGCGCGCTCGACCCGCTCGACGAACCGAGTATTCGTACCTCGTAGCGCCAGCTCCGGGTCGACGTTGAGCCGCCGCGCGAGGTTGACGATCGTGAAGAGGACGTCGCCGATCTCGTGCGCGACCCCGGCGTCCGCCTCGGCCTCCGGGCTCGGCTCGCCCGTGCGCGCGACCTCAGCCTCGAGCTCGCCGAGTTCCTCGCGCACCTTCGCGAGCGGCCCCGCGAGGTCGGGCCAGTCGAAGCCTGCGGCAACGGCGCGCCGCTGCAGCTTCCGCGCCTGCAGCAGCGACGGCAGCGAAGCCGGCACGTCGTGGAAGACTCCCGTCCGCCCCTCCTGCTCCGACTTGACCTGCTCCCAGCGCTCGCGGACGCGGCCCGCGCTGTCCGCCTCGACGTCGCCGAAGACGTGCGGATGCCGGCGGACGAGCTTCGCGTGCACGGCGCGCGCGACCTGCTCGAGGTCGCCGTCCCCGCGCTCTTCCAGCAGCAGGGCGAGGAAGTAGACCTGAAAGAGAAGGTCGCCGAGCTCGTCGAGCAACTTGGCGGGGTCAGCCGCCTCGGCCGCGTCGGCGACCTCGTAGGCCTCCTCGACCGTGTGCGGCACGATCGTCCGCGCCGTCTGCTCGCGGTCCCACGGACAGTCGCGGCGCAAGCGCCGCGTCAGCGCCTGCAGCTCGATCAGCGCCTCCCCGAGCCGCACGTCCCTGGCCGGCCGGCTCACGCCGGGCGACACCCGGCTCCGCCGGCCCCACGCCGCGCCGGGAACCCGCGGTTCGGCAACCGGCTACTCGGTCTCGTTGGTGGTGGTGCTCTTGGCGTCCGGCGGCGGGGTGAAGCCGGTGGCGTACGAGACCTTGTCCTCGTAGTCCTTCTTCAGCTCATCCACCCACTTCGTCATCGCCTCGTTCTTCTTCGTCTGCGCCAACTGCTGCTCGATCGACGCCTTCACCTCCGCCAACGGCGTCACCTTCGCCGCCTTCTTCGCACCCAACGCCTGAATCACGTGATAGCCAAACTCCGTCTTCACCGGCTTCGAAATCTCGTCCTGCTCCAGCGCAAACGCCGTCTGATCGAACGGCGCCACCGTCTGCCCCTTCGAAATCGTCAACTTGCCGCCATTCGCCTTCGAGCCCGTGTCCTCCGAAAACTTCTTCGCCAACGCCGCAAAATCGCCACCACCCTGAAGCTGCGCAAACAGGTCATCCGCCTGCGCCTTCGTCTTCACAAGGATATGACGCACCTCCCGGCTCTCCGGCTGGCTGTACTGCGCCTTGTTCTTCTCGTAGTACTCCTCGATCTGCTCGTCGGTCACCTTCACCTCACCGGTGACCTCGGCGAAGATCTTCTCGGAGATGATCTGGTGGCGGATGTCGTTGCGCACATTCTGCTCGGTGATCCCCTGATCCTTCAGCTGCTTCTCGTACTTCTTCTTGTCGCCGCCGAAGTACTGCTTCTGGATCTGCGCGAGCCGCGCGTCGACCGCCTTGTCCGTGACGTCGACGTCGAGGCTCTCGGCCTCCTGGGCGAACTGCTCGCGCTGAACCAGGAACTGGACGGCCTGGTTCCGCAGCGTCTGGAACTCCTGCGAGCCGGCGGCGGGGAACTCCCGCTTCTGGTTCTTGTAGCTCTTCTTCGCCTGCGTGATCAGCGCCTCGTAATCACTGCGGGCGATCTCCTCGCCGTCGACGACGGCAACGGCATCGGCGGGCACGTCCTCGTCGCCGCCGCCGCAGCCGGCGAGCGCAAGCGAAACGAGCGCGCAGAGGAGGAGAACGAGACGAGAGATCTTCATGTGAGAAAGCTCCAGGTGTTCGCGTGGGGGCGGGCTCAGGCCGCCTGACGGGCTATCACGATAGCATCGACAAGTTCGATCGCTCCCTCGAGTTCGTCCGTTCGACGCGAAACTTCACGTTTTGCTGACGTATAGACGGCGGTGTCGGAGACATCCCTGAGTGCACGCAGCTCGGCCGAGCCGAGCACGAGCGGTCCGACCGTCGCCTTGCCGCCGCGGTAGACGAGATAGTCGGCCCCGAGCCGCGCCAGCTTGAGCTTCGCCTCCTGGATCGCGAACAGGTGCTCGACCGGCTCCGGCACGGGGCCGTAGCGGTCCTCGAGCGCCGCGTGCAGCTCGCGCAGCTCGTCGTCGGACTCGGCGAGCGCGAGCCGGCGGTGGATGTCGATCTTGAGCGCCTCCGACGCGACGTAGGTCGCGGGCACGTAGGCGTCGACGCGGGCGTCGACCCGCACCGGACGCGTCGCGAGCCGGCGCTGGCCCTGTAGCTCCGCGACGGCCTCGGCGAGCATCTCGACGTAGAGCTCGAAGCCGAGCGC
This sequence comes from uncultured Gaiellaceae bacterium, assembly GCA_963784895.1. Classification (GTDB taxonomy): domain Bacteria; phylum Actinomycetota; class Thermoleophilia; order Gaiellales; family Gaiellaceae; genus Gaiellasilicea. Next base: position 176,917 of record CAWATM010000010.1, on the reverse strand, counting down.
GGCGACGTGACCGGACTGCTCGGCGCCGAGCAGGTCGCCGGCGCCCCGAATCTCGAGGTCGCGCATCGCGATCTGGAAGCCGGCGCCGAGCTCCGTATGGTCGGCAAGCGTCGAGAGCCGTGCGCGCGCCTCGGGCGAGAGCTCCATCGCGTCGGGGTAGAGCAGGTAGGCGTGCGCAGTCACGTCCGAGCGGCCGACGCGGCCGCGGATCTGGTAGAGCTGGCTCAGCCCGAGCACGTCGGCGCGCTCGACGATCAGCGTGTTCGCCTGCGGGATGTCGATCCCCGACTCGATGATCGTCGTCGAGACGAGCACGTCCGCATCGCCGCGCAGGAACGCATGCATCTTCTCCTCCAGCTCGCGCTCTCTCATCTGCCCGTGCGCGACGATGAAGCGGAGCTTGGGGCAGAGCTGCTGCAGCTTTTCGGCCGCCTCCTCGATCGTCTCGACCCGGTTGTGCAGGTAGAACGCCTGGCCACCGCGCTCGATCTCGCGCTCCAGCGCCGTCTTGACGAGCTCCTCGTCGTACTCGCCCACCGTCGTCCGGATCGGCCGGCGGCCCTCAGGCGGCGTCTCGATGATCGAGATGTCACGGAGGCCGGAGAGCGACATGTGCAGCGTGCGCGGGATCGGCGTCGCCGACAGCGCCAGGACGTCGAGCTCCAGCCGCAGGCTGCGCAGCAGCTCCTTCTGCGCGACGCCGAACCGCTGCTCCTCGTCGAGGATCACGAGCCCGAGGTCCTTCGGGATCACGTCCCGGCTGAGCACGCGGTGCGTGCCGACGAGAACCTCGATCTTCCCGTCGGCGAAGTCCTTCAGGATCCGCTTGGTCTCGGCCGGCTTGCGGAAGCGCGAGACCATCTCGACCTGGACGGGAAAGTCGCGGTAGCGCGCCTTGAACGTGTTCCAGTGCTGCTCGGCGAGGATCGTCGTCGGGCAGAGGACGAGCGTCTGCTTGCCGTTGACGGCAGCGGCGAACGCGGCGCGGACGGCGACCTCTGTCTTACCGAAGCCGACGTCGCCGCAGACCAGCCGGTCCATCGGGCGCGGCGCCTCCAGATCCTCCTTGACGGCTTCGATCGCACGGGCCTGGTCCTCGGTCTCGCGGTAGGGGAACTCGGTCTCGAGCCGCTCGAGCCATTCGTTGTCCAGCTCGTAGGCGGTCCCGGGCGCCTGCTGCCGCCGGGCGTAGAGGGCGATCAGCTCGGTCGCGAGCTCCTGGACGCTCTCGCGCGCCCGCGCCTTCAGGTTCTGCCAGGCCTTGCCGCCGAGCTTCGAGAGCGACGGCGCGCCGGCAGCGGCGCCGATGTACTTCGAGACCTTCCCCAGCTGCTCGTGCGGGACGTAGAGCCGGTCCTCGCCCCGGAAGGCAAGGAAGAGGTAATCGCGCGTGACCCCCGCGACCTCCTTCGTCTCGAAGCCGAGCAGCTTCCCGACGCCGTGGTCCTCGTGGACGATGAAGTCGCCACTGCGGAGGTCGGCGAAGGAGGCCAGGGCGCGGCCGAGCCGCTTGTCCGCCCGCGGCGGCCGCTTGCGGAAGACCTGCGTGTCGGGCAGGAGGACGAGCCCGAGCTCGCGCCAGACAAAACCGCGACGCGCGGGCGCGACCGCGAACAGGAGCTCCGGCTGCTCGGGCAGGTCGTCGCCGGGATCGAGGACGCGCGCGTCGGCGCGCTTGAGCATGTGGTCGGTGCGGAGCGCCTCGCCCGCGTGGGGGAACGCGACGACGACGCGGTTGCCGCCGTTGACGAAGCCGTTGAGCTCGTTCTCGGCCTCGGCAAGCCCGCGCGCGGCGATCGCGGGCCGCTGCGCCTCGAACGTGAACGGCTGCGCCTGCGGGAACGGGTCGAGCTCCGACGTCCCCGCGAGCGAGATCTCGTCGAGCGCCTCCTCCGACCAGACGCGCCGCACCTCGTCCGGCTGCCAGACGAAGTCCGGCGGGCGGTCGAGGATCGGGACGAGATCCTCCGGGATCTCGGCCGCAACCGCCTCGTCCCACTCGTCGGGACTTCGTGTGACTGTCACACTAAGTCGCTCGGCCGCCGGGTAGATCACCGCGCCGTCGACCGGGTGGAGCGCACGCTGGGTGAACGGAGAGAAGGCGCGGACCTGCTCGATCTCGTCGCCGTAGAGCTCGACCCGGAGCGGCTCGCGGCCGGTGGTCGGGAAGACGTCGACGAGGCCGCCGCGGACGGCGAACTGGCCGCGCTCCTCGGCCCGCTCGACCCGTTCGTAGCCGGCGAGGGCGAGGTGCTCCGCGAGCCCGTCGAGGCCGGGCTCGCTGCCAAGGGCGAGCTGCAGCGGCTCGGGACGCTCCGCCGCCGGCGGCACACCCTCCGCGAGCGCCGTCGCCGAGGCAGCGACGAGGCCGCCGCCCGCGAGCACGTCGAGCGCGCGGGCCCGCTCGCCGACGAGGTGCGGCGGCGGCTCGAGGCCGGAGCCCCAGCGGACGCCGCGGCCCGGCAGCAGCGCGACGTTCTCGGCGCCGAGAAACCAGCCCGCCGCCTCCGCGACATCCCGGGCGTCCGCGTCCTCCGGCAGGAGCACGACGAGCCCTCGCTCGAGGTGCTCGTGCAGCGTCGCGAGCAGGAGCGGCAACACCGGCTCGGAGACGCGAGCACGCGACGGCAGCGCGGCCGCGAACGCCTGCAGGCGCTCGAGCGCGAGCAGCTCACGAACGAACGAGTGGAGTACCGGACGGTCCATGGCGAGCGGCCGGAACGCGGGTTCCGGCTGCACAACTGTATCCGGCCGGTACGTTGCGGATGCTCACCCTTGCGCCGGAGAACGCCCGTGCCACGACTCCCAGAGGGCGGCGTAGGAGCCCTCGTGCTCGACGAGCTCGTCGTGCGTTCCGAGCTCGGTCAGCCTGCCGTCCTCGACGACGGCGACGCGGTCGGCATCGTGCGCGGTCTGGAGCCGATGCGCGATCGCGACCACCGTCCGCCCCTCGAGCACGGCGGCAAGCGATTGCTCGAGGTGACGGGCCGCGCGCGGGTCGAGCAGCGAGGTCGCTTCGTCGAGCACGAGCGTGTGCGGGTCGGCGAGCACGAGCCGCGCGAGCGCGACCTGCTGCTGCTGCGGCGGCGAGAGCGGGTGCCCGCCCGCACCGACGACGGTCTCGAGCCCGAGCGGCAGCCCCTCGAGCCACGGCCCCGCGTCGACCGCCTCGAGCGCGGCGCGAAGCTCCTCGTCGCTCGAGTCGACGCGGGCGAGCCGGAGGTTGTCCGCGATCGTCCCGACGAAGACGTGCTGCTCCTGGGTGACGAGCGCCACCTCTTGCCGCAGGGTCTCGAGCTCCAGATCGACGAGCCGGACGTCACCGACCTCGACGCGGCCGGTGCGTGGCGGGTGAATGCCGGCGAGCAGCCGGCCCAGTGTCGACTTGCCCGCCCCCGAAGGGCCGACCACCGCGATCCGCTCACCCGGCTCGAGATCGAGGTCGAGTCCGTGGAGGACGTCGCGATCCTGGACGTAGGCGTAGCGGACGTCCGAGGCGCGCAGCCGGTCGTGCTGCGGCTCCTCGCCGGTGGCGACGCGGTCGTCGGGGACCCTGGTGACGCCGACGAGCCGCGCGAACGACGTCGCGCCGACCTGGATCTCGTCGAGCCAGGAGATCAGGCGGTCGACGGGGTCGGCGAGCTGCTGCACGTAGAGCGCAACCGTCGTCACCTCGCCGATCGAGGCATGGCCGGCGGAGACGAGCCAGCCGCCCCACACGACGGCGACCGCCACCGGCAGCACGTAGGCGATGTCGACGGTCGGGAACAGCACCGTCCGGAGATAGAGCGTCCGCCGCTCGGCCCGGTACGCGTCCGCGAGATCGGCGTCGATCCGCCCGACGCGCCTGCGCCCGAGGCCGAGCGCGTCGACGGTGCGGCCGCCGTCCACGGTCTCGCCGACCGTCCCGGTCATGGTCGCGTAGGCGGCACGCTCCCAGAGGTAGCCCTCCGGCGCCCGGCGCAGGTACCAGCGCGTCCCGATCAGGATCGCCGGCAGGCCGACGATGCACGACAACGCAGCCACGGGGCTGACGATGACGGCGGCTACTACGGTCAGCAGCACGGTCACGGCCGAGATCAGCGTCTCGGGAATCGCGAACCGAACGGTGCGCGCGAGCGTGTCGACGTCTGCGGTCGTGCGCGAGACGAGATCCCCCGTGCCCGCCCGCTCGACGACCGAGAGCGGCAGCGCCAGCACCTGGCGCATGAAATCCTCGCGGAGGTAGGCGAACACCTGCTCCGACAGGACGAAGGACGAGCGCCGCGCGAACCAGGTCAGGATCGTCTGCGCGAGCACGGACGCAACGAGGATGGCGATCAGGCGGTCGACGTACGCGGTCGTCGTGCCCTGCTCGACCGCCTCGACAAGCTCGCCGAGCAGGAACGGCCCGACGAGTCCGGCCAGCGCCGCGAGCCCGTTCAGGCCGAGCACGACCGCGAGTGAGCGGCGATAGCGGCGCAGCAGCGCCGCCGCATCGCGGCGCACCTCCGGCCCGGCGGCGATCGGCAGCCGCTCCGTCACGCGGCCTTCCTCGCCTTCGGCTCGGTCCTCCGGTTCCCCCGAGCCCCCTCCTGGCGGCGCGGCACAGTCACGCCGCCTCCTCGCGGGTGACGGCGAAGCGGTACGCCGGGCTGGACTGCAACAGCTCTCGGTGCGTGCCGGTCGCGGCCACGCGTCCGTCCACGATGAAGACGACGCGGTCGGCCTGGTCGAGAACGAGCGGGCTGCCGGTCATGACGACGGTCGTGCGGCCGCGGCGCGCGTCGCGGAGGCGGCGCGCGATCCGCGCCTCGGTGTGTGCGTCGACAGCGCTGGTCGGCTCCACCAGGACGAGGATCTCGGCCTCCGCGAGCAGGGCGCGGGCGAGAACGAGACGCTGGCGCTGTCCTCCCGAGAACGAGCGACCGCGCTCTTCCATGTGGCCGTCGAGGCCCTCGGGCAACGAGTCGAGGACGTCCTCCGCGTTCGCGACGGCAATCGCCGCGATCACCTGCTCGTCCGAGGCCCGACCCCACGGATCGAGCTCCTCCCGCAGCGGCCCGGAGAAGAGGAGGGGGTCGGTCTCGCTGACGACGACGCGCCGCCGCAGCTCCGCGAGGTCGAGCGTCGAGACGGGCACGCCGCCGAGGGTGACGAGGCCGTCGTCGGTGAAGCGGCCGAGCCGGTCAGCGATCCGGGCGCCCTCGTCGGCACCCGGTGTGACGACGCACGTGAGCACGCCTGGCTCGACGACGAGGCCCGAGCGGCCGTCGGTGAGCAGTGCCCCGGAGTGAGGCCCGGCAACCGGAGCCTCGGCCTCGCCGACGAGCGGGTCGATTCGGAGGATCGCGAGCATCCGCTGCGCACCGACGAGGGCGCGTGTGACTTTGTCGACCGCCTCGGCCGCGACGCGCAGCGGGATCACGAGGAAGGCGGCGTAGCCGTAGAAGGCGACGAGCTCGCCGGCGCTGATGCTCCCCTCGATCGCGAGCCGGGCACCGAGCCAGGTGACGACGACGAGGAAGACGCCCGGCAGGAGCACCTGCGCCGAGTCGAGCGTCGACTGGGGCAGCGCGACCCGGACACCCGCCAGGCGGACCTCCTCCGAGCGCCTCCGATACCGGTCGAGGAAGACCCGCTCGCCGCCGATGCCCCGCAGAACGCGGAGGCCGGCGACCGTATCGGCGCCGAGCGCCGTCAGCCGGCCCACCTGCTCGCGCTGCTCGCGCTGGCGTTCCTGGAGTGGCTTGATCACGAGCGACAGGCAGGCGACCAGGACGGGGACGCCGACGAGCACGACGATGCCGAGCAGCGTCGACGCCGAGAGCAGCACCGCCGCGACGACGAAGTAGGACGCGATCGCACCGGCGAGCCGGGCCGTGATGTCGTACGCGCCACCGGCTCGGAGCGCATCGTTCGAGACAGTCGCGACCACCTCGCCGGTGGTCAGGCGCGTTCGAATCGCCGGCCCGGTGAGAGCTGCGTGGTGCGCCACCACCTGAATCATCCGGAAGCTCGCCTGCAGCCAGTTGCTGACGGCCGCGCGGTGCCGCAGCGTGCCGGCCACCCCCTGGATGACACCAAGCAAGAGGAGCGCGCCCGCCCAGGCGAGCAGCACCCCGAAGTCGCCTGTCGCGATGCCCTGGTCGATGGCGCGGCCGAGGACCCACGGAAGCAGCGCCTGCGCGAGCATCCAGACGATCCCAAAGGTCATGCCGAGCGCGAGCGTGCCGACCTGATGGCGCCCGACCCAAAGCAGGAACCGCGTCGGCGAACGCGTGTCGGGCGTGCCCGGGTCGGCGAAGGGAAGCTGCCTCATCGGCGCGCCAGTGTATGCGGCGCGCCGGAGAAATCGGCCATGATGAGTCCGTGGCCGAGCGGACTCCCGAGTCGATGACGGCAGCGCAGCGTGACGCGCTCGCGGCGGAGCTCGCCGAGCTGGAAGGGCCGAAGCGGGCGGAGCTTGTGGAGGCGATCGCAACTGCCCGTGGATTCGGCGACCTCTCCGAGAACTTCGCCTACCACGACGCGAAGAACGAGCAGGGCCTGCTCGAGCGGCGGATCGCGATCCTCCGGCACCGGGTCGAGAACGCCGTCGTCGTCGAGCAGCCCGCGGACGGCGTCGTCGGCGTCGGTTCGGTCGTCGAAGTCGAGGACGAGGACGGCGGCCGCTTCGAGGTGGAGATCTCGAGCGTCGCCGGCGGCGTCTCGACGGACTCGCCGCTCGGTTCCGCGCTCGTCGGCGCCCGCGTGGGCGACGCGGTGCAGGTGCAGGCGCCGAAAGGAGCCTGGACCGCCCGCGTGACCGCCGTGCGCTCCGCCTAGTTGAAGCGGCGCTGAGCCTCGTCGAGCCCCTCGCCTGCGAGCGTCTCGACGGCGTCGGCCGAGCGCGAGATCAACGTGTCGGCGTCCTCCTCGGGCGCGAACGGGCTCAGCACGTAGTCAGCGACGGGGCGGCGGTCGCCGCGGCCGGGGCGGCCGACGCCCGCGCGTACGCGCAGGAACTCCGCCGAGCCGAGCGCTTGCCTGATCGAGCGAAGGCCGTTGTGGCCCGCGAGGCCGCCGCCGAGGCGGACCTGGATCCGGCCCGGCTCGAGGTCGACCTCGTCGTGGACGACGGCGATCTGCTCGGTCGGGAGCTTGAAGAATCGGGCCGCCGCGGCCAGCGAGTTGCCGGAGAGGTTCATGTACGTCTCCGGCTTCAGCAGCGCCAGCTTCTGCTCGCCGACGCGGATCTCGGCCAGCTGGCCGGAGAACTTGGCGCGGAAGGAGCCGCCGTGGCGCCGGGCGAGCTCGTCGACGACCATCCAGCCGGCGTTGTGCCGGTCGCGCGCGTGCTCGCGGCCCGGGTTGCCGAGACCGACGACCAGCAGATCCAGCGTCGAGGCGCTCTCGCCCCGACGGAAGAGGCGCATTACTCCTCCGAAGACTCGGAGTCGGGCTCGGCCGCCGCCTCGCCCTCTGGGGTCTCGCCCTCGGCCTCGCCCTCCGCGGCCTCCTCGCCCTCGGCGAGCTCCTCGCCCTCCTCCGGCTCGGGCTCGGCCTCAACGGTCGGGGCGGAGACGGTGGCGATGACGGTCTCGTGCAGGTCGTCGAGGAAGGTGACACCCTCGAGCCCGGGGATGTCCTCGAGCCGGAGCGCGTCGCCGATCTCGAGATTGGAGACGTCGGCCTCGATCGACTCGGGCACCTCGAGCGGCAGCGCTTCGATGTTCAGCGTCGTGGCCGGCTGGTTGAGGACGCCGCCCGCCTTCACCCCCGGCGCATCCTCGGCGCCGTTCAGGTGGACGTTGACCGTTGCCTGGATCGCGACGTCGAGCCGCACCTCCTGCAGGTCGATGTGGCGCAGATGGCCGCGGATCGGGTCGCGCTGGTACTCCTTCAGGATCGACGGGTGCGTCGTCGTCTGGCCCTCGAGCACGACGTCGAGCACGGCATGCAGCCCCGAGGGGCCGGTCAGCGCGGCGCGGAGCTCGCGCTCGCCGACTGCGAACGCCTTCGTCGCCGACCTGCCGTAGAGGACGCCCGGGATGAAGCCCTGCTTGCGCAGGCGCCGAGACTCGGGCGTGCCGAGCCCGGTCCGTTCCTTCACTTCGAGACGAGATCTATCGCCGGCCACGGCGGCGGATTGTAGCGGACGCCAAGTAACAATCTGTTACTTGGCGTCATTGAGAGGCGGCATTCCTGCCGGCGCCCTCGAACCGCGATCGGGCAGCCCGGGGCGAGAGCCAGGCGTGGAGCGGCCTGAAGGCCGCTCCACGCCTCGAGGCTCAGTGCGCAGCCGCGAACCAGCGCTTGTGGGCGTACCGCACGATCTCGCGGCCGAGGTTGGCGGACTGGACGTCGGGAGTCCGGAAGTGGATCCCTGCGTAGATCCTCGCTTCGAGGACCTCGTTGGTCACGTCGGAGAAGCGGGTGAAGCCCCGCTGCTCACCCGGGAACCGGCTGCTCGTCGCATAGAACGGCAGCTCGTCGGTGCCGAAGAACGCCGCCAGCGCGTTCATGCTGGCGCTGGCGTAGCTGGTGGCGCCCGACGGGTGGTCCGGGTACGGAGGCGTGATCAGAGCGGGACCAACGCCGCCGATCGCGGGATCGAGCGTCGGATGGAACATCGGCTCCCAGTTGGGGTCGGCCTCGGTGGCGGGATTGCCGTCGGTGTCCGCTTGCCGGATTGCGGCCCTCGGCCGCCAGAAGTTGAAGTAGTACTTGTCGGCCCAGGTCGTGATCAGGGCGTCCGCCGCGGTCAGGTCGAGCATCGCGAACAGGCGCGCGCTGTCGCTCAGGTCGAGCGAGTACAGGTCGACGAACCTCCGGGCGATCGCGTTGTAGTTCGCCGCCGGATTCGTGTTCCAGAAGGCCGCAATGTGGCTCTGCTCCGGCGTCCGAGTGCTGTTGTTCAGCGCGCCGATCGCCTTGACCTCGTTGAACTCCGCCGTGTACGCGGCACTCGTCAGCTCGAGAGGCCCGGGCGTTCTGAACTGCGACCCGCTCTCCACGAGGAACGTCTTTGCGTCCTTCACCCACGGGCTCGGATCGCACGCCGGCGCTCCGGTCGCAGTCGCCAGCGGCTGCCATACGCCGGGTACGAACGTCCCGAACGTGCACGAGATCAGCACGCGCCCGTCGTGTCCCTCGGCAAGCATCGCGTCGGCGGCCATGGTGCCGACCTCGATCCCCTGGTTCTTGCGCGCTCCGTTCGGGATCCCTGCAAGCGAGGCGTCGTACGCCGCCTGCAGCGATGCGCTCGGGAAGAGCGTGTTCAGCACCCGGAACGCCGCAGTTGCCGCCGCAGCCTCTGGCGACGCCTTCGGGTAGCTGTGCATGACGAGATACGGCCGCCCATGCCGATCGGTCGCGTTGACCGCGCCGTAGACGGCACCCTGCACCATCGCCACGAAGATGCTCGCCGCGGAAGGCGCCGAGGTGATCGGCGGCTGCGCGTTCACGGTGGTGATGGCGATCTCGTTCCACTTCGTCACTTCGTTGGCCGAAGAAGCCACGGCCGGCACGGCGAGCGCAACTGCCAGGCCGAGCACCGCAAGCCGGCCAATCCGCATGAGGTTCATTGCCCTCGTCCTGTTCTGACCCCTAGGTGGTTGCTCCGAGAGTCCCAAGCTTCCCGCAGTCCGCTGCGAGAAGCAAGTGTCGGAAGCGCCGCGCCTGGTCGAGCGAAGCGCGACTAGAAGAGCTGGTTCTCGCCGGCGAAGATCGCCGAGACCGAGTCGTCCGAGAAGACGTTCTGGATCGTCTCGGCGAGCAGGCCAGAGATCGAGAGCACCTCGATGTTGGGCGGCTTGTTCAGCTCGTCGACCGGCACGGTGTCCGTGACCACGACCTTCTCGAACGCGCTGTCGGCGATCCGCTCCAGCGCCGGGTTGTTGAAGAGCGCGTGCGTCGCGCACGCGATCACGCGCGTGGCGCCCGCCTCGCGGAGCGCGTCGGCGCCGGCGCAGAGGGTGCCGGCCGTGTCGATGATGTCGTCGGTCATGACTGCGACCTTGCCCGCGACGTCGCCGATCACACCGGTCACTTTCGCCTGGTTGTGGCCCGGGCGCTCCTTGTTGAGGACGACGAGGCCGCCGCCGATCATCTCGGCGAACTTGCCGGCCAGCTTCGCGCGGCCGGTGTCCGGAGCGACCGCGACCCGCTCGACCTCGGTGCCGAGATAGTCGCGGATGTGCTGGGCGAACATCGGCACCGCGACCATGTGGTCGACTGGGATCCGGAAGAAGCCCTGCACCTGGCCGGCGTGGAGGTCCATCGTGATCACGCGGTCGACGCCGGCCGTCTCGAGCAGGTCGGCGACGAGACGGGCTGTGATCGGCTCGCGCGGCCGCGACTTCTTGTCCTGGCGGGCATAGAAGTACCAGGGGATGACGGCCGTGATCCGCTTGGCGGAGGCGAGCTTCGCCGCGTTGACCATGATCAAAAGCTCCATCAGGTGCTCGCCGATCGAGGGCGCCGCAGTCTGGACTATGAACATGTCGGCGCCGCGGACCGAGTCCTCGAAGCGGAAGTAGGGCGAACCGTCGGCGAAGGTCGTCTGCTCGACCCGCGTCAGCTCGACCGCGAGATGGCCGGCGATCTTGGTCGCGAGCTCGGGATGCGAGCTGCCGGAGACGACCGCGAGCCGCTTCTGCGGCGTCACCGACACCGCCCGACCCATCATCAGCTGCGGCGCCGTCGAGCCCGTTCCCTCGAGGCCGGGCAGCGTCTGCTCAATCGTCCCGCTTTCCACCGCGTCCTTCCTTGTTGACCTGCCGGGGCGGGAAGCCTGCGAGGGCATTGTCCGGGACGTCGTCGGTGATGACGGCACCAGCCGCCGTCCACGCATCGTCGCCAACAGTGACCGGAGCAACGAACATAGTGTCCACTGCTACGCGGACGTTGCTGCCGATCGACGTCTTGCCCTTCGGCTGGCCCGGCCGATGCGGAAAGTTCGCGGTGATCGATCCTGCGCCGATGTTGGTTCCCTCTCCGATCTCTGCGTCGCCGATGTACGAGAGATGCGGCACCTTGGTGTCCTGACCGATGGTCGACTTCTTGATCTCGACGAACGCGCCGGCCTTCGCGCGCAGGCCGAGGACGGTTCCGGGGCGAAGGTAACAGAAGGGGCCGACCGTCGCCTCGCGGCCGATCTCGGCGTCGATCGCGACCACGTGCGGGCCGACCTCGGCTCCGGCCGCCACCGTCGTTGCGCCGCGCAGGAGCGTGAACGGGAGGATGATCGCGTCGGGCTCGATCGTCACCTCGGGCTCGATCCAGGTCGAGCCGGGATCGGCGATGGCGACGCCTCCGAGCATGTGCTCGCCGTTGATCCGATCGCGGAGCGACGCCGCGGCCGCAGCGAGCTCGACGCGGGTGTTGACACCCTCGGTCTCGGCCGGATCGCCGGCAACGTGGGCGGCAACCCGCTCGCCGCGGGCGACGAGGTCGCGCACGGCGTCGGTGAGGTAGAGCTCACCCTGGACGTTGCGCGGCTCGAGCCGGTCGAGCGCCGGCCAGAGGAGGTCGTTGCGGAAGACGTAGATCGACGAGTTGCACTCCGCGATCGAGAGCTGCTCGGGCGACGCGTCCCCCGCCTCGACGATCGCCTCGACCGTCCCGTCGGCGTCGCGAACGACGCGGCCGTACGAGCGGGCGTCCGCGGGCACGAACGAGAGCACGGTCGCCGCGGCGCTCTCCCGCAGATGCTCGGCGACGAGCTCCTGGAGCAGCGCGGTCGTCAGCAGCGGCGTGTCGCCGGAAAGGACGAGCACGTGCTCGGCACCCTCCCCCACAGCCCGACGGGCCGAGCGGACGGCGTCGCCGGTGCCGCGCGCCTGCTCTTGAACGGCCACGAGCGTGGCGCCAAAGGCGTCGCGGCTCTCGGGCGAGGCGATCACGACGAGCGGCGCGGGCTCCAGCGGCCGCGCTGCCTCGAGCACCCAGTCGACCATCCGGCGGCCGAGGATCGGGTGCAGGTGCTTCGGCGTCGCCGAGCGCATGCGCGTGCCGAGCCCTCCGGCCATCACCACGGCTGCGACTGAAGTGTTCGTCACGGGAAGACTGGGGCGCCAGGATTCGAACCTGGGATCACGGGACCAAAACCCGTTGCCTTACCACTTGGCCACGCCCCACGGCTCGGGTCCGTCATCCTAGCGGCGGTCGCGGAGGAGGACGACGAGGGCGACGACTGCGATCAGGACGAGCGCCACCACGGCGAACGCCGTCAGCACGAGTGCCAGGACAGGCACGAGCACCACGGCGAGCTGGGAGACCGCGAAGACCCACGAGAGCTCACGAACCTCGTCGCGCCGGGCGGCACGCCCACGCAGGACGTAGAAGGCGACCGCGCCGATCGCGAGCACTACGACGATCCACCAGTCGATCGAGCCGATCAGGACCAGGATGCCTTCGACGAGTGCGACGACCAGCGCAAGGCGGAGCCGGTTCTCGCGCAGGCGACGGCCGAAGCGGCTGCTGCCATGCTCGATCGTCAGCGGGCGATCCATTGGCGGAACGGTAGCGACTCGCTAGCCGTACCAGACCGGCACGGTCAGCCAGGTCGTACCCGCCTGCCGGAGCTCGCGGCGGGCCGATTCCGCCTGGCGGCGGTGGTGGAAGAGACCGTACACGGCAGGTCCGGCCCCGCTGACGTCGGCGCGGAAGGCGCCGTGGTGCAGCAGCGCCTCGGCGAGCGGCGAGGAAGCGAGGTCGTTCGGCGGCAGCGCGGCGAGGTCGCGTGGCCGCTCGACCGCCGCGAGCGCGGCTTCGAGCTTCATCCGGCGCTCGTCCCAACCGTCGGCGCCGCTGCGCGCGTCGAAGGCGGCGTAGACGGCGGCGGTCGACGCCTTGGCGACCCCGTTCGGGAGCGCAAGCACGATCCAGAAGTCCTGCGGGAGCTCGAGCGGCTCGAGCGCGGAGCCGTCGCCGCGGCCGAGTTGCGGCCCGTCGCCGAGGAAGAACGGGACGTCGGCGCCGAGCGTCGCGGCGAGCAGCCGGAGCTCGCCGGCCGGAAGCGGGGTCGTCAGCGTCTCGTTCGCCAGCCGGAGCGCGGTCGCAGCGTCGGAACTGCCGCCACCGAGACCTGCCGCGAGGGGGATCCGCTTCGTGATCGTCGCCGTCCAGCAAGGCTCGACGCCCGCGGCGGCTGCGAGCGCGGCGAGCGCGTCGCGGACGATCGTGTCGCCGGCGAAGCCGGTCACGGTGAGCGCGGGGCCGGGCGAGATCGCGACGCGATCGGCGAGGTCGACGCGCTGCAAGACGGTCGCGACCTCGTGTTTGCCGTCGGCGCGCGTCGGCCCGACGACGAGCGCCAGGTTGATCTTGGCCGGCGCGGGCGCTCTCACAGCGCCTTCGCGAGGGCGACGAACTCCCGCGGCTCGAGCGCCTCGGCACGGACCTCCGGCGGGCGGCCGATCGAGGCAAGCGCGGCGGCGGCGTCTGCCCGTGAGGCGAGCCCGGCGAGCGCGAGCGAGTTCGGCAGCGTCTTGCGGCGATGGGCGAACGACGCCTCGACGACGTGCTTGATCCGCACGAAGCCGTCCGGCAGCGGCACGCGGTTGAACGCGACGAGAGCCGAGTCGACGTTCGGCGGCGGCCGGAAGACGGTGCGCGCGACCGGGTGAAAGCCGGTGCGCTCCGCTGCGAGCTGGACGAGCACGGAGACCGAGCCGTACGGCTTCGTCGACGGCGCGGCGAAGAAGCGGTCCGCGACCTCCCGCTGCACCATCACCGTCCAGAGCTCGACGCTGGGCAAACCCGCCAGGCTCTCGGCCACGATCGGCGTGGCGACGTTGTAGGGCAGATTCGCGACCAGCTTGGTCGGCGGGGGGTCGAGCGCGCCCAGGTCGAGTTGCAGCGCGTCGCCCCAGTGGAGGTCGACGTTCGTCCGGTCGGCGAGCTCGGCGAGGTGCGGCGCGAGCGAGCGGTCGAGCTCGATCGTGTGGACATGCCCGGCACGGTCGGCGAGACGGCGCGTGAGCACGCCGAGTCCGGGTCCGATCTCGAGCACGACGTCGTCGGGGCCGAGCGCGGCGAAGCGCTCGATCACGCCAAGAATGTTGTCGTCGGCGAGGAAGTGCTGGCCGAGCCGCTTCTTCGGACGGACGCTCACGGGAGTCGGAACGCCGTGGCGGCGTTGGCCTCGATCCGGGCGGCGAGGTCCTCGGGGGCGTCGCCCCTGGCCGCCGCGAGCGCCGCAACGGTGTGGACGACGTGGGCGGGCTCGTTCCGCCGGCCGCGCACCGGCTGCGGAGCGAGATAGGGGCAGTCGGTCTCGGCGAGGATCCGGTTCGCGGGCACCGAGACAGCCGCCTCGCGGAGCGCCTCGGCTCTCGGATAGGTCGCGTTGCCGGCGAAGGAGAAGTACCAGCCGCATTCGAGCCCGGCGTCGAGCAGGCCCGGCTCGGAGAAGCAGTGCATGACAACTGTGCCCTCGTGCGCACGGAGCATCGCCTCCGTGTCGGCGTTCGCGGAGCGGGTGTGGACGACAATCGGCCGCCCGACGTCGGAGGCGAGCGCCAGCTGGGCTGCGAAGAGGCTGCGCTGCTCCTCCTTCGCCTCGGCGCCGTAGTGGTAATCGAGCCCGGCCTCGCCCACGGCGACCGCGCGCGGATGGTCGAGCAGCATGCGAAGCTCGCCGACTCGTGTCGCCTCGGGCGTGGCGGCCTGGTGCGGGTCGATCCCGAGCGCGGCGAAGACCCCGTCCGTCGCGGTCAGGGCGAGCGCGCGCCTGCACGAGTCGATGCCGGTTCCGACCGTGATCACTCGCGTGACGCCCGCGGCGCGTGCGCGCTCGAGCGCGGCCGCCGGCTGCTCGAGCGCATCGAGGTGCGCGTGCGTGTCGATCACGCTTCGGCGGCGCGCCCCATCCGCGCCAGCTCGTCGGCGACGACCCGGTCGGGATCGAGCTTCCGGAAGAGCGGACGCGGTTCACGGAGCCGGCGGCCCGGCTCGAGCACGCTCGGCTGCCACGATCCGCTCCAGTCCTCGTAGGCGCCTGTCAGCACCGTGTAGGGCACGGCCTCCTTCTCGATCAGGCGAAACTCGAGGTCGCCCGCGATCACGTCGTCGTAGCCGAGCAGCTCGTGCAGCACCTGGGAGGTGAAGGGCAGGAACGGCGTGAACAGCGTCTTCAGGTTGTCGATGCAGCGGAGGACGACGTAGAGGACGGTGCCGGCGCGCTCGCGGTCGTCCTTGATCGCCGCCCACGGCGCCTCCTCGCTGACGTAGGCGTTGACGAGCGATGCCAGGCGCATCGTCTCGGCGAGCGCTGCCTTGAAGCGCGCCTGCCCGATCAGCGCGCCGACCGACTCGAAGCCGCCCTCGACCGCGTCGAGCACGCAGGTGTCGGCCGCCGTGAGCTCGCCCGGGGTCGGAACGGCGCCGAAGTTCTTGTGAGCGCTCGTCAGCGTCCGGTTGACCAAGTTGCCCCAGTTCGCAACGAGCTCGTCGTTGTTGCGGCGCACGAACTCGGCCCACGTGAAGTCGGTGTCCTGGGTCTCCGGGCCCGCCGCGGTCAGGAAGTAACGGAGTGGATCCGGGTCGTAGCGGCTGAGGAAGTCGCCGACGTGGATCACGACACCGCGACTCGTGCTGAACTGCCGGCCCTCCATCGTCAGAAACTCGGAGCTGACGATGTCGTGCGGAAGCTCGAGCCGGCCGCGGCCCGCTCCGAAGGAGCCACCCTCGGCGTACCCGAGGAGCTGCGCAGGCCAGATGACGCTGTGGAAGACGATGTTGTCCTTGCCCATGAAGTAGTAGTGGCGCGCATCCGGGTTCTGCCACCACGCCCGCCACGCATCGGGGGTGTCGCGATTGCGGGCCCATTCGATCGCCGCGGAGTAGTACCCCACGACGGCGTCGATCCAGACGTAGATGCGTTTGTCCTCGCGCTCCTCGTACCCGGGCACGGGGACGCGGACGCCCCAGTCGAGATCGCGCGTGACCGGCCGCGGTTTCAGACGCTTGACGAGCTCGAGCGAGAACCGGCGTACGTTCGAGCGCCAGTGCTGCTGCTCTCCGATCCAGTCGGTCAGCTGCTCCTTGAACCTGGGCAGGTCGAGGAAGAGATGCGACGTCTCCCTGAACACCGGCTCCGTCCCGTCGAGCTTCGAACGCGGATTGATCAGATCGGCCGGGTCGAGCTGATTGCCGCAGTTGTCGCACTGGTCGCCACGGGCATCCGGAAAGCCGCAGATCGGGCAGGTCCCCTCGATGTAACGGTCGGGGAGCGCCCTCGCCGTGCCGGCGGAGAATGGGCCGACGGTCGTCTGCTCGAAGATGAAGCCGTTGTCCCAGAGCGTGCGAAAGACATCGCGAACGACCTCGTGGTGGTTCTCGGTCGTCGTCCGCGTGAACAGGTCGTATGAAAGGCCGAGATTCCGAAGGTCGTTGCGGATGATCTCGTTGTTGCGGTCGGCGAGCTCACGCGGCGAGACGCCGGCCTCGTCGGCGGCCACCATCACCGGCGTCCCGTGCTCGTCGGTGCCGCTCACCATCAGCACCTCGTTGCCGCGGAGCCGGTGGTAGCGAGCGAAGATGTCGGACGGGACGCCGAAGCCGGCCACGTGGCCGATGTGCCGCGGGCCGTTCGCATACGGCCACGCGACCGCAACCAGGATCTTCTCGGCCATCGGCGCCCATGATACGAGCCGGTTCCCATGCTCCCGCAACGCCGCGGGCGACCCCGAGAACGGCGGCGGCGAGGACGGCGAGCAGCGTCACCACGCCGAGTGGTGCCGCCGGCTGCTCCGATGGACGCGTCGCTGCAGCGACGGAACTCGCACCGACACGGCGTGCGTCTCGGATCGCCCCGCCCGGGGGCGGAGTCGGGCCGGCGTCCTCCCCGGCCGCCGCCGCGGGCCGGCGGAGAGGTCGCAACACCTGCGTCGGAGCGACCTCGGGCGGCACCGGCGCGCGAAGCGTCGTGCCCGTCCGTCGTAGGGGAGAGCGGCGAGCACTCGAGCGGAGGGCCGTGTCTCGCGCAGGCTGCGCGCGCTGACCCGCCGGAGTGGTTGGAGCCACCTCCGGCGCCGGCACGACAGCACGTCGCACCGCAGCGGGGGTCTCGGCGGCCGCGGGTGCCACGGCGACGACGACTCGCCCGACCGTCGGTACGGCAGCCGGCTCCGCGACGGAGACAGTCGGTTCGGGCTGGAGCTCGCTCGGCACCGGTGCCGTCACCGCAACCGCCGGCTCCTGCGCGACCGGTGGTTCCTCGATCGGCTGCGGCGTCGGGGCGGGCTGCAGGCCCTGCTCCGGCGGCGCCGCTGCGACACGGGCGGGCAGGAAGCCGAGCGGGTCAACGTAGCCGTTCGGGTCGGTCACGACGCGGACGCCGAGATGGACGTGCGGCTGGGTGGTGACCCCGTCGACGCTCTCGCCGACGATCCCGACCGGGGCGCCCTCGACGACCGGGTCGCCGCTCGCGACGGCCGCACCGCCGAGCTGCAGCAGCGTCACCGCATACCCGTCCGGCGTCTGGATCGTGATCGCGCGGCCGCCACCGGGAACGGCGCCGGTGAAGGAGACGGTGCCTGTGACCGGCGCGAGCACCTGCGCGCCGACCTCGGCGCCGATGTCGACGCCGCGGTGCTGTCCGGCGGCGTACGCGTCCGGCCCGAGCGAGAAGGCACGCAGCACCGGCCCGTCGGCCGGCCACGTCCAGGCGGCGGCGGTCGGAACCGCGAGCAGGAACGCCAGGATGACCGCGCCGGAGCAGAATCGCCGCATCGAGCACCACCTCCGTTGTCGTGAGGAGCAACTCCACGCACGCTAGCGGCGTGATTCAGCGGCTTTTCAACGATTCCGCATACAACGTGTTACGGGAAATGCGCGCAAGGCGAGCGACGACGTCCACCGCCTGCCGGCGCGCCACCCCGGCCGTGACGAGCTCCGCCACGGCGCCGACGGCCTCGCTCACGGCGGCCACCTCGACCGGCTGCTCGACCGCCCCGAAGACGACCGTCACCTCGCCCTTCGGCGGCGCCGAGAACTGCGCCGCGACCACCTCCGCCGTCCCTCGCGCCACCTGCTCGAACCGCTTCGTCAGCTCGCGGCAGACGGCGACGGTTCGATCCGGTTGCACGGCGGCGAGCGAACGCAGCGTCGCCGGCAGCCGCTGCGGCGATTCGAACGCGACGGCGGGATGCGGCCACGCCGACAGCTCCTCCCAGAGCGCGCGAAGCGCGCTCTCGCCGCGCGGCAGATAGCCGAGGAACTGGAAGCGCTCGCCCGTCAGCCCGCTCGCGACGAGTGCCGTCTCGACCGCGGACGCGCCCGGCAGCACCGTCACCGGCAGCCCGGCGCTGAGCGCCGCCTCGATCAACCGCGCACCCGGGTCGTTGACGCCGGGTAGGCCCGCATCGGACACGAGCGCGATCCGCTCGCCCGCCTCGAGCCGCGGCAGCAGCTCGGCGGTCCTGACCGCCTCGTTGTGCCGGTGGTAGCTGAGCAGCCTCGCCTCGATCCGGTGCCGCTCGAGCAGGCCCTTGGTGTGGCGCGTGTCCTCGCAGAGCACCACGTCGGCCTCCGCCAGCTCGCGCAGCACACGCAAGGTCACGTCCTCGAGGTTGCCGATCGGCGTCGCGCAGACGGCGAGCGGCATCGGCTAGCCCCCGAGCGCCTCGAACGCGAGCAGCCCGGCACCGACGAGGCCGGCCTCGGAACCGAGCTCGGCCCCGACGATCTTCACCGGCAGCACATCAGGCTCGACCGTCTCCCGGCGCGCGATCTCGAGCGCCGAGGGGACGAGAAACTCGAATGCCGCGATCCCGAAGCCGCCGCCGACGATCACCAGCTCCGGCGCGAAGGTGTTGACGAACGAGCCGATCGCCGCACCGAGCAGATGCCCGATCCCGGCGAGCGCCTCGAGCGCATCGGGGTCACCCTCCTCCGCGCGGCCGACGAGCAGCTCGGCGTTCGCTCCCTCGCCCCAGAGCTTCTCCGCCGCGCGGTCGGCCGCATTGCCGGACGCAACCGCCTCGAGATGGCCGCGGCCGGTGCAACGGCCCTGACACGGCGGCCCGTCTGCGACGACGACGACGTGCCCGAGCTCGGCGATCCCGCGGTAGAGCGCACCGCCGAGGACGAGCCCGCCGCCGACGCCGGTGCCGAGCGTGAGCATGACGAGGTCGTCGGCGCCCCGTCCCGCGCCGAGCTTCCACTCCGCGAGCGCGGCGGCGTTGCCGTCGTTCTCGACCCTGGCGGGGACGCCGAACCGCTCCTCGATCAGCTCGGTCAGCGCGACGTCCCGCAACGGAATGTTGGTCGAGCCGAGCGCGCGGCCGGTCGTGCGGTCGATCACAGACGGGATCCCGAAACCGATCGCACCCATGCTCTCGTCGGCGAGCGGCTCGATCGCGCCGACAATGCCCTCGAGCAGCGCCTCCTGCGACTCGGTCGGCGTCGGCACCTCGTGCCGCCGGTGCACCGTGCCGTCCGCGTCGATCGATCCCGTCGCGATCTTCGTTCCGCCCAGGTCGACACCGATGACTCGTTGAGCGCCCACGGGAGGCGGCTACCATAACGCGCCGAATGGCGGACGCAGAGAAGCCCTACCGGCTCTACAAGGGCGGCCGCACGAAGGGGAAGGTGCCGACGGCGCCGCGTCCGGAGCGCGCCGGGCGGGGTGAGCCGGGCCGCGCCAAGCAGCCCGGGAAGCCGCGCTGGGGCCGCCGGATCGGCCTCGCCGTGCTCCTGCTCGGCGTCCTGCTCGTCGTCTGGATCGTCGCCAGCTACCTCGCCTTCCGGCAGGGCGTCGAGCAGGCGAACGACCGGCTACCGAAGACGGTCGCGGCGAACCTCGCGGCTCAGGACGGCCTGCTCACCTCGAAGCCGTCCCTGATCATGCTGCTCGGCACCGACGGAGACCGCACCGCGGCGCGCCAGGACTTCCGACGCTCCGATTCGATCCTGCTCGTCCGCACCGACCCCGAGCGGCACCGGATGTCCTACCTCTCGATCCCGCGCGACCTCCGTGTCGACATTCCCGGCCAGGGGCCGAACAAGATCAACGCCGCCTTCCAGCTCGGCGGCCCGGCGCTGACGATGAAGACCGTGCGCGCGCTCACAGGCCTTCAGCCGAACCACGTCGTCCTCGTCGACTTCGACAACTTCAAGGACGTGATCGACGCGCTCGGCGGCGTCGAGATCGACGTGCCGAAGCCGATCCTCTCCAACCGCTTCGACTGCCCCTACGCGACCGAGGCGCGCTGCCAGGAGTGGCAGGGCTGGCGCTTCGAGAAGGGCACGCAGACGATGGACGGCAAGCGGGCGCTGATCTACTCGCGCGTGCGCGAGAACCGGCTCGATCCCGCCGACACCGACCTCACTCGCGGCGAACGGCAGCAGGACGTCGTCGAGGCGATGACCGACGAGCTCGTCTCCTTCGGGACGTTCCTGAAGCTGCCGTTCATCGGCAACGACCTCGTCGAGCCGCTGACGACCGACCTCTCCGCCGGGCAGCTGCTGCAGCTGGGCTGGACGCGATTCCGCGCGAACGCGGACCGCTCACTGCACTGCCGCCTCGGCGGCGAGGAGCAATTGATCGGGGGCGAGTCGGTGATCGTCGGCGGCGAGGAGAACAGCGCCACGCTCTCGATGTTCACGGGCCAATCCGCCCCGCAGCCGCCCCGGCCCGAGGCGATCCTCGGCGCCGGCTGCCGCGTCGGCCGCGGGGTATAGCAACCCGGACGTTAGGGTCGTCGCGATGGGGATCATCGGCTGGATCTTCTTCGGACTGCTCGCAGGTGCGGTCGCGCGGGCGCTGACGCCGGGGCGGCACACGATCGGGTGCTTCGGCACGCTCGCCGTCGGCGTCGTCGGCGCGCTGCTCGGCGGCTTTCTCGGCGAGGCCGTCTTCGACACCGACGTCCGCTTCGCCTGGGATCTGAAGCCGTTCCTGCTCGCGGTCGCCGGCTCGGTCGTGCTGCTGCTCGGGCTGAACGCGCTCTCGCGCCGCTGACGACTGGGGCGCCGCGCTTGTGCGCGGTGCCCCAGCGTCGAGTGGCTTACGGCTGGTCCGGGACCCGTTCAACCTCGAGCCGCTTGGCGGTCGCGGTCGCCTTACCAGTGAAGGTCAGATTCCCGTCAGGGTCGAACAGCTGCGACACCGCCGCCGCCGTGTACGTCTCGCCGTCGTGGGAGAGCTGTCGGTTCGCGTTGATCTTCTGCGTCCCAAGGTACGCGCCGGTCGGGCTGAACCTGTGGAACATCGTGGTCGTCGCGTAGGTCCGCTTGCCGACGTACTCCCACGCCCCGTGGGAGGGACTGCGGAACAGCGTTCGTTCGCGGTCTCGACAATGGTTCCGCCGCGGTTGAACGTCTGAAACGACCTCACCGGCGGCAGGACCGGCCCGCGGCTCACGGTCACATCCCAGCTTCCGACGATCTCGGCTCCTTGACCCGGGCCATGGTCATCGTCCCCGTCCGAGGCGGAGTTCGCCCCGGCGGCGACCATCATTGCGATCAGGACAAGCGCGATCGCGCCGACGAATGTTCGCTTCTGGATCATCGTCACTCCTCTTCGACCCGGACGAGCCGAGTCGCATCGAATTGGCTCGACGATGACTCCCGGCAGGCTTCGCCGCGTCGGGGAAACCCCCACACTTCGCCGCGCCGCTGGGCGACAATGGCCGAATGGCCGTCAGAACGCCCGTGGCGCGATCGGGCGCGAGGTCGAGCACGAGCGGCTCCGACGTTCGTCGCCGACCTGGTAGCCGGCCCGGGAGCTCTGCTGCTCCACGGCGACGCAGGGATCGGCAAGACGGTGCTGTGGCGCGCTGCGGTCGAGGAGGCCGAGGCTGCAGGCGCGACGGTGCTGGTAACACGGTGCGTCGAAGCGGAAATGCCGATCGCTTTCGGCGGGCTCGCCGATCTCCTCGGCGAGTCGCTCCCAGAGGTCGCCGAAGAGCTGCCGGAGCCGCAGCGGGCCGCGCTGGCGGCTGCGGTGGGCCTCGAGACACCCCAGGACGAGTCTCCCGACCGCATCGCCCTGCCGCGCGCCTTCACGGCGGCACTCCGCGTGCTCTCCGTTCGAGCGCCGGTGCTGATCGCCGTCGACGACGTCCAGTGGATCGACCCGCCGTCTCGCCGGGTCTTGGCCTTCGCGATCAGGCGGCTGACGGAAGCCCCCGTGGGAGTCCTCCTGACGCAGCGCGGCGCCGACACCGGCTCGTCGCTCGACCTCCTGCAGGGTGTCGAGGAGCGATTCGAGGAGATCCGGCTCGGACCGTTGAGTGTGGACGCGGTTCACCAGCTCGTCCGCTCCCGGCTCGGCCTGCGCATGCCACGACCGGCGCTGACGCGGGTGCACCAGGCGTCGGGAGGCAATCCGATGTTCGCGCTCGAGCTTGCACGCACCGCGGGAGGCAAGAAGAGCGACGTGTCCGGCCCGCTACCGAATCCGTTGTCGCTGGAAGAGCTCGTCCGCGATCGTGTCTTGGAGTACTCAAACGGCATCCGCCCTTTGCTCGAGGTGGTTGCGGCCGTCGAGAGGGCGACACCGGCGCTGCTCGCAAGGACGGTCGACGATGCCGATGAACTTCTCGATGCCGCAATCGCCGCCGGGGCGGTGACACTGGGCGACGACGAAGTCGTACGCTTCGCCCACCCCTTGCTCACGGCCGCGATCTACGCCGAGCTGCCACCGGCGCGCCGCCGCGCCCTCCACGCGCGGATCGCAGCGTCGATGCACGAGCCCGAGGAGCGCGCCCGTCACCTCGCCCTCTCTGCGGCCGAGCCGGACGCCGTTGCGGCACGCCTGCTCGAAGCTGTGGCCGCACGGGCTCGAGCGCGCGGCGCTCCTGATGCTGCTGCCGGCTTGGCGCAACAGGCCGTGCGCCTCACGCCGCACGACGATGTGGCCGATCGAGATGCGCGCGTGCTCGGGATGGCGAGCCACCTTGCGGACGCGGGGCAGGTCGCCAACGCCGCCGCCTGTCTCGACGAGCTCCTCGCAACCGGCCTTGCGGGACCGCAGCGCGCTCAGGCCTGCCTGGCGCGCTTTCAGGTCGAGCCCGACATCGAGGCGCGGGGAAGACTGGTCGCCGACGCGCTCGAGCATGCCGGTGACGACGCTGGGCTCCGCGCCCGCGTCCTTCTGCTCACGAGCCAGTATCGGCTCAATCGCGAAGAGAACCGCGCCAGCCTGATGCTCGCGCGCCAGGCGCTGGCGGACGCCGAGCGGGCGGACGAGCCGGCGCTGGTCGCAAATGCGCTGGCGACAGTTGCCGCCCGGGCTTTCCTGCTAGGACACCCCGAGCCGGCGCACTTCGAGCGCGCGATCGCGCTCGAGGACGAGCACGGGATCCTCCCGCGCGAGACATCACCGCGAGTCCTGTTCGCCGAGGAGCTCCTGTGCCGAGGCGATCTCCCGGGAGCGCGCGAGCTTCTCACCGCTGCGTTCGACGCCACAATCAGCAGTGGGAGCCAGCATTCGCGGGTCGTGATCCGGCTCGCTGAAGTTGAGCTCGGTGCCGGCAACTGGGAACTCGCGGAGCGACACCTCGATCAGGCTTGGGAGCTCGCGTTCGACGGCGGAGATCGCTTCGTCGAATGCTGGGTTCGTGGCCTGCGGGCGGCCCTCGCGTCACTTCGCGGACGGGTCGACGAGGCCCGCGAGCTCGCTCGGCAAGGCATCGCCGACAGTGAGGCTGTCCACTGGCCGTTCCTGGCGGCAGAGAACCAATGGATCCTCGGTTTCCTCGAGCTCTCCCTGGGCCAGCCAGGGCCTGCCTGGGAGCTGCTCGCCGACGTGACGCAACGGTCCGACCTGCCGCTGGCTCCGCCGATCGCCGATGGGATCGAAGCGCTCGTCGGCCTCGGCCGCGTTGCAGAGGCAGAGAAGATTCTCGCCCAGTTCGAGCGGCGGCTGCCGGTCGGCAACGCCGCCGCGGCGGCGTTGCGCTGCCGCGGGCTAGTGCTGCTTGCACGCGGAGAGGCCGAGAAAGCTCGGGCTGCCGCCGCGGAATCGGCCGCCGGTTTCGAGACGGCGGGCTTCCCGCTTGAACGAGGCCGCGCCCTGCTCGTGGCCGGTGAAGCGCTCCGCCGGCTTGGTGAGCGCCGCCGGGCCGCGGAGCAACTCGAGGTCGCACAAGCGATCTTCGCCGGCCTCGGCGCGACGCTCTGGCTCGAGCGTGTCGAGCAGGAGCTGCGGCGAGCGCAGCCACGGCCGCGACGCGATCGCGGCCTCACCGGCGCCGAACGCCGAGTCGCGTCGCTCGTCGCCGAAGGACGGATGAACCGCGAGGTGGCGGCGCAGCTGTTCACCACCGTCGGAACCGTGGAGGCGCACCTGACGCGCATCTACAGGAAGCTCGATGTGCGCACGCGAACCGAGCTCGCGCGCGGCGTCGCGGAAGGGAGGCTCGACCTCGAAGAGCGCTAGTCCGCCGCAGCCGCTTTCTTCTCGCCGGCGCCGGAATCTTTGTCGGACTTCTTCTCCGAGGAGCCCGAGTCGCCGCCCTCCTTCGAGGCGTCCTTCTTCTTCCCCGAGCCGCGGCCGTAGTCGGTCGAGTAGAAGCCGGAGCCCTTGAAATGCACGCTGACGGGGTAGAGCACCTTCTCGACGGGGCTCTTGCCGCAAACCTCGCAGGCCTCCGACGGAGGGTCGGTCATCCGCTGGAAGACCTCGAAGGTATGCCCGTCGGGGCAGCGGTACTCGTAGATCGGCATGGCGGAGGAGTCTAGCTAGGCAGACTGACGGCGACGATGAGCGAAACCGCACAGGCAACGCGTTTCGGCGCCCGTGAATGGGCGATCGCCCGGCCCTGGCTCGCGGCGCACTGGTTCCCGCTCGGGGTCGCCGGGATCACGGTCGCGGCCGCCGTCTTCCTCTTCCACCAGCTGCTCGCCTGGCCGCCCCACGAGGACGAGGCCCTGCCCCTCTTCATCGGCCGCCACCCGCTCGACGAGATGTTCCAGGTGGTGCTCGAGGAGCGCGGCGGCGCGCCGCTCCACTTCCTGCTCGCGTGGTCGGTCGCGCACCTCGAGCTCGGTCTCGAAGGCCTGCGCGCGGTGTCGGCGTTCTTCGCGGTCGCGAGCCTGCCGGTGGTGGCGCTGCTGCTGGCGCGCTTGGCCGGCCGCGCCCCCGCACTCGCCGGAACGCTCCTCGTGGCGACCAGCTGGACGTTCCTCTTCCACGGCGTCTACGGCCGCATGTACAGCCTCTTCCTCTTCACGGCCGCGCTCTCGTACCTCGCACTGCTGCGGGCGCTCGAGCGCGGCGGCCGGCGCGCGTGGTTGCTCTGGGCGCTCGCGATCCTCGCCACGGTCGCGACGCACCCGTACGGCGCGCTCGTGCTCGCCTCGCAGGGAGCATTCGTCGTGGTCGCGCGACGTGAGCGGCTGCGCGAGGCGTTGTGGGCGTTCGGCGCGGTCGCCGTGCTCGGGATCCCGTTCTGGCTCACCGACCTCGTGCTCGCGGGGCGGTTCGACGCGGGCGTCGCGGCCGGCAGTCGGCTCGACGTCGTCGAGTACGTCTGGCAGGCCGCCGGCGACTTCACGGCCGGCTTCCCGGTGCTGCCGGCCGTGCTCGTCGCCGCGGCTGCGGGAGTCGCAGTGCTCCCGCGCGACGCGCAGCTGCTCGCGGCCTGCGCGGCGGTCGTCCCGCTCGCGGCGCTCGTGGTGGCGCGCAGCACCGGCTCGCCGGAGACGCGGCACCTGATCTTCCTGCTCCCCTTCGTCGCGCTCGCGGTGGGCGCCGGGATCGCCCGGCTCGGCCGGGTCTGGGGGACGGCGGCGCTGGCGGCGCTCGTGCTCGCACAGCTCGCCTGGACGTGGGATCGGACGCCCGAGCTGTTCGAGTGGGAGCCGGACGTGCGCCAGGAGGCCCGGGCCGACGCGGCCGCGTATGTCGCCGCGACGACCGCGAGCGAGGACGTCCTGCTCGGGTACGACCCCCTCTTCCTCCAGGCGTGGGAGTTGAACCCGGACGTCCCGCTCGTCGTGCTGCCGCGTGCCGACGCCGACCTGGCGCTGCACAGCCTGCTCACGCTCGAGCGGCCGCTCGGGCACGGCGTCTGGGTGCTCGATTCGAGCAAGACGACGAACCTCGAGCGTTCGCTGCAGATCCAGCGGGTGTCGCCGCGGCCGGAGTCCGCGTTCGAGGTGCGCGGCTTCGGGCCGTTCCTCGTCATCCGCACGCGCGAGCCGGTGGTGACACCGAAGCGGTACCTCGAGCGGGCGGGCGAGGCGATGCTCGTCGGCAAGCGGCTCTACCTCGGGGATGCGGACATCAACCTGCCGACGATCGAGCGCGCGGCGCGGGCGCTACGCGGCTACGGTGCCAGCCGCTCGCTCTCGACCAGCTCGCGATAGCAGGGCGCCTCCTCGAAGGCGGCGAGCCCGGCGGGCGTCTCCCGCTTCCGGTCCTTCGGTCGCACCCGGCGGGCCGCGGCGAGCGCAGCGGACGCGCCGACCGCGGCGCCGACGAGGAAGGAGCGCGTTCGCGAGCGGCGTCTCTCGTCGTCCATGGAAGGATCGTAGGCGTGATCATGACGCTCGGCGACCTGCTGCTCGACGTGATCGTCCGCCTCTCGCAGCCCCTTGCCGAGGGTGCGGACGCGGACGCCGTCACGAAGCTCGGGCCGGGCGGCCAGGCGGCGAACGTCGCCGCCTGGATCGCGGAGCTCGGCGGCGAGGCGGGCTTCGTCGGCAAGACGGCCGACGACGAGGCAGGTCGGACTGCACGCGCCGCGCTCGAGCGTTACGGCGTCGACGTCCGAGGGCCCGTCGTCGCGGGCCGCACGGGAACGGTCGTCTCGCTCGTGGGCGTCGACGGCGCGCGCACGATGGCCACCGACCGCGGCATCTCGCCCGACCTTCGGGGCGACGAGCTCGAGCCGTCGTGGCTCGACGGCTGCACCCATCTCCATCTGCCGGGCTACTCGCTGCTCCGGAGCCCGATCGACGGCGCGGCGCTGCTCGCGGCCGAGTCGGCGCCGCGCCTCTCCGTCGACCTCTCGTCCTGGAGCGCGATCCGCGACTTCGGGCCTGAGCGGTTCCGGGAGCGGCTGGAGGAGCTGCGGCCGGCGATCGTGTTCGCGAACGAGGACGAGGAGCGGACTCTCGGCGGGCCGATCGACGGGACCGAGTGGGTGCTGAAGCTCGGGCCAGCCGGGGCGCGCTTCGGCGAGGTCGACGCTGCCTGCGCTCCCGGCCGAGGTGGTCGACACGACCGGAGCGGGCGACGCGTTCGCGGCCGGCTACCTCGTCGGCGGCTCGCAGGCGGCGCTGGCCGCGGCGGCACGCTGCGTCGCGCAACTAGGCTCGATGCCGTGAAGGACTTGCTCGCCGTGTCGAATGAGGTCGCGCACGCGCTCGCCGACCGGAGGCCGGTCGTCGCACTCGAGACGACGCTCATCGCGCACGGCTTCCCGCCCGGCGAAGGCGTCGAGGTCGGGCTCGAGAGCGAGCGCCGCGTCCGCGACGCGGGGGCGGTACCCGCCACGATCGGCGTCCTCGACGGCGCGCTCCGCATCGGACTGGGCGAGGAGGAGCTCGGCCGCTTCACCGCCGACGCGCGCAAGGTCGGGCCGCGCGACCTCGCCGCCGCGATCGTGCAGAAAGCCGTCGGCGCGACGACGGTCGGGGGGACGCTTGCCGCCTGCCGCGCCGCCGGGATCGGCTTCATGGGCACCGGCGGGCTCGGCGGCGTCCATCGCGGCTTTCCCTCTCCGCCCGATGTCTCGGCCGATCTCGGCGAGCTGATCCGGACCGAGGCGCTGATCGTCTCCTCGGGGGTGAAGTCGATCCTCGACGTCCCGGCGACCGCGGAGCTGCTGGAGACGCTCGGCGTACCGGTGCTCGGGTACCGGACTGACGACCTGCCGCTCTTCTATGCCGCGCACGGCGGTCCGCCCGTCTCCGCCCGCGTCGAGTCGGCCGAGGAGGCGGCGCAGGTGGCGCGCACGCATTGGCGGCTCGGCCGTCACACCTCGATCCTGCTCGGCCGCCCCGCCGAGGACAGCCTCGACGACGTCGAGCCACTGATCCAGCGGGCGCTCGCCGACGCGCGCGACCAGGGTGTCGCGGGGCAGCAGGTGACCCCGTTCGTCCTCTCCTACCTTCATCGCGAGTCCGGCGGGCGCACGCTCGCCGCGAACCGCGAGCTGATCGCCGCCAACGCACGACTGGCCGCGGAGGTGGCCGTTGCCTATGCCGCTCTATGACTCCGTCAAGGACTTGCCGCTCAGGATCGAGCGCATCGAGCACGAGCCGCACGCGCTGCCGCTCGGTTTCATGACCCGCCGCACGACCGTTTTCCACCTCCACGGCGACGGCGACGAAGGCGTCGGCGAAGACGTCACCTACGAGGAGGAGCACCACCAGGTCTTCGAGCTCCCCGAGGTGGCCGGCGACCACACCGTCGGCTCCTTCTCCGGGCTGGTGGCCGACGCGCCCGGGTACCGCCGCTGGGGGCTCGAGTCGGCGGCGCTCGATCTGGCACTGCGCCAGGCGGGGCTGTCGCTTGCCGCGGCGGTCGGCCGTGAGCCGCAGCCGGTGCGGTTCGTCGTCTCGCAGCGAAAGGTGCACGAGCTGCTCGAGCTCTACCCGGAGCTTCGTTTCAAGCTCGACGCGCTCGACGAGTGGACCGATGAGATCCTCGCCGGGCTCGCAGCGACGGGCGCCGTCGACGTCGTCGATCTCAAGGGTCTCTACGACGGCGATTGGGTCGATGCAACGCCGTCAGCGGAGCTCTACGGTCGCGTCGCAGCGGCGTTCCCGGACGCGTGGCTCGAGGATGCACGGGTGAACGACGAGACCCGCGCCGCGCTCGAGCCGCACCGGCACCGGCTGACCTGGGACTTCCCGATCCACTCCGTCGAGGACGTACTGGCGCTCGAGTGGGAGCCGCGCTGCCTCAACTCGAAGCCGTCGCGCTTCGGCAGCGTCGAGCGGCTCTTCGACTTCTACGACCACTGCGCGGCGAAGGAGATCGCGGTCTACGGCGGCGGCCAGTTCGAGCTCGGCCCCGGTCGCGGCCAGATCCAGCACCTCGCCTCGCTCTTCCACGCCGATGCGCCGAACGACGTCGCGCCGAAGGAGTACAACGACGGCGGCCTGAGGCCCGGCCTGCCGCAGAGCCCGCTGGCTCCGGCGTCGCCGGAGCCCGGTTTTCGCTAGAGGCTTGATGTGGAATTGGCGCGCTGCCCACAAACCCGCTCAGGTTTCACATCAAGCCTCTAGGCGTCCAGAGCGCCGAGCAGCGTGTCGATCTCGACGAGCTCGAGCGACTGCAGCTTCGCGCTGCCGCGGGCGCCGAGCGCGAGCGAGATCTTCGCGACGGTGGCGGCGTCCGGGGCCTCGACGATGTTGACGAAGTCGTACTCGCCGAGCGTCGCCCACTGGTGCAGGACCTTCGCACCGAGCTCCTCGACGTCCTGATTGACCTCGCGGAGGCGGCTCGGATTCGCCTTCAGCGTCTGCACGCCCTGCGGCGTCAGCGTCGAGAGCATCAGATAGGTCGGCATCAGCGCGATCTTACTCGCGCCGCCTGGTCGAAGTAGAGCAACGCACCGCCGAGGAAGAGCAGCGGCGAGACGACGAGGTCGGCGATGAAGACCGCGACCCGGATCGTGTTGTCGGCCTGCTCGCGGAGCACGAACGCGAGCGCGACACGGGTGAGGACGAAGACGATCACGAGCGTCGCCAGCGAGCCGAGCGCGTGGACGTAGTCGGCGCGGCAGAGCTCGACGGCGCGGCGGAGAGCGTGCCGCGGCGGCGCGTCCTCGATCATCACGACCGGGACGACGAGTCCGACGAGCGCGAGCCACGCGACCGAGAGGAGCGCGAACCAGGGAAAGAAGAACGCCGCGGGCAGGAACGCGAGCGTGCCGAGCACAAGCGCGCGGATCCAGGTCCTACGGCCCCGTCGGACGTCACCGACGATCGCCGACGCCCAGGCGAAGGCGAGCGTGAACGCGGGCGCGGCCGCGGCGAGGATCGCGATCCGCTCCGCCGTGGTCGACCCGACGGCGAGCGTATCCGCCGCCGCAAGCGGCAATCCGAGCGGCAGCGCGATCCGCCAGCGGCGGCCGTAGAGCCGGATTGCCTCCGCGACGACCTGCCCGACGGTGCGGGTCTCGGGCGGCAGCGGTGCCGGCAGTTCCTTCGAGCTCACGCGCCGGAAGCTACAGCCACGAACCGCGGCAGCGTCTCGGCCAGCTTCGCGAATGCCTCGTCGAAGCGCCAGCGCGAGCGGTCCGCCTCGCCGATCGCGTTCGAGACGATGCGCGCCTC
This sequence comes from uncultured Gaiellaceae bacterium, assembly GCA_963784895.1. Classification (GTDB taxonomy): domain Bacteria; phylum Actinomycetota; class Thermoleophilia; order Gaiellales; family Gaiellaceae; genus Gaiellasilicea. The sequence continues at coordinate 146,707 of CAWATM010000010.1, read as the reverse complement.
GACGGCCGGCACGCCGGCGAGCTCGCAGGCGCGCAGCACCGCGAACCCCTCCATCGCCTCGACCTCGACGCCGTGGGAGCCGCCGACGCGCGCACTCGTCCCGATCGGACGAACCTCGGCCTCGGGAAACGCCGCGCGCAGCCGGCCAGCAGACCGGCGTCCGGGAGGCGCACGCGCCAGGCACCAGCGGCCCGGCTGGCGTCGCAGTAGACCGCCTCCGAGCCGAGCACGAGCGTCAGCGGCTCGAGGCCGTGCGCACCCGCGATCCCGACGTGGAGGACCGCGCGAGGGCGCTCCTCCGCCAGCGCACGGGCGGTCGCCGCCGCCGCCTCGACCGGCCCGATCCCACAGGCGAGCGTGCGTGCGCCCTCGACCGGGGCGAGCTCGCGCTCGGTCGCCGCGACTACGAGCAGCATCCTAGACAAGGCGTTGACAGGCCCCGACGCGAGGAGGATGATCGCCGACGCGGCACCAGGGGTCCCTCCACAGCAAGGAGGCAGACAATGATGCGAAGGCGCTTGCTGGTCCTCGGCGTCCTCGTGGGGCTCGTCGCGACAGTCCTCGCCGCGGCGACGCAAGCCGGCCGCTCCGACCACGGTCCTGGGCGGCCGCACATCGCAATGAAGGACGATTGCGATCCGAGAGACCCGGCCTGGAACATGGTCGGCGGCTGTGCGCTGCAGCACGGCGACGTCACCCTCGCTGAGTTCGCCGGTGAGAACGACTCGCCGCTCGCTGCGGCCGTGATCGGCCATCAGGGGTGGCGGAACGACCCGTCGTACCTGAAGGTCACGGCGGGAACGACGATCCGCGTCACCAACGACGGCGGCCGCGTCCACACCTTCACCAAGGTCGCCAACTTCGGCGGCGGGATCGCGCCGAACCCGGCGCTCAACGAAGGCTTGCAGACGGCGCCCGAATGTCCGGGATCCGTCAACGTCCTGCCGGGCGGCGGCATCGACGTGTCCGGGCTGGCAGTCGGCAACCACCGTTTCATGTGCTGCTTCCACCCCTGGATGCGGGCCTTGATCAAGGTCAAGGCACACGGCGAGGGTGGCATCGGCAACCACTGAACCGCGGCCTCATCGTGTGAGCCCCCGGCGACGGGGGCTCACGCCGCCGCTCAGTTCCAGCTGGGCTGCGAGCTGCTCGGCTTCGTCGACGAGCGCGCCGATCGCGTCGAGCCCGGCCGACCAGAATGCGGGATCGCCGATGTCGAAGCCGAGCCGCGACGCGAGCTCCGCCGGCGGCGCCGAGCCGCCTGCGCGGAGGAGGTCGAGGTAGGGCTCGACCAGCGATTCGCCCTCGTCGAGGTAGCGCCGGTAGATCGCGAGCGAGAAGAGGTAGCCGAACGAGTACGCGTAGACGTAGCCCGGCACCTGGACGAAGTGCGGCACGTAGCTCCACCAGATCCCATAGTTGTCCGTCACCTCGACGGCGTCACCGAGCATGCGCCGCTGCTCGGCGCTCCAGAGCTCGGAGATCCGCTCGACCGTCAGCTCGCCCTCGTCGCGGCGGCCGGTATGGATCGCGTGCTCGAAGCGATTCATCGCGATCTGGCGGAAGACGGTCGCGACGGTGTCGTCGATCCGGCCGACGAGCAGGTCGAGCAGCGCGCGCGGGTCGTCCTCGCGCTCCTTCAGCTTCTCGAAGGTGAGCGCCTCGGCGAAGACCGACGCCGTCTCGGCGAGGGTCAGCGGCGTGCGCGCGTTCAAGAGGCCGAGGTCCTGCGCCAACGAGCCGTGCAGGCCGTGCCCGAGCTCGTGCGCGAGCGTCAGCACGCTGCGCCGCTCGCCCGCGTAGTTCATCAGCACGTACGGGTGGACGCCGGGAACCGTCGTCGCACAGAAGGCGCCGAGCATCTTCCCCGGCCGCAGGGCCGCGTCGATCCAGTCCTGCTCGAAGAAGTCGCCGACGATCTCGCCCGCCTGCGGCGAGAAGTCGTTGAAGGCGCCGAGCACGATCTCCTGCGCTTCGTCCCACGCGATCGTGCCGCCGACCTCCTGGAGCGGCGCGAACCGGTCGTAGTCCTTCAGCCGCTCGAGGCCGAGCAGCCGCGCCTTCAGTGCATAGAAGCGCTGCGGGATGTCGTAGCGCGCCTCGATCGCATCGACGAGGCTCTGCGCCGCCTCGTCCGGGATCTCGTTGGCGAGGTTGCGCGCCGAGATCCAGGTGTCGTAGTCGCGGAGGCGGTCCTCGATCGCGCGCTCGTTCAGGATCGTGTTGAGGATGTAGCCGCGCGTGCGGACGCCGGGGCGCAGCGTCTCCGTGACGGCCTCGGCGACGCGGCCGCGCTCCTCCTGTGACGTCTCGCGCGCAAGCTTCGCGAGCGCCTCGTCGAGCGACAGGTCGGAGCCGTCGAGCGAGACGCTGAGGTCGGAGAGGAGTTCGTTGAAGAGCCGGCCCCAGGCGCTGACGCCGGTGAGGCTCTTCTCGGCGGAGACCTTCTCCTCGGGCTCGGAGAGCTGGTGCGGCTTGTAGCGGCGCTGCGAGCGCAGCACCTGCGCGTACTTCGCGAGCTCCGCGTCTGCGAGCAGCCGCTCGGCGACGTCGTCGTCGAGGGCGCTCCACTCGAGGTCGAAGAAGAGGAGCTCGGTCTCGATCTGGGTGTTCCGCTCGCGGACGCGCTGGACGAGGGCGCCGCGCGCCTGGTCCGAGCTGTCGGCGGCCTGGCGCAGCCGCGCGTAGGTCTCGACGCGCGTCGAGGTCGACTCGATCCGCTCCAGCTCGGCGACCGCGTCGTTCAGCTCCGCGGCGGCGAGCTCACCGAGCTTGCCGCGGTAGCGCTCGCGGAACGCCTGCGCGGCCGCCAGCGTCTCGTCGAGCTCGGACTCGATTCGCGGGTCGTCGGGGCCTTCATAGAGATCGACGAGATTCCATTCGACGCTCTCGGCGCCGGTCGTGATCGTGCTCATGCCGAGAACCTACCGATCCTGGATCCCGTGCGGCGCGCCGTAAGCCGTAGCCGTCGACGACGAGGTCGGCGCCAGTTCGTCGCCGGTTTGGTCGGCCGCGGCCCGCGCACGGCCCGGCTCGATGTCGGCGAGAATCATCCGCTCGAGGAAGCCGCGTCGCGCGGCGACGGCGGCCGCGGCCGCGCCGACCCCGCCCGCTCCGATCACCAGGACGCGCACGATCGCGAACCTACCTGCCATAGTTGCGTCCGTGGCAGGGATGCGGCCCCAGGACGTCTACCAGCTCACTGGGGTCACCGACCCACGGCTGCGCCCGGGTGCGAGCGAGGTCGCGTACGTCGTCTGGTCGATCGACGGCGAGGCGAACGAGTACCGCCAGTCGATCTGGCTGGCGCAGACAGACGGCTCCGAGCCACCGCGCCGGCTGACGAGCGGCGACAACGACGCACAGCCGCGCTGGTCGCCCGACGGCGAGCGGCTCGCGTTCGTCGCCAAGCGCGGCGACGAGAAGGCGAAACGGCAGCTCTACGTGATGCCGATGGGCGGCGGCGAGGCGCAGTGCCTGACCGAGCTGAAGGACGACGTCGGCGAGCCCAGCTGGTCGCCGGACGGCACGCAGATTGCCTTCTCCGCGCGCGTGCCCGACGAGGCGTACGAGGAGGAGGACGACAAGAAGCGGCCGCCCCGCCGGTTCACGCGGCTGTTCTTCAAGCTCGACTCGGTCGGCTGGACGGGCGACCGGCGGCGGCACCTGTACGTCGTCCCCGCCGACGGCTCCGCCGAGGCGACGCAGATCACCGACGGCGACTTCGAGGACTCGCACCCGGCGTGGACGCCGGACGGCAAGAGCATCGCCTTCTCCTCGGCGCGCGAAGAGAACTGGGACGTCGAGCTGAAGGGCGACATCTACGTCGTCCCCGCAGCGGGCGGCGAGCCGACGCGGCTGACGCCGAACGACGCCAACTACTCCGCGCCGGCCTACTCACCCGACGGGACGCAGCTTGCCGTCAAGTGGGATCCGGGCGGGTTCGACTTCCCGCGTCACACGCAGATCGGCGTGCTCGACGCCTCCGGTGAGAATTTCCGGGTCCTGACCACCTCGCTCGACCGCACGTGCGATCCCTATCCGGAGATCCGCGAGCCGATCTGGGACGGCGACTCGATCGTGTTCGCGATCGAGGACCGCGGCAACGTCCACCTCTATCGCGTCTCCCCGGCCGGCGGCGAGCCGGAGCTCCTCGCGGGCGGCGACGTCGTCCTCTCCGGCTACGACGTCCTCGACGGCAAGGTCGCGCGCACCGGCTCGACCGCGCCGAACCTCGCCGAGCTCGATGTCGACGGGAAGCAGCTGACGGAGATCGGCAAGGAGTTCGCGGCCGGGCGCGAGCTCTCCGAGCCCGAGCGCTTCACCGCGATCTCGAAGGACGGCTCCGAGGTGGAGGCCTGGATCGCGCGGCCGGCGGGCTTCGAGGAGGGCAAGACGTACCCGATGCTCCTGAACATCCACGGCGGCCCGTTCAGCCAGTACGGCAACGGGTTCTTCGACGAGACGCAGGTCTACGCGGGCGGCGGCTACGTGGTCGTCTACGCCAACCCGCGCGGGTCGTCCGGCTACGCCGAGGCGTGGGGCCGCGCGATCATGGGGCCGGGGGAGCTCGGCCCCGGCTGGGGATCGGTCGACTACGAGGATCTGATGGCCGTCGTCGACACCGCGCTCGAGCGCTACGGCTTCATCGATCCGGAGCGGCTGGGCGTGCTCGGCGGCTCCTACGGCGGCTACATGACTTCCTGGATCGTCTCGCACACGAATCGCTTCAAGGCGGCGATCTCCGAGCGCGCGGTCAACAACCTCGTCTCGATGTACGGCTCCAGCGACGTCGGCTGGGTCTTCAAGGGCTACCACGGCGACTTCGTCCACGACGCGGTCGACAAGTACCTCGAGATGTCGCCCTGGACGTACGCGAAGCAGATCGAGACGCCGCTCCTGATCCTCCACTCCGAGAACGACCTCCGCTGCAACATCGAGCAGGGCGAGGTGCTCTTCACGACCCTGCGGCTGCTCGGCAAGGAGGTCGAGTTCGTCCGCTTCCCGGCCGAGACCCACGAGCTGACGCGGTCGGGGAACCCGGTGCACCGCGTGCAGCGCTTCGAGCTCGTGCTCGAGTGGTTCGACCGGTTCCTGAAGTAGTGCGGTAAACCGCACCTGAGAACACCGGCACGCCGAATCGTCCGGCCGGGACGCGTGCGCAAGAGTGGGGCCATGCTCAAAGGCGACCACCGAGGCCCCACCTACGCCACCGCCGGCTCCTCTCCCCTCCGAGCCGGCGTGACGGGCACCCTCAGCCTCCCCATCCCCTCGTCGCCCCCTCTCCCTGCCTGAAGCGGACGTGTCCCAGGGTCTGTCCCCGGGACATGTCCGTTGCGGCGTGAGACCGCGCTAGCGCGTGCTGACGTAGATGTCGCTGTTCCCCTCAGGCCCGGGCGCGCGTCCGAACAGGAGCTGCTCGGCGTGCCACGAGAGGGAGGGGCGTGATTCGCTCGCGGCCGTGTTGACGGCCGGGCCGAGGTTGACAGGGGCCGACCAGGCGTGGCTGGTGCCGGCGCGGGTGGAGACCCAGATGTCCTGCCCGCCGGCGCCGCCCGCGCGGTCGGAGCTGAAGACGAGCTCGCGTCCGTCCTTGCGGATGTTCGGCTGGATGTCGTTCGCGGCGGCGTCGTTGAGGCCGTCGACTGCGACGCCGGGGCCGAACCCGCCGAGGGTCGCCGCGCTGACGTAGATCTCGCCGGGGACGAGTCCCCCTTGCGCAGCGGCTCTCGAGCTCGAGAAGTAGAGGTACTGGCTCCGGTCGATCTCGACCAGGCTCGGGCCTTGCTCGTCGAGCGGGGTGTTCGGGCCGTCGGGTGCGCAGTCGAAGTGGAACGGCTCGCTCCAGCCGTGGTGCTTGTTGAAGCGGGTGAAGTAGATATCGCCGAGTCCGCAAGTGAGGCCCGGCACGACCTTGCGGCTCACGAAGAAGAGACCGTTGTGAACCGGCGTCGGGCAGAAGTCGTCCGAGGCTGAGTTGACCGGCTCGGGCAAGTTCTGCGGCGTGCCCCACGGCGCGCTGCTGCTCTCCCGTGTCGCGACCCAGATGTCGAGCCCGCCCTTGCCGCCCGGCCGGTTCGAGGCGATGAACAGGCTGCGGCCGTCGGGCGACTGGATCGGGCAGCCGTCCAGCGAGGCCGTGTTCAGCTCCGAGCTGTTGCCGCCGATCTCGTCGATCTTCTGCGCGCTGCCCCACGCCGAGAACTGCATCGCCGCCGCCGCCCCGGCGAAGGTCAGCGCGGCAGCGATCGTCAGTGTCGTCACGAGCTTCATCAGTACTCCTTTTCTCCTGGTTGTGACCGAACACGCGAGTGGTGGATTCGATTCGTGGTCATCTGCTCGTCCATTCGAGGGGAGCGGCGCCACCTCGCGCTCCGCTCCGTCTGGTTCAGCCCAATCACGGAACGGTCAGGTAAGCCCTCGTAGCGTGCGTACCAGGGCTTCCGAGGCCTGCATGGCCACCCCGGCCCTTCCCGACGATCCCGGCGTACTGGCCGGTCCCGCGCACGACCTTCCAGGTGCTGATGGCAATGCTGTCGTTGTTTCCGACGTCGACCCACTCGTTCCGGTCCGAAATCGTGAGGGTGCCTCGCTTCCCGGTGAGCGTCGTCACGGCTCCGTTGTAGATCGTGACTTTCTGGCCGTCGCGCATCACGTCGCGTCCGGGGATGCTCGTCCAGTTGCTGCTGATCGTGCCTGTGTCGGTGTCCAGGGGACCGGCATCGCAGCGGCAGGAGGACAAACGACTTCTGTGGATAGATCTTCATGTTGATCACCACCCGCTGCTTCGCTGCCTCGGGGCCGGCCGCCGCAACGGACGTCAGGATGATCGCCGCGACGAGCGCAGCGAGTAGGGCCTGTATCGCTCTCATGCCTACCTCCGTTCGTGACACTCGATGTCGCCAGGAGGTTCGGTGGGCGGTCTTGCAGCCGGCTCGCAAAAAGCTCGAAATCGTCTGCTTTCCAGGAACTGCGAAGCGTGATTAGCTAGATGACACGGCCGAGTCAGCACCTCTCCGGTTTCGCATTCTCGGCGGGCTCGAGGCCAAGGTCGGGGAGCGCGCGCTCGAGCTCGGCGGGGGTAAGCAGCGGGCTGTTCTCGCAGCCCTGCTTCTCCACAGGGGCGAGCTCGTGCCCGTCGAGCGCCTGTTCGACGAGGTCTGGGGGGATGATCCCCCAGCTTCCGCAGCGCACAGCCTGGAGTCATACGTGTCGCGGCTCCGCCGGGCTCTCTCCCCGTACGGGATCGCCGTCGAGCGACGGGGAGGCGGCTACCGGATCGACGTCGGTGAGGCTGTTCTCGACTCACAGGTCTTCGAAGACGCTCGTAGACCAAGCAGCCCAGGCGCTGGCCGCAGGTGACGATCCGCGTGCCGCGTCCATCGCGAAGGAGGCACTCGGCCTCTGGCACGGCCCTGTTCTCGCGGACGTGACGCTGCACCTGGAGAGCCGCGCGGAAGCCGAGCGTCTCGACGAGCTTCGCTCGAGGGCGTTCGAGATCCGCGTCGACGCTGATCTGGCCCTTGGCCGCCATGCCGAGCTCGTGGGCGAGCTGCGCCGGCTGGTCGAGGAAACGCCGTATCGCGAGCGGCTCGTCGCGCAGCTCATGGTGGCGCTGTATCGCTCGGGTCGTCACGTCGAGGCACTCGAGGTCTACGAGCGGACGCGGCGCGCCCTAGAAGACGATCTCGGCCTCAGGCCGGGCGAGGAGCTTCAGCGCCTCGCCGGGCAGATCGTCCGCCAGGAGCCTCACCTTCGGACCCCGGCGCAGCCGGTGCAGGCCCGCGACGGTCGGCGGACGAGGCTGATGAAAGCTCGGAGACTGTCCGCGATTGTGATCGCGGGAGCACTGGCTCTCGCCGCGACGGCGATTGCTCTCCGCCTCGTCCTGACCGATGCAGCGCTGCCAGGCGGCGGGGACGCGACTCGCGTGGCTCTGATCCGAATGTGGGATCCAGGCAGCCTCAGCAGCCGCGACGAAGCGGGTTGGAGGCCGTTCGTGGACGGGCTTCTGGAGGCCGAGCGCAAGCACGAGCTCGAGACGGAGATCGTCGACCTGTTCCCGCGCCGCCCACCGTCGGGCGGCTTCGAGCTGGGCTCGCGGGAAGATGTCGACCGGCTCTCTGCGCGCCTTCGGTCCGGGAAGTTCGATCTCGTGTTGTGGCCTCTGGGCCTCACCGGGCCGCCGTTCTTCGACGTCGTCGACCAGCACCCAGACACACGTTTCGTCTTCCTCGACTACTGCTGTGCGAAGGGGGCCGAACTCGGAGGCGCTCCCAATGTCACTGCGCTGAAGTTACGCACCGGCCAGGCCGCCCATCTCGCCGGGTACCTGAGCGGCCTCATGGAGGCTCGGCGAACGCCGCCCCAGGGTGGTCGACACCTTGTCTCGATCATCAGCGGCGAGCGGGGCTTCCCACAACAGGAGGTATTGGTTCAAGGGTTCTCAACGGGGATTCGGCGCGCCCTTCCGGGCGTGGAGGTTCGCACCGACTATTCGTTCGAGTTCGACGACCAGGCGACCTGCGAGAGGATCGCGAACCGGCAGATCGACGCCGGGTCAGGCATCGTCTTTGCCACAGCAGGCGATTGCGCTCTGGGCGCGCTCTCGGCCGCCGCCATTCGCGGCGTGTGGGGCGTCGCGACCGGCGGGGATCTCTCGCACCTCGGCCCGCACATTCTCGTGTCTGCGTCCCAGCGCTACGATCGCCTCGTCAATCTGAGTGTGAGCTGGTACCTGGAGGGACGGCTGCCGCCGGGTGGGGACGTCGAGCTCGGACTCGTCGACGACGCCGTCGCGCTCGTCGGTATCAACCCCGACGTGCCGCCGCTGGTCCGGGACAAGGTTGCGCAAGAAGCTGCGCGGCTTCGAGCGCACGAAATGCCCCAGAGTTCCCGACTGACGGCGATCTCTGAAGTCTCTTGTCGTGGTTGCGGCTGACACTCGCGCAGTCTCGGGTCAGGGACTGTTCCCCGGACTGATCAGCTGCGGCCGTGCGAGAATCGACGCGTGGCGTACACGATCTTCCACGCCGGCGAGCTCGGCTGGCAGCCGCGCTTCCCGGGCGACCCGCGCCTCGTCGCCGAGCTCTCCGGCGCGATGACGCAGCTCGCGGGCGAACCTCTTCCGCTACCCGCCGGGTGCCGTCGGGCGCCGCCACATCGACCCGGTCCAGGAGGAAGTCTTCGTCGTGATGACGGGGACGCTGACGATCCACATGGGCGAGGATGGCGCCGTCGAAGAGCACGAGCTCGCGTCGGGAAGCGTGCTCGTTGTCCAGCCGGGCACGGCGCTGCAGCTCTCGAACCGGCACGAGGACGAGCTGCGCCTGTTCATCGTCGGCGCTCCACCCGAGCGCGGCGAGACGACGTTTCTCGATCCGGTCTGACGAGAGGGCTACTCGGAGCCGGTCTCGTCGCCGGGATCGCTGTTGACGATCGGCGGGAGCATGCGTTCGAGGGTACGACGCCGGTCGGCCGGACTACCTCCCTAGAGGTAGTAGGGCGCCTCCGCCAGCTGCTCGAGCTCGAGCCTGTCGTTCTCGACGCGCACGACGATGTACGTCTCGCCCGCGACGAGCGCCTCGAGCACCTGCTCGATCCCGCGCTCGGGGAGCGTCACGCGTACGTCCGCAGCGCCGTCCGGCACCTCGAGCGGCACCGACGCCGCGAGGTCGAGAGTGAACTTCGTCGTCACCGTCTCCTCGCGCCAGCGGCGCTCCTCGTCGACCCAGATCTCCACCGTGTCCCGGTCGAAGCCTCCCTGGAGATCGATCCTCAGCGTCCCCACGTCCCAAGCCTCCCACGTCGAGTTGGCCGGGGAGCGGCCGGAGCCGTCCCCCGGAGTTCCGGATCGGTCATTCGAGCGCCGTTGCCACCTCGGCTGCGATCTCGCGCCGGCGCGCGACGATGTAGCCCCTCGAGCGCAGGGTACGGACTGCGCCGGGCCATGGCTCGCGGGGATCGCCACCGCCGATGCGTCCACCCGCATCGAGCCGAAGTACGAGACGGTCGCGCCGGAGATCGCGTAGTAGTCGGCGCTGATCCGCATCGTTGGTGAGGGCCGTCGACGTCGCCGCGCAACTCGACCTGACAGGGCGCTCCGGTCGAGCGATAGCGGCCGTAGGAACGGCAGCGGGTACGCGCCGAGGCCGTCGAGCGCGACCGCGTCGAGGTCGCCGACCTCGGTCGGCTCCTCCACCGGTGGCGCCAGCGCCACCGAAATCGCCGTCGCCGCCTCGTCGTCTGCCGTCGTTGCCGAGCCGCCGTTCGGATGCTGCTCGAGGGGGAGCTCGACCTCGTCCAGGTCGGCGAGATCGTGCTCCAAATCGTCCACCGTCGCGGTGGAATCCGTGTCCAGCATGGGTCCTCCCCAGAGAAAAAGGGAAGCAGGAGAGGCCGCAGGGTCGCTGCTCCAGACGTCGATGGTTCAGCTCACACTCGGCCCTCCTTCTCCGGGGCCGCAGGACCGGACGTCGACGCTCGTGCCAGGTCGTCCTACCACGAAACGCGGGCGCCGGTCAAGGCACTCGCCGTGTCAGACGGCGAGCCGCGCTTCCGCGCGCTCGAAGACGAGCTCGCCGTCCTGGGCATCCACCCGGATCGTGTCGCCCTCTGCGAACTCGCCCTCGAGCAGCCGCTGCGCGAGCGGGTTTTCGACGAGCCGCTGGAGGGCGCGTTTGAGCGGTCGCGCACCGTAGGCAGGGTCCCACCCTGCCTCGGCGAGCACCTCCTTGGCCGCGTCGGTCAGCTCGAGCGAGAGCCGCCTCTCCGCGAGCCGCGCGCGTAGCCGCTCCAGCTGCAGCTCGGCGATCTCGGCCAGCTGCTCCTTGCCGAGCGCGTCGAAGACGACGATCTCGTCGATCCTGTTCAAAAACTCGGGCCGGAAGTGCTCGCGCATCGCTTCGGCCGAGCGGATGTTCGACGTCATGATCAGGACGGTGTTGCGGAAGTCGACCGTGCGGCCCTGGCCGTCTGTGAGGCGGCCGTCGTCGAGCACCTGCAGGAGCACGTCGAAGACCTCGGCGTGCGCCTTCTCGATCTCGTCGAGCAGCACGACCGAGTACGGACGCCGCCGCACCGCTTCGGTCAGCTGGCCGCCCTCGTCGTAGCCGACGTAGCCGGGCGGGGCGCCGACCAGGCGCGACACGGTGTGCCGCTCCTGGTACTCGCTCATGTCGATCCGGACCATGGCCCGTTCGTCGTCGAACATGAACTCGGCGAGCGCGCGCGCAAGCTCGGTCTTGCCGACGCCTGTCGGGCCGAGGAAGACGAACGAGCCGATCGGCCGGTCGGGATCCTGCAGGCCGGAACGGGCGCGCCTGAGCGCATTCGAGACGGCCTCGACAGCCGCATGCTGGCCGATGACGCGCCGGTGCAGCCGCTCCTCCATGTGGATCAGCTTCTCGGTCTCGCCTTCCAGCAGGCGCGAGACGGGGATGCCGGTCCACGCGCCGACGACGGTCGCGATGTCGTCCTCGTCGACCTCCTCCTTCACCATCGGCTCGGCCGGCGTTTCGCGCTGCGCGAGCTCCTGCTCGAGCGCGGGTAGCTCGCCATAGCGGATTTCCGCGACGCGCTGGAGGTCGCCGGCGCGCTCGGCGCGCTCGGCCTCCATCCGCAGCTGGTCGATCCGCTCCGTGATCTCCCCGATCCGGTCCAGCGCGGCCTTCTCCTCCGCCCAGCGCGCAGCGAGCCCGGCGTGGCGCTCCTTCGCGTCGGCGAGCTGACGCTCGATGGGTTCCTTCACCTCGTCCGACTCGGCGCTCATCGCGGCGAGCTCGATCTCGAGCTGGCGAACGGCGCGGTCGGCCTGGTCCAGCTCGAGCGGGCTCGAGTCGATCTCCATTTTCAGCCGCGACGCTGCCTCGTCGACGAGGTCGATCGCCTTGTCGGGAAGCTGGCGGTCGGCGATGTAGCGATCGGAGAGCATCGCCGCAGCGACGAGGGCGCCGTCGCGGATGCGGACACGGTGATGTGACTCGTACTTCTCCTTCAGCCCGCGCAGGATCGCGATCGTGTCGGCGACGGACGGCTCGCCGACGAAGACGGGCTGGAACCGGCGCTCGAGCGCGGCGTCCTTCTCGATGTGCTTGCGGTACTCGTCGAGCGTGGTGGCGCCGACGGTGCGCAGCTCGCCGCGGGCGAGCATCGGCTTCAGCATCTGCGCCGCGTCGACGGCGCCCTCGGCGGCGCCGGCGCCGACGATCGTGTGCAGCTCGTCGATGAAGAGGACGATCTGGCCCTCGGCGTTCTTGATCTCCGCGAGCACCGCCTTGAGCCGCTCCTCGAACTCGCCGCGGTACTTCGCGCCGGCGAGCAGCGCGCCGACGTCGAGCGCCCAGACGCGCTTCCCCTTGAGGCCCTCCGGGACGTCGCCGGCGACGATCCGCTGCGCGAGTCCCTCCGCGATCGCGGTCTTGCCGACGCCGGGTTCGCCGATCAGGACGGGGTTGTTCTTCGTCCGGCGGGAGAGCACCTGGATCACGCGGCGGATCTCCTCGTCGCGGCCGACGACCGGGTCGAGCTTGCCCTGCTCGGCGGCCTCGGTCAGGTCGCGGCCGAACTTGGAGAGCGCCTGGTAGGTGCCCTCGGGATCCTGGCTCGTGACGCGCTGGCCGCCGCGCACCTCCTTGATCCGCGCGAGCAGCTGCTCGCGCGGAACGGCGTCGAGTGCAAGCAGCAGATGCTCGCTCGAGACGTAGTCGTCCTCGAGCTGCCGGGCTTCGTCCGAGGCGCGGTCGAGCACGCGCGCGAACGCGGCGCCCGCCGTCGGCTGCTGCGACGCGCCGGCGATCGCGGGCTTCCCTTGCAGCGTCGCCGCCGTCTCGGCGCGGAGCGCGGCCGGGTCGGGCACGAGCTGCTGCGGCAGCTCCTGGTCGAGCAGTGCGAGCAGCAGGTGCTCGGGGTACAGCTCGGGGTTGCCGACGCGGCGGGCCAGCTCCTGCGCCGCCGCGACCGCCTCCTGGCTCTTGATCGTCAGCTTCGTGAAGTCCATCTCTCTAGTTCCTCGTCGCCGGATGGTGAGTGGCTGCCTGGTAGAGGACGATCTCCCGCTTGTACGAGCGGTGCACCGTCCGAATCTCCTCGCGCAGCTCGCGTTCGAGCCGCTCGGCCCGCGCGCGCTGTCGCCGCAGCTCGTCCTCGAGCCGGAGCACGTGCTCGACGCCCGCGAGGTTGAGCCCGAGCTCGGTCGTCAGCCGCTGGACGACGCGCAGCCGCTGGAGGTCGGCTTCGGAGTAGCGGCGCGTGCCGCCGGGTGTCCGCTGCGGCCGCACGAGGCCCTTCGACTCGTACATGCGGAGCGTCTGCTGGTGCATGCCGACGAGCTCGGCCGCGACAGAGATCGAGTAGCGTGGATGCGCGTCCATCAGCGACCCACCTTCCGCAGCTCTTCGAGCAGTTCGCGCTCCTTCTTCGACAGCTTCTCCGGCACGGTCAGCTTCACCCGTGCGAGCAGGTCGCCCTTGCCGCCGTTCGGCTTGGGGGCGCCGCGTCCTTTCACCTTGAGCAGCTTGCCGGGCTGCGAGCCGGCGGGGACTTTCAGCGCGATCGGGCCGTCCGGCGTCGAGACGTCGACCGAGGCGCCGAGGGCGGCGTCCGCGTACGCGACTGGGACGTCGACGACCAGATCGTCGCCGCGGCGCGTGTACAGCGGCGACGGCTCGACGTGGACGACGACGTAGAGGTCGCCGGCGGGGCCGCCGTTCCGCCCAGCCTCCCCCTTGCCGGCGACACGGATCCGCGCGCGATCCTTGATCCCGGGCCGGATCTTGACGTTGAAGTTCTTCGTCGTCCGCTCGCGGCCGGAACCGCGGCACGTCGTGCAGGGGTGCTCGACGATCGTGCCGTTGCCGCGGCAGCGTGGGCACGGATGCGAGAGCGAGAACAGCCCCTGCGAGTCGGAGACGACGCCGCGGCCGCCGCACTGGGGGCAGACCGTCGGCGCGGTTCCCGGCTCCGCGCCGGTGCCGCCGCACGTCCGGCAGGCCGTCTCGAGCTCGACCGGCACCCGCACCTCGGCACCGCGGAGCGCGTCGTCGAACGAGAGCGTCGTGTGGGTCTCGATGTCCGCGCCTCGCTCCGGCACGGGGCCGCGCTGGCGCGCGCCGCCGCCGAAGATGCCGCCGAAGAGATCGGAGAGGTCGAAGTCGGCGAACTGCGGCCCGCCGCTCTGCGCGCCGGGACGGCCGTTCGTCGAGCCGAAGGTGTCGTACGCCTGCCGCTTCTCCGGATCGGAGAGGAGGTCGTAGGCGCCCTGGATCTCCTTGAAGCGCGCCTCGTCGCCGCCGCTGGCGTCGGGATGATGCTCGCGGGCGAGCTTGCGGTACGCCTGCTTGATCTCGTCGGCCGAGGCGTTCTTGGGAACGCCGAGGGTGTCGTACGGGTTGGCCATTACTCGGCGACGATCACCCGGGCCGGCCGGAGCACCTTGTCGCCGAGCCGGTAGCCCTTCTGCAGCACCTGCAGCACCGAGCCTTCCTCGGCTCCTTCACCGGGCTGGGCGAGCAGGGCTTCATGGACGTGCGGGTCGAAGGCTCCGTCGGTCTCGATCTCCGAGAGGCCGTGCCGCTCGACGAGCCCGAGCAGGGAGCGATGGACGAGCCGGACGCCCTCCTCCAGCTTCGCCTCCTCGTGCTCGGCGGCGGCCTCGAGCGCGCGCTCGAGGTCGTCGAGCACCGGCAGCAGCTCGTTCAGAAGCCGCTCGTTGGCGCGGCTGGTCAGCTCGACCTGCTCGCGTGCGACGCGCTTGCGATAGTTGTCGAAGTCGGCGGCGAGGCGGAGGTAGGACTCGTCCGGAGCCGGCGCGGATTCCTCCACGGCCGGCTCCTCGACGATCTCCTCGTCCTCGACGCCGTTCTGCTCGACGTCGTGCTCGAGCGGCTGGTCGGTCACGACGTCTTCGCCTCTTCCTCGTCGATCACCTCGTAGTCGGCGTCCTCGACGACCTCGTCCTCGACGGGCGCGTCGCCGTTGCCGGGCGCCTGCGACTGCGCCTGCGCGCTCGCCTGGGCGTAGAGCGCGTCGGCCAGCTTCCGCGAGGCCTCGTTCAACGCCTCCGTCTTCTGCCGGATCTCGTTCACGTCCGTCGACTCCAGCGAGCTCCGCAGCTCCATGATCCGGCCCTCGATCGTCGAGGCCTCGGACTCGTCGAGCTTCTCGCGGTGCTCCTTGAGCGTGTTCTCGGTCTGGTAGGCGAGCTGCTCGGCGGTGTTGCGCGTGTCGGCGAGCTCGCGCAGCTTGTGCGCCTCGTCCGCGTGCGCTTCGGCGTCCGCGACCATCCGCTGCACCTCGTCCTCCGACAGGCCCGAGCCGCCCTCGATCCGGATCTGCTGCTCGTTGCCGGTGCCGAGGTCCTTCGCGTTGACGTGGATGATCCCGTTCGCGTCGATGTCGAAGCCGACCTCGACCTGCGGCATCCCCCGCGGCGCCGGCGGGATGCCGACGAGCTGGAACTTGCCGAGTGTCTTGTTGTAGGTCGCCATCTCCGACTCGCCCTGGAGGACGTGGATCTCGACCGACGGCTGGTTGTCCTCGGCGGTCGAGAACGTCTCCGCCTTGCGGGTCGGGATCGTCGTGTTCCGGTCGATCAGCTTCGTGAAGACGCCGCCCTTGGTCTCGATCCCGAGGCTCAGCGGGGTGACGTCGAGCAGGAGCACGTCCTTGACCTCGCCCTTGAGCACGCCGGCCTGGATCGCGGCGCCGACGGCGACGACCTCGTCCGGGTTGACGCCCTTGTGCGGCTCCTTGCCGAGCAGCTCCTTGACCTGCTCCTGCACGGCCGGCATCCGGGTCATGCCGCCGACGAGGACGACGTGGTCGATCCCGGCCGGCTCGAGGCCCGCATCGGCGAGCGCCTGCTTCGTCGGACCGACGGTGCGTGCGACGAGGTCGGCCGTGATCTCGCCGAGCTTCGCCCGCGTCAGCTGCAGGTCGAGGTGCTTCGGGCCCTCCTGCGTGGCGGTGACGAACGGCAGGTTGATCTGCGTCGTCATCGTCGAGGAGAGCTCGATCTTCGCCTTCTCGGCGGCCTCGTAGAGCCGCTGCAGTGCCATCTTGTCGGCGGCGAGGTCGATTCCCTGGTCGCGCTTGAACTCCGCGACCATCCAGTCGACGATCGCCTTGTCGAAGTTGTCGCCGCCGAGGTGGTTGTCGCCGTTCGTCGACTTGACCTCGAAGACGCCCTCGCCGAGCTCGAGCACGGACACGTCGAACGTGCCGCCGCCGAGGTCGAAGACGAGGATCGTCTGGTCGCCGCCCTCCTTGTCGAGCCCGTACGCGAGTGCGGCCGCGGTCGGCTCGTTCACGATCCGGAGGACGTTGAGGCCGGCGATCTTGCCGGCGTCCTTCGTCGCCTCGCGCTGGGCGTTGTTGAAGTAGGCCGGGACCGTGATCACCGCGTCGGTGACCGGCTGCCCGAGATAGGCCTCGGCGTCGGCCTTCAGCTTCTGCAGGATCATCGCGCTGATCTCCGGCGGCGCGAACTCCTTGCCGTCGGCCTTCACGCGTGCGTCGCCGTTGTCGCCCTTCGTGACCTCGTACGGGATCATCGTCATCTCTTCCGAGACCTCGTCCGACTTGCGGCCCATGAAGCGCTTGATCGAGAAGATCGTGTTCTCGGGGTTCGTCACCTGCTGGCGCCGCGCGGGGGCGCCGACGAGCCGCTGCCCGTCCTTCGTGAACGCGACGACGGACGGCGTGGTGCGGCCGCCCTCGGCGTTCGGGATCACGGTCGGCTCGCCGCCCTCAAGCACCGCTATGCAGCTGTTCGTGGTGCCGAGGTCGATTCCGATTGTCTTCGCCATGCCTATTCTCCTCTGTTCGAACTTGTGCGCCTGAGAAAATCTAAGTCTCCTTATAGCAGATCTGTGTCGCGATGGTCACTCTCCTGGAGGAGGGCAAATCGTCCGCGCGGAGGCCGTCGCGGCAGCTGTAATCGGTGAGATGCGCACGCTCCGCCTCCTCCTCGTTCTTCTCCTCCTCGCCGCCGTCGTCGCTGCAGCTGCGGGCACCGCGGCCCGCGCCGACGCGGAGGTAGCTGAGATCGTCACCGCTCGCCTCGACGGGAGCAACGCGCAGAGCCTGAGCGGGTCGGACGCCCTCGGCGCCATGCGTGGGCCCGGCCGGCGCATCTTCCTCGTGCGCGCCGGCAACGACGGCCGCGGCGCATTCTGGGTCATGAACGAGGACGGCAGCGGGCTGCGGCAGCTCGGCGCGAGGCCGAGCGGGAGCGACCACGCCCCGCTCTGGTCACCCGACGGCCGGACGGTCGGCATCACGCGCTGGGAGGAACTCCCCTGCATGCCGACGTCGGGCTGCGGCGCGCCGGTACTCGTCCTCGTCGACGCCGAGACCGGCGCCGACCGCCTGGTCCTGCGCCCGCGCGACGGTGGCGCCGGCTGGCTCTCGTGGGCTCCCGATGGGTCGCGGGTCGCCCTCGCGACCAAGCTGAACAGCGATCGCGCCGCCGTCACGATCGAGACGATCCGAACGGACGGCAGCGGACGCCGCGTCCTCGTGCGTGTCCCGGCGAGCGCGCCGGGCATCGATGACGTCGTCTGGTCACCTCGCGGCGACCGCTTCGCGTACGACCGCCAGGGCTGGCTCTACCTGGTTCGGCCGCAGGGCGGCGCGAGCACCAGGGTCGTCCGCGGACGCACGCCCGTGTGGTCGCCGCAGGGGCGGAGGCTCCTGTTCCACGGTCGAGACGAAACGATCAGGGTCATCGACCTCGCCCCGCGCCGAACGCGCGTGCTCGGGCGCGCGCAGGAGGTCGGAGCGCCCGCCTGGTCTCCCGACGGCCGGCGCGTCGCCTTCTTGTTCCGCCCGCGGAACACCGGCCAGTGGAGCATCGCCGTCGTCCGCGTCTCGGACGGACGCCGCCTCCACACGTGGTACCCGGGCCGGGACGTGTCATCGCTCTTCTTCACGCGTGACGGCGCTCGGCTCGTCTTCTCGCGCTCCGCGGGCTAGCGGAAGACGCCGATCAGGATCCCGCCGGCCACGACGAGCGCGGCTCCGCCGAAGAGTCGCGGGCCGACGAGCTCGTGGCGGCGCAGCAGCAGCGCCGAGAGCGCCACACCCCAGAGCGACTCGGTCGCGACGAGGGGCGAGACGACCGAGACCCGGCCGCGGTAGTAGGCCTCGAACAGGCAGAGATAGGAGAGGCCGAAGAGCACGCCGGAGAGCGCGAACGCGCGAACGCCGGCGGTCGGAAGGTGCCGCCGCGTTACGACGAGCCACGCGGCAACGGTCACCCCGCCTGCGAAGAGGGTCGCCGCGGCCGCGAGCGCCGGCTCGACGTCGGTGTCGAGCGAGAGGTGCCGAACGAGGTTGTCGCGCACCGCGAAGACGATCGTCGCCGCGAGCGCGTAGCCGAGCCCGATCCACTTCACGTGCTCGGGCCGTCCGGGCTCGCGCACGAGCAGGATCCCGCCGAGGACGATCAGGATCGCACCCGCGATCACGCCGGCCTTCGCGGGCTCGTCGAGCAGGACCAGCGCGATCGCGACCGAGAAGAGCGGCGCCGTGCCGACGGTGACGGAGGTTCGTGACGGGCCCGCGTCGCGGACGGCGAGGGTGAAGAGGAGCTGCGAGCAGCCCGGCCCGAGCACGCCCGCGAGCAGGAACGGCCAGAGCCCGGCGAGGTCGACCTCGCCGGCCGCGACGAACGGCAACGTCACGAGCAGCGCGGCGGCGATCGTGTGCAGCGCGCCCGCCTCCGCGTCGGGCACCTTCGCGAGCGCGAAGCGGAGCGCGACCGTCATCGAGCCGAACAGCGCGGCCGAGACGACCGCGAGCACGACCGCGTCCACATTTCCACGCTACAGCGACTACGATCCGCCGCCGTGGCAGACCCACGCGTACGCGAGCTCGCCGAGCTGATGGTCAACCGGTGTCTCGACGTACAGCCCGGCTGGCAGGTCTCGGTCCGCGCCACGCCGCTGGCGCGTCCGCTCGTGCGTGAGGTCGCCGGCGCGATCGCCCGCCGCGGTGCCTACTACCTGCCCCGGATCAACTGGGGGCCGGAGCGCTTCCGCGCCGACCTGGACTGGGCTCTGGAGGCGCCGCTCGAGCTGCTCGGCGAGCTGCCCGCGATCGAGAGCTACCAGGTCGCGCACGAGGACGCCCGGCTGACGATCCGCGCCCCGGAGGACGTCTACGCGGGCTCGCAACTCGATCCGGAGCGGCGGAAGCTGCTGCAGCGGGCGGGCGAGCCCGCCAGCCGCCGGGCCCGCGCCCTCGACGTTCGCTGGGCGCTCGTCGAGTACCCGACCGAGGCGGCTGCCGCCGAAGCGGGCATGACGCTGCCCGAGTACGAGGAGTTCGTCTACGACGCCTGCCTGCTCGACTGGGACGCCGAGGAGGAGCGGATGGGCGAGATCAAGGAGCGCTTCGACCGCGCCGACTCCGTCCACATCGTCGGCGAGGAGACCGACCTGACGGTCGGGATCGAGGGCCGGCAGGGCGTCGTCTCGGCCGGCTTCCGCAACATGCCCGACGGCGAGGTGTTCTACAGCCCCGTCGAGGACTCGGCCGAGGGCGTGATCACGTACGCGGAGTTCCCGGCGGTCTATCTCGGCCACGACGTCGTCGGGGCGCGGCTCGTCTTCCGCGAAGGGAAGGTGGTCGAGGCATCGGCCGACGAGGGCGAGGAGTTCCTGAAGCAGATCCTCGCCACCGACGAGGGAGCGAGCCGCCTCGGCGAGCTCGGCCTCGGGTGCAACCCGCGCATCACCCGCTTCACGCGCAACGTCCTCTTCGACGAGAAGATCGACGGCACCGTCCACCTCGCGGTCGGCGCGAGCTACACCTACACGGGCGGCAAGAACGAGAGCGCCGTTCACTGGGACATGGTCAAGGACTTGCGCCCGGGCGGCGAGATCTCCGTCGACGGCGAGCTCGTCCAGCGCGACGGCGCCTGGCTGATCTGACACGCGCGCCGCCGGGCGACGCCGGGGACAGGCCCGGGGACAGTCCCCGAACGAAAGTGTCACGGCTCCGTCACGGGTTCGCGACGGCCGACGAGGCGCCGCAGCGTCCTCCCCGCCTCCGGCTCCGCGACGAGGATCCCGGCCATGATCAGCGCACAGCCGCTCCAGCCGACCGCACCGAGCCGGTCGCCCGCGAGCCAGAAGCCGAAGATGCCGGCGAAGACCGGCTCCATCGCGAACGCGATCGCGGTCCGGGAGGCGCTGATCCGCCGCTGCGCCCAGGTCTGGACGAGGAAGCCGAGTGCGCTCGCGAAGATCCCGGTGACGAGGAGCGCGTACCACACCGTCCATCCGCTTGGCAGCTCGAGCTGCCCGCGCGCGACGGCGACGACGGCGAAGCCCGCGAACGCCGCGAGCATCTCCGCCTGCGTGAACGCGAGGGCGTCGAAACGCGGCGCAGATCGCTCCATCAGCACGATCTGGAGCGAGTACGCGGCGGAGCCGAGCAGGACGAGCAGGTCGCCGCGCGGATCGCCGACACCGACTCCGGAGAGCAGCGCAAGCCCACCCACCGCTAGCGCGACCCCGAGCCAGACGAGCCGGCCGACCTGCGTCCGGAAGAGCAGGAGTCCGAGCAGCGGCGTGAAGACGACGTAGAGCCCGGTGATGAAGCCTGCGCTCGAGACGGTCGTCCGTTCGAGCCCCGCGGTCTGGAGCGCGTAGCCGAGCCCCAGCAGCAGGCCGAGCGAGACGCCCGCCGTCCACCCAGGACGGCCGAGCGTCCGCAGTCGCGGCGCCGCCGGCACGGCCAGCACGAGCGACGCGATCAGGAAGCGGACGGCGAGGAACGCGAAGATCGGGTAGACCGCGACCGCATCCTTCATCGGCACGAACGTGTAGCCCCAGACTGCGGTGACGGCGATCAGCGCAAGCAGGGCCGGCATCGTGCGAGGCTATCCCCCTCATGCGTGTACGCGAGCTTCGGGTCGCCGTCACGGCCGAGGACTACGACGAAGCCCTCGCGTTCTACCGCGACGTCCTCGGCCTGCGCGAGCGCGCCGCCTTCAGCTCCGAAGACGGGCGCGTGACGATCCTCGAGGCGGGCCGCGCGACCCTCGAGCTGCTCGACACGACGCACGCCGGGTACGTGGACGAGGTCGAGGTCGGGCGGCGCGTCGCCGGCCACGTCCGGATCGCGTTCGAGGTCGGCGACGCGACGACGACGACCGCCGACCTCGCCGCGGCGGGCGCGACCGTGATCGCCGAGCCGACGCTGACGCCGTGGAACTCGCTCAACGCCAGGCTCGAAGCGCCCGCCGGCCTGCAGCTGACCCTGTTCGAGGAGTTGGGCGAGCAGTAGCGCGGCCGCACGTCCCAGCCCTGCTCCGCGAGGACCCACGGTTCAGGCGCTTCTGGGCCGGGCAGACGGTGTCGCTCGTCGGTGACCAGGTCAGCCTGATCGCACTGCCGCTCGTCGCCGTCCTCGTGCTCGACGCGACCGCGGCGCAGATGGGCTACCTCGTCGCCGCCGAGCTGATGCCGAACCTCCTGTTCTCCCTCCACGCCGGTGCCTGGGCCGACCGCCGCGCCCGCAAGCGGCAGACAATGATCGCGACCGACCTCGGCCGCGCGGTGCTGCTCGCCTCGATCCCGGTCGCCTATGCGTTCGACGCGCTCACGTTCCCCCACATGCTCGTCGTCGCGTTCCTGCTCGGGACGCTAACCGTCGTCTTCCACGTCTCCTACAGCGGGCTCTACCCGGCGCTCGTCCCCCGCGAGCGCCTGGTCGAGGGCGGCTCGATCATGCACGGCAGCCGAGCCCTCTCCTACGTCGCCGGCCCGAGCATCGGCGGGCTGCTCGTGCAGGCGATCTCGGCGCCGGTGACGCTCGTCGTCGACGCATGCTCGTACGTCGTCTCGGCGCTCTTCCTCAGAACCGTCGACGTCGAGGAGCCGGCAATCGAGACGCCAGGAAAGGGCCACGTCGCGGCGGGCGTGCGCTGGGTCTTCGGCAGCCCGATCATCCGGGCCGCCCTCGGCGCGACCGCGACGATCAACTTCTTCAACTTCGTCTTCGCCGCGCTCTTCATCCTCTACGCGACGACCGAGCTCGACGTCGCGCCGGCGACGCTCGGACTCGTGCTCGGCGCCGCCGCGGTCGGCGGCATCCTCGGCGCGGTCGTCACCGGCCGCGTCACCCGCCGGATCGGCGTCGGCCCCGCCTTCGCGCTCGGGTGCGTCCTCTTTCCGGCGCCGCTCCTGCTCGTCCCGCTCGCCGAAGGCCCGCAGTGGGTGATCCTCGCCTGCCTGTTCCTCGCCGAGTTCGGCTGCGGTTTCGGCGTGATGATGCTGGACATCAGCGCCGGCGCGATCGCCGCCGCCGTCGTCCCCGACCGGCTCCGCTCGCGCGTCTCGGGCGCCTACATGGTCGTCAACTACGGCGTGCGGCCGCTCGGAGCGCTCGTGGGTGGCGCGCTCGGCAGCTGGATCGGCCTGCGCGAGACGCTCTGGTTCGCGACCGTCGGTGCATTGCTCGGCGTGCTCTGGCTGCTGCCGTCGCCGATCCTCGGGCTCCGGGAGCTCCCGGAGCCCGAGACGGCGCTGTAGCTAGATGCGCTTGTCGACCGCGTCCTTGACGTCGTCGGCGGCGTCCTTCGTCTTGTCCCAGGCGTCATCGGCGCTGTCCTTCGCCTTGCCCCAGGCGTCCTGCGCCTCGCCCTCGCGCTCCAGCTTCTCGTCGCCCGTCAGCTTCCCCTTCGCTTCCTTCACGTTGCCTTCGATGCGGTCCTTGTCCACGTGAACCCCTTTCCTCGATTGCCGGGATTCTTCCCCGTTCAGGGGGTTCCGAATCGCTAGCGTGAAGGGATGCGGGACCTCCTCCCGACGCTCGCCCGCTGGCATGCCGACAGACGCCGCGCGGCGATCGCGACGGTCGTCGAGCGACGCGGCTCCGCGCCGCGGGACGCCGGCGCGTCGCTCGCGCTCAACGACGCCGGCGAGATCGCCGGCTCGGTCACCGGCGGCTGCGTCGAGCCGTCCGTGATTTGCGAGGCGCAGGAGGTGCTCGACGGCGGCCCGGCGCGGCTGCGCGAGTACGGGATCGCCGACGACGAGGCCTTCGAGGTGGGCCTCGCGTGCGGCGGCACCGTTGCGATCCTGATCGCGCCGCTCGAGGCCGGGGTGATCCCGACACTCGCCGATGCGGTCCGAATCGATCGTCCGGTCGCGCTCGCGATCACGGCGGCCGGCGACCGGATCGGCGAGCAGCGGCTCGTCGATCCGGCATCGGAGAGCACGCTGGCGGAGATCGACGGCGAGACGGTCTTCGTGCATGCGCTCAACCCGCGGCCGGCGATGTACGTCTTCGGCGCAATCGACCACGCTGCCGCGCTCGCGCGGGTCGGCAAGCTCCTCGGCTACCGCGTCACCGTCTGCGACGCACGGGCGGCGTTCGTCACCCCGGAGCGGTTCCCGGAGGCGGACGAGCTCGTCGTCGACTGGCCCGACCGCTTGCTCCGCCGCGCCGCCGTGGACGCCCGTACGGTCATCTGCGTGCTCACGCACGATCCGAAGTTCGACGTTCCAGCACTGATCGCGGCGCTCGAGACGCCCGCCGTCTACATCGGCGCGATGGGCAGCAAGGTGACGACGGCCGACCGCGAGGTCCGGCTGCGCGCCGAGGGCGTCGACGACGCCGGCCTCGGCCGGATCCATGCCCCGATCGGCCTCGCGCTCGGTGCACGCTCGCCCGAGGAGGTGGCCGTCGCGATCGGTGCCGAGATCGTCGAGGCGACCGCCCTCGCCCGCCGACGTGCGACGGCCGAGGGCACGGTCAGCCTGCTCGCTACTTGACGGTCAGCGTGCCCTTCATGCCGCCTGCGGCGTGGCCGGGGACGGTACAGAGGTACGCGAACTTCCCTGCCTTCTTGAACGTCACGGTGAACGTCCCGCTCTTGCCCTTCTTCAGCGTCGCCGTCTTCTTCCCGCCGATCTTGAAGTCGTGGCTGAGCGAGCCCTTGTTCGTGACCTTGAACGTCGTCGCTCCCTTCGCGACCGTCTTCTTCGAGAGCGTGAACCTCAACTCCGACGGCTTGCCGGCCGTGACCGTGACCGTCGTCGCGTCTGCCGAGCCTGCCCCTCCCAGCGCGGACACAGCCGCGACGAGCGAGACGGCCGCGATCAGGACGACGAGCGCAGACCCCTTCCAAAACGTGCTCACAAGCCCTCCTCCTCGAGTGTGCGGAAACCCGCCCGAAGACTAGCTTCCCCGGACGCTACGCTCCTGCCATGACCGTGGACACGCTGGGGCGCCCGCTGCGCGACCTCCGCATCTCCGTCACCGACCGCTGCAACTTTCGCTGCGTCTACTGCATGCCGAAATCGGTCTTCGGGCACGAGTACCGCTTCCTCGAGCGGAAGGAGCTGCTGACGTTCGAGGAGATCGAGCGCGTCGCCCGCGCGGCGGTCGCGCTCGGGGTCGAGAAGCTGCGGCTGACCGGCGGCGAGCCGCTCGTGCGCAAGGACGTCGAGACGCTGATCGCGCTGCTCGCACCGCTCGGAGCCGAGCTGACGCTGACGACGAACGCGTCGCTGCTGGCCGGGAAGGCTCGTGCGCTCGCGGACGCCGGCCTCGACCGTGTCACCGTCAGCCTCGACTCGCTCGACGACGCCGTCTTCCGTGCCATGAACGACGTCGACTTCCCCGTGTCCCGGGTGCTGGCGGGGATCGAGGCAGCGGCTGCCGCCGGCCTGCCCGTCAAGGTGAACGCGGTCGTCAAGCGCGGCCTCAACGACGACGGGATCGTCGACATGGCCCGTTACTTCCGCGAGCGGGGCCACACCCTCCGTTTCATCGAGTACATGGACGTCGGCGCGACCAACGGGTGGCGGCTCGACGACGTCGTCCCCGCGCGCGAGCTGATCGACCGGATCTCGGCCGAGCTGCCGCTCGAGCCGGCGGAGGCGAACTACCGCGGCGAGGTCGCGCAGCGCTGGCGCTACGCCGACGGCGGCGGCGAGATCGGCGTGATCGCCTCGGTGACGCAGCCGTTCTGCGGCGACTGCACCCGCGCGCGCATCTCTGCCGAGGGTCGCCTCTACACCTGTCTCTTCGGCGTCCGCGGCCACGACCTGCGCGCAAAGATCCGCGGCGGCGCTTCCGACGAGGAGCTGCAGGAGGAGCTGGCGGCGATCTGGGGGAGGCGCACCGACCGCTACTCGGAGCGCCGTTCGGCGTCGACGATCGGCCTCCCGAAGGTCGAGATGAGCTACATCGGCGGGTAGAATCGGCGGCTTCGTGACAGCCTACTCCCAAGCCTCGGCCGGCCGGCTCCCGCGGGGCTGGGCGCACCTCGCGCTCCAGTTCGCGTTCTGGATCGGCTTCTACTTCGCCTACCAGCTGGCGCGGGGGGTCGCCGACCGCGGCGGCGTCGCGGCCGCGTTCGCGAACGGGGAGTGGATCATCGACTTCCAGCGCAGCCTCGGCTCGATGGTCGAGCTGACGTTGCAGCACGCGGTCGAGAGCTCCGGTTTCCTGATTCAGGCGACGTCCGTCACCTACTGGCTCTCCCAGTTCGCGGTCGTCGGGATCGCGCTGACGTGGGTCTACTTCAAGGCGCACGAGCGCTTCTACGGCTTCCGCAACATGCTGATCGTCGGCAACCTGATCGGGCTCGTCGGCTACATCCTGTTGCCGACGGCGCCGCCGCGGATGTTCCCGGAGGCGGGCTTCACCGACACGCTCGCGGCGCACTCGACCGTGAACCACTCGTCCACCTTCGTCGCCTTCTCGTCGAACCCGTACGCGGCGATGCCGAGCCTGCACGCGCTCGACGCGCTGATCGTCAGCGTTGTGATGGCGACGGTCGTGCGGCGGTGGTGGGCAAAGGCGCTCTGGCTCGCCTGGGCGCCGTGGGTGTGGTTCGCGGTGATGGCGACCGGCAACCACTTCTGGCTCGACGTCGCCGCGGGCGTGCTCGTCGCCGGCGTCGCCGCCGCGGTCGTGTACCGGCCGTGGCGGCTGCTTCGCGCCACCACCACCCAGGCATGAGCCTGAAGGAGGCCTACACCGGCGGCGCGAGGGCGATCGCGTCGCGGTCGATGACCGGCCTCGCGCGCACGCGCGTGACGCCGAACATGCTCACCGCGGCGGGCGTGACGCTCTGCGCAGCCGGTGCCGTGCTCGTCTACTTCGAGTACCGCAGCGACTGGTTCTACTTCTTGGGCGGTCTCGCCTTCGTCGTCGGCTCGATCCTCGACATCCTGGACGGCGCCCTGGCGCGGGCAGGGGGCAAGCAGACGCCCTTCGGCGGCTTCCTCGACTCGACGCTCGACCGTGTCGGCGAGGGGCTGATGCTCGGCGCGATCGCGCTCGTCTTCATGCGCGACGGCAAGGAGCTTGCGCTCGCGCTCGCCGTCGCAGCGATCGGCGGCTCCTTTCTCGTCCCCTACGCCCGTGCGAAGGCCGAGGGCCTCGGGATCAAAGGGGACGTCGGCATCGGCTCGCGGGCGGAGCGGGTGACCGTGATCGCGATCGGCCTCGCGCTCGCACCCTGGGGCGTGCTGCCCTGGGCGATCGGGGTGCTCGCCGCGACCGCGTGGATCACCGTCCTGCAGCGGATTCTCCACGTCCGCCGCGAGTTGCGCGCACGTCTCTCCTGACAGGCTGCTAAAGTGCTAGCAGTTTGTCTGCTAGCACTTCTCTCAATGCTCGGACGAGCGTTCTGGTCCGGATGCCCCCCTCGCTGAAGCGCGCGCTCGTCCGCGAGGTCGCCCGCAGCGGGTCGAACCTGAACGACGTCGCCGTCGCCCTCCTCTCGGAGCGGTTCGGCGTCACGTTCGTGCCCAGCGGCCGCCGCCGGAAGGCGATCCCCGGCGCCGCCGGCGCCGTCGTCCTCCGCATGCCGACCGAGCTCCGCCGGGAGCTCAAGGCAAGCGCGAAGCGGCGCAAGCAGAACGTCAACGACCTCGTGCTCTCGACGCTTTCGGACGCGCTCGAGATCCCCTTCACCAGCAATCGAAAGGACGCCATGGCTTCCACCAACGGCACCACGAACGGCAAGGTCCGCTCGCAGGACAAGGTCCGCGTCGCCATCGTCGGCGTCGGCAACTGCGCCAACTCGCTGCTCCAGGGCGTGCAGTACTACCGGGACGCGCCGGACGACAAGTTCGTCCCCGGCCTGATGCACGTCAACCTCGGCGGCTACCACGTCTCCGACATCGAGTTCACGGCCGCCTTCGACGTCACCGCCGACAAGGTCGGCAAGGACCTCGCCGACGCGATGTGGGCGCACCCGAACGACACGATCAAGTTCGCCGACGTGCCGAAGACCGGGATCACGGTCAACCGCGGCATGACGCACGACGGGATCGGCAAGTACCTCTCCGAGGTCGTGACGAAGGCGCCCGGCGAGACCGACGACATCGTCGGCATCCTCCGCGAGACGCAGACCGACGTCGTCGTCAGCTACCTGCCGGTCGGCTCCGAGGCCGCCGCGAAGTGGTACGCCGAGCAGTGCCTCGAGGCGGGTGTCGCCCTCGTCAACTGCATGCCGGTCTTCATCGCCCGCGAGAACTACTGGCAGAAGCGGTTCGAGGAGAAGGGACTGCCGATCATCGGCGACGACATCAAGTCGCAGGTCGGGGCCACGATCACCCACCGCGTCCTGACGAGCCTCTTCCGCGAGCGCGGCGTCAAGCTCGACAAGACGATGCAGCTGAACGTCGGCGGCAACTCCGACTTCCTGAACATGCTCGAGCGCGACCGGCTCGAGTCGAAGAAGATCTCGAAGACGAACGCGGTCACCTCGATGCTCGACTACGACCTCGGCGAGGGCAACGTCCACGTCGGCCCGTCCGACTACGTGCCCTGGCTGACCGACCGCAAGTGGGCCTATATCCGGATGGAGGGCTCGTCCTTCGGCGACGTGCCGCTGAACGTCGAGCTGAAGCTCGAGGTCTGGGACTCGCCGAACTCGGCCGGAATCGTGATCGACGCCGTTCGGATGGCGAAGCTGGCGCTGAACAACGGCGTCGCGGGCGCGCTCGAGGGCCCGTCGAGCTACCTGATGAAGTCGCCGCCGGTGCAGATCGTCGACGACGA
Source organism: uncultured Gaiellaceae bacterium (assembly GCA_963784895.1). Taxonomy (GTDB): domain Bacteria; phylum Actinomycetota; class Thermoleophilia; order Gaiellales; family Gaiellaceae; genus Gaiellasilicea. The sequence goes on along the minus strand of CAWATM010000010.1, from coordinate 118,672 downwards.
GGCGTACGAGGCGACGGAGAAGTTCATCGCCCAGAACGCGCTCAAGAAGGCGAAGGCGACCGCCACGACGTAACGGCTGGCTAGGCTCGGGCGCGATGGCAGCCGTCGCGCTCGAGCCCGCCTCCCGCTTCTCCCACGCCGAGCTGGCGGAGATCTTCAACGCCGGCTACGAGGGCTACTACACGCCGTTCTCGCTCGACGAGTCCGCCTTCCGCTTCCTGTCGACGACGTTCGACGACGACCTCGACGCGTCCAGGGTCGCTCTCGTCGAGGGGGAGCCGGCCGGCATCTGCAAGCTGGCGATCCGCGGCGACCGCGGCTGGATCGCCGGGATCGGCGTCGCGGTGCCGCATCGCAGCAAGGGGTACGGCGAGGCGCTGATGCGCGCGGTGATCGACGTCGCCCGCGAGCGCGGCCTCCGCGAGCTCTGGCTCGAGGTGCTGACCCCGAACGTCGCGGCGATCCGGCTCTACGAGAAGCTCGGCTTCGAGACCGTGCGCGACGTCGAGGTCTGGACGCTCGATCAGCTCGTGGGTCAGGAACACGAGGTGCGCTCCGTCCCGCTCGAACAGGCACGGGCTCGGATCGGCGGCGAGCGGACGTGGCGCGAGCCGTGGCAGCGGGCGGACGAGTCGGTCGCGAACTACGAGGGCGTCGAGGCGCTCGAGAGCGACCGGGGCGCGATCCTCTTCAGGCGCAGCGGCGACCGCGTCTCGCTCCTGCAGGGCGTCGCCGCCGACGAGGAGGCCGCGCGTGAGCTCGTCCAGTCCTTGCCTGCGGATGCAACGTCACTGCAGTGGCTGAACGGGCCCGAGGGCGACCCGTTCAACGCCGCGATCGCGGCCCTCGGCGGCACGAGGGCCTGGACGCAGCACGAGATGCTGCTGACGCTGTGACGTCATGGGGCGTCGGCGGAGGCCGGCGCCCCATGAGCAACCTCACCAGCGGGCGAAGACGCGGGCGGGCCCTCCCGAGCCCTGCTCCCAGGGGATCAACCCGACGATCACGGTCGCGCCGCGCTCCGGCACGTGGTCCAGGTTGGCGAGGTTCTCGATCCCGTACCGGTCCGCGCCCAGGACGGCGACGTGGGCGTCGAACGTCTGCGAGCGCCCCGGGTCGAGACTGAGCGTGTCGACGCCGATGCCCGCGATGTCCCTCTCCGCGACCAACCACTCGACGGCGGCCTTCGAGAAGCCCGGGAAGTGCTGCAGCCCGTCCGCGCCGACGTTGCGATACGCGGCGACGCTCCCGGAGCGAGCGGCCCAGCCGGAGTTCATCGCGACGACCGCGCCGTGCGGGATCCGGCCATTGCCGTGCTCGAAGCCGACGAGATCGGAGACGAGCACCTCCGCGTCGGCGTTCGCGGCCGCACGTCGCGAGATGTCGACGACGACGAGCGGGCGCACGAGCTCGTCGAGCGACATCTCGGGGGAGAAGCGGCCTCCGGTGATGAAATGGGCCGGAACGTCCAAGTGGGTGCAATTGTGCTCCCAGAACGTCCAGGTCTGGCCGTAGAACCCGTTCGCCGGGATCGTCACGGTCACCTGCCGGTCGAGCACGGACGGGGCGCCGAGAAACCCCGGAAAGCCCTCCCGGAACTCGTGGGTGAGATCCTGCAGGCGGTTCGTCGGCAGCTTGGCGGCGAGAGCTCGACCGGGAAGCGCCGCCGCGACCGCGGCGCCGGCTGCGCCGAGCAGCGCCGCCCTGCGATCGAGCTTCGGCAGGCCCTCGTTCTCGACCCGCTCCCGAACCGTCTCGATGGTGCCTGGCAAGCACATGGCTCCTCCTCTCGCGAGACGTCGCGAGAACGCTAACGCATGCCAGCCCCGTCAGTCGAAGCGGATCACGCTCCGGATCCCGTCCTGGGCCTCCATCAGCTCGAAGCCGCGGTTCACCTCGTCGAGCGTGAGCGTGTGCGAGAGAAACGGCTCGACGTCGATCTCACCCGCGAGCCACCGCTCGATCAGCTGCGGCACCTCGTCGCGACCCTTGATCCCGCCGAACGAGGAGCCGGCGACACGGCGCCCGGTGATCAGGTAGCGCGGGACGATGTCCAGCGTCTCCCCCTTGCCGGCGACACCCGCGACGGTGCAGAGGCCCCAGCCCATCCGCGCCGACTCGACCGCCTGCCGCATCACGGCGACGTTGCCGGTCGCCTCGAACGTGTAGTCGGCGCCGAAGCCGCCGGTCAGCTCGAGGATCCGCTCGACCACGTCGGAGCCGCCGAGCATCGTCTCGGTCGCGCCCTGGCCCGTCGCCAGCTCGAGCCGCTCCTCGGAGAGGTCGACGCAGATGATCCTGTCCGCTCCTTGAAGGCGACAGCCCGCGACGGCTCCGAGTCCTACGAGACCACCGCCGAAGACGGCGCACGTCGAGCCCGGCTCGACCGCCGCCGTCTTCATCGCCGCGCCGAGGCCGGTCGAGAGGCCGCACGCGAAGAGGGCGGCGCCCTCGAGCGGCGCCTCCGGGCTCACCTTCGCCAGCGCGATCTCCGGCATCACCGTGTACTCGGCGAACGTCGAGGTGCCCATGAAGTGGCGGACCGGCTCGCCGCCGCGGGAGAGCCTGACGCTGCCGTCGGGGAGATGACCCTTCCCCTGCTCCTCCCGGATCGCCAGGCACAGGTTCGTGCGTTTGGAGCGGCAGTGGACGCACTCGCGGCACTGGGGCGAGAAGAGGGTGACGACGTGGTCGCCGGGCCCGACGGAGTCGACGCCGTCGCCGACGCGCTCGACGACGCCCGCGCCCTCGTGGCCGAGCACCGTGGGCGCGTAGCCGGACGGGTCGGCCCCGGAGGCGGTGTAGAGGTCGGTGTGGCAGACGCCGCAGGCGACGAGCCGGACGAGGACCTCGCCCGCCTTGGGCTCGGCGAGCTCGAGCTCCTGCACGACGAGCGGCGCGCCGAACTCCTCCAGCACCGCCGCGCGCATCTTCACCGGGCCACCCGCTCCGTCGCCGCAAAGCAGACTTCCCGGTGCGACTTGTCGCAGAACGGCTTCGTCGCCGAGTGGCCGCAGCGGCAGAGGGCGACCGTCTCACCCTCCGGCAGCTCGTAGGCGTTCCCGTCCGCGTCGAGCAGGCGGAACGACCCGATGATCCGGTAGGGGCCGTTGTCGCGCACCGTGATCGTGACGCCGGCCATGGCGCCGACTCTAACGCCGCGGCTGATTCGCGCGGAGGTTCTGCGCCGCGAGCCGGACGGTCTCCTCGATCCGCCTGCGCCGCGTCTCCTCGCGCTTCGCAGTCGCTATCCAGGTGAGGATCGCTTTCTTCGACGAGGGCGGGAACGCGTCGTAGTTCGTGCGGGCAGCCGGACTCGCGTCCAGCGCGGCGGCGAGCTCCGTCGGCTCCTCCAGCGCCTCGACCGAGTCGAGGGCAGTCCAACTGCCGCTGCGCTTCGCCGCCATGACGGCCGCGCGACCGGCGTCGGTCATCAACCCCTGCCGCTCCAAGCGCTCGATCCGCACCTTGTTCGACTTCGACCACGCGCTCGACGGCTTGCGCGGGCTGAGCCACAGCAGTGTGCGCTCGTCGTCCAGCCGCATCGACTTCGAGTCGATCCAGCCGAACGCAAGCGCCTCCTCGACGGCCTCGTCGTACTCGACCCGCGGCTTGCCCGTCTCCCTCCTGTGCGTCGCCAGCCAGACGCCCGTGGACCGTGCGTGGTTCCGGGACAGCCAGAGCCGCCACCCCTTCCTGCTCTTCGGGTGGACAACGGGGCGGCCGTCGTGCAGCTCCGACATTCTCGGCACTCTACGGCCGAATGGCACTGGGACAGGACTAGACTCGGTCGGGTGAAGATTTGCTTGGTGACCCCGTTCGCGTGGTCGCTGCCGCACGACGTCAACCAGCACGTGGCCGGGATCGCGAAGGAGCTGCGGGCGCTCGGCCACACTGTCACCGTGCTCGCTCCGTCGGGCCGGCCGGCCGACCTCGCCGCCGGGCGACGCGCGCTCGCCCGCGGCGACGACGCGGAGACGATCGCGATCGGAACGGCGGTGCCCGTGTCGCGGCGCTCGAGCCTCGGCGTCCCTGTCGGCGTCCGTGCGAATCTCCGGCTTGCGCTGCAGCAGGGCCGGTTCGACGTCGTCCACGGCTTCGAGCCCGGCCTCCCCAGCATCTCCTACCTGGCGCTGCGCGATTCGGAGGCGCTCGGCGTCGCGAGCTTCTTCTCGCCCGACCGGCTCGGCTACCCGCCGCGGCGCGCGCTGCGCGAGAAGCTGCTCGCCCGGATCGATGCGCTGATCGCCTCATCCGAGACGAGCGCGGCCGCGGCGGCGGAGCGCTTCCCGGGCGACTACCGAGTCGTCTCGCCCGGCGTCGACACCGCCCTCTTCCGGCCCGGCACGAAGCGGGAACTGGTTGCGATCGAGCTTCACTCCGGCTCGTTGCCGGTCGCCCGCGCCGCGCTGCGCTCGCTGCGGGAGCTGCCCGGCTGGGAGGCCGTGCTGCTGCGGACGAAGCCGCTCTCGACCCGGCCGGGAATCCCGCTCGCGCTCCGCGACCGCGTCCGTGTCCGCTCCGGACGGAGGGCGGAGGCGCGCGCGGCCGTGCTCGCCGAGGCAGCCGTCGTCGTGCCGGCGCCGACCGGCTCCGCGCGGCTGCGCCTCGAGGCCGCCGCCGCAGGTGCGGCCCTGGTCGTTCCGCCGGGCGTGCTCGAGCAGCCTGAGCTCGCCGCCGCTGCGCTCCAGCGCCTCGCCGAGAACGACGAGCTGCGCGAGCGCAAGGGCCGCGAGGCACGCGCCGCTGCCGAGGCGGAGAGCTTCGCGACCGTTGCCCGCGAGCTCGAGCAGGTCTACAGCGGTCTCGGCGGGCGCAAGCGCGCCCGCCGACGCGACAGTGATCCGCTCGCCGACCGGCCGTGGATCCTCGCCGACCTGCACATGCACACGTCCTGGTCACACGACTGCTCGATCGAGGTCGACGAGCTGCTCGACCACGCCGAGGCGGAGGGGCTCGGGGCGATCGCCGTCACCGACCACAACGTCTTCGGGGGCGCACTCGAGGCGGTCGAGCGCTCGCGAGGGCGCGGGCTGATCGTGATCCCCGGCGAGGAGGTCAAGACCGACGACCAGGGCGAGGTGATCGGTCTGTTCCTGAAGGAGGAGATCCCGCGTGGGATGTCGTTCGCGGAGACGGTCGCCGCGATCCGCGAGCAGGAGGGGATCGTCTACCTCCCCCACCCCTTCGACCGCATGCACGCGATCCCGTTCCCGGCGACCCTCCATCGCCACCTACACGAGATCGACGTGCTCGAGGTGTACAACGCCAGGCTCCTGTTCGAGGGCTACAACGACGAGGCCGTCCGCTTCGCACGGAAGTACGGGCTGCCCGCGGGCGCCGGCTCGGACGCCCACGTGCTCCAGGGCGTCGGCACGGGAGCGCTGCGGTTGCGCGCGTTCGACGGCCCGGAGGAGTTCATGCTCGCGCTCCGGAGCGCCGAGGTGCTGAGGCGACCGAAGTCGCTGGCCTATCTCCAGAGCCTGAAGTGGGTGGCGCAGGTCAAGGAGAAGGTGCGCTAGGCGCGAACCGAGGAGAGACGCCCGTGGCTGCCGCATCGACCGACGAGATTTACGAGCGTTACCTGCAGAAGGCGATCTCCGAGATCAACGAGCTCGGTCACGAGATCGGCCGCGCAGGTGACGCCACTCACGTTCCCGTACTCGGCTCGGGCCATCCGCTCGCGGACATCTTCCTGCTCAAGCACTCACCGAAGGCCTGGGAGATCGACGAAGGCGTCGCGTTCTTCGGCCGAGCGGGCGAGGCGCTGAAGAAGTCGCTGCAGCGGCTGCACGTCGACCCCATGGCCGTCTACGGCACCAACTGCCTCAAGTTCGGCGGCGAGAGCTTCGAGGAGGCGGCACCCTGGTTGACGCGCGAGCTGCACATCGTCCAGCCGAAGCTGCTCGTGCTGATGGGCGAGGAGACGGTCGCGTTCGTGAACGCGCTCCGCTTCCCGCTCGCCGACGAGCTCGACTCCGCCGCCGAGGGGCTGCAGCGCTACACGGCGACGGTCGAGGCACTCGTCGTCCCGGACATCGACACCGCGCTCGACGAGGCGCCTGCGAAGACGGCCTTCTGGAACGCGTTCAAGGCCGTCGGCGTCTGGTATTCCGAGCTGCCACCGTATTGAGCCGGCAGCGTTGGGCAGCGTTCGCGGGGCTGACCGCCGCGCTCGCCCTCTACACCGCCGGCGCCGACCGGCTCTGGGACGCGAGCCTCTGGCCCGACCTGATCTTCCTGACGGGCGTTCTCTTCCCGGCCACATTCGCGCTCGTCTGGCTGCTGCTGCCGCTCCGGGGCCACCGGCTGATCCTGCCGGCGGGGCTGATGCTCGTCGCGCTCGCGGTGCTGTTCCACGTCACCGAGCTGGACGTCCTCAACAATCTGGCGAAGCTGTATGCACTCGTCTGTCTCGGCTTCTGGTTCCTGTCCTGGTTCGAGAATGTGATGTGGGCGGCACTGATCGCGGTCGTGATCCCGTGGGTCGACGCGATCTCGGTCTGGCAGGGGCCGACCGAGTACGTGGTCGAGGAGCAGCCTCAGGTCTTCGACAACGTCTCGATCGCCTTCCGCGTCCCCGGCGAGGACTCGACGGCGAACCTGGGGCCGCCGGACATCCTCTTCTTCTCGCTCTTCCTCGCCGCTGCCGACCGCTTCGGGCTGCGCGTCGCCTGGACCTGGCTCGCGATGACCGTCCTGCTCGGTGTGACGTTGATCGTGACCGCCACCACCGACGTCTCCGGTCTGCCGGCTCTCCCTGCGATCTGCGTCGGCTTCCTGCTCCCGAACGCCGATCTGCTCTGGGCGGCGCTCAGGCGGCGGGGCCGCGCGCCTGCCCGCATCTACGGCCGCACCGACGAGCGCTTCTACGACCTCGACGCCGACGTGATCGAGCGCACGCCGTCCAGGATCGTCCTGCTGACCCGCGACCGGCCGCCGCTGAACGCGTCCGTGGGACCGCTCGATCCGGCTCAGGTCTTCTCCGTCGAGCCGGAGCCGGGCGGCCGCGGCGTTCGCTGCCGGCTCACGCTCGCCGGCGAGGACGAGGGGCCGGTGCTCGTCCACGACCTCCCCTACGGCCTCGTGATCGTCCCGCAGGATGAGATCTCGAGCTACCTCGACGTCGTCCACCCGGAGCAGCTCGCCGCCGACGAGGACAAGATCGAGCGCCTCAAGCGCGAGCGCCGCTAGCACCCCGCGGCGACGAACGAGGCCCGTACTCGCCGAGGCCGCCCGACCACCCGGAGCGGCTCGGCGTGACTCTGGCGCTAGGCGGCCGGGTCGCGCGTCAGCAGCGATACCGTCTCGACGTGCGGCGTGTGCGGGAACATGTCGACAGGTTTCGTCCGGACGAGCTCGTAGCCGTACTGCTCGCGCAGCACCTTGACGTCCGACGCGAGCGTCGTCGGGTTGCAGGAGATGTAGACGAGCTTGGGCGCGCCGAGCTCGCCCGTGCGACGCAGCGCCTTGCCGGCGAGGCCGGCCCGCGGCGGATCGACCACGACGACGTCGGCCGGGCCGGCGCGCTCGGCCAGCTCCTCGAGCACCTGGCCGACGTTGCCGGCGAAGAAGGCCGCGTTGCCGATCTGGTTCAGGTCGAGATTCTCGAGTGCGCAGGCGATCGACTCCTCGGAGATGTCGACGCCCCACACCGATAGCGCACGCTTCGCAAGTGAGAGCCCGATCGTGCCCGTGCCGCAGTAGAGGTCGTACACCGTCTCGGCGCCGGTCAGCCCGGCGTACTCGATCGCGAGCGCGTAGAGCCGCTCCGCCATCTCGGTGTTCGTCTGTAGGAAGGCATTCGGCCGGATGCGGAAGCGCTGGCCGAGCAGCTCCTCCTCGATCGCGTCGTCGCCCCAGAGCAGCGTCGAAGGGAGGTTCGTCACCTCGGACGGCTGGTCGTTGATCGCCCAGTGGATCGACTTCACCTCGGGGAAGCGCCGCAGCACCTCGACGAGGTAGTCGCGCTCGAACTTCTCCCCTGGCGCGGTCACGAGCATGACGAGCACCTGGCCCGTGTTGCGCCCCTCCCGGTAGACGAGGTGGCGAAGATAGCCGGTGTGCTCGGCCTGGTCGTACGCGTCAAGGTTCTCCTCGCGTGCCCAGTCGCGGACGGCGTTCCGGACCGCATTGCCGAGGTCCGTCGTCAGCCAGCAACGCTCGATCTCGAGCACCTCGTCCCAGCGGCCGGCCTTGTGGAAACCGAGCGCAGGGCCCGACGGCGTCTGCGTGAACGAGTACTCGAGCTTGTTGCGGTAGAAGAACTGCGAGACCGCGGGCAGGATCGGCTCGACGGGGGCAGCCGGGATCCCACCGATCCGCTTGAGAGCGTCGCGCACCTGCTCCTCCTTCGCCGCCGCCTGCACCTCGTAGGCGAGGTCCTGGAAGCGGCAGCCGCCGCAGGCGGGGTAGTGGTCGCACGGGGCGTCGACCCGGTTCGGCGACGGCTCGAGCACGTCGACCGCGAGCGCCTCCGCAAAGCCCCGCTTCACCTTCGTCACTCGGGCACGGACGCGGTCGCCCGGAAGCCCGCGGCGAACGAAGACCACGAAGCCGTCCAGGCGCGCGACACCGTTGCCGCCGTAGGCGAGCGAGTCGATCTGGAGGTCGACCTCCTCGTCCTTGCGAACCGGCGCGGCCATGACCTGAGCCTAGGTGATGTCGCGGCGGCGGGTTCTGACGAAGCCGGCGGCGCCGAGGAGTGCGATCCAGCCGCAGGTGACGGCGAGCGCCGGTCCGTAGGCGAGCAGGTTGTCGCCGCCGGTGCCGTCGGCGCCGTCGAGCGCGTGGAAGGGCAGGTACTCCCCGATCCCCTCGGCGTCGAGCAACCCGAGGAGGCCGACCAGGAGCGTCTCGACGAGAAAGAGCCAGACGAGCGTGCCGACGAGCGCCGTCACCTGGCTGTGCACGACCGAGCCGATCGCAATCCCCAACAGCAGCCAGAGCACGACTCCGAGCACGGTCGTCCCGGCGCGCTCGACGACATCGCCGTCGGTGAGCGCGAGCTGCCCGCCGTCGATCCCGGTCCAGATCGAGGCGACGACGATGACCACCAGGATCGCCAGCACGGCGAAGAGAACCGCGACGAGCACGCCCGCAACGGCCTTCGCCGCCAGCACCCGTTCGCGTCCGGGAGTCGCGAGCAGGGTCGGCGTGATTGTCCCGTGCCGGAACTCGGTGGTCACCATCGTGATGCCGAGGATGATCGCGAGCAGCGACGTGATCCCGATCAGGTCGACGAGTGCGAGCTGGAAGTCGAGTCCGCGGCGCTCGTCCACCGAACGGGAACCGACCTCCGCCGCCGTGCCGATCCCGACGAGGCCGACGAGCACCAGCAAATAGGCCCACCAGCCGCGGGTCGTGCGGATCTTGAGCAGCTCCGAGCGGACGATGGCGGTCATTCGGTCGTCTCCCCGCCGGTCAGCTCCAGGAAGACCTCCTCGAGCGTCGCGCGCTCGACGCTGAGCTCGTGCAGGACGACGCCGTTCGCGGCCGCGAGCTCGCCGATCCGTTCCGGAGGCACGGCCACAATCAGTGCGCCGTCCTCGGCACTAGAGACAGTCACGCTCTCGGCGGCGAGAACTGCGCGGAGGCGCTCCGCGTCCGGCGTCCGAACGCGGGTCGAGCCGCTCGCGCCGGCGAGCACGTCGGCCATCGCCGCCTGCTGGATCAGCCTGCCGCGGTGGATGATCACGACCCGGTCGGCGGTCTGCGCGACCTCGGAGAGAACGTGGCTCGAGACGAGGATCGTGCGGCCCTCGGCGGCGAGCGCGCGGAGAGAGTCCCGCAGCCAGCGGATCCCGGCCGGGTCGAGCCCGTTCGCGGGCTCGTCGAGCACGAGCACCTCGGGATCGCCGAGCAGGGCGGTCGCGAGCCCGAGCCGCTGGCGCATCCCGAGCGAGTAGCCCTTGACCCGCCGCTTGCCGGCCGCGGTCAGGTCGACGAGCGCGAGCACCTCCTCCACGCGTGACGCCGGAATCCCGGCGGCGGCCGCCTGCACGCGCAGGTGGTTTCGCCCGTTACGGCCCGGGTGCACCTCACTCGCCTCGAGCACGGCGCCGACCCGGTGCAGCGGCCGGTGGAGCTCGCCATAGGGGACGCCGAGAACGGTCGCACTGCCCGCGTCGGGATGCACGAGCCCGAGCACGGAGCGCAGCGTCGTCGACTTGCCGGCGCCGTTCGGCCCGAGGAAGCCCGTGATCGTGCCCGGCTCGACCCGGAAGCTCAGCCCAGCGACGGCCTGCGTCTTCCCGAACCGCTTGCTGAGCCCGTCGACCTCGATCACGAGAGGGTCGTCACGTAGACAGAACGCTCCCTGGGACCGTCGAACTCACAGAAGAAGATCCCCTGCCAGGTGCCGAGCGCGAGCTTCCCGTCCCGGACGGGGATGACGACCTCCGAGCCCATGAAGGCGGCGCGGATGTGCGTCGGCGCGTTCTCCTCGCCCTCCTCGATGTGCTGCCACGGCCAGTCCTCGGAGACGATCCGCTCGAGCGCGACCTCGAAGTCGCGCGCCACGGCAGGATCGGCGTGCTCGTTGATCGTCACACCCGCCGTCGTGTGCGGGACGTAGACGAGCGCCGCGCCGGCGCCGTCCAGCTCGCCGAGCGCCGCGCGCACGAGCTCGGTGATGTCGACGAGTTGGCTCCGCTTCTGCGTTGTGACACTGAACTCGCGCACGGCGCGTATCCTAGGCAGCCGTGACCGACGGCACCCCGAGTGAGCGCGAGCTCGACGGCTATCGCGCCGGCGCCGACCGCTTCATCGCCGAGCTCGACGAGGAGTACTACCTCCACTACGCAGGCCTGAAGCCCGATTTCGAGCTGCGCGCGATCTACGAGCGTCACGCTGACCTCACGGACCTCGACACGATCCGACGCATCGGCGATTCGGTCGAGGGCCGGCAGAACCTCGAGCTCTTTCGGTTCGGGTGCGAGGGCTACCTCGGCGAACTCACGCGCGAGCACGCGGAGAAGATCGCCGAGAGCGAGACGAGGCTCGAGATCCAGCACGAAGGCGAGGCGGTCGGCTATCGGATGCTGCCACCGACGATCGCGAACACCGCAGAGCGCGACACGCGCGCACGGCTCGAGGCGGCGCGGAACGATCTCACCGAGGAGCACCTGAACCCGCTCTACCTCGACGCCGTCCACACGACGCAGCGTGCGATGCCCGACCTCGGCGCACCGACCTACTTCCACCTCTACCGCGACCGGTTCCAGTACGACCTCGAAGGTCTCGCAGCCCAGTGTCGCGCCTTCCTCGACGCGACCGAGCGCCTGTACGAGGACTCGATGGACCGCGTCCTCCGCGAGCGCGTCGGCGTCGGCCTCGGCGAGGCCGAGCGCTGGGATGTCCGCCGCTTCTTCCGAGGCTCGGGCTGGGACGAGGCATTCCCGGCCGACCGGATGCTGCCGGCGCTGCGCGGGACGCTCTCCGGCCTCGGGATCGACCTCGATGCGCAGCAGAACGTCCATCTCGACGTCGAGGAACGGCCGACCAAGAGCCCGCGCGCGTTCTGCGCCCCGATCGAGATCCCGGACAGAGTGATGCTCGTGATCCAGCCCCAGGGCGGGCCGGACGACTGGTACGCGCTCTTCCACGAGGCCGGCCACACCGAACACTTCGCCTTCACGAACCCGAGCCTGAAGATGGAGGAGAAGCGGCTCGGCGACAACGCGGTCACCGAGGGTTGGGCGATGCTCTTCGATCACCTGATCGACGACCGCGCCTGGCTCACGAGCATGCTCAGCTTCCCGCGGCCGGACGTCTTCGCGGCCGAGGGCGCCGTGCAGCTCCTTTTCTACGTCCGCCGCTACTGCGCGAAGCTGCTCTACGAGATCGATTTCCACGCGGCGCCGGACGTGACGGAAATGCCTGGCCGGTACGTCGAGATCCTCGGCGACGCGCTCAAGGTCGAGCCGAGCCCGACCGACTACCTCGCCGACATCGATTCCGGCTACTACGTGACGTCGTACCTGCGCGCCTGGGCCTTCTCGGCGCAGATGACGAGTTTCATGCGCGAGGAGTTCGGCAGCGACTGGTTCAAGAAGCGCGAGGCCGGCTCGCTGCTCGTCGAGCTGTGGGGGCTCGGACAGAGGCCAAACGCGGACGAGCTGCTCAAGGACGTCACCGGCGCGGCGGTCGAGATGGAAGCCGTCGCCGAGCACGTCCGCGAAGCGATCCCGACTCCCGCCTGAGGGCTCGTTCTCCGCTAGAGCGCGCCGCCTGCCGCCGGGGGCGCCCCGGCCTCGTTGCCAGCATCGCCCACGGCCTCGCGGGCGAGGAAGTCCTCGATCAGCATCACATTGTCCTGCGAGCGTTCGACGACCGTCAGGAGCGCGGCCATCGACGAGACCTCCTCGCGCTGCTCCTGCAGGAACCAGTGCAGGAACTGCTCGCCGACGAGGTCGCCCTCGGTGCGGGCGAGCTTCGCGAGCTCGGAGATCTGCTCGGTGACGCGCTTCTCCTGCTCGAGCGCGAGCCGCACCGGTTCGACCACGTCCACGAACTCGGTCTGCGGCGCTGCCACGCCCGGGATGGCGGTCGACTCGTCGGCGTCGAGCAGGTACTGGACGATCATCATCGCGTGGTTGCGCTCCTCGACCGCCTGCCGGTAGAAGTGCGCGGCGAGGCGCGGCAGCGTCTGCGCGTCGTAGTGGACTGCGATCGCAACGTACTGCTGCGAGGCCGCGAATTCGTGCCCGACCTGCTCGTTCAACCCCTCGGGAAAGGCGGCCATGCCGCGACTCTAACGCCGCGGGGCGAGCGCCGTGCGGCGCCCGCCCACCGCGGAGCCGTCACTGCTGCTGCTCGGTCCCGCCCTCGAGCGTCGGGTGCGCGCCGCCGAGCTTGATCCGGCGGGGCTTTGGCTCTTCAGGCTTCGCGATCCGGAGCTCGAGCACGCCGTCGTGGTAGTCGGCCTGAACGCCGTCCTCGGTCACGCCGGCCGGCACGCCGACGGCGCGGCTGAAGGTGCCGAAGCGGCGCTCGAAGCGGACGAAGCCGTTCTCGCTTCGCTCGTCCGTGCGCTCCCGCGTCGCGGTGACGGTGAGCGTGTCGTCGTGCAGCTCGACCGAGATCCGCTCCTCGGGCACGCCCGGGAGATCGAACGCGTAGACGAGCTCGTGCTCGGTCTCCCACGCGTCGACCGCGGGTACCCACTCGTTCGCGGCGCGACCGGTGCCCTCGAAGACGCCGTTCATCAACCGGCTCATCTCCGTCTGCAGCGTCGCCAGCTCGCGAATCGGCTCCCAGCGAACCAGTGTTGCCACAGCCATTCCTCCTTCGTTGCTCGTTGATCTGACTGCAACGCCAGAATATTATCTAAGTCTTTATCTGTCAAGTCCTGGCTGGATAGCATCCGGGCGCGATGCTGCCGCTGCGCGACAACGTGCCGACCCGCTCGCGGCCGCTCGTCACCTACGCGCTGATCGTCGCGAACATCCTTGTCTGGGTCCTCTACCAGCTCCCCGACCTGCAGGGGTCGGTCGACGAGCTCGCCTACCACCCGTGCGAGGTGGAGGGCTCGTGTCCCACGATCGGGCAGGGCTGGCTGCTCACCGTCTTCACGTCGATGTTCATGCACGGCGGCTGGGCTCATCTGCTCGGCAACATGCTCTTCCTCTGGATCTTCGGCAACAACCTCGAGGACGCGCTCGGTCGCGTCCGGTTCCTCCTCTTCTATGTCCTCGGCGGGGTCGCGGCGACGGCGGTGCAGTCGTTTGTGACCCTGAGCTATGCGAGCGAGCTCGAGGGCACGATCCCGAACGTCGGCGCCAGCGGCGCGATCTCGGCCGTGCTCGGCGGCTACCTCGTGCTGCTCCCGCGGGCCAAGGTGCTCACGATCATCGTCTTCGTCCTGCGCGAGATCCCGGCGGCCTTCTTCCTCCTCTTCTGGTTCGGTTTTCAGCTCCTCGACGGGAGCGCCTCGATCGCCCACCCGGAGCAGGGTGGCGGTGTCGCGTTCTTCGCCCACATCGGCGGCTTCGTCTTCGGCGCGCTCACCGTCAAGCTGCTCCAGCAGCGACAACCGCTCGCCCCCAGCCATTGATGACCTTCGAGGAACACGTCGCCGCCGCGCTCGACTCGCTCCCCGAGCAGCTCGCGCAGGCGCTCGACAACGTCGCCGTCGTCGTCGAGGAGGCCAACCGCGAGGAGCCTGACCTCTACGGACTCTTCGACTGGCCCGAGTACATGCCGGCGAAGATCTCGATCTACCGACGGCCGCTCGTCGAGGACTTCCCGGATCCGGCCGAGCTGGAGGAGCAGATCCGGGTCACCGTCCTGCACGAGCTGGCGCATTACTTCGGCATGGACGAGGACCGCCTCGCCGATCTCGGCTACGACTGATGTTTCTCGTGTTGCGTTTCCGTTAGATCGGCGAGCAGTCGGACTAAAAGCCGGTCGGGAGTCGTTTTCAGAGCCATGAGAACGATTCCTGAGATTCATGCGGAGATCGAGCGCCTGAGCGAGGTCCGCGGCGAGCTGTGGCATCAGCTCTCGTACGGCCGCCAGCAGGCGATCGTGGACGAGATCAAGCAGATCGACGAGCAGCTGTTGACGCTCTGGGACGAGCACCGCGCCGAGCGCGCGCGCATCCGCTTCGGCGAGCGCGACGACATCGTGCGCCGGGCCCGCCAGGAAGAGCGCCTGGAGCGCGCCGCCTAAGCGGGTACGATCGGGCCTCGTATGGGCCTGAAGAGATCGCGCGACCAGCCCGCCGACCTCGAGTCGGAACGCGAGGCGCTGCGCCGGCAACGGGCCGAGGCGGCCCACGAGCTCGCCGCGCTGAAGCGGACGCTCTCCGAGCGCGTCGCAGCCGTGCAGCGCCGGGAGCGCGAGCTCGCAGACGCAGTCGCGCGCGTCGAGAAGCGTGAGCAGAAGCTCGACGCAGCCGAGGGCCGCAGCTCGCGCCTCGACTCCGTCCGGCTGCGGCTCGCGGAGGCGAAAGAAGCCCGGGCGGCGCGCGAGCAGGAACGCGTCGACCAGCCAGAAGCCGACCTTCCGGACGAGCGCGCCATCGAGCTCGACGAGCGAGCGGCCGCCCTCGACCTCCGGGAGCAGGCGCTCGAGGACTCGACGAGAGCGGTCGAGCAACGGGACGCTTCGCTCTCCGAGCGCGAGGCCGCGCTCGAGGAGCGAGCAGTCCAGCTGGACGCCCGAGCTGGGGCGCTCACACAACGCGAGGCGGATCTCGAGCGACAACGCAGCTCGCAGACACAGAGCTCCGACGACATCGAGCGGGTCGAGGCGAAGCTGGCCGAGCTGCGCGAAGCCGAGTTGGCGTTCGTCCGCACCCAGCAGGAGCTCGCCGCGCGGAGCGACGCGCTCACCGAGCAGGAGGCGGCGCTCGCGGAGCGCGAGCGAGCGCTCGCGGCGAAGGAGACGCCGAAGCCGTCGCCCGACCTGGAGATCCTCGAGGCCCGGATTCGCCGGCTCGAGCAGGGTGGCCGCCTCCCTGCGGCGGAGGCGCAGACGTTCAGCGCCGGCCTACGCGCCCTTCAGCACCGGGGCCTCCGCGGCAACCGCGGACCGGACGAGCCTCTACACTGACAGCCGCCCCGGGGCGTTAGCTCAGCTGGGAGAGCGCCGCCTTTGCAAGGCGGAGGTCGCCGGTTCGATCCCGGCACGCTCCACAAGAGAAAGGCCCGCAAATGCGGGTCTTTCGTTTCCGAGCAACGAAAACATTCTCCGTCCGCATGCCCCGGGCCCGGAGGGTTCGACCTCAGCCACACGACTGATCGCGCACCGACTCCTGAACTATTGGGCTCACTCACGCCTAGCATGTGCGAGCCGCGCGCTCATTTCCCCGGCACTCGTCACCCCTAAACAAAAGTCTCACGCGTCCCACTCAGCGTGAATGTTCAGCAGTGCTCGAGGCGGGAACCAAGGAGGCGTGTCCTCTGCCCAGGAAGCGTCTCACCTGCCACGGATCGGCTGTTCGGGATGGAACTACCCTCATTGGCGGGCGGGTGTCTTCTATCCTCCGCGCCTCCCTCAACGCCAGTGGCTCTCCTACTACGCCGAGCGTTTCGACACGGTCGAGTTGAACACGACGTTTTATCGCCTGCCTCAGGCAGCGAGTGTGGCGCGGTGGGTCTCCGAGACTCCGCTTGGGTTCACGTTCGCGGTCAAGGTCAGCCGGTACATCACGCATATCAAGCGGCTGACCGAGGTCTCAAAGCACCTGTCGCTGCTCTATGAGCGAATCGAGCCGTTGCTGCAATCTCCAAAGCTCGGGCCGTTGCTCTGGCAGTTGCCGCCGAACTTCCGCTACGACCCCGATCGGCTCGAGAGCACCCTCGAGCATCTCCACGATGGTCGTCGACATGCCTTCGAATTGCGGCATCCCTCCTGGTTTCGAGCCGAGACGTACTCGCTGTTGCGAGAGCACAATGCCGCCCTAGTGATTGCCGACCGCCCCTCCGTGAACACCTTCCAGACGTACGAAATCACGACCGATTACACGTACGTGCGATTCCACGGCGGCACGCGTGGCCGAAACGGAAACTACTCGCGCTCCGAACTCACCGAGTGGGCCGGACGACTCGATCGCTGGTCGAAGTCGGTCGAGGTCTTCGCGTACTTCAACAACGACTGGGAGGGGTACGCGATCGACAACGCGAACGTCTTGCGGAACCTTCTGCCCATGACGTCGCGGGCGGAACCGGCGTCAGCACCGGGAGTAGGTCGACGAATGCCGAACCCTTCTACCCTCCTCGTTTGACGGCCCCTGCGAAGCAAGGATCAAGACGGCACACCAGGGCACTGGTCTTTCAATGACCGAGAGACGCCCCGACGGGCGGCCCGGGTTTCAACGTTCGCCGCGCGAGGTAGCAAGCGCGGCATGACCGAGTTCGGTTACTGGCTCTCGTCGGAGGAGCATGCACCGCTCGACCTCGTCCGCAACGCGGCCCGGGCCGAGGAGCTCGGCTTCTCGTTCGTGATGGTCTCCGACCACTTCCACCCGTGGATCGATGCGCAGGGTCAGAGCCCGTTTGTCTGGAGCGTCCTCGGCGGGATCGCCCAGGCGACCGAACAGCTCCAGGTCGCCACCGGTGTCACCTGCCCGCTGATCCGGACGCATCCGGCGATCGTCGCCCAAGCCGCCGCGACGGTCGGGGCGATGCTGCCCGGACGTTTCACGCTCGGCCTCGGGACGGGCGAGAACCTGAACGAGCACGTGCTCGGCGCCCGCTGGCCGGCGCCGGACGAGCGGATCGAAATGCTCGAGGAGGCGATCGAGGTGATCCGGCTGCTGTGGGAAGGCGGAGAGCAGACCCACCGCGGCCGGCACTACACCGTCGATCACGCTCGGCTCTACACGCTCCCCGAGCAGCCGATCCCGATCGCCGTCGCCGCCGCAAACCCGCGCGCGGCCGAGCTGGCCGGACGAGTCGGCGACGCCCTCGTCACGACCGAGCCGAACGAAGAGACGGTCGCGCGGTACCGCGAGGGCGGCGGCGACGGAGCGCGGTACGGCCAGGTCCGGATCTGCTGGGCGGAGAACGAGGAGAACGCCAAGCAGACGGTCTTCGAGCTCTGGCGCCACAGCGGCCTCGGCGGCACGATCAACCAGGAGCTGCCGCGGCCGTCCGACTTCGACGCTGTCGCCGAGAGCGTCACGATCGAGATGGCGACGGACGGTGTCCCGTGCGGCCCCGACCCGACACCCGTGCTTGAACAGATCCGGGCGTGGGAGCAGGCCGGCTTCGACCGGATCGCGCTCCACCAGGTCGGGCCCGACCAAGACGGCTTCTTCCGCTTCTGGCAGCAGGAGCTCCAGCCGAGACTCGCCTGAGCCCGAGTGGACAGGCGACTCGGGAGGCGAGATGAGGCGACTCAACAGTCAGGCAATCAAGAGCGTGGCCGCCATCGTCGAGCAGCTGCTCGCCCGGATCTACAACGCAGTCCGCAGCTTGGAAGCCGGTCAGACAGCTAGAGGAGTTCGATCCGAGCGCGCTCGTCCCCGTGCCGTGCACTCAGGCGAGCGGGAGCGCCGCGGACCCAGATTCGGTCGATTTCGATGCCGCGCCAGCCGGCGGGTAGCGACGGCGGTCGTTGGCACCAGGACACGGGATCTCCTGGACCAATCCTGATGCCGGTCAGGCCGTAGAGAAGCGCGCTGAGGAACCCGCCGAGATTCGCCGTGAAAGGCCCGGCGCGCTGTTGGTCAGGAAAGACCTCAGGGCTGTACTCGTCAGTCGCGGCGAACGGCTCGAGCACGAAATCCCCATATCCGCGTTCGAAGAGCTCGAGTGCACGTTCGCGGTCCCCCACTCGAGCGGCGAAGACGCCGAGGAGCGCGGAGAGCATCGGCGAACCCACATAGGCCGCGTGAGAGCTCGATCGCGCGGCGGTATGTCGCTTCCTCAACCCGCGCGGTCGCGTTGTAGCCGAAGAGGAAGAGGGCAGCCGCGGCTTCGGGCGTCTCGCCCTTCTCGTCGCTCGCGCGGTGGCCGTCGTAGTTGCGGATGATCCCGCTCCGTTGGTCGAGCGGGACGACGAGCTTGCGCGAGATCTCCTCCCAGCGCGTGCCGGGCGGTGCCTTGACGAGCTCGGCAAGCGCGACCGCTTCACGCAGGACGGTGATCGCGCCAAGGTTGAGAAACGCGTTGTTGTTCTCGGGTTTCTCCTTCTCCGCGACTCCGGTCACGCGGTGAATTTCATAGCCACGCCTCGTCTCCACCACGCGGCTTTCAATCCAGACCGCGACGTCGCGTAGCACGGGCCAGGCACGGGCACGCGCATACTCGAGATCGCCCGTGGCATGCACAAACTGTGCGAAGGCATGCGCGACGTCGATGGAGACGTGATGTTCTCGGCCGCTCGCAGCTCCCTCGTCCGGCGCTGCCTCCTCTCCGAACCGCATGCTGCTTTCCCACGGGAACTGCGCGCCTCGGTACCCGCCCAGCCGGGCGTTATCGCAGGCGGCTGCGAGCCGGTTCCCGCGGAAGTCGAGCAGCGACCGTGCGGCGTCCGGGTGGGTGAGCAGGAGTGGCGGCAGCGCGAACGCCTCGATGTCCCACATGACGTGGCCGCGGTAATAGTGGTAGTCGGGCCAGTAGGAGAGCCCGAACATCGACGTGCTCGAGGGCGACGAGGGGTGTACCGAGGAGTGGAGGTAGAAGAACGCTGCGTCGGCCAGCGCCTGCCAGCGCCGCGTAGCGCCGACGAGACGGACGCGGGCCTCCCAGAGTGATTCCCAGGCGCGGCGATTCGCGGTGCGCAGCTCTTCGAAGCCCAGCTCGGCCGCGAGGTGGACAAGCCGGATCGCCTGCCGATCGGGCTCGGAGTGGAGTGCGTCCGGGACGAGGCTCGTCAGCTGCCGCAGCCGGTAGGAGCGTCCGGCCCGAGCGCGAAACCGGTAGGCGGTGGCGAGGCGCTGGAGCTCGCCGCCCTCAGTTTCGCCCCGGATCTCAGACGCGCCGAGGAGCTCGGTCGAGTACGCGGCTCCGCACGTCGACAGTGCTCCGTGGCTTTCCCACCGCATCGAACCGTCGACCCGTTTCGCCGGCTCGCGATCGCGCCTGTCCCATCTCCCGGGCAGCTCGACCGGGTCGACCGCCGCGCACAGCGCGACGTCGCAGGCACGATCGACACGAATCGAGACCTCCTGCGCTGCGATCGTCGGTTGCGTTCGGCTACAGAACATGACGATCTCGAGCTCCGCCTGGGCGACACCAGCGTCGAACCGCAATCGCGTCGTGAGCTCCCCACACGAGAAGTCGTAGCGCTGCTCGATCAGCGTCACGCGCTCAGGATGCTGTGAAAGCGCTACCTCGCCAACTACCACGTCTCCGGCGAGTGGATAGGGCGCCCGTGCGAACGCTTCTACGCGGTCGGCCGGATGTACGCCTGCAAATCCACTGACAATCGCGACGCCGTCGCGTAGCGGGATGCGCGTCGCACGCAGTCCCATTACGCCATTGCCCACGTAGGCGGGGAGGAACTCTGGGCGCCAGCGGCGGATCGGTGGGGGACTGATAGGTGAGCTCATCTCGACACTACCGGTGTTGCTAGGACCTTCCATCGCCGCCGAAGGCAGCATCGGCGTACGGCCATGTGCTTGAGCAAATCTGAGTGACCTGAACCCGACCGAGTTAAACGCGCCAGCGCAATCTGGCGGCGCAAAACTTCGCACCTGGTCAGGTCTTGAACCCACCACCAGAACCACGCTGCGTCTGGCCCCGGTGCCGCGGCGGATCGCGGGAGAGTGAGCGACGTTCCACCGACGCGCACCCCCAGCCGCACGTTTGACGTTGTAGACGTTGGGAGCCGGATGTGCGAGCAAAGGGCTGCGGCATGGAGTTCTTCGAGAAGTATCGGTTGCAGAACGTCGGGACGACACGCGCGCGGCTGGCCGAGCTGATCACGGTCTTCGAGAACGAGCGCCATGCGTTGACGATCCGCGAGCTCAACGACCTGCGCGACGAGATGGACGAGCTGACGGAGAAGCTGCGAGCGGAGCGCGACGAGCTCTAGGAGGGCTCGTCTCGCCGGTCGGTGCCGGCGGCGCGCGCCTCGTCCTCGGGCGCGTCCAACGCTCGCCGCAGGTCCTCGCGCGGATCCGCCTCGCGGACGATGTCCTTCAGCTCGCGAACGCTACGCCCGAGCTGTCGCCCGAGCTCCGGGACGCGCTTCGCGCCGAAGAGCAGCAGCAGCACGAGGCCGAGGACGATCAGCTCCCAGTGACTCGGCATGCGGCCAGCATAGACACGGCAGATCCCCCGCAAGGATGACGCCGAATCGTCGTCACGGCCGATGCCCCCGGCCCCGGGGCGTCGTACTCTCGACCCATGAGACGGAGACACCTGAGTTTCTTCCTGCTGGCACTCGTGCTGCTCGTGCTCGCGATCGGCGGCTGGGCCGTCGAAGGCGCCCGTTGGGCGCTGGGCGGTCGACGCGCCCGCGTCGCCACGGCATGATTCGAAGCATGGAGGTCGCGCTCGCCGAGGAATCGCTCTCCGGCTCCTGGCTCTCGACCCGGCTCGGGGTGGGAACGCAGCGGCTCGATGCCATGCGCCGTGCCGGCGAACTGCTCGGCGTCCGGCGCCCCGGCGGATACGACTTCCTCTACCCCGCCTGGCAGTTCGCCCCTGACGGCAAGCCGCGGCCGGTGATCCGCGAGCTGCTCACGACTGCGCGCGGCGCCGGGATGAGTGACGAGCGCTTGTACGACGTGCTCGCGGGACGCACCGGGATCTCCGGCGACGCCCGGCTGGCGGACGCGCTGCGCGAGGGCCGGGACGACTACGTGCTCTCGGTCGTCCGCGCCGCCGGCTAGCGCCGTGGCCCTCGTCAGCCTCAACGCCGTCCGCAAGTCGTTCGGCAGCCGAGTCGTGCTCGACGGGCTCGACTTCGCGATCGAGCCGTGCGCCCGCGTGGGCGTCGTCGGTGCGAACGGCTCGGGGAAGTCGACGATGCTGAGGCTGATCGCCGGGCTCGAGGAGCCCGACGCCGGCGCCTGCGTGCGGCGCCGCGGCCTCGTCGTCTCCTTCCTCCCGCAGCATCCGCTCGGTGACGACCGCACGCCGCTCGAGACCGTCCGCGCAGCACGTCCCGATCTCGACGAGCTCGACCGCGACCTGCACCATGTCGCCGAGCAGTTGGCCTCGCCCGAGCTCGCGACCGATCTGGACAAGATGGCGCGCGTGCTCCACCGGCAGGAGGAGCTGGTCGAGCGCTGGGAGGCGGCCGGCGGCCCGACCATCCACGGCCGCGCGCGCGCGACGCTGCTCGACCTCGGGATCGCGGAGGCCGACCTGGCGCTGCCGACGAGCGCGCTCTCCGGCGGCCAGCGCAAGCTGGTCGCGCTCGCAGCCTGTCTCGCCCGGGATCCGGACGTGCTCCTGCTCGACGAGCCCGAGGCGCATCTGGACGCGGTCGGGCGCTCGCTCGTCGAGCGCCTGCTCGCCGGCTTCGGCGGCGCCGCCGTCGCCGTCTCCCACGACCGCTACCTGCTCGACGAGACCGTCGGTCAGATCGCGGAGCTGCACCGCGGCCGAATTCGGATGTGGCCGGGGAACTACTCTGCCTACACGCTCGCCCGGGAGCTCGAGCTGCAGCGCCAGCAGCAGCAGTTCGTGACGCAGCAGAAGGAGATCGAGCGACTCGAGGAGGCGATCCGCCGCTTCAAGCTCTGGGCGAGCTGGGTGCCGGATCAGCGGCACATCAAGCAGGCGCGCGTGAAGCAGCGGCAGATCGACAGCATGGACAAGGTCGAGCGGCCCGTGCTCGAGCGCCGGAAGATCGCGCTGCGGCTGCACCCGCACGAGCGCGGCGGCCAGCGCGTCTTCGAGCTCCGCCACGTCGGGATGCAGTTCGGCGAGGACGTCGTGCTCGCCGACGTCGAGCTGACCGTCGTCCACGGTGAGCGCGTCGGCTTCGTCGGCGCGAACGGCGCCGGCAAGAGCGTGCTCCTGAAGACGGTCGTCGGCGAGCTGGAACCGACCGAGGGCGAGGTCTGGGTCGGCCCCTCGATCAGGATCGGGTACCTCGCGCAGGATCAGGAGACGCTCGACCCCGAGTCGAGCCCGCTCGAGACGGTCCGGCTCGCGCACCGCTGCGCCGAGGGCGAGGCCGTGTCGCTCCTGATGAAGTTCCTCTTCCCCTACGAGCAGGTGCGCCGCGCGAACAAGCTCCTCTCCGGCGGCGAGCGGACGCGCCTGCAGCTCCTGCTGCTGATGCTCGCCCGTCCGAACCTGCTCGTGCTCGACGAGCCGACGAACCATCTCGACATCGACTCGGTCGAGGCACTCGAGACGGCGCTGGAGGAGTTCGACGGAACCGTCTGCGTCATCTCGCACGACCGCTACTTCCTCGACCGCATCGTCGACCGGATCGTCGAGGTCGGCGACGGCGAGGCGCGCTCCTACGAGGGGAGCTGGTCGGACTGGTACGAGCGGTCGACCTCGAGTGGAAGCCGGCCCGCCGTCGGAGCCTGACCCGATTTACAACCGTGGTAGCATCGGGCGCCGGCGCGCAAGGGGAGAGCGTGCCCGCCGGCTTTCTGGGTCACCCACCCGAAGGAGACACCCGATGCCGTTCCGCCGCTTCCTGCTGCTGGCGTTGCTCGTTGCCGGCCTCACACCGTCGCTCGCGCAGGCCGCGGGCGTCCAACCGGTCTTCGACCTTTCCTCGCCGTCCGGGTCGCCGTTCCCGAGCGACCGCTACACGGAGCCGGACGCGACCCAGCTGACCGGGGTCCGGGTCGACCTGCCGAAGCCGAACTGCGCGGTCTTCCCGTCCGACTGCCAGGACATCGACGTCCTGAACGAGCTCGACGGCTTTAACGTCCAGCCGCGGATCTCGATCCCCTTCACCGCGGCGATCGACCCGGCCAGCGCAACCAGCGACTCGATCTTCCTCGTCAAGCTCTCGGACGGCGAGGTGACCGGGATCAACCAGGTCATCTGGAACCCGGCCAGCGCCACGCTCCACGTCGAGTCGGATCAGCTGCTCGACCAGTACGCGACCTATCTCCTCGTCGTCACGACCGGCGTGCGCGACGCGGCCGGCGATCCGATCGAGCCGGCCAGGTTCATCCGCGACCTGAACTTCGGCCAGAGCAACGACCGGGGGGACAAGGACTATCGGCAGGAGCTGGTCCAGGCGTTGAACCACTCGCTTCCCGCCGGCATCCGCAAGGCAGAGGTCGCCGCGGCGAGCCTCTTCACCACCCAGAGCGTGACTCCGCTGCTCGAGCAGGTGCGCCGCCAGATCAAGGCTTCCACGCCCACGCCCGCGAGCTTCACGCTCGGCACCGCCGGCGAGCGGACCGTGTTCGCCCGCACCAGCGTCAGCTCGATCCTGTTCGCGCGCCAGACGACGGTCGCTCCGCCCGGTCCCGGCACGCCGCTGCCCGCGTTCCCCCTGCTCAGCCTCTTCGGCTCGATCGGGACGATCGCCTTCGGCGCCTACGACTCGCCCGACTACGAGACGGCGGGGAAGTGGATTCCGGCAACCGGCTCGGCAACCGGCGTCCCGGCCGTGCAGAGCACGAACCGGGTTCACTTCAACCTCTTCCTCCCGAACGGCACGGCCCCCGCGGGCGGCTTCCCCGTGGCGATCTTCGGCCACGGCTTCGGCGACAACAAGAACTCGAGCCCGCTCATCGTCGCCGCCTCGATGGCACAGGCCGGAATCGCGACGATCGCGATCAACGTCGTCGGCCACGGCGGCGGCTCCCTCGGCACGCTCACGGTCAACCGGACAACGGACGGCCCCGTCACGCTCTCCGCCGGCGGCCGCGGGTTCGACCAGGATGGGAACGGCACGATCGACTCGACCGAGGGCGTCAACGCCGCTGCGCCGAAGACGCTCATCAGCGGGCGCGACGGCCTCCGCCAGACGGTGATCGACCTGATGCAGCTCGTCCGCGAGCTCGAGGTCGGGATGGACGTCGACGGGAACGGGAGCCGCGACCTCGACCCGTCGCGGATCTCCTACTTCGGCCAGTCGTTCGGCGGCATCTACGGGACGAAGTTCCTTGCGGTCGAGTCCAACGTTCGCACGGGTGTGCCGAACGTTCCCGGCGGCTCGATCATCGAGATCGCCCGGCTGAGCCAGAGCTTCCGGCCGCTCGTCTGGCTCGCACTCGTCAACCGGACGCCGCCGCTCGCCAACCTGCCGGGGCTCTTCCAGTTCGACGAGAACATCCCGCTCCGGAACCTGCCGCCGCTCGTCGATACGGTGCCCGGCGCCGAGGCGATCCAGCGGCTGATCGAGTGGACGGAATGGACGAGCCAGTCGGGCAATCCCGTCGCGTACGCGCCGCACTTGATCCAGACACCGCTCGCGGAAGTCCCGGCGAAGTCGGTGATCCTCCAGTTCGCGCGCGGTGACAAGACGGTGCCGAACCCGACAACGAGCGCGATCATCCGAGCGGGCGGGCTCGAAAGCCGGACGACGCTCTTCCGGAACGACCTCGCCCGGGCCGCAATCCCTGCGCTGCCGTCGAACCCGCATACGTTCCTGACCGGGATCGGCGGCGCGGGCACCACGATCGCGCTCCAGGCGCAGGCCCAGATCGCGACGTTCTTCGCGAGCGGCGGCACGGTCACGATCGATCCGGATGGTGCGGGCACGTTCTTCGAGACCCCGATGGTCGGGCCGCCGCCGGAGGATCTGGCGTACATCCCGTAGCCATAAGGTTCCGGCATGCGCGAGCTGCTGGAACTGCTCGAGGCGGGGCCGAGTAGCGGTCTGTTACTCGGCCTCGCCTGGCTCGCCGGACGGGATCTCGACCTCGATCCGGACGAGGTGAAGGCGGCGACGCGCCGGGCGGAGCTCCTGCTCGCAACCGGCGGCGACCCGCGCCGCGAGCTCGACCTCGACGGGCGTGCGGTCGCCTCGATGGCCGACGACCTCGACGACGAGCAGGCGCGCGACCGGCTCGAGGACGCGCTCGCCCGGCTCACCGCCGACTCGGAGGGTTTGGCGGCGGTGAGCGACGGGCTGGCGCGGCTGCGGGCGCAGCCTGACCTCGCCTGGCGGAGCTACGCTGGCGCGCTGCTCGCCGAGGCGATTGGGGAGGACTGAGGCTCGAGCTCCGACATCCGGCCGACGGAGCGGAGCGGCGAGACGAGGATCGGGACGATCGTGAGCAGACCGCCGAGCGCGCCGACGACCATCGTTTCGCGCAGGCCGATCGTCGACGCGAGCGCGCCGCCGGTGAAGCCGCCGAGCGGGACGACGCCCCAGACGACGAAGCGGCGGGACGCGTTCGCGCGGCCGAGGATCCGGTCGGGCGTGATCGCCTGGATCAGGCTGATCGCGGTGACGTTGTAGAGGATCCCGCCGAAGCCGATCACGATCATGCTGAGCACGATCGCCGCCAGCGCGTATTCCTTCGGGGCGAGCGCGATCAGGAGCGTCCCTGGGCCGAAGAGGCACGACGCGAGCAGGATCGTCCTCCCGACGCCGAGCCGGTCGCCGATCCGCTTCGCGGTCAGAGCCGCCGCGAGGGTGCCCAGGTTGCCGACTGCGAGCGCGATCCCGATCGTGCCGGCCGAGAGGCCGAGCTCGCGCACGGCATAGACGAGCAGAATCGAGAAGACGACCTGGCCAAAGAAGTTCGAGAGCGCGGTCATCGCGACCATCGTGCGCTGGTAGGAGTGCGTGAAGACGTAGCGCAGCCCCTCGCCGAGCTCGCTTCGCAGCGACCGGCGCTCCGCTCGCGGCGGCGGCTCCTCGTGCTTGCGGATCCCGAAGAGGAGCAGCGCCGAGAGCGCGAAGCTGGCGGCGTCGACGAGCACGGCCACGGGCGCCGTCAGCGCGGCGACGAGGCCGCCAGCCATGCCCGGGCCGCCGATGTTCGCGGCCGCGCGGCTGATCTCGAGCTTCGAGTTCGCCTCGACGACGTCAGTCCTGCCGACGAGTGCAGGGATGTACGACTGATAGGCGACGTCGAAGAAGACCGTGCAGATCCCGGTGAGGAAGCCGACGACGTAGAGCTGCCAGATCGTCAGCTCCCCCGCCCAGTACGCGATCGGCACCGAGAGAAGCGCGGCCGCGCGGCCGACGTCGGCGAGCACGAGGATCGGCTTCCGGCGCAGCCGATCGACCCACACGCCGGCCGGCAGGGTGAAGAGCAGGAACGGGAGGAACGCGACGCTCGTCAACGCCGCGACCCTGAACGCGCTCTCGTCGAGGACGAGGATCGCAACGAGCGGCAGCGCGAGGAACGTGACCTGCGAGCCGAACTGGCTGATCGTCTCGGCGCCCCAGAGCGAGAGGAAGTCGCGGTGGCGCCAGAGACCTCCCGGTCTGCGCACTACGCGACTGCCTCGGCCGCGCGTGTGATCCGGACGTCACCACTGACGGTGCGGACGCGGAGGCTCGCCTCCGGCCCTTCAGCGCGCGTGGGCGTGTCGCTGACGTCGAGCTCGGAGCCGACCGAGCCGCTGACGGAGTTGACGTCGAGCTTGACGCGGAGGCCGCGGCGCATCGCGACGACGACGTCGCCCGAGACGGCTTTCAGGCCGACGTCGCCCGGACCCGCGGCGCGCACGAGCAGGTCGCCCGAGACCGTGCCGACGCTGAGGTCACCGTAGACCTCGCCGACGACGACGTCGCCCGAGACCGAGTTGGCTCCGAGGCCGTTCATCGCCGTGCGGATCTGCGTATCGCCGGAGACGGTGTTCAGCGTCGCACGGCCGCCGACGTGCTCGACCCGAACGTCGCCGCTCGCGCTCTTCGCCTCGAGCTGGCCTTCGACCCGGTCGACTCGGAGGTCGCCCGAGGCGGTTCGGATCCGCCCCTCGCCGAGCGTGCCGGTGACACGGACGTCGGCCGAGGCGGTGTCGCACTCGAGATCGGAGCCGTTCGGACACGTGATCCGGACGCTGACCTTCGCCGAGCCGAAGCCCCAGTTGCCGATCGAGATCGTCCAGCCCCGGCCGCCCTCGAGCTCGACCATGACATCGTCTTCGCGGGCGGTGACGCTGGCCTTCTCGATCGCCTGCCGCGTCGACTCGGAGTCGTTCAGCGGCACGAGCTCGACGGTCGTCTCGGCGACGTCCGCGGTCTCGACCTGGACGTCGCCGGCGGGGTTGCGCACCTTCAGGCGGGCGCGCTCGGTCGGGAACCTATGCATGCCGCTTCCCCTTGACGCGGCGGGTCGGCCTCACGACGCGGTGGTCGTGGTCCTCGACGTGCGGCGCGCAGTAATCCGGGACGAGCAGGACGCCGGTGCCGTACGGGATCGGGTGGAGGCGGGACATGTGAGCTCCTTTCAGCTCTCGGCGAAGCCGGTCAGACGCCGGCCAGCTCGGATGGAACGGGTCTCGAGGCCGCGCGCCAGCGCGCGCACGATCCAGGAATTGACGGAGAGGCTCTCGCGGGCGGCTGCCACGTCGATCTGTGCCTTGAGGCTCTCCGAGAGACGCAGCGTGATGCGGGCCGTGAGCGCGTCGTCGGCCGAGGCGGGGGCCGGCTCGGCCTCCTCGTCCTCGACGTAGACGAGCTCCGGCTCGCGGCCTGCGAGGCGCACCTCGACGCGGCCGGGAACCTGCGAGTTGAGCGATAGCGCGACCTCGCTGAGGAGATCGAGCAGCCGCAACTGGAGCGACGACTCGAGCGCCTGCGCGAGTCGCTGCCCGGCTTCCTGGGCGGCCTCGCCGCCCGCCAGGGCGGCGGCGTTGGCGAGGTCGTCCTGAAGCGCCTGGACATACGGTGCCATCTGCATGACCGCACTATGACATCATTGTGATGTCGTGTCAAGTCGTGATGACATCGACATTGATGTCGCTCTGCACACGCCTGATAGCGTCGGCTCCAGCCGATGGAACACGTCGACCCGCCCGATCTTGGCCTCCGGCCGACCCTGCGCCGCCTCTTGCCGCTGTGGTGGGAGCAGCGCCGCCTGGTTGGGCTCGGCCTCACCTTCGCGCTCGCCTTCACCTGCCTCTCGATCACGATTCCCGTCCTGATCCAGCGGGCCGTCGACGAGGCGGTCGTCGGCCCGCAGGACGAGCGGCTGCTGCCGTACCTCGGCGCCATCCTCGTGCTCGCTGCGCTGCGCTTCGCCGTCAACTTCCTGCGCCGGTTCGCGACCGCCAGGGTCGGGATCGCCGTCGAGGCACGGCTTCGCGGCATGCTCTACCACGCCTACCTCACCTACCCGCGCGCCTTCTTCGACCGGCACGCGACCGGCGAGGTGATCTCGCGCGCGACGAACGACATCTACCCCGTCCGCTACTTCATCGGCTGGGGCGTCGTCCAGGGCGTCCAGAGCGCGATGATGATCACCGGCGCAGCGATCGTACTCACCGCGGTCAATGCCCGGCTCGCGCTCTATGCCGCGCTCGCTATGCCGCCGATCGCGATCCTGACGTTCATCTTCGCCCACCGGCTCTTCCCGATCTCTCGGCTCGTGCAGGCGCGGAAGGGGAACCTCGCCGAGGCGACGGACGAGGCGGTCGTCGGGATCGAGATGGTGCAGGCGTTCGGGCGCGAGGACGACGTGCGCGCCCGCTTCCTCGGGCGGGCCGAGGCGGTCCGGCACGAGACGATGCGCGCCGCCTCGGTCGAGGCGCACTTCCTCCCCGGCCTCCTCTTCCTGCCCTCGCTCGGAATCGCCGCCGTGCTTCTCTTCGGCGGCCGCGACGTGATCTCGGGCGAGCTGACGATCGGCGAGTTCATGCTCTTCATCTCGCTCCTGCTGATGCTGGTCTGGCCGCTCGAGGCACTGGGCTGGATCATCAACCTCGGCCAGCGCGCGGTGGCGTCGGCCGGGCGCAGCTTCGCCTGGCTGGACGGAATCGAGCCGCTTCCCGAGCCGGTGACGCCGAGGCCGCTTCCGGAGGGGCCGCTACGGCTCGACTTCGAGGACGTTCATTTCGCCTATGGGACCGAGGCCGAGGTGCTCCGCGGCGTCGAGCTTGCGGTCGAGCCCGGAGAGATCGTCGCCGTCTGCGGCCCGACCGGCGCCGGCAAGACCACGCTGCTCAACCTGCTGCCGCGCTTTTACGACCCGACCAGCGGCCGCGTGCTCGTCGGCGGCGTCGACACGCGCGAGGTTCCGGTCCGCGAGCTCCGCGCCGCGGTGGCGATCGTGACCCAGAAGCCGGTCCTCTTCTCCGTGCTCCTGCGCGAGAACCTGCTCTCGGCGCGTCCGGACGCGGACTGGGAGGATGTGCTCGCCGCCTGCGACGCCGCCGGCGTCTCCGCCTTCGTCGACGACCTGCCCGAGGGTTACGACACGCTGATCGGGGAGCGGGGCGTCAACCTTTCGGGTGGGCAGCGGCAGCGAGTCGCGCTCGCGCGTGCGCTCCTCGCCGGCGCGCGCGTGCTCGTGCTCGACGACCCGATGTCGGCCGTCGACACCGAGACGGAGCGGCTGCTGGTCGAGAACCTCCGCCCCGCCGTCGTGGGTCGGACCGTGCTCGTCGCAACCCAGCGGCTCTCGACGATCGGCGTCGCCGACCGCGCCGTCGTGCTCGACGCCGGCCGCGTCGTCGAGCAGGGCCGGCCGGGAGCGCTCCTCGCCGCCGGCGGCCTCTTCACCGCGCTCTTCGGGGACGAGTCCGTTGCCGCGTAGCCGGAAACAGCACACGGGCCTCTCGCGGCTCCTCCCCTACGCCGCCGAGCGCAAGGGGCAGATGATCCTGATCGCGCTGCTGGCGGCGCTGTCGGCGGCCGCCCCGGTCGCCGGCTGGCTCCTCGTCGAGGACGCGACCAACAACGGAATCCGCGCCGGCGACGACGACCGGCTCGTGCTCGCCGTGCTCGCGTACGTCGGCGTCAACGCCGCCGCCTGGGTGCTCGGCACGCTGACGTGGCTGGGGCTCGCGAGCGTCGGCCAGCGGATCGTGCTCGAGCTGCGTCGCGACCTCTTCCAGCACCTGACCTCGCTCTCGCTCCGCTACTTCTCGCAGCAGAAGGCCGGCTGGATCATCTCGCGCCTGAACAGCGACGTCGATGCGCTCTCCGACGTCCTCAACCAGGGCCTGACGACACTCGTCGTCAACACGCTCACGCTCGTCGCCGCGGTGGGCGGCCTCTTCCTGCTCGACTGGCGGCTCGGGCTCGTCGCACTCTGCATCCTCCCGCCCGCGATCGTGATCACGCGCTGGTTCCAGCGAGTCTCCCACGTCGCCGCCGCGGACGTGCGGACGAAGATCGCGACGGTCACAGCACAGCTGGCGGAGTCGGTGGCCGGCATGGCCGTGATCCAGGCGTTCAACCGCGAGCGCGCCTTCCAGGCCGAGTTCGACGGGCTGAACGAGGAGAATCGGACCGCGAACGTCCACGTGCAGAAGATCTACTCCGTCTTCTTCCCGGCGATCGAGCTGCTCGGGGCGATCGCCACCGGCGCTGTCCTCTTCGCCGGCGCGCGCTTCATCGACGCCGGCTCCATGGAGATCGGGACGCTGATCGCCGCCGTCGGGCTGCTCGCGCTCGTCTTCCAACCGCTCCAGGAGCTCTCCGAGCTGTACGGCCAAGTGCAGGCGGCGAGCGCAGCGATGGACAAGATCAGCTCCGTGCTCGATGCCGAGATCGACGTCGCCGACAAGCCCGGCGCGCGCCCGCTCGGCAGGATCGACGGCCGGCTCGAGCTCGACCGGGTCACCTTCGCCTACGGCAAGGAGCCGGTGCTGCACGAGATCGAGATCTCGGTGCCACCCGGCGGCTGCCTCGCGCTCGTGGGCGAGTCGGGCGGCGGCAAGTCGACCACGGCGAAGCTGATCGCCCGTTTCTACGACCCGGACGAGGGAACGGTCCGCGTCGACGGAACGGATCTCCGCGACGTCGAGCTCGTCGGTTATCGGCGCCAGCTCGGCGTCGTGCTCCAGGATCCATTCCTCTTCAGCGGCACGATCGCGGACAACATCCGGTTCGCGAAGCCGGACGCCTCGGACGAGGAGGTGCGGACGACCGCGGCCGCCGTCGGAGTCGACCGCGTCGCAGCGCGCCTCGAACACGGGCTCGATCACGTCGTCCGCGAGGGCGGCGCGGGGCTCTCGGCCGGAGAGCGCCAGCTGATCTCGATCGCGCGGGCGCTGCTGGCCGACCCGCGGATCCTGATCCTCGACGAAGCGACGTCGAACATCGACCGGCCGACCGAGATCGTGATCGAGCGGGCATTCGACCGGCTGCTGGCGGGCCGGACGTCGATCATCATCGCCCACCGGCTCGCGACGGTCCGCCGGGCGGACGAGATCCTCGTGCTCGAGCACGGCCGGATCGTCCAGCGAGGCAACGAGCGCGAGCTGATGGCGCAGGACGGCCCCTTCCGCCGGCTGGCCCATCAGCTCGTCGAGGACTCGTTGCCCGCCGCCTAACCCCGCCGCGTGAGGGCCGCCCCGGATTCGGGTACGCACTCCGCATGAGCACCTCCGTCGGCGCCGCCGAGTACCTCCCCGCGCGGCTGTCGCTGGCGGCACTTCGCGAAGCCGCCGACGGCTGCCGAGCGTGCCCGCTCTGGCGCAACGCCACCCAGACCGTGTTCGGCGAGGGACGGAAGGCCGCACGGCTATTCCTCGCCGGCGAGCAGCCGGGGGACCGAGAGGATCTGGAGGGCCGTCCATTCGTCGGCCCGGCGGGGCGGCTCCTCGACGAGGCCCTTGCGGAAGCCGGGATCGACCGCGCGGACGCCTACGTGACGAACGCCGTCAAGCACTTCAAGTGGGAGCCGCGCGGGAAGCGCCGGATCCACCAGAAGCCGAATGCCGCCGAACTCGTGGCCTGCCGACCTTGGCTCGACGCGGAGCTCGAGGTCGTGCAGCCGCACGTCCTCGTCTGCCTCGGCGCCACCGCCGCCCAGGCACTGCTGGGCCGCGGCGTGCGGGTGACAAAGGATCGCGGCCGGCCGCTCGAATCGGACCTCGCGGCGGTCGCCTTCGCGACTGTGCACCCGTCCTCGATCCTCCGCGCGCCCGACGCGACGTCGCGGCAGCGCGAGCGAGCTCTCTTCGTCGACGACCTCAGAGTCGCCGCGGCGGCGCTGCCCGGCTAGACGTTAGTCGCCCCAGTCGAAGTCGCGCGACTTCGACCAGAGACCGGAATCCTCGGACGTCTCCCCACCCGGCGTGACGCGCTCGAGCGACTCTTCGCCCGGCCAGGTCAGCGGGATCGAGTCGAGCGACACGGCCGGCTCGTCACCGTCCATGGTCTCCTCGAGACGGGCCTGCTCTTCGGTCTTGAACAGCGGATGATTGTTGAACGGATCGTCGATGCGATAGCCCTGGAGCGGCATCGCGGGCTCGAGCTCGGCGTTGCGGCGCTTCAGCTCGAGATGATCCTGGATCACACGTGCGAACAACGAAGGGGTCTCAACTGGCATAGGGATCTCCGTGTCGGGGTCGGGGCGGCCGTACGAGGGTCGAGTCTAGCGCACGACCCGGAAATTCTCCTGCATTCGCCGCGATTGCTACAAGCGAGTAACCGGATCCGTCCCAGCGTAAACACGGTCCTTGCCGGCGCGCTTCGCGCGGTAGAGCGATTCGTCCGCTGCCTCGACGAGTTGCTGAACCGTGGTGGTCGGGCCGGACGTCGCAACGCCGAAGCTCGCGGTGACGTGCAGCGACGCACCGTCGACGGAGAGGATCTCGCGCTCGGCAAGGGCGGCCCTGATCCGCTCGGCCACCTGCGCCGCACCCTCGAGGTCGGTTCCGGGCAGGATCACCGCGAACTCCTCTCCACCCCAGCGCGCGGCCGTGTCGATCTCGCGGACGTTCTCGCGCAGCGTGTCGGCCAGGTCGCGCAGGACGATGTCACCCGTCGGGTGGCCGAATCTGTCGTTCACGGCCTTGAAGTCGTCCACGTCGGCCAGGATCAGCCCGACGGGCCCGCCGAGCCGCTCCGTGCGCGCGAGCTCGCTGGCGAGCGCCTCGTCGGCCTGGCGCCGGTTGGCGAGGCCCGTGAGCCCGTCGACGAGCGCCTGCCGCTCGACCATCCGGTGCAGGCGTGCGTTCTCGAGCGCGACCACGGCCTGGCCGGCGAGCGAGGCGGCCGTCATCCGCTCCTCAGCGTCGAAGTCGTCGCCGACGAGGAGCAGTCGGCCGAAGCTGCGGCGGCCGCTCGTCAGCTCGAAGTCGAGCCGCTCGCCGCCCGAGCCGACATTGCCGGTCTCGACGAACGACCCGTCCTCGGCGATGACGACGCCGCCCTCTGCCTGCGTTGCCTCGACGGCGGACTCGACGATCACACGGCGCAGCTGCTCCGGGTCGAGCGCCGAAGCGAGCGCGTCTCCGAAGCGGGCGTTCGCCTCTCGCAGGCGGCGCCGCTCATCCTCGAGATCCTCCAGCCGCCCTTCGAGCTGGGCGGCCATCTGGTTGAACGCGCGCCCCAGCTGCGCGAACTCGTCCCGCCCGCGGACTTCGACGCGCTCCTCGAGCCGGCCGGCGGCGATCGAGTGCGCTGCGTCGGCAAGCCGTCCGAGCGCGCCGACGATCGAACGGCCGGCGAGATAGGCGACGCACGCGATCAGGAGCAGCGAGCCAAGCAGGCCGACGAGCAGGCGCCCGAGCACGCTCTGCTTCTCGGATGCGATCACGGAGCTCGGCGTCACCGCGCCCAGCATCAGCGTGCTCTCGGGCACGAGCCGGGCGCCGATCGCGCGGTACTCGCGGTCGCCGATCATGGCCGACTCGACACGGCCCGGAGCGAGCGCGGTGGTGCCGGCGACCTCGGGCTCGGAGGCAGCTTCGACCTGGCGCCGCCGGTCGACGAAGACGAGCTCGTCCGGGGCCGAGAGGCCGGAGCGATCGTGCAGTCGCCTGGCGAGCTGCGACGTCAGCGGTACCGAGGCGACGATCATCGCGGAGCGGTCGCCCGGGCCGACGAGTGAGACGGTCGTCTCGGCCCCGTCAACCGGCACCCGCCCGACCGCGAACCCGTCCGCCGTCTCGACCCGCAGCGGCGGCCACTCTGGCAGCAGCCGTTGGATGGCCTCGCGATCGCGGTCTGCGAGCGCCTGCTGAAACGTCGGATCACGCCCGAGGCGGTTCGCTGCCGCCTCCGCATTCTGGCGCTCGTCCTCGAACGCGGCCAGCGCCGCATTGAGACCGGCCTCGAGGCGACCGTCGACGCTGCTCGTGACGCTGCGCTCCGCGACGGCGCTGAAACCCCAGAAGGCCGCGGCGAGCGGGACGACCGACAACGCCAGGAACGTACCGACCAGCTTGATCTTGAAGCTTCCCAGCATGTTTGCCCTTTAGTTTCCCGTCTTGCGGCCGATAGAGGTTCCGTAGGTGGGTTTTCGGCAGCGAGGGGGAGTTGCATGAGATCGATGTTTGCGCGCGGGCTCACCGTAGCGCTCGCGGTAATCGGTGGAGCAGCCGCCATGGTCTTCCCGAAGCTGATCGTCGTCGAGGCGATCCCCGAGGCCGGCCGCCCCACGATCACCGAACGATCGCCGAGCGGCGTGACCGTGATCAGGATCTCGCCCGCCACGCCTCCTGTCGACCGCCCGGCGGCGCCTCGCAGCGCACCGCCGACGCAGCGCCTGGTCACGGCCGATCCCACGCCCGTCGTCGCTGCCGCACCGCAGCCGTCGCCGGCGCCTGCACCGGCTCCCACCGCGCCCGTGCCGGAGACGGTCGACCCTCCGGCCGCACCCGCGCCGGCGCCGGCGCCGAGCCCGACCCCGACTCCCGCCCCGAGGCCTGCCCCCACCCCCACCCCCACGCCCGCGCCGACGCCGACCCCCGCCCCGGCGCCGACGCCCGTGGAACAGCCGGCCGAGCCGGAGCCGGACCGCACGCTGGCCGGGGTCGTCCAGCACGAAGAGACGCCGGAGGTCGAGGAGCCAAATCACCATCACGGCCACACCCCGGTCGTTTCCCCCGTGCCGCCCGCTCCACCGGCCGTCGAGGAGCACCACGCGTCGGCCGAGGACGACGAGGACGATCACCACGGCGACCACGGCGGTCCGCACCACGGCGACCCCCACGCCGACGCCTGGCTCGACGAAGCGGATCGCAACTGGTAGCGACGGCAACCCGTTCGCATGTGCGAACATGCGCGCCGTGCCCCGCTTGCGTCCCACCAGCCCCGTCGGCCTCGCACTGACCGCCTTTCATCTCTGGCGCCGGCTGCCGCCGGCGCAGCGCCGGCAGGTGATGAGGGCCGCCCGCCAGCACGGGCCAAAGGTCGCGGCGGCCGTGCTCGCCCGCCGCAAGGCCAAGCCCTAGACGTTCCTCCCGAGCGCCTCGCGCACGATCCGATCCTGCTCGACTCGGTGTGCCGTGGGGTAGCCCTCGCTCGGGCTTGCACGCCACGGGCGCCCGGCGTACCCGACCTCGACGCCGTCCGGAGCCGCGGCTTCGAGCCGGTGCCGGATCGTCCGCCACGCGCCCATGTTCTGCGGCTCCTCCTGCGCCCAGACGAGCTCGCCCAGATGGGGGTACGACGCCGTCAGCGCGGCGGCCGGCTCGACCGGGAACGGATAGAGCTGCTCGATCCGGGCGACCGCGACGGAGCCCGCGTGCACTCGTTCCTCGTGCCCCTGGATGTCGTAGTAGAGCTTGCCGGACGTGAGCACGAGCCTCGTCACCGAGCCCCGGTCGGCACCCGGGTCGTCGAGCACGGGCTCGAACCGGCCCTCGGAGAGGTCGGTCAGGGACGACGCCGCCTGCTTCAGCCGCAGCAACCCCTTCGGCGTCATCACGACCAGCGGCCGCGCCGTCGCATCGAGTGCCTGGCGGCGGAGCAAGTGGAAGTACTGCGCCGCCGTTGTCACGTTCGCGACGCGGATGTTCTCCTGCGCCGCCAGCTGGAGGAAGCGCTCCAGCTTCGCGCTCGAGTGCTCGGGGCCGTTGCCCTCGTAGCCGTGCGGGAGCAGCAAGGTCAGGCGTGACGTCTGGCCCCATTTCGAGAGGCCGGCGACGAGAAACTGGTCGATCACGATCTGGGCGCCGTTGACGAAGTCGCCGTACTGCGCCTCCCAGAGCACGAGCGCATCCGGCGCTGCGACGGCGTAGCCGTACTCGAAGCCGAGGCACGCGTACTCCGAGAGCGGCGAGTTGTAGATCTCGAACGACGCGCCGGCGTCGGGCAGGGCTTGGATCGGGGCATGCGTCTCCCCCGTCCGCTGATCGTGCAGCACGGCGTGCCGGTGCGAGAACGTCCCGCGCTCGGTGTCCTGGCCGGAGACCCGGATCGGGATCCCCTCGACGAGCAGGCTCGCGAAGGCGAGCGCCTCTGCCTGGCCCCAGTCGATCCCGCCCTCGTCCATGCGCTCGCGCCGGCGCTCGAGCTGCTTCAGCAGCTTCTGGTTGCCCTCGAACCCGTCCGGCACCGCAAGCAGCTGGTCGTTCAGGGCCCGCAACCGGTCGGCCGGGACTGCGGTGACGACCGCGCCCCCTGTGTCTGCCGGGATCCTTCCTTCCCTCGTCACGCGCGGCTCCGCGAACGACGCCTTCAGCTGGTCGTGCGCGGCGCGGAGCTTCTGCTGGGTCTCCTCGAAGACCCCGTTCGCCTCCTCCTCGCTCAGCACACCTTCGGCGACGAGCTGGGCGGAGTAGAGCTGGCCGACGGTCGGCTGCGCCGCGATCTGGGCGACCATCAGCGGCTGCGTGTACGCAGCCTCGTCCTGCTCGTTGTGCCCGAAGCGGCGGTAGCCGACGAGATCGACCACGATGTCGTGTCCGAACTCCTGCCGGTATGCGAGCGCCAGCCGCACGGCCGCGAGCGCCGCCTCAGGATCGTTCGCGTTGACGTGGACGATCGGGATGTCGAACCCTTTCGCAAGGTCGCTGGAGTAGCGCGTCGAGCGGCCTTCGTTCGGGTTCGTCGTGAAGCCGACCTGGTTGTTCGCGATCACGTGCAGCGTGCCGCCGGTCGTGTAGCCGTCGAGACTCGAGAGGTTGAGCGTCTCGGCGACGACGCCCTGGCCCGCAAACGACGCGTCGCCGTGAATCAGGATCGGCAGCGCGACCGACGGATCGTGGATGCCGGCGCCGACCGAGCGGTCCGTCTGCTCGGCACGCGTCCAGCCCTCGACGACCGGGTCGACTGCCTCGAGGTGGCTCGGGTTCGGCGCAAGCGTGATCGTCACTTCGCCCGACGGCGTCTTCCGCGTGCCGGTCGCGGAAAGGTGGTACTTGACGTCGCCGGTACCCCCCTCGTCGTTCACGACGACGGCGTCGATCGTCCGCTCGCCTTCGAACTCGCGCAGGACCGACTCGTAGGGGCGGCCGACCGTGTGCACGAGGACGTTCAGGCGGCCGCGATGTGCCATTCCGATCACGACCTCGTGGGCGCCGGCCTCTGCGGCGAGCTCGATCGCCTCGTCGAGCATCGGCATCATCGCGTCGAGGCCCTCGAGCGAGAACTGCTTCTGGCCCAGGAACGAGCGGCGCAGGTATTGCTCGAAGCCCTCCGCCCGCCCGAGCGAGCCGAGCAGACGGATCCGCTCCTCGCGCGCGAGCGGCTGGCGGTAGCGGCTCGACTCGATCGCCTGCCGCAGCCAAACACGCTCTGCGTGGTCGGAGAGGTGCTCGATCTCATAGGCCATCGTGCCGCTGTAGACGGCGCGGAGATTGGGCAGCGCGTCCTTCAGGGTCTCGCCCGGAACGTGAACGCGCAGGAGGTCGGCGGGGATCCTCTCCTGGAGCTCGGGCGTCAGCGGAGGGATCAACCGCGTCTCGTCGAGCGCCGGATCGCCGAGCGGCTCGGAACCCAGCGGATCGAGTCGCGCTGCCAGGTGGCCGTGCATGCGGTGCGCCTTGACGAGCGCGATCGCAGCCGCGACCCCGCCGACGAGGGCCTCGTCGATCTCGGCCGGCGCCGGCGCGGCGGCGGCAGGCGGTGCAGGCACGGTCGCCGCGGCGAGTGGGACCGGCTGGCCGTTCGCTCCGCGCTCACGCTCGAGCGTCTCGAGCAAGCGCAGCAGGCCTGGATGCGAGGCGACGAGCGCGCTCTCGCCGCTCTCGAACAGCTCGCGCCACTCCGGCGGAACCGCGTCCGGATTCTCGAGGTAATCCTCGAGCAGGAGTCGGGCATACCCGGCGTTCAGCCCGTCGACGTCGTGCTCGCTCACAAGGCGTGTTGTACCAGCGCGCCTGGTTGGGATCGGCTAGTAGAGCGGATTCTCGGTGACAACGGCGATCGTCATCCCGAGCGTCCAGCAGACGACGGCGGCGATCACGGCATACCAGGCGATCCGCTGGTTGCGGGCGGACATCCGGGCCGCGATCAGGGCGATCACCACCGCGAATGGGATCAGCCGGACGGGCCGCCAGATCAATCCGAGCGCGCTCGCGAAGATCGACAACGTCGCCAGGAAGCCGGCAACGTTGTCGGCGGCGGACCAGCGGTGCGCATCGCTGCTCTCGTACGAGCTCACCGTTTCACCCTAGCGCGCGCGTGGAGGACGCGTTCCGGCCTGCCGCCGTGCCCGCCGGTGTGCGGACGCGGGCGCCGCCTCGCCTCGATTCGCTGCTGCCGCCAGTCGCAGTCCGGCGGTCGCGGCGTCACGGGTGCGAGCCTGCCGGCACCCTCGAGCGGCGTCGGCTCGGCTCGGACCGCCCACCACACCACCCAGCAGAGATAGACGACCGGGATCTTCAGGATCACGAGCATGAACACCAGCTCCCAAACCACCCTGCGAGTCTAGACGAGAGGTGAGAGTGGCAGAGCCGCGCTCACCTCTCGTCCGACCTTGTTACGGCGCGTCCTCGACGGTCTGGTCGACGAGAACCGCACGGCCGGTCTCGTTCCCGTTCGGCGCCTTCTCACAACGGGCAACCTTGACGGGCGGGTCTGCCAGCCCGCTCCTCTGTGCGGCCTGCTGCGGTGTCAGCGGCGGCGTGCGGCCGCCGAGCGCTGACCGCTTCAGCTTGACGAGCTTGCCATTGCACTTCAGTGCCTCGCCGTCCGGACCCGCGACGTAGACCTCGTCGGCGGCTTGGGTCGGCGTGTGTGTGGGCTCCTTGAGACCGAGAGACGCTGCGTATCCGACGCCGACGGCGACGGCCAGCACGCCCGCGAGCCCGAGCAACATGAGTCGCTGTTTCATTCCGTCCCCCTTCTCACCACGCCAGCCAGTCGTAGTCGGTCATCAGCCATCCTCCGACCCAGCCGCCGTTGTAGACAAACGCTCCACCGAAGACCAGGTAGTAGCCCGCGCCGCAGCCGGTCGTCGACCGGCCCACCTGCAGCTCGTACCCTCCGCCATACAGCCACCCCTGCGTCCCGCAGAGGATCCACGCACCGACATTCTCGCCCCACTTCCACGACTCCCAGCGACCGGCCAGGTACCCGGACGGCTTCGAGTTTCGGTACGTGCAGTTCGCGGTCGGGAAGTACCAGGGCGGCGTGTTCGTCAGTGACCGGACGACGACGGAGTTGTACGTGTGCCCCTGCGACGTGAAGTTGTACACGCACTGGTTCCCGGTGTCGTAGACGTTCCCGGAGTTGATCAAGGTGTGGGCCTGGGCACCTCCAACTCCTGCGAGCGAGATCACGACCGGCAAGAGAGCCAGCGCGGAGAGTTTTCGCATCTCCGAACCTCCTGTTCGACGACACGATCCACGCTAGGCACGACTCTCGAACGGGTGGGAAACGGGTCCGTGCCATCTTCGTCACGATCGCAAGGCGCTCGCCCTGGCGCTAGATGTCCGTTTAGGACAGGTGTTACGGTCGCCGCCTGCCGGGGAAGGACAGAGGCGATGAGTCGCGAGACGCTCGGACCGCTGCTCGACGCCGGCGAAGAGGCCGGCTGCCTCAACCTCTCCGAGTTCAGCGCCGCGCTGCAGGACCTCGACCTCGAGGACGAGGAGCTCGAAAACCTCTACCAGGAGCTGGAGGAGCGCGGGATCAGCCTCTCCGACGATTGCGGGCGCGCGACGTCAGTCGACGCGACCTATGTCAACGGCGATCTCGCGGCGGCGACGACCGACTCCCTGCAGCTCTTCCTGAACGAGGCGGGCCGCTACCCGCTGCTGACCGCCGCCGAGGAGGTCGAGCTGGCGAAGAAGATCGAGCGCGGCGACCTCGCGGCCAAGAACCGGATGATCAACTCGAACCTCCGCCTCGTCGTCTCGATCGCGAAGCGCTACCAAG
This sequence comes from uncultured Gaiellaceae bacterium, assembly GCA_963784895.1. GTDB lineage: Bacteria > Actinomycetota > Thermoleophilia > Gaiellales > Gaiellaceae > Gaiellasilicea. Next base: position 78,154 of record CAWATM010000010.1, on the reverse strand, counting down.
GGCACGGGCTCTCGCTGCTCGATCTGATCCAGGAGGGCGTGATCGGCCTGATCCGGGCGGTCGAGAAGTTCGACTGGCGCCGCGGCTACAAGTTCTCCACCTACGCGACCTGGTGGATCCGGCAGGCCGTGCAGCGCGGCGTCGCGAACAAGTCGCGCACGATCCGGATCCCGGTCCACATCGCCGACCGCGAGCAGAAGATCGGCAAGGCCGAACGCGAGCTGATGGCCAAGCTCGGCCGGCCGCCGACCGACGAGGAGATCTCCGCAGCCTCGAAGATCTCGCTCAAGCACCTGAAGGAGGTGCGGCAGGCCGCCCGCGCGGTGACGAGCCTGGACAAGCCGCTCGGCGAGGACAACGACGCCTCGATCGGCGACCTCGTCGGCGTCGCCGAAGGGGGAGTCGAGGAAGAGGTCGAGGTGAGCCTCACCGAGAGCACGCTGCACCGGGCGCTCAAGAGCCTGCCCGAGCGTGAGCAGACCGTGCTCGGACTCCGCTACGGCCTCGGCCCCGAGGAGCCGCAGTCGCTCGAGGAGATCGGTCGGCGCCTCGGGATCACGCGCGAGCGGGTGCGCCAGATCGAGGCTGCGGCGCTCGAGCGACTCGCGCTCTCGCGCGAGATCGACGCGCTCCGCACGGCCGCCTAGGAGAGTTGGCGGAGCGCCCAGCCGCTACGCGCCGATCCCATCTAGACCGCATACCTAAGCCGAAACCCGAGCTAACACCGTCCTCACACGGGGCCGCTACCCTTGGCATTCAATATCACTTGCAAAGGAGAATGCCCGTGAAACGAGTGACGCAGCTCCTCCTCGTCGCGGCCCTTGCAGCGCTGCTTTCACCGGCGGTCGCAAGCTCGGCGCCGCGGATGTACGTCGGCTTCCACGACGATGTCGCCTTCCGCTGGAACGAGAACCGAACCCAGGTGCTCGACCAGGCGCGCGGCGCCAACGCCACGATCGTGCGGACCCTGGTCGACTGGTCGAAGACGGCGCCGACGCGCCCGTCGAACGCAGCCAACCCGTTCGACCGCGCGTACCGCTTCGCCGACATCGACGAGCTCGTCCGCAACGCGCAGCAGCGCGGTCTCGAAGTGATCATCACGATCTGGGGCACGCCGAAGTGGGCCAACGGCGGCAAGACGCCGAACAACGTCCCGACCCGCGTGGCCGACCTGCAGAACTTCTCGCGCGCCGTGGCAGCACGCTACTCCGGCCGCTATGCCCAGTATCCGTTCGTCGGGCGCTACTCGGTCTGGAACGAGTCGAACCTGCAGCTCTTCCTCTCGCCGCAGTTCGACGCGAAGGGCCGCTCGGTCGGCCCGCGGCTGTACGCGAAGCTGTACGCCGCAGCCTACGCCGGGATCAAGGCCGGCAACACGCGCGCGCAGGTCGCGATCGGCTCGACCTCCTCGCACGGACGTGACAAGAAGCTGAACGGCAAGTCGGATACCCATTCGCCCGGACGCTTCGCCCAGCTCGTCGCAGCCGCCAACCCGCGGCTGAAGTTCGCCGCCTGGGCGCACCACCCGTATCCGACGCCGCAGTACCTGAAGCCGACGCAGAAGGTGAAGTGGCCGAACGTGACGCTTACGTCGCTGCCGCGCTTCGAGCAGTCGCTCGACAAATGGTTCAAGCGCAAGAACGTCCGCATCTGGATCACGGAATACGGTCACGAGACGAAGCCCGACGGTGAGCCGAAGGGCGTCTCGCGCGCGCAGCAGGCCTCCTACACGACGCAGGCGATCGGGATGGCGAAGAAAGACACCCGCGTCGACATGTTCGTCTGGTTCATCTTTCGGGACGACGAGACGAGCGTCTGGCAGAGCGGCCTGCAGACGAAGAGCGGCTCCGCGAAGCCCGCGCTCGCCAGCTTCCGCGCCGCCGCGAAGTCGGTCGACGCCAGGAACCCGCTCGTCAAGGTCCGCGGTGGGATCACATCGCCGAGCGTGGCGGTGCCGCTGCGCGAGCTGGCGGCAAACCTGCGCACGGGCGACACCGTCGGGATCAACTTCCGCATCTTCCTGCGCGGCAGGCAGGTCGCGACCGGCCAGCCTGCGACCAGGCTTGGTGCCGACGCGGTGGCGCGCTTCCGGCTGACGGGGTTCAGGCCCGCGAAGAGGACGACGTACGTCGTGCGCCTCGAGGCCAATACCGCCAACGGCGGCGTCGCCTCGCGCGAGCTGACGATCGTCGCCACCTAGACCCGAACCGGCGCTCATCCTGCGGTCTACGATCGCGGGATGAGCGCCACCGTTCGCCTCGGTACCTGCTCGTGGGCAGACGAGACGCTGACAAAGGTCTGGTACCCGAGGAACGTCCGCACCGGCGAGGCCCGGATCAGGCACTACGCCGAGCGCTTCGACACCGTCGAGGCGAACTCGACCTACTACCGCCTCCCTGACGCCGAGCTCGTGGCGAACTGGGCGGAGCGGACGCCCGACCACTTCACGATGCACGTGAAGGCGTTCGGGCTGATGACGCGCCATCCCGTCAAGCTCGAGGCGCTGCCCGAGGATCTGCGCGACGTGATGCCGGTCGACGAGCGCGGCCGGGTCGATCGCCCGCCGCGCGAGCTCCGTGCGGAGGTCTTCCGCCGTTTCCACCGCGCGCTCGAGCCGTTGCGCGAGCGCGGCAAGCTCGGCGGCGTCCTGCTCCAGTTTCCGTCGTACGTCGTCCACAAGCCCGTCTCGCTCGACTACCTGGCCTGGGCGGTCGAGCAGCTCGACGGCGACGAGCCGCTCGTCGAGTTCCGACACCGCAGTTGGCTCGACGAGGAGAACCGCGACCGGACGCTGGCGTTCCTGGAGTCGATCGGCGCGACCTACGTGATCGTCGACGCGCCGAAGACCGATGCGAAGAACCTCGTCCCGACGGTGGTCGGCACGACGAGCAAGACGGCCTACGTCCGCTTCCACGGACGGAACGCCGCGACCTGGAACAAGCGCACCGGTACCGCGGCCGATCGCTTCGACTACCTCTATTCGGAGCAGGAGCTGGCGGAGTGGGTCGAGCCGCTGCGCGAGCTCGCCGGCTCGACGGAGGCCGTCTATGCGATGTTCAACAACAACGGCCGGTCGGCGATGCCGGCGACGGGGCTGGAGGGGCTCGAGCCGGAGGAGGTCGCCGGTGATCCGGCCAAGGGGGAGGTTGCGCAGGCGCCGGCGAATGCGCTGATGTTGCGGCGGGCGCTCCAGGCGGCGGGCGTTCCGGTGGCGTGAGACGGCTGCTCCGCGCGGTACGCTTCCTCGCCCGCGACGGACGCATTCCCCGCCCGCTCAGAGCGCTCGCCGCGTTCGGTCTCCTCCCCCTCCCCGGGCCGCTCGACGAGGTGGCCTTGCTCCTCGTCGGGGCTGTGCTGTGGCTCTTCCACCGCAGAATCCTGCGCGAGGCGTGGGCGGCTAGCGAATCCTGACGAGCGCCTTGCCGCGGTTCTCGCCGCGGAGCATCCCCATGAAGGCGGCGGGCGCGTTCTCGAGCCCTTCGGTCACATCCTCCCGATAGGTGAGCCTGCCCTCGGCGAGCCAGCGGCCGAGGCGCTGCAGACCCTCGGGGAAACGGTGGACGTAGTCATAGATCAGGAACCCTTCGAGCCGCGCGCGGAAGACGATCAGGAAGCCGAGATTCCGCGGCGCGAGCTCCGGCTCGGCGAGGTTGTACTGCGAGATCTGCCCACAGACAGGGATGCGCGCGCCGAGCGCGAGGCGCCGGAAGACCGTCTCGGAGAGGGCGCCGCCGACGTTGTCGAAGTAGACGTCGACGCCCTTCGGGCACGCCTCCTTCAGCCGGGCGTTGACGTCGTCGCGCTTGTAGTCGATGCCGACGTCGTAGCCGTAGAGACCCGTCAGGTCGGCGACCTTCTCGGCCGAGCCGGCGAGCCCGACGACGGGGCCGCAGCCGGCGATCTTCGCGAGTTGGCCGACGATCTGGCCGACAGCACCGGACGCGGCCGAGACGACGACCGTGTCGCCGGGCTTGGCTTCGCCGACGTCGAAGAGCCCGAAGTAGGCGGTGAGGCCAGTCGCGCCGAGAACGTGCAGGGCGGTTTGCGGCGGCGCCAAGTCCGGATCGAGCTTGCGGAGCGAGCCGCCGCGCGCGACGGCGTAGTCCTGCCAGCCGAGCTGCCCGACGACGAGGTCGCCCCGCCCAAAGCGCGGATCCTGGCTTTCGACAACCTCCCCCACGGCCTGCCCGGTCATCGGCTCCCCCACCTCGGTGGGCTTCGCGTACGAGCGCGCCGTGCTCATCCTTCCGCGCATGTAGGGGTCGACCGAGAGCCACTGCGAGCGGACGAGCACCTCGCCGGGGCCCGCCGACGGCACGTCGCCCTCGACGAGCGCGAAGTCGCTCTCCTTCGGGAAGGCCTCCGGACGAGAGGCGAGCGTGATCTGCCGGTTCACCACGCCAGAGACCTTCTCACAGCGAGCCAGAGCGGCGAGGCCGCAATCTTCAGGGGTCTTCGCGCGTCACAGGATCTGCTCCTGCAGATCCTGTGACCTGCGCCAATAGTGGAGCCAGCCGGGCTCGAACCGGCGACCTTCTGGCTGCCAGCCAGACGCTCTCCCAGCTGAGCTATGGCCCCTGGGACTCCGGGATTGTAGCTAGGCCGTCGCCGCTTCGACGTCGACGGCGGGCACGTCGCCCCAGAGATCCTCGAGCCGGTAGAACGCCCGCGTCTCCGGCGTGAAGACGTGCAGGACGACGTCGAGGTAGTCGGCGATGATCCACTCCGCCTCCTGCTGGCCGTCGACGGCGCGCGGGAGCACCTTGCCGTCCTGCTTCAGCCGCGCGTGCACCTCGTCGAAGATCGCCTTCGTCTGGCGGGGGTTGCGGCCGGTTGCGAGCACGAAGAAGTCCGTGTACACGCACACGGGCCTCATGTCGAGAATGACGACGTCTTCTGCCAGTTTCTCGCTCGCGAGAGCGGCGATCCGGCGTGCTTGTTCGAGCGAAGTCAGAGCAGTCAGTGTAGCCGCGAAACTCGGACGTCAACGACCCCGGTAGAGGCCGCGCTCGGCGATGTACTGCGCCACCGCCGGCGTGACGAGGCCGTCGAGCGGCTCCCCTGAGCGAACGCGTTCGCGGACCTCGGACGAGGAAACCGGATTCGGCGCGAGCTCGAAAACCTGGATGCGCGGCGAGGTGGTCGTCGACGCGTAACCCGGGCGTGTGGCGACCCCGAGCCGCGCCAGCTGGAGCACCCGTTCCGGCTGCTTCCAGGTCGGGAACGCGGCGAGCTCGTCGGCCCCGATCAGGAAGATCGGATCGTCGTAGCCGCCCGCCTCGAGCGCATCGACCGTGAAACGGTGCGCTTCCAGCTCGACGGTCGCGTCGAGGCCGGCGAACGCGAGCGCCGCCATGGCCAGACGGTCCTCGACGGGGGCGTCGGAGGGCTTGTGCGCCGCGTCGGCCACGACCGTGACGTGAAGCTCGTCGATGCCGAAGCGCGCCACGGCCGCCTCGGCAAGCGCGACGTGGCCGAGGTGCGGCGGGTCGAACCTCCCGCCGAGGATGCCGACTACTGCCATTCGAGCGTCTCCTCGCCGATCTCGACCTCCTGGCCCTTGCGGGCGCCGGCGGCCTTGAGCACCGCCTCGAGCTCGTCGCCCTGCGGCGCCTCGCCGACGATCCGGAAGCCGCGGTCGGTGCGGTAGATCCGGTAGGTACGCCGTGCGGGCGGCTGCGGCCGGTACTCGAGGAACTCCGGCAGCTCCGGCGCCTCCTCGAAGACGGGCTCCGGCGCAGCCGGACAGAGCCGAAAGAGCGCGAGCTCGAGCTCCCTGATCCCGGCGCCGGTTGCGCACGAGACCGGGAAGATGCCGACGATCCGCGCGTCCTCGACCGGGAACTCGGGCGGCTCGGGGAGCAGGTCGATCTTGTTCAGCACGACCGCCTGCGGCCGCTCGTCGAGGCCGGCGCCGTAGAGCGAGAGCTCGGTGTCGATCGTCCGGAAGCGTCCCTCGACGTCCTCCTCGGAGGCGTCGATCACGTGCAGGAGCAGCCTGGCGCGCTCGAGGTGGGCGAGAAACTCGTGCCCGAGGCCGATCCCCTCGCTCGCGCCCTCGATCAAGCCGGGGACGTCCGCGACCGTGAGCTGCGCGCCGTCCGGCGACTCGATGGTGCCGAGCACGGGCGCGAGCGTCGTGAACGGATACTCCGCGACCTTCGGCCTCGCGTTCGAGAGCCGGCGCAGCAGCGACGACTTGCCCGCGTTCGGGAGGCCCGCCATTGCCGCGTCCGCAAGCAGCTTCAGCCGCAGCTCCACCTCCGCCTGCTCCGGCGGCTCCCCCACCTCGGCGAACCGCGGCGTCTGGCGCACGGCGGTCGCAAAGCGAGCGTTGCCGCGGCCGCCCTGGCCGCCGCGCGCCAGCACGACGCGAGCGTCCGGCAGCGTGAGGTCGGCGATCAGGTCACCGTCGGGGCCGAACGCCTGCGTCCCCACCGGGACCGCGAGCTCGATCGTCGCACCGTCGGCGCCGTGCTTGCGTGCTCCCCGGCCCGGCTCGCCACGGCCGGCCTTGAACGTCGCCTTCGCACGAAACGAGGAGAGATCTCGCAGGCTCGAGCTCGCGACGAGGACGACGTCGCCGCCGCGGCCGCCGTCGCCGCCGTCGGGACCACCCTTGGGCACGTGCTTCTCACGCCGGAAGCTGAGGCCTCCGTCGCCCCCGCGGCCCGCCAGCACCTCGATGCGGGCGCGATCGTGGAACAAGAGCGCCTAGCTCTGGTCGGTATCGGTCTCGGCGACCGAGATGAAGCGCTTCTCGCCCGACGTGCGGAACTCGACCGTGCCCTCGCGCTTGGCGAAGATCGTGTCGTCTCGGCCGATGCCGACTCCCGCGCCGGGGCGGAACCGCGTCCCGCGCTGGCGGACGATGATCATGCCGGCCTTCACCTTCTGGCCCGCGAAGATCTTGACGCCCAGCCGCTTCGCGTTCGAGTCGCGGCCGTTCCGGGAAGAGCCAAGGCCTTTCTTGTGAGCCATTAGTCGCTCTCCTTCTCTGCGAGCGCGTGCTCGATCGCCGCGATCGCGCCCTTGCGCTTGCCGTGGGCCTGCTCGTACTCGAGCGCGGCCTCGAGCATCGGCCGGTTCCAGCCGGTCGACTGCTCCTTGATCTGCGCCACGGTCAGCCCCTCGTAGTCCTTCGGCATCCCCTTGACGTGATCGTCAGCAGCCGCCGCGGGAGCTTGCGTCTTCGCGCTCTCCTGCTTCTTCGCGGCCGCGCCGATCGACTCGATTCTGATCTCCGACAGGCTGGCGCGGAAGCCGGTGTGCTTCTTGTAGCCGTTCTTCGGCCGGTACTTGCCGATCCGAATCTTGTCGCCCTTGACGTCGGCAACGACGCTCGCCGTCACGGTCGCGCTGGGCGAGAGATCGGTCGAGCCGTTGCCGCCGATCAGGAGCACAGTCGGGTTGAACGTCTTGCCGGCACCGTGCTTGAGTCGGTCGACGAGCAGGGTCTGCCCCTCGCTGACGCGGTATTGCTTTCCTCCGACGGCGATGATCGCGTAGGTGTTCATAAGCGCAGAAAAACGCGGGTCTGACCCGCGAGGAGAGCCAGTGTAGCGATTGTTGGGCCGGGAAGCGGCTCCTTGAGGGGTCTTCGCGCGTTCAGCGTCCGCGAGAGCGGATGCTGAACCTGCAACCAACTCAGCGGTCGAGGTCGTCGAGCCACTCCGACATCGGCACGTACTCGTCGGAGGCGGCCTCGGCGCCGTTGTCGGTCGGCGCAGCCACCTGCTCCTCCGCCTGAGCGCGCGGCTCGGCGCCGTTCTCGGCGGCCGCAGCCGCCGCGGGCTTCTTCCGGTTCCGGCCGCCGCGCGAGCCCCGCCGCGTCTTCTTCTTCGGGGGCGTCGCCTCGGCGCCGTCCGTCTCCTCCGCGACCGCCGCCACCACCTGCTCGACCGCCTCGCCCTCGCCTTCCTCGGCGCTCCGGCTTCGGCTTCGGCGTTCGCTTGCGTGCCGGAGGCTTCTCCTCGAGCTCGAGGTCGGGAACGTGGATGCGCGGCGTCGTCGTGGAGGACGACTCGGCGCCCGCCTCTGCGGGCTCCGTGCCGTCCGGCGCGGCAACAGGCTTCTTGTTCCGGTTGCGACCGCCGCGCGAGCCGCGGCGCGTCTTCTTCTTCACGGGAGCGGACTCGTCGAGCTCGGCAACCTCGGCAACGGCGTCGGTCGGCTCGTCCTCCGCCTCGCTCTCAGGCTCGGCTGCGCCGTCCTCCGGCTGCTCGGCCGTGCTCTCCTCGACCCCGACCGACTTCTTGGCGCGGCTCGGCGCCCGCGTCGGCTTCTCGGCCTCGCTCTCGAACGTGATCGGCTCGGCGGGCGGCTCGACACCGTTCAGCGCCGTCGCGTAGGCGACGCCGTCGAGCACGCGCTCGACGCGCACCTTCGCCTTCTTGCCGACGAGCTTGGCGGCACCGCCGACGACGACGTCGATCCCGTCCAGCCTGCCGACCGCGGCGCCGGCATCGTGCTTGTCCAGCTCCACCAGCTTCAGGTCGGCCTCGGTCCCCTCGGCGATCGGCGTCGGCGGCTGCAGGTCGACGAGCTTGCCCTCGGCCAGCACGGCGGCGTGGTCGGCGTGCACGCCCTCCTTCGGCGCGAGGAAGAAGCGCTTCTTCGACGCCTCCTCGATCTCGGCGAGGCGCGAGCCGCCCTTGCCGAGCAGGAGGGACATCGTCTTCGGGTTGACCTCGACCTGGAACGCCTGGGCGCGCGAACCGGCCGCGAGCGTGCGCAGATGCCGCTCCACCTCTAGCGCAGCGGACGCCTCGGAGACGACGATGCCGTCGCCTGCGCAGGTCGGGCACTTCTTGGTCAGGATCTCGCGTGGGCCCTCGGTGACGTTCTGGCGGGTCATCTCGACGAGGCCGAGCGGCGAGATCTCGACGACGTAGGTCTTCGTCCGGTCGCGCTCGAGCTCGGTGCGGAGCGCCTCCTCGACGGTCGCGCGGTTCTTCGGGTTCGCCATGTCGATGAAGTCGATGACGATGATCCCGCCGATGTCGCGCAGCCGCAGCTGGCGCACGACCTCCTTCACCGCCTCGAGGTTGTTCTTCGTGATCGTGTCCTCGAGCCGGCCGGTCGAGTTCTTCGAGCGCGAGCCGACGAAGCGGCCCGTGTTGACGTCGACGACGGTGAACGCCTCGGCGTAGTCGAAGATCAGATAGCCGCCCGAGGGCAGATCGACGCGCCGGTTCAGCGTCGAGCGAATCTCGGTGTCGACGCCCGTCCCCTCGAAGAGCGGCGTCTTCTCCTTGTAGCGGTGCACACGCTCGAGCATGTGCGGCGAGGTCTTCTTCAGATAGCCGACGATCCGCTTGTAGGTGCGCTCGTGGTCGATCTGGGCGCTGACGAAGTCGCCGGCGAAGAGGTCACGGACGATCCGGAGCGGCAGCTCGGCCTCCTGGTAGACGAGCGCCGGTGCCTTCGCGGTCTTCGCGCGCGCCTGGATCGTCTTCCAGAGCCGCTGCAGGAAGACGAGGTCGCGCTCGATGTCCTCCGCGGAGGCGTTCTCCGCCGCGGTGCGGACGATGACGCCGCCCTCCTTGACGTCGAGGCCCTTGATGATCTCCTTCAGCCGCGTGCGCTCGGCGTCGTCGAGCCGGCGCGAAACGCCGAGACCCTCGCCCTGCGGGACGAAGACGAGGAAGCGGCCGGGAAGCGAGATCTCGGTCGTCAGCCGCGCACCTTTCGTCTTCATCGGGTCCTTGACCGCCTGGACGAGGATTTGCTGGCCGCGGGCGATCAGGTCGGTGATCTTCTTGCCGTGCCGCTTGCCTTCGAGCTCGGGCACGACGATCTCGTCGACGTAGAGGAAGCCGTTCTTCTCGAGGCCGATCTCGACGAATGCCGCCTCCATCCCCGGCAGCACGTTGTCGACCGTGCCGAGGTAGATGTTGCCGGCGATCGAGCGCCGCTCCGGGCGCTCGAGGTAGACCTCGGCGACGCGGTCGTCCTCGAGGATGGCGACGCGCTGCTCGCCGACGTCGACGGAGATCAGGAGCTCGCGCTTGGCCTTCGGCAGCGGCGCCCGCTTCTGGGGGACGCGGCGACGGCCCTGCTGGTTCGCACGGCGTTCCTGCCGCTGGCTCCGCTCGGCGGCGGGCTTGCGCTCGCGCCGCTGCGGCGCGGGCTTCTGCTCGGGCTTCTCGGGCGTCTCGGCCGGCGTCTCGGCGGTCGTGACGGCGCCGGGCTTCTTGCGCCCTCGCCCGCCGCGGGTTCCACGACGTCGCTTCCTCGGATCGGTTGCCGCGCCGGCCGGAGCCGTGGCGGTGGTCTGCTCAGCCGGTGTCGGCTGTGGGGTGGGCGCGGGAGCTTCCGGCGCCGGCTGCTCGGTCTGCTCTTGCTTCTTCTTCCTGCGAAACCAGGGGGACAAATGCTTCTCCTAGGGTGAGCGCGCGCAAAGACACGGCCGCGGAAGCGGCCGGTCGCGCGCTGCGATTGGGTGTGAAAACGGTAGGCATGGCCTGCAGGGAGGGTATCAGCAGGGTCGTGCGGGCTGCGCTCGCGCTACGCAGCCGCCGGGCGAAGACGCGCCCGGCGCGCGCGGACGGCGCGCAACCGCTGCGAGAGGCGCGCCCAGGCCCACGGCTCGAGCTCGGCGTAGCGGGTCTCGTTCTGCGCCCGCGTGGCCTCGAGGTACTCGAACCAGGCGTCGGCTTCTTCGATCTGAAGCAGCTCTTCCGCGTGCTCGGAACCGACCATCTCGCCCTCCCTCCCGTCGTTTCCGGAACCATAGGACCTGGACCGGACGGAGCTGTTTCCCGTCGCAAGCTGTGGGATCCGCAGTGCGGATCCCACAGCGCGCAGACCCCTGAAGGCGGCCGCTTCGCGGCCGCACCAGCGTCTATACAGCCCGGCTGGAGACCTGCTCGAAGTAGCGCCTGGCGGCCTCGCCGAGCGCGCGCGTGCCGCCGTAGGCGACGCCGCCCTTGACGGCCCAGCCCGCGACGGGAATCACGCCCAGCAACTGGCGCGCGAAGGCCCGGAAGCCGAAGCCGGCGGCGACGGTGGCGAGCACCTCGGGCAGGCGCTGCTGGTCGATCTCGACCCCGTGCGCCGCGCCGAGCCTGAGCACGAGCCGGATCTGGTTCAGCGTCAGGACGGGGAAGTCGGCGCCGGGAACGAAGATCGCGACGGCGAGAATGCCGTTCTTGCGCGAGAACGACTCGATCAGCTCACGGCAGAGCGGCTGCCGGAGTACGGGCACGCGCGCGGAGAGTCCCGTACCGGATTCGCCGAGCCTGGCAGCGACTGCGGCCGCGATCTCCTCGACGGGGAAGCCCGCGCCGGGACGGCACTTGACGATGTCGGTCGCGAGCACGTAGGGAACGTCGAAGTCCTCCGTGCCCGTCTGGACGACGACGACCGGCACCTTGGCGCGCTTGGCCGCCCTCAACTCCTGCTCGTCCTCCTCCGTCGGGGCGCCGGCGAGGATCCGGATCACGCAGTCGGAGTCCTGCGGGCGACCGCCGATCCGGACGGCGCCGGGCGCTGCGCCCTGCGAGAGCTCCTTCTCGAGCTGCGCCGCGAGCGGCCCGCTGATCAGCAACGGGAGCGTGTCCGAGGCAGCGACCTTGAGCTCGCGCACCAGCCCCCAGATCGCCATCGGGTTGAGCGTCTTCGCCATCAGCGCGCCCGCCTGCGTCCGAGGTGGCCGCGGGCGTGGATCGCCTGGAGGACGCCGATCGCGACGATGTTCATCACCATCGAGGAGCCGCCGACCGTGACGAACGGCAGCGGGATCCCGGTCACAGGGGCGATCCCCATGGTCATGCCGACGTTGACGAAGACCTGGAAGAGGAAGCCAATCACGATCCCACCGGCGACGATCGCACAAAACGCGTCGCGCGCGATCGTGATCATGCGCAGACCGCGCCAGACGATCAGCAGGTAGAGCCCGAGCAGGAGGGCCGCGCCGAAGAAGCCGCGCTGCTCGGCGAGCGCGGCGAAGACGAAGTCGGTGTGGTGCTCGGGCAGGTAGTCGAGCCTCGTCTGCGTTGCGCCCTGGACGCCGCGCCCGTCGAGCCCGCCCGAGCCGACGGCCGTGATCGACTGCGTCTGGTTGTACGCGGTGCCGCCCGGATCCTCCTCGAGGTTGGTGAAGTTGAGCCGCGCCGCCTGGTAGGGCTCGAGCACCTCGACGCCGACGGCGGGCAGGAACCAGACGACGCTCGACGCGAGCAGCGCCACCACGCCGACGAGGAGCGCGAGGTGGCTCCAGCGGATCCCGGCGACGAAGAGGCAGGCGACGAGCGCGGCGCCGTAGACGAGCGCCGTGCCGAGGTCGGGCTGCTTGAAGACGAGCGCGATCGGGATCGCCGCGAGCCCGATGGCCTGCAGCACCACGCGCGGGTCATGCAGCCGGCGAACGCGGTCGGCGAGGAAGCCCGCCAGCGCGAGCACGAACAGCAGCTTGCCGAACTCGGACGGCTGGAACTGGAACGGCCCGATCTCGATCCAGCGCTTCGAGCCACGGGTGGCGTCCGCGAGCGGGAAGACGAGCAGCATCCCGAGCAGCGTCAGCGCAAAGATCGGCTTCTGCGCACGGCGGTAGCGGTCCGGGTCGATCGCGAGCGCGAGCAGGAAGCCGGCGAAGCCGAGCCCGACAGCGATCGCCTGCCGCACGACGTAATAGCTCTCGTCCCCCTCGACGTCGAAGCGCGTGATCCCGCCCACCGCCCAGAGCCCGTACCCGACGATCGCGGCGACGGCGAGCAGGAGGATCCAGTCGAGCCGGCGCAGCAAGCCGAGAACGTCGACCTGCTCGCGCGTGGCGGGACGGGGCGCGTACTCAATCACTGGCGACGACCCCCTGGATTCCAGCCTGCTCACGGAACCAGTGCTCGAAGACCTTCAGCGCCGCCGGAGCCGCGACCGAGCCGCCGTGGCCGCCGTTCTCGATCACCGCGCAGACGACGATCGGCGACCGCGTGCCGCCGCGGGAGTTGACGTAGTCATTGCCGTCGAACGGGCCCCAGCCACACCACCACGCCTGATCCTCGAGGTGGCCGACCGGATAGCCGGGCAGGTTGACCACCTTCTCTGCGGTCCCGGTCTTGCCGGCCACGGGGACCGGGAAGCTGCCGAAGACGCCCGACGAGGTGCCGTTCGCATCGTGCGTCGCCTCGTAGAGGCCGTCGCGGACGACCGAGAGCGCGCCGGGGTCGATCCCGATCTCCTTCGGCGGCGAGGAGGGGAAGCTCAGCACCGGCACCGCCGGCTCCCCTTCCGCCGCAGGCCGCTCGGCAGCCTGAACGAGGTACGGGGTGACGAGCTTGCCGCCGTTCGCGAGCGCAGCGTAGAAGCGCGCCATCTGCAACGGCGTCACGTTGATGTCCTTCTGGCCGATCGCCATCTGGATCATGTCACCCGGGTTCCACGCCTTGTCCCAGGCGGTTCGGCCGACGGCCTTCCGCCACGCCGGTGTCGGCAGCAGCCCGGACGCCTCACCGCCGATGTCGAGCCCGGCGGTCTGACCGAAGCCGAACTTCTTCGCCCAGGCCTGCATCTTCGTCCAGTACGGCCGCTCGCGCTCGCCCCGCTCGAAGTAGCGGTTGCCGACGTCGTAGAAGTAGGTGTCGCACGACTGCGAGAGCGCGGTCGCGAGCGTCATCGGCATGTTCGTGTACGGGTTCCAGTTCTTGAACCGCTGCTCGTCGAGGCCGTACTCGGCGTACGGCGTGCACTGGATGTACTCGTAGGGCGAGAGCAGGCCGTCCGAGATCGCAGCCAGTGCGGTCACCGGCTTGAACGTCGAGCCGGGCGGGTAGACGCCGGCGATCGCCCGGTTGATCCCGGGGTAGTTGCGCTCCTTCGCGACCTTCTCGACCGTCAGCGGCTCGAGCTTCTTCGGGTCGGCGCGGCCGACGTAGACCGACGGCTTGTAGGTGGGGTTCGACGCCATCGCGAGGACGGCGCCGTCGCGGGGGTCGAGCGCGACGATCGCGCCGCCGTTCGCGTTGAAGCGATCGTCCCGGTAGGCGAGCTCGATCCCGTCGCGGAGGGCGCGCTCGGCGGCGCGCTGGAGGCCGATGTCGAGCGTCAGCCGAACGTTGTAGCCCGACTGCGCCGGCCGGCGCGTCTCGAACGGGCCGAGCGGCTGCCCGAGCGAGTCGACGCGGAGCTGGGCGGCTCCGGGCGTGCCGCGAAGGTAGCCGTCGAACGCCGCCTCGACACCGGTCTTGCCGATCTTCTCGCCGCCGCGGATGTCGCGGTCCTTGGAGCGCTCCAGGCGCTCGAGCTCCTCCGGCGACACCTCGCCGACGTAGCCGAGCAGCTGCGCCGCCAGCGCCTTGTGCTCGTAGTCGCGGAGATAGGTGCTCGTGATCTCGACCCCCGGGAAGTCGGCGCGGTGCTCGAGCAGCGTCGCCACCTGGTCCTCGTGGACGGCGGTCTTGACGAGGATCGGCGTCAGCGGGTCGCCCTTGTTCTCCTCGAGCGCCCTGGTCAGCCGCGGCAGCGGCACGCGCAGGATCTTCGAAAGCCGCTTGAACATCGCGTAGCGGCCCTCCTGCGGCAGGTCGGCGGTCCAGATCCGCACCGCGGTGCCGGGGACGTTCGAGACGATCGTTCGGCCGGAGCGGTCGACGATCGAGCCGCGCTGCGCCTCGACGCGGATCGTCCGCAGCTGGTTGTTCTGGGCCGCGTTCAGGTACCGGTCGCCGGAGAGCACCTGCAGCGACCAGAGGCGCAGGAAGAGGATCGCGAAGATGATCAGCGCCAGGCCGCCCAGGACGCCGACGCGCAGCGCCAGCTGCGGCGTGAACCGGTACGGCTCCGCCGCCTTGGGATCCGGCGGAAGGAAGCGGCCCGACGGCGAGCGGCGCTCGGGGTAGGAGCTAGCCAAGGAGCTTCACCTGGCTGACGCGGTCGGGGACTGAAGCACGGCGGAGCGCCGACCGGCAGAGCGCGAAGACGGGCTTCGCGACCGCGAGGTTGAGCACGAGCGTCGGCAGCAGCGTCTCGAGAAGCGCGCGACGCGCGGACAGCTCCTCGCCGAGCAGAAAGTGGAGGCCGTAGCCGACGTAGGCAATCGCGATCGTCGCGACGAGCACGGTCAGCAGCGGCGCGTACGCACGGTCACGGCCGGTCGTCTCGCCGTAGCGCCCAGCCCAGTAGCCCGCGAGAGCGTAGAGCAGGGCGGAGACCCCGAGCGTGTCGAGCGTGAGCACGTCGACGAGCAGGCCGCCGAAGAAGCCGGCGAGGGAGCCGACGACCGCGCCGCGCAGGAGCGCGATCGAGAGCAGGGCCAGCAGCAGCACGTCGGCGACGCCGCCGGCGACGTCGAGCGTGGCGAAGAGCGTCACCTGCAGCAGCGCGGAGACGAAGACGATTGCGGCGACGACGGCTCCCTCGGTGAAGCTCACGGCAGCTCCGGCATCGGTCGCTTCGGCACGAGCACGAGCACCGAGTCGAGGGCGGCGAAGTCGACGTCGGACTCGATCAGCACCTGCTGCCAGAGGTCGGTGCTGAGCCCGCCGACGAAGGAGACGCGGCCGATCGTGATCCCCTTCGGGTAGAGCGACGCGAGGCCGCCGGTGCGCCAGCCGGCGGTGACGATCTCGTCGCCGACGTGGACGACCTCCCGCTTCGAGACCCGGTCGAGCACGAGCGAGTTGCCGGACTGGCCGTGCAGGACGACGCCCGAGGCTCGCGTGCGGAGGTCGACGGAGGAGACGGCGCTCGACTCGTCGGTGAGCAAGCGGACGCGCGCGGCACCGCTGGTCACCTTCGTGACGGTGCCGACGAAACCGTCCGCGGTGACGACCGCAGCGTTGACCTCCACGCCGTCGGACGAGCCGGCGCTGACGACGATCTCCTGCTCGAACGCGGAGGACGGCCGCGCGATCACCTCGGCCGCGACGCCGTCGTAGTCGACGGGGAAGGAGGGGGAGTCCCGGTACTCGAGCAGCTGCTGGAGGATGACGTTCTGCTGCAGCGCCGATTCGTTCTGGATCACCTGCTGCTTCAACAACTCGTTCTCGGCCCGCAGCTCCTCGTTCTCGGAGCGCGCGTTGAAGAGGTCCTTCGTCCAGCCCCAGGCGTCGCGGAACGGCCGCGCCACACGCTCGACGCCGACCTCGAGCGGCTGGAGCGCGCTCGCGGCTGCGCCCTGCGCGTCGTGCAGCGGGCCGTCGGAGCTCTCGCGGAAAGAGACGGTGATCAGCGCGAGCGCGAGCAGGACGAGCAGCCCCAGCACGAGCCGGCGCCGGAGGGCACTGGTGCTGCGGGAGGAAAGCGATCGCGGGGCGGGACGCCGGACGGGGAGGCCCAGCACCGCCGATCTTGCGGTGCGGTTGCGTGGCACGGAACTGCGCATGGTAGCGGCCTCTTCGGAGGCGCCTGGGGGGATTGCCTCTAGTAACGACCCCTGCCGTTGCGGCGGTTGCGCGCGCGCGCCGAGCGGTGGATCGCCTCGAACTCCTCCAGGCTCCGGCCGGAGCCGACCGCGACGCAGGTCAGCGGGCTCTCGGCGAGGTGCACCGGCATCTGCGTCTCGTGCCGGAGGCGCTCGTCGAGGCCGCTCAGGAGCGCGCCGCCGCCGGCGAGCACGATTCCTCGGTCCATGATGTCCGCGGCCAACTCGGGCGGCGTCTTGTCCAGCGTCGAGCGGATGGCGTCGATGATCTGCGCCACCGGCTCCTCGAGCGCGTGCCGCACCTCCTCGGAGGAGAGGATCACGGTCTTCGGCAGGCCGGTGAGCATGTCGCGCCCGCGCACCTCGGCCTGCACCTCCTCGCGCAGGCGGTAGGCCGAGCCAACCTCGAGCTTGATCTCCTCGGCGGTCTGCTGGCCGATCAGGAGCTTGTACTCCTTCTTGATGTGGTTGACGATCGCGTCGTCCATCTCGTCGCCGCCGACGCGGAGGCTCTGCGAGACGACGATGCCGCCGAGTGAGATCACGGCGACCTCGGTCGTGCCGCCGCCGATGTCGACGATCATGTTCCCGGTCGGCTCGGCGACCGGCAGCCCGGCGCCGATCGCGGCCGCCATCGGCTCCTCGATCAGATAGGCCTGGCGCGCGCCCGCGGAGAGCGTCGCCTCCTCGACCGCGCGCTTCTCGACGCCGGTGACGCCGGAGGGAACGCACACGACAACGCGCGGGTGCGCGAAGCGGGTCTGGTGCACCTTCTGGATGAAGTGGCGGAGCATCTGCTCGGTGACGTCGAAGTCGGCGATGACGCCGTCCTTGAGTGGCCGGATCGCCGCGATCGTCCCGGGTGTGCGCCCCAGCATCCGCTTCGCCTCGGCGCCGACCGCGTGCACTTCGCCGGTGCGCTGGTCGATTGCGACGACGGACGGCTCGCTGAGGACGATGCCGCGGCCGCGGACGTAGACGAGCGTGTTGGCGGTTCCGAGGTCCACGGCCATGTCTCGGCCGCCGAAGCCGCTCATCGAGCGAAAGATGCCCATACCCGCGGTCGAGTCTAGCCTGCTCCGGTCCGACGAACGGACGCGCGGGCTCCTAAAGGCAGGGACAGGCCCGGGGACAGTCCCCGAACGGAGCTGCAACAACTTCGCATCGAGAGCGCAACGATTCGAGGCGGACGCAGCCTGTAGACGTACCGTCGAGGGATGAGTCGACGGCCGCGCAGCGAGCTTCCGGGCGGGCTCGCCCACGTCACCTGCCGCACGATTCGGCGCACGCCGCTGTTCCACTCCGAACGCGATGCCCGCGGGTATCTGGTGCTGCTCGACCACGTCACGCGCGATGCGGCGGACTGGAGCGTGCTCGCCTACTGCTTGATGCCGAATCATGTTCATCTGGTCGTCGATGCGAGCGTCGATCAGCTCTCGGTCGCCATGCACCGCGCGAACGGCCTCTATGCGCAGCGGTTCAATCGAGAGCACGGGTACCGCGGCCATCTCTTCCAGGGTCGATTCCACGCGAAGCCAATCCTCGAGGAGGGGCACCTGCCGGGGTCGATCCGCTACGTCCTGCTGAATCCAGTCCGGGCCGGTCTCTGCGCGCGGCCGGAGCACTGGCGCTGGAGCAGCTACCGGACGTGTGCCGGCCTCGAGCCTCCAAGCACGTTCGTCGCGGTCGAGCGCGTCCTCGCCTACTTCGGAGCCGACCCCGAGGTGGCGAGGAGCCGCTTCTGCCGCTTCGTCCAGGACGGTGTCGAGCGCCCGACCCCAGGGGGACTGTCCCCGGGCCTGTCCCCGGCTCCGGCGGCCTCCCGCTAGCCGAGGCCGTAGGTGCCGGGGAAGCGCTCGGCGAGCAGCTTCACGAGCAACGCCGCCGGCAGGCCGACGACATTGAGGTAGTCGCCCTCGATCCGCTCCACGAGCGCGGCGCCGCGGCCCTGGATCGCGTAGGCGCCGGCGCGCCCTTCCCACTCACCGTGGGCCAGGTGATGGGCGAGCTCGCGCGGCGTCAGCTCACGGAAGGTGACGAGGGTCGACTCGTGCTCGACCACCTCCCAGCCGGGCGTACGCAGGCAGAGGCCGGAGACGACCGTGTGCGTCTTCCCTGCCAGCCGCTCCAGCATCCGCTCGGCATCGGTCGCATCGGCGGGCTTGCCGTAGAGCGAGCCCTCGAGCCAGACCGACGTGTCGACGCCGAGTACCGGCCGCTCGCCCGCCTCAGCTGCCACCGAGCGCGCCTTCCCGCGGGCGTGCTCGCGGACGAGGTCGACCGGATCGGCGTCCGGAGGGTCGTGCTCCTCGTACTCGGGCGCGACGACGTCGAACGGGATCCCGAGCTGCTCGAGGATCACGCGCCGCTGGGGGCTCGTCGACGCGAGCAGGATCGGCTCGGCAACGTGCGAGCTCACCGCTTCCGCGCCCGCCAGATCTCCTCCCACGGCCAGCGCTTCGCCCACTCCGGGTCCGAGTGGTAGTACTCCGCCTTCTCGGCGTCCTCCGGCGCGTACAGCTCCTTGATGTCGAGGACGTCGAAGCCGGCGGCGCGGAGCACGTCGAAGAGCGCGCCGAGCGGGAGGTGGAACTCCGACGTCTGGTCGTCCTCCCAGTCGATCCGGTTGAGCCCTCGCTGCGGCCGCTGCAGCGTCTCGTGCCAGCCGTCGAGCGCGGCGCACAGCATCGAGAGCGTCGAGTTGCGCAGGAAGACGAGCTCGCCGCCCGGCCGCAGGAGCCGCGCCGCCTCCGGGATCCAGCGGAACGGGTCGCACCAGATCGAGGCGCCGTACTCGGAGAGCGCGAGGTCGAAAGAGGCTTCCGGCAGCGGCACGTCCTCGGCGTTCGCCTCGAGCAACGGGAACTCGATTCCCGTCTCGGCCTGCAGGCGCCGCGCCGTCTCGAGCTGCGCGGGCGTGACGTCGACGCCGACCGGGCGCGCGCCGCGGCGGGCGAGCCACGCGGAGAAGTACGCCGTGCCGCAGCCGAGCTCGACGACGTCCTTGCCGGCGACGTCGGGGAGCACGTTCAGCTCGGACTCGCGCACTCCCCACAAGCCCCAGCTGATCTCCTCCTCCCGCCACGCGCGCAGCCCGTGGTCGTGCGAGTACTCCTCGTTCGTCCGGGTCCAGCGGGCGCGGTTGCGGACCGCGTACTCGGGCAGCTCAGACGAGCTCATCCTGCGCGAACCAGAGCGAGATCTCGCGCTCGGCCGACTCAGGCGAGTCGGAGCCGTGGATGAGGTTGTTCGGCATCGAGGTGGCGTAGTCGCCGCGGATCGTGCCGGGCTCGGCGTCGGCCGGGTTCGTCGCGCCGATCGTCTTTCGCATCGTCGTGATCGCGCCCTCGCCCTCGACGACGAGCGCCCACGTCGGCGCGGAGGTGATGAAAGTGACGAGCTCGCCGAAGAACGGCTTCTCGCTGTGCTCGGCGTAGTGCTCCTTGCCGAGCTCCGCGCTGACGCGGAGGAGCTTGCCGCCGACGACGGTGAAGCCGCGCCGCTCGATCCGGGCGAGGAGCTCCCCCGAGAGCGCGCGCTCGGTCGCGTCCGGCTTGATCAGGATCAGGGTGCGCTCGACGGCCATCGGGCCGGGATGTTACTCGTCGCCGGCCGCGCGCTTTCGGGGAGCCGTCCAGCTGTCCGCGATCGTGTCGTCGATGCCGGGGAGGCTCGGTGTCACGACGGGCGTCGCGCAATGCGGGCAGATCTGCCAGAGCGCTTCGAGCGGCGCGTTGCACTTCACGCAGGCCTGCTTGAGCCGCGTCGTGCAGACCGGGCAGACGAGGAAGGTCGACTCGACCGCGGCGCGGCAGACCGGGCAGTGCAGATCGCGTTTGGCCAGCCGGTCCTCCATCGCGCGAATCTCGAGCTCGCGCTCGCGCACGTCCTCGATGTACTCGGGTGGGCGGAAGAAGAGGTAGATGATCGGGCCGACGAACGGCGGGATCAGGCCGAGCACCGTCGCCATCGCGACGAGCCACGGATCGTCGATCCGGCGCTTGGCGTCCTTGTAGACCCAGTACGCGGTCGCGAGCCAGAAGACGGCGACGAAGAAGATGGTGAGGTTGCGGATCACCATCCAGGCGCCCGAGTCGAAGAAGTCGTTGACTCCTCCGAGCAGGTCGTCGTTGGTTGTGGTGGCGGCGAGGATCACAGGAGCAGTCTTCCCACGAGATAGCCGATTCCGAACGCGGAGCCGATGATGAAGCCGAGCACCGCGAGCGCGAACGTGAGCACGGTCACGCGTTCGCGCATCTTCGTCATGGTACGGCTCGTTCCTCGTTCGCGGCCAAGTCGGCGAGAAGGTACAGCGAACCGGTGACGAGCACGGGCGGATGCACGCGGGCGCGCACGAGCGCGGCGGCCGGATCCGGCTCGGTCTCGACCTCCACGAAGTGCGCCGACGGCGAGGCGGGCGAGCTCGTCGGCCGGGAGCGCTCGCTCGTTCGACGACTGCGTGGCCACGAGACGCCGCCCCTTTGTCGCGAGCGCAGCCAGCATCGCGTCGGCGTCCTTGTCGCGCAGGATCGAGGCGACCACCGTGTAGTCGTTCCGGTCCAGCTGCGCGACGAGCCAGCGGGCGCCGTCGGCGTTGTGGGCACCGTCCCGGACCTCGTCGGCGCGCAGCTCGAGACGGCCTGGAAGCCCGACCTCGACCTCGCGCTCGACCGGCCGGCCGAGGAAGGCGGACGCCGCCTCCCGGGCGTCGCCGACGACGACGTTCGAGCCTGCGAGCGACGCGAACTCGCGGTCGGGCAGCACCGCGACCGCCCCCTCTCCGACGACGGCGAGCTTTTCGGCCGCGATCTCCTCCCGCGTCGCGCCGAGCACGTCCGTGTGCTCGAGCCCGACGTTCGTGAGCAGGACGACGCGACTGCGGAGGACGTTCGTCGCGTCGAGCCGGCCGCCGAGGCCGGCCTCGACCACAGCGACGTCGACGTCGCGAGCCGCGAACTCGGCGAAGGCCGCCGCGCAGAGCACCTCGAACTGCGTCGCCTCCTGCGCCTCCGCCTCCGGGCGAACGCGCCCGATCGCCTCCTCGAAGTCGGCCTCCTCCCCGTCGACCGTGATCCGCTCCGACCAGGAGCGGACGTGCGGCGAGACGGTCGCGCCGACGGAGAGGCCCTCGGCGAGCAGCAACGCCTCGATCGTCCGGGTCGCGGTGGACTTGCCGTTCGTGCCGACGACGTGGATCGCCGGGTAGGCGAGCTGCGGGTCGCCGAGCGCGGCCAAGAGCGTCCGCATCCGCCCGAGCCCGAACTCCTGCGGCCACGGGCTCAGGCCCGCGAGCCACTCACTGTGAGAGGGCATCGAGCTCGCGCCGGTAGCGGGCGAGCTTCTCGCGCTCCGCCTCGACCACCTCGGGCTTCGCGTTCGTGACGAACTTCTCGTTCGCGAGCATCCGCTCGCCACGCTCGACCTCGCCGCGAAGCCGCTCGATCTCGGCGGCCGCGTTCCCGTTCACCTTCGCCCGCTCGGGCCGGACGACCGCGTCGAAGATCCGCTTGGCGTCGCCCGCCAGCTCGACGACGACGCCGCTGCGGCGGAACATCGCCGCCGCCTCCTGCACGGGCTGAAGCGCATCGGCGTCCGCCGCGTAGGCCTCATCGGGCTCCGGCCAGGGCGAGACGGTCAGCCGCGTCTCGTGGAACTGTGACCAGATCTCCTCGGTCACGTGCGGCATCACAGGGTGCAGCAGCGCCAGCAGCCGCTCGAGCGCTGCAAGCGCGGTCGCGGCCGCGTCCTCGTTCCCCTCGCGCAGGCGCGGCTTGATCGCCTCCGCGTACCAGTCGCAGAAGTCGTCGAAGGTCAGCCGGTAGAGCGCCTGCACCGAGTGCGAGAAGTCGAACGCGGCCCACGTCTGCTCGAGCTCGGCGCGCGTCGCATCGAGCCGCGCCAGGATCCAGCGCTCCTCGAGCTCGCGCGGCCGCGCCTCCGGCTCGACGCGGTGGGAAAGCAGCAGGCGCGAGACGTTCCAAAGCTTGTTCGCGAGCTTCCGGCCCTCCTCGAGCGGGCCCTCGGTGAAGCGGACGTCCTGCGTCGAGGACATCTTCAGGAGCCCGTACCGGGTCGCGTCGGCGCCGTGCTTTGCGATCAGGTCGAGCGGGTCGATCCCGGTGCCGAGGCTCTTCGACATCCGGCGGCCGTCGGTGGCCAGGATCGTCGAGTGGACGATCACGTCGGTGAAGGGGATCTCGCCGTGCAGCTCGAGCCCGGTCCAGATCATCCGGTTCTCCCAGAGGCGGATGATCTCGCGGGCCGTCGAGTTGACGTTGCCGGGGTAGTAGCGCTCGAGTGCGGGCGTCCGCTCCGGCCAGCCGAGGGTCGCGTAGGGCCAGAGCGCGGACGAGAACCACGTGTCGAGCACGTCGGGGTCGCGCTCGAGCTCGCCGGAGCCGCAGTCCGCGCACGCCTCCGGCGGCGGCCAGGTGCACGTGACGTGGCCGTCGGGGCAGTACCAGAGCGGCTGCTGGTGGCCCCACCAGAGCTGGCGCGAGATGTTCCAGTCCGGGATCTCCTCGAGCGAGCGGGTCGCGAACTGGTGCTGCGACTCGGGGTGGTAGCGGACGCGCCGCTCCTGGAGCGCCGCGAGCGCCGGCTTGCGCGGCTCCTCCATCGCCACCCACCACTGCAGCGAGACGAGCGGTTCGATCCGGGTGTGGCAGCGCTCGCACGCGCCGACCGCGTGCCGGTAGTGCTCGCGGTGCTCGAGCCGGTCGTGCTCCTTCAGCCAGGCGAGCACGGCCTCGTCGGCCTCCTGTTGCGTCTTCCCGGCGAGGTCGCCGGCGTGCTCGTTCATGCGCCCGTCGGAGCCGATCACGGTCAGGATCTCGAGCTCGTGGTCACGGCCGATCTCAAAGTCGGTCGGGTCGTGGCCGGGGGTGATCTTCAGCGCGCCCGTGCCGAACTCGGGCTCGACGCGCGCGTCGGCGATCACCGGCACCCGCCGCTCGACATAGGGGACGAGAACCTCCTTGCCGATCGCGTCACGGTAGCGCTCGTCGTCGGGATGGACGGCGACGGCGACGTCGGCGAGGATCGTCGCCGGCCGGACCGTCGCGATCGTGATCTGCCCCGTGCCGTCCGCGAACGGGTAGCGGGCGTGGGTGAGCGTGTCGTCCATGTCGATGTGCTCGACCTCGAGGTCGGAGATCGCCGTCTCGTGGAACGGGCACCAGTTGACGATCCGCTCGGCGCGGTAGATCCAGCCGCGCTCCCAGAGGTGGACGAAGAAGCGCATCACCGCCTCGACGTACGCGTCGTCCATCGTGAAGCGCTCGCGGCTGTAGTCGAGCGAGGCGCCGAGCGAGCGATACTGGCCCATGATCGTCCGGCCGGTCTCCTCGAGATGGCGCCAGACGCGCTGGACGAAGGCCTCGCGCCCGAGCTCTTTCCGGGACGTCCCCTCCCTCGCGAGCTGCTTCTCGACGACGTTCTGGGTCGCGATGCCGGCGTGGTCGTAGCCCGGCTGCCAGAGGGTGTCGAAGCCGCGCATGCGGTGCCAGCGGATCAGGACGTCCTGGAGCGAGCCGTTCAGCGCATGACCCATGTGCAGCGCGCCGGTCACGTTCGGCGGCGGCACGCAGATCACGAACGTGTCGTCGTGACGCTTGCCGGCGCCGGCCCGGTAGAGACCCTCAGCCTCCCAGGCCTGCTGCCAGCGCTCCTCGACTCCTTCCGGCCTGTACAGCGGCTCCATCGAGCCATTGTAGGAGCCGCTCGCGAGCGGTCAGGCGGCGATCGGCTCCTTCTGCTCCTTGCGGGCGAGGTCGGAGATCAGCCAGCTCGAGGACGCGTGCGCGAAGAGCGTGCCGTCGTCGTCGAGCAGCTTCGCCTCGGCGGTGGCGACGCGCGAGCCGGGATGGACGATGCTGCCCTCGGCTCGGAGCGGGCCTGACGCGAGCGTGACCGGCCGGACGAAGCTCGTCTTCAGCTCGATCGTCACGGGCGCGATGTCGGCCTCGAGCGTCGAGTGGACGGCGCAGCCCATCACCGTGTCCAGCACCGTCGTGACGATGCCGCCGTGGACGGCGCCGAGCGTGTTGTAGTGCTCCTCCCGCGGCTCGTAGGCGAAGACGACGTAGCCGGGCGTGACGAAGATCGGGTGGAAGCCGACGAGGTCGGCGACGGGCGGCGGCGGCAGCAGGCCGTTGCCGATCCGGTGCAGCGACTCGAGCCCGGTGAGGCCGCGGGCGAGCGCTGCGGTCTCGGCGGGGTCGTGCCAGCTGATCGTGCGCGTGCGGGTCATCACCTTCTCCTCCCGAGTGCGTTGCGTTCTGCAACTGACTCTAGACGAGTGGGTTGCGAAATGCAACTATGTCGATGTGGGAACGGGCGACTGGAGCCGTGACAACTGCGCGGTCGGCAACACGCTCTCGATCATCGGCGAGCGCTGGACGCTGCTCGTGCTTCGCGAGGCGTTCCTGGGCGTTCGGCGGTTCGAGCAGCTCCAGCGCCACACGGGCATCGCCCGCAACATCCTCAGCGACCGCCTGAGCACGCTGGTCGCGCACGGGATCCTGCGCCGCGAGCTCTACCAGGAGCGGCCACAGCGCTACGAGTATCGCCTCACCGAGGCGGGCCTCGACCTGTATCCGATCCTGCTCTCGATGATGGAGTGGGGCTCGCACCATCTCGGCGGACGGGCGATGACGCTGACGCACAAGAGCTGCGGCGCCACCGTGATGCCGCAGCTCGCCTGCCCCGAGTGCGGCGAGCACGTCGAGGCGCGCGACATGCACGCAGTGCGGACCGATGCCGCGCTGCGCGAGTCCGCCTAGGCGCTAGCCGAAGTCGAGAAACTCTTCGAGGAAGCTGCCGCGCTTCTTCTTCTTTTTGTGCGGCTTGGCGTGCCCGACGTCGTCGGAGCCGCTATCGGGCTTCCCTCGGATCTCCTGCTCGAAGTCGTCCAGGTCGGAGCGCTCTCGCTCGACGATCTTGTCGAGCTCGCCGCGGTCGAGCCAGACGCCCCTGCAGCTCGGGCAGGCATCGACGTGGACGCCGCTCCGCTCGATTCGCCGCAGCGCGGTTCCGTCGGTCGGGCAGAGAAGCTCGCTCACGGGAGCAGGCTAGCGGCCGGCGGCGTAGCCCTGCATCCCCCTCGGGTTCGCGCCGGCCTTCAGCAATCCGTCCTCCTCGCGGGCGACCGCAGTGA
Source organism: uncultured Gaiellaceae bacterium (assembly GCA_963784895.1). Classification (GTDB taxonomy): domain Bacteria; phylum Actinomycetota; class Thermoleophilia; order Gaiellales; family Gaiellaceae; genus Gaiellasilicea. The sequence goes on along the minus strand of CAWATM010000010.1, from coordinate 52,637 downwards.
CGCGGCCGAGCGTCCACGCGCCTGCGACCTCGAGGTCATGCCCGCGCCGGCGCAAGTCGTCAGCGACGTCGTCACCGAACCGCTCCTCGATTGTGACCGAGCGCCGCGCGAAGCCTCTGGGATAGAAGGACGAGATCAGGTGGTCCATGTGGAATTCGGGCGCGTCGATCGCCTCCTGCAGGTTCAGCCCGAGATCCACGTGCCGGACGAAGACGTGCAGGGCCCACTGCTCCTGCTGGTCGCCGCCGGGCGTGCCCCAGGCGAGATACGGCTGCCCGTCCCGGAGCGCCAGCCCCGGGCAGAGCGTCGTTCGCGGGCGGGCGCCGGGCCGGAGTGAGGACGCCAATCCTTCCTCGAGCCAGAACATCTGCGCGCGCGTGCCGAGCGGCCAGCCGAGTGCGGGAATCACCGGCGAGCTCTGCAGCCAGCCGCCGCTCGGCGTCGCCGAGAACATGTTCCCCCAGCGGTCGGCGACGTCGAGGTGCACGGTGTCGCCGCGCGTCGGCTCCCCCGCTCCCGGCGTGACCGCGGCCTCGACGAGATGCGGCAGCCGGCCGATCCCCGGGCGGTACTCGTCCGACGCGTCGTCGCCGACGAGCGCACGCCGCTCGTCGTTGTAGCCCTTCGAGAGCAGCGTCTCCAATGGGACCTCGTCGTCGCCGTAGAGGGCATCGCGGTCGGCGAACGCAAGCTTGGCGCACTCGGTGACGACGTGGACGAACTCGGCCGGCGAAAGCTCTTCGAGGTCGAAGCCGTCGAGCAGCGCGAGCTGCTGGAGGCCGACCGGCCCCGCCGCCCACGGGAGCGTCTTGCAGACGGTGAGGCCGCCGTATTCGAGCTTCGCGACCGGCTCGAGCGTCGCGCGCCAGCGCGCCATGTCGTCTCCCGAGAGCAGGCCGCCCTCGGCGGCGACGAAGCGGTCGATCTCCTCGGCAACGAAGCCTTCGTAGTACGCCTTCCGCGCCTTCTCGATCTCCTGCTCGCGCGAGCCGCCGTGCGCCTCGTCGGCGATCCGGCGATAGGTTGCGGCGAGGGCCGGGTTGCGGAAGAGCGCACCGGCCTCAGGCGCGGGCAGGTAGAGGTCGCGCGAGCCGGGCCAGTCCCGGAGCAGCTCCTCGGTGCGGTCGATCGTCGCCCGGATGCCCGCCACGAGCGGGAATCCGTGCTCGGCGTAGCCGATCGCGAACTCGAGCACGTCCTCGAGCCGCCACGTCCCGAACTGCTCGAGCAGCAGGAGCCAGCCACCGAACGCGCCTGGGACGCACGCGGCCAGCACGCCCGCACCGGGCACGAGCTCGTGGCCCTGCTCGTGGTAGCGCTCGATCGTGGCCGCCGCGGGCGCGACGCCCTGGCCGCACAGCGCGATCGGCTCGCCCTTCTCGACCGGGAAGAGGAGCGCCGGCACCTCGCCGCCCGGCCCGTTCAAGTGCGGCTCGACCACCTGCAGCGTCAGCCCGGTCGCGACGGCTGCGTCGAAGGCGTTGCCGCCGCGCTCGAGCACCGACATCCCGGCGGCGGATGCGAGCCAGTGCGTCGACGCGACCATGCCGAAGGTGCCGCGCAGCTCGGGGCGAGTGGTGAAGCTCACGCGGCGGGCTCCGCCGCGTGAGCTTTAGGGGGTGTGGGGGAACCTGGAAGTGCCCCCACACGAGAGAAGAAGGGGGCTCGTGGGGGAAACATGGTTTCCCCCACGGGAGCGAGCCGGAGGCGAGCGACGCTCACCGGAGGATCAGGCAGGTCGTCGTCCCGTGCGCGAGCAGCTTCCCGGTCGAGTCCGTGAGCTTTCCCTCGGCCGTCGCGATCCGCGAGCCCTGGTGGATGACGACGCCCTCGCAGCGGATCACCCCGGTGTCGGCCGTGATCGGGCGGACGAAGTTCGTCTTCACCTCGAGCGTCGTATAGCCGACGCCCTGCTCGAGCTGCGTGTGCACGGCGCAGCCCATCGCCGAATCGAGCAGCGTCAGCGCGATCCCACCGTGCACCGAGCCGATCGGGTTGTAGTGCTGCGGGCCTGGCTCCATCTCGAAGACGGCGCGCCCAGGCTCGGCCAGGACGAGGCGAAAGCCCATCAGCTCGGAGATCGGCGGCGCCGGCAGCTCGCCCCTGACGATCGCCTGGACGTAGTCCATCCCTGAGCGACGACGGCCCTCCTCTGCGACCTCGCGGGGATCCATCGGACCGACGCTCACGGGGCGACTCTAGCGGCGAGCAGAGGGTGGGTTTGGGTGTGCGAGAATCGGCACGTGTCCGACGTCCTCGATCGCGTCGCCGCCGGGCGTTCGGCCATCGACGCGCGGCGCTGGCGCGAGGGCTATGACCTTCTCGCAGCCGCCGCGGCAAGCGGCGAGCTCCCGCCCGAGGATCTCGAGCTGCTCGCCTGGAGCGCGTACCTCACGGACGAGGTCGTCCAGGTCGTCCCGATCCTCGAGCGCGCGTACGCGGGCTATGTCGCCTCGGGGAACAACGAGCGCGCCGCGGCCGTCGCCGTGCAGCTCGCGCACGAGTACGGCAGCATCCGGCTGCAGAAGGCGGTGGGGAGCGGCTGGCTCTCACGTGCAGAGCGCCTGCTCGAGAGCGAGCCCGAAGGGATCGCGCACGGCTATCTCGCGCTCGAGCGGGGCCTCGATGCGGTGAAGGCGAACGACTACGAGACGGCGCGCGAACTCGGCGGAAAGGCCGAGCGGATCGGCCACGAGCACGGCGACATGGGGCTCGAGCTGCGCGGCAGGCAGCGGCGTGCCGTCGCGCTCATCCACCTCGGCGAGATCGACGAGGGGCGCCTCCTCCTGAACGAGGTCAACGCGGCCGCATACGGCGGAACGCTCCAGCCCTACGACACCGTCGTTCTCTACTGCAACGCGATCGGCACGTGCCGTGAGGTGGCGGCGTTCGACGAGGCGCTGCAGTGGACCGAGCGCGCGGAGCTGTTCTGTGACGAGAACGCGATCTCAGCCTTCCCGGGCTACTGCCGCATCAACCGGGCCGAGGTGATGCGCTATGAGGGGAAGCTCGAGGACGCAGAGCGGACCGCCTCCGAGGCGTCGCAACTGCTCGCAACCTGGGCGCCCCGCATCGCCGCCGCAGGCTATGCGGAGGTCGGGGAGGTGCGGCTCCGCCTCGGCGATCTCGCCAAGGCCGAGGAGGCGTTCGACCAGGCCGACAGCCTCGGCCACGACCCCGAGCCCGGCCGCTCACTGCTCCTCCTCGCCCGCGAGAAGCCGCCCGCCGCGCTCGCCTCGATCCGGCGCGCGCTCTCAGACGACCTGCCGCCGCTGAGACGCGCTCGACTTCTCCCGGCGTTCGTCGAGATCGCGGTCGCTGCCGGCGCGGTCGACGACGCAGCGGCGGCGGCCGACGAGCTTGCGGAAACCGCGGAGCGCTACGCCTCGCCGGCGCTGCAGGCGGCCGCTGGGGTCGCCGCGGGATCCGTGGCGCTCGCCCGCGACGACGCGCAGGGCGCGGTGGCACCTCTGCGCCGGGCGCTGCGGCTCTGGCACGACACGAACGCGCGCTACGAGGCGGGCCGCACCCGCGCTTTGCTCGCGCGCGCGTACGGCGCCACGGGCGACGCGGAGGGAGCGATGCACGAGCTGGCGCAGGCGGGCTCCGTCTTCGACCAGCTGGGAGCGCGCATCGACTCCGCAAAGGTCGACGCCCTCCTGGGCCGGGACGCAGGCACACGCGTGACGATGACCTTCGTCTTCACCGACATCGTCGATTCGACCCGGCACCTCGAACACCACGGCGACGCCAACTGGCAGAAGCTGCTCCGCCGCCACGACGAGCTCGTCCGCCGCGTCACGGCCGGCGAGGGTGGCACGGTCGTCGACCACACGGGCGATGGCTTCTTTCTCGCCTTCCCGACTCCGGACCGCGCCGTTGCCGCGGCCGTCGCGATCCAAAGGGAGGCGGCCGGTGACCTCCCGTTCGAGCTTCGCATCGGCGTCCACACCGCCGAGGCGACGAGCCTCGCCGAGAACTACCGGGGCAAGGGCGTGCACGTGGCCGCACGCATCGGAGCGCTCGGCGGCGGCGAGGAGATCGTCGCCAGCCGCGAGACGGTCGCCACACTCAACGGCGTGCATACGAGCGGACCGAGGAGCGAGCAGCTGAAGGGAATTTCCGAGCCGGTCGAGGTCGTCTCGATCGACTGGCGCGGCCGCAGCTAGGAGGGTTTGGCGGAATGGCGCGCCCCGTCGGCTCAGGCGATATTCGGCCAAACCCTCCTAGGCGGACTCTTCGGCGAGCGCGGGCGCGTCGTCGATGCCGTCGGCGCTCGTGACGAGCGTCGGCTTCAGGCCCTTCGAGATCGTCTCCTTCGTGATCACGCACTTGGAGACGTCCTTGCGCGACGGCAGCTCGAACATCACGTCGAGGAGCGCGTTCTCGATGATCGAGCGGAGGCCACGGGCGCCGGTCTCGCGGGCGAGCGCCTTGTCGGCGATTTCCCAGAGCGCGTCGTCGCGGAACTCGAGCTCGATCGAGTCGTAGCCGAAGAAGCGCTGGTACTGCCGCGTGAGCGCGTTCTTGGGCTCGGTCAGGATCTGGACGAGGTCCTCACGCCGCAGCTGGTGCACGGCCGAGATCACGGGCAAACGGCCGATGAACTCCGGGATGAGGCCGAAGTTGAGGAGATCCTCGGGCATCACGTCGGCGAGCAGCTCGGCGCTCTCCTCGGAGTTCTTCGAGCGCACGTCGGCCCCGAAGCCGACCGAGTTCTTGCCGATGCGGCGGCCGATGATCTTGTCGAGGCCGGCGAAGGCGCCACCGCAGATGAAGAGGATGTTCGTCGTGTCGATCGAGAGGAACTCCTGGTGTGGATGCTTGCGCCCACCCTGCGGCGGCACCGACGCCACCGTCCCCTCGAGGATCTTCAGCAGCGCCTGCTGGACGCCTTCACCCGACACGTCGCGCGTGATCGACGGGTTGTCCGCCTTGCGCGCGATCTTGTCGACCTCGTCGATGTAGATGATCCCGGTCTCGGCCTTCTTGATGTCGAAGTCGGCGGCCTGGATCAGCTTCAGGAGGATGTTCTCGACGTCCTCGCCGACGTAGCCCGCCTCGGTCAGTGCGGTCGCGTCCGCGATCGCGAACGGCACGTTCAGGATCCGCGCCAGCGTCTGCGCCAGCAGCGTCTTCCCGCAGCCCGTCGGCCCGAGCAGGAGGATGTTCGACTTCTGCAGCTCGACGTCGCCGTCCTCTTGGCCCATGCGGACGCGCTTGTAGTGGTTGTAGACGGCGACCGCCAGCGTCCGTTTCGCCTCCTCCTGGCTGACGACGTAGTCGTTCAGCACGGAGTAGATGTCCAGCGGGCGCGGCAGGTTGTCGAGATCGAGCTGGGTCGGGGTCGTCAGCTCCTCGTCGATGATCTCGTTGCAGAGATCGATGCACTCGTCGCAGATGTAGACCCCGGGGCCCGCGATCAGCTTCTTGACCTGCCGTTGACTCTTGCCGCAAAAGCTGCAGAGAAGCTGCTCGTTGCCTTCGGATGCGCGGGCCATGTCTCTCTTGTACTCCAGTTTCGGGGGAACCGCTAGGTCAGGTTCAGGGCCGGGTTCTCAGCGATGCTCGATCACTCTGTCAATGATTCCGTACTGCTCTGCTTCTTGCGCGGTCAGGAAGTAGTCGCGCTCCATGTCCTTGGAGACCTTCTCGATGTCCTGACCTGAGTGCTGACTGATGATCTCCTCGAGCCGTCGCTTCAGCGCGATCGTCTCGCGCGCGGCAATCTCGATGTCGGTCGCCTGTCCCTGGAAGCCGCCCGACACCTGGTGGATCAGAATCTTTGCGTTCGGCAGCGCCATCCGCTTCCCTGCCGCGCCACCCGCCAGCAGGAGCGCGCCCATGCTCATCGCGATCCCGACGCAGATCGTCTGGATGTCGGGCTTGACGAATTGCATCGTGTCGTAGATGGCGAGGCCCGCGTAGACCGAGCCGCCCGGGGAATTGATGTAGATCGAGATGTCCTTGTCCGGATCCTCGGACTCGAGGTGCAGCAGCTGCGCGACAATCAGGTTCGCGATCTGGTCGTCGACCGGGGTGCCGAGGAAGATGATCCGCTCGTTCAGCAAGCGGGAGTAGATGTCGAACGAGCGCTCGCCGCGCGACGTCTGCTCGATCACCATCGGGATCAACGGGCTCATGCAGTCTCCTTGCGAGTCACATCAATTGCCTGGGGTCCACAACTTTGTCTCTTGCTCCGGGGTTTCCTTGTCGGGCGTCCAGATCGCCTCGCGCGCCTGCGCCTGTTCGAGCGGGATCGGCCTCACCTCGGCCGCGACCCGGTCGAGCGCCGCGCGCAGGCGCAGGTCCTCGCGCAGGTCCTCCTGGCGGCCGTGCTGCCAGAGGTCCTCGATCACCTGATCGGGATCCTCACCGGCCGCCTCGGCCTGCTCGCGAATCAGTTGCTTGACCTCGTCGTCCGAGATCTCGATCCCGAGTTTGTCGGCGACGGCCTCGAGCGCGAGCTCGCGTGCGACCGAGAGCGCGGCCTCGAGCTGCATCGAGCTCGTCAGCTCCTCGGCCGAGCGGCCGGTCAGCTGCAGGTAGGTCTCCGGCGCGATCCCACGGCGCTCGAGCGAGCGGATGAAGCCGGTCAGCAGCTCGCGGGTGCGCGACTCGACGAGCGGCCCCGCGGGCGTGACCTTCGAGGCGGCGACGAGCGCGTCGACGGCGTTGGCGCGGAAGGCGTTCTCGATCTCGGCGTCGACGGCCTCGCGCAGCCGCTGTTCGATGTCGGCGCGTAGCTCGGCGAGCGTGTCGAACTCGCTGGCCGAGCGGGCGAGGTCGTCGTCGAGCTCGGGCAGCACCTTCTCGCTGATCTCCTTGACCGTGATCTCGACGCTCGACGTCGTCTCGTCCGCCAGCTCGTACGCAACGCTCTTCTTCTCCCCGGCCGACGCACCGACGAGCGCGGCTTCGACCTCCTCGACGAGCCGGTTGGAGCCGAGCTCGACGACGGTGTCGCGCTGCGTCTCGCCGTCCGGCGAGACGATGTCGACGACCAGCGTGTCGCCCTCCTTCGCCGGCCGCTCGCCGGCGGGCACGAGCTCGGCGACCGACTCGCGCAGCGCCTCGAGCTCCTGCGCGACGAGCTCCTCCGGCACCTCGGCGTCGGGCTTGCCGACCTCGAGCTCGCTCCAGTCGACGACGTCGACCTTCGGCTGCACGGGCACGGTCGCGATGAACTGCCAGTCGGCCTCGTCTCCGGTCGGGAGCTCGTAGTCGTACTGGGGCTGGGCGACAGGGCGGATGCGCGCCCGGGCGGCGGCGTTCCAGAACCAGCCGCCGATGTGGCTGTCGACGGCCTCGGCCATGATCCGCTCCTTGCCGAGCCGCTGCGTCAGGATCGGCACCGGCACCTTGCCCTGGCGGAAGCCCGGGATCTTGACGGACTGGGCCAAATCCGAGGTGGCGTGCTCGACTGCGTGGTGGACATCGTGCGCCGACACGTCGACCTTCAGGCGGACTGTGTCGCTGCCGAGCTCCTCGACCTGCGCCGTCATTGGACCATTCAAGCAGAGCCCGCGCGGGCCGAGTCGAGCTCTCCAGCCAGCGCAGCGACGCGTTGTTCGATCTCGTCGCGCAGCTCCCGAACCTGTTCGAGCGACATCCACGCCGGATCGTCGAGCTTCCAGTCGACGTAGCTCTTGCCCGGCAGGACCGGGCAGACATCGCCGCACCCCATGGTCACGACCACGTCGGCCCAGGCCGCGTCTGGCTCGGGTTGCAGCTGCCGCGGCGTCCGGCTCGAGAGGTCGTAGCCGATCTCGGCCATCGCCTCGACCACCTGCGGATGCAGCTGTGTCTCGGCGCGGCTGCCTGCGGAGCGAACATCGTGGCCTCCCCGGCGCTCGAGGAACGCATGCGCCATCTGGGAGCGGCCCGCGTTGCCGATGCAGAGGAAGAGGATGTTGGCCACGCGCATAGGCTAGACGGTCGATGCGCCTCTTCATCCTCGTCCGGCACGGGCAGTCCGAGCTGAACGCGACGCGACGCGTCAACGGCGACCCGGACGTGCCGGTCGGTCTCACCGCTCAGGGCGAGGCCGAGGGGGGCGGGCTCGCGCTCCAGCTCGCCGGGATCGAGCTCGATCTCTGCGTCCACACGCGCTTCGGTCGCACCCGCGCGACGGCGAGGATCGCGCTCGAGGGCCGTCCGGTCCCCGTCGTCGTCGAGCCGCTGCTCGACGACATCGACGTCGGGGAGCTCGAGGGCAGGACGATCGACGACTACCGGGCCTGGAAGCGCGAGCACACCCGCGCCGACGCGTTCCCGGGCGGGGAGAGCCTCGACGACGCCGCGCGCCGGTACGCAGCCGCGTACGAGCGTCTGCTCGCTCGCCCGGAGCGCCGCGTCCTCGTCGTCTGCCACGAGATTCCGGTGCGCTACGCGATCAATGCCGCCGCCGGCTCGGACGAGCTCGACGGCCCGGCGCACGAGCTCGGCAACTGCATCCCTCACCTCTTCGACGAGAACGGGCTCGCGCGCGCGGCGGCGCGGATCCGAGCTCTGGCCGGCTGACGTCAGGCCGCTGCGGGCTCGCTCTCGCCCGCCTGTGACTTCCAGACGCCGTTCAGCCCGCTCTGCATGTACGCGTACATCGCCGGCGAGATGACGAGATAGAGCACGAGCCCGAGCCAGCCGTTGATCGGCGTCTGCCCGGTCAGGCGCTGCGCGGCCTGCACCCGCTTGAACGTGGTCACGGTCGTCCAGAGTGCCGGGACGATCAGGAGCGCGCCGGGGAAGAGCGCGAGCGTCGACTTCGCCGGGCTGTCGCCGAGCTCGGCTGTTCCCTTCGCGCGGCCGAGATCCGCCAGCTCCCGGTTGATGAAGTACCACCAGCAAACGAGGTAGATCCCGAGCGTGATCACCGCGAAGATCGCCACCGCGATCGGGTTCCGCACCTTCGCGGTCGTCGCCGCGCCTGCGATCTGGACCTCCTGTGCCATCGTGCCTCCTTGCCGTTCTCGAGTCCGCCCGGCCTAGTTCTTCGTGCCCTTGACCTTCTCCTTGTCCTCCTGCCCGGGCGGGCCGGTGTGGTGGTGGTTCGGATCCCCGTGACCCCAGCCGGGCCGCTCCTCGGTGTGCTCCGGCGGCGAGTGCGGATCGGGCTCCGGTGGAGCGGTGTGTGGCGGCGCCGGCGTGTGTATCGGTGCGGGCGTGTGCGCCGGTGCCGGGGTGGGTTCCGGGGTCGGTGACGGGGTCGGCGTGCCCGGAGCCGGCGTCGGGCCGGGGCTCTGGCCGCCCCCACCTGGCGTCGGGACGGGTGAGGGTGTCGGCGTCGGGGCCGGGGGAGGAGTGGGGGCCGGCGTAGGCCGGGGAGCGGGCTTGGGCGTGGGCCTGGGAGCCGGTTTCGGCGCGGGTGTGGGAGCGACCGTCGGTGTGCCGGACGGGCTCGACGGAGAGCCGCCGGTCGGCTGCGGTGAGGGCGCTGCGGCGGTGGCCGGACCGGCGGTGCGCGCCCGAGCCGCGGCCGCGCGGCGGCGCGCCTCCGCCTCGGCCTGCGACCGTTCGGCGCCCGATCCTGCGGCGGGCGGGCGGCGGCTCTGCGGCGGCGTCACGTCCGGCACGTAGATGACGGGCGGATCGCCCCGCTCGGCGAACGACCGCGGCGGCAACGCGCGGCTGACGGCGTCGGGGTCGCCCTCGAGCGCATCGTGCCAGAGGTAGCCGGCGAGGACAGCCACGCCGACCAGGCTCACGACACGGAGGATCGCCCACGGAAATCTCATCGCGGCCCGGAGTATTCCGTGTTCGGCGGATGCCTCTCGGCGCGACCGTCAGAGGGGTGGCGAACGGGACTCGAACCCGCGACCACCGGGACCACAACCCGGGGCTCTACCAACTGAGCTACCGCCACCTCGGAGACGACAGGATAGCGGCGAAGCGTGGGGCATACTGACCACGAGCGGCCCCGTAGCTCAGTGGATAGAGCGGCAGGCTTCGAACCTGCGTGCGGAGGTTCGATTCCTCCCGGGGCCATCCGCCCGGTTCCGACCTCGGCTTTCGACCTTTCCCCCACCTCGACTCACCCCCGGTCCTCGTTATAGGCGGAATCGGGCGTCCGTGCGAAAATCCTGGTCTGGGTGCCCGTCTATGCTGTTCGTTCAGGCGGGCGTGGCGGAACTGGCAGACGCGCCGGGTTTAGGTCCCGGTGGGCTCCGGCCCTTGGAGGTTCAAGTCCTCTCGCCCGCACAGTGTTGGCTGCGCAAGGACACCGGGCCGCGGGAGCGGCCCGGTGTACCGCGCTACGACCCCTGAAGGGTCGCTTCGCTCCCGGGCTCTGTCTGTCGAGGCTTGATCCGCTCGAGGATGTCCTCGAGTTGCGGCTCGGCCGGGATCGACTCCGGCGTCTCCGCCGCGAGCTCGGTCTCGGCGAGCCGGGAGTAGACCTCGGCCATCGCCTGGAACAGCTCCGGCGTCAGTCCGGCGCTCGCCTGCGTGGCGGCGATCTCGTGCATCTCGCCGACGTAGCGGCCCGCCTTCGTCGTCGAGACGGCGAGCAGGCGTGCCGCGCGGTCGATTTGGCGCGGAAACGAGTCGTGGAGGTCGTCGAGCACCTCGCCGAGCACGCCGTTCGCGTGCGCCGTCGCGAGCGCCTGGGCGAGGAGCGCGGTGTGGCCCTTGTACACCGAGGCGGTACACATCTTCACCGCGGACGCGAGGCCGACCTCGGCGCCGACGACGCGGAGGTCGAGCAGGGCCGGCGCGGCGTCGGCAAGCCCGGCGGCGCGGAGGCCTGAGAGGTAGACCCGCGTCCGATAGTCCGCGCGCGGCGGCCCCCCGGAGATCGAGCCGTCGACGAGCTCCAGCCCGCCGGCCCGGAGGACGCGCGCAACCTCGATTGCCGTCGCGGGCGAGACGGCGTTCCAGTCCGAGACGAGCGGACGGCCTCCGCTCCGTTGCGCGGCGCCGGCGAGCTCGGTGGCGATCGCGAGCGCCCGGTCGGGCGGAGCGATCGAGAGCACGAGCTCGGATTCGGCGACGACGGCGTCGAGGTCGGTCAGCAGCTCGAGGCCAGCGGCGTGGGCCAGCCCCCGCGTCCGCTCGCTCCGCCCTGCGAGGGTCGTGACGACGCGGCGGCCGGCGGCGCGGTAGGCGGCTCCGACTGCGCTCCCCATCGCGCCCGCGCTGACGATCCCGACGGTCACCTCGCCAGACGATAGTCGGCGAGGTGACCGTCTCGGCTCGATCTAGGCCGGTTTCAGACCCCGGTGACCCTGCAGCTGGTGCCGGACGAGATGACGCCGGGCTCGAGGAACTTCCAGCCGAAGCCGTCGTCGGTCGGCGCGTTCGCCGACAGCTCGTACGCCACGATCACGGTCTGGTTGAGCCCCACGGTCACGCCCGTCGCCTGCCGGTAGTCCGAGTACGTGAACTTCTGTTTCTTCACCGCGCCGGTCTTCGTCGTAATCGTTCCCTCCTCCTGACCCAAAGGCGACCAGGACGTCGTGTCGCCGAATTCCGGACTGGGAGGCGCTGAGGTGGCGAGAACCGTCGCGCCGTCGGCCGCATAGATCGTCCAGGTCAGTTTTTGAGCCGCGAGGAACCCGTTCATCTGGCCGATGTTCGACACGGCCCAGCGCAGCCGGAGCGTGAGTTGCGTGTTCGCCGGGATCGTGTCGCTCGTGCAGAACACCGGCACGACGCTGTCCGGCTGGAACTTCGCCGAAGCTGTCGTGGCGAAGATCCCGACGAGGAGGGTCGCCGAGAGGACGATGAGAACGACGGGCCGCGTTGATCGCGGACCCGCATGGCGAGTGTGCCGCATGTAAACCCCTTCCGCAGTGGCGCCCCGGTCGTGCTGTCCTCGCCGGAGCGATGTCGTCGGACGATACGTCGGTCTCGTGCGCTTTGCAACCCGGCCTCATGCGCCCGGGAGGGATTCGAATCTCCGGGGCCGAGCTCGATCGAGCTCTGGAAGATCGCACCGTCGGTAGGGACGCATCTCTGATGCGCCCGGGAGGATTCGAACCTCCGGCCAACGGATTAGAAGTCCGTCGCTCTGTCCACTGAGCTACGGGCGCGCGCAAACAGCCTAACCCGAGGGTCCGTCGCCTACGGCTCTCGTCGCCTCCGGCGCGTGGCTGACGGTGCGCAGCCGGAGGGGATAGTGCGCCGGCACAGACCCGGAGAGCTGCGTGCCGTCAGGCGCGCGAGGGCGGCAGAGCCGGGCTCCGCCCGGCGGGAGCCGCCCCGGTGGCTACGAGAGCCGAGGGTCCGTCGCTCACGGCTCTCGTCGCCTCCGGCGCGTGGCTGACGGTGCGCAGCCGGAGGGGATAGTGCGCCAGCACAGACCCGGAGAGCTGCGTGCCGTCAGGCGCGCGAGGGCGGCGGAGCCGGGCTCCGCCCGGCGGGAGCCGCCCGGCCGGTGGCTACGAGCGGGTGCCGAAGTCGGTGGTGATGATGACGACGTCGCGGCCGCCGTAGACGCCCGGGGCCGATCCGACCTTGAGCGCCGAGAGGCCGATCTCGCGCCACCTCGCGGTCAGGATGTTCTTGCGGTGGCCGGGGCTTCCCATCCAGAGCTTGAGCGCGGCCGCAGCGGTCGGATGCCCTGACGACCAGAGCAGGTTTTCGCCGACCGACCACCTCTCGTAGCCCTCGTCGCCGTAGAAGCGCTGCACGCGCTGCCAGAACTCGGAGCCGTCGCGCGAGTCGTGGTCGAAGAATCCGTGCGTCCCCATCGCGCGCGAGTGGGTGTCGGCCGCCGCCGAGAGTGGCTTCGAGAGGCGGAGCGGTGTCAGCCCGTGCCGCTGCCGGATCTGGTTCAGCTCGACGAGGACCTGACTCTCGAGCTGGTCGGCCGCAGTGAGGGCGCGGGCGGGCTGAGAGGCCGCGCCGGCACCGGCCGCGAAGACGGTCAGCAGCGCCAGCGCGAGCGCGAGCGCACGCGTCGAGATCCTGGTGCAGTGCCCTCCCACACCCTCCGAATCGGACGCTAACGCCCGGACGGCGATCATCCGATCGAGGTATCTAGACAGCCGGCTCGGCGGGCGCCCGCGTCTTGGTACGCCGGTGGCTGAGCCATTCGACGAGCAGCACCTGCACCCCTCCCGCGACGGGGATCGCAGCGAGCGCACCGACGACGCCCGCGAGCTGAGCACCGATCAGCACCGCGATCAGCACCGCAAGGGGCGAGAGCTGCACGGTGCGGCCGTACACGACCGGCTGCAGGACATGGTTCTCGAGCTGCTGGTAGACGATGAAGAAGATCAGGACGATGATCCCGGACGTCGTCGAGTCGAGGAAGGCGACCGTTGTGACCAGAACGGCGGCGATCGTCGCGCCGGCGAGCGGGACGAGATCGAGGATCGCGACGACGAGGCCGAGCGCGACGGCGTAGGGCACGCCGAGCGCGAGCAGCACTGCGGTCGAGACGATGCCCGCGATCAGGCTAATCGCGAGATTGCCGGTGACGTAGCCGCCGATCGTCCGGTAGATGTCGTACCCGATCCTGCGCCAGCGGGGCTGGTGCTCTGCGGGCAGCAGTCCGTAGAGCCGCTCCACCCAGGCCGGCCCTTCGAGCAGCATGAAGAGCGTCAGGAACGCGATCGTCACGGTCGCGATCACGGCGGTGACGACGCCCTTCGTCACCGCGAGCGCCGTCCCGGAGATCCCGAGCAGCCTCGAGGCACCGCCCTCGGCGATCGCCTCCCGCACGCGCTCGGTGATCTGGTACTCGCGCTCGAGGAACCCGAGCGGGCCGCGGCCCGCGGACAGGTCTTCGACGTAGCCCGGCACGGCGTCGACGAAGTCGTTCACCTGCGAGACGATGATCGGGATGATCGTCGCTCCGAGCGCGGCGATCGCGAGGATCGCGCCGACGAAGACGATCGTGACCGCGAGCCCGCGCCGGGCGATGCCGCGCCGCTGCAGGCCCTCGACCGCGGGGTTGAGCGCGAGGGCGAGGAAGATCGCGACGAAGATCCAGATCAGGACGCTCTGCGCAGCCTGCACGATCTCGATCAGGACGACGCCGGCGAGGATGATCCCGAGCACGACCAGGATCGCCCGCGGGCGGAAGCGGACGAGGCGCTCCTCCATCCCGCGGAGCCTACGGCGCGCCGCGGACGGCGCTGCTCAGCGGGCCCGGAAGGTGAACGGGCCGCACGCGCCGCCCGTTTCCTCGCGGACGAGCGCTCCGGCCGCGTCCTTGGGCGTCACGGTGATCGCGGCGCCGGTGACCTTCACCTCGGCGTAGCTGTAGACGTCGGCGCTCGCGCACGCCATGCCGACACCCCGCGGCGGCGCCGGCTTGTAGAAGAGCGCCGTGATCGCAGAGCCCATCCCGGGCCGGCCGAGCGTCTCGTCGACCTCCTTGTTCTGCGTGTTCGTCGCGACCGGCCCCGTCACGACCTCCCAGATGCCCGTCCCGACCGGCCCTCCCGGCCCGAGCGTGCTTAGGCGCACCTCGTTGACGAAGTTCGCGTGCGTGTCCGTGCTGAGGAAGAGAACGTTCTTCACGTTCGCACGCAGGAAGCGAAGCAGCTTCTCGCGCTCGGCCTGGTACCCCTCCCAGCGGTCGTACGGCAGCGCGTAGTACTGCTGGATCGGCACCTCGTTGACGACCACCTTCCACGTCGCGGTCGAGGCCTTGATCGCCTTCGTGAAGGCGGCGTACTGGCGCGCGCCGAGCATCGTCCGCGACGGATCGGCGATCGCGGCGAGGCAGGCCGGCGGCACCGGGGTCGCCAGCGCCGGCACGAGCGCCGCGAACGCGTCCCGCACCGACTGCGGCGCCGTCGGCGCGAGGTCGCCGTTGCAGGCGGTCCGCACCTTCGCGGAGCGGAAGGCACGCTCGTCGAGGAAGAAGAGCTCGAGATGCCTGCCCCAGCGGAAGGTGCGGTAGAGACCCCGCTGGCGCGTATACGTGACCGGTGAGTAGTCCCTGAACGCGACCACGCCGCCGTTGAAGATCGCGGCGCCATGCTCCGCGCGGGAGAAGTCGTTGATGAACTCGTGGTCGTCCCAGTGGCTGTAGAGGCCGGTGCCGCGGCGGAGGTTGCGCAGGTGCCCGAAGCCGAGGTTCTGCTTGTACTTCGCCCACTTCGCCGCGACCGTCAGCGCGGGCGGGACACCCCCGACTTCGCTGTCGGAGTAGATCGTGTCGCCCAGGTTGATGTTGAAGTGGTTCCGCTCCGCCGCCATCCGGCCGTAGACCTGGAAGGCGTTGTAGGCAGGCTTGCGCGTCTTCGGGTCGCGCGCTCCGTCCGCGTCGCCGCTGATCGCAAAGCGCACGGTCGTGTTCGCGCTCGGCGCGGGCGCCGTCCAGAAGGTGCCGCCGGCCGCGATCTCAGACGTCCTGTACGGCGTCGAGAAGAGATAGACGTAACGCGTCCCTGGCCTCAGGCCGTGAACGCGGCGCTGGACGACGCGGTCGCGCGCGTTGGTCGGAGCCAGCGTGATCTGGACGGGCGGCATCCCCTTGCGCGGCGCCGGCCAGACGAAGAGGCGGACACGGCCGAGCTCGTTCGACCGCGTCCAGAGGACCGCGCTCGTCGAGGTCATCTCGCCTGCTGCGACGCCGTAGCGGAACCCCGGAGCAGCTTCGGCCGCGGACGAGAGTGCCAGCGCGGCGAGAGCGAGCACGAGGAGCCGGCGCATCGGCGGAGCCTAGCGCTCGCGCAGCCGGGGATCGAGCGCGGCGAGCGCCAGGTCGACGAGGAGGTTCGCAGTGATCACGAACACGGTCAGCACGACCGTCATCCCGAGGAGCAGCGGGTAGTCGCTCGCCGTCGTCGCCGAGACGTAGTGGCGGGCGAGGCCGGGCACGGCGAAGACGGCCTCGACCACGAACAGCGTCGTCACGAGCGCGCCGAGCAGGGGGCCGGCCGCGCTGAGCACGGGGATGAGCGAATTCCGCAGCACGTGCTGGGCGACCACGCGGCTGCCGCGGAGTCCTTTGGCGCGGGCGGTGCGGACGTAGTCGTTGCGCAGCGTCTCGAGGACGGCGCCGCGCGTCAGCCGGGAGCAATAGGCGAGCGGGACGAGGCCGAGCGTGATCGTCGGCAGGACCTTCGAGCGCCAGCCGTCCCAACCGGTCGTCGGCACGAGATCGGCTCGGACCGCGAACGCGTAGATCAGGAGCGTCCCGACGAGGAATGCCGGCAGCGCGAGCGCGAGCGAGGAGGTGACGCCTTCGAGCCGCGCGAGCGGGGACCGGCCGGCGAGCGCGCTCCAAAGCCCGATCGGGATCCCGACCAGAAACGCGAAGCCGAGCGCGAGCAGCGAGAGCTCGAGCGTCACCGGCCCCTGCGTGGCGATGATCTCCTCGACGGTGCGGTTCCGGAACGAGAGCGAAGGGCCGAGGTTGAGCGTCGCGACGCCGGCGAGATAGTTGCCGTACTGCTCGTACCAGGGCAGGTCGAGCCCGTAGCGGCGGCGCATGTTGTCGCGGATCGACTGCGGCTGGTAGTCGCCGTACTTCTGCCAGCCGCCCTCCCCGGTCAGGCCGACGAGCGGCCCGTGCCGGAACGGGTCGCCGTCGATCGAGCGGACGAGGAAGAAGGTGAGCGTGACCGCGACGAAGACGACGGGGATCGTCCAGACGAGCCGGTTGAGCGCGTAGCGGAGCAGGTGGCCCTCAGCTGGACGGAGCAGCGTCCCCGAACGAGCCGAGCTCCGCGAATGCGACCTCGTACGGCTCCGTTTCCTGCACCTCGACGTTGACCGTCGCCGTGATCCGGTCGCGCAGCTGCAACCGCGCGACCCGGCTGCGCTCGGCAACGTCCTTGCTCTCCCAGAAGCTGATCACGTGCGTGATCCCGGTGTCGTCGTTCGAGAGCATGAGCAGGCCTGCGAACCCCTCCAGGTCGCGAAGCCACTCGACCATGGTCTCGCCCGCCATGGTGGCGACGGCGGCCATGTCCTCGGCCGATCCCCGAGTCGTTGTCATCGAGGCGTGCATGCGAGAGCGGGTGGAGGGAATCGAACCCTCGTAACTAGCTTGGAAGGCTAGGGCTCTACCATTGAGCTACACCCGCAGCGGTCACGTAGCGTAGCCGCGTGGATCCGTATGCGTGGTCCTGGAACGTCGAGGCGCTCCTCCTCGTCCCGGCCATGACAGCGGGCTACTTCTGGCTGCTGCGGCGCACCCCCGCGCCTGGCTGGCGGATCGCATGCTGGCTCGCGGCGATGGCCCTGCTGCTGGCAGTCACGATCACGCCGATCGAGACGATCTCGCTCGGGTACCTGCTCTCGGTGCACCTGATCCAGAACGTCGTCCTCGCCGAGTGGGCGCCACTGCTGGCCGTCCTCGCGATCCCGCCCGCACTCGCCGCGCGCGTGCCGCGGGTGCCGCCGCTCCCAGCGCTCGCCGTCTGGCTCGTCAACTACGGCGTCTGGCATTTGCCCTGGATCTACGACGCGGCGCTCCGTCACCCCCACTCGCTGCTCCACCTCGAGCACGCGCTCTACTTCCTCACCGGGCTCGCCCTCTGGTGGCCCGTCGTCCACGGTGCGATGACGCGCGGGCGCGAAGGCGGTCTACGTGTTCGCGGCCTTCCTGCTCGCAAGCCCGATCGGGCTGATGCTGGCGCTCGTGCCCGACCCCATCTACGACTTCTACGCCGACGCGCCGCGGCTCTGGGGCCTCTCGCCGATCCTCGACCAACAGATCGCAGGCGTCTCGATGGCGGCGGCCGAGGCGATCGTCTTCTTCGCGGTCTTCGCATTCTTCTTCGCACGCTTCTTCGCGGAGCAGGACGCCGCGACTTGAGCACGAACGTCACGAGCATGAACACGCTCCGCAGGTGGCTGGGCAAGGTCTTCGGAACGGAGCCAGGCTCCGAGACAGGCCCCGACACCGAGCGCCGCACCGGCACCGACCGCCGCGCCGGCCCGGACCGGCGCTCGAGCTTCGGCGAGCCCCGCTCGGCGGCCGAGGAGCGCCGCACCGGCACCGACCGCCGCTCCGGCACCGACCGCCGCTCCGGCTGAACGGGCCGCGCGGCGGCGCAGTACGATCATGCGAGATGCAGCGGGGCGTGGCTCAGCCTGGTTAGAGCGCCGCGTTTGGGACGCGGAGGACGCCGGTTCGAATCCGGCCGCCCCGACTCGAGACCCAGATTCCGTCGGAGGGCCGTGGCACACGAGAAGAAGATCGAGATCCGCTGGCGCGACCTCGACTCGTACGGCCACGTCAACCAGGCCGTCCATCTCACCTACGCGGAGGAGGTGCTCGACGACTGGTTCCAGACGAAGCTCGGCCGGCGTCCGGGCACGAGTTGGGACTACGTCGCCCGCCGGACGACGATCGACCACCACGGCGAGCTCCGGCTCGACGACCGCGTCGCCGTCGGCTCGGCGGAGCTCGTCAAGCTCGGCACCACGAGCGTGACGGCGAAGGTGACCCTGAGCACGCCGGACGGCCGCGTTGCGACCGAGCTCGAGCTCGTCGTCGTCGCGATCGACGGCGCGGGCGGCACCACGAAGGCGCTCTCGAGCGACGAGCGGTCGGCGCTCTCCTCGTAGCGGGCAGGATTCCGCCGCGCGCGGCGTTTGAACTCTCCGATGAACGACCAGGCCCGCCGGATCCAGCGCACCTACCTGACCCTGCTGCTCGGCAACACGCTCGCAGCGTCGTTCATCTGGGGGATCAACACGCTCTTCCTGCTCGACGCGGGGCTCTCCAACCTGGAGGCGTTCGCGGCGAACGCCTTCTTCACAGGCGGGATGATGGTCTTCGAGATTCCGACTGGTGTCGTCGCGGACACGTGGGGCAGGCGCACCTCCTACCTGCTCGGAACGCTGACGCTCTCGGCCTCGACGCTCCTCTACTACTTGCTCTGGGTCGCCGAGGCGCCGTTCTGGCAGTGGGCGGTGGTCTCGATGCTGCTCGGTCTCGGCTTCACCTTCTTCTCCGGCGCCGTCGAAGCCTGGCTCGTCGACGCGCTCCACCACGCCCGCTACGACGGCGGCCTCGAGGTGGTGCTCGGGCGCGGCCAGATCATCGGCGGCGTCGCGATGCTGGGCGGCTCGGTCGCGGGCGGTGTGATCGCGCAGGCGACCTCACTGGGCGTGCCGTTCCTGCTCCGGGTCGGCGTCCTCCTCGTCATGTTCGGGGTCGCCTGGCGGCTGATGCACGACCTGGGTTTCGAGCCGGCGCCCTCAACGGGCCCGCTGCAGGCGACGAAGGCGGTCTTCGACGCCTCGCTCGAATACGGGCTCAAGAGCCCGCCCGTGCGCTGGATGATGCTCGCGGCGCCGTTCACGGCGGGCGTCGGGATCTACACTTTCTACGCGCTGCAGCCGTACCTGCTCGACCTGTACGGCGACCCCGACGCCTACGCGGTCGCCGGGCTCGCGGCCGCGATCGTCGCCGGCTCGCAGATCCTCGGCGGCTACGCAGCGCCCAGGATCCGGGCCCTGTTCGCGAAGCGGACGACGTCGCTGATCCTTGGCGCGCTCACGAGCGCCGCCATCCTCGGCCTGCTCGCCGTTGTCGGCTCGTTCTGGGTCGCCCTCGCCCTGCTCGTCGTCTGGGGCCTCGTCTTCGCGGCGAACATGCCGATCCGGCAGGCGTACCTGAACGACATGATTCCGTCGCAGCAGCGGGCGACGGTGCTCTCGTTCGACTCGCTGATGGGCTCGAGCGGCGGCGTCGTGATCCAGCCCGTGCTCGGGAAGGCGGCGGACGCGTCGAGTTACGGCACGTCGTTCGCGTTCGGCGCGCTCTTCCAGCTGCTCGCCGTGCCGTTCCTCTTCCGGAGCCGGCAGCAGGGCGCGGCGGCAGACCAGGCCGTCAGCCTCGCCGAGCCGACCGAGCCGGCCGCCACGCCGTCCCCGACCTAGTCGACCGAGAGCAGATCGACGACGAAGACGAGCGGCTCGTGCGGCGCGATCACGCCCCCCGCGCCCCTCGCCCCGTAGGCCATCGCCGAGGGGATCGTCAGCTTGCGCCGGCCACCCACCTTCATCCCCTGCACACCCGCGTCCCAGCCCGGGATCACCTGCCCCTTGCCGAGCTTGAACTCGAACGGGCGGCCGCGATTCCAGGAGGCGTCGAACTCCTCGCCGGTCGAGAACGCGACCCCGACGTAGTGGACGGACACCTTCTTCCCGGCGACCGCCTCGGCACCGTCGCCGGCGGCGAGGTCCTCGATCCCGAGCTCGAAGGGAATGTCGCCCTCGGGTTTCTGCAGCTGCGGCCGGTCGAGCGCCATTGGCGCGCAGCCTACCTGGGCGCGATTCAGGCACTGATCGGTGCCGATAATCGGCACCAACTGGTACATTCACCCGGCACCGATGCTGACCGACGTCAACCCATTCGTCTACTCGCACCCGCTCGCCCCGGACGAGATCATCGACCGCGACGAGGAGACGAAGGCCCTGCTCGCGGCCGCCGTCGGCGGCCATTACGTCCGGCTCTACGCGCCGCGGAAGTACGGGAAGACGAGCCTGCTCCGGCGCGTGCTCCGCGACGGCGAGCGCGAGGAAGGGCTGATTCCGATCCTCGTCGACCTCTACGGCGTCCTGTCGGTCGCGGACGTCGCGATCCGGTTCGAGCGCGCGTATGCACGGCAGCTGAAGGGCAAGACCCGCGCCCGCGTGGAGGACTTTCTCCAGAGCACCGGACTCGGGCTCTCGCTCGGTGCGCTCGGGATCAGCGCCAGGCTCCAGATCAATCCCCGCACCGACCCCCTGCCGGCGCTGCACACGCTCCTCGACCTGCCCCTGCGGCTCGAGGAAGGCGGCGGCTTCCGCGCGCTGATCGTGCTCGACGAGTTCCAGGACATCACGAAGGTGAAGGAGATGGACGCCCTGCTGCGGAGCCACATCCAATTCCAGGGGGAGGTGGCGTCGTTCGTGTTCGCGGGCTCGGAGCCCGGGTTGATGCGCGAGCTCTTCGAGGACAAGGCACGGCCGCTCTACGGCGCCGCCGTGCCCATGCGGCTGGGGCGCCTGGCCGATACCGACATCGCGGCCTACCTCGCCGAGCGCTTCCGCGAGACGGGCCGGAGCGTCGGCGAGGCGCTGAACCCGCTCGTCGCCGCTGCGCAGGGTCACCCGCAGCGGGCGATGCTGCTCGCGCACCGGCTCTGGGAGGAGGTCGCGCCCGGCGCGACGGCGACGCTCGCGGACTGGGCGCGCGGGCACGCGGCTGCGCTCGCCGAGCTCCAGCCGGAGTTCGACGCCAACTGGCGCCGGCTCTCGACGAACGCGCAGAAGGCGCTGCGGGCACTCGTCGCCGGGGAGGGGTCGCCGTTCCAGCGCCGCGTGCTCGAGCAGCTCGACCTGCCGAAGAGCAGCGCCCGCGCGGCACTGACCACCCTGGCCGCGAGCGCGACGGTCGAGCAGCAGGGAGACGTCTATCGCGTCGTCGACCCGCTCTTCGCCGAGTGGATCGCGGAGCTGCGCGCGCATGCTGACGCCGCCGACTGATCTCGACCCGCAGGCACTTGTTCGGGCGCTCGCACACTGGGGATTGCACGAGCCGCGGCTCGAGTACGTGCCCGTCGGCTTCGGCGGTCATCACTGGCGCGCCGGGGACGCCTTCGTCACCGTCGACGATCTTGAGGCGGGCTTCGCGGCGGGCTTCGCCGCTCTCGACCGTGCGTATCGAACTGCGGGCGCCCTGCGCGACGCCGGGCTCGAGTTCGTGCTCGCAGCGATCCCGGACGACACCGGGGTGCCCATTCGCCGCCTCGGCGAGCGCTACGCAGTGAGTGTGACGCCGTTCGTGGAAGGGACCTCGAGCTCGTTCGGAAACTACGAGACGAAGGACGAGCGTCGGCGGACGGCGGAGCTCGTGGGTCGCGTGCACGCCGCGACCGGAGTGCTGCCGCCCGGGCTGCCGCGCCGCGACGATCTCGACATCCCCGCGCGCTCCACACTGGAGGAAGCGCTCGCGAGCCTCTCGCGACCCTGGCTGACGGGGCCCTTCGCGGAGCCGGCCCGCACACTGCTCGCCCACCGCGCCGACGAGCTTCGGCGGACGCTGCAGGCGCACGACGAGCGCGCCGACCGGCTGCGGCGGCGCTCGGGACCGTGGGTCGTCACCCACGGCGAGCCCCACCGCGCCAACCTGGTCGTCGACACGACCGGCAGCCCGCACCTCGTCGACTGGGACACGAACCTCCTCGCACCGCGGGAGCGCGACCTCTGGCAGGTCCTCGACGACGAGCTGACGGGATGGGAGGAGTACAGCGCCATCGTGGGCGACGTCGCACTCGACGCCGAGGCGATCGAGCACTACCGCCGGGGTTGGGATCTGGCTGACATCGCAGCGTTCGTCGCGGACTTCCGCCGCCCGCACGACGAGGACGAGAACACGGTCAAGGCGTTCGGGCACCTCCGCGCGTACCTGAGCGGCCACTAATACCTTGCGCTTCCATGCACCTTGTGCTTCTATGCATAGCTCTTCGAGCTGTGGAGGCGGTATGCACATCGACAAGGACCTGGTCGCAGCCTCGGCGACACCGCTCGTGCTCGCGATCCTGGCGAAGGGCGAGAGCTACGGCTACGCGATCCTGAAGCGCGTGCGCGCGCTCTCGGAGGGCGAGCTCGAGTGGACGGACGGCATGCTCTACCCGCTGCTCCATCGCCTCGGGCGGCTGGGCTACGTGACGACGGACTGGCGGACGTCGGCGGAGGGGCGGCGCCGCAAGTACTACGCGATCACCGACGACGGACGGGCCGCGCTCTCGGACCAGCAACGGCAGTGGGCGGCCGTCACCCGTGCCTTGCGCGACGTCTGGCCCGGCTCGGGTGGAGTCCTGACGGCTGTGGGCGAGGCATGACCGCGGAAACCGTCGAGGCACAGATCGCAGAGTGGCGCGCCTACGTCGAGGCCGCCCCGGGCGTCAACGGCCGCGACGTCGATGAGCTGGAGGATCATCTTCGTCACCAGATCGCCGAGCTGAACGCGGCCGGCCTCTCGTCCGATGAGGGGTTCCTCATCGCCGTGAAGCGGCTGGGCGACGTCGACGGCCTGTCCCGGGAGTTCGCCCGCGAGCACAGCGGCCGACTCTGGAAACAGCTCCTCCTGAGAGGTGAGGACGAGCCGGCGCGCGCGTCCGGCGGCTGGGTCGAGACGCTCGCCTTCGCCGTGGCGTCGGCCGTGACGATCCAGGTTGCACGCCTCGCCGCCGACGCTCCCGACGAGGAACCGACCTGGCTGGTGCGGAACGCCGGTCTGTTCGTGTTGCCGTTCCTCGCGGCGTATTTCGCCCACCGGCGGCAGCTGGACGCGCGTGGGTGGACGCTGACAGCAGCGCCGTTCGCGCTCGCTGCGCTGGTGGTCAACCTCTATCCCTACGGCGTCGACTCGTCGACCGAGATGCTCGTCGCGCTCCACCTCCCCGTGGTGCTGTGGTTCGCGGTCGCCTACCCGTACATGGGCGGCACGCTCCGATCGCACGAACGGCGCATGGACTTCGTCCGCTTCACGGGCGAGTGGTTCATCTACTACGTGCTGATCGCGCTCGGAGGCGGGGTGCTCATGGGGCTGACCGCCGCGATCCTCGAACCGACCGGGGTCGACGTCGATCGGATCGCCGAATGGGTGCTGCCGTCGGGCGCGGCGGGTGCCGTGATCGTGGCGGCCTGGCTCGTCGAGTCGAAGCAACGGGTCGTCGAGAACATGGCGCCGGTGCTGACCATGCTCTTCACGCCGCTGTTCGCGGTGATGTTGGCCGGCGCCGCCGTCGTCTACGCCGTGACCGGGCTCGGCGACGCGTTCGATCGCGACCTCGTCAGCGTCTTCGACGCCCTGCTCGTGGTGGTCCTCGCGCTCGTGTTGTATGGGATGTCCGCCCGCGACCCGTCGACGACGCCGGACTGGATGGACGGCATCCAGCTGGTCGCCGTCGTCAGCGCCCTCGTCCTCGACGTGATGGTGCTCGGCACGATGATCGCCCGGATCGGTGAGCTCGGGTTCACCCCGAACCGAACTGCGGCGCTCGGCCTGAACCTCGTCCTCCTCGTCAACCTGGCCGGGGCGGCCTGGCTCTCCGCCCGCTTCCTCACGGGCCGCAGCAGGCTCCACCGGCTCGAGCGCTGGCAGACCACCTACCTACCGGTCTTCGCCCTGTGGGCCGCCGCGGTCGTGGTCCTCCTGCCACCACTGTTCGGCTTCGACTGATCGCCGGCCCCGCGAGGGCAGCCGGTCGATCGCGCCCACCGCCTAGGGCCGGGTGAGAAAGAGTCGTTTCTCCGTCGCGAGGTGCGGCGCCCACTCGACGCGGGTCGCGCCTCCGAAGCGCAGGTAGGCGCGGAGCGCATCCCGCATCGCGTCGACGAAGCCCTCGGTGCGGCGCGGCGCGAATCCGTCCTCCCACCAGAGGTCGAGCACCTGCACCTGGCCGCCGCCGCGGTCGAGACGCGGCTCGATCCGGCCGACGAGGCGGTCGCGGAAGAGCAGCGGCAGCACGTACCAGCCCCAGCGCCGTTTCGCCGGCGGGACGAAGAGCTCCCACACGTAGTCGAACTCGAAGAGGGAGCCGAGGAGGGCACGGTCCCAGACCACTGGATCGAACGGGGGCAGGAACGCGACCGAAGGCGGCGGCTCCGGGGGACGTTCCAGCAGGCCGACCTCCTCCGCGAGCACGAACCGCTTCCCGCGCACACCCTCGATCTCGACGGGAACGAGCGCCCCGTCGTCGACGAGTCCCTCACGCAGCGCCGTTCTGCCTGGAAGCTCCGGCCGCTCCGGGTACGGCTTGGCGGGGCCGATTCCGCCGAAGATGTCTCCCCCGCCCCCGACGCCGAGGAGGCCGTGCGCGCGGTAGCGCGACAGCAGCTTGTGGCGGAGTTGCTCCGTCAGCGGGACGCTGCGCGTCAGCACGTCAGCGGGGAGCAGCCGCTCGAGGAGGTCGTAGTAGCGTCGGTTGCCGTCGCGCCGCGCGAGGCCGAGCACACCGGTGAGGGTGTACGCCTCGAGCACCGCACGAACGGTGTTCGTCGGCACGCCGAACCAGTCGATCGTCGCTCCTTGCGCACGCTCGAAGTCGAGCGCCGACAGCGGCCCGTCGGTGCGAATCCGCTCGAGCACGCGTTCGGCCACCTGGGCGTTCTCGGCGAGGAGGCGCGGCGCGTTCCGGCTCAGCGTGGCGCGGAACCAGGGGAATTCGCTCGTCCGGACGAACGAGAGCCCCTTGTTGTACGCCTCGAAGATCTCGCGCCGCTCGTAGAGCTGCTCGCACCAGGCGGGGTCGTAGTCGGCGACCCGCGCATGCAGGACGAGGTCGTGCGTGCGACCGGCGACTGCGAGCGGATCGAACTGGATCGAGCCGAGACGACGGAAGACCTCGAGGACGGCGTCCGGGCCGCCCGCGAGTGAACGCGCGGGAGCGAGCGCCTGGCGTGCGACGAGAAAGCGACGCGCGGCGTCAGCAGTGACCTTCACGGAGCAGACGCTAACCGGTGCCGGAGTCCTCGCAGACAACGGTCGACGCGCGCCTAACCTCGAGCAACGGCCAGCCTGCGGTCTTCCACCACGCCGTCGGCCTCAGTCGATCTGACGACAGAGTTCGGTGGCCGTTCCGCTCCATTCGAAGGAGGTCACCGTGAAGCCGGTCTCGGGATCGAGGACTTCGTCGACATGACCCACGATGTAATAGAGGGCACCATCCGGGCCAACCTCGCCGAATGGCCCCTGGTCCCCCTCGAAGAAGTAGAACACGGTGCGCCCGGAGGCCTGCACCCGTTGATCACCGTTGGCCAGGTCGCTGACCGTCAGCTTCCCCGAAGTCGGCAGTGTCACCGATGGACCGTTTGGTAGCCGCGTGACGCGATCGCCACCCGAACCCGTGATCACATACCGGTCGCTGAAGAACGTCTCTGTGTAGTTGCTTCCGGGTGCCTGTGAGATCTCGACGTCGAACGCGCACGCCTGCCCCGGCCCGAGCACTGTGGGCTCGGTGATGAGCGGTGCCCGATCAGGCTTCGCCGCACCTGCAATCGAGGCTCCGATAAGTCCGACCGACACAAGGCCGAGCGCTACTACGCCAAGGGCCGTACTCCGCCGCATGTTGTCCCCTCACCTCGCTGCGAGGCGGATGCCCCGCATGTTGCGGGCAACACTAAACCGGCGATTCGAGGAGATCAACGACCCGAGCCCGACGTGCGCCATCTCGAAGGCAGTGCAGCCGCAGTCCACCGCCCCGGTCTGTACCAGCGGACAGAGCCAGGTGTCCCCATGAGCGCGCGCGCTCTACTTGATCAGGGTCAGCAGCTTGAACATCGGCAGGTACATGCTGATGATCACGATCCCGACCATGATCCCGACGCCGAGCATCATGATCGGCTCGACGATCGAGGTCAGCGACTGGATCGAGGCGTCGACCTCGTCCTCGTAGAAGTCGGCGATCTTGCCGAGCATCTTCTCGAGCTCTCCCGTCTCCTCGCCGATCTTGACCATCTGGCTGACCATCGCCGGGAACACCGGGTTCTCGATCAGCGGCTGCGCGATTGGCACGCCCTCCCCGACCTTCTGGCGGACGCCGGCGAGCGCGTCCTCGACGACCCAGTTGCCGGCCGTCTGGCCCGTGATCTCGAGCGCCTTGATGATGTCGACGCCGGCGGCGACGAGCGTCGAGAGCGTTCGCGAGAAGCGCGCCATCGTCACCTTGCGGACGACGTCGCCGATCTTCATCGGCAGCCGCAGCTTCAGCGCGTCCCAGCGGCGGCGGCCCATCTCGGTCTTGAGGAACCTCTTCACCCCGAAGACGGCCGCGACCGCCCCCGGGAAGAGGATGAACCAGGTCGCCTTGATGAAGTTCGAGCAGGCGAGCACCGCTTTCGTCAGCGTCGGCAGATCGCCGCCGAGCTGCGCGAAGATGTTGACGAAGACCGGGACGAGGAAGAGCAGCATCCCGACGAGGACGAGGGTGGCGAAGATCAGCACCATCGTCGGATAGATCATCGCGCCCTTGACCCGCCGCTTGATCTTCGTCTCCTTCTCGATCTGGTAGGCGACCCGGTCGAGCACGGTGTCGAGGATCCCGGCCGCCTCCCCTGCCTCGACCATCGAAACGTAGAGGCGGTTGAAGACCTTCGGGTGACGGGCCATCGCCTGCGAGAGCAGCATCCCGCCCTCGACGTCGGCGCGGAGCTCGCGGATGACGGCGCCGAGGTACTTGTCGTCGGTCTGCTGCTCGAGGATCACGAGCGCGCCGACGACGTTCAGCCCCGCCTCGATCATCGTCGCGAACTGGCGCGAGAAGATCTGGAGCGACTTCGGCTTGATCTTCTTGAACGCGGTGCGCGCCGAGTCCTCGCCCGCCGACGGCAGTTCCTCGAGCTTCGTCGCGAGCAGGCCGCGAACGCGCAGCTGCTCGCGCGCCGAGGACCGGTCGGGTGCATGTACCTCGCCGAGGGACTCGACGCCGAGCGAGTTGATCGCGCTGTACGCGTAGGCCGCCATACCTCAACCGGTATCGGCAGAGGGATACGCCCGCTTGAGGTTCGCGGTCGATCTGCCGATGAACCCGGTGTGAACGATCTGCGGTCCGAAGAGGGCTTCGGCCTGGTCGAGCTCCTGGTCTCCATGATCATGCTCAACATCGGCCTCCTTGCGGTGGTGGCCGCGTTCAACTCGGGCGCGATCGCACTCAAGAGCGCCGGCGAGATCTCGACCGCCTCGGTGGTCGGGGACAAGCAGATGGAGCTCTACCGTGCACTCAAGTACACGGAGATCGCGCTCGACACGACCGCGGTCGGAATCGCGAACGCCGACACCACCTACCAGTGCGACACGGCGAACATGATCGATTCGGCCGGCGCCTGCGGCGGCGGGAACCAGCAGACCCAGCAGCTGAAGACGTGCGGGACGCTGACGCCTCAGTGCGACCCGCGCCAGACGGTCACCGGCCCCGATCAGCGCGCGTATCGCGTGGACACGTACATCGTCGCGCAAGCGCCGCCGACGGGCCGGACCGTGAAGCTCGTGACGATCGTCGTCAGGCGGACGCCCGATCTGCGCGTGCTGGCACGCGTGTCGTCCTCGTTCGACGAGTCCAGCGGCGTCTAGCGCGCGAACGCAGCCGAGTCGCCGTCGCGGCGCGGGTCAGTCACGATGAGCGCGTGACGCCCGACCGCCGCCGGCAGATCGCAGACGCGCTCGGGCGGAGCCCGAAGGCGATCGTCGAGATCGACGTCGGGTACGACTTCGAGGTCGCGATCGTCGACGACGACTGGGTGTTCCGCTTCCCGCGACGTTTGTCAGTCGAGGAGGCGCTCGAGGTCGAGATCGCGTTGCTGCCGGAGCTCACCGCCGTACTCCCGGTCGACGTGCCAGTGTTCGAGCACATCTCGCGCAGCCCACTCTTCGTCGGCTACCGCCTGATCCGGGGCGAGCCGCTCGTCGACGAGGACGCTGACGGCGTCCGCGCGTTCCTGGAGAGACTCCATGCGGTCGACACGTCCGTGCTCCCCGTCGCCGTCGAGCGCCGCGACTGGGTCGAGGCCTACCGTCGCCAATGCGCGGAGTTCGAGCGGCTCGTTCTCCCGCTCCTCGACACGGATCTGCAGCGGCGGGCGAAACGACTCTTCGGCGAGGTCGAGACCCTGGTGGGCTTCGAGTCGGTGCTCCTGCACGCCGACCTGGGCCCCGAGCATCTCCGCGTGCGCGATCGTCGCCTCGCAGGCGTGATCGACTGGGGTGACGCGCGTGTCGGCGATCCCGCGCTCGACTACGCCTGGTTGCTCAACGGGCCGTTCGCGGGGTGGGACGTCAACCCCGACCTCCGCCGCCGGGCTCGGTTCTATCACCGCCTGGGACCCTGGTACGAGGCTCACTACGGCCTGTTCACCGAGCAGCCGGCGCACGTCCAGCGGGGGTTGACAGGGATCGGCGACAGGCTGTGAGGCCGCGACCGCCTCGTCAGGACGTGCCCGGCAGCCAGCCATCGCGGTAGCCCGTGGGTTGACGTCGCGTCAGGTGCGCGTACGCCTCCGTGGGCTCGCTCGTCTCCACCTTGGCGGAGGCGCCGTGCCGTGCCGCCACCTCGTCGACTGTGTAGCCGCCCCAGTCCGGCCTGCCGTCGTGCTCGCGCGCACCGACCGCGACGACGACGCAGGGCCCGTCGCCCGCGCCGACGATCGTGTGTTTCGTGTTCGGCGGGCAGTGGACGAAGTCCCAGCGGCGCAGCGGCCGCTCCTCGCCCTCGACGATCAGGACCGCCTCGCCGGCGACGACGAGGAAGTCCTCCTGGTCGGCCTCCCAGTGGTACATCGCCATCGACTCGCCCGGGCCGAGCACGCTGATGTTGATCCCGAGCTGTGCGAAGTCGACATCGCCCTCGAAGTCGCAAAACGCCGAGCGTCCCTCCGCGTGGTACCACCGCGCCTCGCGCGCGTTGAGGACGAACCATCCCTCGGTCTTCGCCACGAGCCCGTCCGTGGTCTGCTCGAGCTGCGCCTCCGGGACCATGGCCGGAGCGTATCGACCCGGCTACTTCTTCGACTTCTGGACCGGCTGGCCCTGGACCGTCCGCAGCTCGAGCTCGTAGCGGGAGCCGTCGGCGGTGTTCTGCAGCGTCAGCTTCTTGCCGAGGCCGAGCGTGATCGTCTCGCCGCCGTTCGCGTACTCGCCCCCGGCGATGCCGATCTCGACCGACTTGCCGTCCGTGGCGACTTCGACGAGAACGAAGGTCGGCTCGTCCTTGGGGAAGGACCCCTCGACCGCGACGTCCTCGGCGACGCCGTTGACGGCGATCGACGTCGCCGCGGCCATCGCTGGTGGCTCCGGCGCCGAGCCGCCGGTGGTGAAGCCGCCGTCGGAACCGGCGTCGCCGTCCGCGGAACTGCCGTCGTTCGTGGTGTCGACCGGCTCCTTCGCGGTGCCGTCCTCGGGCGCGGAGACACGCGCCGGAGCAGCCGGCGCCTCCTCGGCCTGCTGTGCGAACGGATCCTTGCTGGTGAAGCGTTCGAAGGTCGCAAGCTGTCCCTCGGCGGCCTGGGGCGAGAGGTCGGAGTCGGCGACCGCCGAGAGCTCGGGAGCGGGCGCCGCCGGAGCCTCGCCCGCGGCTGGCGTCGCGCCCGGAGTCGCAGCGGGGACAGGCGCCGGCGCGGGCGTGCTCGAAGCGGGCGAAGCGACGGGCTGTGGCCCCTGCAGCATCTTCAGCGTCTTCGGGCCCTGGTATGCGAGCAGCGCGAGCAGGAGAACGGCGCCCCCGATCGCGATCTTCTTCTGCTTGGCCTCCTTCGCCTTCAGTGGATCGACCCGTTTCGCCGCCATCAGTGCCCCTTCCGGTGATGCTGTCGAGCTTCTGGGTCGCGAGCACCAAGCGAGAGGCCGCACGCGTCCGCGGCGCAGGCCGGTGGCCTGCGCAAGGGCGCGGGTGGTTTCTCGCGCCGCGTGATCGCGGGCCAGAAGCGGGCGTGCATTGCTGGAAGGGGCACTACCCCGCCGCCTCGCTTCCTGTCGCTTCGCTGCCTGCGGGCGGCGGAACCTCCGCGCCCTCCGTCGTCGTCGCGGGCGGCGCCTCAGCCGAGGGCGGCACCGCACTCGGTGCGGCGTTGAGCCCGTACACGTACGCGTTCAGCTTCAGCGTCGCCGCGAGGAGCGGGAAGCCCCGGTCGGACTCCGAGAAGTCGACGCTCGCAACCGAGAAGAGCCGCCCCGCCGCGTGCAACTCGCCACGGCGCACGGTCACGAGCGTGCGCAGCCGGAAGAGGAAGTCGGAGAGGGCGTAGAAGGAGCCATCGAAGGCGACGTCGATCGGCACGGCCTGGTACGCCGCGACCGGGAGCGCCGGCTGCGGCGTGATCGAGTTGAAGCGAATGCCCGTCTCATCGGCGATCCGTGCGAGCTCGAGCAGGATCCCCGGCATGTCGGGGGTGCTCGGCATCGCGGTCGAGAGCCGGAAGATGTCCGCGACGGCGATCGGCTGCGTGTCGTCCTGCGCCGCCGTCGCCGCGAGCGCACTCTGCAGCTCGATCGACGTCGCCGCGATCTCCTCGTCGAGGCGCTTCGCCTCGGCCTTCCTCGGGCTGACGAGCATGAAGTAGCCGCCGGCGGCGTAGACGAGGATCAGCGCCGCGACGATCCCGCCCAGCATGCGGGGGCTCAGCTTCCGCTTCACGACGTCGGCACCTGTGCGTCGGCCGGGACGACCGCAGCCGGCGCCGAGCCGGGCGCACGGACGTCGGCGAGGATCGTGAACTGGACGAGCTCGCGTTCGTTCACCACCTGGCTCTGGCTCGACTGAAGCCGCACGTTCGCAAGGTCGGGGACCACGGCCAGCCGCGAGAGGAATCGTGCGACACCGTTCTGCGAGTAGGTCGAGCCGGTGAGGGTGAGACCGGCGTCGCCGGCCGTCACCTGCGACGAGCCCGGAGCGGCGGCGGAGAGATTCGTCAGCCAGACGTCCTCGGGCAGCACGAGCGAAACCTGGCGGAGGGTGCGGTCCCAGGCGACGCGGCCCGAGAGCGCGGCGGAGAGCGCGCCGACGCGGGCGCCCTTCTCGGCGGCGAGCGCATCCTCCTCGGACGTGTCGATCACCGGCACGGTCGGAATCGCCGCGATTTGCGCTCGCAGCCCGTCCAGCTCCTGCTGCTTACTGCTCGCCGCGCCGCCGGCGCTGATCAGCATCGACGCGAGCACCGCGGTCGCGAGCGCCGCGCCGCCGACACCGCCGAAGACGACGCCACGCTTCGCCTCGAAGCTGCGCTTCGCCTCGTCGCGGGGCAGGAGGTTGACCGCGCGCATTCGCTAGTCCTCGATCCCCAGGCCGATCGCGACCGCGAGTGAACCGACCTGCTCGCGCTCGTGCACCTTCTTCGAGACCGTGAGGCGGCTGAGCGGATCGACGACCCGGACGGGGACGCCGATCAGCCGCTCGAGCTCGGCGCCGAGGCCGGGCAAGTGGGCGGTGCCGCCGGTGAGGGCGATCTCGCCGATCCCGAGGGAGCCGGGCTGGTTCTGGTAGAACTGGAGCGAGGAGACGAGCTCCCGCGCGAACGTCTGCAGCTGCTTTCTCGCTGCCTCCCGCGCGGTCGCGAGCTGCTCCTCCGTGAAGCCGTCCGGAGCCTGGTCGGTCCCGGCGAACGAGATTGCCCGCTTGACCGATTCGACCTCGCTCGGCGACAGGTCGAGCACGCGGGCGATTGCGACGTTGAGTGCCCAGCCGCCCCATTCGAGCACGCGGGTGAACTCGCAGACGCGGCCGTCGGAGACGGCGAAGGTGGAGCGGTCGTGGCCGACCGAGACGGCGACGAGCGCGCCCCGCTCGGAGTCCGCTGTGCCCGGGTCGCGCGGCTCGGCGACGGCGCGCAGCAGCGCGAATGCCTCCAGGTCGATGCCGACGATCTGCAGACCGGCCTTGCGGCAGGCATAGACGTAGCGGTCGACGAGCTCGCGGTAGGCGACGACGAGCAGGACGCGCCGGAGCGGCTTGCCGTCCTCGGTGACGCTCTCGGCGAGCACCTGGTAGTCGAGCACGGCCTCTTCGAGCGGGATCGGCAGCACTTCCTGGGCGCGGAAGCGGATCGCGTTCGCGAGCTGTTTCGGGTCGTCGATCCCGGTCACCTCGAAGGTGCGGACGCCGATCCGGTTGTTGGCGATACCGAGCCGGACGCCGCGCTTCGGCAGCTTGTGCGCGGCGAAGAACGCCTTGAGGGCGAGTGCGAGCGCCTCGGGATCGCGCAGCTCGCCGTTGACGACGATGCCGTGCTCGAGCGGCGTGCGGGCGGCCTGCACGAGCTCTGGCGACTCGCCGTTGCGGACGCGCGCCGCGGCGATCTGGGAGCCGCCGATCTTGAGCCCGACGAGCTGCTTGCCGCCACCGGCGCTGCCGCGCGTGAAGGTGGGCAGCGACGGCAGCGTGAGCTGCGGGCGTGGCAGCTTGGCGCGCTCCTTCGGCGCCTCCTCGGTCAGGCCTTCGCCCGCGTCCCATTCCTTCGGGCCGCGCCTGAACGAGAGGTCGCGCTTGTAGAACGGCAGCTTGCCTCCGGCGTCGGCCGCCGACGTCTCCTTCTTCGCCCGCTTGGGCTTCGCGGGCCTCTGCTCCGTCGGCCGCTTCTCCGTCCGCGGCGTCACCTTGAGCGAGATCTGCTTCCTGTAGAACGGCACCTTCGGTTCCGGCTCGGACGCGACCTCGGCAGCGACGCCGGCGAATGGCTCGGGCACGGACTCCACATCAGCGTCGGCCGGGAGCGGCGGCAGCGGCGCGACCGGCAGCTCGACGTCAAGCTCGAGCTCGGGCTCCGGGTCCGGAACGGCTGCGACCGGGAGCACGGGGACGGGCGGCGGCACGAGCGAGACCGGGGGGAGGGGCTCGGCGGGCGGTTCGGAGACCTCCTCGAGCGGCTGCGTCAGCCAGCCGTGCTCGATCGCCGCCTCGGCAGGCGCGGCAGGCTCGGGCGCGACCGTCGCCGGTTCGGCCGGAAGCGCGAGCGCCGCGATCGCGGCGTCGAGGTCGGACTCGGGCTCGGCCTGCGCCTCGCCGCCCTCGTCGTCGGGCTTGCGCCGGAACGAGATCTCCTTCTTCCAGATCGAGGTGGGCTTCTCGTCGTCCGCCATCCTCAACCTCCGGCGACCCTGAGGCCCGTGTGCAACGGCCCTTCCACGACGGTGTCGTCCTCGAAGCCGGCGCGCTCGAGCAGGCCGTCGAGCTGCTCGACGCGGCTCGAGACCGCCAGTGCGGCTTCGCGCGTGATCACGCGGCGGAGGACGAGGTTCGCGAGCGACTGCTCCATCGTCGTCATCCCGCGCCCGGTCGAGGTCTGCATGATCGAGTAGATCTGCTCGACCTTCCCCTGGCGGATCAGGTTTCTCGTCGCGTCGTCCGGGAGCAGGATCTCGAGCGCGGCGACGCGGCCCTGGTGGTCGGCGGTCGGGATCAGCGCCTGGGTGATGATGCCCTGGAGCGAGCCGGCGAGCATGATCCGGACCTGCTCCTGCTGCTCGGCTGGGAAGACGTCGATGATCCGGTCGACCGTGCCGGGCGCGCTCTGCGTGTGCAGCGTGCCGAGGACGAGGTGCCCGGTCTCCGCCGCGGTCAGCGCCGTGCCGATCGTCTCGAGGTCGCGCATCTCGCCGACGAGGATCACGTCCGGGTCCTGGCGGAGCGCGGCGCGGAGCGCCTCGCCGAAGCTGGTCGCGTCGACACCGATCTCGCGCTGGTTGACGATGCAGCGCTTGTGGCGGTGCACGAACTCGATCGGGTCCTCGATCGTGAGGATGTGGTCGGTGCGATTTCGGTTGACCTCGTCGATCATCGCGGCGAGGGTCGTCGACTTGCCGGAGCCGGTTGGGCCGGTGACGAGGACGAGGCCGCGCGGCTGCATCGCGAGCTCGGCGAGCGAGCGCGGCAGATTCAGCTCCTCCAGCGTCTTCAGCTCCTCCGGGATGACGCGGAAGGCGGCGCCGAGCGCCTCGCGCTGGAAGTAGACGTTGACGCGGAACCGGGCAAGACCGGGCACGGAATGTGAGGTGTCGATCTGCCGCTTGATCTCGAGCTGCTTCTGCTGCTCGGTGGAGAGGACGCGGTAGAGCAGCTGCTGCGTGTCCTCGGGCGTCAGGACCGGAGCGCCCTCGAGGCGCTCGAGCTCGCCGCGAATCCTGATCGCGGGCGGCGTCCCCACCGAGAGGTGGAGGTCGGAGGCGCCGCGCGCGACCATCGCCTCGAGGAGGTCGTCGATCGATCGAACCGCAGCGGCGGGCACGGAGGGCGTGATCCCGGTCACGAGTTCGGCTATCGGCAGGGGCGCGGGGTAACTTGAGTGAGGGATCGCCAGATTTGCGCGGCCATACGAACCTCCTTCTTCCTACTGGAACCGGACTCACCCACCGTGGGGGATGGCATGGGTGATCGTTCACCCAATCGAGGGGTCTACCGAGGCGCAGCGCCGGCCGATGTCCGGTCAGCCACGCAGTAACTGACCGTCCCTTCGGAAGGAGACACCCCAATGCTTACAGCGCTTCGCAAGCGCCTGGACGCCAAGAGCGAGCAGGGCTTCACCCTGATCGAGCTCCTGGTCGTCATCATCATCATCGGCATCCTGCTCGCGATTGCGGTGCCGTCGTACCTCGGCTTCCGCGACCGCGCCACGCGGGCGGCGAACCAGGCCAACATCCGCTCGGCGATCCCTTCGATCGAGACCTTCTCGGCCGACAACGTCGTGGTTGGCGCCACTGACTCGAACCCGGCGGCCAACACGATCGGCTACGACGGGATGACGCCGGCGCTGCTCCGGAACATCGACGCCGGTCTCTCGACCGATCTCCGCGTCGTGACGGCAACGACCTCCACCTACTGTGTCGAGACCGGCGCGAACGGTACGGCCTTCGAGTACAAGTACTCGCTCGGCGTGGCCGTTGTTGCGCCGGACGTGAACGGCCAGGTCGTCCAGGGCAGCTGCGACTAGTTCCGCCTGAACGATCGACCTTCGGAGGGCGCGGGAGACCGCGCCCTCCGTCTTGCTCGCGCCAGACCTTCAGACCGCCGCGACCACTGCCGATAAGGAGAGTGAGATGGAAAAGATCAGCCTGCCCGTCCGCATCTTCGCGGTCGTGATCGTCCTCGTCGGCCTCGGGGGGATGCTCGCGATGCGGACGATGGCCCCCAGCGACGAGCCTGTCGCGATCCCGGTTCCGGTGCAGACGCCCGCGAAGAGCGTACGGCAGCCTGCAAAGGCAGCCGCACGGGCCGCCACCCCGGCGAAGCCCAAGCCCGTGAACCCGGTCGTTCCCCCGTCAGGCTTCCCGGTGGTCGTCGACAAGGCGCTCAGGCAGCACCAGGTCGTTGTCGTCTCGCTCGTCGTTCCCGGCGCACGCGTCGACGAACTCGCGGCGGCCGAGGCGGAGGCGGGAGCCAAGCTCGGCGGTGCCGGCTTCCTGGCATTGAACGTCCTCAACGAGGGCATCGCGCGCTCGCTGCTCGCGAAGCTCGACGCCGTCCAGGATCCGAGCCTGCTCGTCGTCACGCGCTCGGGTGACGTCGCGGTCGAGCTGGCCGGCTTCGTCGATCGCGAGACGGTCGCCCAGGCCGCCGCGAACGCGATCCCGTGAGCGCGGTCGCCAAGGCGGACGAGCGCGAGCTCTTCGTCCGGCATGCCCGCAAGGACGGACGCTCCGTCGCAATCCTGCGCGCGATCGACCACGGCGACTCCTGCGTGGTCGAGACGGAGGTCTACCCCGCCGGCGCTGCGAACGGCGCCGACCCCGTCCGCCCTGGGCCGTACACCTTCGCGAATGCGGCGCAGGCGTCGCAGTTCGTCACCGAGGCGGTCGAGGCGCTGATCGTCCTCGGCTGCGACGTCCAGGCGCAGTAAGGCCGCGCGCTCCTGCGCTGCCGCTAGGGCGGCCGGAACGCCTTGTGTTCCTGTAACACAAGCCCTTCCGCTCTGCGGAGATCGCGCAGCTGCTCGAGGACGAGCACCGCGCTCGGCACACGGCCGGCCGCGAGCGTCGTGGCCGCCCGGCCGAGAACCGCGCGCCCGCGCGCCTCGAGCTGACGGCGCCGTCGCTCGATCCGGACGAGCCGACGGACGTGCTGATAGCTCGGACGCGCCAGGCCGAGCCTCTCGGCGGCACCGGCGACAGCACGCCAGGTGTGGGCGATCGGTACGTCGTCGTGGTCGAGCTCGACGACAAGGATGGCGATGCGTGGGTCGTTCGGCGAGAGCGCGAACCGCATTGCTCGAGCGTGCCCGAGGCGCGGCAGCAGTTTGTGCCGATTTCGCCGCGAAGGACGAGAGCTTGTGTGACAGGAACACAAGCCCTCGTCCACCGGGCGCTTCCGGGCTCGGTCGAAGATCGGTCTGCTGGGCGAGCTTGCGACTGGACGAGCCCGCGACGGGACGAGCTCGCGCTAGACGAGCACGCGGGCGAGCTCTTCGACCGACGTCAGGCCGGCGGCGACCTTCGAGAGGCCGTCGTCCCAGAGTGAGCGCATGCCGGACTCCATCGCCGCGCGCTCGACGTCTTCCCGTGCAGCACGCGCGACCGCGAGCTGAGCGATCGTCTCGTTCATCGTCAGCAGCTGGTACACGCCGACCCGGCCCTTGTAGCCGGTCTGGTTGCAACGGGGACAGCCGCGCTTGCGGTAGAAGGCCATCCCGTCGGAGGCGAGCGCGACGTCGGGAGCGACGCGCGACTGGAGCAGCTCGTCGACCGACGGCTGGTACATCTCGCAGCAGTGTGTGCAGAGCTTGCGCGCGAGCCGCTGCGCGAGCACGCCGGTGACTGCCGCCCCGGTCAGGAACGGCTCCACCCCCATCTCGTTCAGGCGCGTGATCGCGCTCGGCGCATCGTTCGTGTGCAAGGTCGAGAGCACGAAGTGACCCGTCAGCGCTGCCTCGATCGAAATCTTCGCGGTTTCGCCGTCGCGGATCTCACCCACCATCACCACGTCAGGGTCGGAGCGGAGGATCGACCGCAGTGCCGACGCGAACGTCAGCCCGGCGCGGTTGTTGATCTGCACCTGGTTGACGCCGGCAAGCCGGTACTCGACCGGATCCTCGACGGTGATGATGTTGATCTCCGGCCGGTTGATCGTGGTCAGGCCGGCGTAGAGCGTCGTCGACTTACCCGAGCCGGTCGGCCCGGTCACGAGGAGCGCGCCGGTCGGTCGCGCGAGGATGTCGGCCAGGCGGGCGCGCATCTCGTCGGAGAGGCCGAGCTCCTCGAGCGTCGGGGCGCGCCGCGACTTGTCCAGGAGGCGCATCACGACCTTCTCGCCCTCGACCGTCGGCAGGGTCGCGACGCGGATGTCGAGCATGCGCCCGGCCGCGGCGGCGTTGAGCGAGATGCGGCCGTCCTGCGGCTTTCGCCGCTCGGCGATGTCGAGCTTGGCGAGCACCTTCAGGCGCGTCGTCACGCCCGGCGTCATCCGCTTCGGGATTCGCTGCACCTCCTGGAGCACGCCGTCGATGCGGAAGCGGACGGCGAGCGAATCCTCCTGCGGCTCGAAATGGACGTCGGAGGCACCGTCCTCGGCCGCCTGGAAGATGACGGAGTTGACGAGCCTGACGAGCGGCGCGTCGGAGACGCCGTCATCCACCTCGAGGTCGTCTGCCTCCCCCTCCTCGGTGCTCCGCAGCTCCTCGTCGACCTCCTCGAGGACGGCGCGGGTGCCGAACGCCTCGGAGGCCCGCGCCATCCGGCGCAACTCGATGAGGATGTCCTCGCTCGAGGCGACGCCGAGGTCGAGCGGGTAGCGGGTCGCGAGCCTGAGCTCGTCGATCCCGTGCAGGTTGCCCGGATCGGCGACGGCGATCCGCAGCGTGCCGTTGTCGAGCGCGTACGGGATCGCGACGACACGCTCGAGGACATGCAAAGGGATCTGCTCGGCCGCGCCCTTTTCCACGCCGGTGAGAGCGAGGTCGACGAGCGGTACCTGATAGCGGACGGCGAGGGAACGCGCGATTCCCTCGGGCGGCGCGACGCCCTCGTCGACGATCGCCTGCGCAAGCGAGCCCTGGCCGGCCCGCCCTCGGACCATCGCCAGCTTGTCGTCCGGGATGAGACCGGTGGCCGAGAGCAGGTCGACGACGAGCTCGGCCATAGCGTTCACGCCCATGCCGGAGCTGAGCGGTTCCGCGCCGAGCGTGCCGGTCTCCCCGGCGCTGCCGGGCATGCGGAGCTTCGGTGGCGGGTCGCTGGCCATATCCCTCGTTCGAGTTATCGGCAGCGGCACGAACTGGCTAAAGCGCCCATCTTGGGCAAGATCGAAGTCCGCAGAAGCGGATTCCGATCGCGCGAGAACCCCTGAAGTGTCGCTTCGCTTCGGCTTGACCGCATTGCGGCCGAGCGACTAGAACGCGCTCAGATACGCGTCGAGCAGCTCGTCGCCGAAGAAGAGCGCGACGATCCCGCCGAGGGAGAGGAACGGCGCGAACGGGATCCCCATCTTCCGTGCCGCGCTGCCGTGGCGCGCGAAGAGGACGATCGACGGCACGAGCGCAGCGATCATCCCCACCATCAACGCGACCGGGACGGTGCGGCCGAGCATCGCGCCGAGCAGCAGCGCCAGCTTGACGTCGCCCATGCCCATCCCCTTCGGGTAGGCGAGGGCGGCGACGAAGAGGAAGAGTGAAGCGCCGAGTGCCCCGAGCAGCCACTGCAGGCTCGGGTGCAGCACCGTCATCGCGACGAGCACGATCACGGTCGCCGGCAGCACGACGACGTTCGGGACGATCCGGTGCGAGAGGTCGGTCGCGGAGACGGTGACGAGCGTCGCGCAGAAGAACGCGGCGACGAATGCCGTCCCCGACCAGCCGAACGAGAGGAAGCAGGCGGCAATCAGGAGCGCGGTGACGAGCTCGACGGCCGGGTAGACGGCGCCGATCCGCTCGCCGCAGCCCTTGCACCTTCCGCGGAGTGCGAGCCAGGAGAGCACGGGCACGTTCTCGTGCCACGCCAGCGCGTGGCCGCAGCTCAGACAGGCCGAGCCAGGGCTGACGATCGACCGCTTCCGCGGCACGCGCGCAGCGACGACGTTGAGGAAGCTTCCGATCGCAAGACCGGGGATGAAGGCGACGGCGGACAGGGCGAGGTTCATCAGCTCGTCCTAGCCCGAATAGTTTTGCGGCGGCTGGGGCTCGGCGTACACGGTCGGGTTGCCGGGCCAGCCGACCGGCACCGAGGTGATGTTGGGGAACTCGTGCGTGACGATGTTGTTCGCGAGCTTGAACGTGCCCGCGACCATCGGCCCGTCGTAGACCGCGAAGCTGCCGAGGTCGACGGCGTAGGTGGCATAGAGGCTGCCCTGCAGGCGCGACTGGTTCTCCATCACGATGCTGTTGCCGGAGCCGTCGTTGCCGTTCGCGATGATCCCGAGGTTGTCGGTGTTCGGGTCCCAGGCGGTGAAGTCGCAGTTGTTCGCGGCGACGCCGCCGCACAGCTGCGCGTTGCCGTCGATCCGGAACGTGCCCGAGAGGTAGAGCGTCGCCAGGCCGTCGTACTCGTTGACGGAGTTGTTCGAGACGACCGCCGAGCCGTCGATGTAGAGCGCGCCCCGCACCGTCAGCTTCTTCGTCGTGTTGTTCCACGAGAGCTCGCCGAGCAGGTCGGTGTCGTTCGGCGGAATGTCGTAGTACTTGCAGCTGTAGCTCGAGTTCGGCGTCAGGTTGATCGTGCCGGCGTTGTTGTTCCTCCCGCCGGCGGGCGAGCCCTCGAACGCCGGCGGCGTCCCGGTCGTCGTCGTGCAAGCCTGCATCGGCCCGGGCTTCGCGTTTGTGTACCAGAAGTCGAAGTCGGCGGTCGGTCCCTCGCCGGGGAGCGTGCCGTCGAGGATCGTGAGCGCGTTCACGCGCGTCGACGAGCTGCACGGCGTCGTCCAGGCGCCGCTCGTGCCGATCCTGCAGCCGAGCCCGACCTGGGCTTGGTTGATCTTGTTCGCGGCCGTGCCGACGCTGCCGCTGCCGGCGAACTGGATGTGCTGGCCGACGTAGATGTTCGTGATGTCGGGTGCGGCTGCCTTCACGACCGCGGACGAGTTGTTGAAGCAGAGGTCGCCGAGGATGAAGAGCGAGGTGTCGACGCTGACGCTGTTGTCGAGCGTGACGTCGCAGTCGTTGGCGGTCTCCTTCGCGAACATGAAGTTCCAGGCGTTCGAGTTCAGCTCCTGCGTCAGCGAGGGCTGGATCTTGATCGTCGAGGTGACCTCGCGGCGCACGGGCGTCGTCTTGCCGGTCGGATCGGTGACGTAGCCAACCCCGTGCATGATCCACTGATGGCCGGTGAGGACGCCCCACCACTTGGCCGTGCCACCCTCGTACTGGGAGATGTAGTTGGCGTCGGCGGGGTGTGACTCTTGGGGCTCGCTGTGCGGGAGCACGTGCGGGTCGAGCGCGTTGTTCGACGGATTCGAGAGCACGGCGGCGCCGTTGGCGAGCCCGGCCTCGGCGAGCGCGTACGCGATCTGGTCGGCCTTCGAGCGCGTTGAATGGCGGGAGTTCGAGGTCGTGAACTGGATCACTGCCGTCAGCGTCACGCTGGTGACGAGCAGCGTCAGGATCGTGAAGACGAGGCTGAAGCCGCCCTCGTCGCGGAGCCGGCGCCCGATCACGAGCGGGTGCTGTTCCGCAGCACGATGTCGTCGGAGAGGTTGTAGAGGAAGCGCGGCTCGCTCGGCTTGATGTTGATCGGCAGCCGCACATTGAGGAAGGCCAGCTTGTCGACGGTCTGTGCCGTGTAGGTGAAGATCGATGCCGCCGTCACGTAGTCGGCGTAGCGCTTGCCGGTGCCGCTGCACGACGCGCCCGGGTAGCGCCACAGGCCCCAACGGTTCGCCCCGTCCGCGACCGTGCACCACGTGATCGCCGTGTTGCCGCCCGACGTCGGGCAGGTGGCCGGGATCGTCAGCGTGACGGACGCCGACGCACCTGCGGGCGCGACGGACATGGCGCAATGCACCTCCCGCCGCATCAGGTCGAGCCCGAGCCGCGCCTGCGTCTGTGCCTGGAAACGGCGATTCATGTCGACCTCCGAGTTGGTGGCGCTGACGAGAAGGACGCTGACGGAGGTCATGACGGCACCGAGGATGCTCATCGAGACGAGGAGCTCCATCAGGCTGTACCCCCGCTGTTCGCGGAGGAGCCGGACGAGCAGTCGCCTCAACTCGACCTCGCCTCGACCTCGCTGAGGGTCTGTCGTGCCAGCCGCTCGCTCTGGGCACCGACTCCCCAGAGCTTCTGCACGCGCTCGTCGACAGCGATCAAGGTGCGCAGCGCTTCGGCGCCGTTCGCCCAGCCGAAGGCGGCACCGGTGACGATCCAGTTGTGCTGGTAGAGCCAATGGTCGACGCTCGCGCGCGAGCGGCGCGGGTGCTTCTCGACCCAGGACGCAAGCTGCTTCGCGCGGGCGCTGAGCACGATCTCGTCGAGCGGCTCGGCCGGAGCTCCGGCGACCGTGAAGGCGGGCTTGCGTGCCTTGCCGGCCGCGGCGGGCTTGCGCGTCGGCACCGGCGTCGCCTTCGGCGCGGCCTTCGCCGGTTTCGGCGCGACCACCGCTGCGGCTGCTTGCGCGGTCTTTCGCTTCGGTTGGGCTGCGCCGACGAGCCGGGCGGCCTTGCCGGCGTACGGGGAGACGTTCTCGGGGACGCCCTCCTGCTCGTAGGCGCCGTTCCTGCTCAAGCGGAGGACGACGATCGGGGCGCCGTCGGCGATCACGCGCGCGCCCGGCCGGGGCGACTGCGAGATGACGACGTTGGCGGCGAATCCGGGCACGGAGCCTTCGACGCGCCACGCGAAGCCGCCCTGCTCGAGCGAGCCCTTGGCGAACACGTACGCCTGCTTGCGGACGTCGGGGACGACGAGCGGCTCGGGCGCAGCAGCGGCGGGGGCCGCGGCCGGAGCGGCGGGAGCCGTGAGCGTCGACGTGGCCGCGAACGCCAGCGTGGCCGTGAGGAGGCCGATCGCACATGCGATCACGCCAACGCGCGGCAAGAGGCCGATGACTCCCGCAGTCATACCGTCTCCTTCGGCAGAAGCCGGCACGAACTCAACCCCTCGAGAGTGTGAATTCGACGACGTCCTCGAGCGGTTCCTCGTGCGGGACGAGCGTGAAGACCGGCGTCGTCCTGACCTCCGCCTCGCCGGGCAGGTCCTGCCACGTGAACGCGATCCCGGCGAACTCTTGGAACCACGGCATCTCCTGCGGATAACGAGCGGGCCGGAGGCCGAGGTGGAGGTGCGGGCCGGTCGAGTGGCCGGTGGAGCCGACGAGGCCGACCCACTGGCCGGCGGTCACGAGCGAGCCCTCCGCGAGGCCGGGGTCGCGGTAGGAGAGGTGGCAGTAGACCCACTCGAGGCCGTCCAGCGTCCGGAGCACGAGGCCCGTGCCGCAGCGGCCGTCGTCGACGGCCGAGGTCACCACACCGTCGGCGAGCGCATAGAGCGGCGCGCCGAGCGGGGCGGCGATGTCGGCCGCCGGATAGTCGTGATGACGGTGGCCGACCGAGACCGCGCCGGGCCCGCCGCCGACGGGAAAGACGTAGCCGTCCGCTCTCGTCGGCATCCGGAGCACACCGGCCGCCGCGGGAGCGAAGGCCGCCGCTTCGGCGCCGCTGCGAACGGTCTCGAGTGCGACCTGCGACCGCTCCAGCTCGGCGCGAAGCTGCTCGACCTCAGCCGCAGCGGCCACCGCCTCCTGCCCGGCCTGGAAGGCATCCTTCTCGGCCAGCACACGGTCGGAGACGAGCAGGACGAGGTCATCGGCGATGGCCGCGAGCCGCTCCGACCTCGCCGCCAGGTCGGCTTCGACCGCCTCGGCGGCGGCGAGCTGCTCGGCGAGCGCGGCAACGCGCTCCTGCGCCCGCTCGAGCGCGACCGCCATCCGGTCGAGCGTGAAGACGGCGTCCGCGCCGGCGAGGTCGCCGCCGAACATGGCCGCGAGCTGCAGGACGTCGTCGACGTACCACTGCGCGTGGTTGTAGGCGAAGATCGCACGCGAGATGTCGGCGCGGCCGTCCGCTGCGGCGAGGTAGCGGGCGGCGGAGTGGATCGCGTCGTCCGGGTTCCACGGGTCGGCAATTCCGTCGCCGTTCCCGTCCACTCCCCAGCGCAGCCAGGTGTCGGGGATGAACTGCATCCAGCCGACCGCTCCTGCCGAGCTCGGGCCCATGTTGCGACCGAAGTTGGACTCGATCTTGTTGATCGCGGCCAGCACCTGCCACGGGATCCCGTAGGCCGCGCCGGCACGAACCCAGAGCCCCTGCAACTCCTCGTAGGAGAGGACCGGGACGGGCAGGAAGGCCGCCGCCCACGCCCCGGGCGGGGGCAGGATCGATCCGGGTGCATTCGGCGCCTCTGCGCTCGGGAGCGCGACCGGCTCGGCCGGCACCTCGGTGAACGTCTCGGGGACGACGGCGAAGGTGTCCGCCGACGCCGTTCCTGCCCCCAGCACGAGCGCGAGCAGTGCCGAGGCGATCGCGACGCGCATCACGCGTCCGCGTGACGGACGACGCGCAGGGCGGGGGTCTCGTCCTCCGCCTCGGCGGCCTCGGCTGCAGCCAGCTCCTCCGCGACCTCCACGGTCTGGCGCTTGAGGGCCTGATCGAGCGCAACCTCGAAGTCGTGGACGTTCGTGGCCGCGTTCGCGGCGACCTGGCGCGCCACCTTCTCATCGAGAACGAGGTCGATCAGCGCCCGCTCGAACGTCTGCATGTCGAAGAAGCCGCCCTCGGCGACCGCGTCCGCGATCTCCTCGGTGCGCTGCTCGCGGATCAGATCCGAGATGCGCGCGTTCATCACCATCACCTCGACGGCGGCGACCCGGCCGTGGTCGACGCGCGGCAGCAGCCGCTGGCTGATCACGCCGCGCAGAACACCGGCGAGAACGGAGCGGATCTGCTGTTGCTTCGCAGGCGGGAAGAACTCGATCATCCGGCCGACGGTCTCGGCCGCGTCGACCGTGTGCAGCGTCGAGAAGACGAGGTGTCCCGACTCGGCGGCCTGAAGCGCAGTCTGCGCAGACTCGGCATCGCGGAGCTCGCCGATCAGAATCGTGTCCGGATCCTGGCGGAGCACGCGGCGGAGCGCCTGCCCGAAGCTCTCCGTGTCGAGGCCGACTTCGCGCTGGTTGACGATCGACATCCGGTCGGTATGGAGGATCTCGATCGGATCCTCGATCGTGACGATGTGCGAGCTCCGCGTCCGGTTGATGTGGTCGATCATCGAGGCGAGCGTCGTCGTCTTGCCCGAGCCGGTCGCGCCGGTGACGAGGATGAGGCCGCGATGCTCGTTCGCGAGCCTGGAGACGC
The DNA here is from genome assembly GCA_963784895.1 of uncultured Gaiellaceae bacterium. GTDB lineage: Bacteria > Actinomycetota > Thermoleophilia > Gaiellales > Gaiellaceae > Gaiellasilicea. The sequence continues at coordinate 7,983 of CAWATM010000010.1, read as the reverse complement.
CGGCCGGCATGCCCAGCCGCTCGAGGCTCGGAACCTCGCGGGGGATGACGCGGAACGCAAACGAGATCGCGCCGCGCTGGCGGAACGCGTTGACACGGAAGCGGGGCAGGCCCTCCGCCGTGTAGGCGAGGTCGAGGTCGCCGCTGTCGTGGAACTGGCGCATCCGCTCCGGCGCCACGCATGTCACCGCCTCGAGCGCGGAGAGCAGGTTCTGCTCGTTCAGCGGCGGGCACTCCGGGAGCGGCGCGATCGAGCCGTCCGTGCGCAGCATCGGTGGCTGGTCGACCTTGAGGTGGATGTCGCTCGCGCCGAGCTCGACCGCGATTCTGAGGATGGCGTTCAGGTCCATAGTGCGTCGAGGTGAGGAATCGGCAGGTTTGGCGCGCGGCTTTAGAGTCGCGCCAGCAGCCGCAGCGGCCCGCGCGCGAAGCCGCGCGCCTCGCTCGGATGGGCGACCTCGCCCGTGAGCAGCCCCGCGATCACCCGCCACACGGCCGGGATCCGCGCCGACTCGAAGGCGGCGCGCGGGTGGCGGTCGAGCACGAGCTTCGCCTTCCAGGAGGTGGCGGCATAGCGACCGAGGGTGGCGGCGAGCTCGACCTCGTAGCGAGCTGTGTCGCCGGCCAGGATCGCCGCCGCGGCGAGGCGAGCCGACACGAGCGCCTCGTAGATCCCGTCACCCGAGAGCGGGTCGACGAGACCTGCCGCGTCGCCGACGAGCAGGACGGGGCCGCGAGCAGCGCTCGTCGTCCTCCGGATCGGCAGCCGGCGCCCCTGCACATCGCTGAGCCGGGCAGCGTCGACGCCGTGCTCGGCGCAGAGCCGCGCCAGGTGCGTCCGCAGCCGCGGGCCCTCGGCCGCCCAGCCGCCGACGCCGTAGTTGGCATGACCGTCCTTCGGGAAGACCCAGCCGTAGCCGCCGGGAACGACGCCGAGCTCGACCGTCGCGCGGCCCGTCTGTCCCGCGAGCAGCGGCCCGTTCCCCTCGAGCGCGATCCCGTAGAGGATTCCGCCGCCGAGGCCGGCATCGCGGGCGATCCGCCCGTTGACGCCGTCCGCGCCGACGAGCACGCGACCGTGCACGAGCGCGCCGCCGACGCGCACGGTTGCTCCGTCCGGTCCGACCGTTAGACCTTCGACCGTGACCCCGTCGCGAAAGTCCGCCCCGGCCGCCGCCGCGTGCTCCGCCAGGAAAGCGTCGAGTCGCCGCCGTCTCGTCATCAGGACGAGTGGCGCGTCGCTCCGGCGCTCGAAGCGCTTCCGGTAGCCGAGCCTCACCTCGAACGCGTGCACGACGTCCTCGACGACGGGCGTCACGTCAACCGGCAGCTCGCGGACGGCCCGGCCGGTGAGCCCGCCGCCGCAGGGCTTGTCGCGCGGAAAGCGGGCGCGGTCGACGAGGAGGACGCGGGCACCGGCGCGCACGAGCCGGATCGCCGTCGCCGATCCCGCCGGCCCGGCCCCGACGACGATCGCGTCGAAGCGTTCCACGGGCTCGACGATAGTGCGCCGGCGCCCTCGCGTCGACGGCGCGCGGTTGGCGGAGCCTGGCTTTGCCCGGCGGGAGCCAGCCGGCCGGCGGGCGAGCGAGGCTACAATGGCCCACCCTGCAGGGGTGCCCGAGCGGCCAAAGGGAGCGGGCTGTAAACCCGCCGGCTCAGCCTACGAAGGTTCGAATCCTTCCCCCTGCATCTCTTTGGGCGCAGTCAAGATCGGGATCTGCGGAGCAGATCCCGACCCGCGCCACGAAGCGCTGCGAGCGACCAGCGCGGCAGCTCTCCTCATCGAGCTCTCGCTTTCGCTCCGCCGATGGCAGCGAGGGCGGTGCTGATCATCGCACTCTCGGCTTCGGATTCCGGGATGCGGCCGCCTTGGATTTCGCGGCTGGCGGTGTGGACGATTGCGCGGACCACGGCAAGGTGCCAGGCGACGGGGAGATCGCGTCGGAAGACGCCCTGTTTCTGGCCGCGCTCGATCAGGGGCTCGAGCTGGTCGAGCATGGGGACGTGACGGCGGTGGAGCTCTTCGGCAGAGAGCCGGGCAGTGTTGAGTTCCAGCAGACCGTGGAACTGCGCGAGTTGCCGCCAGGTGGCACGGAGCACTCGCTCGAGCGCCTCCACCGGCCCACCGCGGTGCGGCTCGGCGCCTCTCATCGCCTCGACGACCTGTGCCGACGGCATACTCCATGACGGCGTCGAGCAGCAGACTCTCGGGTCGGGAAGTGGACGTAGATGGTGGCGCGGACGACGCCGGCGCGGCGAGCGATCTCCGACATGCTGCTGTCGGGATCGCGCGCCAGCGCTTCGAGGGCGGCGTCGAGGATGGCGGCGACGCTGCGCTCGGCGTCGGCCCGGCGCCGCTTCGGGGCGGGGGCTTCGGCAGGTGTCGTTGGTTCGGCCATCTCTAGTGGCTCGGCATCGCGCTGGGGTTCAGCCGCAGCTTCGGCACGAAGTGGCGTGCGTGCGGCAGGACGGCCAGAGCGACGACGCTGGCGACACTAGCGAGGAGACCGGCTGCGATGAAGGCGTGCGCGATCCCGGAGGCGGCCTGCGGGCCGGCGATTGCCCCGCTTCCGGCCGCGATCGTGGAGAAGATCGCGATCCCGACGGTGCCGCCGATCTCGTGGCCGGTCGAGTTGACGCCCGAGATCATCCCGGTCTCCTCTTCGCGGGCGCCGGTGAGGATCGCAATCGAGACGGAGACGACGGCGACACCGAGACCGAGCCCCGCGACGAGCATCCCGGGCAGGACGTCGCGGAGATAGCTGCCGTCCTCGCCGACGTGGGCGAGCAGGGTCATGCCGGCAGCGGCGACCAGGAAAGCGCCGGCGAGGGGGCCGCGGACGCCGTGCTTGCTGACGATGTGTCCGGCCGCGTGGGCGCCGACTCCTGCCGAGAGCGCGAGCGGGATGAAGGCGAGTCCGGTGGAGAGCGGCCCCCAGCCGAGGACGTTCTGGAGGTAAAGCGAGCTGAGCAGGAAGAGGCCGAAGATCGACCCGGCTGCGGCGAGCATCAGGAAGAGGCCGCCGCCGACAGCCCGATCAGCGAGCCGCTCGACGCGGAGGAGCGGCGTGTCGGTGCGGTGCTCGAAAGCCGCAAAGACGGCGAGGCCGACGAGACCACCGAGGCCGAGCAGGTGAGTCTGGACGGACGTCCAACCAGCACCCTCTGCCTGAGTGATCGCGAAGACGATCGCACCGAGACTGGTGGTCGCGAGCAGAGCACCGCGGAGGTCGAGACCCTTCCAGCGCGGCTTCTGGGTGTCCGCCGGGATGATCTTCAGCGCGGCGATCGCGAGTGCTGCTGCGACCGGGAGGTTGACGACGAAGATCGTCCGCCAGTCGCTGAACTCGGTCAGGACGCCGCCGACGAGGACGCCGATTGCGGCGCCTGCACCGCCGACGGCTCCCCAAGCGGCGAGCGCCTTCGCCCGCTGCTGGCCCTGGAAGGCGGTCATGATGATCGCGAGAGCTGCCGGGGAGAGCATCGCTGCGCCGAGACCCTGGCCCGCCCGAGCTGCGAACAAGGCACCGGCGGTGCCTGCCATTGCTGAGGCGAGCGAGGACGCGGTGAAGATGCCGAGTCCGCTGAAGAACATCCGCCGGCGCCCGAGCAGGTCGGCCGCCCGGCCACCGAAGAGGAGCAGGCTGCCGAAGATGAGCGAGTAGCTCGTGATCGTCCAGCTGATGCTGGAGCCGGTCAGGTTCAGATCGCCGGCGAGGCTCGGCAGTGCGATGTTCACCGCCGTGATGTCGAGGATCACCATCAGCTGAGCCACCAGCAGGACGAAGAGCAGCGCCCCGCTCTTCTTGCCGTTCAGCGCCTCGTTGGGTGGTGCGGTGGCGCTCTTGCGTCGATGCAGCATGGTGTCTTCCCTTCTAAGTCAGACAGTATTGTCTGAGTTAGTAAAGCAGGCACGAGTGTCCGATGTCAAGGGCGGACCGAACGTCAGTAATTCCCCACCGACCTTTCCGTGGCGGCCCCGACTGCGTCGCAGGCGGCGCGTGACAGGTTGTTGGTGAGCGAAAGGGATTGTCTGGTGACGTGAGCCGTGCTCGCCGTCAAGGACATAGGCAAGCGGTTCGGCCAGGTGCAAGCGCTCGACGGATGCTCGGTTTCGGTGGCCCGCGGCCGGATGCTCGGCTTCCTGGGCCCGAACGGCGCCGGGAAGACGACCGTTATGCGCGCGATCTTTGGCCTTGTCGAGCTCGACAGCGGGGAGGTGCTCTGGAACGGCCGGCCGATCGACGTCGCCGACCGACTGCGGTTCGGGTACATGCCCGAGGAGCGGGGTCTGTATCCGCGGATGCGTCTGAGCGAGCAGCTCGAGTACTTCGGGCGCCTCCACGGTTTGGGGGCGAGTGCAGCTCGCTCTGCCGCATCGCTCTGGCTCGAACGTCTCGGCCTCGACGAGCGGGCGGACTCCAAGGTGGAGGAGCTCTCGCACGGGAACCAGCAGCGGGCGCAGCTTGCAGCGGCGCTGGTGCACGAGCCGGAGCTACTCGTCCTCGACGAACCGTTCGCAGGGCTCGACCCGGTCGCGGTGCACACGCTGGCAGACGTGCTCCGCGGCGAGGCTGCCCGCGGCGCCGCCGTGCTCTTCTCCAGCCACCAGCTCGAGCTGGTGGAGAACATCTGTGAAGAGGTCGCGATCATCGACCACGGCCGACTCCTCGCCACAGGCGATGTGGACGCGCTGAAGAGGGCGTCGCAGCGGCGGCGGATCGAGCTCCGGCTCGATGGGGCGCCGCTGGAGTGGCTGCCGCGAATTGCCGGCGTCGAGCTTGCCGAGCGCTGCGACGGCAGGCTGCGGCTAGACGTCGGTCGCGACGTCGATCCCGAGCTTGTGCTCGCGGCCGCGGAACGGTCGGCACACGTCGTCGCGTTCAGCTATGGACCGCCGACGCTCGCCGAGCTCTTCCTCGAGCTGGTGGCGGCGTGAGCGCGCGGAGCGCGATCGCGCTCGTCGCCTGGCGCGACATGCGGGAGCGGCTGCGCAGCAAAGCGTTCCTTGCGTCGACGCTCCTGATTCTGGCGCTCGTCGGCGGATCGGCCGTGCTCGTCCGGCTGGTCGATCGGCAGGCGACCTACCGAGTAGCGGTGACGGCTCCGGCGCCACCAGGCCTCGCCGCCGCCCTCCAGCGCGCAGCGCAGCCGTTCGACGACGCCGACGTGCAGCTACGCGTCGTGCCGTCGCTCGCTGCCGGACGGCAGGCGCTCGAAGCCGAGCACGTGGACGCTCTGCTGCTGCTGTCCGACGACCGGCTCGTCTTCCGCTCGAACGTCGATGCCAAGGCGGCGGCCGTCGCGGACGCAGCGGTCCGTGCGCTTCGCCGCCAGCTGCCGCCGGCGCCGGAGCTGACGACCGCGACGCTCCATCCTCCGGAGCACGAGTCAACCGACGCCGCGGTCTTGGTTGCATATGCAGGTTCCCTGCTCCTGCTCATGTCCCTTGCCTTCTACGGCCAGTGGGTGATCAGCGGTGTCGTCGAGGAGAAGAACAACCGCGTCGTCGAACTGATCCTGTCGTCGGTCCGACCGCGCGAACTGCTTGCAGGCAAGGTGATCGGGATCGGGCTGCTCGGATTCGCGCAACTCGCGCTCATTGCCGGGCTCGCCGCGATCATGCTTGCAGCGGGCGTCTTCGACGCGCCGCCCGAGCTCGCCGGGGACATGGCCCTCGTCATCCCCTGGTTCACGCTCGGATTCGCGCTCTATGCGGTCGCCTACGCCGCCGCGGGCGCGCTCGCGTCCAGCCAGCAGAACGCGGAGACGGCCGGACAGCCCGTGACCTACACACTCCTTGGCGTCTACTTCGCCGGCTACGTGGCACTCTCAGCCGACGCCGACGGCGTTCTCGCAAACATCCTCACCGTGTTCCCGTTGAGCGCACCGCTCGTGCTGCCCGCCCGCAGCGCGCTCGTCGGCGTGCCGCTGTGGGAGCATGGGCTCGCTGTCGTCCTCGTCCTCGTCTCGATCTACGCCCTCGTTCGCCTCGCGGGCCGCATTTACGGACAAGGTCTCCTCCGGAGCGGCCCCGGCCTCGGCCTTCGCGCAGCGTGGCGCCTAACGCGCTAGTCGAGACATGCCTGCGGTTCTCCCGCAGCGCGATCACTGAATCCCCGGATCCTTCGTGATGCGGGAAGGGCGAACGTACAGCTATCTGCAGCGAGGGAGGTTCACGATGAACGTCGGGCTCATCATCACGTTCGTAGTGGTTCTGGCGGGGCTGTTCTTCATGCTCTACGCCTTCATCCGGCCGTTCACGCACATCCATCACGATCACAGCGACGTCGCCCATCCGCCGCACCTTGACGGACGCTAGAGCCGGCGCTTCCGCAACGCCACGGTGCGCATGAGGAGTTCCACATGACCGCAATCAAGGTTGCTGCCGCCGAATTTCTCGGGCACAAGCGCATCGCCGTCACGGGTGTCTCGCGATCGCCGGGGAACCATGGCAGCAATGCCGTCTACAAGCGGCTGCGCGACCGCGGCTACGACGTCTTCGCCGTCAATCCAAACGCCGACGAGGTGGAAGGCGATCGCGCCTACGACGGACTCCGCTCCATCCCCGGTGGTGGCGTCGACGCAGTGGTGATTGCGACCAGGCCCGAGCACGCGGAGGCAACGATGCGCGAGTGCGTCGAGCTCGGGATCGAGCACGTCTGGATGCACCGCGGTCCCGGAGCCGGCAGCGTCTCGGAAACGGCAGCGAAGTACGGGCGCGCGCACGGTATCTCCGTGATCGACGGAGGCTGTCCGTGCATGTTCGCCCCGACCGCCGATCCTGGCCACAAGGCGATGAGGCTCCTCTTCACGCTCAACGGCAACGTTCCGAGAGCGGTGTGACGCGTCCAACCAGAGCCCTGCACCCCGGCCGCGTGCTGCCTGTCATGCGTGAAGCTCGACGGGAAGAGACACGATGAGCGTTCGATCTGAGCGCCCGAGATCGCCCGTCGGGGGCCGACCTCGGATCAGCCTCCTGCCGACGAGCACCCTCGGCCGGTGGGCGGTGGGACTCGCCGCCGCATTCTTCCCACTCGTGTTCGCAGCGGCTCTCGTACCGAGAGGAGCAGCACTCGGCTTTGTCTGCGGCTTTGCAGCCGGAGTCGCCGCGCTCATGGCCATCATTCGCGACCGAGAGCGCGCCCCGACCGTGTTTGCCGCTCTCGTACCCCTTGCCATCGCCGTCGCGTTCGTGCTCGCCGAGGTGATCACCGGGAACCCCTAGCTGGTCGAGCCGGATCGCCTGAGCTGATCCCGTCACGTTCGGTCCGGCATGATCGGGACTCCGACAGCGACGAGGAGGCGACCATGGAACGCGCGAAGTTGCTGAGACTTGGCGGCTACGCCGCAGGGGTGATCATGATCATCTTCGGGATCGCGACGATCGCAGTCGGGATCGCCGGGAAGAGCACGGTCGAGGACGAGCTCTCGCAGGAGAAGATCGTCGGCTCCCAGGACATGAGCCCGGAAGGGATCACGGCCGGGATCGAGGAGGCGAACCTGAGCGTGGACGCGCCCGACTGCGACGTCGCGGATGAGCCGATCACGACCGGGTCCGAGGCGCGCTGCTTCGCGCAGTACATGAGGATCCACGCGCTCGAGTCCTCCGGGGGGCTCACCTACGCCGAGATGGGACGGTTCGTTTCCGCCTCCGATCCGACAAACCCTGCCGGCACGAGCGACGCGGCGGCCGCCGCGAAGGATGAGAGCGGCCAGCCGGTCTCGAACGCCGCCCGCAACCTCTGGGTGACCGAGACCGCACTTGCGACCGCGCTCAACATGTCCTACATGGCGACCGGGATCGCGGTCTTCAGCATCGTCGTCGGGATCGCGCTGATCCTCGCCGGCATCGGCTTCCTCCTCCTCGCAGCTGCCGTCTTCCGGGGCGCAACCGCAGAAGCAAACGCCGGGGAGCGAGGCAATTTCATGAACGTCGCCTGCGCCTAAAGGGGGCGACAGGCGTTGCACGGGATGCACC
>CAWATM010000009.1:0-235044 GCA_963784895.1 uncultured Gaiellaceae bacterium | reverse complement strand
CACAAGTGCGTCGACGCATCCTGCGTTCCCCCTTGACGTCAGACACTAGTGTCTGCTTTAATAGTCCGGACAACTTTGTCTGACTTAGAAAGAGGTCATCATGAGTCACAACGCAAAGCCACAGCAAGCCCCAAGTCTGACCCCCGCGCAAGCCGCGTCTGCGATCCGCCTGACCGGCAAACTCGATCCCCGCGTCGGACGGTGGCACTTCCTGTTCAAGTGGCTGCTCGCGATCCCACACTTCATCGTTCTCTTCGTCCTCTGGATCGGCTTTGTGCTCTCCACGGCCGCCGCAGGCGTGGCGATTCTCTTCACCGGCCGCTACCCCAGGGCGGATCTTCGACTTCAACGTCGGCGTCCTGCGCTGGACGTGGCGCGTCGCCTTCTACTCCTTTAGCTCTCTCGGGACCGACAGATACCCGCCCTTCTCACTCTCGGATGAACCGACTTACGCGGCGAGACTCGACGTCGACTATCCCGAGCGGCTCTCGCGCGGGCTCGTCCTCGTCAAGTGGTGGCTGCTCGCGATCCCCCACTACCTGATGGTCGCAGCCGTCGCGGCAGTCCCCGTGGTTTTTCTGGACGAATGACGGCAACGGCTTGTTCTACGAGTCGCTGATGGCCTGATCGGTCTGCTCGTGCTCCTCGCCGGCGTCCACTCTGCTCTTCACCCGCCGCTACCCGCAACCCCTTTTACTTCGTCCTCGGGATCACCCGCTGGGCTTTCCGCGTCGTCGCCTACGCAGGCCTGATGACCGACAGCTACCCGCCGTTCCGATTTGACTCCGGACCCCAGGGAAGCCACCGCAGTGAAGGTTGCGGTCACGGCAGTGCGAGAGGCACCGGCAAAGGCCGCCTAGCCAGCAAATGCCCGTCTAAGGAGGCGGGCCTTCCGGTCGTGGCGGTCCGGTTCGTTCCCAGCCGGTGCTGTCCGCAGGTCAAGGCTCGTCCGTGCCTTCCGTGCCCAAAAAGAAGCATCCGTGCCCCCTGACGTGGCTGACGGGCGCGACCCCGTCCCCCGTTGCGACCGGTACCCGCGGGTCATGCAAAGAAGGCTCGTCCGTGCCTTCCGTGCCCAAAAAGAAGCATCCGTGCCCCCTGACGTGGCTGACGGGCGCGACCCCGTTCCCCCGTTGCGACCGGTACCCGCGGGTCATGCAAAGAAGGCATCGAGAGGATCGTCCGTGCCCAAAAGAGGAAGTGTCCGTGCCCCCGCCTGCGTGGTGGGCGCGACCCCTCCCCCGTCGTGACCGGTACTACGCGGCAGTGCAAAAATAGGCATTGAGAGGATCGTCCGTGCCCAAAAGAGGAAGTGTCCGTGCCCCCGCCTGCGTGGTGGGCGCGACCCCTCCCCCGTCGTGACCGGTACTACGCGGCAGTGCAAAAATGGCACAGCGCGGATCGTCCGTGCCCAAAAAAGAAGCGTCCGTGCCCCCGGTCGAGTACCTGGTGGCGCGACCCCGTCCCCCCGTACGCTGCTGCCCGGCTCGCGCGAAGACGGCTCGATCTCGGCCAGGAAGTCGAGCTAACCACCTTCGGCTTGAGAAGAGGTTCGAGGGATCCGTGTCGCTCGACCGCGGCGAGGGCGAAGTAAGCACGATTTTCGACGGACGCGGCCCGCAACACCACCAGCAGCCCGAACACCTTTCGAAGATCATCGAGATCATCAACGAGCGGTTCGGCCTCAACTTGACCGTGACCGACCAGGTGCTGCTTGACCAGTTCGAGCAGGCGTGGGTCGTGGATCAGACCCTCGCCGTGCAGGCGAAGGAGAATGTCCTCGCCAACTTCCAGTTCGCCTTCGACAAGACCTTCATGAGCACGATCATCACGCGCACGGACGCGAACGACGAGATTTCAAGCGCGTCCTCGACGATCAGGACTTCCGCACGCTCCTCGCGGACTACTACATGAAGAAGGTCTATGACCAACTCGGCAGGCAGCGTAAAGGCCTGACAACCGCGGCGAGAATCGCGCACCGCTCTGCCGCGACGACCTGCTTTACCCGCCCACGGCCGCTTCGGGTTCAAGCTTCCCCAGCGGCTTCTTCTCCAGCCGGAAGATGACCTTGCGCGATGGACAACCAGTAACTGGGAACGTGATCACAGTGGGCGCTGTCTTGTCTTCCTTTAGAAGCAGAGCTTCTAGGCTCGTAACGCCGGTGCAACCAAGCTCGGCCTGCCCAACTGGATTCAGTCTCAGAGTGACCACGGAGATCGCATCTGGGCTTGGCGACGCAGGTTCCTCCTCTTCCACCTGGCTGGCAAGCAAGATGAGAGCGATCCCAATGGCGGCGATCGCGCCCGCGCCAAGCGTGTTTTCCATCGCAGCCTTGTAGCGAGACCTAACAGTGTCAGCCGCAGCGAGTTGAAACGCGGCGCGCCGAATCGTCAGGCCGTCTCCGAGATGCGCGTTCGCCACTTCGCTTGCTCGTAACGCCGCCTGTGCCCTCCCTTTGGCTTGCGCGGCCGAAGCACTAGCGGCGCTCAAACGGATCCGGGCTTTTGCCGCGTATCGCAGCTTGGCAGGATTCGCGGCGTCATCCTTTAGTGCCTCCTCTGCTTGCTTTAGCCTGTGTTCGGCTTCCGCAAGCTCAGCCTCAGCGGGCGCGGCATAGACCTGCTCGTCCGCGCTCCTGGTGCGGGCCAAGGCGGCGTGGCGATGATCACCCTGGATTCGGATCAGAAGCGCGTCGTACGAGTCGTCTACGGCCTCTGGAATCCTCCCCAGACTCGACCCACGCAGGTCAGCGTCTTCGGTCATCACTGGCTCGAACACACGGGCTAGCGCGACGATGCCGAGAAGTGCGCCCAATACGGAGAGGAAGATTCCGATGCTCGGTAGCACCGGCTCGAAGGCCGCCCCGTCCGGGGGCTTCAAGATCGTCGCGAGAATGGCGAGAGTTGGGATGCCTGCGATCGCTCCTGCGACCCACATGGCCGCGCCACGGAGCCCCACCGCCCCCTGTCGCGCGTCATCGACGACTGCGACGACGGTTGGCGCGGAGTCCGGTGCCTCGTCAGGCACCGGCTGGCACCTTCACGACGATTGGCCGAACTCCACTGTGCTCTGGATCAAGCAGCAGAACGAGCCTTCCCGCGCGTGACTCCTTGCACCTGAGATGGAGCATTGGTCGCCCTTGCTCATCATCGGGCCCACGATCGGGAGCCAATGTTCCCTCCATCAGGCGAGCGAGTCGAGCCAGTGCAGCGATCAAGTCATCTGTATTCGTCCAGATTCGACTGCATCGAGTTCGGGGTAGTACACCGGCCGGTCAATAGTGGAAGCCTCGAACGAACCGCCTTGTTCAGGTATCACATGAACCTCGACCGGAGTCCGCGAGTTGTTAGGCCAGTCCAGTTCGATGCGAATGGTGTCCAGGATGAGGCAGATTACGACCGCGCTGTCGCCGCGTCAACGACCATCTATCTGAGGGCGTGGCACGGCTGTCCGTGCCCAAAAAGAAGCATCCGTGCCCCCGTGACGTGGCTGACGGGCGCGACCCCGTCCCCCGTTGCGACCGGTTCCCGCGGGTTAGGCATAAAAAAGCATCGGCAGGGTCTTCCGTGCCACTAAGAGAGCAGGTGTCCGTGCCTGAGTGGTGGGCGCGACCCGTCCCCTGTCGTGACTCGTACTACGCGACGATGCACTTCTACGTGTCGCCCAGGCGTCGCGACGATCGTTCGAACCGGGAACTCACTGGTCCGGAACCACATCGATGGGGCACTCACGGGGCAGGAGAGTCGGGGTCGTGCATGGTAGTGCATGGAGGATCGTGGAAGTGCAGCCCTCAAATGCCTGCTAATCGTGGTGATGCGTGGTAGTTCGGGGAGATGCGGGGAACTCAAGATCCGGCCTGTCACGCCGGAGGTCGCGGGTTCGAGTCCCGTCGCTCCCGCTCCGAAAGCCGCCCTCAGGCGGCTTTTCGTTCAGGCCCCCCCGCTCGGCGGCTTTTCGTTCTGGCACGACACCAGCACTGCCGCCGGCGAAGGGGTTCGTGGAACGCGTTCTGGAACACGCAGGTCGTCACGACCGCCGTTCACGCCCGCTTGAAGCCGCGCGGCGCTGCTCTCAAGAGGTCCAGCAGCAGGACGGGACTTGCCCGCCCTGCTGCTCTTGACTGGCGTATCGTCTAGAAGGGACAGTTGCCGGGGCTCGGCTCGTCAATCCGCCGGGCGGCGCCCTTCGGCACGAGCGACGTCACGTAGACGACCGTCTCCACGCTGCCCTCGTTCCGAACGAGATGGATATCGCCGCCGTCGTCGACGAACCCTGAGCCCGCAGAGACGCGGGTCGGCGTGCAGGTGGGATCGTCACCGTGGTAGAGCGTCAGCTCGCCGGTCTTGACGACGACGATGCTAGGCCCGGGATGGGAGTGCCAGCCGAACGTCCCGCCGGGTGCGATCTTGTTCTCGACGACGTAGACGTCGGTGGCGCCCTTCGTATCGAGGCGGGCCTGCCAGTCGGGCGTCAGGGTCTTGGCCTCGAGGTTGTCGAATGCTCCTACCCCGAGGTTTGTGCCCTGAACGCCCATGACCGGCGTCGCCAGCACGGCCGCCGCGGCGTAGGCGGCGAGGCCGATGACTGCAAGGGCCAATGCGAATCGAGTCTTCACTGTTGCTCCTCTTCTGACGAGATCGCTTCGACGACGCGAATCGGGTCGAGCGCGGCCTGGTCTGCGACGAACGCGGCCTCGCGGCTCGATGGGGCGTCGAAGACGAAGAAGCAGATCTCGTCCTCGGGTACATGGATCGAGCGGTCAAAGCGGATGCGGGTCCCTGCCCGCGTCAGCTCCTCCGCGACCGAGCGCGCTCGGTTCTCCCTCGTCCTGCGCTCGCCCGTGGCGCCGCGGGGAAGAAACGCTTCGACGAGGTAGCTCGGCACACCCTCGACGCTACGACGGCGTCGAATCGTTAGAAACGGTTAAAACCTCCGGACTTTGCTGAGGCGGCCCCGAGACTCGACTGGGGTCGGAGGGCGAGCAGTGGCGCCCGACCCTCCGCCTAGTGCACAGTCGCTAGAAGGGGCAGTTGCCGGGGTCTCGTTCGTCGATTCGCCTGGGTGCGCTCTTCGGAACGAGCGAAACGACGACCGTCACGAGGTCCACGCTGCCCTCGTTCCGTACCGCGTGGACGTCGAGACCCCGATCCACGAATCCCGACCCAGACCGAAACCTCTGTGGCTTGCACGAGGGATCAGCGCCCAGATAGACCGTCGCCGTCCCTGACTTGACGATCACGAAGCTCGGCCCGGGATGGCTGTGCCAGCCAAAGCTCCCGCCTGGCCCGATCCTGTTCTGAAGGACATGGATGTCGGTGGCTCTCGTGGTCTTCATCTGCGCGCTCCATGCGCCGATCGTGCCCTTCGTCTCGATGGGGCCGAAGGCTCCGACCCCGAAGACCGTTGGCTTCACGCTGGAGGGCGGCGTCGCCAGGACAGTTCCGGCGTACATGGCGACGCCCAGGACGACGACAAGAGGAACCCAGGCCCATTTCGATCTCATCTCTCCTCCTTTTCGAGCGATAGTCCCCCGGGGACGCGAGAGCCGTCAAGCTCGGGACCGCTGCGTCGGGCCGGGTGCCGGCGCTGGGCGGCGTTGCGCAGATCGGAAACGATGAGAACGTCTGACTCCCGCCGCGCCACGAGATGCTCACCGCAGCCGACGGGCAAGCTCCGTTCGCGAGCGCACGCCAAGCTTGGCGTAGACATGGGACAAGTGACCGGCGACCGTCCGCTCCGTGACGAACAGCGCCGCGGCGACCTCCCGGTTTGTGCGGCCTTCTGCAACCAGGGCGGCGACGCGACGCTCGGCAGGCGTCAACCCCTCCTCGCGCCTGCGCCCGCCGATGCGCCCAAGCTCGCTGCGAGCCTTTTCGACCCAGGTCGCGGCCCCGAGCTGTTCGAATCCGTCGAGCGCAGCCTGGATCGCCTCGCGGGCGGCGAGCTTCTTTCGTTCCCGCCTCCGGACGATGCCGAGCCCGAGCAAGGCACGAGCCGTGCCAAAGGGGTCTCCGACCTCCTCGTGCTGCGCAACCGCCCGGCCGAGGAGCGAACCGGCGCGATCGACCTCCCCCCGGGCGGCGGCGACGAGGCCACGGCATCGGGTCACCTGCGCAGACACCCACTCGCGGGCGACGCGAGCGGCGTCCGCCTCCCAGACGTCGAGGAGTCGGATCGCGTCCTCGATCCGGCCGAGCTCGAGCAGAAGCTCGATCTCGTCGGCGCTCCACCACCGAACGCTGGGCTCGCCCCAGCGGAACGCGGCTGCCTGCCGCTCGGCCTCACCGAGCCAATCGATCGCCCCGGACGGATCTCCACTCCAGCGGGCGACGAGCCCGAGGACCGCCACGTGTTGCGGTGGCCGCAGCCCGAACTGCTCCTGCGAGAGCTCGAGCGCCAGTTCGGAGTGCTCGCGCGCCAGCTCGAGCTGGCCCCGATGGACGGCGATGACCGCGATCGGGAGGAGGTCCTGCGGCACTTCGAGCCCATACTGGACAGCGATGTCGCGGGCACGTGCGGCGTAGTCAGCGCCGAGCGCCCAGCGTCCGGCCCAGAACTCAACCCAGGCGAGACCCCAGAGCGCGCGGGAGCTTCTCGGCTCGTCGCGCTCGCGCCACTCTTCGTACTCGCGCATGAGCAAGGCGCGGGCCTCGTCCCTCTTCGAGAGCGGTGCGAGGGTGTTCACGACCGCCAGCGTCGCCTCCCGCACGAGCTGCTCGCCGCCGACCGCGCTCGGGAAGTCGCCGGCGCGTGCGGGTAGATCCTCAGGTGCTTCAGCTTCGCCGGCGAACCACGTCAGGATGGCTTGCACCGCGAGGGCGCGCCGGCGGAGCACGTCGTCGTTGAGTTGCTCGGCAAGCTCGAGGGCTGCCCGTGCATGGTCGTACGACGGCTTGAAACGTGTCGCCCACGCGAGTCGGCAGTGGATCTCGGACCGAAGCGCCGGTGAGGAAGTCTCGCGCAAGGCTTCCTCGAGCAGGGGGGCAGAGCGACCGACGCTCTCCAGCTCGGCAAGGAGGACAAGAGCCTCGGCGCGCCAGGAACCCGCTCGTCGGTCCGCAAGGAGATCGGCGAGAATCGTGCGTGCGCGCGTCCACTCGCCCGCGCTACGCTCGGCGCGCGCCGCAGCGAGCGCCCGACGATGCCGGTCGCCGTGGGCGCCCGGCGGTGTCAGCCGAAGCGCGTGCTCGCCGAGTTCGGCGGCGACGATTGGGGCACCGCGCGTGCTTGCCAGGGTCGCAGCCTGCTCGAGGTCGGCGGCGACCTCAGGATCCGGACTCTTCGTCGCGAGCGCGAGATGACGGGCCCGGTCGAGCGGGTCACTCGCGATCGTTGCGAGACGTCCGTGCGCACGACGCCGCTCGCCCGCGGGAGCACTTTGGTAAAGCACGGACGCGAGGAGCGGGTGCGTAAAGCGAATCGTCCCGGCAGCCTCTTCGATTACATGAGCGTCGAGCGCCGGCTCGAGCACAGTGTGCGTGGCTCCCACGTCGGCGAGCAGCTCCGCGGTGGGCCGGCCGAGCGCCGATGCGAGTAGCAGGGCGTCGTACGTCGGGGGCGGGAGTTCGGCGAGTCGGACGCGGACCAGTCCTTCGAGTGTCTCTGGGACGAGGAGCGGCTGCGTCGGGTCGGTCTCCGCGCCTAGAACGCGCGCAAGCTCGAGTGCATAGAACGGATTTCCGCCCGAAGCCGCATGGACGCGCAAGAGCGAGGGCCGTGAGAACGTGCGGCCGAGGCGTGCCCGGAGAAGGATGTGAACGGCACCGAGACTGAGCGGGCCGACAGGCAGCCGCTCGACGCGGTCCCTCTCGAATGCCGACTCGAGCTCCGTGGGCGCGGCTCCTTCGTCCGTGCGGCGGGCCAGCAGAACGTGGACGGGCTGGTCGCCCATCCGCCTCAGCGCAAACGTCAGCACGCTCGCCGACGACGGGTCGAGCCACTGGATATCGTCGATGGCAAGCACGACCGGCGCCTCGGCGGCGAGAGTCTCCAGTGCGCTACGGACTGCAACGCCGAGCGTGCGCGAATCCGAGCCGGTATCGGGATCCTCGACGAGGAGCGCGACCTCGAGCGCGCGCCGCCTCGGTGCCGCCAGCGCCGGCAGCACGCCCTCGAGCACATCCTCGAAGAGGTCACCGAGACCGGCGTAAGGAAGCCCTCGCTCCGCCTCGGCCGGCCGCGACACGAGGACACGAAATCCGCGCATCCGCGCGGCCTCGACGCCCGCCAGCCAGATCGTCGACTTTCCGATCCCCGCGGCGCCCTCGAGCACGAATGTCGCCGATCTCTCGAGGCCTCGGTCGACGAATGCATGGACGGAGTCGAGCTCCGTATCTCTGCCGACGATCGTGCCTGACATCTCCGTCAGGATCGTGACAGAGTGAGCGTCCCGCTTCATGATCCGGAGCCTCGAGCGAGCACGCACGCACGGGACGGAGCAGCCGCTGTTCGGGGACCTGTCCGGGAGGCCGCCGCCGGGTCTCTGGAGTCGCCGGCCGCGTCGGGCCCGCCCTGCGGGTGGCGAGGGTAGGAACCTCACCTTCCGTTCCCCCCGGACACCGCACGCGGACACAGCGTCCACGGCTGAACGCGGGCGGGGAGCCCGGCGTCCGGCACATGACCCGCCGCGCACATCGCATCACTGCGCCGCCGTTCGTGCCAGTATGGCCGCCGTGGCCGTCGCCGTGACACCGGAAGCCGGCGTGCTGCTCCGTGCGAGAGGAGTCCAGCTGGGCTACTGGACACCGGGCGGCTTCACGCTGGCCGTGGCGGACGCGACCTTCTCGGTGGCGCCGCGCGAGAAGGTGATCGTGATCGGCCCCTCCGGCTGCGGCAAGTCCACAGTGCTCAAGGCGGTGGCCGGGTTCATCCACCCCATCGCAGGGGAGATCACCGTGGCCGGCCGCAGCACCCTGGCGCCCGGCCCCGACCGCTCCGTGGTCTTCCAGGAGTTCGACCAGCTCTTCCCCTGGCGCACCGTGGTCGACAACGTCGCCTATCCCCTGCGCGTGAACGGCTGGAAGCGAGGCGCCGCACGCGACAGGGCGCGCGAGTTCGTCGAGCTGACCAGTCTCTCCCCCGCAGGAGACCGCTACCCGCACGAGCTGTCCGGCGGGATGAAGCAGCGGGTGGCGATCGCACGCGCGCTCGCGCTCGACCCGGCGATGCTGCTGATGGACGAGCCCTTCGGAAGCCTCGACATGCTCACGCGCGCACGGCTCCAGCAGGAGCTGAACGGGATCATCGAGCGGACGAACACGACCCTCCTGCTCGTCACGCACTCGATGGACGAGGCGCTCACGGTGGGCGACCGCGTCGTCGTCCTTGCCGGCGCTCCCTCGCGGGTCGTCGAGGTCGTCGACGTCCGCGACGTGGGCGAGCCGGATTCGCCGCGCTACGCCGACGCCCGGTTGCACCTGCGCAGCCTGCTTGGTGTGCGGCACGACGAGGAGGCGGGCGACGGCCACGGTCACTGAGGCGCCGGCCGCGCGCAGAACGGTCCCGCCGCGCCCGCGCGGCAGCGGCTGGTCGCGGCTGCCAAGCATCGTCCGCTACCTGTTGCTGCTCGCGGTCTTCGTCGGCGCGTGGGCGGCGTATGCGTCGTGGAGCGAGTTCGGCCAGAACGATCTGCTTTTCGCCTCGCCGCTCGAGACGGCCCAGGCGTTCTGGGACGGATGGCGCGACGGGTCGCTCGCCGACGCCACGTGGCAGTCGCTGCGGATCCTCCTGCTCGGCGTCGGGATCGGCGCGACGATCGCGGTGCTCTTCACGGTGGTGGCGACGCTGACGAAGGTCGGCGAGGACGCGCTCAACCTGCTGACCGCGATCATGAACCCGCTTCCCGGAGTGGCGATGCTGCCGCTCGCGATGCTCTGGTTCGGGCTCTCGACGAAGGCCGTCCTCTTCACGCTCGCCAACGCGACGATCTGGCCGATCGCGATGAACCTGACGAGCGGCTTCAAGACGGCCAACCCGACGATCCTCGCCGTCGGCCGGAACATCGGGCTCTCCCCGGTCCGCCTCGTCAGCGACGTGCTGGCCCCGGCCGCGCTGCCGAGCGCGATCACGGGCCTCAAGACCGCCTGGGCGTTCGGCTGGCGGACGCTCATCGCCGCCGAGCTCGTCTTTGGCGTCGTCGGGGGCGAGGGCGGCCTCGGCAACTACATCAACAACGCGAAGCTCTACCTCTTCACGCCGCAGATGTTCGCCGCGCTGGTGACAATCGCCCTTCTGGGCGTCGTCTTCGAATACGCATTCACGCTGCTCGAGCGGCGTACGATCGTCAAATGGGGCATGCAGAGGTCGTGACCACAGTCGGACGACAGAGGAGGGTCTAGTGCAGAAGCTACGTCTGGTCGCCGTGGTGATGGCGGCGGCACTCGTGGCGACGGTCGTCGCCGCGGCGACGGCACGGGGCGGTGCCACGGCGGCGGCTCCCGACAAGCTGGTGATCGCCTACCAACCGGGGATGGGTTATGCCCCGCTCATCATCATGAAGAGCCAGCGGACGCTGGAGCGGCGCTATCCGGGCATGCAGATCGAGTGGCGCGTGCTGCCGTCCGGCACGGCGATCACCAACGGCGTCATCGCCGGGCAAATCCAGGTCGGCGCCATGGGGACCGGGCCGTTCCTCGTCGGCTACGCTCGCGGCATCGACTGGAAGATGATCGCGCCCTTGAACGAGGCCGATCTCTGGCTGATGGTGAAGGACCCGAGCATTCGGACCCTCGCCGACCTGCGCGGCAAGCGAATCGCGACGCCGACGAACACCTCGATTCAAGCCGTGGTGCTCCGGAAGATGGCCGAGGTCCGGCTCGGGAGCTCGAAGGCGCTGGACTCCGGCCTGCTCGCGATGGATCACCCGGACGGGATGCAAGCGCTGCTCGCAGGTCAGATCGACGCGCACTTCACCTCGCCGCCGTTCCAGTTTCAGGAGAAGGAACCGAGGCGCGCGCGTACTCGGACGGTCGTATGGCTACTTCGGCGCCCACACCTTCCTCGGAGCCGTGCTCACGTCGAAGTTCTACGGCGAGTACACGCCTTCTCGAACCAGCTCTACCGCGACATCGCGGCAGCGATCAAGCTGATCCGGACGAACCCGCAGAAGGCCGCCACCATCCTGCAGCAGGACGCCGGTGGCAACCCGACGTGGCGGCAGTTCAAGCAGTGGATCGGCAACGCCGCGATCAACTACACGACGCGTCCGCGCGGGCTGATGCGGACGGCGACGTTCATGAACCGGACCGGTCAGCTGCCGGGTCGGATGCCGTCTTCGTGGACGGATCTCGTCTTCCCGCCGGTCGTCCCGACGAAGGGCTCGTAGCGAAACCGAGGCGGACGCGGCCGGGGCTCGTCGCGAAGTGCCCCGGCCGCGGCTTCTCGGCTCGCTCGCTGCCGCAGCGCGAGACGACACGCGCTGCTTCGTAAGAACGTTGCCCGCTCCCGGTCAGCCGTCCGCGAGCTCATCCGGCGGCTCCGATCGGGTGATCACCGCACGATCGAAGGAGACTGGACGTCCACCCGAAAGTAAGGGCCGATGACCAACGTGAGTAGACGCTTCGCGCGGACTCCACGGAGCCTGCGCCGCCGTCGCGAGGGCGCGGCAGCGACGTTCAGCCTCCTGGCAGTCGTCAATCCATCGACCGGGAGGGACAAAACGTGTGCTGTCTAGTCCTGCTGGCAACCGGCCTCGGGCCGCGCATCGCGCTCCTCGCCTGGTGGATCTTCGGCGACAAGGTCGACGTCGCCTTCGACACGTGGATCTGGCCGTTCCTCGGGCTCCTCGTGTTGCCCTGGACGACGCTCTTCTACGTCATCGCGTGGTCGGCCGTCGGGGGCGTCAGCGGAGCGGAGTGGCTAATCGTGGCGCTCGGCTTCGTGCTCGACGTCGCGACGTACGGCGCCCGATCGGCGAAGTCGCGCTATGGCGGTGCATGACCTAGCCGCACCCACGCTTGAGCCGTCCGTGTGTCTGCGCAGCTCGGCCGAAGACCGCCGGCGTCGCCGGTGCCACGTCGTCGACGGACGAAGTGATCTGCCGGCGTGCTCCGGCTCAGTTTGACGTCGGCCGCCGCGGGCCCGGCGCGTAGCGGCGGCCGCGCCAGACGATCCCGCCCCGAAGCCTGTCGACGGAGCTGAGCAGCGAGAGGATCGAGAGCCCCAGCGCGCCCGCCGGGAACAACGCCCAGGCCCGACGGGGCGTCGGGCACAGCTCGTCCGAGGCAGCCCGCGCGGCGAGCTGGAGGACAAGACCTAGGGAGCCCGCCCGACGCGGGCCTCGCACGATCGCGACCGCGGGCGCGAGGGAGGAGGCGACGCCGGCGCACGCGAGCATCGCCGCGACCACAACGGAGCCGTCCAGACCCGCGGAGGTGTTCTTGCGCCACCCGCGGAGCGTCTCCCGCGCGCCGACATACATCCGGACGCGAACCCGGCCCGCAGAGCCCGCGAGCGCCAGCGGCGTCCCCGCCGCCTTGAGCCGGACCGCGAGCATCTGGTCGTCCACGAGCTGGTGTCGCATCGCGTGGTGCCCGCCGACCCGCTCGTAGGCGGCGCGCGAGACCAGGATGAATCCTCCGGCGGCGATCGCGACCGGGGTGCGCGGTGAGCGCACGAACGGGCCTGGCGCCACGAAGGAGCGGATCAGCACCGCGGCAGCCGGCTGGATCGTCTGCTCCACGACCCCGTCGGTCTCGATCAGGGGAAGTACCGACACACCCCCAACGCGCCCGCGCCGGGCCAGGGCGAGCGCACGCCCGACGGTATCCGGGGCGTGGCGTACGTCGGCGTCTGTGAACAAGAGCCACTCGCCCTGTGCGAGTTCGTACCCCTGGTGGCATGCCCACGACTTCCCAACCCAGCCGGGGGGCACCGGCTTGCCCTCGAGCACCCGTACCCGATCTGTGGCAGCTGCTCGTGCTTCGGCGGCAGTCGCGTCCGACGACTCGTCGTCGACGACGATCACCTCGAGCGGGTCGTACTCCTGCGCCGCGAGCGAGGCGATCGCGGCCCGAACGCCCCTCCCCTCGTCGCGAGCAGGCACGACCACGGACACGAGCGGGCCGCCATGAGTGGGCTCCACGTCATCCAACGACACCCGCTGTCGACGGTCGAGCTCCGCCACGACGACGCTCCACGCCCACGGCACGACCGCAAATAGTGTGAGGAGGCCGCGCATCATCCCGTCAGCGGCACGGACGGAGTCCCTCTCAGGGTCACGCTGCGTCGATTGCGTGCACTGCCGGTTCTTTTCCGCGTGCGCCGATGGGCGTTCTGCCGCTGCCCGCTGCTCGTCGTTATAGCGTCCGTCCAGGATCGCCCCCCAGAAGAGGAGCCCCAGCGCAGCCAGGACAAGGAGCGTGACGGCAGTCCCGGCGGCAAAGAGGGCGATGTTGCTCATGACGACACGCTCCGCGGGAGCACGATGGCCCCGAGTGACAGGATCGAGGGCACCCAGAGCCCGACGAAGATTCCCTGAAGCTCGTGTCCTGAGAACCACAGCGAGACCGACAGCACGAAGGAGGCGGTAGCCGCGAGCAGCAACAACAGCTTCGCCGTCGTCTCCCGTGGCCTGGCCCGGGTTTCCAGGCTCCGAGGAGGCTGATCGGTCATTGCAAGGTGCGGCATGGAAAGCTCCTTCAGTTGGCTCGTGATCCGGCGTGTGATGTCTTTGGTCTAGGGTTTGTTCAATCATCGTACAAAGCGAGCGCCTCGCTGTCAAATCTTTGTAGACGGTGTGTAGACTGATTGATGTGTCCGCAGATCTCCGCATCGGCGAGCTGGCACGGCGCACCGGCGTCAGCCCCGAGCTCCTGCGCGCCTGGGAGCGCCGCTACGGCCTGCTCCGTCCCGAACGGTCGTCGGGTGGTTACCGGCTCTACTCGGCCGCGGACGAACGCCGCGTCGGCACGATGACCGGCGCGCTGGCGCGGGGCATCTCAGCCGCCGAGGCGGCGAAGCTCGCGCTCGACACGGGGGAGCTCCCCTCCGCCGGGACGCTGGTCGAGGCGCTCGTCGCCTTCGACGACGTCGGGGCGCACGCGGCACTCGACCGACTGCTGTCGTCGCTCACGCTCGAGAGCGTCCTGCGCGACTCGGTCCTCCCGGCGCTCCGCGATCTCGGTGAGCGCTGGCAGCGCGGCGAGATCACGATCGGGCAGGAGCACTTTGCCAGCAACCTGCTCCGGGGGCGGATGCTCGGCCTGGCGCGCGGCTGGGATCGAGGCTCCGGCCCGCGCGCGCTCCTCGCCTGCCCCGCCGGCGAACAGCACGACCTCTCCCTGATCGTGTTCGGACTCGCCCTGCGCGAGCAGGGCTGGCGCATCACGTACCTCGGTGCGGACACGCCGCTTGCCACGATCGACGAAACGGCGACCACGCTTCTGCCCGACCTCGTCGTCCTCGCGGCCGTCAACTCTGCCCGCCTGAGCGGGCATACGGACGCGCTGCACAGCCTGGCCACGCGATTCCTGCTCGCCCTCGCGGGGGCGGGCGCGAGCGAAACGCTCGTGGCCGAGATCGGCGCGATCCACCTCGACGAGGATCCGATCGAAGCAGCCGCAACGGTCGCTACGCGGAGCTACTAGACGTGCGCTTCAGCGAACACATCGAGGTGTCCCGTCCGGCCGCCGATGCCTTCCGATACATCGCCGAGTTCGAGAACACCGCCGAGTGGGATCCCGGCATCGACGAATCCCGGAAGCTGACCGACGGACCGGTGCGGGTGGGCAGCGAGTTCGACGTCGTCGCGGTCTTCCGGGGAAAACGACAGCGGTTTCGCTACACCGTCACGGAACTGGAGGACGGGCGGCGAATCGTGCTCGAGGGCGACGGGGACAAGGCAACGTCGGTCGACGAGATCACGGTCGAGCCCACCGGAGACGGCTGCCGGGTGTCCTACACGGCCGACATCACGCTCAGGGGGATCCGCCGGCTCGCCGAGCCGCTGCTCAAGCCGATGCTCGCGAAGACCGGCAGGGAAGCCCTCGCGGGTCTGGAGCGGAAGCTCAACAGCCCGGCCTAGGCCGCGCGGCGTTGCAGCTGCCGGGCGTCGGGCACCTTCACGTCCCAGACGAGACCCAGCCGCTCGAGGCCGCGAATCACCCACCAGGAGACGTCGTACTGGCGGCGGAGGAGCCCATGGCGCGCCGAGCTCGGGAAGGCGTGGTGGTTGTTGTGCCAGCCCTCACCGAAGACCAGCAGTGCGACGAGCCAATTGTTGCGTGCCTCATCGCGCGAGCGGAAGTCCTTGCGCCCGAACATGTGGCAGATCGAGTTCACGCTGAAGGTCGCGTGCTGGTAGAGGAAGATCCGGATCAGCCCGCCCCAGACGAGCCCTCCGAACCCGGCGGCGAGCGTGCCGCCGACCGCGTATCCGATCAGAAACGGCAGTCCAAGGGTGAGCACGACCCACACGAGATAGAGCCTGTCAATCGTCCGAACGAGCCTGTTGTCGTACAGATCCTTCCCGTACTCGCGCCCCTGCTCCATCCCGAGGTTTCCGAACAGCCAGCCGACGTGCGCATGGACGAAGCCGCGGACGGCGCCCCAGGCACCGTCGCCGTGGCCGACATGTGGCGAGTGCGGGTCGCCCGGCTGATCGGAGAGCGCGTGGTGCTTGCGATGGTCTGTCACCCACTGCGTGAGGGGGCCTTGCATCGTCATACAGCCGAGGATCGCCAAGACCGCCTCGACGGCCTTGCCCGTCCGGAAGCCTCGGTGGGTGAAGTAGCGGTGGAAGCCGATCGTCGTCCCGAAGGCGCAGACGACGTAGAAGCCGACGAGGAGCAGCAGGTCGACCCAGCGGAAGGCGACGCCCCAGAGCAAGCCCATGGCGGAGAGGATTCCGAGCGGCGGCACGACCACCGCGACGAGCGTCACGCCCTGACTGATGCGGCTCGTGCCGCTGCGGACGGTCGCGACCCGAACGGGCGTTGCATTTTTGTCTATGCTTTGTCCAGACATGACCGGGATCAGAGTATCGGCTCAACCATTCCTCGCCGAGGGGCGAACGACGGTTGGCATGGGATCTCTCCTCTGATGAGAATCGCTGTGGTCGGCAGCGGGATCTCCGGGCTCGGCGTCGCCCACCTGCTCCACCCTGCCCACGATGTGACTGTCTTCGAGCGCGACGAGCGCGCCGGCGGGCACTCGCACACGATTGCGCACGAGGGGCTTGCGCTCGACACGGGCTTTCTCGTCCACAACACGCGCACATACCCGCTATTTGTGCGGCTACTCGCCGAGCTCGGAGTCCGCACCCAGGAGTCGGACATGTCGTTCTCGGTGAGCTGTGCGAGCTGCGGCCTCGAGTACTCCGGCCGGCGCCCGTTCGCGCAGCGGCGGAACACGACGAGCCCTCGCTTCGGGGCTCTTCTCTGGGAGATCGGCCGCTGGCTCCGCACCGCGCGCCGCTCGCTGGACGAGCGCGACTACGAGCAGCACTCGCTCGGGGCTTACCTCGACGAGCACGGCTACTCCCACCGCTTCCGACGCCACTTCCTCGTCCCGCTCACCTCGGCGCTCTGGTCGACCGCGCCCGGCCGTGCGCTCGACTTCCCTGCGGCCTATGCGATCCGCTTCTTCGACAACCACGGGATGCTGGGACTCCGCCGGTTCTCATGGCGAACGATCAGCGGCGGCGCCGACACTTACGTTCGCGCCCTCTCGGATCGGCTGGGCCCGCGTCTGCAGCTCGGGCTCGGCGCCCGCTCGCTCCGGCGCGGCGCGGACGGGGTCGTGCTGACGACCGACGACGGCGAGCGGCGCCGCTTCGACAAGGTCGTCGTCGCGACCCACGCAGATCAGGCGCTCGCACTGCTCGAGGACCCGAGCCAGGACGAGAGCCGTGTGCTCGGCAGGTTCGGCTACACCCGCAACGCCGCCGTCCTGCATACCGACGAGCGGCTGTTGCCGCGCGCCGCGTCCGCCCGCGCCGCCTGGAACTATCGGCTCGGCGACGACGGCAGTCCGACCGTGACCTACTCGCTGAACCGGTTGCAGTCGCTGCGCGGCGAGACCGAATACTGCGTGTCGCTGAACGAGCCGGTCGGCGACGAGCACGTGATCCGCCGCCTCGTCTACGAGCACCCGCTCTTCACCCTCGACTCTCTCGGCGCCCAGCGCGAGCTGCCGTCCCTGTCGGGCCGGCGGCACACCTACTACGCGGGGGCGCACCACGGCAACGGCTTCCACGAGGACGGGCTCGCCTCGGGCGCCCGGGTGGCGGCGGCCCTCGGGGTGTCCTGGTGAGAGTGACGTCGTGAGATCCGCGCTCTACACCGGCTCGCTGACCCACTCACGACGGACGCCGGCCAAGAACGTCTTTCGCTACCCGCTCTCGACCTGGCTGCTCGACCTCGACGAGCTGCCCGACCTCGAGCGGCGCCTGAAGCTCCTGTCGGTCAACGGCCGCAACGTCGTGTCCTTCCACGACCGCGACCACTTCGACGGCGACAAGCCGCTGAAGCAGGCGGTGATCGACTTCGCCGGGAACCCGGAGATCGAGCGAGTGCTCGTGCTGACCCAGCTTCGTGTGCTCGGCTTCGTCTTCAACCCGGTCAGCTTCTACTGGTGCTACCGCCGCGACGGCTCCCTGGCGTGCATGGTCGCGGAGCTGAACAACACCTTCGGCGAGCGCCACCCCGAGCTGCTCCACGGCGGCGGCCTCGCCTACGAGCACGAGAAGCACCTCCACGTCTCGCCGTTCTTTGGGCTCGACGGCTCCTACGAGTACGCCTTCTCGGAGCCCGGCGAGCAGGTGTGGGCGCGGATCCACGTCAAGGAGGGAGGGGCGCGACCGCTGACCGCCGTTCTCCACGGCCACCGGCGCGCGCTGACGAACCGCTCCCTGGCGGCGATGCTGATCCGCTACCCGCTGATGCCGATGCGAGTTGTCCTCCTGATCCACTGGCAGGCGCTCAGGCTCTGGCTGAAGCGGGTGCCGTTCCACCGCAAGCCGGCTTTCGTGCCCGGCCAGGGCTCGGTGAAGAAATGAGCACGCTCGATCGGTCCGAGCGCAGCCTTCGGGGAGCGCCGCAGGCTTCGCGCTCGCCGCTCCTCGAGCGAGTCACGGTTTCGATTCTCGAGCGGGCGCTGCAGAACCTCGAGGGGGGAACGCTCGAGGTTCGGTTGCCAGGCGGCCGCGTGCGGCGGTTCGGGAGCGGCGCAGCCGAGTCGCTGACGATTCACGACGACGCGTTTTTTCGCCGCGTTGCGACGCGCGGCAAGCTCGGGGTCGGCGAGTCGTACACGGCGAACGAATGGGACAGCGAGGACCTCGTCGGGCTGCTCCAGCTCCTGCTCCGCAATGCCGCATCGGCCTCCGAACGGCACGCCGGCTGGCGCCGCCTACTCGAGGCGCGCCCGCGGCTGAACAGACGGAACGGTGTCCTGCGCGCACGCAGCAACATCGCCTACCACTACGACCTCGGCAACGATCTGTTCGAGCTGATGCTCGACGAGACGATGACCTACTCCTGCGCCGTCTTCGACCGCATCGACGAGCCGCTGGCGGACGCCCAGCGCCGCAAGTACAGGCGCGTCTGCGAGCAGCTCCAACTCGGCGCCGAGGACCGTGTGCTCGAGATCGGCTGCGGCTGGGGTGGCTTCGCCCACTTCGCGGCCTCGGAGTTCGGCTGCAGCGTCACGGGGCTGACGATCTCGGGCGAGCAGGCGGCGCTCGCCCGCGCGCGCACGTGCGACCTCGACGTGCGCATCCTCGAGGAGGACTACCGCCGCCACGAGGGCAGCTACACGAAGGTCGCCTCGATCGAGATGCTCGAGGCGATCGGCGAGGACCAGTTCGGCACCTACTTCGAGACGATCGACCGGCTGCTGGAGCCGGGCGGGATCGCCTGCGTCCAGACGATTCTGATCCCGGACGACCGCTGGGAGCGCTATCGCAAGTCGCCCGACTGGATCGAGCGCTACGTCTTTCCCGGCTGCCTGATCCCCTCGCTGACCGCGCTGACACGAGCGATGACCGCAAGCTCGCGGCTGATGGTGCACGAGGTGGACGAGATCGGCTCCCACTACGCCGAGACCCTGCGGCGCTGGCGGGCGAACTTCCTGACTCAGATCGACGAGGTGCGCGAACTCGGTTACGACCACCGCTTCGAGCGGACGTGGGACTTCTACCTCGCATTCTGCGAGGCGGCGTTCCGGACGCGCGCGCTGCGGGACGTCCAGCTGACGCTGACGCGGCCGTTCAACGAGGCGCTCTCGTGATCCTCTACCGGCTGCTGGAGCGGGCGAACTTCCGCGGGATCGCGCGGCGGCTCTACCGCGTCACGATCACCGGCTCAGAGCGGATCCCGACGACGGACGCGGCGATCCTCGTCGCCAATCACGAGTCGATGTTCGATCCGTGGCTGCTGGCGCTCGCGACGCCGCGCCCGGTGCGCTACATGGCGAAGTCGGAGTTGTGGCGGATTCCGCTCGTCGGGCGGGCGCTGGACGCCTTCGGCACCTTTCCGGTCGAGCGCGGGACCGGCGACGGCACCGCGATGTCGCGCGCGGCCTCGCTGCTGCACGAAGGCGAGGTGATCGGGATCTTCCCGCAGGGCACCTCGAAGCAGCTGCCCGAGCGACCCTTTCACCGTGGCGCCGCGCGGCTGGCGCTCGCCACCGGCGCGCCGATCATTCCCGTGCGGCTGGTCGGCACTCGCGGCTTTCTCCGGCCGGGCCGGCGTCCCACCCAGGTGCACGTCGGCGAGCCGATCGTCGTCGAGCAGGCGAAGCCGACGGTCACCTCAGCGCGTGCGCTCACAGCCCGGGTCGAGCAGGCGTTGACGGCGTGATCGAGTCTCGCTGGCAGCTGTGGCTGCTCTGCTGGGGTGCCGCGGCGCTGCTTCTCGGCGTGCTCTATCTGATCCAGCGGCGCACGCGGGACGCAACCGCCGTCGACGCGGGCTGGGCGGGGAGCCTCGTGCTGATCGCCGCGCTGGCCGCGATCCTCGGCCCGGGCGAGCTCGAGCACCGGCTGCTGATCCTCGTGCTCGCCGGGCTCGAGAACCTGCGCATCGCCTCGCTCGTGCGCGGCCGGCTCGGCAAGGGCGAGGACACGCGCTACCAAGAGCTGCGGCGGCGCTGGGCCGAGCGCGGGCGCGAGCAGCTCACCTTCGCGATCTTCTACCAGGCGCAGGCGCTCGTCGCCGCCGTGCTCGCGATCACGTTCGTGCTGATCGCCTTCAACGACGAATCCGGTCTCGCTCCGATCGAGTGGGCAGGCCTCGTGCTCTGGCTCGTCGCCGCGCCGCTCGAGGCGCTCTCCGACCGGCAGTTGAAGCGGTTCAAGGCCAACCCTGCGAACAAGGGCCGCACGATGCGCTACGGGGTCTGGCGCTATTCGCGGCACCCGAACTACTTCTTCCAATGGCTCACGTGGGTCGCATACGCCCTGATCGCGCTCGCGGCGCCCTACGGGTGGATCGGGCTCGTCTCGCCGCTGCTGATCCTCTACCTGATTCTCTTCGTCACCGGCGTCAAGCCGGCCGAGGAGCAGGCGCTGCGTAGCCGCGGCGACGACTTCCGGCGCTACCAGCGCGAGACCAGCGTCTTCATCCCATGGTTTCCTCGCTCGGTGAGCGCCTGATCGAGTCCGGGCGCGTCCCGGACCAGTTCCTGCGGCTCGCGATCCGGGTGAACCTCGCGACGAGGCTCGCGCGCGAGCGGCGAAAGGGGCTCGGCGCGACTCGCGACTTCGTCGAGCGGCTGCGCGCCTCGCCGGTCGCCGAGCAGGTGGAGCGGGCGAACGAGCAGCACTACGAGCTCCCCGCCGAGTTCTTCCAGCTCGTCCTCGGACCCCGTCTCAAGTACAGCTCCTGCCTCTGGCAGCCGGGCGACACGCTGGCCGCAGCCGAGGACCGGATGCTCGCCCTCACCTGCGAGCGCGCCCGGGTCGAGGACGGGATGACGCTGCTCGACCTCGGCTGCGGCTGGGGCTCGCTCAGCCTCTGGCTCGCCGAGCGCTACCCCGCGTCCCGGATCGTCGCCGTCTCGAACTCGAGCGTCCAGCGCGAGTTCCTCGAGCCGCGGGCGCCGGCGAACCTCGAGATCGTGACGGCAGACGTGAACGAATGGGAGCCCGGCGAGCGCTTCGACCGGATCCTCTCGGTCGAGATGCTCGAGCACGTGCGCAACTACGAGGTGCTGTTCGGCCGGATCGCCACGTGGCTCGACCCGGCCGGGCTCTTCTTCGTCCACGTCTTCAGCCATCGCTCGTTCGCCTACGCCTACGACGACGGCTGGATGGCGCGGACGTTCTTCACCGCCGGGAACATGCCCTCCGACGACCTGCTCCTCTATTTCCAGCGCGACCTCGCGCTCCAGGATCACTGGCGCGTCGGCGGCGAGCACTACGCGCAGACGGCCGAGGCGTGGCTGAAGCGGCTCGATGGCAATCGCGAGCAGGCGCTCGCCGTGCTCGCCGACGCGTACGGAGAAGCGCGCGCCGAGGCCTGGCTCGCGAACTGGCGCGTCTTCTTCCTCGCCTGCGCGGAGCTGTGGGGCTACCGGCGCGGGCGCGAGTGGCTGGTCTCGCACTACCTCTTCGCTCCACGTGACGCGGAACGGGAAGCGGCCCCAGCCAGCACCTGAGGGATCCCCAGGCGGCCGGTGCTTCCAGCCGATGAGGTCCGGCGGCGCGATTCCCGCCCAGGAGCTCTTCAATCACCCCGCCGACTCGGCCGCGACAGCTCGCGTCGGCCGATCCCCTGCGTCCGAGTCTTAGAAATAGAGTCCATTCGCATCAGACCGGGAAGTAGACTCTCGTGCCGGCGTCGTTGCGCGCGTCTCCCAGCGAGGGGCAAGTGCCCGAGACATCTGATTCCACAGCTCTGGAGACCCTGCCTGCCAGCGCACGAGTGCACGTCATCGGCGCAGGACCCGTTGGCCTTCTGCTCACGGCACTCCTCCAACCGATGGAGGGGTTCTCTGTTCGGCTCTTCGAGAAGCGGCACGAGTACACGCGCACGAGGATGGTCCAGCTCGCGCCGTACCTCGTTGCGGATTCTGTCGAGAGCTACCAGACCGACTCAATCGACGGCGACAGCGTCGGGGCGGTCTTCGATACGGCCGAGCTCGAAGAGGGCCTCGCGTTCAGACAGTCCATGCCCTCGGACCTGATGGCGCTCCTCCGCGACTGGACTCTCGGGTTCTGCCCGCTCAACTCCATCGAGCGCTCGATCAGCGATCTGATCGACGCGCGCGGGCTGGGAGTGGAGCGCAGCGCGGCAGTCGTGTCGGCCGAGGAGGCGATGGCGATGCTCGAGCCGGGAGACATTCTGATCGACGCCACGGGCAACAGATCCCTGCTCCGAGATCACCTGGTTCCCGGCGAGGTGGACGAAGGCGCGAACACGCTCACGGTCCGGCTCGAATACGCGCTCGTCATCACCTTCTTGTATGGGCAGCCGTACGACTGCAACGAGCACTGCAAGTACTACAAGAACATCGAGAACCCGCAGTACAAGTTCATTCCCATGGTCCACCGCACGCACCACGACGGCAGCGTCAGTCACGTGACGGGCATCATCAACATCAGCGCCGAGGACTACGAGGCGATGCCTTCCCGATTCGATGGTGAGTGGCTTCGCAGCAACTTTCCCAGCGTTGCCCAGTCGATGGATCGTTTTATCGACAAGATCAAGGAGGAGACTGATGGCGAGGTCCTCGGCGACCTGGAAATCGTCCGGATCCCCCTCGACCTGTATCGGGCGCGCAATG
This sequence comes from uncultured Gaiellaceae bacterium, assembly GCA_963784895.1. GTDB lineage: Bacteria > Actinomycetota > Thermoleophilia > Gaiellales > Gaiellaceae > Gaiellasilicea. The sequence continues at coordinate 212,319 of CAWATM010000009.1, read as the reverse complement.
CGACCAGCCGGCAGTGGCTAATCGCGGGGTCTAGCGACCACCCGTTCGCCAGCTCACCGGTGTTCCTCGCCGGCGACTCGGCCATCGGCTCGCCGTACTTTCAGTCGATATCGCTGGGCTTCGAGTGTGCGATGTTCCTGGCGGGACTCATCGCTCAGCGTGACCTACCACTCAGAGAGATGCTCGATCGCTACGAGTTGCACACGTACAAGCAGTGGCTTCGCGTCTACATGCGCAGCAAGATGATCAAGCACAACAAGGATCTGTTCGAGACTCTCGACGACCCGCTCGCCCTCCTGGACAAGTTGCACATTTACTAGCGATTCATCGCGTCGTTCTCGACCTATCGTGCGAAGCGGGGCTCGAGCAAGCGACGCCCGCGCTCGATGATGCGCCTGCTCGCGTTGACCTGCGAGTACGACGAGCACCGACGTCACCACTGCAGCCGATGAAGAGGCTCAGCTCAGATCCTGCGCCCACAGCCTTTGCGACGAGACCCCCGACGACCCCGGCGAGAGCGGCGTCGATCACCCCAACGACCGTGGACGTGCTGGCAATCAGCCGGATGACCCGGTTCTCCGTGCCTGGGCCGTATGTTTCGGCCAGGCCTCGCTCGTCGTCGTGATGGCCCGTCACGAAATACGGCTCGAGCCCCGGCGCGATCTCGAGATAGGCGTGACGGAGACGATTCAGGCCGGACTGGAGCCAGAAGTCCTCGATCCGGGCGTCGACGAGGCGGATGTATGTCCCCAGCCCGATGAAGAACGCAACCGGCAGAACGAGGAGTGCGAACACGTAGAAACGGTCGCCGAACTCGGTCGCCTCGGCAGCAAGGGCCAACGCAACGACGGCCGCGGACACGACGGTCAGGAAGATGGTTGCCCGGCTGTAGATCGCGCCGTACGTGATGCTCCTCGTCGCGAGCAGGCTCCAATGCTCGGTCGCGAGGATCTGTACGCGCACGGCCTCGGGCACATCAGTCCGCGGAGCGGAGGGTGGCAGCTGCCGTCCGTGCACGCATCCGCTCTTCGCCGACGGCAACGGGAGTCCTAGGAAAGGCTGCTGCTGACGATGCGCGCAGCGTCCGTTGGAGCTCGGATTGCGCGGGTTTACGCCTCGACGAGGATCACGAGCGTCTCGGGTAGGACGCCGTCATGCGCCATCGCGTCCGCGGCCCCCTCGGTCTCCATTGCAGCCATGACGGCGTCCATGTCGGCAACGTCCATCACCAACCCGACCCGCGTGGGGTTCTCTGGGTCAACGAACGTCCGGATGTTGGTAACGCCGAGAGGGCCGAAGAACTCCTCGCGCCTCGGGGAGGCGAGCCAGTGATCTTTGTCCTTCACGTCGTGGTAGGCCAGGACGGTGGGCATTGCGCCTCCTAGGTGTTCCGAGGTCTGTGAGCCGCCCCGGGTGCGTGGATCGTATTCGGCCTTGAGTCGGTTCTGCAACGTGGCTCTGCAGCGGCCGTCGAATTCATGACTTCCTCTTGGATCGGTGGGCGTAAGCCACGAGCCGGTCGGCGAGCTCCCGCGGCCGGCTGAGGCAGACGTAATGGCCGCCGTCCATTTCGTCGGGTTCGATGCCGAGGCGCGTGCGGGCGTGTCGGCGTGCCCACGCAGCTGGGAACATCCGGTCGTCACGACACAGGAGATACCTCGTCGCGGTGTCCGGCCACGTCTCGAGCGGCCACGGCTCGCGCAGCGCCTTCGCGGACTCGTCGCGCTCCCTGCGCTTCGCCTCGGCGGCAAGCTGCGGCGGAACGTCGTGGTAGAAGACGTCGTCGTCGCCAGTCTCCTGGTAGCCGCTATTCGCCCACCAGTCTGCGAAGAGCTCACCGGGCGACGGGATCATCGCCGCAACGAGCACGAGCAGATCGACCGGCATGCGGGCGGCCACCAGGGGCGCCGTGAAGCCCCCAAGGGAGTGGCCAACGACAACGACGCGGTGATCGCCGATCGCCTGAGCCGCGGCGTCCGTGTACTCCGCCCACCCCGCTGACTCGTCCTCGCACGGAAGGTCGATGGTGACCGCATCGTGCCCGCGCTCGTGGAGCGCAGGCACGACCAGATGCCAGTCCCATGCGGTTCCGCCGCCGCCGTGGATGAGCGCGAACGTCGCCACTGTCCGACGTTATCTCGCCGCCAGCTGTTGGTTGCTGATCGCGGGGCAGTTAAGACTCAGCTTCCTCGTGACGCTCACCCCCTCAGTTGGGCCCGTGGCCGAGCAAACGAGCAGCAAGCAAACGTCTCAGAAGCGCGGTCTCGGACTCATGTGCCATGCAGGGCGGGGAGTGGCCGAATGCCGCAGGCTGCGCGCATCGCAGATACCCCAGAATGAGGCCGTGAGCCTCGACTCTCGCTCGGCCGGACGTGCGCTCGAGCACGGCCGCGCCTCGTACGCGAAACATGCGTGGCACGATGCCTACGCGTCGCTCTCGCGCGCCGACGACACGAGCCGGCTGAAGCCGGCAGATCTCGTCCTGCTCGCGACGTCTGCGTACATGCAGGGCCTGGAGGACGAGTACGTTCGTGCCCTCGAGCGGGCGCATTACGCGTATCTCGACTCGGGCGAGGTGCCGCAGGCCGCGCGCTGCACCTGGTGGATTGGCCTCAGTTTCCTGCTCCGCGGGGAAGCAGCCCCGGCGACAGGCTGGTTCGCGCGCGGAGAGCGGCTGCTCGAGGGCGAGGAACGCGATTGCGTCGAGCACGGCTACCTCCTCCTCGCGTCAATGCTCGAGAGCTTCGCGGCTGGTGACTTCGAAGCAGCAAGCGCGAAGGCTGCCGAGGCCATCGCCATCGGCGAGCGCTTCGGCGATCGCGACCTGATCTCGCTGGGCGTGATGGACCTGGGTCACGCGCTCCTCGAGCTCGGACGAGCCAGAGAGGGGCTGCGCCTCGTGGACGAGAGCATGGTGGCAGTGACGAGCGGCGGGCTCTCACCGATCGTGGCCGGCATCCTCTACTGCAACACGATCTCGGTCTGTCAGAGCGTCTACGAGCTGCGCCGCGCGCGCGAGTGGACCACCGCCCTCACGCTCTGGTGCGAGCGCCAGCCCGACATGGTCGCCCACACCGGCGTCTGCCTGGTTCATCGCGCCGAGATCATGCAGCTCCAAGGAGGTTGGCAGGCGGCCCTCGAGGAAGCACAGCGCGTCGCGGCGCCGGGATTGTTGAACCAGCGGGCCTTCGGCCGGGCGCTGTGCGTCCAAGGAGACCTGCATCGCCTGCGTGGCGACTTTGGAGCAGCCGAACGGGCGTATCGCACCGCAGCCCGGCAGGGCGAGCAGCCGCAGCCGGGGCTGGCACTGCTCCGGCTGGCGCAGGACAGCGTCGACGCTGCCGTTGCCGCGATCCGCCGGGTCGTAGGTGAGTCCAGCCAGCCACTGACGCGAGCGAGGCTGCTCCCCGCTTACGTGGAGATCGCGCTCGCCGCCGGCGAGGTCGAGGAGGCCGAGCGCGCCAGCGACGAGCTCGCTGCGATCTCACAGGTTCACGAAGGCGACGCGCTGCGAGCGATGTCCGGGTACGCGAGCGGAGCCGTGGCGCTCGCGCACTGCGAGCCCGCGGGCGCCCTGACCGAGCTGCGTCGCGCGTTGCAGGTGTGGCAGGAGCTGGGCGCGCCGTACGAGGCCGCGCGAGCGCGGGTTCTCGTTGGGCTCGCGTGTGCACAGCTTGGCGACGAGGAAGGCGCAGCGCTCGAGCTGGAGGCGGCCCGCACCGTGTTCGAGGAACTCGGCGCGCGGCCGGACGTGTCCCGCGCGGATTCCCTGCGCACCCGATCGTCGGTGCCGGACACACACGGGCTGAGCCCCCGGGAACTGCAGGTACTCCGCCTGGTCGCGTCAGGCGAGACCAACAGGGCCATCGCGGCTGCGCTGGTCCTCAGTGAGAGAACGGTCGACCGCCACGTCAGCAACATCTACGCCAAGCTACAGGTGTCCTCCCGCGCGGCGGCCACCGCCTACGGGTACGAGCACGGGCTCCTCTGAGCCGAAGTACCCACGCCGCAACGCGGCGGAAGTTGGGTAGTTCAACCGAAGAGCTGTTGCCTCATCACTCCTACGTTCGGGGAGCGAACCGCGCATTCGAACGAGGAGGAGTCTCATGAACCGTGCCTACGACGCGATCGTGGTGGGAGCGCGTTGCGCCGGGTCGCCGACAGCGATGCTGCTCGCGCGGAAGGGCTACCGCGTGCTGCTGGTCGACCGGGCGACGTTCCCGAGCGACACCGTTTCCACCCACATGATCCATCCGCCGGGCGTGGCGGCGCTCACACGATGGGGACTCCTCGACCGCGTCGTCGCGACAGGCTGCCCGCCCGTCGACACCTACGAGTTCGACTTCGGCCCCTTCACGATCAGCGGCCGGCCCGCCACCCCTGAGGCGCCGATCGCGTACGCGCCCCGGAGAACGGTGCTGGACGCGCTGCTCGTCGACGCCGCGGCCGAGGCGGGAGTCGACGTGCGCGAGCAGTTCACGGTCGAGGAGCTCGTACTCGAGCATGGCCGTGTCGTCGGCGTCCGCGGTCACGAGAGAGGCTGCCCAGCCGTCACCGAGCGCGCCCGCGTCGTCGTCGGAGCTGACGGCCGGTACTCGTTCGTCGCCGACGCCGTGGACGCAGAGGAATACGACCAGAAGCCGAAACTGCTGGCCGCGTACTACAGCTACTGGAGCGGGCTGCCGCTCGACGGCCGCTTCGGAAACTGGATCCGTCCCCATCGCGGGTTCGCCGCCTGGCCGACGAACGACGGCCTGACGCTCGTCATCGCAGGCTGGCCATACCGCGAGTTCGAGGCAAACCGGAGCGACATCGAACGTCACTTCCAGGCAACCATCGACCTGGCGCCCGCCTTCGCAGAGCGTCTCCGCGCCGCAACCCGGGAGGAGCGGTACGTCGGCGCGGCCGTCCGCGGGTACTTCCGTAAGCCGTACGGCCCCGGCTGGGCGCTGGTCGGCGATGCGGGCTACAACAAGGACTTCATCACCGCGCAAGGCATCACGGACGCCTTCCGCGACGCCGAGCTCTGCGCGGCCGCCCTGGATCAGGCGTTCTCCGAAACACGTCGTTTCGAGGACGCGCTGGTCGAGTACCAGTCGACCCGCGACGCGCATGCACTCGCGATGTACGAGCTCACGGCGGAGTTCGCGTCACTCGAGCCCGCGTCGGCCGAACTGCAGCAGGTTCTGGCAGCCGTGCACGGGAACCAGACGGCAATGGACGGCTTCGCACGGGTCATCGCCGGGATGACGTCGCCCGCGGAGTTCTTCTCGGAGGAGAACGTGGAGCTCATCCTGGCCGCGGCGGCGTGAAAGCCTGGCACCCGCTTGGAGCCGGTCACCCGCTCACCCTCCCAATCGCCGCGCGCGAGCGCGTCGTACCCACGCCCAAGCCGACTCCGCGGACGCGTCGCCAGGGTCGCATCGTGGCACCTTCGCGGTGCTCATGCCACCAACCCGTAGCGACCAGCGGCATCTGCCCTACCGTCGGGCAGGCGCGGTGCGGTAGCGGAGGTAGACCATGCCGTTGCCGAAGCGGCGTTCGTCCACCAGCTCGAGCTCCAGGCGGACCGCATCGGGAAGAGCCCTCTTGCCGCCGCCGACGAGAATGGGGGCGACGACGAGACGGCATTCGTCGACGAGCCCGGCGCGGAACGCCTCGGCGGCGAGCGCCGCACCGCCGATCGCGAGGTCGCTCTCTGCTGCCGCCTTCAGCCGTCCGACCTCGTCGGCGTCGAACACCCGCGCGATCCGCGTCCTCTCCGTCGAGACCGTCTCCAGCGTCCGCGAGTACACGATCTTGTCGGCCGCCTGCCAGATCTCAGCGAAATCGCGCATGGCAGGGGAGTGCTCGGCGAGGCTCGGGTTGGTCTCCCAGGCCGCCATCGTCTCGTACAACCGGCGACCGTAGAGGTGGGTGCCGGCCGGCCTCGCGAGGTCGTTCACAAACCCGTGCACCTCCTCGTCCGGCTGGGCCCAGTCGAACCTGCCTCCTTCGTCCTCGATGTATCCATCGAGCGAGGCGATCGCGGAATAGATCAGCTCGGCCACCGCCGGCGGCCCTTCACGCCCTCGTGTAGGTGAGGTCGAAGTCGTGGTCCCACGTCGTGCCGTCGTGGCAGATCTCCCAGCGGCCGGCGATCGTCTCGCCGTCGGCACTGAAGGTGCCGCTGAAGCGCTGGGAGAATTCGAGCGGCGAGAAGTCCGGCTCGTCTCGCCACAGCTTCCACACACCGCCTTCGACGCTCATCTTGTAGATCCGGGCGACGCCGCGCGAGTCGAAGTAGTGCTGGAGGTAGCCGCCTTCGCGCTTGGGATCGGCGCCGATGAGCGCGATCCCGTCGGGCGCCTCCGGGATCGGAACCTGCCACCGCTCGATCAGGAAGCGCTCACCCGGCAGCCACTCGAAGCCCACCCGGGCGCCGATGTCGGCGGCCGGTGCGCTCTCGAATGCGGCCAGGATCGTCCATTCGCCGACGAACGGGGCGAGGGCAGCTCGCTGGACGTCGTCGTTCGTAGCGGTCACTTCCTCCGACGCGATCGCAGCGCCTCGAGCGTCGCCGTCTCGACGACTCCCTCCAGGCTTTGCGCCAGCTTCGCGTCGAGGGTGATGAACGCGTCTCCCTGCAGCAGCGTGAGCGCGACGTACTCGGCATCGTAGGTCGAGGCCCACCGGAGCCGATCCGCCACCTCCCAGGCGCGGCGCCGGAGCACGGCGTCGCCGAGGAGCCTGATCGACATCCGCCCGATGTGGGCGAGGCGCTCGCGGGCGACGTCGGCAGTGAGCTCGCCCCGCTCGACCGCCTCGTGCAGAGCCGACAGGGTCTGTGAGCGCAGGAGCGTCGGTGCGAGCAGCTCGTGCTCGGCAGAGACCTCTGCCTCCGAGCGCGCCAGCTCGAGCACGGCGCCGGCGTCGAGCACGAACCTGGTCAACGGCCCGACCGCGACGTGATCGCCGCGACACGCTCGAGGCTCGCGGCCGGCCAGAGCTTCTCGGTGTCGTAGTAGGTGGTGAACGCCGGCACAGAGTCCGGGAGCGTCACCCACGGCAGCTTCGAGCGGGTGTAGATGTGAACGTCGGGCGCGACCGAGCCCGGGTCGTCGAGCGTCCCGCCGCGAACGAAGCGCACCTGGGCTCGCGTGTACTGGCTGAAGACCGCGATCTGGCACGTCGGGCAGCGCCAGATCTTCTGCTTGCGGCTGCCCCCGCGCGGAACGGCGACCGGCTCGGGCTCGCCGGCCAGGAGCTCGAGCCGGTCGGACTCGATCAGCAGGTTGATCACGAACGCACTTCCGGTCTGCCGCTGACAGTTGAGGCAGTGGCAGCAGTGGACGAAGAGCGGATCGGAGGTGAGGCGGTACCGAACCGCTCCGCAGGCGCACCCACCCTCGCGTGTGACGCTCATCCTCGTCCCGACTCTATCGTCCGCGTAATACTCGTCCGGTGTTCTTTCGACTGAGCAGCGTCGAGCTCGGGCTGCTGCTCTTCGGGATCGTGCTCGGGATGACGCTGCTCGGCGTCGTCGCCGGACGCCGGCTGCGCGACAAGGCCGAGATCCTGCGGGAACCCGTCGGCGTCGTCCAGGCGGCGCTGCTCGGCCTGGTGGCGCTGATCCTCGCCTTCGGCCTGACGATGGCGGTAGGGCGCTACGACTCGCGGCGCGCGGCCGTGGTCGCCGACGCGAACGCGATCGGCACGACCTATCTGCGCGCACAGACGCTGCGAGAGCCGATCCGGACGCGGTCGCTCGACCTGCTCGTGCGCTACACGGACACGAGCATCGCGCTCTCGCACTCGATCCCGGGGAGCGCGGCGGCGAAGGCGGAGGTCGCAGAGGGAGCGAGGTTGCAGCGCTCGCTCTGGCGCCTCGCCGGCGAGGCGCTCGCCGGCTCGCCCCAGGACAGCGCGCCACGCCTCTACGTCGAGACGCTGAACGAGATGATCGACCTTCAGACCGTGCGCGTGTCGGCGCTGAACAATCGCGTGCCGACGGCGGTGCTCGTGATCGAGATCGTCGGCGCGGCGATCGGCCTCGGCCTGCTCGCCCTCTACCTGGCGATCCTCTCGCGCGGCGTGATCACCGTCGTCCTGGCGGCCTCGTTCGTCTCGGTGCTGCTCCTGATCACGTTCGACCTCGACCGGCCGACTCGCGGGCTCGTGACCGTGCCCGACACGCCGCTCATCGCGCTCCGCGCGTCCATGGAGCTCCCCCCTGCGGCACGGGCGCCGTAGTCAGTCCAAGCCGGACGAGCGCGTCTCGAACGCGGCCACCGCCGCGCGCACGGTCGGGAAGAACCGGTCGGAGCCGATCTGCGCCGTCAGTCCCGTCTCCTCGAAGATCTCGCGCTGCCGCCCCTTCAGCCGGGCGAAGCAGAGCACGACCCCGCGCTGCTCGAGGTCGCGGTGCAGTCGCTGGAGCACGTCGATCGCGGTCGAATCGAGGTACATCCAGGCCTCGGCGTTGAGGACGACCCAGCGCAGCCCGTCGGCGCCGTCTGCGAGCGTGAGCACCCGCGTGTGGAGGTACTCGGCGTTGACGAAGAAGAGCGGCGCGTCGAAGCGGTAGACGAGCAGCCCCGGCACCACCTCGGCGCCCTCCCAGCGCTCGATGTCGTGGTAGCCGTCGACGTCGGCGACGCGGCCGAGGACAGCGTCGTGCGGACGCGCCGCCCGATAGAGGAAGACCCCGACCGAGAGCATGATCGCGACCGCAACACCGCCGACGACGCCGAAGACGAGCACACCGCCGAGGGCGACGAGCGCGAGCGCCGTCTCGGCGGGGCGGACGTGGCGCAGCCGCCAGATCGAGCCGGCGTTGATCAGCCCCGCCGCGGCGACGACGATGATCACGCCGAGCGCGGCCTTCGGCAGCGGCTCGATCAGCGGCATCGCGACGAGGAGGAAGATGCCGACGACCGCCGCCGCGATGATCACCGCCGCCTGCGTCTTCGCGCCCGTCGAGTCGTTCACGGCCGTGCGCGAGTTGGACGAGGAGCCTGGGAATGCGCTCGTCATGCCGCCGACGACGTTCGCCGCGCCGAGTGCTCGGAGCTCCCGGTTCGCGTCGACCTCGTAGCCGTGCTTCTGGGCGAACGTCCGCACGGTCGCGGTCAGGTCTGCAAAGGCGATGAGCGAGAACGCCACCGCCGGCAGCAACAGGTCGACGTAATCGCCGACGCCGACGTCAGGGACGGCGAGCGGCGGCAGGCCCTCCTCCACGTCGCCGACGACGGCGACGCCACGGTCCTCGAGATCCGCGACCGCCGCGACGAGGAGGCCGGCGCCGAGCACGACGAGGGACGGCGGCACCACGGGCAGGAAGCGCTTGACGGCAAGGGCGAGCGCGATCAGGCCGGCACTGAGCAGGACCGTCGTCCCGTTCAGATCGTCGAGCTCGGAAACGACCTCCTTGATGATCGGGAAGAACTCCGCGACAGTGACGTTGATCCCGAGCAGCTTGCCGAGCTGCGATGAGATCACGATCAGCGCGACACCGTTGATGTAGCCGAGCAGCACCGGCTTGCCGAAGAAGTCGGCGATGAAGCCGAGCCGCAGCGCGCCGGCGACGAAGAGGAGGGTTCCCATCGTCAGCGCGAGCGCCGCCGCCAGCGCGGCGTACCGCGCCGGATCCGGCTCGCCGCCGACGACCGCGAGCGGCGCGACCGCTACTGCGGTCAGGGCGGCCAGCGTCGAGTCGGGCCCCACCACCTGCTGCCGCGAGGTGGCGAGCAGGCCGTAGACCGCGAGCGGCAGGAACGTCGCGTAGAGGCCGAAGACGACCGGCAGCCCGGCCAGCTCCGCCATCGCGAGCGCCGAGGGGACGGCGACCGCGCCGACGGTGGCTCCCGCAATCAGGTCGGAGCGCAGGTGCGACCGCGGGTACCGGAGCAGCAGCGCCAGCCCCGGCGCGGCGTGTGCAAGCGATCGCGGCAGGAGCGAGCGCGCGTACGAGCGGAGGGCGCTCATCGCGCGATCCTCTCCTAATCGCCGATCGCGACGAAGCGGGCTCCGAGCGTGGTCGCGAGCGTCCGGTGGGCCGGCGTCGAGCCCACCAGGAACGAGCGTGAGAGGTCGACGCTGTGCTCGCGCGCGAACGCGAGCGGGAGTCCGGGCAGCGGCGGCCGGCACCAGCAGCTCGGCGGACCTGCCGCGTGCGGACAGAGAGCGCTCTCGACGTGCCCGGAGACGAACGCCGAGACGCGCGCGGCGGCGGCTGCGAGGGTTCCCCGGTCGTCCTCGGGATTCCAGTCGTAGACGAGGTGCGGCGCGTCCCGGTCGCACTGCTCGAGCGTGTGCTCCCAACCCGGTTTCGCCAGCGCCGCCGCGGCAACGACGACGCCGGGGCTCCCCGAGCCGGGCGTGCGCTCGAACGACACCTGCTCGACGGCGGCGAAGCCCTCGTCGGCGTCCGGCGGCTCGAGCTCGCGGAGCGCCCGCATCTGCGACGTCGGCAGCAGCACTCCCTGCTCGCGCTTCGCCAGCTCCCGCAGCTCCTCCGGCGGCGGCAACGCGCCGAAGCGCTCGAGCACTCGCTCGACGACGTTGACCTGAGCCTGGGCGAGCGGCGTGTCGAGCCAGATGCAGCGCACAGGGACGCCGTGCTTGCCCGCGACCTCGAGCACGTCGCTTCGGACCGCACGCGTGAGGTAGGTGTTGTCGAGAACGACACGTCGCGCACCGGACGCCAGCACGTCGTCGAGCGCGCCGGCGAGCTCGCGCAACGAGCCGCCGCGCTCGTCGCGGTTCAAGCGGAGATAGTCGCGCGACGTGTAGCTCGCGGCGACGCGGCTCTTGCCCGCGCCCGGGATCCCCATCACGAGGACCACCTCGCCGTCGCCGCGCGGTGCGCTCGGGCGTCGCGGCCGGAATGCCGTCGGAGCGGGAGCCGTCGCCGCGGCCCGCGCCGCAGAGCGGGCGGTCTCCGGACGCCGAGCGCCCGGGATCGGGACGACCACGCGCGAGAGGCCGAGCAGCCACGCGAGCGTCTCCTCCGCGTCGATGCGCGCCGCGCGCTTCGGCCCACCGAGCGGCGAGTGCGCGATCAGCGTGAGTCCGAGCTCGTCGCACCGCTCGAGGACGCCGCCGCGGAGCGCCCGGTCGTCGAAGGGCGAGAGCGCGACCTGCACCGCCGCAACCGGAGCGAGGTCGAGCGCCTCGTCCAGCTGCCGGCGGTTGACGTTCGAGAGCCCGACGCGCCGGACGAGCCCGGCCTCCACGAGCCGTGCGAGCGCTCGCACCGACGTGCGCCACGGCGTCCGCGGATCCGGTGCATGGACGAGATAGAGGTCGATCGGCACGCCTTCGAGCGCGTCGAGGCTCGCCTCGCAGTCGGCGCGGATCGACTTCGCGCGGCCGTCAGGGACCCACGCACCTCCTGGCCGGCCCATGCCGCCTTTCGTCACGATCCGCGCGGTCGCGTCCGCACCACTGCGGCGCAGCGCGCGGGCGAGCAGCTGCTCGTTGCCCTCGTAGGCGCGGGCGGTGTCGAAGACCGTGATCCCGGCCGCAGCCGCGGCCCCGACGACCTTCTCGAACGCGTCCTCGTCCAGCCGCATGCAGCCGAGACCGACGCGGAGCTCGCCCTCGCGGAGCCAGAGCCCCGCGCTCAATGCCCGGCCGCCAGTCCTCCTGCTATCCCTCCAGCCGCTGCCGCCGCTCCACCTCCTCCGGGGTCGGCTCCTCGAGCGCGAACGAGCCGTACTCGAGCTCGCCCGCCCGCTCGTAGGTCGCGATCACGACGCCCGTGGACGCGACCTTCGAGTCGGTGAGCCGGAGCGCCGCGGGGATCGCTCCGTCGCCGAACAGCCGCTTTCCGGTGCCGAGGACGAGCGGAAAGATCTTCAGCCGGTACTCGTCGATGAGATCGTGCCGCTGCAGTGTCTGCAGCAGGTCACCGCTCCCGTGCACCTGCAGCTCGGGACCGTCCTGCTCCTTCAGCTGCCGGACCGCAGCGGCGACGTCGCCCTCGAGCAGGTGCGAGTTCTCCCAATCGACACGCTCGAGCGTGCGCGATGCAACATGCTTCGTGGCGGCATTCAGCTCCGCAGCACCCGGCTCGGTGGAGTGCGGCCAGTGTGCGGCGAAGATCTCGTACGTCCTCCGGCCGAGAACGAGGTCGAAGCCTTGCCCCATCCACTCGGCCATGGCCGCGCCCATCAGGTCGTCCCAGTAGCTGACCGACCAGCCGCCGTGCGCAAAGCCCCCGGTCGGATCCTCCTCGGGGCCGCCCGGCGCCTGCATGACACCGTCGAGGGTCAGGAATGTTCCGGCAACGAGCTTCCTCATCGCTCCTCCTTTGTGTCGGGCTCGACAGAGAGACGATCGGCGCGGCCAGTTCTCATCGGCGCGCTCGGGTGGAGGAACGGCACGAGCGGCTCCCAGCGGGCGCGGAGCACGTCGAGCAGCGTCGGCGGCGTGATCGCGGCCGCCGGCCCGCCGAACCGCGCCCTCGGTCGTGTGTAGCCGGCCGGCGTCCACTCGAACAGCCGCTCGCCGAGAACCAGCAGCGGCGTCCCGTCCTCCAGCACGAGCGCCCCATCGGGAAGGTCGGGGTAACGCGCTCGGTGGAGCCGGCGCTCGCGGCCGTCGAGCCGCTCCGCATGCAGACGCGCGTCGACCTCATCCGCCCCATGACCGCCGACGATCTCGAGGAACCGGACATAGTCGGCGCGGCGGCACTCGGCGCACGGCCGGTGCCCAGCGGCGAACGCGGTCGCCTCGTCGAGGAAGAAGAGCTCCGTGAACCGGCCCGGCTGCAGCAGTGCTCGCGTCCGCTCCTTGAACTCGAGCCGGCAGGCGATCCAGCGCTTCACCTGCCACGCGCGCCGGATCCGGCCGTGCGCGTCGTGCAGGCAGCCGCGGTTTCCGTAGACGAGCCCGCGCGCCGGAGTGGCGATCAGCTCGCCGAGCGGCGTGACGCGGTTCTGCAGCGGCATGGTCGCAACCTTAAAGCGGGGTCTAAAGTCACGGCATGGCCGCCGAGACAAGCCTGCGAGAAATCACGAAGGAGACGGTCCGGCAGATCACCGCGCTCGACGTCGGCCCGAAGCAGCACGGACTCGTGGCGCCGAACGCCGTTTCGATCGCGGAGGCTCACTTCGAGCCGAAGGCGTGGTTCCGCGCGATCTACGCCGGCGAGGAGCCGGCCGGCTTCGCCATGGTCTGGCGCGATCCCGACGAGCAGGTCTTCTACATCTGGCGCTTCATGGTCGACGCGCGCTTCCAAGGGAAAGGTGTCGGCCGCCGCGCGCTCGAGCTGCTGCTCGACGAGGCGCGCGCCGACGGCGTCGCCGAAGTGACCCTCAGCGTCGTCCCCGGCCCGCACTCGGCAATGGCGTTCTACGAGCGCTCCGGCTTCGAGCCGACCGGCGAGGTGCACGGCGGCGAGGCCGAGATGAAGCTCACGCTCGATTGACACGGCGAGAGGGCCGCGCACGCGCAGAGTCTTGGTTCGTTCAGTCCGGCTAGTCGATCGCCCTCTCGGTGAGGACAGCCCGCCAATGCTCGACGACGCGGTTTCCGGTTCGCTCGTACAGCTCCACGGCCCCGCGAGCGCGGCTTCGAGACGCTGACCGGATCGGGGTTTTCCCGCACGGGCGGTACGGCAGGGAGCGGATGCCGCGGCGACGGCACCGCTCGATGATTCGCCGTATTCCGCGACTAGAGGAGTACTCATGAGAAGCCATCGCTTCGGCACCACCGCAGCAGGCGTGATCGCAACAGCCGCCCTCGCGGCCGGGGCCGGCGCGACCGCGGCGGCGACCTCTGCCGGCACGGCCACCGCCGTCCCGTTCAAGGCGAGCTACGCAGGCACCGCGGTCGTCAGGGTCGACGGCAGCGTCGCCGACATCACCGCGAACGGCGCCGGCAAGGGCACGCCGATCGGCGTCAGCAAGGTCACCGGCAAGGGGAAGGGCGATTCGTCGGCCCAGCCGTGCGTCCCCTTCATCGGCACCGGCGCGCTCGTCGGCCTGGGGAAGACCAAGCTCACCTTCAAGGTCGTGCCCGGCTCGAGCGGCTGCGGCGACGAGAGCGGCCAGGTCTTCAGCATCAACGCGAAGGCCACGGTGATCAAGGGATACGGAAAGCTCGCGAACGTCCGCGGCAAGCTCAAGATCACCGGCGTCTACGACCGGGGCAAGGGCACGTTCACGGCCAAGTTCACCGGGACGCTGACGAAGTAGCTCGTGCCCATCGAGCGCACACAAAGGAGCACCATGAGAATCGTTCTGATCTTGGTCGCCGCGATCGCCGCCACGGCTGCGCTCCCGGCGGTCGCACACGCCCAGGAGACCCCCTTCCCGGCGCCGACCGTGCAGCAGGTCTTCATCGCCTCCCAGACTGTGACGGCCGAGCGGGCGCTGATCACTCAGATCGCCCCCGGTTCGACGGTCGTCTTCCGGGCATACGCCGTCGACGGCAAGACCCGCAAGGTCATCGCCGCCAAGGACGTCAAGTACTTCTACGTCACCATTCCGAACCAGCCGAACGTGAAGCTGCGCTACAACGCGCAGGCGCCCGGCGCAAGCCCGCGGATGCCGTGGTCCGGAACCTGGACCGTGCCCGCGACCTATCCGGTCGGGCTGGTCAACTTCAAGATCCTGATCAAGCTCGAGGCGAAGCGGAAGGGCCAGTTCGTGCAGCTGCCGGTCACGTCGTCGCAGTTGACCGTGACCAGGACGACCACGACGAGCTACACCGCTCCGGTCGCCGCCAACCCGGCGGTCCCGGCCGACGGGAAGCTCGACGTCGCGCTCTACGTCGACAGCGTCAACGGCACCAGGCCCTCCGGCACGGCGCCACGGCCGGTCGGCTGCACGCAGACCAACGTGTTCAAGCGCGGCGAGCAGTTCGTGCTGCGGGCGTGGGGCTCGGAGCTGGCCACGGGCAACGTCCTCTCGACCGAGAACGTCTCCACGGCGACCCTGACCGTGCCCGGTGTCACCCCGCCGCTCACGCTCAACTGGGGCGCGCATGGGGCGACCACGAACCGCGTCTGGTTCTGGACGGCCGCCTGGAACATCCCCGCCACCTTCCCGCTCGGCGACTCGACGCTGAGGATCGCGTACACGCTCGAGAGCGGCAAGACCGGCACCTACGACTACGTCATCACGATCGTTCCGTAACCCGAGGCAAGGAGAACTGACATGAGCGCCAACACGCCGCGGTCGGGCTCTTCCGCGAGAAGGCTCCTCATCACGCTCGTGACCGCTACAGGCGTGCTGCTGCTCACGCAGTCAGCCGCTTTCGCCGAGCCGATGCCGGTCACCGCACCCGTGATTCCAGGAACGCCGGCCCTGCCGGGAGCCGTCGTCGACGCGGGCAAGCCCGCCGAGCCGATGAAGACCCTCACGACGAAGCCGGACGTCGCGCCGGCAGGAGCGGCACTGACCGTCTCCGGGACGGGCCTGCCGCCCTCGAAGGCCGTCACCCTCGTCTGGATGACGGCGAGCATCCGCTACGTCCTCGACCCCAAGCCGGACAGCGTCGACTACATCGGCCGCAAGGTCGACAAGATCGCCGTCGCGCTCGCGAAGACGACGACGAACGCGGCCGGCGGCTTCAGCGTCGGCGTCAAGGCACCCGTCGACTTCGGGGGCTTGCACGACCTCTATGCCGTCGTCGACGGGCTCCAGGTCGCGAAGGGCGGGTTCCTGCTCGAGCGCAAGGTGACGATCAGCCCGAAGCGTGGGCCGGTCGGCACGCCGATCACCGTGAAGGTGGTCGGGATGGGCTCGCCGACGTACGAGAGTGTCGGCGGCGTCCTCTACGACAACCGCTACACCGGCGCCGTCTCCGCGAACACGACGCGCGGCGTCTCCACCTTCACCCTTCGGGCGGCGGGCTCACCCGGCACACACTGGATCGAGTACGCCGGCTCCAGCCACACGGTGCCGTACCTGAACATGCGCCAGTCTCCCGTCCCGTGGACTGACAGCCACGTGCTCGCGTTCACGATCACGAAGGACGCCGGCGCACCGCCCGTCACGCTCGAGTGGCCTGCGGCCGTGAAGCCGACCGTCGACGCGCGGACGACCCTCTCGGCCGGCAACCTGGGCGTCTCGACGGCGGCGGCGGTCAAGCTGAGCTCGACGAGCGGCGCCGTCAACTCGAAGGTCGAGCTGACCGCGACCGGGATGACGCCCGGGGCGCCGGCCGACCTCTCCTGGTCGACGGTGGTCGGAAACCGGGTCAACTGCACCGGTCAGTGCTGGAGCTTCGTCTCCGTGCCGCTCGGCCGCGCGACGGCGACCCCGGACGGCTCGATCCGCGCTCCGATCACGATTCCCGACGGGCTCGGCGGCTGGCACGTCGTCCAGGTCTCGCAGGGGGGCGTGATCAAGGCGCAACTCCCGTACTACGTGAAGCGGAGCTTCGTCTCGATGCCGAAGACGGTCAAGGCAGGCAAGCCGTTCGTGATCGAGCTGAAGGGCGTCGGCTGGACGCAGCTCGACAACACGGTCGCGGTGACCTACGACAACGCCTACATCGGCTATGCGTGCGGGTTCAACTCGAACGGCGACGTGCAGATCCAGATGCGCGCCACCGGCGCTCCCGGCACGCATCTGATCGACCTCTATCCGCTGCTCTACACGCAGCAGCCGGCGTATCCCTACCCGCAGCTCGGCATGGTGCCGCTGCTCGGGTTCGCGATGGACGCCCCCGGTCTCGCGGCCGGCTACCAGCTGCCGGCCTTCCGGCTCGCGATCAAGGTCGTCGCGTAGCGAAACGAAACAGGTGGGGCGCCACTCTCGGCGCCCCACCGGCCTCTCACCGCCCGCTCGGCGAAGGGGCGACGCGGAGGAGGCGGGCGACCCAGCCGGGCAGCCACCAGCTGTACCCGCCCAGCAACGCCATCGACGCCGGGACGAGGATGCACCGGACGAGCGTGGCGTCGAGGATGACGCCGAGCGCGAGCGCGAGCCCGAGCTGCCTCAGACCGGTGACGGAGCCCGCGAGGAAGCCGCAAAACGCCGCAGCCATGATCAGCGCGGCCGAAGTGACGATCGGGCCGGTGCGCTCGAGGCCGGTCGCGACGGCGTACGCGTTGTCCCCGGTCGCATCCCAGGCCTCGCGCATGCGGGTGACCACGAACACCTCGTAGTCCATCGCGAGCCCGAAGAGGACGGCGAAGAGGAAGATCGGAATCCAGCCCTCGATCTGTCCTGACGGGCCGACGCCGAGCGCCTCGGCGGTCGGCTGCCACCGGCAGGCCGCCACGAGCAGCCCGTACACGGCCGCGACTGTCAACAGGTTCAGGAGCACGGCCTGCACTGGCAGCACGAGCGAACGGAAGGCCCGCACCAGGATCAGAAACGCAAGCGCGAGCATGGCGAGCACGAACCACGGGAAGACCCCGTAGACGCGGTCGAGGAAGTCCAGCCCCTGCGGCGGCGCGCCGCCGGCGACGACGCGCGATCCCACGGGGAAGCGCGCCGCCGGGACGAGGTCTCCGCGGAGCCGCTCGACGAAGCGCCGGCTCTCCGTCTCGCCGTACTCGTGCCGGCCGGCGACGATCACGCGCGCGTACCGCCCCGAGCGGTCGACGTAGGGCGACGCGCGGCCGCTGGCCACGATCAGCGCCTCTGGGTCGAGTACGAGCCGATCGCCGAGCCTGTCGACCGCAGCCCGCACCTCGGCGTCGTCGGCCCGCCCCGGAGCGCCCGTGTCGACGACCACGTGCGTGGGGGCGACGGCCCCCGCGCCGACACCGTCGCGGAGCAGGCGCACACCGATGGTCGACTCCTGCGCGCTCGCGAGACTCGAGAACGAGCCGGGCGTCAGCTCGATCGAGAGCGCCGGGACGGCGGCGGCGAGAAGCACCGAGGTTCCGACGGCCAGGAAGAGCACCGGCCGGAGCATGATCGTCCGGGCGAGCCGGGCCCAGGGGCCGTCGCCCTCGACGCTGGGACCGCGAGCACCGACGCGGCGCCCGAGCAGCGAGAGCAGCGCCGGCTGGAGCGTCAGCGCCGCCGCGATCGAGAGGAGCGGGATCAGCAGCCCGCCAACGCCCATCGAGCGGAGAAACGGCACCGGCAGCAGGAGGAGGACCGCGAGCCCTGCGGCGACGGCGAGTCCCGAGAAGACGACCGAGCGACCGGCAGTGGCCATGGTGCGAGAGACGGCGTCCGCCACGTCGAGCCCCCGCCCCAGCTCCTCGCGGAAGCGGTGGACGATCAGGAGCGAGTAGTCGATCGCGAGCGCGAGCCCGATCAGCTCGACGAGGTTCGTCACGTAGCCGACCATCGAGAACTGGTGGGCGAGAGCCCAGACGACGACGAGAGCGGCGCCGATCGTGCAGGCGGCGAAGACGAACGGGATCGCCACGGCGAGAGAGAGGCCGAACACCGCCACCAGCACCAGGAGCGCGACCGAGAGCGCGATTGCCTGCCCGCGCCGGAGATCGCTCGCGAAGACACGATCGAGGTCGCGCTGGATCGCGGGCTGCCCCGTGACGAAGGTCGGCGCCCCGCCGGTGGCCGCGAGGGAGCGGCGGACCGCGTCCGTGTGGCGCTTGGCGTGCTGCAGGTCGAGGGCGGTCTCGACGGTGCCCCAGAGCATCCCGCCGCCGGATCGGAGCCCGCCCACGTGTGCTGTCGGAACCGCCCGGGCGGCGACGCGCAGACGGCGCCGGGCGTCCGCCCGCTCGCCGGCGTCCGCCGCTCCGGCGACGTCGAAGACGACGACGAAGGCGCCGTCGGCCCGCTCACCGAAGTGCTGCGCAAGGATCGCAGACGCGCGGTCGGAGTCCGTGCCAGGAATCTCGAAGGAAGCCGCAAGCAGCGGCTGCAGGCGCTCGGCAGCCCAGCCGCCGGCGACGAGCGCGCCGAGCCAGAGCACCAGCACCGGCACCCGGTAGCGGAGGACGACGCAAGTCCAACGCTCGGGCACGTCCGCAGACTACCGCGGCGAAATCCGTAGTTCTCCCCCCGGTTTGGGAAGGACAAAGACCCGATACTGGGGCGATGAAGAGGTTGGTGCTCGTCCCGCTCTCGGCACTCGCGCTCGTCGCAGCCCCGGGAGGCGTCGCGGTCGCGGCGTCACCGACGCTGCGGACCGCGATCGTCCACACGCTGCGTGGCTGCCACGTCTGGTCGATCGCCGGCGAGCCCAAGGGCCCGTCCGCGGCCGTGGTCGTGGCCCGCGGCACGCGGATGGCGATCAGGATCTCGTGCCCGATGGACTTCGGGCTCACCCAGGTCCGCGGCCCGGCGCTCGCCCTGGGTGCGAGCACCTTCCAGGCCGGGACGACGCGGTACGTCGTCTTCCGCAGGCCGGGCACCTACAAGCTGCGGGCGCGCAATCTCCAGACGCCCGAGGAGGCCGGACTGCAGACGCTCGGCCCGGACAACGCGCCGACGCTGACGATCGTCGCCCGCTGATCTGACAAGGCTCCGCCTTCAGGGGGACGCAGGACGTCGGCTCTTGCGCCTACTCTGATAGGTCGGTGTCGATTCAGCCCACAACCGAGCTGCGCCCGCACGCGGCCCCGCCGACGCTCGAGATCGTCTGGCAGGACGACGCGACCGCGATCGTCCTCACCCGTGCCGAGGGCGGCGCCCTCTCCGCCGGTGACCTGCGCACGGGCATGTCCGCGATCGCCGACCTCCCGCTCGCGGGCCGTGGGATCCCGGCACGGCGGCTCGATCCCGCACAGCTCGTCGCGCTCGCCGCTGCCCCTCCGCCCGGCCTGGAGCTGGGCGCGAGCGCGCGGGCGATCTTCGCCGTCGTCGGGCTCGCGCGGCGCTCTGTCGCAGAGGGTCTCGTCCATCCGTTCCTCGACCACGGCGACGGCTGGTGGCACGCGTTCTGGGGCGCGACGCTCGACGAGGGCGTCCAGTCGGCGCTGACCGCCATCGCCGCTGCGCTCCCTCCCGTCGGCGCGGGCGCCTTCGCCGGCGACCGCGAGGCGACCGTGCACGACCTCTACCCGGTGCTCGTCGATCAGATCGCGCGCGACCGCCTGCGCGCAGACCGCGTCCAGCTCGCGCCGGCGAAGGTCGGCCGCGCGAATGCGATCGACCACCTGCTCGAGGGGCTGACCGCGTCTGAGGCCTCGCTCGCCCGTCACTCGGGCCTGGCCGCGCTGGAGCGGAGGCTGTCGGACTGGGTCGACGGCGGCCTCGCCCACCGCGCGCGCACGAGCTGGACACTCGGGCTGCACCTCGACGAGCGGGAGGACAAGACCCTCACGCTCGAGCTCTGGCTCCAGGCGGAGGACGACCCCACGCTCGGCCTACCCGCCTCGCTCCTTTGGGAGCGGGAGGACGACGTCTTCGGCTTCCTCCGCGCGGGCGACCCCCGCCGCGACCTGATCGAGCGGCTCGGCGAGCTGGAGCCGCTGCTGGCCGACGTCGGCATCGAGTTCGACGCGGCCGAGCCGTCGGAGGTCGAGCTCGGCGAGGAGCAGGTGCGCCGCTTCCTGCGCGAGGCGATGCCGGCACTCGAGGAGCGCGACGTCCCCGTCCTCCTCCCCGCCGCCTGGCTGCGCACGCCCGCGCGCGTGAAGGTGAACCTCGCCGCGACGACGGCGCCGCGAACGCAGTCCAGCGGACTGCTCTCGCCCACCGAGCTGGCGCGGTTCGACTGGCGTCTGGCGGTCGGCGACACGGTGCTGACGGACGAGGAGTTGGCCGACCTCGCCGCAGCGAAGGAGCCTTTCGTCCGCATCGGTGAGCGCTGGCATGCCGTCAGCCGCACGGACGTCGAGAAGGCGCTCCGCTTCCTCGACCGCCGGCGGGCCGGCGCCGGGATCGTCGATCTCGTCCGCGCGGTCTCCGGGCTCGAGACCGACGAGGCCGGGGTCGAGCTCGGCGAGGTCTCGCTTGACGAATCGCTCTCCGCTCTCCTCCAGGCCGGCGAGCGCCGCTTCCGCTCACTGCCGACGCCGGCGGCGATGACGCACCCGCTCTTCCCCTTCCAGGAGCGCGGCCACGGCTGGCTGCGGCTGCTCGGCGACCTCGGCGTCGGCGCGATCCTGGCCGACGACATGGGCCTCGGCAAGACGGTGCAGGCGATCGCGATGCTGGCGTCCGAACGCGAGGACGCCGGCGACGAGCGGCTCGGCCCAACGCTCGTCGTCTGCCCGATGAGCGTTGTCAAGCA
Organism: uncultured Gaiellaceae bacterium; assembly: GCA_963784895.1. Taxonomy (GTDB): domain Bacteria; phylum Actinomycetota; class Thermoleophilia; order Gaiellales; family Gaiellaceae; genus Gaiellasilicea. Next base: position 191,214 of record CAWATM010000009.1, on the reverse strand, counting down.
GTGGGGCGCCGAGATCCACCGTTTCGCTCCATCTCTCCACGTGCACCTGCACCACGGCCCGAACCGCCTCGCCGCACCCGAGCTCGACGCTCGCCGCTCGGGGGCACGACGTCGTCGTCACGTCCTATGACATCGCCACCCGCGACGCCGACGCGCTCGCGGCGATCACCTGGGACCGGCTGCTGCTGGACGAGGCACAGGACGTGAAGAACCCGGCGACGAAACGGGCGCGGGCGCTGCGCCGCCTGCGGGCGCGGCGGAAGGTCGCGATGACAGGCACGCCGATCGAGAACCGGCTCGGCGAGCTCTGGGCGATCATGGACATCGTCAATCCCGGCCTGCTCGGCTCCCGCGATCGCTTCGACCGCGCCTTCGCCCGGCCGATCGAGCAGTTCGGCGACGAGGCGGCGCTCGCGAGGCTGCGCTCGATCGTCGACCCCTTCGTGCTCCGCCGCGCGAAGGACTCGCCGGAGATCGAGCTGGAGCTGCCGCCGATCACGATCGCGAAGGACTACTGCCGCCTGACCGTCGAGCAGGCGAGCCTCTACCGAGCGACGGTCGACCGCTGGCTGGCGCGCGTCGAGGCGCACGAGGATCGCTTCGGCCGCCGCGGCGCCGTGCTCGCGATGCTCGGCCAGCTGAAGCAGGTGTGCAACCACCCGGAGATGCTGTTGACGACGGGCCGGCCGCTCGACGGCCGCTCCGGCAAGCTCGAGCGCCTCGTCCGGCTGCTCGCCGACGTCCCGCCGGACGACAAGGCGCTCGTCTTCACGCAATATCCGGGCTTCGATCGGCTCGTCCCGCACCTCGAGGGGCGGCTCGGCCGGAGCGTCGGCTTCTTCCACGGGCGCCTGAATGCGCGCCAGCGCGACGAGCTCCTGACCGCGTTCGCCCGCGAGGATGGCCCGTCCGTGCTCGTCGTCTCGATCCGCGCGGGCGGCCGTGGGCTCAACCTGCCGGCGGCCAACCACGTCTTCCACTTCGACCGCTGGTGGAACCCGGCCGTCGAGCAGCAGGCCACCGACCGCGCCTACCGCTTCGGTCAGAGGAAGCACGTCCACGTCCACAGCCTCATCTGCACCGGCACGCTCGAGGAACGGATCGACCTCCTGCTCGACTCGAAGCGGGAGCTGGCGGAGAAGGTGATCTCCGGCCGCTCTGAGGACTGGCTCGGCGATCTCGACCTCGGCACGATCCGCGCCGCGGTCGAGCTGTCCGTGGACGCGGTCGAGGAGGCCGCATGACGGTTCTCGACGACGGCCGTCCGCTCGTTGTCCAGACGGAGCGGGAGCGGATCGGCCAGGGGCCGTGGGCGCGCCTCTTCGCGACGGCGGTCGTCGCCGACGAGGCGTCGACGAGCGCCGAGCGCGGGCGCGCACTCGCGCGGGGCGGCAACGTCCACACGGTCGCCGTCGCCGAGGGGCTGCTCAGCGGACGGGTCGAGGCTGAGGGGATCGAGCGCCGCGTCGAGATTGCGGCGGAGCCGGTGCCGCCGCGGATCTGGGCCGCCGCCACCCGTTCGGCCCGCGGGAGCGCCCAGATCGAGGCGGCCGTCGCGGGCCGGGCGCAGTCCGTCCAGCTCGAGCACGTGCTGGCGGTGGACTGGGAGGAGCCGCTCGTCCCGTCGACCCGGGCACTGGGTCGGGTCTGCAGCTGTGGCCGGCCGAGCTGCGAGCACGTCGCCGCGCTCGCCTATGTCGTCGCCGACCGGATCGACCGCGAGCCCTCGCTGCTCCTGCGCTGGCGCGGCTGCATCGACCGCGACGAGCCGGCGGAGGCGCCGGACGCCGAGCCCGAGCCGATCGCCGCGGGCGACGAGATCTGGGAAGCGCCGCCGCCGCCCGAGCTCGGGCCGCCGCGGCCGCTCCCGACCGCCGCGGTGCTGAAGCGCTTCGGCCCGAGCGGGATCCAGGTCGGCGGCAAGGATCTCGCCGAGGTGCTCGAGCGCGCCTACGCCTCGTTTGCGGACGCCAAGCCCGATTGACGCCGGCCGCGAAGCGGCCCTTCAGGGGTCTTGCGCGTTCAGGATCCGCTCAGCGGATCCTGAACCTGCGCGGTAAGCAAACTCTCGATCGGGACGACCTCGAGCGCACGCGCGTGCGTGGCGCCGAGGACGACGGGCGGAGCGACCCCGGCCTCCTCGGCCTCGAGCCAGCGCGCGGCGCAGACGCACCAGCGGTCACCGGGCTCGAGCCCTTCGAAGCCCCACTCCGGCCGCGGCGTCGAGAGGTCGTTCCCTGCCGCTCGGCTGAAGTCGAGGAACTCCTCCGTCATCACCGCGCAGACCGTGTGGCTGCCAACGTCCTCCGGCCCGGTCGCGCAGCACCCGTCGCGGAAGAAGCCGGTCAGCGGTGCACTCGAGCAGGGCAGGAGCTCGCCGCCGACGACGTTGACGTCCGGATCGCGGCGGGACGTGCTCACCAGTCGGTCGGCTTGTAGTCCTTCAGGAACTGGCCCCAGACGTGCTCGCCGGTGTTGAAGCCGTCGATGATCGGGTCGACGATCCGCGCCGCGCCGTCGACGATGTCGAGCGGCGGCCGGAAGCCGTGCTCGGCCGTCTTCCGGTCGGCGACGTGAAGCGGGTCCTCGTCGGTGACCCAGCCGGTGTCGACGCTGTTCATGTGGATCCCGTCGGCGTGGTAGTCCGCCGCGGACGTCCGGGTCATCATGTTCAGCGCCGCCTTCGCCATGTTCGTGTGCGGGTGCCGGGTCGTCTTGAAGCGGCGATAGAACTGCCCCTCGACGGCGGAGACGTTGACGATGTGTTTGTCCCGTTCCGGCGTCCGGAGCATGAGCGGCTTCAGACGCGCGTTGAGCACGAAGGGCGCGACCGCGTTGACGAGCTGCGTCTCGAGCAGCTCGACCGACGAGACCTCCGCGAGCAGGAGCCGCCACGAGTTGCGCTCGCGCAGATCGATCTGCTGTAGGTCTGCGTCGAGCCGGCCCTCGGGGAAGAGATCGCCCTGCGGCTCGAGATCCTCCGGCAGGAGCGGCACTTGAGAGAGCTCGGCGGAGCGCGTGACGCCGACGAGCGTGGGCGCCGCCCCGTTCGGCGCCGCGGGGAGCATCTCCGTCCGCCGCAGCCCCTCGTAGGCACCGAGCAGTCCGCGGACCCGCGCGGGCATCGTTTCCCCCGCCGCCGTCTCCGCCTCGAGCATGTGGCGGTAGAACTCCGACGGCCGCCGCACGGTCTGGCACGCGTTCGAGACGATGAAGTCGAGCCGATCGTGCGTCGTGCTCAGGTGGGTGCAGAATGCCTCGACGCTCGGCGTGTGCCGCAGGTCGAGCCCGAAGACCTCGAGCCGGCCGCCCCAGTCCTCGAAGTCCGGCTCGGCGGCGTAGCGGGCGGCCGCATCGCGCGGAAAGCGGGTCGTGACGATCAGCTGCGCACCCGCACGGAGCAGCTTGATCCCGGCCTGGTAGCCGATCTTGACACGACCGCCGGTGAGGAGCGCCACTCGGCCGCTGAGGTCGGCGGTCTCCGAGCGCTTGCGGAAGTTGAGCGCGGCGCACGCAGGGCAGAGCTGGTCGTAGAAAGGGTGGATGTCCTGATAGCGCTCCTTGCAGACGTAGCAGTGCTGCGGCTCGACGACCTCGCGGAACTCCGCCTCGTCGACGTCGATCTGCTCGAACTCGCCGGGCACGAACACGTTCGGCGTCGTGAACACCGGCTTCGCCCGATCGACGCGGATGCCGGTCTCGGCGAGCACGTTCTCGTCGCGGCCGGCCCTCGCGGCCTTCTTCTCGCGGCGCACGACCTTGTTGAACCGCCGCCGCTGAACGACGTCCGGGTTGTGCACGTCTCCGGCGGCCGCGAGCAGCCGCGTGCGCTCCTCCAGCGGCAGCTCTTTCAGCAGCCCTCTGTCGGCGACGATCTGCTCGAGCACGTCCGCCGCGGCCTTCAGGCGCTCGGCGACGCCGTTCTCCTCATGCGAGTCCACCCGCGGAGGGTAGCTCGCGCGTGTTTGCGGGAAGGCCTGTTGCCAGACCCCGAACGAAGGGAGCCACCATGAGCACGACCGTGATCGTCCTGATCGTGATCGCCGCGATCGTCGTCCTCGCCGTCGGCTGGTATCTCGTCCGCCAGCGACAGGCGCAGCAGCTCGAAGAGCGCCGCGTCGAGGCGGGCGAGCAACGCAGCCTCGCCGACACGAAGGCGAGAGAGGCCGAGCAGGCGCGCCTCGCCGCCGAGGAGCAGGCCGAGCGCGCACGCGCGCGCCAGGACGAGGCCGAGGAGCTCCGGCGGCAGGCCGACGACGTCGACCCGGACGTCGATCTTGACGCCGATGATGCCACGGATGCGAAGGAGCGCGTCTAGAAACTCTCGTGAGCCGCGTCACAATCGACCGGGCGACGGGTGCCCTTCGCGTTGCCGGCGCGAAGGCGTTCCCGCTTGGGCTGTCGAACCCGCCGCCGCTCGGCACGACAACGCCGAGCGGCGTCGACGGTCTGAAGGAGGTCGCGGCCGGCGGCGCCAGCTTCATCCGCACCGGCCGCGGCGACTGGGGGCCAGGCCGGCTCGACGAGCAGCTTGCCGTCGAGCGAGCCGTCCTCGACGCGGCTGCTGCGAACGGCCTCCAGTGCTGGCTCTACCTCGGCGACCTGCCCGACCTGCCCCCGCGCGCGGCGGGAGGCCAGGCCTCCACGCGCGAGCAGATGCTCAACCGTGTGGCGGCGACCTTCAAGGATCACCCGGGTCTCGGCGCGTACAAGGGGGTCGACGAGCCACGCAACCCGTTTCGCGGCGAGGACTGGATCCGCCCGGCCGGGCTCGAGCGGGCGCTCCGGCGGCTGAAGACGCTCGACCCCCAACATCCGCTCGTGATCATCCAGGCACCCCGGAGCTCGGTCGCGCAGCTGGCCCCCTATCGCGCCGCCTTCGACATCACCGGCGCCGACATCTTTCCGATCGCCTACCCGCCCGGCGAGCACTCGGACCTGCCGAACAAGGACATCAGCGTCGTCGGGGACGTAACGCGGAAGATGGTGCGGGCCGCAGGCGGCAAGCCCGTGTGGATGACGCTGCAGATCGCGTGGAGCGGCACGGTCACGTCGGTGCGGAAGCCGAACGTCGTTCCGCGCTTCCCCACCCTGCACGAGCTCCGCTTCATGGCCTACCAGGCGATCGTCGCCGGAGCGCGTGGGCTGATGTTCTTCGGCGGCCACCTGACCCAGGTCTCCCGTCCGGCCGATGCCGACGCCGGCTGGAACTGGACGTTCTGGGAGCAGGTGCTGCGACCGTTGCTCCAGGAGCTCTCCTCGACGGCCGTTGCGCCGGCGCTCGTCGCAGCGAACGCGAAGCCGCAGGTGAAGGCGAGCGCGAAGGACGTCGAGGTGCTGACCCGCCGTGACGGCCGCTTCCTCTACGTGCTGGCGGTGCGGCGCGGCGGTGCCACGAGCAGGGTCGCCTTCAGCGGCCTCCCGAAGAAGCTGAACGGCACACCGCTCACGGGCGGCCAGGTGCTGTTCGAGTATGCCCAGGAGCCGCCGCCGCCGCCGATCGGCGCGGGCCGCCAGGTCTTCCGCTCGGTGAGTGCCGGCGGCGGCGGCTTCCGCGACTGGCTCGGCCCGCACGATGCCCGCGTCTACCGGTTCGCGCTCTGATGATCCGCTGCGGCTGGGTGCCCGTCGACGACCCGCTCTACGTCGCCTACCACGACGACGAGTGGGGCGTGCCGCAGCGCGACGACCGCGCGCTCTTCGAGCTGCTGAACCTCGAGGGTGCGCAGGCCGGCCTCTCGTGGTCGACGATCCTGCGCAAGCGCGAGGGCTACCGGCAGGCGTTCGCCGGCTGGGACGTCGAGGCGATCGCACGCTTCGGCGAGCGCGACGTCGAGCGGCTTCTCGGCGACCCCGGCATCGTCCGCCATCGGGGCAAGATCGAGTCGGTGATCGGGAACGCCCGCGCAACGCTCGCGCTCGACGTGCCGCTCTCCGAGCTGCTCTGGTCCTTCGTCGGCGGCGAGCCGAAGGTGAACGCGTGGAGGACGACCGGCGAGATTCCGGCCCAGACCGACGAGTCGACGGCGATGAGCAAGGAGCTGAAGCGACGCGGCTTCCGCTTCACGGGCCCGACCACCTGCTACGCGTTGATGCAGTCGGCCGGGCTCGTGGACGACCACACCGTCGACTGCTTCCGGCGAACTCGATGAACAGTCGGCGGTGTGCCGGGAGCGAAGCGACCCTTCAGGGGTCTACTGCGCGATGAGCATCCGCTTCTGCGGATGCTCATCTTGCGCCAGCTAGGCCAGCGCGGCCTTGATCTTCTCGATCGTGGCCGCCTCGGCCTCGTCACCGCCGCTGGCCGCACGACCGACCCGGTCGGCGAGCTCGAGCACGAACGCCGTGTAGGCCTCGACCTCGTCGGGTGCCTTGGCCCGGAGCGTCGACATCGCACCGCGAAGTGCCTCGACCGTCTCCGCTTCCATCTCCGCGGCGGACGTTCTCGCCCCGAATCCACTCGCACGCTCGCCCGCGAGCTCCCGGACGAGCTCGCTCTCGTCCGATTTGCCACCCGCGAGATGCTTGGCCAGCGAGCCGGCCTCCTTGAAGCTGTCGAAGAAGCTGCGGTCGCTGGCCGAGACGAGCAGTCCGGCTCCCGTCGCGCCTTTGCGCAGCTGCTCCCATTCCTGCTCGCTGAAATCGGACTTCTGTGCCATCGCAACCTCCTGACGAACGTCTACTGGAATCCGGGTGCGGTGAAGGGAAGCAGATCGTCGAGGGTCAGTGCCGCCGGTGTCGGCAGCCGGTCGTCGACGCAGATCGCCTCCGCCAGCGCCCGCTCCTCCGCCTTCGCGAGCCAGTTCTCGTAGGCCGCGACCCTGGCGAAGCGGTTGAGCGCCGACTCGATCGCGGCCCGCGCTTCGGGGAGTGGAACGGTGCCGAGGAAGACCGTGTCGCCGAGCGGCGTGACGCGGATCTGACCGTGAAGCGTCCGGACGCGGCCCACCCCGCCAAGGCTGAAGACGCGGGCCGGCGCGAACGTCTCGAGCGCGATCCCGCGCGTCTTGCCACCGAGCCAGGCGACAGGTCGCGCCGTCTCGACGAGCCGCGCGCGCAGGCCGGCGTAGGTGCCGTGGAAGTCCGCGATCTCGGACCCCGTCGACCGGCGCGAGAAGAAGCGGGCCCGAACGGCATCGCGCCGGAGCTCGTCCAGCAACAGCCCGCGCGCCGCCACCCGCGTCAGCTGGATTCGCCGAAGCGCCGCGAGGTATGACGACACGCTCCCGCGGAAGTGGTCGTCGACGAAGGCGAGCTCGGCGGCCAGTACCGCGCGCGCATCGAGTTCGACCTCCTGCTGGAGCACGAGCCGCTCGAGCACGACGCTGGCTGCGATGTCACGGTCGCCGATCGCGCGCGCGAGCGGGTCGACAGCACTCCGGCGGATCACGCCGGCGGGGAGCGAGCAGACCACCCCGGCGCCGAGCTGCTCGAGCTGGCCGACGGTGAGCGACGCGTCCATCGCGGGACCGGCGGCGCCAGGGCCGCTGCACAGCTTCGGGTCCCGGGCCCAGAGCCAGACGCAGACTGCCTCGCCCTTGTCCGCGTCGATCCCCGCCTGGCTGAATGTCGCCCAGCCCCAGGACCAGATCGAGTGTGTCCGCAGCTCCTTCGTCACGCGGCGCGCCGCCAGCGCCTGCAGCTTCACGATCTCGAGCCACTTGGCGCGCGGCTCCAGCCCCTCGCGTCCGCCCGTGCCGGGGGCGGACTGGAACTGAAGCTCGAGCGCGACCCGGCTCGCCGGGATCCCGATCTCGGTGAACCTGCGCACGAGCGCGCGCATGCCGCTCCGCATCGAGCGGCTCGCCCGCACGGGCCCGAGCGCGTGCAGTTGCGGCACGTTCGGCGAGGTGAAGTAGACCTGCCGGATCAGGAGCGCGTCGGCTGCGAGGTCGCGCCACCACTGCGCCGCCTCGCCGCCGGTGTAGGGCGGGTTGGCGATCGTGACGCCGACGAACGCGCCGCGCGCCTTCAGCTGGCGGACGAGCAGGAGCGTGTTCTCGCGGTACTGCGCCGTCGTCGTGGTCCAGGGCGTCGGCGTCTGAGCGCCGAAGAGCTCGTTCAGCGCGATCCAGGGCGTCTGGCAGCCGCTCACCGAGACGGCGAAGTCGAAGAGCCGGTTCGCGCGGTCGACCATCGTCGCGGGATCGTTGGGCACCGTCGGGGTACCGACGCGGTTGTTGAAGTTGAGGTCGAAGAAGACGGTCGCGGCGCCGTTCGCGCGCGCCTCCGCCGGTTTCACCGTCCCGGACGTGAACGCGAGCGTCAGCCCCGGTTTCTGGGGCAGCGGCGCGTCGTGGCCCGCAAAGTCGACCCAGAGCGGGTTCGAATCCGGGATCCCGCACTCCCGCGCGAACGCGGAGCTGGGAGCGATCAGCGCGAGAGCGGCAGCGAAGAGGACGGCGCGGCGCACGCCCATAGTTGTAGCCGCGGCGGCGGCGGGTCGGCGGCGACGCTTGAAGGGCGGCCCGACCGGACAGGTACAGGAGATGAGCAGCGAAGCGATCGCAGCGAAGGGGCGCCGCGCGGGCCAGAGCCCCTGGGTGGAGCGGCTCGGCCGCGCCGGGCTCGTCGCCAAGGGCATCCTCTACGCCGTCGTCGGGATCCTCGCCGTCAAGGTCGCGCTGGGCGGCCGCGAGGAAAGCCCCGATAAAGACGGTGCCCTGAACACGATCGCGCAGCAGCCGTTCGGCCGCGGACTCCTGATCCTGCTCGCGCTCGGCCTCACCGGCTACGCGGTCTGGCGGCTCGCGCAGGGATTCCTCGACCGCGACAACGAGGGCGAGGACGCGAAGGGGCTCGCGAAGCGCGCCGGCGCAGTCGCCAAGGCGGCCTGGTACTTCCTCCTCGCCGGGCTGACGGTCGACCGGATCGTCTCGAGCGGTGGCAAGAGCTCGAACGAGCAGCAGACGACGGCGGGCGTCTTCGACCTCCCGCTCGGCCGCTACCTCGTCTACGGAGCCGGCCTCGCCTTCCTCGGCACCGCGGCCTTCAACGGGTACCGCGCCGTCACGTGCAAGTTCAACAAGAAGCTGAAGACGGGCGAGATGGGCGACGCCGAGGAGAAGGCGGCGACCGGCGTCGGCATCCTCGGGCACCTCGCGCGGATGGCCGTCTTCAGCCTGATTGGCGCCTTCCTCCTCGAGGCGGCCTGGACGTTCGACTCGAAGGAGGCCCGCGGCCTGGACGGCGCGCTGCTCGAGCTCTCGCAGCAGGCATACGGCGGGCTGCTGCTCGGCGCGGTCGCGGTCGGCCTGCTCTGCTACGCGCTCTACTGCTTCGTGCAAGCGCGTTACCGGCGGATCTAGAGCCGCCGCGAGGCGAGCGCGCTGCACCGCCAGCGTGACGAGCGCAGCGGCGACGATCACAACCAGGTTGATCACGAGCTGGCCGACCGCGCCGACGCACTCGCCCCAGTCGCCGTAGGCGGCGGCGACGGCGACGTTCGCGGCGGCCGGGATAGTCGTCACCGACACGAGCACGCCGATCAACGCGCCCGCCTTGGCGGTCGTCAACGAAACCATCCCGGCGACGCCGGCAAGCACCGCGACGATCACCGAGTAGCGGTTCGGATGGGAGATGAAGAGCGTCTCCGTGTGCCGCCCGATCTCCTCCGGGAAGAGACCCAGCGCCCGGAGCAGCACCGTCGCGGCATAGGTGAAGGCGATCGCGACCGGGAAGCCGACGAGCAGCGCCGTCAGCGACCGCCGCGCCAGCGTCGGGACGATGCTGCACGAGCGCGACGCAGAGCCCGGCGAGCGGCCCGAACTCCGGCCCGACGATCATCGCGCCGATGATCAGGATGATCGAGTCGGTGACGATCCCGACGGCCGCGATCAACGTCGCGAGGATCATGAACGCGAGGAAGCTGCCCGAGAGGACCGCCGTCTCGGAGGTGCGCGCCTCGACCTGCTCCCAGACGACCGCGTCGGCCGGCGAGCCGGCGGCCGCCTGCTCCGCGGCCAGCGCCAGCTTCGACACCGCCGCGTCGATCTCGATCGTCGCGATCGTGCCGCGCTCGCCGAGGCCGAGCTGCTGCAGCCGGCCGATGACGGTGCTCGCGTCCTCGCGCGCGACGTCGACGAGGACGAGGTCGCCCTCCGGCGCACGTGCCGCGCCGGGCAGGTGGATCAGGTTCAGCGCCGACGGGAGCGACCCGAGCAGCGCGAGCACCTTCTCCGCCAGGTCCGCGGGGACGACGAGCCGGAGGTGGATCACCGACGGAGCGTACTGCGCGCTAGATTCGCCGATGGCGACGATCGCCGACGGCCGCACGCTCCCCTTCGACTGGTACTCCGACCCGGCCGTGCTCCGGCTCGAGCGGGAGCGGATCTTCCGCCGGACGTGGCAGTACGCCGGCCGCGCCGACCAGGTCGCGGAAGCCGGCGCCTTCTTCACATGCGACCTCGGCGGCGTCCCGATCGTCGTCGTCCGCGACGAGCAGAACCGCCTGCGCGCGTTCCTCAACGTCTGCCGCCACCGCGGCTCGCTCGTCTGCGAGGGCGAGGGCAGGCGCGCGTCGCTCCAGTGCCCCTACCACGCCTGGACGTACGGGCTCAACGGCTCACTGCGCGCCGCGCCGCGCTCGGAGCTCGTCCCCGGCTTCGACAGGGAGAGCCTGGGCCTCGTGCCCGTGTCGGCAGACTCGTGGGGGCCACTCGTCTTCGTCAACCCCGATCCGGAGGCGGACCCGCTCGCGCGGACGCTCGGCGAGCTACCCGACCTCGTCGCGGCCTCCGGCCTCGACCTCGATTCGCTCCGCTTCCTCAAACGCGTGAGCGGCGACGAGTACGCCGCCAACTGGAAGGTGTGCAGCGAGAACTACCTCGAGTGCTACCACTGCCAGGTCGCGCACCCCGGCTTCTCGAAGGTCGTCAACGTCTCGGTCGACGCCTACGTGCTCGAGGAGAGCGGCACCTTCTCGACCCAGTACGGTCCGGTGCGCGAGGCCTGGAAGGGTGACTTCGACCCGCGCGGCCCGGTCGAGCGCGGCCAGTTCCACTTCCTCTGGCCCAACCTGACCCTGAACATCATGCCGGGTCATCCGAACCTCTCGATCGGCCCGATCGTGCCGACCGGCCCGGAGAGGACGGCGCGGTTCCTCGACTACTTCGTCGGCGCCGACGTCGACGACAGCTGGGTGGCGGAGATGCTCGAGTTCGACGGCCAGGTCGGGGCGGAGGACCGCGTCCTCGTCGAGCGCGTCCAGCGGGGGCTTCGCGGCGGCGGAGTGGAGCATGGGCGGCTGATGGGCGACTCGGAGAAGCTGATCGCCCACTTCCAGGGCCTGCTCCTCGACGCACTCGCCTGACGGCTCTTCGCCGAGTAGCGGTGAACATCTGGTAAACACCGCCGGGTGCGCCTGAGCCTGGTCCCCCGCCCGACCGAGTTCTACGACCTCTTCATCAAGGCGGGCGAGAACGCGCTCGACGCGGCCCGCCATGCCGAGACGCGCTTCCGGGAGTATCCGAACTCGTCGGTCACGCAGGCCGATGTGAAGGCGATCGAGACCACGGGCGACGGGATCACGCACGACCTGATCCAGCTGCTGAACACCCAGTACATCACCCCGTTCGACCGCGAGGACATCTACGAGCTCGCGACGGCGCTCGACGATGTCGTCGACTACATCGAGGAGGCGAGCGACCTGCTCGAGCTCTACGGCGTCGAGTCGACGACGAGGCACGCCGTCGAGCAGTGCTCGATCCTCGTGCAGGCGGTCGAGCAGCTGTCCATCGCGCTGAACCGGCTGAAGGGGATGCGCGGCGTCCAGGACGCGCTCGTCGAGCTGAAGCGGTTCGAAGACGAGGGCGACCGCGTCGTCCACGACGCGATCGCGGCGCTCTTCCGCGACGACCGGATCGACCCGCTGATCGTGATCCGCTGGAAGGACATCTACGACGGCCTCGAGCGGGCTCTCGACGCGGCCGAGCGCGCAGCCAACGTGATCGCGAACGTCGTCGTCAAGAACGCGTGAACCTGACGCTCTGGGCCGTCGTCGCGGTCGCGCTCTTCTTCGACTTCACGAACGGCTTCCACGACACGGCGAACTCGATCGCGACCAGCGTCTCGACGCGGGCGCTCTCGCCGCGCGCCGCCGTGATCAGTGCCGCCATCCTCAACTTCGCCGGCGCGTTCGTGTCGTTCGCCGTCGCGGCGACGATCGCGAAGGGGATCGTCGACCAGGAGGCCGTGACTCTAGACGTCATCCTCGCGGGGCTCGTCGGAGCGATCACCTGGAACCTCGTCACGTGGTACCTCGGCCTGCCCTCGAGCTCCAGCCACGCGCTGATCGGCGGCATCATCGGCTCGGCCGTCGCGGCGTCGGGCGTCGACGTGATCAAGTGGGGCGGGCTGAAGGAGAAGGTCCTGATCCCCTCCCTCGTCGCGCCTTTCCTCGGGATCGCGCTCGCCGCGTCCCTGATGATCGCGATCGTCTGGATCATCCAGCGCCGGAATCCCGGCACCATCAACCGCGTCTTCCGGCGGCTGCAGCTCGTCTCGGGAGGGTTCGTCGCCTTCACGCACGGGACGAACGACGCCCAGAAGACGATGGGGATCATCATGCTGGCCCTCATCTCCACCGGGCATCTCCCCGCCGACGCGGAGCGCCCGCCGACCTGGGTGATCGTCAGCGCCGCGCTCGCGATGGCGCTCGGCACCTACGCCGGCGGCTGGCGGATCATCAAGACGCTCGGGACGCGGATCGCGAAGCTCGATCCGCCGCAGGGCTTCGCCGCCCAGACCGCCTGCGCCTCGATCCTCTTCACGACGGCCCACTACGGCTTCCCGGTCTCGACCACCCACACGATCTCCGGCAGCGTCATGGGCGCGGGCGCGTCGCGCCGGCTCTCGGCAGTCCGTTGGGGCGTCGCCGGCAACATCCTCGTCGCCTGGGTGATGACGATCCCGTGCGCGGCCCTCGTGGGCGCCGTGATGGAGGTCGTCACCCGGCTGCCGGCCGGCGATCTGATCGTCTTCGTGCTCGCAGGCGCGATCGCCGCGCTCGCCTTCTCGGCGCGGCGCTGGCAGACGCGGCGGCTTCAGACCGCCCCCGCGCCCGCCTAGAGCCGCTCTTCCGCCAAACCCTCCTCGTCAGCAGCAGCCGGCGCCTGCGGCCGGCTGGATCACCGGCAGCCCCTTTTGCGCGGGTCGCGTCGTCTTCACGGCCTTGACGATCGCACCATGGAGCCCGTCGGCCACCTCGTGCGTGAACTGGACGCTCACGTCCTCGAAGCCCGCCGCCTCCAGGCCCGCCGTGTACTCGGCAACCGAAAGGGCGCCGGCGATGCAGCCGACGTAGCTGCCGCGCTCCGCCCGCTCCTCGGGCGAGAGCCGGTCCTCCGCGACGACGTCGCTGACCCCGATGCGGCCGCCGGGCGCGAGCACGCGCGCGATCTCCGTCAGCACGGCCGGCTTGTCGGTGGAGAGGTTGATGACGCAGTTGGAGATCACGACGTCGACCGAGCCGGCCGGGAGCGGGATCTCCTCGATCACGCCCTTGAGGAAGACGGCGTTGCGCACGCCCGCCTCGGCGGCGTTCACGCGTGCCAGAGCGAGCATCTCGTCGGTCATGTCGAGCCCGAACGCGAGCCCGGTGTCACCCACGCGCTTCGCGGAGAGGATCACGTCGATGCCACCGCCGGAGCCGAGATCGAGCACCGTCTCGCCTTCGTTCAGGTCGGCGACCATGATCGGATTGCCACACCCGAGCGAAGCCAGTGCAGCCGCCTCGGGCAGTTCTTTGCGGAGCTCCGCGTCGTACAGCGCCTCGCCGAACACGGCAGCGCTCTCGCCCGCGCAGCAGGAGCCGCCACCGCAGCTCCCCCGAGCTCCCTCGGTCACAGCCCGCGCCGACTCCGCGTAGCGGCGGCGCACCTCCTCGCGCAGCTCGTCGGCCGTCGCGCTCATCAGCAACACACTCCCTTCAGGTCGGCGACGGCTGCGAGCTTCTCGACGGCGTCGCGGTTGAGTGAGAAGTACGCCCACTTGCCGCGCTGCTCCCGCTCGAGCAGTCCGGCGTCGACGAGCTTCTTCAGATGGTGGGAAACGGTCGGCTGTGCCAGTCCGACGGGCTCGTTCAGGTCGCAGGCGCAAACCTCGCCGCCGCACTGCCCGATCAGGTTGACGATCCGAACGCGCGCGGGATCCGCGAGCGCCTTGAAGAGCTCGGCGGTCGCAGCCGCCTCTTCGTCGGAGAGCGTCGAGGACGCGAGCGGCGCGCAGCAGAGGATTGGGTCGGCAACAGACATATCGACGCCCGTCAATATATAGACGGGCGTCGATATGTGTCAAGGCCGGTTACTGATTGGCCTTCAGCGCCTGCAGGTACTGGTAGCGGGCCTTCTTCAACTGCCGGTCGGTGAGGGCGATGAAGCCGGAGCGCTTCGCGATCGCCTTCTCGTTGTTGAAGATGTAGCCGATGTAGCCGGCGACGACGGGCCGCTTGAAGGACGTCCGCTTCGCGTAGATGAAGAGAGGCCGCGACAGCGGGCGGTACTTGTTCGCCTGCACGTTCGCGACGGTCGGCGTCACACAGCCGGCACCCTTGCCGGCGTCGATCCCGAGCACCTTCAGCTTGTCCTTGTTCTCCTCGTAGTAGGAGTAGCCGAAGTAGCCCATCGCGCCGCGCTCGCCTTCGACGCCCTGGACGACGACGTTGTCGTCCTCGGTCGCGAGGTAGTCGGAGCGGCTCGCTCTCGCCCGGCCGTTGATCGCCTCCGTGAAGTAGTCGAACGTGCCGGAGTCGGTGCCCGCGCCGAAGAGCTTCAGCGGCACGTTCGGGAAGCTGTCCCGGATCTGGTTCCAGTTCGAGACCTTGGAGCCCGGCTCCCAGACCTTCTTCAGCTCGGCGACGGTCAGGCAGTTCGCCCACGTGTTCTGGCGGTTGACCACGACCGAGAGCCCGTCGTTGGCGACGGTGAACGCGACCCACTTGACGCCTGCGTCGCGGCACCTGACCGCTTCGGTCTGCCGCATCGGACGCGACGCGTTCGAGAGGTCCGTCTCGCCACGGCAGAACCGCTCGAAGCCACCGCCGGTACCGGAGATGCCGACGGTCACGCGCGCGTCCTTGTTCTTCTTCTGAAATCCCTCCGCGGCTGCAATCGCGTACGGGCCGAGCGTGCTCGAGCCGTCCGCGGTCACCGTCCCGCTGATCGCGGACACGCCGGCCGTGGCCGCCGCAGTGAGCACCACCGCCGCGAGGGCCGCGAGTGCGAGTGCCTTCTTCATGTGTCTCCCCTGAGTTGCTTGCAACGTCGACGGGAGTGTCGAAGCAGCAGGACGCGCGGTGGGCTGAAAGAGGGTGAACGACCGGTGGCGGAGTGGTGAACGTGGCCTAGGCGACGGCCTCTTCGGGCTCCCAGGCGTGACGCGTCAGCTCGGCCGCGGCCGCGACGAACGGGTCGCGGTCGAGCCGGTACTCGCGCGTGAAGTCGACGGCGCCGTTTAGCTCGAGCACCGTGTGGCCGCCGTCGCCGTCGGGCAGCAGATCGACGCCGGTCAGGTCTGCCCCGGCAGCCTCGGCCGCGCGGACGGCGAGCTCGAGCGCGGCAGGCGTCGGCTCGACCGCGACCCGGGTACCGCCGAGGGCGATGTTCGTCCGCCACTCCCCGGGCGCGGCCACGCGCGAGATCGCGCCCACGGCCACACCGGCCGCGACGACGATTCTGAGGTCGACGCCGGCGGGCGGCACGAGCTCCTGCACGAGCGCGCCGTGCTGCTGGAACCAGAGCCGCTGCTCGAGCGAGCGAAGGTGCCGGCGAAAGGAGATCTCGTCGCTGCAGAGCTCGACGTCCCGGCCCCAGCTGCCGAACCGCGGCTTGACGACGACTGGCCCCTCCCAGTCCGGCACCTGACCGCCGGGATGGAGGATCCGCGTGCGCGGGTGCGGCAGGCCCGCCCGCTGCAGCACCTTCGCGGTCAGCAGCTTGTCGTGCGCGGCGAGCAGCGCCCCGGCGCGGTTGAGGACGACGACGCCGCGCGCGGCAAGCGAGCCGAGCGCCCAGAGACCGTCCTCGACGCCGTCGAGACCGTCGACGACGTCGAGCCGGCCGAGCGCAACCGCTCCCGGCTGCAACATTGACGAGGCCTGCTCCGGGACGAGGATGCGCGCGTCGACCCCGCGCGGCGCCGCCGCGGCAAGGGCGATATTCGTGGCGGTTCGGCGCTGGGCGACGATCGCGAGCAGCATTGATTCTCTATCGCAGAGAACCCCGCTGTCGTGGGCTACCGAACGGTGAAGATCCGGTGCCTGTGTGGTAGCGCGCTACGGATGCGAGGCATCCGTGAACTCGCGGAACTCGCCCGTGACGAGATAGGCGGTCTGCTCGCCGATGTCGACGGCGTGGTCGCCGATCCGCTCCAGGCAGCGTGAGACGAGGATCATCCGCAGGCCCCACTCGCGCGCCTCCATGTCGTGCCCGAGCTCCAGGAGCCGGTTGACGACGCGGCGGTTTGCGCGGTCGATCAGCTCGTCGAGCTCGAGCAGCGACTCGGCCGCGACGCGGTCGCGCTGCTCCAGCGAGCGGAGCGCGACGCGGATCATCTGCTCGGCGCGCTCGCCCATCTCCTTGAACCCCTCGAGCAGCGCCTCGTCGGGCGGCAGGCCCTTCGTCAGCTTCGTCAGCTTCGCGATCGTGACGCAGAGGTCGCCCATCCGCTCGAGGTGGAGGTTGTCCTTCAGCAGCGCCAGCACGAGGCGGAGGTCGCTCGCGACGGGCGTCTGCCGGGCGAGCAACAGCTCGATCCCCTGCTCGACCTCGAAGAACTGCGAGTCGACGTCGTCGTCGAACGCGATCACCTCGTCGGCGAGCTCGAGGTCCTGCGAGCACACCGCCTCGACCGCGCCGCGGAGCGAACGCAGGACGAGCTCGCCCTCGGCGCGCAACGAATTCTCGAGCGCGTCCAGCTCCTCCTGAAAGGAGATCCTCAACCGAACCGCCCCGTCACGTAGTCCTCCGTCCGCTTGTCGGCCGGGGTCGTGAAGATCTTCGACGTGTGGTCGTACTCGACGAGGATCCCGTTCCGCTTGCCCGTCTCCTCGTCGACCTCGACCGAGAAGAACGCAGTCATGTCTGCGACGCGCGCGGCCTGCTGCATGTTGTGCGTGACGATCACGATCGTGTACTCGCGCTTGAGCTCGTGCATCAGGTCCTCGATCCGCGTCGTCGAGATCGGATCGAGCGCCGACGCGGGCTCGTCCATCAGGATCACGTCCGGCTCGACCGCGAGGCAGCGGGCGATGCAGAGCCGCTGCTGCTGGCCGCCGGAGAGGCCGAGCGCCGACTCCTTCAGCCGGTCCTTGACCTCGTCCCAGAGCGCCGCCTGCTGCAGTGCCCGCTCGACCCGCTCACTCAGGTTGCCCTTGAGCCCGAGCACGCGCGGCCCGAAGGCGACGTTGTCGTAGATCGACTTCGGGAACGGGTTCGGCTTCTGGAAGACCATTCCGATCCGCCGGCGCACCTCGACCGGGTCGACGTCGGCCGCGTAGAGGTCCTTGCCGTGGTAGAGGACGTCGCCGCCCACCTTCGCCGTCGGGACGAGGTCGTTCATGCGGTCGAAGCAGCGAATCAGCGTGCTCTTGCCGCAGCCCGAGGGCCCGATGAACGCCGTCACCGCATGCTGATGCACGTCGAGGTTGACACCGCGGATCGCGACGTTGCCGCTGTAGGAGACGTACAGGTCCCGCACCTCGAAGACCGCCTCGCGGCTCGTGACGCTCTCGTCGCCGTGCTGGGTCGCGATGTCGGCGAGGCTCATCGGCTCGATGCTATTCGCTTGCTCCCTCATGGTTGTCACCAGGTTCTCCGATACCGGTTGCGGATGAAGATCGCGAAGCCGTTCAGCGCCAGCAGGATCACGAGCAGCACGATGATCGAAGCGGCCGCGAGCAGCTTGAACTCCTCCTGCGGCAGCCGCAGGAAGCTGTAGATCTGGATCGGCAGCGCCGTGAACGGGCCGAGGATCGTCGGGTCGAAGGAGATGTAGGTGACCGCGCCGATCATGATCAGCGGCGCCGTCTCGCCGATCGCCCGCGAGAGGGCGAGGATCGAGCCCGTGGCGATGCCCGGGATCGCGGCCGGCAGCACCTGACGCGAGACGACCTGCCACTGCGTCGCGCCGAGGGCGTACGCGCCCTGGCGAATCGAGTCGGGGACGGAGCGGATCGCCTCGCGCGCCGCGATGATCACGGTCGGCAGCACGAGCAGGGTCAGGATCATCGCGCCGGCGAGCAGGACACGGCCGAGGCCGAGCCCGCGGACGAGAAAGGCGAGCCCGAGGATTCCGTAGACGATCGACGGCACCGCTGCGAGATTCTGAATGTTGATTTCGAGTAGGCGGTTGTACCAGCGGCTCTTGTCCGCGTACTCCTCCAGGTAGACCGCCGTCCCGACCCCGATCGGGACGACGAAGAGGAGCAGCAGGATGCCGATGTAGAGGGTTGCGAGGATCGCGGGCCGCGCACCGGCAATCTCCGGGTCCGACGACGGTGGATTGGTCAGCAGCGCCCAGTCGAGATAGGGGAGTCCATCGCGGAAGACGTCGACCAACAGCACGACCAGCATCAGGAAGCCGACGAAGAGGGAGAAGAGGAGCAGGCCCTTGAAGAGCCCTCCCTTCAGCGCGCGACTCATCGGCCGATCCTCGGTCGATGAGCTTCAGGGGGTGTGGGGGAACTTGGAACTTCCCCCACAGAGCAGAAGAAGGGGGCTCGTGGGGGAAACATGGTTTCCCCCACGGGAGCGAGCGACAGCTCGCGACTCATTCGTAGACTTCCCGGTACTTGCGCACGAGGCGGATCGCGAACACGTTCATCACGAGTGTCAGCACGAACAGGGTCGCGCCGACAGCGAAGATCGTCTTGTACTCGATCGAGCCCGTCGGCACGTCGCCGGCGCCGGTCGCCGCGATGAATGCGGTCATGGCCTCCGCCGCCTCGCGCGGGTCGAAGCTGAGGTTCGGCTGTTGCCCCATCGCGACGAGCACGATCATCGTCTCTCCCACGGCCCGCGAGATCGCGAGCACGAACGAGGCGACGATCCCCGAGAAGGCGGCCGGAACGACAATCCGGGTCGCGACCTGCACCTTGGTCGAGCCGAGCGCGTAGGCGCCGTCGCGCAGATCGCGCGGCACCGCGCCCATCGCGTCCTCGGAGAGCGAGGCGACGGTCGGCATCAGCATCACACCCATCACGAGCCCCGCGGAGAGCGTGTTGAAGATGTCGACCTGGATCCCGATGTCCCGCAGCAGTGGCGTCATGAACGTGAGCGCGAAGTAGCCGAAGACGATCGTCGGGATCCCGGCCAGGATCTCCAGCGTCGGCTTCAGCATCCCGCGCACGCGCGGCGACGCGTACTCGCTGAGGTAGATGGCGGCGCCGAGGCCGAGCGGCATCGCGACCAGGCTCGCGATCGCCGTGACGAGCAGCGTCCCGGCTACGAGCGGGAGGACGCCGAAGCTCGCCGGCTCGAACAGCGGCGCCCACGTTGTTCCGGTGAGGAAGTCGCGGATCGGGACTTCCCGGAAGAACTCGAACGCCGGCGCGAAGAGCGCGACGACGATCCCCACGGTCGTGGCCACCGAGATCAGCGCGCAGATGAAGAGGACGCCTTTGACGACGTCCTCCCCGATCCGGCGGCGCTTGGCGCGGAGGCGATGCTCCACGCCCGCCGTCACGTCAGTCGAGGCCAACTACGAGCCCACCGCTGCCTCGAGATCGGCGTTCGCCTTCTCGATCTGCTCGTCGGTCAGCGGGACGAACTGCGACGCCTCCGCGATCTCGGTCTCGTTGTCGATCAGGTACCGGACGAAGGCCTCGACCTCCGGGCGCTCGAAGGACTCCTGCTTGGCATAGATGAAGAGCGGCCTCGCAAGCGGCGCGTAGGTGCCGTTCTGCGCGTTTTCGACGCTCGGGGCCACGCAGCCGTCGCCGCCGTCGATCTCGACCGCCTTCAGCGTGTCCTGGTTTTCCTCGAAGTAGGAGAAGCCGAAGTAGCCGAGGCCACCCTTCTCGCCGGAAACGCCCGTGACCGTGTTGTTGTCGTCCTCGCTCGCGGAGTAGTCGGAGCGGCTCGCTCCCTCCTCGCCGTTGATCTCGTCCGTGAAGTAGTCGAACGTCCCCGAGTCGGTGCCGGGGCCGAAGAGCGACAGCTGCTCGTCCGGGAAGGACGGGTCGACCTCGTTCCAGTTCTTCACCTTCGAGCTCGGTCCCCAGATCTTCCCGAGCTGCTCGACCGTGAGGCAGGTCGCCCAGTCGTTCTCCTGGTTGACGACGACCGTCAGCGCGTCGTTCGCGACCTGGAACTCGACGTACTCGACCCCCGCGTCCTTGCAGATCGCCGCCTCTTCGTCCTTGATCGCCCGCGACGCGTTCGAGAGGTCGGTCTCGCCGCGGCAGAAGCGCTCGAAGCCGCCGCCCGTGCCGGAGACGCCGACCGTGATCTGGACGTCCGGGTTCTCCTGCTGGAAGCGCTCGGCGCCGGCGGTGGTGAACGGCCCGACCGTGCTCGAGCCGTCGGCCTGGATCCGGCCGGAGAGGTCACTGGCTTCGCCGGACGCCTCGGTGGTGGCGCCGGACGCCTCGTCGTCCCCGCCCCGGCCCTCGCCGCCGCAGCCGGCGAGCAGGACGAGCAGCCCGAGCAGGGCCGCAATTCTGGTCAGTCTCTTCGTCTGTGTTGTCATGCGCCGAGTCTTCCAAGCGTCCGGCGCGACCGGGGATGCCGGCTGGTGAAGATCCGGTGAAAGGGTGGTGAACGAGCTCCTAGGAGGGCGGCGAGGGCGTCGGAAAGACGCAGCGGATCTCGAGCCCGCGACCGCGCCCGCCTCGGGCCTCGACCGCGCCGCCCGCCGAGGCGACGACGTGCTTGACGATCGCGAGGCCGAGCCCGGTTCCGCGCGTGTGCCGCGAGCGATCGGCGCGGTAGAAGCGCTCGAAGAGGCGCGGCAGATCGGCCTGGTCGACGCCCGCCCCGTCGTCGACCACGCTCAGCACCGTGGCGCCGTCCTCCCGCCTGACGGCCAGCGTCGCGTTCGTGCCCGGCCCGGCGTACCGGATCGCGTTCTCGGCGAGGTTCTTCGCGACGACGCCGAGCATCCGCGGACGCACCTCCGCGGTCGCATCGTCCTCGCCTTCGACGTGCAGCGCGACGCCGGCGCGGGCGGCTTGCTCGTTCAGCTCCGCGGCGACCTCGTGCAGTACCGGCAGCACCGGCTCGGCGCCGAGCGAGACGACCCGGGTCCCGGACTCGAGCTCGGCCAGGAAGAGCACCTCGTCGATCAGCTCCCTGATCGCATCGATCTCGCGGCGCGCCTGCTGAACGAGCTCGTCGACGTTCTCGCCCGGCAGACCGGCGAGCTCGAGCAGCGAGAGCAGCCGGGCGAGCGGCGTCCGCAGCTCGTGCGAGACCGAGGCCGTGAAACCGGAGCGCAGCTCCTCGTAGGCGGCGAGGTCGCCGGCCTCGGAGAGGTACACGAGCCGCTCCGGCCGACCGTCGACATCGTAGGGCACGATGAGCGTCCGCTCGCTCTCGAGCAGGTCGAGGTTCAGGTGCTCGCCCTCGCGGACGCCGAGCGACTGCCGCGCGCGGCGGCTGGCGGTGACGACGATGCCGTTTCCGTCCAGGACGACGACGGCTTCGCGGCTCTCCTCCAGGAGCACCTGCCCGCGGACCGCGTCCGGATTCACCACTCCGTTACCACTCCTTCACCCCTCGACAGCCCCTCTCGGCTGCATGATGCACGTGTGGCCAAGGTGCTGATCATCGAGGACGACGACGTCATCGCCCAGGGGATGGCGCGGCACCTGACCGCCGCGGGTTTCGACGCGGTCGGGGTGGCGAACGGCGAAACGGGCCTCGCACGGCTTCGGTACGAGCAGCCCGACGTCTGCGTGCTCGACCTGATGCTTCCGGGCATCGACGGCTGGCGTGTGATCGAGCAGGCGCGCGGCGAGGGGATCGGCACGCCGATCGTCGTCGTCAGCGCGCGCGGAACCGAGCACGACCGGATCAACGCGCTCGAGCTCGGCGCCGACGACTACCTCGTGAAGCCGTTCTCGATGAAAGAGCTTGCGGCGCGTGTCGCGGCGGCGGCCCGCCGCGGCACGCGCGCGCAAGAACCGCGCCGCGGGGACGAGATCGAGGTGGAGGAGCTCCGACTCGACCCACGCAACGTCCAGGCGTACGTCGACGGCGCCAGCGCCGAGCTGACGCCGACGGAGTTCCGGCTCCTGTACGCACTCGCGCTCGACCGCGGCCGCGTGCTCACCCGCGACGAGCTGCTGCAGCGGGTCTGGGGCCGCCGTGCCTCCCACCGCGACCGCACAGTCGACGTCTTCGTCCGCAAGCTCCGCGAGAAGGTCGACACGCGCGCGCCGCGCCACACCTTCATCCAGACGCGCTACGGCGTCGGCTACAAGCTCGACCCTAGTCCTAAATAGCGCAAGATTCCGGATCCGCAGGAGCGGATCCGGAATCGCGCGAAGACCCTGAAGGGGCCGCTTCGCGGCCTCTCACATCACGTCTAGCCGCCGGCGTAGAGGATCACGAGCGAGCCGCGCGGCACCCGGTCGGCCGGGGGCGGGGCGTGCGAGACGACGATGTCCTCCGTGACGGCCGGGACGGGGATCGTCATCACCTCGAACCCGGCCTTCTCCAGCAGCGCGCGCCCGGCGGCCTCCGTCTGCTCGGTTGCGTCCGGCACCGTCACGTTCTCGGCCGGGTTCGGGCCGACGGAGACATTCATCGAGACGGCATCGCCCCGCTGGAGCTCCGTCCCCGGCGGCTGCGACTGGCCGATCACCCGGCCGCGCGGCTCGCTCGCGGGCACGTACAGCACCGCGGCCCGCAGGCCCGCCTCAGCGAGCTGCTCGGCCGCGCCGGCGAGCTGTGCCGCCGTGAGGTCGGGCACGGTCGTGGTCGCTCCCGCGCCAGTCGTCGCCGCCGGCGCCGTCGTGCCTCCCGCCTCGTCGTCGTCCGACCCGCAGCCGGCACCGAACGATGCGAGGCCGAGCACGAGCGCGACCAGCGCAAGCAGCCGGAGGATCATGGAGCGAGACTCTATTCGCGCCGGCGCGGCCGTGCCGAGCGACGTGCGCCAGACCCTCCTAGACGTAGAGGAGCACGAGCGCGCCGCGTGGGATCGAGGCACCGGCGGCGGGGGATTGCGACGCAACCAGTCTGCTGTTCCGCGCTCGGTTCCCGCCGAGCCGGTTGACCGCGAGGACCTCGAAGCCGGCCTGCTCGAGCGCCTGCCGGGCCTCGTCGAGGCGGCGACCCGTCACGTCCGGCACCGGCTCGGCAGCGGCGGGATCGGGTCCGATCGAGACGTTGAGCTGAACGGTGTCGCCGCGCTCGAGCTCCGTGCCGGCCGGCTGTGCCTGCGCGATCACCTGGCCCTGCGGTTCCGACGAGGGGACGTAGTCGACGGCGACCTTCAGCCCCTCGGCGCCGAAGGCGCCCGCCGCATCCGCGAGCTCGTCGCCGACGGCGTCCGGCACCGTCGCGGGTCCGGGCTCGGGCGCTTCGGTCGTCGTCGCGGGCGGCGGCGCCGTCGCGGCCGGCTGGGTCGTCGTGGTCTGACTGGTCGTCGTGCCCGGCGCCTGCGCCACGTTGAGCCGCACGGTGCTCCCCGCCGGCGCCTCCTTGCCGGCGGCCGGGCTCTGCGCGACGACGGTGCCGCTCGGCTGGCTGGACGGGACCCCGACGACGTTGACCTTCAGGCCCGCCGCCTGGAGCGTGGCCGTCGCCTCCGACGAGGTCGTGCCGACGACGTCCGGCACGGCAACGGGCCTGCCGCCCTTCGAGACGGTCAGAGCGACCGTCTCGCCTTCCTTCAGGTTCGCTCCGGCCTTCGGCTCCTGCGCGACGACGATGCCAGCCTTCTTGTCTGAGAACGCCTCCGTCACGTCGGACTCGAAGCTCGCCGCCGTCAGCGCGTCGACGGCCTCGGCTTCGGTTTGGCCGACGACGTTGGGCACGGTGTTGCGCGGCGGCCCCGTCGAGACGACGAGCCGCACGCTCGATCCCTCCTCGACCGTCTCACCAGCATTCGGGCTCTGCCCGAGCACGATCCCCTGCGGCCGCGTGCTCTCCTGGCTCGTCGTCTCGGGCTCGAGCCCGGCCTCGCGCACCTCGCCCTCCGCCTGCTGCTGCGGCTGGCCGGTGACCGCGGGCACGGTCGTGTCGTCCTGTTGCGAGAAGAAGAGATAGGCCCCGAGCCCGGCCAGCACGAGTAGCAGGAGCGCCAGCAGCCAGGGCCAGATCGTGGGCGGCTTCCGGCCCGGCTCGGTCTCGGTCTCCTCGACCACGACCTCCTGCCCGGCCACCGGCTGCGCGACGACGGTCTCGGGCCCCCACTCGTCGCGGACGATCGTCTCGTCGACTGGGGGCTGCTCGGAGGGTGGGACGACCACCGTCTCGTCGTCGGCGGGATCCCGCGGATCTCGCGGCGGCGGCTCGGCCATCGGGTTCATCTTCCCAGAACGCCCGGTCGCCACACCCTCGTAGACTCGGCCTGTGGCGCCGGACGCCTACCGGACACCCGACGAGCACTTCGAAGGCCTGCCCGGCTACGACTTCGAGCCGCACTACGTCGACCAGGACGGGTTGCGCCTGCACTATCTCGACGAGGGCGAGGGGCCGACCGTCCTGCTCCTGCACGGTGAGCCGACCTGGTCGTACCTCTACCGCAAGATCATCCCGGAGCTGACCCCGGCTGCGCGGGCGATCGCCCCCGACTATTTCGGGTTCGGCCGCTCGGACAAGCCGCTCCGGCTCGAGGACTACTCCTACGACTTTCACGTCCGCGCGATCACGCGGCTCGCCGACGAGCTCGATCTCCGCGACGCGACCGTCGTCGTCCAGGACTGGGGCGGCCCGATCGGCCTGCGGCTCGCGGTCGAGCGCCCCGACCGGATCGGCAAGCTCGTGATCATGAACACCGGCATCGGCGGCGGCCGGCCGCCCTCCGAGGAGTGGCTCCGCTTCCGCGACTGGGTGCGGCGTCTCGGCACCGAGCTGATCCCGGGCCGGCTGGTGCAGATCTCGGCGGTGCAGTCGATGGAGGAGGCCGTGGTCGAGGCGTACAGCGCCCCCTGGCCGGTGCCCGAGTCGAAGCAGGGCATCCTCGCCTTCCCCGAGCTGGTGCCGATCTCGCCCGATCATCCCGACACACCGGCTCATCTCGCGGTGCGAGACCAGCTCGCGCACTGGGACCGGCCGGCGCTCGTCCTCTTCTCCGACTCCGACCCGATCTTCGCGCCGCGCGTGGCCGAGCGGATCGCGGCGCACATTCCAGGCGCGCGCGAGCCCGAGATCGTTGCCGGCGCGGGCCACTACCTCCAGGAGGATCAGGGCGAGCTGATCGGCCGCCGCATCTCGGCGTTCGTCGCCTCGACCTCGTAATGCGGTAGCCACTCGAGCCACTTCGGCAGGTACCAGTTGCGCTCGCCGAGCAGCTCCATCGCCGCGGGCACGAGCACGGAGCGGATCACGGTCGCGTCGAGCAAGAGCGCGATGGCGACGCCGAAGCCCATCTGCTGGAACATGACCAGGTCGCCGGTGGCGAAGCCGACGAAGACGACGATGATGATCAGCGCCGCGCCGGTGATCAGGCGCGAGGTCGTGCGGACGCCGAACGAGACCGCCTCGCTGGAGTCGCCGGTCTGCGTGTAGCGCTCGCGGATCCGGCTGAGCAGAAAGACGTGGTAGTCCATCGAGAGCCCGAAGAGCACGGAGAAGAGGAAGAGCGGCAGCCAGGCCTCGATCGCGTCCACCTGGGGGAAGCCGAAGAGCTCGTTGCCGACCCCCTCCTGGAAGACGAGCACGATCAGCCCGTAGGCCGCGCCGACCGAGAGAAGGTTGAGCACGATCGCCTTCGCCGGCACGACGATCGACCGGAACGCGATCGTGAGCAGGATGAAGCTGAAGCCGAGCACGAACGCGAACACGATCGGCAGCCACTGCTCCATCAGCTCGCGGTAGTCGACGATCTCGGCCGTCTCGCCGGTGACGTACACGGCCGCGCCCGCGTTCCCGAGCGTCCGCGGCACGAGCTCCGACCGAAGGCGCTCGACCGCCTGCACCGAGCGTTCGTCGCGGCTGTCGCCGGCGACGAGCGCCTCGATCAACGCCAACTGCCCGTCCGGGGCGGTCTCGACCTCGGGGTTCCGAAACGCCCGGTCGCGCGCGAGCTCGTCGCGGAGCCGCTCGACGCCGTTCTGCACCGCCGGCGACTCGACGTCCCCCTCGACCACGATCTGCGCAGAGTCGACCGTGCCGATCCCGAGCTCGCGCTCGAGCGTGTTGAAGCCGTCCTTCGACGCGTAGCCGTCCGGCAGCGTCCGCACGCCGGCCGACCCCGTCCGCAGCTCGAGCGCAGGCAGCGCGAGCAGGACGAGCAAGGCGGTCGTGACGACCAGGTACACAAGCGGCCGCCGCTGCACGCGGTCGACGACGGCACCCCAGAACGTGGCCTCGCCCGTGCCGCCGCGGATGAACGGGAGGCGGAGCGCGTCGACGCGGTCGCCGAGCAGCGAGAGGATCGCGGGCAGCAGCGTCGTCGCGGCGGCGACGGCCATCAGGCCGACGAGAATCGCTCCGGCCGCGAGGCTGCGCAGGATCGTGTCCGGGACGAGCAGCATCCCGGTCAGCGCGATCACGAACGCGGTCCCGCTGAAGAGCACCGCGCGGCTCGCCGTCCGCCCCGTCGCCGTGATCGCCTCGATCTTCTCGACGCCGCGCACCCGCTCCTCGCGGAAGCGGCTGACGACGAAGAGGGAGTAGTCGACGCCGAGCGCGAGCCCCATGCCCGTGAGCATGTTGACGACGAAGAAGGAGACTTCCCAGACCTGGCCGACGATCGCGACGAGCGCCAGCGCGACCACGATCGCGACGATCGCGAGCAGGATCGGGACGAGTGAGGCGACGACGGCGCCGAAGACGAGCAGCAGCACGACGAGCGCCGCCGGCAACCCGAAGAAGAGCTCGCCTTCCTTCAGATCCTTGTTCGAGAGCGTCAGGAAGTCCTCATCGGCGGTGAACTCGCCGGTGATCGTCACCTCGAGCGGCCCTCGATCGGCCTGCTCGACGACGGCGATCACGTCCGCGATCCCGTCCTCGCCGTCCGGCCCCATCCCGACCGTGATCACAGCAGCGTCCCGGTCCGGCGAGAGCAGGCTCGGATCCTCGTCGTCGAAGTAGGAGCGAACGTGCGCCGTCCGGCCCGTCGCCTGCAGTGCCGACGCCAGCCGCTCGATCTCGAGCTGCGCGTCCCGGTCGGCGGTCACGTCCTTTCCGGGCGCCCGGGCGAGGACGACCTCGTTGACGAAGTCGTCCGACGGCGGCAGGTGCCGGAAGATGGCGGCGTAGCCCTGCTCCGACTCCGGGTCGTTCGTGACCGTCGCCTCGGTTGTGATCGCCGAGGGCAGCAGCAGCGCGATCGCCGCGATCGAGAGCACGAAGATGCCGCCCCAGATCGCGAGCATCCGCTTCGGATGCAGAGCCGCGTGCCGGGCGAGCCTCTCGGTCATACAACCACCACGCTAATCACCCGCGCAAGGGATGCGCAAAGGCATCCGGCTGGTAAACTCGTAACCAGGTTAATGGTTAACGACGTTATCGCCGATCCTCTCGCCATCGCCAACGAGCTTCGGCCCGTGCTGCTGCGCCTCTCGCGCGAGCTGCGCAAAGAGGCGGAGCAGCTCGGCGTCACCAGCCGCCAGGTGACGCTCCTCTGGCTGATCCGGCTCAACCCGGGCCTGAGCCTCCGGGAACTCGCAGCCGAGGAGCGCATCTCCGCCCCCGCTCTCTCCGGTCACGTCGACCGGCTCGAGAAGGCCGGCCTGCTCGAGCGCGTCCGTGACGAGATCGACCGCCGCCGCGTCGGCCTTGCGCTGACCGATGAGGGCGAGCGGCTGCTCAAGCGCGTCCGCGCCCGCCGCACGACCTGGCTGGCCGACCGGCTCCGCGGTCTCGACGACGGCGAGCTCGAAACGCTCGAGCGCGCGATCGCGCCGCTCGGAAAGCTCCTATGACGGCCGCACTGCTGGCGCTCAACGAGCGCACGTTCGCGAGCCTGAAGCTCCACCGCAACTACCGCCTCTTCTTCACCGGCCAGGTGATCTCGGTCAGCGGCACCTGGATGCAGAACGTCGCGCTCGCGTGGCTCGTCGTCGAGCTGACGCACTCGCCGCTCGCCGTCGGCCTGCTCGCCTTCTGCCGCTTCATCCCGTTCACGATCTTCGGCCTCGTCGCCGGCGTCGTCGCCGACCGGATCGACAACCGCAAGCTCGTGATCGGCACGCAGACGGTCTCGATGATCTTCTCGGCGGCGTTCGCCGTGCTCGTGCTCGGCGGCCTCGAGACGCTCTGGGTCGTCTACCTGCTGGCGATCCTCTCCAGCACCGCGCTCGTCTTCGATGCTCCCGGCCGGCATGCGCTCACCTTCCAGATGGTCGGGCGCGAGGAACTGCCGAACGCGGTCGCGCTCAACGCCAGCCTCTTCAACGCCTCGCGCGTCGTCGGGCCGGCCATGGCCGGCGTGCTGATCGCCGCCTTCGGCGTCGGGGTCTGCTTCGCGATCAACACCGCCACGTTCCTCGCCGTACTCGCGGGGCTGCTGATGATGCGACGCGAGGAGCTCGTCCCCGTCCAGCGGAGCGCCGAGCCGCCGACGATGATGAGGGGGATCCGCGAGGGCCTCGGCTGGGTCCGCCGCTCACCGGACGCACGGCTCGTCCTGACGATCGTCACCGTCGTCAGTACGGTCGGCTTCAACTTCCACGTGATCCTGCCCCTGCTCGCGTCCGACACGCTGAACACCGGGCCCGAGGTCTTCGGCGTTCTCTCCGCCTGCTTCGGCGGCGGCGCGCTCGTCGGCGCGCTGCTCTCGGCCGCGCTCGGGCGCGCGAGCTGGAAGGTGCTCGTGCTCGGCACCGGCGGCTTCAGCGTCTGCCTGCTCGCGCTCGCGCCCCTCGCCGCCGTCGTGCCCTGCGCGATCCTGCTCTTCGCGCGCCGGCGTCTGCTTCACGCTCTGGACGTCGAACGCGAGCTCGCTGCTGCAGCTGCGCGCGCCCGACCACCTGCGCGGCCGTGTCGTCAGTCTCTACCTGTGGGCCTTCGCCGGCCTGGCGCCGCTCGGCGGCCTCCTCGCAGGCTGGCTCTGCTCGCTCGGCGGCACGCAGCTCAGCTTCGCGGTCGCCGGAACGACCGGCCTCCTGATGGCCGCGGTGGCCGCTCGGGAGCTCAGCCTACGACGGGCGACAGCTCCGGTGTAAGCCGAGGCTCTGCGCCCGGGAGCGGCTCCGCGCCGAGCTCCTCCGGCCACTGCTGCTCGGCGCCGACGCTCGACTCGAGGTCGGAAGGCACCGGGCGCCGGCCCAAGCCGGCGGGCTCCCGCACCGCGGTCAGCGACGGCGGGCGAGAACGCGCGAGGGGCGTTTTACATCCCCCTTACGTCGAGGGCACGACATGCTGACGAGGAACGGCAACAATGCGGCCATGAAGACGAGGCGCTCGAAGGGGCTCTGGGTCGCCGCGGCGCTGCTCGCGGTCAACGCGACGCTGCTCGTGGCCCAGCCGGGCCTCGCCCTGCCGGGCTCGCTCGGGAACTACTTCTTCGGGCCGAAGCTCGTCCGCGCCGAGGTGCTCGTCAAGGACGGCGGCGTCCTCCACGACTACCGCGTCGACCGGGGCGTCATCCGCAACAAGGCGGGCGGGACGCTGACGCTGCTGGAGCGCGACGGCACGCTCGTCGGGATCGCGGTCGCACCGGGCGCCGCGATCACGATCGGCGGCAGGCCGGCCGGGTACTCCGAGCTCCGGCGCGGTATGGTCGCGACCGTGATTCGGGACGGCGACGCTCCGGCGAACGAGGTCCGCGCCACCCGCAGATGACCGCGACAGGCGCGGCGGAGCTCCACCCAGCGGGCACGCCGGGGCCGCAGCTCCTGCTCGTCGAGGACGAGGAGTCGATCGGCTCGCTCGTCCGCGCGTATCTCGAGCAGACCGGCTACCGCGTCGCGTGGGTGCGCTCGGGCGAGGACGCTCTGCAGTCGCTCGAGATGGTGCGCCCGCGGCTCGTGATCCTCGACATCGGCCTGCCCGGAGCCGACGGCTTCGACGTCTGCCGCAGCATCCGCACCCGTTCTGACGTCCCCGTCCTGATGCTGACGGCGCGGGACGAGGAGGCCGACCGGGTCGCCGGGCTCGAGGTGGGCGCCGACGACTACGTCTCGAAGCCCTTCTCCCCGCGCGAGCTCGCGGCCCGTGTCAAGGCCGTCCTGCGCCGGACCGGCCCGAGCGCGCGCGCGGAAGTGCTCGAGCTCGGCGACGTCGCCGTCGACCCGCAGGCGCGCGAGGTGCGCGTCGCCGGCGAGCCCGTCGAGCTGACCGGCAAGGAGTTCGACCTGCTCGCCTATCTGATCGACAACGCCGGCATCGTCGTCTCGCGCGACCAGCTCCTCGACCGCGTCTGGGGGATGAGCTACGCCGGCGGCACGCGGACGGTCGACGTCCACGTCGCGCAGCTGCGCCGCAAGCTCGGCCGGCCCGCCTCGATCCGCACCGTGCGCGGCTCCGGGTACAAGGCCATCCGGCCGTGAAGTTGCAATCGCTGCGGGCGCGCCTCTTCGCCGCGATCGCGCTGGTGGCGCTCCTCTCGCTCGCACTCGCGCTCGCGCTCGGCGCGATCCTCACCCGCCGCGCGGTCGAGCGGAACACGCTTCGCGACGTCTCGGCGCAGTTCGACCTGCTGGTCGAGCGCGAGCGTGAGGCGCTGGTGCCGTTCTCGCGGCTCCGCTCTTTGCAGGAGTTCCTCGACCGCCAGGACGAGCGCGTGGTGCAGGTGCCGCTCGACGGCTCGTCGGCGCTGCTCCCGCCGGAGCGCGCGGCGCAGCTCCGCCGCGGCGCGCGGCTCGACGGCGCGCTCACCGACGAGGGCACGCGCTACCTCTTCGCCGCACGGCTCGTCAACGGCAAGGGCTTCATCCTGCTGCGCCCCGCGAGCTCGACGACCTCGGCCTGGCGACCGCACATCGAGGGTCTCGTCGCCGCCGCGGCCGTCACCGCCGGCTTGGCGGCGCTGATCGCATTCCTGCTCGCGCGCGCGATCGCGCGGCCCGTGCGGCGCGTCGCGGAGGCAACCCGGGGCCTTGCCAGCTCGACCGGACCGCCGTCGCTGCTCCCGGTCGAGGGCCCGCGCGAGCTCGCACTCCTCGCCGAGAGCTTCAACGAGGTCGCCGTGGCGCTTGCGAAGGCGCGCGAGGCCGAGCAGGCATTCCTGCTCTCGGTGAGCCACGAGCTGAAGACGCCGCTGACCGCGATCCGCGGCTACGCGGAGGGGCTCGGCGAAGGGGCGCTGCCGGCCGACGAGGCAGCCGCGACGATCGTCAGCGAGTCGCAGCGGCTCGAGCGCCTCGTCGGCGACCTGCTCGACCTGGCGCGGATGCGCAAGGCCGAGTTCAGCGTCCGCCGCGAGCCGATCGATCTGGGCGCCATCGCCCAGGAGGCGCGACGGCGCTACGAGGCGCCGGCGCGCGAGTTCGGGGTCACGCTCGAAGCCGACGGCGCCGCGGCCGCACCTGCGACCGGCGACGCCGACCGGACGCTGCAGATCGTCTCGAACCTCGTCGAGAACGCCCTCCGGCTGACCCCGGCCGGCGGGTCGGTGCGGATCGTGACGGCACCGGGGTCGATCCGGGTCGAGGACACCGGGCCTGGACTACGGCCGGAGGAGCTGGGTCAGGCGTTCGAGCGCTTCTACCTCCACTCCCGCTACGGCCGCGAACGGCCGGTCGGCACGGGCCTCGGGCTCGCGATCGTGAAGGAGCTGGCCGAGGGCATGGGCGGCACGGTCGCGGCCGAGAGCACACCGGGTGAGCTGACCGTCTTCACGGTCCGGCTCCCGCATGCGGCCGCCACGCGCCCGCTTGCGCACGCCTGATCGCGTTTTACCCGGCTTTTACGTTCGGCGAACGGGTGGCTGACAGCACGGGGGAAGGATGCGGTTGTCAGCTTCGCCTACGAGGAGGATCTCTCAGATGAAGAACGCCAAGTACGTGCTCGGAGCGATCGCCGCCCTGGCGACGCTCGCGCTCGCGACCACAGCGCTCGCGGCCGT
Source organism: uncultured Gaiellaceae bacterium (assembly GCA_963784895.1). GTDB lineage: Bacteria > Actinomycetota > Thermoleophilia > Gaiellales > Gaiellaceae > Gaiellasilicea. The sequence goes on along the minus strand of CAWATM010000009.1, from coordinate 159,093 downwards.
CGTGATCAAGGGCACCCACAAGGACGACGTGCTCACGGGCACCGAGCGCAACGACCTGATCTTCGGCAAGCAGGGCAACGATGCGATCAACAGCCTCGGCGGCAACGACCGCGTCCACGGCAACCGCGACAACGACACGATCGACACCGGTGCCGGGAACGACCGCGCCTGGGGCGGCTGGGGCAACGACTCCGTCGCCGGCGGCGAGGGCAACGACATCCTCCGCGGCCGCCCGGGCGACGACTCGCTCGACGGTGGACCCGGCAACGACCGGCTCTGGCCCGGCCGCGGCACTGACAGGCAGAACGGCGGCGACGGCGACGACGTCCTGCACGCGCTCGCGCGCGACCAGCAGGTCGACACGATCGACTGTGGCCCCGGCCACGATGTCGTCTGGCTGAACGCCAAGGAGACGACGGACGTGCACGTCAACTGCGAGACCGTCAAGTCGGTGACCGTGGTCGGCGACGGCGACGACTCCTAGTTCCACCCTCTCCCTGTGCCGAAGCGCCGGAAGCTCCGCTGCCTCCGGCGCTTCACGCAGCCGCCGATTCACCCACTAGAGGGAGGCCGGCGACGAGCGGGCTGCACATAGTCAGCTCAATTGCGGCGTACGACCCGGCCACGTGCGGCGGCCGGAAGGGAGAGAGAGCGCATGTACGAGCTTGCGAGCGGTGTGGCGGCGCCCGTGGCAGTCGGGCTGATCGGCGCCGTCGATCCCCCGGTGACTCCCGAGGCGGTCGGCCCCGCCCCCTCCAACTTCGAGGCGCCTCCGGTGCCGTTGCGCTCCTTCGAGTCGATCCTCGCCGAGCACACCTCCGCGGCGACCGCGACGGCGGCTCCCGCCGAGACACGGCGGGTCGTCCTGCGGCTGCTCGGCGGCGAGGAGCTCGAGCTCGCGTCCTACGGCGACCGCGACCAGGCGGTGGCGGCTGCACGCGAGCTGATGACGTGCTTCAGCACTGCCGAGTCGGCCGGGGAGTGGGCCGAGCTCGACGGCCGCTTCGTCCGGCCTGCGTCGGTGGCCTCGATCGACGTCCTGCGCAACGACTAGGGCCTAGCGGCTCCGCCGGCCGGGAGGCGCGGCCGGCCAGGGTCGCTAGGGACGCCAGTCGGCGTCGACACCGCTGGTCAGCTTCCGCAGGCCGCTGCCGTCCGCGTTCATCGTCCAGATCGTGCCGGGCAGCTGGGTGAGCGCGATCCGCGTTCCGTCGGGCGAGACGTCGGGAGCCCAGTCGTCTCCTGGTCGGCGCGTCAACCGCTTCTGGCCGCTGCCGTTCGCGTTCATGACGTAGATCTCGGCCTGGCGGTCGCGATTCGAGGTGAAGACGATCCGGCGGCCGTCGGGCGTAACGTCCGGCATCGCGTCGTCGCCGAGGACGCCGTCGGACCCCTTGGTGAACGTCAGCCGCTGCGCGGGCGCCCGAAACAGCTCGGTGTTGAACGTGGAGACGCGCGTCGAGCTGTAGACGATCGTTCTGCGATGCCACGCGGGCGAGTGGTGCTCGTGCCACGGCTTCACCCTGGCGACGAGCCTGCGCTTGGCCGCCCCCGCGGCGCTCATCGTCCAGATCTCGGCGTTCCGGCTCCAGGCGAGCCGCCGACCGTCCGACGACCAGGCCGGGCTGAGGTCGGGGCCCGGCAGCTTCGTCAGACGTGCGACGCCGCCGCCGTCGGCCCTCGCGACGTAGATCTCCTCGTCGCCCGATCGGTTCGAGACGAACGCGAGCCTCGAACCGTCGGGCGACCAGGCCGGCGAGTACGCGCGGCGCAGGAGAAGACGCGCGCGTGCGCCGTCGGCGCCGATCGTCCAGATGTCGCCGCTCCGCGCGAACGCGAGCTCGGCGGACGCTGTCCCGCCCCCGCCTGCACTTGGGGTAGCCAGTGTGGGAGCGAGCAGCGACACCACGGCGACGAGGACGATCAGGAAGCGCCACATAATCCGAACGTAGCGCGGCACCCCCTCGCTCCCGCGGATGATTTCGCTCGTCCTCTGGGAGGATCTCTAGACGGGCTCGCTGGCGACCACCCAGATCGGGCCGTCGCCGCATTCGACGCGGCGAGCACGGTGGCCGGGATCGGTGAGCCGCGTCTGCAGGAGGACGAGCTCCTGGCCGTCGAGCGTCGCGACGGGAGCTCGAATGCCCGACATCCCGAAGGTGAGCTGCCACGCACGCACTTGGTCGTGGATCAGCCGGGCAGACTGCGACCAGTCGATCCGCACGTAGTCGTCGTCCTCGAAGTGGCCGGCCCACGTCGCGCCCTCGTCAGGCTGCGGATCGCCGGGGTCGCCGGCAGCGACACGCTCGAGCGCCGCCGGCAATAGCCCGACCGCGACCTCCAGCAGCCGCGGCCCGAACTCGCCGATGTCGCAGTCGTCGTCCCGGATCGGGTCGCTTCCCTGCGAGAGGATGTTGCCCGTGTCGAGCTCCGCGTCCATCCGATGCCAGGTGAAGCCCCACTCGGTGTCGCCGCTGCGCAACGTCCAGGCGAACGGGATCGGGCCGCGGTGACGCGGCAGCAGCGCGGCATGACCGTTGATCGAGCCGAGCGGCGCGACGTCGAGCGCGCCCTGCGGGAGCTTCCACGGGAAGCCCCAGCAGACCGTGAGGTCGGGCGCGTAGGCGCCGAGCAGCGGCTCGATCGACCACTTGTCCTTCGCGAAGTGCAGATCGAGGCCGGGCGGCGCGCTCGCCGCGGTGAGCCGGAGGCCTTCCGGCTGCTCGTCCGGCTCGACCCGGCGCGGCGCGACCAGAGCCACCGGCTCGTGCCCGAGTGCGCCGAGCGCGCCGGCGAGCGCGTCCGCGACCGGCCTGATCGTGCAGATCATGCACACGCGCCAGGAGTCGGCCATGCGAGCCAGCCTAGAGCGAATCACGCATCCGGGGGAAGCCTCGACGACGGTCCTGCGCGACCATGAGCGAGCCGGAGTGGCGTCCTCCGGCAGCCGCGAAACCAGAGGAAGGAACGAACGCCATGCACGCTGTCGCCGAGCCGCCGGTCAGCCCGACTGTCATCGGAGCCGAGCAGCGAGCTGCGCGCGTCCTCGACCAGCGTCGCGTCGTCGTCCGCCTGGCCGACGGCGAGGCGATCCTCATCGGTGGCTCGGCCTCCTACGAGGAGGGGCTCGTGCTCGCGCAGAAGACGATCCTCGAGCTCGCCGACGTCGCCGAAGGCGAGTGGCCGATGCTGGGCGACCGGTTCATCAATCCGACTGCGATCGTCTCGGTCGACGTTCTCAGCTGGTCGTAGGCGCTGTCACGGGCTCGGGCCGGGCTCTCGCCCGGCCTTCGCCGCGTAACCGTCGCAGGTGCCGCCCACCCGCGATCGGTTCTTGTTCCCCTGTGCGGTAGATCCGTCGCTGGGCGTGACCCTGCGCGCTAGTTGTAAGGAGTTTGTTCGCGCGTCCCACGGCCGCAGATTTCCGGGTATGTAGAGAGAGTGGCGACGAACGCGATCGGGATCACTGCTGCCCGTGAGCTGGACGAGCTGTACCGGCTCCACGCGGCCGAGGTCTTCCGCTACGCGTACGCCGTGCTCGGTAACCGCGCCGACGCCGAGGACGTGACCCAGACGACGTTCGTCAACGCCTTGCGCGCCCTCGAGCGCGGCGAGAAGCCGCGCAAGCCGACCAACTGGCTGATCACGATCGCGCACAACCTGATCCGCCAGCGGTTCCGGCAGCAGCAGGCGCGGCCGCTCGAGGTCGAGCTCGACCGCGACGTCGCGGTCACCGAGACGGCCGACGACGGCCCCTCGATCGACGACCTCGTCCGCGCCCTGCAGAGGATTCCGCCCACGCAGCGTCAGGCGCTCGTCCTGCGCGAGCTGGAGGGTCGGTCATACGGCGAGATCGGGGAGCTGCTCGGCGTGTCGCAATCGGCGCTCGAGGCGCTGATCTTCCGCGCCCGCCGCTCGCTCGCCGAAGAGCTCGAGAACCTCGTCACCTGCGACCGGGCCGAGCTCGCGCTCTCGCGCGAGACCGACGGCCGCCTCGGCCGCAAGGAGCGCAGGCGGCTGAAGGCCCATCTCGACGAATGCACGAGTTGCGCGAGGGTCGCCGCGCGGAGCATCAAGCACCGGCGCGCGTTCAAGGCACTCGCACTGCTGCCGTTGCCGTTCTCGCTGACGCTGTTCAAGGGGGCGCCGAGCGCCGCCGCCGCAACCGGCCTGCCGACGATCGGCGCCGGGGCCGCGGCGGGCACGGCCGCCGGCGTCGGCGCCGCGGGCGTGACCGCGAAGATCGCAATCGGTGTCGCGGCCGTCGCGGTCGCGGGCGGGGCCGGCTACGGGGGCGTCAAGGCGGTGCAGGCGCCTGCGACGCCGGACCGGCCGGCCGCGAAGGTCATCACCGCGTCCGTCCCCCAGGCGACGAAGCCGGACGCCGCGGCGGTGGCAGCGAAGCCGAGCGTCCCGAGGGCCAAGCCGGTCGTCGCGAAGACACGCGAGCAGGCAAAGGCGGCGAAGCCGAAGCCGGCGAAGGCCGAACGGGGGCGCAGCGCGACCGCGCCCGGGCACACGAAGACGACGACGCGGGCCACGCCGACGATCGACCGGAGCCGCAAGGCGGCGGCCGGTCCCACCGCGAAGCCGAAACCGTCCCGCGTGCCCAAGGCAAAGCCGGCGCTCGCGGCGAATGCGAAGGGGAAGTCCGGGACCAGGGCGAAGCCCAAGACCATCCGCGCCCCGAAGCCGAAGCCGGTTCAGGCAGCGACGCGCGCCGTCGAGCCGGTGCGGGGCAAGAGCACGGTCGCACCCGGCCGCCTGCGCGAGGACGGTGCGGCGAAGCCGAAGCCGAAGCCCGAGCCGAAGGCGCAGGACTAGTCACCGGACGTCGCTCGGCTCGGCCGGTACCGGGCACGCGTCGCCCAGACCCACCGCCTAAGCGGCGCAAGCATGTTCGCCCGATCACGCCGGCGATCAGCGCTCGAGCGACCGCCGCTGGCATCGAGAAGCTGCGATCGTAGGGCGGTGATCACGTACTACGCCGCGTTGAGCCTCGACGGGCGGATCGCCGGGGTCGACCACGACCTCGCGTTCTTGAAGACGCTCACTGGCGCCGAGAACGACTACGACGTGTTCTACGCCGACGTCGACTCGCTGATCATGGGCGCGCGGACGTGGGACTTCATGGTCGCGCACGGGTCGTGGCCGTACGCCGGCAAGCCGACCTGGATCGTCACGCACGCGCGGGAGTTGGCGGAGCTGCCGGGAGCGGAGCCGGTCGAGGTCTTCGGCGGCGAGATCGGCGAGCTCACGCGCCTGATCGAGGCGCGGGGGCTGAAACGGACATGGCTGGTCGGCGGCGGTGACGTCGCCGGCCAGCTGCTCGCCGCCGACCTGCTCGACGAGCTGATCCTGACGCTCGCGCCGGCGCTCGTCGGCGCAGGCCCTGCGCTCGCCGACGGTGGCTTCCCGCTCCGCCGCTTCGAACTGACCCGGCTGGAGCGCTTCGGCGACGACGGCGTGCGGCTCCACTACGAACGTGAAAAGGTAGCCGCGAACATCCAGGTCGACTGAAAGGAGAAGCCCGGTGCTCCAGGAGTTCAAGGACTTCCTGCTTCGCGGCAACATCGTCGAGCTTGCCGTGGCCTTCGTGATGGGCCTCGCGTTCGCCGCGGTCGTCAACTCGCTCGTCAACAACCTGGTCATGCCGATCATCGCGATGATCATCGGCAAGCCGGACTTCAGCGACCTGACGTTCACGATCAACGATGCGGTGTTCCGGTACGGCGCCTTCATCACCGACGTGATCCAGTTCGTCGCGATCGCGGCGGCGGTGTTCTTCTTCGTCGTCAAGCCGGTGGGGGCAATGATGGCGCGTATGCAGAAGCCCACCGAGGAAGAGGTGACCGACGAGGAGCGGCGGCACCAGGAGCTGCTGGCAGCTCTGCAGGCGCGGAGCTAGCTCCCGCTGCCTGAGGCCGGGCCGGCTCCACCGGCCCGGCCTCAGGCAGAACGTGATCTCTCAGACCGTTATCGTCAGGCTCTCGAGGTCCTTCGGGTACTCGGTCAGCACGTCGATCCCGTCAGGCGTCACAACGACCGTGTCCGAGTTGCGGAAGCCGCCGACCTCCGCCGTGTAGAGGCCGGGCTCGATCGTGAAAACCATCCCCGGCTCGACGCGCGTGTGATCGCCGACGTCGAGGAACGGCGCCTCGTGGTTGCGAAGCCCGATCCCGTGGCCGACGTGCTGGCGCCAGTACGGGAGCAGGTCGTTCGCCTCGAAGTAGCCGAGTACGGCCCGGTCGACGTCCGCACAGGTCACGCCCGGCCGCAACGTGTCGAACGCCACCTGCTGGGCCCCGACCGTGTGCTCGAAGAGCCGCCGCATCTCGTCCGTCGGGGGGCCGACGACCAGCGCCCGCTCGAGCTCGGCGTTGTAGCCCCAGATCGGAGCGGCGGTCTCGGTGACGAGGACGTCGCCCACCTGGAACTCGATGTTGTGGGCGACCGCGTGCGCCCACGAGCTGCGCAGCCCGATCTGGCCGCGGTAGCCGGCCGTGACCCCGTCCGAGGATGCCTGCTGGCCGGCATACGACGTGCCGAGCGCTTCGAGCATCGCGAGCGTCGCGTCGTGCCCGGCGCGCAGACTCGCCTCCGCCTCGGTCGCGCCGGGCCGCGAGTACTCCTGCAGGAGCCGGTGCGCGTGTTCGCACCAGCGGGCGCTCTCGCGGATCAGCTCGACCTCGGCGTCGCTCTTGCGCACCATCAAGCTCTCGATGAACGGCGCAAGCGGCACGACGGGACGGCCCGTCGCCTCGCTCAGCGGCGGCCCCTGGTAGCCGAGGATGCCCGGGTAGCCGTCCTCGTCGGCTGCCGCCGCGCCGACGCCCATGTCCGCAAGCAATCGCGCGAGGAGGAGCATCGGGTGCTCGAGCCCCGGGTACTCCGGATAGGACTCGACCCGCTCGAAGGTCGTCTCGTCGCGCACGCGCTCGACCTCGAACTCGGGGACGAACACCGCCAGCTCGCCGCCGGCGTTCCCGACCACCGCCACGGGCCGCTCGGTGGCGAGGAACTCGAAGGCAGTGAAGTAGCGGATGTAGTCCTGGCCGAAGAGGGCGAAGCCGGTGAGTCGTTGGCCTCGGACGTACGCCAGCAGCTGCTCGCGCCGCCGCTCCCGCTCCTCGGTGGGTATCCCGGTCGTCGGCGTCATCGGCGCAAGCCTCTCACGTAGAGTCGCACTCCCGATGCGGCTCCACTTCATGCCCGGCAGCGCGGCGCTGGCGCCGCACGCGACTCTCGCGGAGATCGGCGTCCCGTACGAGCTCGTCCCCGTCCTCCGCGACGAGGCTGGCCGGCCGACGGCCGAGTACCTCGCGCTCAACCCGTGGGGGAAGGTGCCGACGCTCGAGGACGACGACCTCGTGCTGACGGAGTCAGCCGCGATCTGCCTCTACCTGGCGGAGAAGTTCCCCGACGCGCGCCTGGCGCCGCCCTCCGGGACGCGCGAGCGCGCAGAGCTCTACCGCTGGCTGCTCTGGCTCTCGAACACCGTCCAGATGACCCAGATGCGGCACTTCTACCCGGAGCGGTACGGCACCGAGGGCGTGAAGGCGGCGGCCGACGCCGACCTTGCGGGTCACTGGGACCTCGTCGACCGGAAGCTCGAGGGCCGCGAGTGGCTCGTTGGCGACGAGCGCACCATCGCCGACCTTTTCCTGTTCATGCTCACGCGCTGGGGCCGATTCCTCGAGCCGGCCGCGTGGGACCGCCCGAACGTGCGCGCCCATTGGCTGCGCGCGCTCGAGCTGCGCGGGACGCGCGCGGCACTCGAGGAGCAGGACCTGCCGCTGCCGCCGTTCGCCCTGGTCACGGCGGACGAACAGCTGGCGGCGATCGCGAGCCTCGACGCCGCGCTCACGAGTGCGGGAGTCGACTACTGGCTCTTCGGCGGCTGGGCGGTCGACTTCTGGGTCGGCACCGTCACCCGGCGTCACGAGGACGTCGACGCATTCGCGCGACGCGGCAACGACGACGAGATCAAGTCTGCGCTCGAGGCCGCCGGCTGGCAGCACCTCCGGAAGGACTCGGACGTCGTCGGCACCCGCTACCTGCTCGGGAACGCGGAGCTCGAGTTCACCTTCTTCGAGCCGGACGAGGACGGCCTCCCGCTGATCCCGATCCCGGACGACCCGGTCACCCTGCCGATGCCGTTCGGCGAGGATCGCCTCGAGCTCTCGGAGGTCGCGGCGCGCACCGTGCCGCTGCCGCTGCTCCGCGGGGGCAAGTCGATGCCGCGCGAGCGAGCCGCGGACGCCGTCAAGGACCGCGCGGACTTCGAAGCGCTCTCCCGGCTCGGCTGACGTCCGTCCTTGGGCGCGGACTAACCCGACGACCGGCCGCGCGGGTCGTCGGCGATGAACGGCTCGGCTTCGTCGACCTTGTCGACGATCACGAAGCGCTCGTTCCCGTCGACGACGTGCTCGAGGCCTTCGGTCTCGTGCCCGGGCACGAGGGCGAAGCGGTCATCCTGTGCGCGGACGACTTCATACTCCTCGAGCGTCATCCAGACCATCTCGCCGCAGCCGCCCCCGAGGCCGCACTCGCAGTGGAAGCCGAACGTCTCGACGCCGTCGACGGCACCGCTCCCGGCCGCTCCGCGGTCGAGGATGTTCATCCGCTCGTTGACCTCGCGCACGAGCGCCTCGTTGCGAGCCTGCCGCTCCAAGCGCTCCTCCATGATCGGATCGTCTCACTTCCACGGAGCGCTTTCAGCCCCGATCAGGGCTCCTTCAAGTATTGGTGGACGAAGGCGATCGCCATGCTGCCCTCGCCCACGGCAGCCGCGACCCGCTTCACCGGCCCGTAGCGCACGTCGCCGCTCGCGAAGATGCCGGGCACGCTCGTCTCCAGCAGGTAGGGATCGCGCTCCAGCTCCCAGCGGCCGGCCTGGCGCACGTCGGTGCCGGTGAGCACGTAGCCGTTTCGGTCGAGCGCAATCTCCGGCGGGAGCCAGCCGGTCTCGGCGTCGGCACCGATGAAGATGAAGAGGCCGTCCGACTCGAGCCGCTGGGTCTCCCCGCTCGCGCCGTTGCGGACCTCGATCGCCTCGAGCGCCTCGTCGCCGTGCGCGGCCGCGACCTCCGTCCCGTAGAGCATCGCGATGTTCGAGCGCGCCTCGAGCTGCTCGATCAGGTAGCGCGACATGCTCTTCTCGAGCGTCTCGCCGCGGCAGAGCAGCGTGACGCTCTGTGCGTGGTTGGAGAAGAGCATCGCCGCCTGCCCGGCGGAGTTGCCGGCGCCGACGATGTGGACGTCAAGCCCGTGGACAGCCGCTGCGTCGCTGCGCGCGGCGCCGTAGGAGATCCCCTTTCCGGCGAGCCGCTCGAACCCCTCGATTCGCAGCTGGCGCCACGCGACCCCGCAGGCGACGATGATCGTCCGCGCGCGCAGGACGTCGCCGCCGTCGAGGTGCACCTGCCGCGTCGCCGCGTCGATCCGTGTGATCGTCCGCGTCACCAGCACCTCCGCGCCGAGCCGCCACGCCTGCTGTAGGGCCCGGCTGGCGAGCTCGTCCCCGGACACGCCCGCGGGGAAGCCGAGGTAGTTCTCGATCCGTGACGACGTGCCTGCCTGGCCTCCCGGCGCCTCCCGCTCGATCACGATCGTCCGCAGCCCCTCCGAGGCGCCGTAGACAGCCGCTGCGAGCCCGGCCGGCCCGGCTCCGACGATGACGGCGTCGTACTCGGCGGCGGCGGGCTCGGTCGCGAGCCCGAGCAGCTCCGCGACGCGCCGCAGTTCCGGCCGGAAGACCGTCTTCCCGTCGACCATCCGGATCGCCGGGCAGTCGTCGGCGGCCGGCACCGGGCCGCCCCACTCCTCCTCGGCGTCCGCTGCGTCGGGAGAGATCCACCTGAAGCTGATCTGGTTGCGGTCGAGGAAGTGCCGCAGGTCGGTGCAGTACGGATCGAGGCGGTGGCCCACGACGAGCGCACGCGGCGGCGGCGGCTCTGCAGCGATCCCCTGCAGCCCGCGCGGCCCCGACATCCGGTTGGCCGCCAGCTTGCCGACCTCCTTCGCGATGTCCGGCTGGACGGACGCGACTGCGTGGTAGTCGTTCGGCTCGATCCGCAGCACCCGGGTCGGCTCGGCGCCGGCCCGGAAGCCGACCGGGAAGACCGTCCCGAGCGCGATCGGGACCTCGCCGAAGAGCTCGCCGACCTGGCGCTCGCCGACGACACGCGGGATCCCGTCGACGAGCTTGACCGCCTCGATCGTGCCGGCGAGGACGGCGAAGAGCGCCCGCTCGCCTCCCTCGTGCGCCGCGTACTCGCCGGGCGCGAGCGTGATATCAGCAGTGGCGCGGGCCAGCCGCTCCCGGTCGGCCTCGGAGAGGCCGGCGAAGATCGCGATCGACCCGATCTCGTCGGCGGTGACCATCCCGCGAGCCTATCCGCGCGGGGTCACGAAACTCCAGCGGCCGTGGAGCCGCCAACTGGCGTAGGGTTGGCCGATGAGTCCGACCGAAGGCGTGATCGGCGAGGCGTGGGGGTATTACAAGGCGCACTGGCGGCACCTGCTCCCGATCGCGCTCGTCGTCTATGTGGCGATCGCGATCGTCGGCGCGCTGCTCACCCTCGTCCTGGGCTGGTTCGGCGCGCTCATCGCGGCGATCATCTCGCTCGTCGGCCTCTTCTGGGTGCAAGGTGCGCTCGTCAAGGCGGTCGAGGACATCCGCGACGGCCGCGCCGACCTGTCGCTCGGCGAGACGTTCAACCGTGTCCGGCCTCAGCTCGGATCGATCGTCGTCGCGGGTCTACTCGCCGGTCTGGGCATTGTCGTCGGGCTGGTGCTCCTCATCGTTCCCGGCCTCGTCCTGATGACCTGGTGGGCATTGGTCATCCCGGTCGTCGTACTCGAGGGGTCAGCGGCCGGGGCGGCGTTCACTCGGAGCCGTGAGCTCGTGCGCGGGTACGGCTGGAACGTCTTCGGCGTGATCGTGCTGGCGATCCTGCTGCTGCTCGGATTCGAGATCGTGTTGTCGATCGTGCTCTCGCCACTCGACGGATGGCTGCAGAGCCTCGTCTCCAACATCGTCAGCGGCACGCTAACGACGCCGTTCATCGCCCTGGTCTTGACGCTGCTCTACTTCCGGCTGCGCCAGGCAAAGTCGCAGCCGGCGGATCCGGCGCCTGTAACCACGTAGCGCGTCGCCGCTCGCCTCCCTCGTGCGCCGCGTACTCGCCGGGCGCGAGCGTGATGTCAGCAGTGGCGCGGGCCAGCCGCTCCCGGTCGGCCTCGGAGAGGCCGGCGAAGATCGCGATCGACCCGATCTCGTCAGCGGTGACCATGCCGCGAGCCTATCCGCACGTGTTCTTGAACGATCTTCGAGCCGACTGTTACATTCGCCTGAACCTGAGGAGGCCGCATGTCGGAAGGCGATCCTGGTCCAATCGACGCCGGCGGCGGCGGTTCGTTCTGGACGAGCATTCCGGCGCTCCTGACCGCGTCCGCGGTCTTCATCGGCGCCATCGTCAGTGCGGTCGTGGCGTTGAGAGGCGACGGCGACGGCGCGACGACGATAGGCATGACAACGACCCAGCCGCCGGATGGCAACAAGTACTTCGGCCCTGCGACGAGGCCTGCGGGCCGCGTCTACTTCGATGGCGAGAAGATGTTCGTGAAAGCGTCACTCCCGTCGCGGCCGATGCTGGTGCTCGCCGAGCTGGAGGAGGCTCTTCAGGACGTCGGGCTGAGCGCACGCGCGGAGTGGGTCAGCGGCGCGAGAGACTACGGCGTCGGCTTCGTCTGCCGGTATGCGGACGCCGGCAACTACTACCTGCTCTCCGTGCTGAGCGGCGGGCGGTACCACATCGTCCGATACCGAAAGGGTCGTCCCGTCTCGCTCACGGGCGGTATCCAGACGAGCGGGGCGATCGAGGACGACGCGAATGACATCGCTGTGCGGTGCGTCGGCAACGAGCCCGTGATCCTGACGCTGACAGCCGGCGGCCGGGACGTCGCCACCGTCCGGGACGCCGCTGGCATCAAGGAGGGCAATGTCGGCGTCCGGCTCGGCACGGCCGAATCGGTCGTCACCTGTTCGTTCCGGGAATTCGAGCTGCGCTCGCTCTGAGAGCCGAGTCTGCGCTCTGGGCGAGTCGGCCCTCTGTTACGCCCCGGGTCTGCCTGCCGTGTGCGCCAGCCTCTATCCGCCGCGGCGGCCGCGCTCAGATCTTCCACGTGTCGCCGCCAACCAGCAGCGACGCGAGCTCACCCTCGCCGGCCGACTTCGCCGTCGCGATCTGCTCGGCCATCAGCTCGTCGTAGACTGCCCGCTCGACCGACCTGAAGACGCCCATCGGGGTCGCCCCGATCGCCTGCTGCGTCATCCGGCTGAGCGCGAACGCGTGCGCCGGCTCGGACGAGTGCGCGTCGTGCACCAGCAGGCCCGGGTCAGTCGCCGCGACGACCTCCGGCGAGCCGTCCGGCAGCAGCCGCACGCCTTTGTCGCCCCAGACGATCGGCTCGCCGTGGCGCAGGTAGAGCCGGTTCTCCTTCTGCTCACGGACGAAGTCGAACGCGTTGTCGTTGTAGATGTTGCAGTTCTGGTAGATCTCGACGAAGGCGCTCCCCTTGTGCTGCGCCGCCGCCCTCAGCACCTCGGTCAGCTCCTTCTTGTCGGTGTCGATCGCGCGCGCGACGAACGTCGCCTCGGCCCCGATCGCCAGCGACAGGGGATTGAACGGGTGGTCGAGCGAGCCCATCGGCGTCGACTTCGTCACCTTCCCCAGCTCGCTCGTCGGCGAGTACTGGCCCTTCGTCAGCCCGTAGATCCGGTTGTTGAACATCAGGATCTTCAGGTTCACGTTCCGGCGCAGCGCGTGAATCAGATGGTTGCCGCCGATCGACATCGAGTCGCCGTCACCGGTAACGACCCAGACAGACAGGTCCGGACGGGACACGCTCAACCCCGTCGCGATCGCCGGCGCGCGGCCGTGGATCGAGTGCATCCCGTACGTCTCCATGTAGTACGGGAAGCGCGCGGCGCAGCCGATCCCGGAGACGAAGACGATGTTCTCGCGCTTGAGGCCCAGCTCGGGCATGAACGACTGGACGGCGGCGAGAATCGCGTAGTCGCCGCAGCCCGGGCACCAGCGCACCTCCTGGTCGGAGGTGAAGTCCTTCTTGGTCAGCTGCACGAGCCCGTTCCCGTTGCCGCTCTCGCTCATCGCCTCTTCTCGTTCCCTCGCTTGAAGTTGCCGCTCGCCTTCGCCAGCAAGAGCTGCAGCTCCTGGCCCGTGCAGTCGGGCGCGGCGGCGAGGAAGTTCTCCGCCAGCTTTCCGGTCAGCACCGTCGCGCGCCGCCCCTTCCAGAAGATCGCGACCGAGCCGTCGCCGCGCTGCCGGAACGTGAACGGCTGCTCCTTCAGGAGCACGCCGCGCCGGTCGGGAGCCTTCTTCTTCGGCCTCACGACTCCACCAGAGCCGTGATCGCGTCGGCGAGCTCGGACGCCTTGAACGGCGTGCCGCTGACGCGGTTGTAGCCGACGGCGTCGACGAGGAACTCGGCCCGGACGAGCTGGAGCAGCTGGCCGAGGTTCATCTCCGGGATCAGGATCTTCTCGTAGCGGCCGAGGACGTCGCCGGTGTTGGGCGGGAAGGGGTTCAGGTAGTGGAGGTGCGCCTGCGCGACCCTCTGCCCGTCCTTCCGCACCCGCTTGACGGCGGCGCCGATCGGGCCGTAGGTCGAGCCCCAGCCCAGTACGAGCGTCTCGGCGCCGTCCGGATCGTCGACCGCGAGCTCGGGGATGTCGTTCGCGATCCCGGCGACCTTCGCGGCGCGCAGGCGGGTCATCAGGTCGTGGTTCTCGGGGTCGTAGGAGATCGAACCGGTGACATCGGCCTTCTCGAGGCCGCCGATCCGGTGCTCGAGCCCCGGCGTGCCTGGGATCGCCCAGGGCCGCGCGAGCGTCTCGGCATCCCGCGCGTACGGCATGAACTCGGCCTCGCCGACCGTCGCGAACTCGGTCGAGATGTCCGGCAGGTCGGCGAGCTGGGGGATCAGCCACGGCTCGGAGCCGTTCGCCAGATACGCGTCCGAGAGCAGGTAGACGGGCGTGCGGTACTTGAGCGCGATCCGCGCCGCCTCGATCGCGGCGTGGAAGCACTGCGACGGCGTCGAGGCCGCGAGCACCGGCACCGGGCTCTCGGAGTTGCGCCCGAACAGCACCATCAGCAGGTCGGCCTGCTCCGGCTTGGTCGGCATCCCGGTCGAGGGGCCGGCGCGCTGGATGTCGAGAATGAGCAGCGGCAGCTCGAGCATGATCCCGAGCCCGATCGTCTCCTGCTTGAGCACGATCCCCGGGCCGGCGGAAGTGGTGACGCCGAGCGAGCCGCCGAAGGCTGCGCCGAGCGCCGCGCCGACAGCGGCGATCTCGTCCTCGGCCTGGAAGGTGCGGACGCCGAAGCTCTTGTGCCGCGCCAGCTCCTCCAGGATCGAGCTCGCCGGCGTGATCGGGTAGGCGCCGAGGAAGAGGTCGAGCCCGGAGAGCTTCGAGGCGGCGATCAGCCCGTAGGCGATTGCCGTGTTGCCGCTGATCTGGCGGTAGAGGCCCGGCTGCAGCTTCGCGGGCGCGACCTCGTAGCTGACCGCGAAATCCTCGGAGGTCTCGCCGTAGGCGTAGCCCGCCTTGAACGCGGTCGCGTTCGCCTGCGCGATCTCGGGCCGCTTGCCGAACTTCTTCTCGACGTACTCGAGCGTCCCCTCGGTCGGCCGGTTGTAGAGCCAGCTCATCAGCCCGAGCGCGAAGAAGTTCTTCGAGCGCTCGGCCTCGCGCGAGGTGATCCCCTCGATCCCCTTCAACGCCTCGACCGTCATCGACGTCAGTGCCACCTCGTGCAGGTGGAAGTCCTCGAGCGAGCCGTCCTCGAGCGGGCTCGCCTCGTAGCCCGCCTTCTGCAGATTGCGCTCCTTGAACGTGTCCGTGTCGACGATCAGCGTCCCGCCCTTCGGCAGGTCGTTCACGTTCGTGCGCAGCGCCGCCGGGTTCATCGCGACGAGCACGTTCGGCGCATCGCCCGGCGTGAGGATGTCGTGATCGGCGAAGTGGAGCTGGAAGCCGGAAACGCCCGGGAGCGAGCCCGCCGGCGCGCGGATCTCCGCCGGGAAGTCCGGAAACGTCGCCAGGTCGTTCCCCATGATCGCCGTCTCGCTTGTGAAGCGGTCGCCGGTGAGCTGCATCCCGTCGCCGGAGTCGCCCGCGAAGCGGATGATCACGCGGTCGAGCTGTTCCACCGCCTTCACCATCGTCCGTCCTAGTTGTACCGCACCCGCGTGATGCTCGAAACGAGCGTTGACGTTGCTGAAAGCAGCTGCGCGCTGCCTAGTCCGCGGGGCGCCGGACGACCGAGAGCCCCCACGCGTCGCCGGACGCGAACAACACGTCCGGATCGACCTCGTCCCGCCAGCCGATGAAGTGCTTCTCCGGGTCGTCGGCGGTGGAGCCGAAGACGGCGAGGCGCTCCTCGGTCTCCTCCGGCGCTCCCCGCTCGAGCTCGTCGAGGCGGCGCTCGGCCTCGTCGGCGGCGGGGCCTTCCATGTAGCCCCTAGGCATCGGCGGTCGCGAGGAGGAGTGCGTTGCCAGACGGGTCCGTGACCCGCGGTCCGGCGTCCGTCTCCTCCGGCTCGCTCTCGAGACGACCGAGCACCTGGTCGCGCGCGTCCCGATCCGGGAGCACGATCGTCGCCTGCCGGAGACCGGCGGTCCCGGGAGGCGGCGGCGACGCGCCGGCGCTCTCCCACGTGTTCGCGCCGAGATGGTGGTGGTAGCCGCCGGCGGCCAGGAAGACTGCCTGCGCGCCGTAGCTCGCCATCAGCTCGAACCCGAGCCCGTCGCGATAGAACGCGACCGTCTCGGGGATCGCCGCGACCTGGAGATGGACGTGGCCCATCGTCGTCCCGGCCGGGAGGCCGTCGAACGGCTCCGTCGCCGGATCTTCGAGCTCGCCGAGCAGCGAGTCGACGTCGAGCGGCAGCGTCGTCATGCCCTCCTCGACCCTTGCCTCCCACAGCTCACGCGGCCGGTCGGCATACAACTCGATCCCGTGGTGATCGGGGTCGCGCAGGTAGATCGCCTCACTGACGTAGTGGTCGGAGAGCCCCGTCAGCGCGACGCGGTCGCGACTCGCATGCGCGAGCCAGCGGGCGAGGCTGGCACGGTCGGGGACGAGGAGCGCAAAGTGGAAGAGGCCCGTGTGACCGACCGAGGGACGAGCGCCCGGCTCCTCGACGAGGACGAGCAGCTCGGTGTCATCGGCGCCGAGCGTCAGCCGCGAGCCGGTGCCCTCGAGAACGCGCAGGCCGATCGTCTGCTCGTAGTACTGCCGCGAGCGATCATGGTCGGCAACCGTGAGCTCGACAGGACCCATGGTCGTCTCAGGGGCGATCGTCGCCATGTGCCGACGATACCCGGGCGCTTATCCGGGCGTGTGGCGTAGGAGAGCGCGATGGGCCGGGAGGACGAGCGTGACGGTCGCCCCGGCGGCGGTGGCGCGGCCGTCGTGATCCAGAGCGCGTCCTCGCCGGTGCGGGCGACGTCGTCGCATGGCCCTCCTCGACGAGCCCGCGCTCGAGCCCGTGCCAGCTTCACCTCGTCTTCAACGCCAGTACTCGCATCTCCGCATTGTCGCCCTGGAGATGAGTCCCAGATGAGAGCCGTGGCTCCGTCGTCAGCTTGACACGGCTCCCTTCATCATCTATACAAGTACTCAGTTGTTTACTTGTTCAATGGAGGATTACATGACCACGCTTCCCCACCCCCTCACCGCCGGCCTGGCCGAGCTGATCGCACAGCGGTTCCGTGTCCTCGCCGAGCCGACCCGGATCCGCCTTCTCGATCACCTGCGCGAGGGTGAGTCGAGCGTCCAGGGACTGACGGAGGCGCTCGGCACCTCGCAGCAGAACGCCTCGAAGCACCTCGGCGTGCTCGCGCAGGCCGGGATCGTCGGACGCCGCAGGACGTGAACTTCTCGCTCTACCGGATCGTCGACGTGACCGTCTTCTCCCTCTCGAGCACGTCTGCGGCCGCCTGCAGCGGCAGCTCGCCGCCTGAATTCGCTCGTCTCGGGACGTCGATGAGCGTCCGCGGCGCTCGAGCGCGTCCTCTTCTTGCTCGCCGGCACCGTCACGCTCGCAAGCGCGTCCCTCGCCGCCTTCGTGACGCCGTGGTTCCTGCTCCTCACCGCGTTCGTCGGGCTGAACCAGTGGGCCTACGTCTCCTTCGGAGCGTGCCCGTCCTCGCTGCTCCTCGTTCGGGCCTTCGGCTTCCGGAAGGGGTGCGCCCGGTGAGCCCCGTCAGTCCCCTCCGCCGGCTCGGGCTGGCGGGGCACGGACGATGTGCCGTGGCAGGGTCGCCGTCGACCTGCCCTCAGCCTCGCACCACGCGTCGAGCCGCGCTCTCGGGTGCCGGCTCGAGGCCTCCGCTCGGACTCGGTCGTGTCGCCCTCGCCGAAGTTCGACGGTCTCTCGTCGTCCTGGGCGTCGTCCACTCGAACGTGCGTCGACCGCCCCCCGGCACGCCGTCGCTCGGTGACGAGGTCCTGGACGACGCATCGCGTCTCGTCCCGCCCATGACGGGGTCTCGGTCTCGCGCGACGGCCACACCGCGATCGTCCAGGCGGGAGCCTCCGGCAGCCCCACCGACATGGTTCGCGCCGCCGACGAGCTGAAAGGCGAGCTGCGACGAGCCGGAGGCACGGACGTCGAGGTGGCACTCACCGGCGCGTCGGGGCTCTGGTCCGACTTCAACGCGGCGAACCGCGAGGCGATGATGAAGTCGGAGCTGATCTCGTGGCCGGTGACGCTCGCGATCCTCGTGCTCGCGTTCGGCTCGCTCGTCGCGGCGGGGCTGCCGTTGATGCTGACGATCCTCGGCCTTGTCGCCGCCGCCGGTTCCCTCTTCGTCGCGGGCCAGGTCGCGGACGTGTCGATCTGGGCGATGAACTTCGCGCTCATGTTCGCGCTGGCGCTCGGGATCGACTACGCCCTCTTCGTGGTCCACCGCTTCCGTGGTGCCTTGTTCGGCTCGAAGCTGCCGGCGTCTGAGGCGGTCGCGGTGGCGATGGACACGGCGGGAAAGGCCGTCCTCTTCTCCGGCCTGACCGTGCTCGTCTCCCTCTCCGCAGTCCTGCTGGTGCCAAGCCCGGCGTTCCGCTCGATGGCGCTCGGGATCATGCTGTCGGTGATCTTCGTGCTGGCCGCGACGCTGACGCTGCTCCCGGCCGTCCTCGCGAAGCTCGGGCCGCAAATCGACCGCTTCGGGCTCTCCTGGGTGCACGCGGGGGAGCACCGCTCGCCCGCGTTCGCGCGCTGGGCGGAGCAGTCTGTGGCGTCGTCCCGTCGCCTGGGCCTTCCCGGTCACAGCGCTGCTGTCGTCCTCGGCTCCCGGCACTCGGCCAGAAGCGGATGGTCGATCAAGGTCGTGCCAGCCGAACTCCTCGCGGCGGCTCGATCTCGACCCGGTTTCGGCGCCCTGCGGCCGGAGCTCTCCTCGTCGTCCCGCGCCGCCGCCGGCGAGCAGCGAGGTGACCAGCGGCAACGCCGCAGTGACCATCGTCAGGCAAACGAGTCGGCGTCGCGCACGCTGCTTCAGGCGGTCCCGACCGTCGACCCGTCCGACCCCGCGGTCGGCGACACGATCGAGCGGCTGCGCGTCTCGCTGCCCGAGGCTGCCCTCGTCGGCGGCTCCGCTGCGGAGAACCACGACCTCGAGGAGGCGCTCTCGGCGCGCACGCCGCTCGTGGTCGGAGTCGTGCTCGTACTCGGCTTCCTGCTGCTGCTGCTCGCGCTGCAGGCGCCCGTGATCGCGGCCGCCGGGGTGGTCACCAACCTGCTCGCAACAGCGGCGGCGTTCGGCGTCGCACGACTGATCTTCCAGGAGGGGAACGGCACCGGGGTGCTCGGCTTCGAGTCGCAGGGCTTCCTCGACGCCTGGGGGCCGGTGTTCTTCTTCGCGATGATCTTCGCAATCTCGATGGACTACACGGTCTTTCTGCTCTCCTCCGCCAAGGAGCACTGGGACCGCACGGCTGACGCCAAGGAAGCGATGGTCGGCGGCGTCGCCCACTCCGGACGAGTGATCTTCGCCGCCGCGGGCGTCATGGTGGCGATCTTCTTCACCTTCGCGCTCTCCGGGCCGCTGCCGCCGAAGGAGATGGGCGTGATCCTCGGCGTCGCGGTCCTGCTCGACGCGGCCTTGATCAGGCTCGTACTGATGCCCGTGCTCCTGCGCCTGCTCGGACCCGCCGCCTGGGCGCAGCCGCGCTGGCTCGACCGGATCCTGCCGGACGTCCGCTTCGGGCATTCGTGACGGCTCCGGGCGGTTACACATTGCGCAACGCGGAGAGAACGGCCGCGTGGACCCCTGCTCCCACTGTGGCGGCACGCTGCCCGC
Organism: uncultured Gaiellaceae bacterium; assembly: GCA_963784895.1. Taxonomy (GTDB): domain Bacteria; phylum Actinomycetota; class Thermoleophilia; order Gaiellales; family Gaiellaceae; genus Gaiellasilicea. The sequence goes on along the minus strand of CAWATM010000009.1, from coordinate 139,694 downwards.
AGACGCGACGTTCTGCCCCTCGTGCGGCCGACGCACCGACGCGCCGCCCGCAACGCCACGGGACGTCCCGATCGACGTCCAGCATGCCGAGCCGCGCTACTTCGGGCTCGCCACGCCCGTGCTCGTGCTCGTAGCGGCGGCGGCACTGCTCGTGCTGGGAATCGTGATGATCGCCACCGGCGCCGTCGTCGTCGGCCTGGTCGCTCTTGCCGCCGCCGTCTGCCTCCTGCCCGCATTTCTCGCCGGCGCCCGGCGCTGGCCCGAGACGCGGGTCGCGCAGATGGGGGTCAGCACCGCCGACCGCGTGCGCGACGAGGCCGGCGTGGCGGGGGAGTCGATCTCGGCGTGGTCACGCGCCGGCCGGGACGTGGTGCGGCTGCGCAGAGAGCAGTTCCGGCTCCGGCGCGAGCGGGACGCCAAGGTCCGCCGGTTGGGCGTCTCGTACTACTCCGACGACGGCCACGCCGACGAGCTCAAGGCCGCGGCAAGGGCCCTCGACGAACGGATGGCGTCGAACGAGCGCGAGCTGCAGCGAACGGTCGCGGAAGCGCGCCGGCAGTCGCGGAAGGGGCGCGCGACGGTCGTGCCGACCGAGGTGATCAAGCCCGAGCCGATCGAGGACGTCACGGCTGCGGACGCGCCGATCACTCGCGACGAGCCACAGACCGAGGTCGAGCCGAAGCCCAAGCCGGCCGCGACGAAGCGTCAGGCCCGCTCGAGGTAGGCGCAGCGGCGTCTCGGCCCGGGCAGCGGCGAGGGGCCGTGCCGGCGTACGACGTAGCGGCCGCGGTCGACCTCGACCACGTCGCCTGCCTCGGGCGCGACACCCTCCCGCTCGACCAGCGTGTAGCCGCTCGCGGCGGGGACGAAGAGGACGTGGGCGGTCTCGTGCTTCGGCTCCGGAACCGCAGTTGTCGCCTCCTCGAGCTGGAACTGGCGCTCGACGAGCTGGAGCACGGCCCGGTGCTCGCGGTTCATCTTCGCGATCTCGCCGACGCTCTCGGCGAGGCGCCGCTCCCGGGCGGCAAGCTGGCGGCGAAGCTCGGCGACGTCGGCTGCCGAGTCGCCGGCGGGCGCGACGGCCTCGCTGAGGCTCTTCCGCAGCGATTCGATCTCGGGCTCGAGCTCGGCGGCGCGGGCGACCGCGGCGTCGCGCTCCTTCGTGACGGCGCGGACCACGTCGTTCAGGCCCGACACCTGCGAGGCGAGGGCCTCGTCCTGTCCGGCCGAATGGTCCCGAAGTGAGGCGAGGTCGGCCTCGAGCACCTGCGCCCTGGCCTCGGCCTCGTCGCGCTTCTGGGCCAGCTCCTGCAGTTCGCTGCTGACATCTTCGCGGGGCTGGGAGCGAAGCTCGTTCAGCTCCGCCTCGAGCGCCGCCGCGCGCCTGCCGGCCGCGTCGGCCTGCTCGCGAAGCTGGACGAGCTCGGTCTCGAGCGCCTGCGCACGGGTTTCGGCCTGGTCGCGCCGCTGGGCGAGCTCCTGCAGCTCACCGCTGACGTCCGGCTGGGACTGCGAGCGAAGCTGATCCAGCTCGGTCTCGAGCGCCTGCCTGCTCGCCGCGGTCTCGGCGAGCCTGCCCTCGAGCTCGGCCATCCGATCGGCGGCGTGCTGCTGAGCCCGCTCGAGCTCCTCGCGGTTCGCGGCGGCGGCCTGGAGCTGGCTCTCGAGAGCTCCCACGCGCTGGGCGACCTCGGCGTTGACGCCGGCCTCGTGTGCTTGAGCAGCCTCGCTCAGCCGCGCCTGCAGCTCGTTGAAGCTCTGCGCGAGCGAGTTCCGTTCGGTGAGCACTGCGTGCAGCTGCGACTCGAGCTCCTCGATCCGGGCGCTGCGCTCGGGCTCGGGCTCGGGCTCGGGCGACGGTGCGGGCGCCTCGACCGGCGCGGGCGTTTCAGGAGTCGAGCCGGCGAGCCGGAGACCGGAGCCGAGCGGTGCCGCCCCTGCGGGCTGGGGCGCGGCCGCGGGGCCCGCAGCGGCCGGCATCGGCAGCGTCGGCTGCGGCGCCTCGGTGCGGATCGGCGCGCGGTCGGCCAGCTCGCGCAGGCCGGCGCTCGTCCCGTACTCGGTGCGGAGGAGGCCGCCGTGCTGCTCGGCGAGCGCATTCGCGACCGCGCCGGGAGAGACAAAACCGAGGTCGACGAGCACCTTCCCGAGCGGGGTTCCGCTGCGGTTCTGCTCCGCGAGGGCATCCAGAAGCTGGTCTTCCGTCAGGAAGCCCTCGTCGACCATGATCTGGCCCAGCTGTCGCCTGGTGTCGGGCGCCGCGTCCACGAACCCCTTATCGGCCGGAACCGGGGTGGCCTGAAGTGCCTTACGAACGCTCGCCCGCGAGCGTCCAGAGCACGAACGCGAGCCAGTGGACGCCGATCACGTCGGTCTGGATCCCGAGCACGAGCACGGCGGCGAGCGCCGCCCCGAGCCAGGGCTCGACCCGAAGCAAGCCCCGCACGAGCGCCACGTTCCAAGCGACGAACGCGAGCATGCCGAGCAGGCCGAGCTCGACGCCGAGCTCGGTGTAGGTCGACTCGCCCGCCTTGATCTCCCGGCCGGTGCGCTTGGCGGTCACGCCGGCGTTGCCGACGCCGTATCCCTGCGGGTGCTCGATCACGGTCCTGAGCCCAGCGCGAAGGCTGTCCAGATGGCTGTCGAAGGACGACTCGTCCGGGTCGAAGGGATCGCCGCTCGTCTCCTCCTCCTGTCCGCCTGCCCGCTGGATCTGGAGCTCGGCGGCCGTATAGCGGGTCTCCGGCGCGAGATCGGGATAGGCGCGGACGAAGAAGAAGGCTGCGGCAAGGAAGACCACGGCGGCGGCGACCGGCCACCAGCTCCGCAGCGCGTAGCCGAGCGCAACGAGGCCGAGGGCGAGCGCGGCGATCGTCGTCCGCGAGTACGTGAAGAGGAGCCCGATCGCGAGCAGGGCGGTCAAGGCCGGCAGCCGACGCGAGCCACGCTGCCAGGTCGCCGCGACCAGGATCGCGGCAAGGAGCATGTACGCGGTCGCGAGCGGGCTGAGGAAGGTCGAGACGAGCCGCCGCAGCGGCTGCTCGTCGCCGGGGTTGTAGACCCAGTTCTCGGGCAGCCCGGAGAGCCCGGCGCCGTAGTCGAGCCCGAGCTGCTCGCGGAACCACCCCGGCACGCCGGAGTCGCGCCACGTCTGGAGCGCGACGGCGTAGATGTCGACGATTCCCCAGGCGGCGACGACCGCTGCGGCGCCGAGGATCAGGCCGCCGACGACCCGCCGGTCGCGTTCGGTGAGCGTCAGACCGCGGCCGAGGAAGTAGCAGGCGACGGGCGTCAGGTTGTGGCGGAGGCCGAAGAGGATGCCTTCCGCCGAGGCGTCGCCGCCGAGCCAGTCCTGCGGGATCAGCTGCGTAGAGAACGACGAAGCCCGCGTAGACGAGCGCGAGCCAGTCGGTGGCGGTCGCCTTGAACGGGATCCCGCGGCGGCGCCAGATGACCGCGGCGAGCGCGGCCGCGAGCAGCACCTCCTTCCAGGCCGAGACGACGTCGAGCGCGAAATCGCGCACGCCGACGTCCCAGAGGCCGGCCATGACGAGGTTGTGGAGCGGCAGCGCGACGATGAACGCGACCAGCGCGATCCGTGGGACGCGGTCAGTCAACAACGGCGACCAGGCTCAGACCGAGATTGACGATCCGGACGTCGCCGGGAAACAGGCCGGCAAGCGAGCGGGGTCCGAGCAGCCGGTTTCGCTTCCCCCACGGCTTCCCCGCGAGATCGTAGGCCCGATGCGAGGCCGCGTCGGGGAGCCAGTGGACCAGGGGCAGCCGCGTGTGCACCTCGACGGGGAACCAGCGGTTGGGCGTCGTGATGAACGCCCGCGGGGCGACGCGGAGCGCCTCGGCGACGAAGCGCCGCTGTTCCTCCTCGCCGCCGACGTGCTCGATCACCGCGTTCGAGAAGACGACGTCGAAGGCGCCGTCCCCGAACGGGAGCGCGAGGGCGTCGCCCTGGACATAGCGGGCGTCCGGGTAGCCGGCGCGGAAGCGCTCGCCCTCGTGCAGCCCGAGCCCCGTCACCCGCGCCGGCCATGGGTACAGCTCTTCGAAGAAGTTGAGCGTCCCGCAGCTGCCCTCGTTGACGCTCAGATCGCCGAAGGCAAAGTCGTCGACGCCGACGTCGAGCACGGTCGTCTCCGCGGTCGGCGCCATCGTGTCCATGAAGAGGCCGAACTTGCGCCGGCGCGAGCGCAGCGAGATCTGATCGGCGAGCCCCATCAGGAGGCAAGAGTAAGGTGCAGATCGGTGATCGAGGACGTCGTCAGACCGCGCGGGCCCTACCGCCTGCACCTGATGACGTACGGCCGCGCGCTCGAGCGGGCGCTTCCCGGCGGCGGCCGGGGGCTGGCCTGGCAGCGCACGGATGGGCTCGTCCACCTGCGGGCTCCGGACGAGGAGGGCCTCGAGCTGCTCCGGTTCTGTCTCGCGCTCGACGCCGACACGACCGAATTCTCGCGCCGGTTCCGGAGCGATCCACTGCTCGGGCCGTCGATCCGCCGCCTGCACGGGCTGCGGCCGCTGCGGCGGGCGACCGTCGCGCACGCACTCCTGCGCGCGATCTGCGGGCAGCTGATCGAGGCAAAGCGGGCGCTGGCGATCGAGCGGGGGATCCTGCGAGCGATCGGCGATCCCGCGCCGAGGCGCGAGTCGATCGCAAGGCTCTCCCCGGCCGAGCTGCGCCGGCACGGCCTGGCGACACACCGGGCGTCGACGCTCGTCCGGATCTGCCGCTCGGTCGACCTCGAAGGGCTGCGTGGACGACCGATCGAGGCGGTCGCGGCGCGACTGCTGCGCGAGCGCGGGCTCGGGCCGTGGTCGCTCGGCGTGATCGCGCTCGAAGGGCTCGGGAGCTTCCGCCACGGCCTCGTCGGCGACCTCGGTCTCGTCAAGCTCTGCGCGGCGCTGTGGGGCCGCTGGGTCGAGATCTACGAGACTGCCCAGCTGCTCGCTCCCTACGAGGAGTGGGCCGGGTTGGCGGGCCATTACCTGATGCGGGGCTTCGGAGCCGGGCTCGTCCCCGGTGCCAATGCCGACCTTGCACGGCTCGCGCGTTGCCGCGCCGCGTGACGCTGGCGTAGGATCGTCGGGATGCAGCTCGGGCACAACACGAAGATCGACCTGATCAAAGGCGTGCCGCTCTTCTCGGCGGCTTCGAAGCAAGAGTTGGCCGAGATCGCCTCGATTGCGGACGAGATCGACCTGCCCGAGGGGAAAGTGCTGATCGAGGAGGGCGACCCCCGGCCGCGCGAGTTCTTCGTCCTGATCGACGGAACGGCCGAGGTCGAGCGAGGGGGCAAGAAGGTGGCGTCGATCGGCGCCGGCGACTTCTTCGGCGAGATGGCGCTGATCTCGAAAGTCCCGCGGAACGCCACGATCACGACGACCTCGCCCGTGCGCGCGCTCGTGATCACCGACCGCGCCTTCCGACAGCTGCTCGACCATTCGCCGCAGATCCAGATCGGCGTCCTCAGCGCACTCGCCGAGCGCATCGCTCCGACGACGCTCTAGCGGCCGTGAAGGAGCGGATGCTTCGCGGCGAGCTCTACCACGCCGACGACCCGCAGATCGCCGCCGACCAGGCTCGTGCCCACGCGCTGATGGAGCGCTACAACGCGATCCCGCACGCGGAACAGGGCGAGCGCGACCGGCTCCTGCGGGAGCTGGTCGGCGAGGTGGGCGAGGGCGTCGTCGTCAGGCCGCCGTTTCGATGTGACTACGGCACGTACATCTCGATCGGCGCCGGAACGTTCGTCAACTTCGACTGCGTCATGCTCGACGTCGCGCCGATCAGGATCGGCGCTGCGTGTCAGCTCGCGACGGCGGTCCAGCTCCTGACGGCGACGCACCCGATCGACCCCGGGCCGCGGCGGGCCGGCTGGGAGTCCGCGAAGCCGATCACCATCGGAGACAACGTCTGGCTCGGCGGCGGTGTCATCGTCTGCCCCGGCGTCACGATCGGCGACGACACCGTGGTCGGGGCGGGCGCCGTGGTCACCCGCGACCTGCCGGCCGGCGTGGTCGCGTTCGGCAACCCCGCCAGGGTGCAGCGGGAGATCGGCGAGCAGGACCGCGTCGACGTGCCGGAGCGCTGACCCGCCTAGACTTGGGCGATGCCCGTCGACGAGCGCAGAATCGCGGTTCTCGGGGCCGGCCAGATCGGCGAGGCGCTGATCGGGGGCCTGCTCTCCTCGGGCTGGCGCACGCCCGCCGAGCTCTTCGCCTCGACACGGCGCGAGGAGCGCGCGGCCGAGTTGCGCGAACGGCACGGGATCGCCGTCACGCTCTCGAACGCCGAGGCGGCCGCGAGCGCGGCACTGGTCGTGATCGCGGTGAAGCCGCAGGACATCGAGGCGCTGCTGGGCGAGATCGGCCCGCTGATCCAACCCGAGCAGACCGTGCTCTCGATCGCGGCCGCGATCCCGACGGGGGCGATCGAGCGCCACCTCGGCCGCGGCGTCCCCGTCGTCCGGGCGATGCCCAACACGCCGGCGGTCGTCCACGAGGGGATGGCCGGCGTCTGCGCCGGCTCGCACGCGGAGGAGCAGCACTTGACGCTCGCGGAGGAAGCCCTGCGCCACCTCGGCGCGGTTGTCCGCGTCTCGGAGCCGTACATGGACGCGGTCACGGCGGTCTCCGGCTCCGGTCCGGCGTACTTCGCGCTGCTCGCCGAGGCGATGATCGAGGCGGGCATCCTGCTCGGCCTCTCGCGCGAGATCTCGACACAGCTCGTCGTCCAGACGATGCTCGGCACGGCGAAGCAACTGCGCGACCTCGGCATGCATCCAGTGGAGCTGCGCGAGATGGTCACCTCGCCGGGCGGCACGACGATCGCCGCGATTCGCGAGCTGGAGCAGGCAGGTGTCCGCGCCGCGTTCCTGAACGCGATCCAGGCGGCGATGGATCGCTCGCGCGAGCTCGCTCGTGGCGATTCGTAGCCTCAACGGTGTCGCGATCCACGTCCTCCCTGAGCCCACGCGGCTCGCGGGCGGCTGGTTGACACGCGTTGCGTCCGAAGGCGGTCACGTCGCGCTCTCGGGCGGGAGCACGGTCGGCGAGGCGTACAAGGCCGCGGCGGAGCAACTGCCGGAGTGGCCCGGAGCGCACATCTGGTTCGGCGATGAGCGCGCCGTGCCGCGGGACGACGAGCACTCGAACTACCGGCTCGTGCGTGAGACGCTGCTCGACCGGCTTGCGCTGCAGCCCGAGGTGCACCGCGTGCAAGGCGAGCTCGGAGCGTCCGACGCAGCGTCGCTCTACGATCGCGAGCTGGACGGCATCACCCTCGACCTCGCACTGAACGGGATCGGCGCCGACGGCCACACGGCCTCGCTCTTCCCGAACGCGCCGGCCCTCGACGAGCGCGAGCACCGTGCCGTCGCCGCCGAGGCGAGGCTCGAGCCCTTCGTCGAGCGAGTGACGATGACGCCGTCGATGTTCGCGGCGACCCGGCTCCTGATCTACCTCGTCGTCGGCGAGTCGAAGGCCGAAGCGGTCCGCCGCGCCTTTGCCGAGGAGCCGAGCGCAGACACCCCGGCGAGCCTGATCCGCGGCGTCGAGACGATCGCGATCCTGGACGCCCCAGCCGCTTCGCAGCTCCAAGGCTTGTGTTGAATCAACACAAACCATCCCCGCAGGCCTGAACCGCGCCGTGCATTCGAGCTTGTGTTGAAACAACACAAGCCCTCACGGGTAGCGGCGCGGGCCCGGGCCGTCCGGGACGAACCTGCCAAGGCGATGACGATTCCGCGCGACCAACCGGTACGGAGCGTTCGACGGGCCCCAGATCGAGCCGTCACGCCGTACGACGTGGGCGTTCGCGTACCGCGACGCCTCGGGCAACCGAGCGAGCAGCGGCTCCGCCGCGTCGTCCTCGAACGGCAACCAGGCGTACCGGCCTCGGTCGAGTCGCGCGGCGACACGCGCCGCGAAGCGGCAGAAGCGTCAGTTGCCGTCGTAGAGGATCACCGCACGCTTCACGGCAAGAGCTCCGACTCGAGCTCGACCGCCATGGCGCGCCGCCCCGCGAGCGCCTGGAGCACGAGCACCGTATCCGCGACGGGCATGTCCTCCAGGTACTCCTCCCGCGTCTCGAACGAAGCGAGCACGGCCTCGACCGCCTCGACGTAGCCGACCACGTCCTCGGCTGCGATGAACGCCAGCGCGTCGGCCACCTCGCTCGGAAAGGTCTCGTGCGTGCGGGCGTAGTCGGCGTGGACGCGCATGTCGTCCCAGTCGCCGAGCGCGCCGTACGCGAGCGCAGCGGCGTAACGGCCGATCGGAGACGTCGTCTCGGCCGCGCCCGCCTCGATCGCCCAGCGCGCGTCGGCGGCCGCGCCGTCCCAGTCACCGCCCAGGATCCGCGCCTTGATCGCGCCGATCGGTCGGCCCCAGCTCTCGGCCGGCGCATGCTCCCAGCTCTCGCGGTAGCGCTCGGCCGCGCGCGCGAACCACTCCCGTCCGTCGCTGCCGCCCATCACCTCCGCGAGACCTGCCGCGCCGGCCGCGTTACCCATCCGCGTCAACTGCCGCTGACGCGCATCGGGATCGTCCGGAAGTCGCGCCGCACCGTCCTCGTAGCGCAGGCGCGCGTGCTTCCCAAGCTCCTCCCAGTTCGGCACGGTTCCGAGGATAGGGCTACCGGCAGCCGCAAGTTTGGATATGCTCCGTAGAGCGCCGCTCGTCCGCTTCCGGGCACCAGCACGAGGGCGCACTCCTGAGGAAAGCAGCACCACGGTCTTCGTGCTGCGCAGATGTCAGAAGCGATACTCAACCCGACACTCACGTCGGACGCGGCGGATGGCTTGACGGCCGACGCGCTCCGTGCGCAGGAATGGGCAGGCGAGCCCTTCCTCCATCCCGGCGAAGAGCCGGCGGAGGCGCTCGCCGCCGGTACGGCACGGCGCGCTGCCCTCGACGACGCGCTCGCGGAGATCGCGAGCGGCCGCCGCACCCCGCCGCCGCAGTGGAAAGTGCGCTTCGGCCTGCTGCTCGGACTGGAGCGCGTGCTCTCGTCGAAGCCGCCCGCGACCGCCGCGGGCACCGAGCTGCGCAAGCACCAGATCGACGCGCTCGCCGGGATGCTGACCGAGTTGATCGCGGCGAACCAGCGTCAGGCCGAGGATCTGAACGGCAACGGTAACGGCCACGCCGAGCCGGAGCTCGAGCCCGAGGACGCCGACGAGGAGGACGAGCTCGAGCCGGTCGACGACGCGGACGCCGAGGCCGAGGACGAGCCGGAGTTCACCGGCGAAGACCCTGGGGCCGTTCGCCGCTACCGCTTCCGCCATCCGACGGCCTCCGGCAAGACGATCGCCGCGGCCGGCTTCGTCGAGGCCGCGCAGACACTCGGGATCCTGATCCTCACCCACCGCCGCCTCCTCGTCTCGCAGTTCAAAGGCGACCTGACCACCGAGGGCTACGGCGACCGGTTCGTCGACGCGATCGAGCGCGGGCAGACGCCGCCGCGCGAGAACCCGATCACGATCCAGACGTACGCCTGGTTCGCGCGCCATGCCGACTCGGTGTCGCGCGACGCGTATCAGCTCGTGATCTGCGACGAGGCGCACACGGCACTCGGCGAGAAGACGAGCGCCGCGATCCGCAGCTTCTCGGAGCCGCTCTACATCGGCATGACCGCGACCGAGCAGCTGATCGCGAAGCAGGTGTCCGACGTCTTCCCCGCCTCGGTCGACGACCTGCCGCTGACCGACGCTGCGCGCCGCGGGCTGATCGCGCCGCTGCGTTGCCTTCGCGTGCCGCCGGCCGCCGCGATCAACGCGGTGCCGATCGTCGGCGGCGACTTCGAGGAGCGCGCGCTCGCCGCCGCGCTCGACCACCAGGCTCTGAACCAGGCAGCAGCGAGCCTCTACCGCGAGCGCTTCGACGCAACGCCGGGGATCGTGTACGCCGCCGGCGTCGACCACGCCTACAACCTCGCGCAGGAGTTCCGCGCCGCCGGGCTGAAGGCGGAGGCCGTCTCGGGTCGCACGCCGCCGGTCAAGCTCGCCGAGACGCTCGCCGCCTACGAGCGCGGCGACATCAACGTCCTGATCAACGCGATGCTGCTCGCCGAGGGCTGGAACTCGCCGCGCGCGACCGTCTGCATGCACCTGGCGCCGACGGCGTCGAAGCGCGTCTACCAGCAGCGGATCGGGCGGATCATGCGGACGCACCCGCGCAAGGAGGCGGGCATCGTCGTCGACTTCACGCCCAAGTCGGCCACGCACAACGACCGCGTCGTCTCGCTGCACTCGCTGCTCGAGTCGGACTTCTACCGCGAGGGCGCCCGGGTCACGCCGGCGCCGCGCCGCCGCGTCCAGCGCCGCGCCCGCCGCCGGCTCTCGCCGGCGCCGTGGCTCGTCCCGGTCACGCCCGACGTCGCCCGCCGGCTCGCCGTGATCCAGCGCGAGTGGCAGCGGATCGATCCCAAGTTCCTGGACGAGGACGAGCAGCGCTACTGGGCGACGATCGCCGGGCGCCAGATTCGCTTCGACCAGCGGGCCGAGTTCGCGAAGAAGTTCACCGAGGGCCGGGCATCGAAGCCGGCGCTCGAGACGTTCCTCGCCGTCTGCGCGGCCGAGAACCCGAACCGGCGGCTGCGAATGACGGCGCTCCAGGATCGGGTCTCGATGACCGTCGAGCGCGCCGACTTCGACGACCTCGTCACGCTGGTCGCGCAGGCGCCGCCGTGGGAGAAGGACCGCTCGGCCGGCGTCCGGATGCTGTTGCGGGCGATCGGCGAGGGGAAAGCGAACGCGCCGGAGCAGATCCTCCAGCGCTGGACGTGGAAGCTCGCGAGGACGACGCGGAAGGTGCAGGACCGCCGCGCCAGCGCCGAGTTCCCGGAGGCGAAGCGCCTGCTCGGTGCCGTCGCCAACTCGCGCGGGCACCGGCACGAGGAGAACGTCCAGAAGCTGATCCAGGTCGCGAAGGCGCTCCCGCTCGACGTCGGCGCGGCGCTGCTTGCCTCCTCCGAGGGCTACACGCCGCGAGCGAACAACGCCCTCGACCGGGCGCGCGAGGAGATCGGCCAAATCGGAGAGATCGCGAACGCACTTGCCGACAACCTGCCGGCGCCGAAGGCACCGTCGCGGAAGTCGCGGCGGCGGAAGCGGAAGAAGAAGCCCGGCGACGGCCAGGCGCAGGCGGCAACGGCCGCAAGCGAGAACGGCGGCACACCTCCCGCCGGCGAGTCGCAGTCGAAGCCGAAGCGCCGGCGCCGCCGGCGCAGGCCGAGCACGGCCGCCGAGGCCACCAAGGCTCCGCCCGATTCCGTAACACCCTCGTAAGACGCCCGCGGCTACCGTCTCTCCGTGCTGCTGCTCCTTGCGATCGGCTTCGTCGCGGGCATCGTCACGGCGCTCTCTCCGTGCGTCCTCCCCGTGCTGCCGATCGTGCTCGCCGGCGGCGCCACTGGTCGCCGCCCGCTCGCGATCGTCGCGGGGATCGTGGTCAGCTTCACCGTCTTCACGCTCTTCGCGGCCTGGCTGCTCGACGCGCTCGGCCTCCCGGATGACCTCTTGCGGAACCTCGCGATCGCGCTGCTCTTCGTCGTTGCGATCTCGCTGCTGGTGCCACAGGTGGCGGAGCGGCTGGCGCGGCCGCTCCAGTTCCTGACCCGGCGGAGCGCCGGCGACAAGGGCGGCGGCTTCCTGCTCGGCGCGAGCCTGGGACTCGTCTTCGTCCCCTGCGCCGGGCCCGTGCTCGCCGCGGTCAGCGTGATCGCGGCACGGCGCGACGTCGGTCTCGAGAGCGTCCTGCTGACGCTCTCCTACGCCGCCGGCGCCGCTCTGCCGATGCTCGCGATCGCGTTCGCCGGCGCCCGGGCCGCCCACGTCTTCCGCGCCCATGCCGTCGCCATCCGGCGCGTCTCGGGCGTGCTCGTCGGCGCGGCCGCCCTTGCGATCGCGTTCGGGGTCGACCGGAACTTCCAGACGGTTCTGCCCGGCTACACGGAGTCGCTGCAGGAGCGCTTCGAGCGCTCGGCGGCCGCGCAGCGGGAGCTACGCGAGCTGACCGGCGGCCGCGACCCCGTGGCAACCGGCGCGGGCGACGCCGAGCTCGAGGACTACGGGCCGGCGCCCGACTTCCACGGGATCGCCCGCTGGCTCAACTCCGAGCCGCTGACGCTGCGCGAGCTGCGAGGACGCGTCGTCCTGATCGACTTCTGGACGTACTCGTGCATCAACTGCCTCCGGACGCTGCCGTACGTCCGCGCGTGGGACGAGCGCTACCGCGACGCCGGGCTGACGATCGTCGGCGTCCACTCGCCCGAGTTCGCCTTCGAGCGGGTCGAGTCGAACGTGCGGGAGAACATGCGCAAGCTCGGCGTGCGCTACCCGGTCGCGCTCGACAACGACTTCGTCACCTGGCAGTCGTGGCACAACCAGTACTGGCCCGCCAAATACCTGATCGACAAGCGCGGCAACGTCCGCTACTTCCACTTCGGCGAGGGCGAGTACGCCGAGACCGAGGAGGCGATCAGGACGCTGCTCGGCTCCGACGCCCCGGCCGCGTCCGGCCTCGCCGACGAGAGCCCGAGCGGATCGGTGACGCCGGAGAGCTATCTCGGCTACGAGCGGCTGGCGCGGAACGCCGGCGACCCGGTCGTCAAGGGTGAGCCGCACGCGTACACGTTCCCCCGTGGGCTCGAGGCGAACGAGCTCGCGTTCGGCGGCGTCTGGACGGTGGAGGACGAGCGCGCAGTTGCCGGTCTCAGCTCCGGGCTGCGCCTGCAGTACCGCGCCCGCGACGTCTTCCTCGTCCTCACCGGCAAGGGCAGCGTCGAGGTGCTCGTCGACGGGAAGCGCGAGCGGATCGTGCCCGTGCGCGGCGATCGGCTCTACACACTCGTCGAACGGCCGCAGCTCGGCGACCACCTGCTCGAGCTGCGCTTCACCCCGGGCGTCGCGGCCTACGCGTTCACGTTCGGTTAGGGTCGCGGCCGTGTACACCGCGGCTCCCGAGCGCTACGAGCGGATGCAGTACCGTCGCAGCGGCCGCAGCGGGCTCCAGCTGCCGGCCGTCTCGCTCGGGTTGTGGCACAACTTCGGCCGCGACCGGCCCTACGAGGTCGGCCGCGCGATCGCGCGCCGGGCGTTCGACCTCGGCATCCTCCACTACGACCTCGCGAACAACTACGGGCCGCCGTACGGCTCCGCCGAGGAGAACTTCGGCCGGATGCTGCGCGACGACCTCCGCCCCTACCGCGACGAGCTGATCATCTCGACCAAGGCCGGCTACGACATGTGGCCCGGCCCGTACGGCGAGTGGGGCTCGCGCAAGTACCTGCTCGCGAGCCTCGACCAGTCGCTCGCGCGAATGGGGCTCGAGTACGTCGACCTTTTCTACTCGCACCGCTTCGATCCCGAGACACCGCTCGAAGAGACGATCGGCGCGCTCGACACCGCCGTTCGGCAGGGGAAAGCGCTCTACGCCGGCATTTCCTCCTACTCGGCCGAGAAGACGCGCGAGGCAGCGGCGATCGCCCGCGCCCTCGGGACGCCGATCGTGATCCACCAACCGTCGTACTCGATGCTGAATCGGTGGATCGAGCCGGAGCTTCTCGACGCGCTCGCGGACGAGGGGATCGGCTGCATCGCGTTCTCGCCGCTCGCGCAGGGGATGCTGACCGACCGCTATCTCGGCGGCATCCCCGCCGACTCGCGGGCCGGCCGCGAGGGCACGGCGCTCTCCGCCGATCGGCTGACCGAGGAGGCTCTCGCGAAGATCCGCGCGCTGAACGAGATCGCGGCCGGCCGCGGCCAGAGCCTCGCCCAGATGGCGATCGCCTGGGTCCTGCGCGATCGGCGCGTGACGTCGGCGCTGATCGGCGCCAGCAGCGTCGAACAGCTCGAGGCGAACGTCGCCGCCCTCGACCGGCTCGGCTTCGACGAGGACGAGCTGGCGGAGATCAACCGCTACGCGACCGAGTCCGACATCAACCTCTGGGCGGAGTCGAGCGGGGAGTCGCGCTAGGCGCGGACGGGGCGGCGGTTCGCGAAGACGTTGTCGACCGCCGAACGCAGGCCGACGGCGAGCGCGCCGGTGAGAACGGCCGCGTCGCCGAGGCTCGACACCTCGACCCGAGGGGGATACGGTAGCCAGCGGGTGAGGAGGTTCCTGATCGGGTCGAGCAGGAGGTCGGCGTTGACGCCGATGCCGCCGCCGAGGACGACGAGGGCGATGTCGGTGACGGCCGAGATCGGCGCGATGTGAAGGGCGATCCGGCGAGCTTCCTCTTCGACGACCGCCAGCCCCACGGGATCACCGCTCCGCGCAGCGGCGAAGATCCCGCGCACGTCGTACGGAGCACGGACCGCCGTGCTGCCGCTGTGAGCGCCCGCGAGGCTCTCGGCGAGCGCCGACACCGCCGCCGCACACGGATCGATCTCCTCGTCGCGTCCGGCGGCGACGAGGTCGACCTCGCCGGCGGCGCCGTTCCTGCCGCGGTGCAGCTCGCCGCGCAGCACGAGCCCCGAGCCGAGACCGGTCCCGACGGAGAGGAAGACGAAGTCCTCGACGCCGCGCGCCATCCCGCGCCAGCGTTCCCCCACCGCCGCGAGGTTGATGTCGTTCTCGACGCTCACCGGCAGCTCGAGCCGGTCGCGGAGATCGCCTCCCCAGTCGCGGCCCTCGAGCCCGGGGACGTTCGTGGCGAGCGTGAGCCGGCCCGTGACCGCGTCGACGACACCGGGCACGCCGACGACGACGCCGTCGATCCGGTCGGTCGGGAGCCCGCTGGCGTGGGCGAGCGAGACGCGGAGACCGGCGATCGCGTCGATCGCTCCCTCGGCGTCGGCGCCGTCGAGCTCGACGTCCTGCCGGGAGCGGATCTCGCCGCGGAGGTCGCAGATCGCGCCGCGGAGGAAGCGCGCGCCGAGGTCGAGCCCGAGCACGAGGCCGGCCTCAGGGACGACCTCGAAGAACGTGGCGCCGTAGGTGGGCCGGCCGGGATCGGGAGCGGTTTCGCGCACGAGCCCCGCGTCGAGCAGGTTCTGGAGCGCGAGCGAGACGGTCGGCTTCGAGATTCCGGCCCGGCGCGAGATCTCGGCTCGGGAGATCGGCGCGCCGGTGCGGATCGCGTCGAGCACGGTGCGCTCGTTCAAGTCCTTCAGGAGCGGCGGGATCGCGGCAACTCTGGCCATGATGGAAGAGAACTTTACTCTTTTTGTCGGCCGACACCAGTCCGTTCCCCATGCCTTGACTTTCCGGCGCAGGAAGTTCAGAGTCGCGGCAGTAAAGTTAACTAACTTGTCCGGGAGGCCTGAGACGCCCCCGCACCAAGGAGGTCAGATGAAACGCGTAGCGACGGCAGTCATCCTGCTCGCCTCGCTCGTGCTGGGGGCGGCGGCGGTCGCCGGCGTGTCGGAGCACGCCACCTCGGCTGCGCCCGCCGCGAAGGCCGCGCCGGCCACGCTGACAGTGTGGGTCGGCTGGAGCGCCCGCGAGCTGAACGAGTTCAAGAAGGTCGTTGCCGAGTACGACCGGAAGACCGCGGCAGTGCAGATCAAGGTCGTGGGCGGGATCAACGACGACAAGATCATCGCTGCCCTGCGCGGCGGCAACGCACCTGACGTGGTCAGTTCGTTCACGTCGTCGAACGTCGGCATCTATTGCCCGTCCGGCGGCTGGATCGACCTCAACTCGTATCTGCAGCGTGACAAGATCAGCAAGAGCATCTTCCCGGCGGCGACGATGTACTACACCTCGTATCAGGGCAAGCAGTGCGCTCTGCCGCTACTCGCGGACGTGTATGGCTTCTATTACAACAAGGCCATGTTCAAGGCCGCCGGGCTGACCCGGCCGCCGAAGACGCTCGGCGAGCTGACGACGTACGCGAAGAAGCTGACGACGAAGAACGCCGACGGGTCGCTGAAGGTCGTCGGCTACAACCCGTTCTACGGCTTCTACCAGAACACCGCCGGCGCCACGCAGCCGCTCGTGAACGCGAAGTGGTTCGACAGCAACGGCAAATCGAGCCTCTCCCGTGACCCGAAGTGGCAGAAGCTGCTGCGCTGGCAGAAGAGCCTGGTCGATTACTACGGGCACAAGAATCTCGTCAAGTGGAACGCGGGCGCGGGCGACGAGTTCTCCGCCTCGCACGCGTTCGAGACCGGCAAGCTCGCGATGATGATGGACGGCGAGTGGCGGGTCGCCTTCATCGCCGCCGAGGCGAAGACCCTCGACTACGGCACGGCGCCGATGCCGGTCGACGGGGCCCAGCCCGGCCTCTACGGCTCGGGCTACATCAACGGCACGATCATCGGCATCCCCAAGAACGGCAAGAACCGCGAGGCTGCCTGGCAGCTGACGAAGTACCTGACCACGAACAGCCACGCACTCGCGCAGTTCTCGAATGGAATCCGCAACGTCCCTTCAACGAAGGCCGCTGCCCAGTCGAAGGAGCTGAAGCCGGATGCGCGCTTCGCGACGTTCACGAAGATCTTCGCGAACCCGAAGTCGCAGACGACGCCGATCACGACCGCAGGCTCGGCCTACCTCGACACGTTTGCCAACTTCCTCGCGAAGTGGCAGTCGGGCAAGGTCAGCCAGCTCCGGAAGGGCCTCGCCGAAGTCGACAAGCAGATCGACGCCAAGCTCAAGCAGTCGGGCGGCGGCCCTCCGTGATCGTCGACAAGCGGACGGTGACCGTCCCGTGATCGACACGCCGGCAGCCGGGGCGGAATCCGCCGTCCCGGCTTTCCCGGCGCTCGACCGCCGGCGCGCCAAGCGGCGAGCTGCTTGGCGCCGCCGGGGGCTCGTGCTCGCGTTCATGAGCCCCTGGCTCGTCGGCTTCTGCGTCTTTATCGGCTACCCGCTCGGCTACAGCGCGTACCTGTCGTTCCACTCCTACGACCTGCTCAGCCCACCGCGCTGGGTCGGGCTCTCCAACTACCGCTACATGCTCAACGACGACCCTGAGATCAGCATCGCGATCAAGAACACGCTCTGGCTGATCGGGATCGCCGTCCCGCTGCAGGTGCTGTTCGCGTTCGGGATCGCGCAGATGCTGACGCGCGCGCGTACCGGCGCCGGCGTCTTCCGTACGATCTTCTACCTGCCGGCCCTGGCGCCGCCCGTGGCCGCGACGCTCGGCTTCGTCTACCTGCTGAACCCGGCGACCGGCCCAGTCAACATCGGCCTCGACAAGGTCGGGATCGAGGGGCCGCTCTGGTTCAACGCGCCCGAGTGGTCGAAGCCGTCACTGACGCTGCTCGCGATGTGGGGCGTCGGCAACATCATGATCATCTTCCTCGCCGCGATCCTCGACGTGCCACGCCACCTGCACGAGTCGGCGCAACTCGACGGCGCGAGCGCGTTCCAGCGGCTTCGCTGGGTGACGCTGCCGACGATCAGCCCGGTGATCCTCTTCGCGGTCGTGCTCGGCGTGATCCAGGCGCTCCAGTACTTCACGCAGGCCTACGTCGCTGCCTCGATCGCGGCCGGCCAGGCCTCGCAGGCGGGCACGACGAGCACGCTCGAGCAGGGCTATCCGGAGGGATCGACGCTCTTCTATCCGGTGCTCCTCTACTACCACGGCTTCCGCTTCTTCAACATGGGTTACGCGTCGGCGATGGCGATGGTGCTGCTCGCGGCGGCGTTCGCGGTCACGCTGCTGATCGTCAGGAACTCGCGCCGCTGGGTGCACTACTCGGGAGCGGCGCGATGAGCGCTGTCGCGGAGCCGTTCGAGCGCAGGAAGCTCCCGCCCGCCGTCCGCCGGCAACGGTTCCTGATCGGCGTCGCGGAGCACAGCCTCCTGATCGCGGCGGCGATCGCGTTCATCGCACCCGTCGTCTTCATCTGCCTGACCGCGCTGATGACCTCGAACCAGGCGCTCTCGCCCGAGCTCTGGCCGAAGACGTTCGAGTGGGGCAACTTCACCGAGGTCTTCCACAAGTCGCCGCTCCTGAAGTGGACCGTGAACACGATGATCTATGCCGGCCTCGCCACGCTCGGCGTCGTCGTCTCCAGCATCCCCGTTGCCTACGCGCTCTCGCGCATGCGCTGGAAGGGCCGCGACGCCGTCTTCCTCGTCGTGCTCGTGGCGCTGATGCTGCCGCCGCAGGTCGCGGTCGTGCCGCTCTACGTGATGTGGGCGAAGCTCGATCTCGTCGGCACGCTCTGGCCGCTGATCATCCCCGTCTGGCTCGGCGACGCGTTTGCGATCTTCCTCCTGCGCCAGTTCTTCCTGACGATCCCGGAGGACTATCTCGACGCCGCGCGGGTCGACGGCTGCGGCGAGTTCCGGATCCTGACCACCGTCGTCGTGCGGCTCGCGAAGCCGGCGATCGCCGCGGTCGCGCTCTTCTCCGTCCTCTACTGCTTCAACGACTTCTTCCTGCCGCTGCTCTACGTCGGCGAGAACCCGGACAACTGGGTCGTCCAGATCGGCCTCTCGCAGTTCCGCTCGCTGCACCAGGTGCAGTGGAACCTCGTCATGGCCGCGACGATCCTCGTGATGCTGCCGGTGATCGTCCTCTTCTTCCTCGCCCAGCGCGCCTTCGTCGAGGGCGTCACCCTGACCGGGGTCAAGGGATGAAGATCGCGGTCGTCGGCGGGGGGTCGACCTACACGCCCGAGCTGGTCT
This sequence comes from uncultured Gaiellaceae bacterium, assembly GCA_963784895.1. Lineage (GTDB taxonomy): Bacteria > Actinomycetota > Thermoleophilia > Gaiellales > Gaiellaceae > Gaiellasilicea. The sequence continues at coordinate 121,088 of CAWATM010000009.1, read as the reverse complement.
CGGGGCTCTCGCGCGAGCGCGACCGGATCGGCGTGCAGCAGCTCGTGCTGCACGACATCGACGCGGAGCGGCGTGAGGTCGTCGGCGGCCTCGCCGCGCGGATGCTCGAGCGCCAGCGCTTCGAGGGCGAGCTCCTCGTCACGGGTGACCTCGACCAGGCGCTCGACGGCGCCGCCTTCGTGCTCGTCCAGATCCGCGTCGGCGGCCAGGCCGCGCGCCTCTCGGACGAGACGGTGCCGCTCGCCTGCGGCTGCATCGGCCAGGAGACGACCGGGGCCGGCGGCCTCGCGAAGGCGCTGCGCACGGTGCCCGTCGTGCTCGAGATCGCCGAGCGTGTGCGCGAGCTGGCGTCGCCGGACGCGTGGATCGTCGACTTCACGAACCCCGTCGGCATCGTCACGCGCTCGCTGCTCGACGCCGGCCACCGCGCCGTCGGCCTCTGCAACGTCGCGATTGGCTTCCAGCGCTCCTTCGCGCGGCACCTCGGGCTCGAGCCGGACGAGATCGTCGTCGACCAGGTCGGGCTCAATCACCTGACCTGGATCCGCGCCGTCCACGTCGGCGGACGCGATGTCCTCCCGGAGCTGCTCGAGACGCACGGCGACGAGATCGCGGAGCAGGCGGCGCTGCCGCTGCGGCTGCTGGAGGAGCTCGGCGTCGTGCCGTCGTCCTATCTCCAGTACTTCTACCGGCACGACGCGATCCTCGGCGAGCAGCTCGTGAGCACGCCCCGCGCCGAGGTCGTCGCCGAGATCGAACGCGGCCTGCTCGAGCTCTATCGCGACCCGGCGCTGAACGAGAAGCCGGCGCTGCTCGAGCAGCGCGGCGGCGCCTTCTACAGCGACGCGGCGACGGGGCTCGTCGGGTCGCTGGTCAGCGGCGACGGCGTCGTGCACGAAGTGGACCTGCGCAACGACGGCACGCTCGCCGGCCTCGCCGACGACGACGTCGTCGAGGTGCCGGCGCGCGTCGAGGCTGGCCGGCTCGTCCCGCTCCCGCAGGCGCCGCTCGCCCCCGAGCTGCTCGGCCTAACGCAACACGTCGCGGCGTACGAGCGCCTGGCCGCGCGGGCCGCGGTGACGGGCGACCCCGCGACGACGCGCAAGGCGCTGCTCGCGCACCCGTTGATCGGCCAGCATCCGCTGAACGAGGAGCTCGTCGAGCGGCTGCTCGCCGCGAAAACGCCGGTGACAGCGTGACGACTCCGCTCGTCCTCGCCGTCGACGGGGGCAACTCGAAGACGCACTTGGCGCTCGTCGCCGCCGACGGCCACGTGCGCTCGCTCGTGCGGGGCCCGCTCAGCTCGCCGCACCACCTCGGCGTCGGCGGCTGCCTCGGCGTGCTCGAGCAGCTCTTCGACGACGCCGTGGCGGAGGCCGGCCTGCAGCGGTCGAACGGGCCGGTGGCCGAGATCGGGAAGCTCCTGCTCGCGGGCGTCGACTTTCCCTCCGAGGAGCTCGAGTTGCAGCAACTCGTGAGCGCCCGTGGCTGGGCAGAGCGCGTCTCGGTCGGCAACGACACCGTTGCGCTCCTCCGCGCCGGAACCGAGCGCGGCTGGGGCGTCGCGGTCGTCTGCGGCGCCGGCATCAACTGCATCGGCGTTGCGCCCGACGGCCGCCAGGCGCGCTTCCCAGCGCTCGGCGAGATCACCGGCGACTGGGGTGGCGGCTACGACGTCGGCATGGCGGCCGTCTCCGCAGCGGCCCGGAGCGAGGACGGCCGCGGGCCGAAAACGAGCTTGGAGCAGTCCGTGCCGGCGCACTTCGGCCTGGAGACGCCGACCGACCTCGCGCACGCGTTCCACGTCGGGCGGATTCCCCGCCGCAGCGTGCTCGAGCTCTCGCCGCTCGTGTTCGCCGAGGCCGACCGGGACGACGTCGCCGCCGGCATCGTCGACCGGCTCGCCGACGAGGTCGTGGCACTCGCGCGCGCCGTGCTGATCCGACTCGAACTGACCGGCGAACCGGTCGAGGTCGTGCTCGGCGGCGGTCTGCTGAAATCGGCGCGGGGCCGCGTCCTCGACGCGATTGCGGCAGGCCTGGCCGAGGTCGGGCCGGCGATCCAGGTCCATCCCACCGGCTCGGCACCGGTCGTCGGCGCTGCGCTGCTCGGGCTGGACGAGCTCGGGGCGGGAGCCGCTGCCCAGGCACGTGCCCGCGCCGAGCTGACAGACGCCGTCGAGCGCTCGCAGCCTGTTCCGCCTGAGGTCACGGTGACGGCAACGAGGCGGCCGACCGATGGCTGACGTCCGCTTCGTCTCAGCCAGCCGGATCTATCCCGGAACGGACGTGCCCGCCGTCGACGCGCTCGACCTCCACATCGGCGACGGCGAGCTCGTCGTCCTCGTCGGCCCCTCCGGCTCGGGGAAGACGACGGCGCTACGGATGCTCGCGGGCCTCGAGGAGGTCGACGCCGGCGCGATCTACATCGGCGGCCGCGACGTTACCGACGTGCCGCCGAAGCGGCGCGACGTGGCGATGGTCTTCCAGAACTACGCGCTCTACCCGTACCTGACGGTCGAGGCGAACATCGCGTTCCCGCTCAAGATCGCGAAGGTGAAGCGGTCCGAGCGCGAACGGCGCGTCCGCGACGTCGCGGAGCTGCTCGGCTTGACCGAGTTCCTGCAGCGGAAGCCGGGCCAGCTCTCGGGCGGTCAGCGCCAGCGGGTCGCGATGGGGCGAGCGATCGTGCGCGAGCCGAGCGTCTTCCTGATGGACGAGCCGCTCTCCAACCTCGACGCGAAGCTTCGCGTCCAGATGCGCGCCGACATCGCCGCGCTGCAGTCGCGGCTCGGCGTCACGACCGTCTACGTCACCCACGACCAGTCCGAGGCGATGACGCTCGGCCACCGGGTCGCGCTGCTGAAGGACGGGAAGCTGCAGCAGTGCGCGCCGCCGCGGACGCTGTACGACGAGCCCACGAACACGTTCGTCGCCGGCTTCATCGGCTCACCCGCGATGAATCTCTGCGAGCTGCCGTGCGGCTCGAACGGCTCCGTCCCGTTCGGCGGCGAGACCGTGACGTTGCCGGCGGCCGTCGCCGGCGCCGGCTGGAACCGGATCGTGCTCGGGCTGCGGCCGGAGTCGCTCGAGCTTGCGAGCGAGGGGATCCCGGCCCGCGTCGAGGTCGTCGAGGAGCTCGGCGCCGACGCGTACGTCTTCTGCGTCGCCGACGTGGGCGGCGAGGACGTGAAGCTCGTCGCCCGCTGCGAGACGCGGCGGTCACCGGCACGCGACGCCCGCGTGCACCTGCGTCCACGCGCGCAAGAGGCACACGTCTTCGATCCGGACACCGGCGCGAGGATCCCCGCCTGATGACCGGCGAGGTGATGCTCGGCGAGATTCGCGAGCAGCCGCTCGCGCTGCTGCGGCTCCTCGACCAGGAGCGCGAGCTCGAGACGGTCGTGGCCGCACTGGCGCGGCGGGCACCGAGCGTCGTCCGACTAGTCGGCCACGGCACCTCCGACAACGCCGCCTCGTACGGCATCTACGCGCTCGGCCTTCTCCCCGGCTGGACGGCGCTGCGGGACTCGATCTCGCTGACCGTCTACTACGGCGCCTCGATCGACTTCGCCGGCTCGGCCGTGATTGCGCTCTCGCAGTCCGGCCAGACGCCGGACGTCGTCGAATACGTTACGCGGGCACGCGCTGGCGGCGCGCTGACGATCGCGGTGACGAACGATCCCGGCTCCGAGCTCGGCGCCGCGGCGGAGCTCGTGTTGCCGCTGGCGGCCGGCCGGGAGCTGGCGGTCGCGGCGACGAAGACCTACGTGAACGAACTCGCCGCGCTCGCGCTGCTCGCCGGCGGCGCGGTCGGTCGGGGCCGGGAGGTCGCCGAGGGCCTCCGCCGCGTTGCCGCACTGCTCGCCGACTGCCTTCCCGGGCTCGAAGCCTCGGTCGCGCCGGTCGCGGCCGCGTGCGCGTTCGTCGGGCGGATGTTCGTGATCGGGCGCGGCCTGGAGTACGCGACTGCACGCGAGATCGCCCTGAAGCTGACGGAGACCTGCCGCGTCGCCGCCGAGCCGCTGACGGCCACCGATCTCGTCCACGGCCCGCTCGCCGCACTCGACCCGCTCTTCCCGGTCTGGGCGATCGCCTCACCGGACGAGAGCCTGCGCGCCGTCGTCGAGGCCGCCGCCCGGGCACGCATGGCCGGCGCCGCGATCATCGCCAGCGGCAGCGCCGCCGCCGAGATCGAGGGCTCCTCGTACTCGCTCCCGGTGCCGGACGCGGGCGACCGGCTTTTCGCGCCGCTCCTCTCCGTCGTCCCGGGCCAGCTCTTCGCCGCCGCGCTCGCGCGCGTGAAGGGGCTCGACGCGGACAGCCCCGAGCGTCTGACCAAGGTGACTTTCGCCCGATGAGCAAGCTCACTCCCCAGCCGGACGGGGTGGTGCGCCCGAAAGCGCCGTACTCCCCCGTCGTCGTCGACGGCGACCTCGTCTACACCGCCGGACAGGTCGCCTTCGACGAACGGGGCGAGCTGGTGGCGGGCCGGATCGAGGAACAGACGCGCCGCGCGCTCCAGAACCTGACCGCGTGCCTGCGCACCGCGGGTGCCGAGCTCTCCGACGTGCTGAAGGTGAACGCCTATCTGGCCGATCTCTCGGATTTCGCTGGCTTCAACGCCGTCTACACCGAGTTCTTCTCGGAGCCGTACCCGGCGCGCACGACCGTCGGCGTTTCGCTGCCGGGCGGCCTGCTGGTCGAGATCGAGGCCGTCGCCCGAGTCGGGGCGTGAGCGCGCTCGAGCTGGAGACGCCGACGCCCGTTGTCGACCTCGGCCGGCTGGAGCAGAACCTCTCGCGCTGGCAGCACCGCTGCGACGAGCTCGGCCTTGCCTCCCGCCCCCACGTCAAGACGCACAAGTCCGTCGAGATCGCGCGCCGCCAGCTCGAGCTCGGCGCCGTCGGTCTCACGTGCCAGACGATCGGCGAGGCGGAGACGATGGCGGCGGCCGGTTTCGACGACCTGCTCCTGCCGACGAACGTGCTCGGCGAGCACAAGCTCGCGCGGCTCGCGCGGCTGCTCGAACGCGTGGCGGTGACCGTGGCGGTGGACGACCCCCGCGTCCTTCCCGGTCTGGAGCAAGCCGCCGCGCGCTCCGAGCGGCGGGTACGGGTGCTCGTCGAGTGCGACACCGGGCACGGCCGGATGGGCGTCTCGACGCCGGCCGCCGCCGCCGACCTCGCCGCCGAGATCGACCGAGTCGGCCCGCTCGACTTCGCGGGATTCCTGACCTACCCCGCGCCCGCCGGCGCGCTCGAGTTCCTCGCCGCCGCGGTCAAGGAGACGGAGCGCCGCGGCCTCGACGTGGAGACGGTGTCGGCAGGCGGCACCCCGGCGATGTGGTCGGCAAACGAGCTGCGGCCGACGGTGACGGAGTACCGGGCCGGGACGTACGCCTTCCACGACCGGGCGACGGTCGGCGCCGGCGCCGCAACGCTCGACGACGTAGCGCTGACGGTCTGCGCGACGGTCGTCAGCCGCCCGGCCCGCAACCGCGCGATCCTGGACGCGGGCTCGAAGGCGCTCTCCTCCGACCGCTCGGCTGCGGACGGGTTCGGGCTCGTGCTCGAGGCGCCGGAGTCGACGCTCGTCAAGCTCGACGAGGAGCACGGGTACGTCGAGCTCGCGAACGGCGACGCGCTCGAGCTCGGCCAGCAGGTCCGGATCGTCCCGAATCACGCGTGCGTGATCTCGAACCTCTTCGCCGAGGTGGTGCTCGTACGCGACGAGACGCTCGCCGGGTGCTGGCCGGTCGACGCGAGGTCACGATGATCGGCACCGTCGGCGAAGGGCTCTTCGAGCTCGGCGTCGACGAGGCCGAGCCGGATGCTCCGTCGCGCGCCGGCTACGGCGGCGACGCCGCGAACACGGCGGTGATGGCCGCCCGGCTGGGCGGCGCGCGCCTCTGCGGACGCGTCGGCGACGATGCGCTCGGCCGGAGGCTGCTCGAGTTCTGGCGGCTGAGCGGCGTCGACACCGATGCAGTCACCGTCGACGAGGCGCCCACCGGGATTTACGTGAACGAGCGTCTCGCCGACGGCGGGTGCCGCTTCCACTACCACCGCCGCGGCTCCGCCGGCAGCCGGCTCTCGAGCGGCGACGTGACTGCGTCATTCCTGAACGGCCTCGACGTGCTCCACTTCACCGGGATCACGCTCGCGATCTCGACGTCCGCCGCCGCAGCGGCCCGCTTCGCGGCGCGGCTGGCCCGCGAGCAGGGTGCGCTGGTGTCGTTCGCGGTCAACCACCGGCCCGCGCTGCACGGCGACGTGCACGAGCTCGCGGCGTGTGCGCGCGCCGCCGACGTGGTCTTCGTCTCGATCGAGGAGGCGGAGGCGATCTTCGGCGCCGGAGGTCCCGGTGAGGTCGCGAAGGCGCTCGTGTCCGGGCCGACCGAGATCGTCGTCACGCTGGGTGACGGCGGCGCCGTCGCGTTCGTGAACGGTGCAGAGACGCGCGTCGCGGCGCCGGCGGCGGCGATCGTCGACGCGACCGGGGCCGGGGACGCGCTCGCTGGCGTGTACCTCGCCGAGCGCGTCGCCGGCGCTTCGGCTGAGCGTGCGCTGACGCGCGCCGTCGCAGCGGCGACGCTCTCCTGCCGGTCCTTCGGTGCCGCGCTGTCCTACCCGCACGCGGCCGACCTCGAGGCGACAATCCCGGCGTGAACGCGATCGATGAGCTGGCCGGACAGCGCGTGCTGCCGGTGCTGCGGTGCGCCGATGCCGACGATGCGCTCGCGACCGCGCGTGCGGCTGCGGCCGCCGGCTGCCGCCTCGTCGAGCTGACGATGTCGACGCCCGGTGTCGAGGCGGCGATCGGCCCTCTCCTCGCGGACGGGCTCGTCGTGGCGGTCGGCACCGTTCGCGACGCGGCCGACGTGCCTCGCCTCGCCGCAGCCGGCGCCTCAATCGTCGTCTCCTTCTGGAACCCACCTGGGTTCGTGGCCGCCGCGACGGCCGCCGGGATCCCGGCGATCCCCGGCGGCTTCACGATGCAGGAGCTCGCGGCCGCGCACGCGGAGGGAGCGGCGGCAGTGAAGCTCTTCCCCGCGTCGCTGGCCGGCCCGGGCTACCTCGGCGCGCTCCGGCCGCTGCTTCCCGGCCTGCGGCTGCTCGTCACCGGCGAGATTGCACCTGACGGTGTGAGGACATGGCTCGACGCAGGCGCGCTCGCCGTCGGGCTCGGCGGCAAACTCGGCACGGCCGCGTCCGTCGGCGCCGCCGAGGTCGAAGCCCGCTGCCGCGCTGCGCTCGCGGCCGCATCGTGAGCGTTCGCGCGGTCCTCTTCGATTTCAACGGCACGCTCTCGCACGACGAGCCGATCTGGTTTGAGGTCTACCGCGAGCTCTACGCGGCGCGCGGCCGGCCGATCACGCGGGAGCAGTACTTCGAGCAGCTCGCGGGGCTGTCGGACGAGGACGGCGTCGAGAAATGGCTCGGCGCGAGCGATCCCGAGCTCATCCGCGAAGGGATCGCCCGCTTCCTCACCGCCGCCGGCGACGGCTCGACCGTCCCGCTCAGCTCGCGCGAGGCGGTCGCCGCTGCGGCTGCGCTCGTTCCGGTCGGGATCGTCACGACGGCGAGACGCGACGTGGTCGACGGCATTGTCGCCGCCGCTGGGCTTGCGAAGCACCTCTCGCTGACGATCACGGCCGAGGACGTGACGAGGACGAAACCCGATCCGGAGGGCTACCTCGCCGCGCTCGCCGGACTCGGCGGCGGGATCGAAGCGGGCGAGGTTCTGGTCCTCGAAGACACGCCGCTCGGCGTCACCGCCGCGAAGGCCGCCGGGATGCGCTGCGCGGCCGTGCTCGGGTCGGCGCCCGCCGAACGTCTGCGCCACGCAGACGAGATCGTCGAGCGGCTCGACGCCGAAACGGTGCTCCGGCTGCTGGCCTGACAAGGAGGGTTTGGCGGAATGGCGCTCGTCGCCGGGGTGCGCGATGGTCGTTCGGAGGCAAGGACGCAGGGAGCGCCGATAGCCGAAGCTATCGGCGCGACTGAGGACGCAGCATCGGGACGACCAGCGCGGCCCGGCGGCACAGCCCGCTGTTTCGCCAAACCCTCCTACTGCTCGCGGGGCGTGTCTTCGCCGTTCTCGGCGTCGCGCTCGCGCAGGAAGCGCGTCAGCTCCGCGGCCAGCGAGTCGCCCGAGGGCAGATCCTCGTGCTCCTCGAGATCGAGTTCGTCCGTTCGCTTCTCGAGCTCGGCCACGTACGCAGCCGTCTCCTCGTCGGAGGAGACGGCCTCGCTGACCTGCTCGGCGTAGGACTCCTCCGCCTCGGCGAGCTCCGTCGTGTCGACCGGGATGTCGAGCAGCTGGGCCAGGCGGTCGCACAGCGCCCGGGCCGCACGTGGGCTCGGTGCCAGCGAGACGTAGTGGGGCACAGCCGCCCAGAGGCTTGCCGCCGGGAGGCCTTCACGCCTGCACGTGTCCTGGAGCACGCCGACGATCCCGGTCGGCCCCTCGTAGCGAGAGTGCTGCAGCCCGAGGTTGGCGACGAGCTCGGGATCGCTCGCGGCGCCCGTCACCGGCGCCGCGCGCGTGTGTGGCACGTCGGCGAGCAGCGAGCCGAGCGTCACGACGAGCTCGACGTCGAGCTCGCGCGCCAGGTCGACGACGAGCTTGCAGAACGTCTGCCAGCGGAGGCTCGGCTCGACGCCGAGCAGGAGCACGACGTCACGCTCGGTGTCGGGGATGCGGGCGTGGTAGAAGGCGTTCTCGGGCCATTCGATCCGGCGTTTCAGCCCCTCGCCGAGCGAGACGTGCGGCCGGTTGGCCTGGAAGTCGACGAAGTTCTCGGGATCGATGTCCGCGAAGCGCTCGGCATCCCAGATCCGGGCGAGGTAGCCGGCGGCGAGCGTCGCGCCCTGGCCGCCGTCGTTCCAGCCCCGAAACGCCGCCACGAGCACCGGTCGCTGCAGCGCGGGCCTGCCGACCATGCGCAGCTCGCTCATCTACGGATTGTACGTGGGGTGCGCCAGAGGGCCGTCACGAGCCCGACCGTCCAGGCCCAGACGAGCGCGGCCAACCCGACATGGATCAACACCAGCCACCACGGCAGCTGGTTCCGCCACTGCAGCTCTCCCACCGCCATCTGCACGAGCAGCAGCCCCAGCAGGATCACGGCGCCCTGCGCGAGCAGGCCGGCCCGATCGCGGTTGCGGTAGAGCCAGACGAGCAGGAGGAGGAACGAGAGCCCGAACGCAGCCGTCGCGCGCACATGGACGTAGACCGCGTCGAGCAGGTTCCAGAAGCGCTCGATCTCGGCGCTGTCGCCCGGATGCGGCCCCGCCGCCGTCGAGAGCGTCCCCGTGACGACGAGGATGCCGCAGGCTCCTGCGAGCACGAGGCCGACGAGCCGAAGCCACCGCGGCACCGGCGACTCGACTCGACCACGCGCGTTCCCCCACGCCTCGACGGCGACGACCGTCGCGGTCGCGAGCACGACGAGCGCGAGCAGGAAGTGGGTGGCCACCATCAGCGGATGCAGGTCGAGCCGGATCGTGAGCAGGCCGAGCGGCGCCTGCGCGATCGTGCCGAGGAAGGTGAAGCCCGCGAGCCAGCGCACCCAGCGCCCGAGCCCGGACGTGCGGTACGAGAAGATCCAGGCAGCGAGCGAGAGGCCGATCGGGAAGAGCGCCATCACCCGGTTGCCGAACTCGATCGTGGAGTGCTCGCCCACGGCAGGGAAGAAGGCTCCCTCCTGGCAGCCGGGCCACGACTCGCACGCGAGCCCCGAGCCGGTCAGCCGCACGGCGGCGCCGGTGAGGACGATCAGGTAGAGCGAGAGCGCCGAGGCGAGGGCAAGACGCGCAAACCGCTCCGGGGTGAGCCGGCCGAGCCTACGCAAGGGCGACGCCGGCGCCGTCGACGACACGCCCGACGCGGGCGAGGAAGAGGCCGCGCTCCGCGAACGCTGCTGCGAGCACGGCGCCCTTGTCCGCCGGCAGCGAGACGAGCAGCCCGCCCGCCGTCTGCGGATCGTAGGCGAGCGCGAGCAACGCCTCCGCGACATCGTCTGCGTCGACGTGCGGACCGGCGAAGTCGCGATTGCGCCGGTCTCCGCCGGTCCGGACTCCGGCGTCCGCCTGCTCGAATGCACCCGGGAAGAACGGCAGCGCTGCTGCGTCGAGCTCGACCCGGACACCGCTCCGGTCTGCCAGCTCGTACGCATGCCCGAGCAGGCCGAAGCCGGTGACGTCGGTGACTGCGGTCGGGGAGAACGGCCGCAGAACGTCGGCGGCGTCCCGATTGAGCGTCGTCATGGCGTCGATCGCGGCAGCGAGCCCCTCGTCGTGCTGCCTGCCCTCACGGGCGGCGTGGAGCAGCATCCCGGTTCCGAGCGGCTTGGTCAGGAAGAGCGCATCGCCGAGCCGCGCGCCGCTCTTCGCCCAGAAACCCTGCGGATGCACGGTGCCCACGACCGCGAGCCCGTACTTGGGCTCCTCGTCCCGGAGCGTGTGGCCGCCGGCCAGGATCGCACCGGCGGCCCGGACCTGCGCGTCGGCGGCCCCGAAGATCGCCGCCAGCGTCTCGTTCGGCAGGCTCTCGGGGAACGCCGCAATCGAGAGCGCGAGCAGCGGCGAGCCGCCCATCGCGAAGACGTCGTTGAGCGCGTTCGTCGCCGCGATGCGGCCGTAGAGCGCCGGATCGTCGACGAGCGGCGGGAAGAAGTCGAGCGTGAAGACGAGCGCGCGCTCGTCGTCGAGCTTGTAGACGGCGGCGTCGTCGGCGGGCGCGAGCCCGACGAGCAGGTTCTCCGCCTCGGCAGGGACGAAGCCGCGAAGCAGCTCCTCCAGCCGCGCCGCTGGGTACTTCGCTGCGCAGCCGCCGCTCGGCGCAAGGGAGGTGAGGCTCTGGGACACGCCCCCAAAATACGCGCTCGCGTGCTTTCTGGAGCGCCGCGAGCGGCCAGGAAAGACGCGACGACGGCCGGGGAGCCGTCGTCGCACTCAGGGGAGAGGAGGAGCCTGGGTATCTGGGCCCAGGTTCGGGATCCTGTCACCGACTCCTTGCGCAATTCTGAGATAGTCGAAACGCGTGGCGTCGGCGTTGATCACAGGAGGCTCCTCGGGCATCGGGCTCGCGATCGCGAGGATGCTCCGCGACGAGGGGTTCGAGCTCACGCTCGCGTCCCGCACGGCCGACAAGATCGAGGCCGCGGGTGCGGAGCTCGGCGCGACCGCGATCGCCGCAGACGTCTCGAAGCCGGAGGACTGCGAGCGAGTCGTGCGGGAGCACGTCGAGCGGGCAGGCGGTCTCGATCTGCTCGTCAACTCGGCCGGGATCGGAATCGCAGGCCGGGTCGAGGACGCGCAGCTCAAGCACATCGACCGGCAGCTCGCGATCAACCTGCGTGGGCTCGTGCTCGTCTCCCAGGCGGCGATCCCGCACCTGCGCGAGACAAAGGGCTGGATCGTCAACCTCGCCTCGATCGCCGGCACGCAGCCGGTGCCGATCCTGCCGATCTACGCCGCGACGAAGGCGGCCGTGATCTCACTGACGCACTCGCTGAACGCCGACCTCGACGACGACGGCGTCCGCGCGATCGCGATCTGCCCCGGCTTCGTCGACACCCCGATGGCCGACTTCTCTGGGCTGCCGGGCGAGGAAATGATCCAGCCCGAGGATTGCGCCGAGGTCGTCCGCATGTGCCTCCGGCTCAGCCCGCGCGCGCGGGTACCGCAGGTCGTGATCGAGCGCGTCGGCTCGAGCGGCAAGGTCGCGTAGCCGCTAGAGGTCGCCGGGCGTCCGCAGGATCCGCCACAGCTCGAAGAGGCCGAGACCGACGGAGAGGACGAACCCGGTCACCGCGATCGTGTCGTTCACCCGCGCCATCAGCGCGGAGGCGACGAGCAGCGCCGAGATGATCATCGCGGCCCCGAGCCGGTTCGCGACCGAACGGGCGACGTGCTCGAGCTCGTCGAGGCCGGTCGGCTGAATCCCGATTTTCAGCGTCCCCGTCCCTTGCATCTGCGCGATCGAGGCACAGGCGAGCGGCCGCTCGTCGAGCCGCGCAAAGATCTCGAGCCCGATCTCCTCGTCGATGAGCCGCCGCGCCTCGTCGAACGGAAAGGGCGTCACGTCGTCGACGAGCTGCTCGAGCTCCTCGATGTAGAGGTCCGGCAGCAGGTCCGGCCGCGAGGACAGCATCTGGCCGAGCTTGATGAAGGTCGTGCCGAGCTCCTCGAGCCCCTCGCGGATATCGCGTGCTCTTGCCCGAGCGGAAAACGCGGGAAACTACTTCAGCGCGACGACCGCTTCGTCGAGCTCGCGCACGGACACCGTCCCCTCGAAGCGGTCGGTGATCTTTCCGTCCGCGCCGACGACGAAGACCCAGGGCTCCGACGGGAGCTTCCACTCCCGCACCCAGCTGTTCTGACCCTTGGTCGGGTCGTTGTCCTCGTAGATCTCGACGTGGATGAACCGCACACCGGAGTCGGCGTGCCGCCGACGCACCTCGCTGACCACCTCGACGACGGGGCCGCACGTGCGGCTCGTGCAGTACTTCGGCGTCGCGAAGGCGACGACGAACGGCGCCTTCGCAGCGACCGCATCCGCGATCGAGCTGCGGTAGAGCTTGTCGTCCGGCTTCGTCGAGGTCGTCAGCTGCGCCAGCGTCGCGTTTGCGAGCTTCGGCGTCTCGGAGGCGACGGCCGGCGCACCGACGTCCGGGGCCAAGGTCGCCTCCTTGACGACGACGTTGCCGACGGCCTGGATCTTTCGACCCCCGACGGGCTCGGCGAGCAGCCAGTACTTGCCGGGCTCCTCCAACGTGAGGTGCGCGACGAACACCTCTTCGGGCTCGCCAGGCTCGCTCGCGCCGATCCCGATCGACTCGGACCGGGCCGTCGTCTGTGCGAACGGTTTCGACTTGAGCCCGCGGGCGAGCCAGATCTTGGCCGTCGGCCGGGTGACCACGCGGCCCTGCCCGTCGATGACGAGGAAGGTGAAGCGAACCGTTCCCGGCCCGAAGTCGCCGGTGCCGGGAACGATCGCGACGTCCTCGCCCGGGGCACGCCAAAGTGCCTCGAGAGTCGGGGAATTCGGCTCCTCCTGCGCTGAGGAGGAGCCGCCGCAGCCTGCCGCGATGGAGCAGGCGGCTAGAGCGAGAGCCGCGGCGAGACGCACGCGGCGAGTCTAGCCAGGCCCGGTGGGACTAGCTTCCGTCCGACCAACTGAGGAAGCGGCTGGCGGCCGCACCCCACGAGGCGAAGAGGACCGACGCCGTCAGGGCGAAGAACAGCAGGCGAGTCTTCATTTGCCTCCTCCTTTCCGTTTCTAGAACCGCAGGTCCTGAAGGGCTTCGGCCGCATTCCGATACAGCCGAGCCGCTTCAACGTCCTCGCCGCGCCGCGCAGCGAGATCTCCAAGTGCCACCCACGCCCCGGCGCGGTGGCTGATCGACGAGAGCTGCTCAAAGGTCGCATCGGCGGCGCGGAGCGACTGCTCCGCCTCATCGAAGCGATCCCGCTCGAGCAGTGAGCGGCCGAGCACGATCTGCGCCTGACCGATCTCGTCGAGGAAGTCTTCGCGGCCCTCGAGCAGACGCAGCGCCTCGCGCGCGTTCTCCTCGGCCGCTTCCCACTCACCCAGGCGCAGGTGCACCGTCGCGAGGCCGTTGACGGCCTGGCCGGCATCAGCCTGCGAGTCCGCCTCGACCGCGACTGCGAACGACGCCTTCAGCTGCTCGATCGCCTCGTGTGGCTTCCCGAGCAGGAGGCTGAGCCCGCCGAGGTTGTTCAGCAGCCGGCCGACCGTGCGCTCGTCGTCGAGCTCCTGGAAGAGGCTCTTGGCCCGCTCCGCGTAGTTGCGCGAGAGCACCCAGTGGCCGGTGCGCTCGGCCACGAGCGAGGCCTGGAAGTAGGCGTCGGCCATCTTGCGTCGGTCGTCGACGCCCTGCGCGAGCTCGAGCGCGTGCTCGACGTCCTCGCGCGCGGCCTCGAAGTCACGCTGGCGGCGATGGCAGCGGGAGCGCCAGTGGTAGATGTCGGACCGAAGCCCGTCGCACGGAAGGTCGGAGCCCTCCGCGAGCGACAGCGCCTCGTCGAGCAGCGCGACCGCCGTCGACGTACTCGCAAGCTTGTAGCGCGCGACGCCGAGCCGAAAGACGATCTCGGCGCGGTCGACGTCGGAGAAGACGGATCCCTCGGTGTGCGCCCGCGCGGTGTTGAGCAGGTCGATCGCCGTGCGGACATCGCCCTCCTGCAGCCGCGCCCAGGCCTCGCCCGAGCGGGTGCGGACGTCGAGCTCGACCGAGTTCGTCGCTGCCACCGCGGCGCGCACGTCCTCGTAGGCGTCGACGGCCTCCTTGTAGCGATAGCCCTTCGCGAGCGCCTCGGCGCGGGCAAGCAGGGCCTCGACCCGGCTGCGCTCGTCGGTCGACACGCCGCTCGAGAGGAACGCGGGGTCGACGTTGAGGCGCTGCGCCAGCCATTCGACCGTCTCGGCGGTCGGGCGGGTCTTGCCCCGCTCGATCTGGCTGACGTACTCCTTCGAGAAGCGGTCTCCCGCGAGCTCCGTCTGAGTCAACCCGGCGGCGACGCGCAGGAGGCGGAGCCGGTCGCCCAGGCGCGCCCCCGCGGGGGCGGCGGCGGCAGCGGAGCGGTGGAGGGCGGTGGTGTCGGTCATCAGGACGGCATACGTCGGGTCACAGGATCACTGCGGGTTGACAGAGTCAAGCGGGAAGTGGAATGCCGCGCGTACCCCATTGCGGTGATTTTTTCGCGGATCAAGCGGCTCCAGGCGCACGGTCAAGTGAATCTACAGCAAATCACTTGACCGAGCTACTTGACTTTTCCGGACAGTGCTCGTACAGTGCTGCCAACTTGCACCGGCCGACGCCAGGCTCGTGTGCAAGGGCGCGCCACCAAAGGTGCGACCGCCGCAACCGCAGGGCCGTGATCGAGCCGCAGGGTCACGTCTCTCGGAGAGTCGCCCAGTGGCAGCTTGCCTGAAGAAACGTCCCCGGAGCCGCAGCCGGGGACGTTTCATATTTAGAACCAGGGGCGCAATCAGAATCGGGATCTGCGGAAGCAGATCCCGATTCGCGCCAAGACCCCTGAAGGGTCGGCTTCGCCTCCCTGTTTCCGTCGCATGCCGGGAATCCGCGGATGCGGATCCCCGGCGCGCAAACCCCTGAAGGGTCGCTTCGCTCCCGGCCCAGTGGCGAGGTTCGCTAGCCGCTGCCCGTGAGCCAGCGGCGGCGTTCGGCGCCGATGCGGGTGAGGTCGTCGGCGTCGAGGAGGCCGCCGAGGCGGTCGGCGAACGAGAGGAGCAGCGCGGCGCCGACGAAGACCCACGCCTCGGCGTCCGGGTCGCGGTCGGTCGGGACGCCGCCGGCCGCCTGGGCGCGACGGACGGCCGCGGCGACGTAGTCGTGCACCTCCCGCAGCTGCCCGCGCAGGAAGTCGCGGATCTCCACGTCCTCCCCCGCCTCGGTCAGCGCCTGGATCCAGAGCGTGACCGGCTTGATCCCGCCCGACGCGTGGAACTCGCGCGATGCCTCACCAATCGCTGTCACCGCCTCGCGGTCGCCGAGCTCGTCGAGCTTGGCGTCCAGCGCCTCCCGGAACGAGGTCCAGGCCGCTGCGAGGCACGCGAGATAGAGCTCGCGCTTCGAGGCGAAGTGACGGTAGAGGATCGGCTCGGAGATGCCAGCCTCGCGTGCGATCTCGGCCGTCGTCGCGCCGCTGTAGCTGCCGCCGACGAAGACCCGAAGCGCCGCGCCGACGACCGCCTGCCGGCGTTCCGCCGCCGGCAGGCGGGTCTGGCCGATCGGCGTCACGCCGCGAGCTCCACGGGGGCGGCCTCCCCCGCGTGCGTCTCCTGCCGCACGAGCGCGAAGGCGACAACCGAGCCGGCGAAGGCGATCAGCGCGGCGACGAAGAGCGCCCGCTCGAACCCAGCCATGAAGCCCTCGACGCCCGGCTTCCCCGCCGCCTGGTTGGCGACGATCGCCCCCATCAGGGCGACGCCGACCGAGCCGCCGACCTGCCGCATCGCGTTCAGCACGGCCGAGCCGACACCGGACTTGTGCACCGGCACCGCGCGGGTCGCCGCCGCCGCGGTCGGGGTCATCGCGAGCGCCATCCCGAGGCCGCCGAGCACGAAGCCGGGCAGGAGGTTCCAGAAGTCGGCGTCGGCGCCGAGCTGCGAGAGGTAGAGAAGCTGGACCCCGAGCAGGATCATTCCGCCCGTCATCAGCCAGCGCGAGCCGTGCTTGTCGGACAGCTTCCCCGCGATCGGTGCCACGAGGATGATGAGCACGGTCATCGGCAGGAAGGCCGCGCCCGCCTGGACGGCCGAGTACCCGAGCACGTTCTGCATGTAGAGCGAGACGAAGAAGAAGACGCCGAACATCGCGAGCGCGACGAGCAGCATTGCGACGTTCGCGCCCGTGTACGTGCCGCTGCGGAAGAGGCTGAGGTCGAGCATCGGTGAGCGCCGACGCCGCTCGATCACGACGAACGACGCCAGTGCGACGACCGCGACGACGAACGAGCCGACGATCCGCGCCGACGTCCAGCCGTACTCGTTCGCCTCGATCAGGCCGTAGGTGAGCGCGAACAGGCCGAGCGCCGACGTCGCGAGCCCAGGCAGGTCGAGGCTCTCGTGCGTCTCGTCCTTCGACTCCGTGATCAACAGGTAGCTCGCGGCGATCGCGACCGCCCCGACCGGGACGTTGACGAAGAAGATCCAGTGCCAGCTCAGGTGCTCGGTGAGCAGGCCGCCGACGAGCGGGCCGATCGCGAGCGCGAGCGCCGAGACCCCGGCCCAGATCCCGATCGCCATCCCCCGCTGCTTCGGCGGAAACGTTGCTGCGATGATCGAGAGCGTCGCCGGGTTCATCAGCGCCGCGCCGACGCCCTGGACGACGCGCGCGGCGATCAGCATCTCGCCCGAGTCGGCGAGACCGCACCAGAGCGAGGCGCCGGTGAAGACGACGATGCCGGCAACGAAGATGAGCCGGCGGCCGTACGCGTCGGCGAGCTTGCCGCCGATCAGCATCAACGCCGCGAAGCTGAGCGCATAGCCCGTGACGATCCACTGCAGCTGCGAGAGGTCGGCGCCGAGATCCTCCTGAATCGCCGGCAGGGCGACGTTCACGACCGTGTTGTCGAGCATGATCATGAAGAGCCCGAAGGAGACGGCGGCGAGCGTCCACCACTTCCGGCGTTCCTCTGAGAAGATTGCGAGTGCCATGAGAGCCCCTTCACGCGACGTTAGCGGGCGCTAAGTTAGTGATTGCTAACGCAAATGTCAAGTTCGCCTGGACGCCGTCGCCGGAGCAGCTGGCGTCCGCGAACGTCACCCGGCTGGCCCATTCGCTCGGCTGCGACGGCTACGCCTCGCTGCACCGCGTCTCGGTCGAGGAGCCGGACCGCTTCTGGCGCGCCGTCGCCGCGGACCTCGACCTCGCGCTCGCGCGGCCCTGGGATCGAGTGCTCGACGACTCGCGCGGGATCGAGTGGACGACCTGGTTCGAGGGCACACGGCTGAACGTCGCCCAGGCCTGCGTGCATGCCTGGGCGAAGCGCACGCCCGACGCGGTCGCGGCCGTCTTCCGGACCGAGGACGGGCTCCGCGCCGAGTGGACGTTCGCTGCGCTCTCCGAGCAGGTGACGCGGCTCGCCGAGGCGCTCGTCGCACTCGGCGTCGCCGCCGGCGACCGGGTCGCGATCTATCTGCCGATGGCGCCCGAGGCCGCTGTCGCCTCCCATGCGTGTGCGCACATCGGCGCCGTGCAGGTGCCGATCTTCTCCGGCTTCGCCGCCCCCGCCGTCGTCCAGCGCCTGCAGGACTCCGGCGCGAAGGCCGTGATCACGGCCGACTACTCGTTGCGCCGGGGGACGCGCGTGCCGATGCGCGACACGATCGAGGAGGCGCTGCGCGAGTCGCCGAGCGTCGAGCAGGTCGTCGAGTGGTCGCGCGCCGAGAGAACCTGGAGTGTCGAGCTCGGGCCGGGTGAGCTGAAGCCGCTCGAGGTCGAGGCGGAGCATCCGTATCTCCTCGCGTACACGTCCGGCACGACCGGCCGGCCGAAGGGCGCGCTGCACGTGCACGGCGGCTTCCTCCTCTCGATCGCCCGGGAGGCGGCGTACCAGGCGGACATCCGCGCCGGTGACCGCGTGCTCTTCGCCACGGACATGGGCTGGATCATGGGACCGTGGACGGTGGTGGGCGCCGGCTCGCTCGGCGCCGCCGTGATCTACATGGAGGGCGCGCCCGACCGGCCCGGCGACCGGCTCTGGCGGCTGATCGAGGAGGAGCGCGTGACGATGCTCGGCGTCTCGCCGACGCTGATCCGGGCGCTGATCCCGAAGGGCGTGCCCGCACAGGATCTCTCGTCGCTGCGGGCGATCACGACGACCGGCGAGCCCTGGAACGCCGGGCCGTACGACTGGCTGAACGAGCACGTGGCAGGCGGCGGGCAGATCCCGATCGTCAACATCTCCGGCGGGACCGAGGTCGGAGCGTGCTTCCTCTCCGTCGCGCTGACCGAGCCGACGAAGCCGGTCTCGCTCGGCTTCCCCGCGCTCGGCCAGGCCATGGACGTCTACTCGCCCGAGGGCAAGCCGCTCCGCGGGGAGGTCGGAGAGCTCGTCTGCACGCGCGCCTGGCCCGGGATGACGCGCGGCGTCTGGGGCGACGACGAGCGGTACCTCGAGACCTACTGGCGGCGCTTCCCGGGCGTGTGGACGCACGGCGACTGGGCCTCGGTCGACGAGGACGGCTACTGGTTCCTGCACGGCCGCTCCGACGACACGCTCAACCTCGCCGGCAAGCGGATCGGGCCGGCCGAGCTCGAGTCGGCCGCGCTCGACCATCCCTCGGTCGCCGAGGCGGCGGCGATTGGCGTCCCGCATGAGGTGAAGGGCGAGGTGGCGTGGATCTTCGTCGCGCTGAAGCCCGGCGCCGAGGAGGATGCCGACGGGATCAAGGCTGCCGTCGCGGGCGCGCTCGGGAAGGCGTTCGCGCCCGAGCGCGTCCTCTTCGTCTCGGCGTTGCCGAAGACGCGCTCGGCAAAGATCGTCAGGCGCGCCGTCCGCGCAAAGGCGCTCGGCGAGGATCCCGGCGATCTCTCGACCCTGGAGAACCCCGAGACCCTGGAGGAGATCGCGGATGCCGTCTAGAGCGCTTGTCACCGGAGGCGGCCGTGGGATCGGCGCCGGAATCGCGCGCGAGCTCGCGGCCAACGGCTGGCACGTCACCGTCACCGGCCGCACGTCCGCGCAGGTGGAGGCGGTCGCGGGGGAGATCGGTGGGGGCGCCGTGGTCGGCGACGTCTCGCAGCGCGCGGACGTCGAGCGGATGCTCGCCGAGGCGGGCCCCATCGACCTGCTCGTCGCAAACGCCGGCGTCGCACTCTGGGAGGAGTCCTGGGAGACGAACGTCGACGAGTGGTGGCGTGTGCTCGAGGTCAACGTGCTCGGGGTCTACCTCATCGTCCGGCTCGCTCTGCCGGGGATGATCGAGCGCGGCGGCGGCCGGATCGTGATCACCGGCAGCGGCGCCTCGTACCTACCGGACTCGACGTCGGGCGCGTACGGCGCGAGCAAGGCCGCGGTCGGCCGCTTTGGCGAGATCCTCGCCCAGCAGGTCAAGGACGACAACGTGAAGGTGTTCGTGATCAGCCCCGGGCTCGTCCGCACCGAGATGACCGACCGGTTCGGCGACGACGCGCCCTGGACGCCGCCGGAGCTGGCGCCGCGGCTCGTCCGCGAGCTCGCGTCCGGCCGCTTCGATGCGCTCTCGGGCCGCTACATCCATGCCGAGCACGACCCGGTCGAGGAGCTCGAGCAGCGGATCGAGCGGATCCTCGCCGAGGACCTGAACGCGATCCGGCTGCGCCGCGAGGCCTGACGCTGACGTCGCGCTCCGTCCGGGGCCGCGGTGACGACGTTCGCTCGACCGAGCACGGCAGTTCGCGCCGCACACGCGCGTTACCCCGTCCTCGGCTGAATCCAGGTCTGACGCGCCAGGGCGAGCGCCTCGCTGTCCTTGCCGAGCAGCGCCGTGCCGGCATGGAGCTTGCGCCCGTCCTCCCCGAGCGGCCACGCGATCACGACGCAGCGCTCGCCCTCAGCCGGAAGCGCGCGGATCTCCGCCGTCATCCGGCCGAGCACGACTTCGCCGCGGCCGGGCCCACCGACGGCGTACGCACCGGAGCAGTCGATCGCTGCCCAGATCACCTCGGGCGAGACGTCGTGCGTGACCCACGGCGCAGCGTGGACCTCGGTGCCCGGCACAGGGCCGGGATTGATACAGAGGCCGTCATCCGGCCGAATGCCGCAGGAGAAGCACTCGGAGAAGTTCTCTCCGGCGAAGCGGACGTGGCGGGTCGCGGCCTCCGCCGCCGCCCTGAAGGTCACCGTCCTCGGCACCTCGACGTCGGGAGCGCCCGGCCTGGCCTCGGCGATCAGTGCCTCCCCGTCGAGCAGGAGCACGCGCCCATCCTCCTCGGCCACGGTCAGGGGGCGGTCGAGCGGCGGCGGCAGGCGCAGCGTCACCTCCGCGGGGCCGTCGACGAACGCGGCGAGCCGGCCCGCCGTGTAGCCGCCGTTGCCGGAGTGAAGCGGGCCGCGATAGCGGCGGGCGATCGTGAGGGTGTTTTCGCCTGAGAGTCGCAAACCGCTAGGATCGTGTCCGATGCGGCTCGCACTCGCCCAGATCAACGCGGTCGTCGGCGACCTGGAGGGCAACCGCGAGCGTATTCTCGCTGCTCTCGCGGACGCGCGAGCGGAGAGCGCCGAGCTCGTCGTCTTCCCGGAGCTGGCCGTCACCGGCTATCCGCCCGAGGATCTGCTGCTCCGCCCCGCGTTCGTGCGCGCAGCGGAGCAGTCGACACGCCAGATCGCGGCGGCGACGGACGGGCTCGTCGCGCTCGTCGGGACGCCGTGGTCGTTCGCGGAGGGGCTCGCGAACGCGTGCGCCGTCTGCGTCGACGGCGAGCTGCACACGCTCTACCGCAAACGGCTGCTACCCAACTACGGCGTCTTCGACGAAGAGCGCTACTTCGAGCCGGGCACCGCCGGGCTCGTCGTGCCGCTCCGGGACATGCGCGTCGGTTTGACCGTCTGCGAGGACGTCTGGCAGCCGGGTCCGTCAGCCGACCTCGCCGCAGCCGGCGCCGAGGTGCTCGTCAACCTCTCGGCATCGCCCTTCCACGTTGGCAAGGCGGAGAGCCGCGAGGCGATGCTGGCGACAAGAGCCCGCGACAACAGCCTCCCACTCGTCTTCTGCAACCTTGTCGGCGGCCAGGACGAGCTCGTCTTCGACGGCCACTCCGCCGTCATCGCCGCGGGCGGCGACGTCGTCGCACGTGCTCCGGGCTTCGCCGAGCACCTGCTCGTCGTCGAGCTCGAGGCGGGAGGTGAACTGACGCCGTTCGCCTCCGAGCTCGAGCAGATGCGGACGGCGCTCGTGCTCGCGCTCCGCGATTACGTCGGCAAGAACGGCTTCGGCGACGTGGTGCTCGGGCTCTCGGGCGGGATCGACTCCGCGCTCGTGGCGGCGCTCGCCGTCGAGGCACTCGGGCCGGAGCGAGTGCACTGCGTCTCGATGCCGTCCCGCTTCTCGTCGGAGGGCACCCAGACCGACGCGCAGCGCCTCGCAGCGAACCTCGGCTGCAACTTTCGCGAGCTGCCGATCGAGACGATGGTCGGCGCCTTCCACGACGCCGGCGTCGGGACGGCGGGGCTCGCCGCCGAGAACCTCCAGGCCCGCGTCCGCGGGATGACGCTGATGTCGCTCTCGAACGAGCACGGCTGGCTCGTCCTCGCAACCGGGAACAAGTCGGAGCTGTCGGTCGGCTACTCGACGCTCTACGGCGACCTCGCGGGCGGGTTCGCGCTGATCAAAGACGTCTACAAGACGGACGTCTTCCGGCTCGCGCGGTACCTGAACGAGCGCGCGGGGCGGGCGCTGATCCCGGTCTCGATCATCGACCGGCCGCCCTCGGCGGAGCTCCGCGCCGACCAGCGCGACGAGGACTCGCTGCCGGCGTACCCCGACCTCGACCGCGTGCTCGAGGCGTACGTCGAGCTCGACCGCTCGCGCGAGGAGCTCCTCGCCGGAGGTCACGATCGCGGGGTCGTCGAGCGGGCGCTGGCGTTGATCGACCGAGCCGAGTACAAGCGCCGGCAGGCGCCGCCGGGGGTGAAGCTGCGCCCGAAGGCATTCGGTCGCGACCGGCGAACGCCGATCACCAACCGCTGGAACGGTTGACAAGAGACCCTCGTAAGTTCATACTTACGGTTAGTGAGTACGAACGGAATAGTCCTCAATGCACTGGGCGACTGGACTCGGCGCCAGATCTTCGACGCGCTGAAGAACGGCCCTCAGTCCGTCGGGGAGCTGGCGGCACGCATGCCCGTGAGCCGGCCCGCCGTCTCGCAGCACCTGCGTGTGCTCAAGGACGCAGGTCTCGTGATCGACCGCAAGGAGGGCACACGGCGCATCTACGGCGTCGATCCGGACGGACTGGCCGGGATTCGAGCGTACTTCGACAGCTTCTGGGACGAGGCGCTCGAGCGGTTCGCCGCGGCGGCGCGAAAGGAGACAGGATGAGCAACGCCATGACAGCGGAGGCAATTCGCAAGACCGTGCTCGTGGACTTCCCACCCGAGGAGGCGTTCCAGCTCTTCACGACACGCGTCTCCTCGTGGTGGCCGACGGAAACGCACTCGTACGCGCACGAGAAGGTCACCGACGTCCTCTTCGACCCCCAGGTCGGCGGGCTGCTGTACGAGGTGACCGACGAAGGCACGGCCGAATGGGCCCGGATCACGGCCTGGGAACCGCCGCATCGTCTCGCGATGGAGTGGCTCATCGGCAAGGTCTCCGGCACCGAGGTGGAAGTACGCTTCTCCCCAGAGGGGCCGGGATCGCGGGTGGAGCTCGAGCACCGCGGGTGGGAGCGCGTCCCCGACGCGACCCCAGAGTTTCAGGGCTACAGTCGCGGCTGGGACGCCGTGCTGGCACCCTACGTCGAGACGGCGTCGAAGAGGGCCTGAGACCGCCGCCCCGTTCGCGGGCGAGGGCAGCACGTGGAGCGCCGTCTCGCCGAGGCGGCGTGGACGCAGCGAAGAGTGGGCCGCCACGACTGGCCCGGTCGTACAAGTTGGCCCGCGTCGGGCGAGAGGACGCTGGCCCAGGCGAGTGGATCTCGCTCGGACTGTCGGCTGGCCCAAGCTGAGTGAGGCGACTCTAGAGTGACGGCGATGGTTGTTCCATTCGATCTCGTCGAGAATCAGGTTGTCGTTGGGATCAAGATCGGCGGCCGCGGACCGTTTGCTTGCTTGCTCGATACGGCGGTCGCACCATCGGTTGTGGACCTGACGCTCGCGCGCGAGCTAGGCCTGCGAGTGAGCGATGATCTGCCGGGCGCGGCAGCTGGTCAAGGAAGTGAGACCGCCAGCTTCTACCCCTCGGAACTTCCGGACGTGCGGCTCGGCGAGCTCGAGGTCGGCGACATCGACGCGGTCGCCTTCGATCTCTCGCGACTCGGTTCGAAGCTGAACCAGCCGCTGCACGCGATCCTCGGACAGAGCTTCTTCGAGGGCCGAGTGGTACAGATCGACTACCCGAATCGGCGGGTCCGCCTTGACCCTCTCGGGTTCGAAGGTGGCGTGCGTGCTGGCATCGAGGGCGCCACCGACCTCACTCCGGTCGTCACTGTGCAGGTGAACACTGCGAGCGTGCCGCTCATGCTCGACACAGGCTCAAGCCTGACGCTCGGGATCTACTTGGAATCGGTCGAGATGCTCGGGCTTGCTGACGCGCTCGCCACCGCAACGCCGCGGGCATTCACGGGTGCGCGCGGCCACATCGACGCACACCACGGCGTAGTCGACTCGCTCGTGCTCGGCGACGTTCAGCTCAGTCCGGTTGCCACGGTCTTCCTGCCGCGGCCGCACGGGGATCCGACCCGCGCGCTCGGAAATCTCGGCAACGGATTCCTCCAGCACACCGTACTCACGCTCGACTATCCACGTCGCCAGCTCTACATCGCCGCCGCGATGCCCACTCGTTAAACCATCTGCCCACGTACCCGCTCAGGGGACATTCCCGAACGCTGGCCCAAGCGACGTCTCAGGATTTCAGCGGGCGCGGGCGTACTCGATGAGCGAAGCGTGTTTTCGGAAACCGAGTGACTCGTAGAGGGCGCA
This sequence comes from uncultured Gaiellaceae bacterium, assembly GCA_963784895.1. Classification (GTDB taxonomy): domain Bacteria; phylum Actinomycetota; class Thermoleophilia; order Gaiellales; family Gaiellaceae; genus Gaiellasilicea. Next base: position 96,907 of record CAWATM010000009.1, on the reverse strand, counting down.
AGCGACCTCGTCGGCGCAGTAGACGATCGCCTGGCGCCCGCCTTCCTCGTGCAAGCGCCGCAGCGCGAAGCTGCAGACCGCGCGGCCGAGGCCGCGGCGGCGAAACGCTTCCCGGACGCCGACCGGCTCGAATTCTCCGACTCGATTCTCGTCGTCGGGCCAGCAGAGGCAGTAGGCGACGAGGCGCCCGTCTGGGGCCTCGACCACGCAATCGAGCGACTCGCGATACGGCCACTCCGCCCGAACCTGGGCGAAGCTCGACTCGGTGAAGCGCGACGGTCTGCCGGGGCGCGTCCATACCTCGCGATGGATCGAGACCCGTTCAGGGATGTCTTCGGTACGCACCGTGCGATAGCGGAAGCCTTTCGGTAGCACAGGCACCTCGGGGGATTCCGCAAGGTCGCGCACCAGGTAGTGCATCGGCGTTCCCGCGTGCGTGAAACCGTGCCGCACCAGCGCTGCTCGCCGTTCCGCGTCATCTTCGAACGCGAACGCCACGCGCGCCGCCGGTTCGGCAAGGATTTCGTCGAGCAGCTGCAGATGCTCCGGATGCACGTCGTGTTCGAGCGCATCGCGGCCATCCTGCTTCAGCCACGACCAGGCGACGACACCGCCGTCGACGACCCAGAGACGGATCTTCCACTCCTTCTCGCGATCCTCGTGCTGGCGGAGGCCCCAGGCAATGTCCCCGACATGCCAAGCAGCGCGCGAGCCGAGCAGCCGCCGCTGTTCGACGGCGAGCTGCTGCATACCCGCGATGATCTCTGGTTGGAGTCGCACGAACGTGGGCGACCTTAACGCGCTCGGGCGTCGTTCCCGAAGCTCGCCCAGATAGCAGCTCGCCTTACAGTTGTCTGAATGATCACGAAGGTCTGGCCGCAGCCACTCATCGTCGTCCGCGACGTCCCCGCCTCCAGCCGCTTCTACGTGCAGATCCTCGAGGCCGAGAGCGCCCACGGAGGCGATGAATACGAGCAACTCGTCAGTGGTGGGGAACTCATCCTGCAGCTGCACCACATCGACGTCGAGAACCACCACGGCCCTCTTGCATCGGCTGATGTTCCCCTCGGCAACGGCAGTTTGCTTTGGTTCGAGGTTTCTGACTTCGATGCGGCTGTGAGGCGGGTAAGAGAAGTGGATGCGAGGGTCGAGCGCGATGTGCATTTGAACCCCAACGCCAAACAGCAAGAAATCTGGCTGCGCGATCCCGATGGGTACCTCGTCGTGTTAGCCGGCCCATCGGAGTACCGTCCGCGCACCTGAGCTGGGGCGAGCGCACGTTAGCGCTCAGGGAACATTCCCAAACGCTGGCCCACGCCAGCCTTGTTACCGGACGACAGAGTGCGTAGGAACGTGCACCGTTGTGCCGAAATGCACATAGTGCTCCATTCTTGCTGCGTTGCGGGGCCTCAGGATGGCACTCCTCTCGGTCTGGCGCGATCCCGAGACGAAGGCGCTGCCGCCCATCGTCGTCGCCTTGCTGGTGTCGGGGACGGTGTTCTACTGGGGCGCTGAGGACTGGTCACTCATCCAGTCCCTCTATTTCTCGGTCGTGACCCTGACCACCGTTGGCTACGGCGATCTCACCCCGACCAGCGACTACACGCGACTACTCACGACTCATCTACATCTTCATCGGACTCGGGGTCCTGGTCGCCCTCCTGACTTCGCTCGCGCAGCACTACATCAGGCACAAGGTCGACATCGCCCGCCAAGCTCACGAGCATCTGAGCGCCCACAAACACCACGGCCAGCCGCCGGACGAGGGCGCCGTAGCGCCAGCGAGCACCGCGTTCGTTCAGGGGACATTCCCGAACGCTGCCCAGGCAACGATGCTGGCGGGAGGCTCAGCGGAGTGGCACCCTTTGGCGGTGCGGATTCTCGATCGCTCTCTGTCTCGCCTTCCAGCGCCAGTGAGAACACTGGTCGATTGGGCACTGACCATCACGCTGGCTGTTGTCGCAGTTCTCATCTTCCAGGCCGAGGTCGCAAAGCCGTATCGGATTCCCTCGCCTTCGATGGAGCCGACCCTTCACTGCGCCAGGCCGGTCAGCGGTTGCGAGTCGCGCTTCGCCGATCGAGTCATCGCAAACCGCTTCGTCTATCGCTTCCACGAACCTGAACGCGGCGACATCATCGTCTTCGACGCGCCGCCTCGGGTCGAGGCCGCCTGCGACGCCGGTGGAACCTTCATCAAGAGGATCGTGGGCTTGCCGGGTGAGTCCGTGTCGATGCGGGACGGATACGTCTTCATCAACGGCGAGCGGCTGAGCGAGCCATATCTTCAGCCTGCCTACCGAGGCCGAGAGAGCGGCAGCTGGGGACGCAGCCCGAGCGACGGCTATTTCGTGCTGGGTGATAACCGAGCCATGTCCTGCGATTCGCGCCGCTGGGGCATCGTCCCTCGTGACCGCATCATCGGGCGGGCCGAGGTGACCTACTGGCCCCCGACCCGGCTCGGGCGGCCTCAGCCGTAGCGAGTCTCAGGCGTCATTCCCGAACACTGGCCCAGGCGCGTGACCTCTCCTCCGGTTAGCTCACGTGTTCGATGTCGTCTGGAAGTCGCAGCCACAAGTGTCGCCGCTCCTTCCAGACCGACTCGGCGCAGGGAACTGGGAGTAGCCCGGCTCGCTCAGTTGCAGTAGGTGGAAGGGCGCGCGTGCTCAGGCCTGGCAGCAACCGGACCGTGGCGACGGCGGTACGCTCGTTGCTTGGGCGTCTTGCGCGAAGTCGTCGAGGCGGATCTGCCAATCTTCTACGAGCACCAGCGCGACCGGGAAGCGGCGGCGATGGCCGCGTTCCCGCCGCGCGAACGCGACGCGTTCATGGCGCACTGGGCGAAGACGCTCGCGAACGACTCGGCCCTGACTTGGACGGTCGTCTCCGACGGCGCGGTCGCCGGCAACATCGGTTGCTGGGAGGACAACGGACGCAGGCTCGTCGGGTACTGGATCGGTCGAGAATTCTGGGGCCGCGGGCTGGCCACGCGCGCCCTCGCGGAACTCCTCGACGTGGTCGACGGGCGCCCGCTGCACGCATACGTGGCGAAGTGCAACGTCGCGTCGATCCGCGTGCTCGAGAAGTGCGGGTTCGTCAAGGTTGGCGAGCACGCGGGCGACGACGGGATCGAGGAGCTCCTCCTGGAGCTGCGGGCGTGAGACCGTGTCGAGTGCTCACGAGCGGGCTCGCAGACAGGTCGCTCAGGGTGTTCAGCTCCCGGCCACGCGCTGGAGAGCTGGCCGCTGCCGGCCGATTGATTCTTACAAAGAGCGACAGCTTTACGACACGCTAATTTGGGCGCACCCCGAAGCAGAGGAGAGCCCCGTGGGCAAGGTGGTCATGTACAGCTCGGTGTCGGTGGACGGCTTCGTCGCGGACGAGAATGACCAGCCCGGACCGCTGTTCGACTGGTTGTCCAGCGGTGACGTCCCGTTGGACGAGAGCGGCGAGGTGAAGGTGTCGCAGACGTCCTACGACTACACCCGGCCCTACTGGGACCAGATCGGGGCGACAATCGTCGGCCGCCACGTCTTCGACATGACGGACGGCTGGGACGGGAAGCCTCCGGGCGGGATCGACCACGTGGTCGTCGTGACGCACCGGCCGAAGCCCGAGGGCTGGGACCCCGAGGCGCCGTTTCACTTCGTCGACGGCGTCGAGGCAGCCGTGGCCAAGGCGCAGCAGCTTGCGGGTGACCGCATGGTCGAGGTCGCCGCTGGCGACGTCGGTGGCCAGGTGCTTGCCGCGGGCCTGATCGACGAGGTGCGAATGGACGTCGTACCCGTCGTGTTCGGGTCCGGCAAGCGCTACTTCGGGTCGGTCCACACGCAGCACCTGTTGGAGGATCCTGACGTGGTGATTCAGAGCAACCGGGTGCTTCACCTGCGCTATCGGGTGCGCCGTTGACCGATCTGAGCGGGTACGCGAAGAAGTCCACTGCGAACGGTGACACAAGATGGGCCTCCGGCCCGTAACCTGACCAGCGCGTTCGATCAAACGGGAGGCGGCACCGCCGCCTCCCGTTTCTCTCGCGCTCCGCGCAACCGTGTCTCTAACCGCATCGGGTGACATTCACGAGCACTGGCGCAGGAAGGCGCCAGTCGCCTGAGCCTCTGATCCTGCCGGCACCGCTCACGAGAGCACGTGCTCGAGCGCCGCGCGATCCGTCGGCTCGCCGTGTGCGGGCAGCACGAGCTCGACCGGCAGGTCGAGCAGCGGACGCAGCCGTTGCACGACATCGTCGCGCGTCACGTGCTTGCGATAGCCGATCCAGATGTCCAGTCCGTTGCCGAGGTCGGAGAGCGAGTCGCCGGTGACGATCGCACCGATCGACGGGAGCCAGAGGATGAGATCGTTGTCCTCGCGGCCCGCGTACGCGTCGATGCCGAACGGCCACGCTCCAGGACCGTGAAAGTGTCCTTCGCCTCCACCCGCGCGCAGCCAGGCAAGGTCCTCACTCTCCATGCCGCGCACGCGGTCGGGGTCGATGCCGAACTTCTCGACCCAGTCCTGCCAGGTGTCCGCCGGCGGCGTGTGCACCGGGAGGCCAAGTCCAGGGGCATCGCGCTCGTGATACGGCGCCGTCAGGACGACGGCGGTCGCGCGCTCACGTAGCTCGTCGGGAACGGCGAGCGGATCGAACAACACGAAATCGTTGCCGAGCTCGATCCCATAAGACGAGACCGCCTTGGGCCACTCCTGCTCCTCGTTCCAGGCAGGATGCGGCGATTGCCAATGCCAGACACCCGGCCGCAGCTCACGCATGGTCACAAGTCTGTCACGCTCGCTTCTGGTTCGAACAACGAGGACACTTTCTGCCTTCGTGCTCAAGGGACCTTCCCGCACGCTGGCCGGCCCAGGCGATCGTCTGGCGGGAGCCTTGGGCATGAAGGGCGATCTGGGGCTTCGCTCAATTGCCCACCGCTGGGTCGGGCATGAACTCGCGGATCTCTTGAGCACAGCGGCAGGCGGCTGCGATCTTCGCGGCCCACTCCACGGCTGCCTCCCGAGAGGTCACGTCGAGGACCGTGAACCCGCCGTTGAACTCCTTGGTCTGCGGGTACGTGCCAGCGGTGGTCGTCCCGTCACCGGCCACCATGACGGGATCCACGTTCTCGGCCAACCCGCCGCCGAACACCCACACGCCTGCGTCCATGGCCTCCTGGACCACCGCATGAGCAGCCTCTCCCACGGCGGGGAACTCCTCAGCGGGGATGTGGTCCATCGCGCCGCTGGGGAACGAAATCAGGTACCGCGTCATCTCATGACTCCTTTCTCGGCGCGGCCCGCTCCGGCCGCATCTCAGCCTCGCCCGTACGCGGTAGAGACTGACAAGCCACCGAAGACTCATCGCTGCTCCGGCCGTCCGAGTTCACTTCGTCAGGCGTCATTCCCGAACGCTGGCCCAGGTCAGCGCTCAGTCGAGTCGTGCCGCTTCAGCCGTCGACACCCCAGCGGCCCCGTCCGCGCGAACGTGACCTCGATCCTGCCGATCGTCCCATCGCTAGACGCGAGTGACCTCGACCGCCCACGCGGGGCCGCAACGTCGGTCGCGGGTTAGGCCCGACTGGGTTTCCGCCAATAGGTCAGCCAGTTACCCTCATGATCCTCTACGGTGAATTCCTCCTGGCCCCATGGCCGTTCCGCGAGGGGATCGATGATGCGGGCGCCGCTGGCTTTCAGCCTGGAATGGAACGCGATCAGATCCTCGGCCTCGATATAAAGCGCGATGGACGATTGCGTGCCCAGTCGATCCCTGATCGCCGCGTTGTAGTCGTCCCCGTAGTGGTCAGCCGCCGTTTCGATCATTACGCGTGCGTCGCCGCGGCTTAGGGACGAGTTGGTAGTGCCGTCGCCGCCGCTATCGAGCGTGAACTCGAGCGGCCCTGTATAGAACGCGAGCGCCTTTGTCATGTCGCGCACGCGGATCGAAGGAATAACACCCCACCCAGGCATATCCGGCCTCCTCCATAGGGAGTCTGCCATCTCGGCGGATGAAGCGGTCGGGTGGTGGCATTCCCGGACACTGGCCCAGGCGACGGACGTAGCTCTAGCCAGCGCGATGGGCAGCAGCCGCCGCTGCGGTGTCGTGATAGCTCTGGAATCGGGCGAGCTTCCCATCCCGGATCGTCCACACGTGTGCCTCAGGATTGACAAACGCCCGGCCGGTGCCACGAACCGTCGCCTCGGAGTGCACCAGGGATACCACTTTGTCGTTCTGGGCGATGAACTCTCGTGGCTCGAACGTGGTGTAGTCGAGAGTCGACGCAAGACCACCAAACCAGCCCAGAACTGCTTCCTTGCCTCTGAACGTTCCGGCGTTCGGGTCGTCGTCGGGATCGCCGGGATCTACCCACTCGATGTCGTCCGCCATCACCTCGGCAAACGTCGCCATGTCGCCCCGACCGAAAGCCTCATACGCATTCTGGACGAGGCGGGTGTTCTCTTCCGCTGACACTGGTACTCCTTTTCGAGGGTGACCCAGCCTACGCCTGTGTCACTGAGGGGCCAGCAATGAGGATCGGGCCTGCCCCTACGTGAGGCACGGTGCTCCTCTCGCGGGGGTCGGGCGACACTACAGCCGCGTGATGCCGAAGGCCAGACCACGCTTCGCCCCCTCGCCCATGAGGACTGCCCGACTAGGATCGGTTCATGGCCGAGTTCGTCCCGCCCGACTTCGAGGTTCCGCTCGGGCTCGAGTCGTCCGAGTTCGCCGTCGAACCGCTTGGGCCTGAGCACAACGAGCAGGACTACGACGCCTGGACGTCGTCGATGGAGCACATCGCGGAGACGCCTGGGTTCCCCGACGGCTCCTGGCCGCGCGCGATGACGCGGGACGAGAACCGCGCCGACCTGCAGCGCCATGCCGACGACTTCCGCAACCGGAGGGGGTTCACGTACACGGTGCTCGAGCCGGGCGGCCGTGACGTGATCGGGTGCGTCTACATCTACCCGCTCCCCGACAGCGACAACGCCGCCTCCGTCCTCTCCTGGGTGCGGCAGAGCCATGCGCACCTCGACACCCCGCTCTGGCGCGCCGTGACTGAGTGGCTCGAATCAGACTGGCCATTCACCACCGTCGAGTACGCCCGGCGAGCTTAGGCGTCCCCAAGTAGCCGGCCAGCTCGACGGCGGCTCAGGCGTCACTCCCGAACACTGGCCCAGGCGAGCCGACTTTCCTCACGGCAGGTCAGCGCTGGACGCTTCCTGAGATCGTCGTTTTGCCCAGCACGAGGTCGAGAAGGCGCCGACCGGTCGTAGTCGAAGAGCGTCGGGCGGGCATCGCTCGGCCGTACGCGCCGACCGCGAGGACGCACGTTGCGAGGCGCAGACGAATACCCGCCAACGCGGATGCGTATCCGAAGACCGCGTATCTGCCGACCCTAGCCCCTACCCGGGCAACGCAAATTAGGCGCACTCAGGCCCGTACCACCTCGGGTTTGGAAGGGAACGCTGATCTGCCATTGAGCCCGGCTGCGGCTTGGGTCACCGCGGCAGCGGGTTCGGGCCGGTGGCGGTGACCAGCTGCTGCGGCACCCAGTCGTCGACATGGCTGAAGCCGTCGAAGCGGGCTCCCTCGAGGATGACGCCGTCGTACAAGGAGCGCCGGTAGAACTTCACGTGGGTGAAGTCCTCGAACAGGACGTAGACCGGCTCGACGCTGGGACTCTGGAACTGCTGGCCAGTCAGTGCGGCTCGATGCACTCGCGAGAACTCGTCGATCTCCTCACCCACGACGACGCCGAGGTGCTCGAGGCCCATCCGGTAGACACGCTGGTGCACGGGCGGGATGAGCTCGATCAGCGAGACCGGAGTCCCGTCGAGGACATCGAGCGGCTCGGCGAGCACGATCAAGGAGATCGGACGCCCGTTCCAGAGGTTCTCGCTGTTCGCCCTCGCATGGCGCTCGAGAAGCGTCCGCTGGTGGACGTACAGGTTCCAATCGGCGACGCGGACGGCGAGGTGGCTGAGTGCGTAGGGCGCGATGTCGATGCCGCGCGCAGAAAGACGGTCGCGCTGCATCGTGGCGAACGCTCGATAGTCCCCGATGATCTCGGCGATCGGATCAGACGTCGCCACGTGGCACCTCCTCCGCCATCGTACGAGATGAACGGCTCGCTGACCTAGCAGCGCGCGAGGCTCAGGACGGCTACGCCGCTCAGGAACATTCCCGAACGCTGGCCCACGCCGAGGCGATCTCTCTGAAGAAGCGAGCTACTGCCAGAAGGCCCGAGCCCCGCGAGACGGAGTTCCACAGCCTGAAGCGGCGATGCGCTTCAGGCGCAGCGTGGAGGGCGGCGACACTCGAGTGACGAGCCTTAGCGGTGCGCGGCGGAAACTCCTACGACCCGCGTCGCGCAGCGCGGGCGCCGCGGTTACGGGCAGTCGCCCCCGGTACGCTCGGAGATCGCCCGCGCACCGGTCGAGAGCACCTCGACGAACGGGAGATCGCCCTCGCTGACGAGCAAGAGCATGCAGCGACCCTGTACCCAATGCACGGTGCCGATGGGGTTGCCGTGCAAATCGCTCCCGGTCCAGCCGCGCGCACCCGTGACGTCGCGCACCGTAAAGCGGCGGATCTTCGTCTCGGGCAGGGTCGCGTGGATCGTGCTCGCGCGCAAGTCGTACGCCATCTGGTCTCGAGCCCCCTCGGGGGTTCTGAACAGCAGCACCTCGCTGACGCCTCCCGCGTCACGACCAAGGGTTCGCCGCGTCGTGAACGAGATGAACCCTCTGTCCCGCAGTTGCTGCGCGGCGGCCCGCGGCAGCTGCCAGTACCTCGCGAGCGCGTTCACTCCCACAATGGTCGATACGTCGCCGTCGGGACGAAAACCCGGCTGCTCGCCGTTGCGCATGAGGAACCGATCGACGTCCCGGGCTCCCGACCGCCCATTCCCGTTCGCCGCTTCGTCCTCGTCACCGCCGCGGATCGCGGCATACCCGATACCCACCGCCAGAAGTCCAACCGCGAGCAGCCCACCCGTAAGCAGCAGCCTCTTCTTCAGCTGCATCATGATTCACCCTTTTCGTTCGGTTGCGACAAGACGGTCTTAGTCATTCGACTAAGACAGTCAGTCAACTAGACTCGGCTGCAGCTGTCAAGACCACGCGGTACGACTGGACGAACTTGCGCGGATCCCTGGTTGACGGTGCGCTCGCTTCGCTGGGACGGTGACGGCCGCCGCTCGGTTCGCTGAGCTCGAGCCGCTGGACGAGCTCCCGCCGCGCCTCGTCCCGACACGCCAAGTAGCGCGCGTTGAGAGGGTGATCAGTCTCGATCGGCGACCGCGACGGCGAGCGCCTCGAACCAGCGCAGCCGCTCGTCCCACGGCACCGACGCGTTCGCAGGCGACGTGCTCGGAAGCACGAAGAGTCGGGTCGCACCGAGGCTTCGAGCCTGCAGGCCCAAGTCGGGGCGCTCGTTGAAGACGCCGCGATAGGCCTCCTTGCCTACAAACGCGAGCCACTGCGGATGCAGATCGCGCGCGATCCGTTCCAGCCGCTCGGCCGAACCGACGAAGTCAGCGCGGCGGAGGTCGCCCGAGCCGGCTGTGGCCCGATAGGCGGCGTTCGTGACGCCGATCCCGTACTTCGGCAGTTCGTCCTGTTCTGCAGGCTCGAGGAGGCGCGGCGTGAACCCGGCGGCGTGCAGGAGGCGCCAGAAGTCGTTGCGCGGATTCGCGAAATGCGCCTGCGCTGCAGCCGAAACGCGACCCGGGTTGATCCCGACGAGCACGACATCGAGGTCGGACGCGAGCACGTCGGGCACGTCACTCGGTGTGCGGTCGCTACCGTCGCTCACGGTCCCGCGAGCGAGCCGATGCCGAGCCGAACCCCGCCCAGCGGGAGCCCGCCGGCCTGGGGCGTCCTAGGCGGCTTCGGGTTCCCGCGAATCGAGCTTGTCTTCGAACAGGGCGCGGAGCAGCTCGCCGGAGACGGGCGTCTCGTAGCGCGGACGCCGGGGCTCGGCGGTGATCACCCGCACCGCGTCGTCCCCCCGCCACCCGTAGCACCGGGCGTAGCACTCGGCCTCGCTCAAGGTTCGGAGCCGTTGCATTGACCCGCACCGTAAGCGGGCGGCCGGACGACATCAGTCGGCGATCGTGAGGAACGGCTCGAGGCGGCCGGCGAGCGTCCGCGCGTCGAACGCCTCCGCCGGGGCGAGAACGCCGGTGCCACGTGCCTCACCCGCATCGAGCGCCTGCGCACCGACGACGACCAGTCGGGCCGTGAGCCCGTAGACGTCCGTGCCCTCGACGACGGCTCGGCCCTCCCCGCCGGGCCCGCGCGCCTCCGCGACGACTGCGAACCGGCTCTTGCGCCGGGATGTCTCCGACGGCCCCGGCGGGCCGAGCCGCGAGCCGAGCCGGACGAACGGCGCGGCGAGCCGGCCGAGCCCGCCCGCTTTCGCCGCGATGACGGGAGCCCGAATGTAGGAGCGCACGTTGCGGACGTCGGTGTGCCGCGGCACCGTCAGCGGCTCGGTCCCGCTCCACTCGACGACGCCGCGCTCGCCGAACGGGAAGCGCACTCTGCGCGTCGTCGCCCCGAAGCGCGACGCAACGAGTCGTCCGTTCTCCCAGGCGACCTGGCGCTGGCCCATGACGTGCCCGATCGTGCGACGCGTGCCCCGGCTCGTGCCGACGCCCTTGACCGAGTAGGCAACGACCACCTCGTCGAGCGGGCCCTCGACCAGCTCAGCGGCGAGCCTGGCGGCGAGGTCGCCCGGGACGTAGTCGAATCCGAACGCCGGCAGCACCACCGTCTCCGGTCCGAGCTCCGCGTACAGGCGCGCGACCCACTCCTGCTCCCCGCTCGTGTCGAGGTAGTGCGCGCCGGCGGCGATCGCGGCTTCGACAGGCCCGAGGCCGAGCTCGAGGAACGGGCCGGCGAGTGACGCGACGACCGACGCACCCTCGAACGCGTCGCTCAGCGCCGCCTCGTCTCCCGCGTCGGCGACGCGCACCTCCTCCCCGGCTGCGGCGAGCTTCGCGAGCGCCTCCCGCCGCCTGCCGACGAGCCTGACCTCGAGCCCCGCGCGCCGCGCCTCGTCGAGCACGAGCCTGCCCGTGAAGCCGGTGACGCCGAGGATCGCGAGCGCCATGGCGCGAGTGTAGGTTGCGAGCCGTGGCCACGCAGGCGAAGACGTTCTCGTATGCGGTGTCGCTCGACCGCGACGGGGCGGCGACGAGCGACGAGGGCGGCTCCGCGCTGCCGAACGAGGAGGCGTGGTCGCCGGAGCATCTCCTGCTCGCCGGGCTCGCGCGCTGCACGCTGACAAGCCTCGACTACCACGCGCGGCGCATCGGCGTCGCGAGCGGCGGCAGCGCCGCTGCGAACGGCGAGGTGACGCAGCGGACGACCGACGGCCGCTACGCATTCGTGCGGATCAAGGTCGACCTCGACGTGACGATCGAGCCGGAGCCGCAGAACGTTCGCGAGCTGCTCGCGAAGGCGGAGCGCGACTGCTTCGTCGGCGCGTCCCTGACCGCGAGGCCGCGCTACCGCTGGACCGTCAACGGAGAGGACATCGCATGAGCACGACCCTGCTGGACGTCGAGGCCGTTCGCGGACGCTTCGCCGCGCTCGACCGCGGGCTCGCCTTCTTCGACGGCCCCGGCGGCACCCAGTGCCCAGACGCGGTGATCGACGCGATCGCCAGCTATCTGCGCGAGGACAACGCGAACATCGGCGCGCCGTACGAGACGAGCGTCCGCACGATGGAACTGATCGAGCGAGCCCGCATCGCCGCCGGCCGCTTCCTCTCCTGCCATCCGGACGAGGTCGCGTTCGGACCGAGCATGACGTCGCTCAACTTCCTGCTCACGCGCGCGCTCGGCCGGCAGCTCGAGCGCGGCGACGAGGTCGTCTGCACGCGGTTGGACCACGACGCGAACGTCTCCCCGTGGCTGGCGCTGGAGGAGGACCTTGGGGTCGTCGTCCGCTTCGCCGGCGTGCACGACGACCTCTCGCTCGACCTCGACGACCTCGAATCGCAGCTGTCCGAGCGCACCCGCGTCGTCGCGTTCCCGATCGCCTCGAACGCCGTCGGGACGACGCCCGACGTGGCACGGGTCGTCGAGCTCGCGCACGGCGCCGGGGCGCTCGCCTGGGCGGACGCTGTCCACTACGGCCCGCACGGCCGGATCGACGCCTCGGGCTGGGACGTCGACGTGCTGCTCTGCTCGCCGTACAAGTTCTTCGGCCCGCATCTCGGGCTCGCGTTCGGTAAGGGCGAGCTCCTCGAGAGCCTGCGGCCATACAAGGTTCGCCCAGCCGAGAACCGCCCGGTGGGGAACCGCTTCCAGCACGGGACACAGCAGCACGAGCTGCTCGCAGGCTTCGTCGCGGCCGTCGAGTACGTCGAGTCGCTCGGCTGGGAGGCGATCGTCGCCCACGAGACGCAGCTCGGGCAACGCTTCCTCGAGGGGCTCCCGGACGCCGTCGAGCTCTACGGACTGCGAACGACGGAAGGCCGTGTGCCCACGTTTGCCTTCAACCTGCCGGGACGCTCGTCGGAGCAGGTCGCGACCGAGCTGGCCGCGCGGCAGATCGCGGTCTGGCACGGCGACTACTACGCCGTCGAGATCATGAAGCTGCTCGGGCTCGAAGGCACCGGCGCCGTGCGCGCGGGCTTCGTGCACTACAACACGCCGGACGAGGTCGACCGGTTGCTCGCAGGGCTCGACGAGCTGGCATGAACGTCGTCGAGCTTGCGCAGTCGCTGATCCGGTTCGACACGACGAATCCTCCGGGCAACGAGGCCGAGTGCATCGATTTCGTCCGCGGCCTGCTCGAGGAGGGGGGCTGCGAGACCCAGACGTTCGAGCGTGTGCCCGGCCGGCCGAACCTCGTCGCTCGGCTCGAAGGCGGCGACGCGCCGCCGCTGCTGCTCCAGGGCCACGTCGACGTCGTCACCACGAGCGGGCAGCGCTGGACGCACCCACCGTTCGAGGGCCTCCTCGTCGACGGGTACGTCTGGGGCCGCGGCGCGCTCGACATGAAGGGCGGCGTCGCGATGCTCGTGGACGCATTCCTGCGAGCGAAGCGGGAGAACGTCGCGTTGCCCGGCGACGTCGTCCTCGTCGTCCTCGCCGACGAGGAGAACGGCGGCGACGAGGGCGCGCGCTTCCTCGCCGAAGAGCATCCCGAGCTCTTCACCGGCATCCGCTACGGGCTCGGTGAGTTCGGCGGCACGAGCGTCCTGATCGGCGGGAAGCGCTTCTATCCGATCCAGGTCGTCGAGAAGCAGATCTGCTGGCTGAAGGCGACGGTCCGCGGGCCGGGCGGCCACGGGGCGTTCGTGCACCGGGGCGAGACCGTCGCGCGCCTCGGCAAGCTGCTGCGCGACCTCGACCGGAAGCGGACGCCAGTCCACGTGACGCCGGTCGTGCGCGAGTTCCTCGAGCGGATCGCGGCCGAGCTGCCGCGCAAGGAGGCGACCGTGATGCGCTCGCTCCTGAAGCCGCGGCTGACCGACGTTGCGCTGCGGCTGATCGGCGACCGGGCCGCGACGACGGAGCCGATGCTCAGGAACACCGTCAACGCGACGATCGTCCGCGGCGGCGAGAAGATCAACGTCGTCCCGAGCGAGATCGTCGTCGAGCTGGACGGACGGATGCTGCCCGGCTTCGACCCGGCGGATTTTATTGCCGAGGTGCAGGCGATCGTCGGCAGGGACATCGAGCTCGAGCTCGTCCGCCACGATCCCGGGCCGCCCGAGCCGGACCTCGGGTTGTTCGAGATGCTCGCCGGCGTCCTGCGTGAGCTCGACCCGGACGGGATCCCGGTGCCGTTCCTCCAGATCGGCGTCACCGATGCGCGCTTCTTCGGACTCGTCGGGATCGAGAGCTACGGCTTCCTGCCGATGCGGATGCCGGACGACTTCGTCGGCCTGCAGTACATCCACGCGGCCGACGAACGGGTTCCCGCAGCCGCACTCGAGTTCGGGGCAGAAGCCGTGTGGCGCGCTGTGCAGAGGTTCCAGTGAGGGTCCTCGTGCTCGGCGGGACGAAGTTCCTCGGGCGCGCGTTCGTCGAGGCGGCGCTCGCCCGCGGGCACGAGCTGACCCTCTTCAACCGCGGCGAGACGAACGCCGACCTCTTTCCAGCGGTGGAGAAGCTGCGCGGCGACCGTGCGGGCGATCTCGCCCCGCTGGCGGGCCGCAGCTGGGACGCCGTCGTCGATCCGTCGGGCTATGTGCCGTCGGTCGTGCGCGCCTCCGCGGAGCTGCTGCGCGACACCGGGGTGTACGCCTTCGTCTCCAGCGTGTCCGTCTATGCCGACTTCAGCACCGGGCCGAACGAGGAGGGCGCGTGCGCCGAGCTCGGCGAGGCTTCAGCCGACGAGCTCGCGGAGGACTTCTCGAACTACGGCGCCCTGAAGGCGCTCTGCGAGCGTACGGTCGCGGAGATCTTCCGCGAGCGCAGCCTGATCGTCAGGCCCGGGCTGATCGTCGGCCCGCACGACCCGACGGGGCGCTTCACTTACTGGGCCCGCCGGCTTCAGCGCGGTGGCGAGATCCTCGCGCCCGGCCCCCCGGAGCAGCGGGCACAGTTCGTCGACGTCCGCGATCTCGCCGACTGGCTCGTCTTGTGCGTGGAGCGCCGCGTGACGGGCGTCTTCAATGCGACGAACGAGGGCGTCACGTGGGGCGAGCTGCTCGCGGGCGCCGACGTGACCTGGGTCTCATCCGACTATCTGGCCGAGCACGGCGTCGGTGAGTGGATGGAGCTGCCGCTCTGGATCCGCGACCCGGCCTGGGCGGGAATGCACCACGCCGTCATCAGCCGGGCCGTCAACGCAGGGCTACGATTCCGTCCCGTCTCGGAAACACTTGCCGGCGCAACGGAGGCTCCCGCCGTCGAGGGCGTCGGCCTCACACCCGAGCGCGAAGCCGAGCTGCTCGCGGCCTGGCACGAGCGGTGAAGGTCGCCTATCCGGGCCGCGAGGGCGCACACAGCGCCGCCGCGTGCGCGCTCCTCTTTCCGGACGAGGACGTGCAGGCGCTGCCGTCCTTCTCCGACGTCGTCGCCGCCGTCGCGTCGGCCCGCGTCGCTGCCGGCGTGCTGCCGATCGAGAGCTCGATCTCCGGCCCCGTCACCGAGACGCACGACCTGCTCGTCGACTCGGCGACGTCGATCAACGGGCAGGCGATCCTGCCGATCCGGCACTTCCTCGTCGGCGTCGCCGAGGTGCCGCTGCCGGAGATCCGCGTCGTCCGCTCGCATCCGGTCGCGCTCGACCAGTGCCGTCGTCTGCTCGGATCGCTGCCGGGGGCGGAGGCGATCGCAGCCGGCACGACCGCCGACGCCGCGGCGCAGGTGGCCCGCGACGCCGACCCGACCGAGGCCGCGATCGCAAGCGAGCGCGCGGCGGCGCTGCACGGGCTCGTCGTGCTCGCAGCCGACGTCGGCGACCACCCGGAGGCGTTCACCCGCTTCGTCGCGATCTCGAACCGGACGCAGCTCGGCGACGGCGCCGACTGGCGGATCGCCTTCTCGTTCCAGACCGACCACCGGCCGGGCGCGCTCCACCGCGCGATCGAGCCCTTCGCGCGCCACGCCCTCGACCTCGTCCAGCTGACCTCGCGGCCGATCCCGCAGACGCCCTGGCGCTACCGCTTCGATGCGGTCGTCAGCGGCCACCCGCTCGACCCGGTCGTCTGCGAGACGCTGGCGGAGGTGCGGCGGCAGGCGCAGCGTTTCACGGTCTTCGGCTCGTATCCGGCCTAGCTCAGGCGTATGCGTCCCGCGCGGCCTTCCAGCGCGGATCGTCCCAACGGATCAGGTCCGGATCGACGCCGCGCGCGTCTGCGAGGTCGAGCGTCAGCTGCTGGAACGGGACGATGTCGACGACGGGGTGGCGCGTGGGCATGAACGTGACGTCGCAGCCGATCCGTTCCAGCGCCGTTGCCGCCTGAGCAGCTCGCGCGGCCGCTCGACCCTCACCCTCGAGCACGAAACAGCGCACGCTCTCATCGATGGCAGCGAGGTGCCCGTGCAGCAGCTCCTCGAGCAGGTGCGCCTCAGCGGCGACGTGCACGCCTTCGCGCAGCTTCAGCGCCGCCTCTTGCGCGGTCGGCCAGTCGCGCCCCGCGCCGGTGACGACGAATCGCTGATGCTCCGAGACGGGCAACCGCGGGACGGCCAGCCGCTCGGCGACGGCATCCGGCAGCCACGCGATGTCCTCACCGCGCAGCGCCGCCAGCGTCGCGACCGCGCAGGTGTACGAGGCAGTGTGGCAGTAGCTCTCCTCGACCGCGGGTGTGGCGACGATCACCTCGTCGCAGAGCTCAGCGATCGGCCCGTCCGGCTTGGCCGTCACGAGCCACTTCGGCCCGGCGAAGGCACGCGCGGCCTCGAGTGTCAGCGCCGTCTCGCCCTCGTGGCTGACGAGGACGAGCACGTCCGCGTCCGGCGGCGACAGCACCGCCTCGAGCGCGTCGACGCCCCGGCCGCCCGTCTGCGCCGCGTGGAACGACGTGCCGCAGCCGACGGCGGCGACGCGACCCTCCGGCAGCCGCCGGCCGGTCGGCACCTGAGCCAGCCACTCCGGCTGCGCCGCGACAGCCTTCCGCATCTTCTCGCCCGCCACGGGTGCCTCTATACCATGGCCGGCGATGGGGGTCTTCGAGCGCCATTCGCTGTCGAACGGCCTGCGCGTGCTGACTGCGCCGATGCCACACGCGCAGTCGGTCTCCTGCTTCGTGATGCTCGCAGCGGGCTCCCGCTACGAGACGGCCGAGACGAACGGGATCGCCCACTTTGCCGAGCACATGTTCTTCAAGGGGACCGAGCGGCGGCCGACGGCCCGCGACATCGCCGGCGAGATCGACGCGATCGGGGGCGAGTTCAATGCCTTCACCGGCAAGGAGTACACGGGCTACTACGTTCGCTGCGCCGCCGAAACCCGCGACACGGCACTCGACGTCCTCGTCGACATGCTCCGCAACTCCCAGTTCGACGCCGAGGAGATCGAGCGCGAGAAGGGCGTGATCATCGAGGAGATGAACATGTACTTCGACACGCCGCGCGACTTCATCGGCGGCGTCTACGAGACGCTGCTCTACGGCGACCAGCCGCTCGGCTGGGACATCATCGGCCGCAAGGAGACGGTCCGCGGCGCCACGCAGCAGACATTCCTCGACTACACGAGCACCTGGTACCGCCCCGACCGGATGGTCGTCGGCGTCGGCGGGCAGCTCGGCGACGGGCTGAACGAACGGCTCGAGGGGTTGCTCGGCGACCTCCCGGCAGCCGAGACCGGAGCCGCCGCGCCCTGGCAGCCGAGCACGAACGGGCGCGTCAAGGTGCACACGAAGCAGTCGGATCAGGCGCATCTCGTCCTCGGGGTCCGCAGCCGCCCGCTCGTCGATCCCGACCGCTACGTCCTCCAGCTGCTCGCGACCGTCCTCGGCGGCGGCATGTCCTCGCGCCTCTTCACCGAGGTGCGCGAGCGGCGCGGGCTCGCCTATTACGTCTTCGGCACGAATCACGCCTACACCGACGCGGGCTCGCTCTACGCCCAGTCGGGCGTCGACATCAATCGGATCGACGACGCCGTGACGACGATCGTCGAGCAGTTCCGGCTGCTCGCCGCGGAGCCGGTGCCGGCGGACGAGCTCGAGAAGGCGCGCAACTTCGCCAAGGGCCGCTTCGTGCTCCAGCTCGAGAGCCCGCACGGGACGATCATGTTCGGCCTCCGCCGCGAAGTGCTCGAGGGCCGAGCCGAGGAGCCGCAGGCGGTGCTCGACGCGCTCGACGCCGTCACCGCGGCGGACGTGCAGCGCGTCGCCCAGGAGATCGTCGAGGACGGGCCGTACCTGGCGGTGATCGGGCCGTTCGACGATCCGACCCGGTTCGACGCGCTCCTCGGCTAGTCCCGGCCGAGCGCTTTCCTCGCCGCCGCGACGGCTTCGCGCGCGTGCTCGATCCCGGCCGGATTGCCCGGATCCCGCTCGCGAACGGCCAGCGCGCGCTCGAACGCCTCGAGCGCCTGCTCGAACTCCTCGGCATCGAAGAGCTCCCAGCCGAGGTTGTTCAGCAGCGGCCCGGCCCAGTATGCGGCGGCTTCCGAGCGCCCGGCCAGCTCGAGCCCCCGGTTCGTCCAGGCGACGACGCCGGCGCGGTCGGGCGCCGCGAGGGCGGCCATGTGCGCGGCGTCCCCGGCGAGCCAGTCCTCACCCGCTTCCGTCGCGGCGGCGAATGCCCGCTCGAAGAGCGGCAGCGCCGCCCCCTTGTCGCCGGAGGAGCGGCGGAGCCGGCCGCGCTCGAGATCCACGCGGATCCGAACGCGCGGATCATCTTCCACCACCTCGTCCAGCAGCCGGTCGGCGCCGGCGTAGTCCTCGCGCAGCCCCTGGACGCGCGCGAGCTGCGTCAGCGCCTCCGCCCGGAGTGCGTGGAAGCGGGCCTCGGTCGCGTCGAGGTCGTCGAAGTCCCAGAGCGGGCGCAGGGGGTCGCTCATCGGCCGGTGGTGGAGAAGTGCTGGTAGTCGCCGAAGGATGCGCCCCACTTCCAGCCGGCGGCTGCAAAGGCGCGCACGAGCACGCCGCCGCGCACGGCCATCCCCGGGCGAAGGCGGCTGCGGTCGAGGAAGGCGCGACCGGCGGGTGGCGAGACCGTCGAGCCGCGGACGTACGGGTTCTCGACCGGGTTGACGTCGATCGCCTCGCCGTAGGCGTGCAGCGACCAGCGGGACGTGCCGCCGACGAAGCGGCAGTTGAAGCCGGACGTGTTGTCGGCAGCCATCGAGGCATCATCGCTACCGCGGAACGCCGAGACCGGCTGCAGCCGCCGGATCGGGAAGTTCGCCTGCCACAGTGTCCGGAAGACGGACACGAGCCCCGGTGCGACGCGCTTCGCGACCACGATCCTGCCGGCGTGCGGCTTGCCGTCGAAGCCCCAATGCGACACCGCCACCGTCCGCAGCTCGGACGGCCCGACCGGGCAACCGGCGCGGTAGGAGGAGCGAAGATCGGCCCAGCGGACGGGCTCGACCTCACCCCTGAAAGCCGGCGCGCCCGCTCGACTTTGTGTGACTGTCACACCAAGTCCGATCGCAGCTGCGAGCATCACGAGCGCGATCCGCATCGCCGCAATCTACTCTGACCCCGTGCTCGCCCTCGCCGTTCTCGCCTCCACCCTGGCGGCGGCCTGCCCACAGGACCTGGCCAACGGGCTCGAGACACCTGCGACGGCGCGGCAGCTCGTCACGGTCGAGGCGAAGGTGGCGCGGACGTCATTCGCGACCCTCCGCACGTGGCGCCGCGTCGGCGGCTGTTGGGTCGCGGCCGCCGGCCCGTACGGCGCGCGCGTCGGCAAGAACGGCGTCTCGGCGAACCGGCGCGAGGGCGACGGGACGACGCCGACCGGCATCTACCGGATCGGACGGACGATGTACGGCAACGAGGCGAACCCCGGCGTCCGCTTCCGCTACCGCCGCCTTCGCTGCGGCGACTGGTGGGACGAGGACCCCTCCTCGCCGACGTACAACTCCTTCCAGCACGTCGCCTGCGGCACGACGCCGCCGTTCGCAGGCGGCAGCGAGGGGATGTGGCAGCAGCCGCGGCCGTACCCCTATCTGGCCGTGGTCGAATACAACATGCGTCCGGTCGTCCCCGGCAAGGGCTCAGGGATCTTCCTGCACGCGCAGACCGGCGGACCGACGATCGGCTGCATCTCGCTCAGAAAGGATCAGCTGCGCGCCGTCCTGCGCTGGCTGCGGCCGGGGGACGCGCCGGTGATCGCGATCGGGACGCAGGCGCAGCTCCGCGGCTGACGGATGAACACCTCGCGGGTCCGGAGTGCGCTCGGGAGCGGACTGTTCTTCGCGGTCGCTCCCGGCGTCGTCGCCGGACTGGTCCCGTGGTGGCTCACGGGCTGGGAGATGGGGACGCCGCGGCCGCCGCTGCAGGTGCTCGGCGCGCTTCTGCTCGTGGCCGGGGCGATCGTGCTGGTGGAAGCCTTCGTTCGCTTCGTCGTCGAGGGCCTCGGCACGCCCGCCCCGGTCGCCCCGACGCAGCGGCTCGTCGTCGGCGGCCTCTACCGCCACGTCCGCAACCCGATGTACCTCGCGGTCGGGGCGACCATCATCGGCCAAGCGCTGCTGCTGGGTCGCCCGATCCTGCTGCTCTACGCGGCCGCGTTCGCCGTCGTCGTGCTCGCGTTCGTGCGGGGCTACGAGGAGCCGACGCTCGCGCGGCAGTTCGGCGCCGCGTACGAGGACTACCACCGTGCGGTGCCGGGCTGGTGGCCGCGGCTTCGGCCCTGGCGCGGGTAGCGCCTCGCAGCCCGAATAGCTACGTTCCGCACGTGGGAACCGGCGAGTTCGCCGAGCTCCAGCAGCGGCTACGTGCCCTGTGGCCGTCGGTGACGCTGCGCTCGATCGGTGACGTCGAGCGGACGGTGGTCGTCGTCCACTCGATCAGCATGGACGTTCCCGACCACCTGATCCCGGTCTTCCCGGCCTACGAAGAGCGGTTCCTCTGCCTCGTCCTCAGCCTGCTCCGCTCGCGCAACTCGCGTGTGGTCTACGTCACCTCGCAGCCGATCCTGCCGCGCCTGATCGACTACTACTTCGGCCTCGTCCCCGAGCTGGACACGCCCGAGGCGCGCAGCCGCTTCGCCGTCGTCTCGCTCGTCGACGGCCGCAACCTGCCGCTGACGAAGAAGCTGCTGGCGCGGCCGGGCGCGATCGAGCGGATCCGAGCGCTCGTCGCCCAGCCGGAGCTCGCCTTCCTGCTTCCGTTCGCCACCTCTCCCGACGAGGTCGAGCTTGCGGTTCGCCTCGGGATCCCGCTCTACGGCGCCGATCCCGCGCTCGAGTGGCTCGGGACGAAGACGGGGAGCCGCCGCGTCTTCGCCGACGAGGGCGTTCCGCATGCGCGCGGCTACAACGTCGCGAACGAGCACGACGTCCTCCGGGCGATGCGCGATCTGCGCGGCGCGACGGCGATCCTCAAGCTCGACCGCGGCGTCAGCGGCCTCGGCAACGCGCTCGTCGACATGCCGCGGGCCCTCGGCGCGGGCGCGCTCGCGGACGCGCTGTCGCTGGAGGACACCGAGGCCGACGTCGGCGACTATCTCGCCGCGCTCGAGGATCAGGGCGGGATCGTCGAGGAGCTGATCGAGGGGGAGGATCTGCGCAGCCCGAGCGCGCAGCTGCGGATCAGCCCGTCGGGGCGGGTCGACATCCTCTCCACCCACGATCAGGTGCTCGGGGGCCCGAACGGCCAGACCTACTTCGGCTGCCGGTTCCCCGCCGACCCGGAGTACGCGCCGCAGATCGCAGTCGAGGCGCTGAAGATCGGCCGGCGGCTCGCGCGCGAGGGCGTGATCGGCCGCTGCGCGGTCGACTTCGTCGCGATCCGCCCGCGCCGCGGCTGGGAGCTGTACGCGATCGAGATCAACCTCCGCTGCGGCGGCACGACGCATCCTTTCATGGCGATCTCGACGCTGACCGACGGCGTCTA
This sequence comes from uncultured Gaiellaceae bacterium, assembly GCA_963784895.1. Classification (GTDB taxonomy): domain Bacteria; phylum Actinomycetota; class Thermoleophilia; order Gaiellales; family Gaiellaceae; genus Gaiellasilicea. Next base: position 75,432 of record CAWATM010000009.1, on the reverse strand, counting down.
CGACCCGCTGGCGGGCGAGTTCCGCACCCTGCTCGGTGATGTGAAGCACTACGTCGCCACCGACCACCTCGACGCCCCGGCCTATCAGGCGCTGACGCCCGACGACCTGCTCGACGTCGTCTCGGAGCGGTCGCTCGGCTGGGATGCCGAGCGCGAGGCGGGGGTCGCACTCCACATGGTCAGCGCCCTTGCGGTTGCCGGCCGGATCGGGCTGACCGCGATCGGCGACACCCCGGCCGAGGCGAGTGCGCTCTACCGCGAGCTGAAGCAGGCGCTGGACGGGCTGGCCGCAAAGGCGGCCGGCGTCGTCACAGCAGACCCGCTGCAACGAGCGCGCGGCCTCCCAGCCGCGTCGCCTCGGCGTAGGTGACGCCCGGCCGGTAGAGCTGGCTGTCGTTGCCCGGCCGCCGCGGTAGACGATCGCGGCCCACGTTGTAGCGCAGCCTTGACTCGCCGACGGGCCGGTCGGATACTCGCGCCACACGCCCGGGCTCGGGGTCTGTCCGAGCAAACCTCAAAAGGGGAGCGGCGGATGAAGAAGTGGACGATTGCGTCCGTGGTCGTCACGGCGGTCGTGCTCGGGCACGGAGGAGCGGCTGCCGACTCGGGCGGCGCCAACTGGGGCGTCGCCGGAGGTGACCTGCAGAACACGCGACACCAGGGAACCGAGAGCAAGCTCGGGCCCGCGAACGTCGGGAGCCTCAGCGTGAAGTGGGCGTTCACGACCGGCGGCGACGTGTCGGCGACACCTGCGGTCGTCGGCGACCGGGTCTATGTGCCGGACTGGGCCGGGAACCTCTATGCGGTCGACCGAGTCACGGGCCAGGCGGTCTGGCAGCGGACGATGTCGTCGTACACCGGCCTCCCCGGCGACAAGGCCCGCACGACGCCGGCCGTTGCCGACGGGAAGCTGTTCATCGGCAACCAGGGGCCGTTCGGCGGCGGCGGCAAGATGATCGCCGTCGACGCCGACACGGGAGCCCTCCTCTGGGCCACGCAGGTGGAGAGCCACTTCGCGGCGATCATCACGCAGTCTGCGGTCGTGCACGCGGGTCGCGTCTACATCGGAGTCGCGTCGCTCGAGGAGGCGCTCGCCGCGTTCATTCCGGGCTACGTGTGCTGCAGCTTCCGCGGCAGCATGGTCGCTCTCGACGCGAACACGGGGGCGGTCCTCTGGAAGACCTACATGGTCCCGGAGGGCTGGCCGGGTGGTGCCGTGTGGGGCAGCTCTCCCGCGATCGACCCGAAACGGGGCCAGCTCTACGTCGCCACGGGAAACAACTACAACATCCCGGAGGACGCGCTCGCGTGCGTCGCCGCGGCCGAGGGCGATCCGGACGCACAGCGGGAGTGCATCGATCCGGCGAACCACATCGACGCGGTGCTCGCGCTCGACCTCAAGACCGGCGCGATCAAGTGGGCGACGGCGGCGTTGCCGTTCGACGCGTGGACGGTCGCGTGCATCTTCGGCGGCGGGCCGAACTGCCCCGAGCCGGCCGGTCCGGACTACGACTTCGGCCAGGCGCCGCAGCTCTACACGGCGATGATCGGGGGCAAACGGACCGAGCTCCTCGGTGCCGGGCAAAAGAGCGGCCAGTACTGGGCCTTCGACCCGGCCACCGGGGCGGTCAAGTGGGTGACCCAGACCGGCCCTGGCGGCACCGCGGGCGGATTGCAGTGGGGATCGGCCGTGGACGGCACGCGCGTCTACACGGCGAACGCGAACTCCGACCGCAAGCCCTGGACGCTCCCGGACGGAACCGAAACGGACGAGGGCGTCTGGAGCGGCCTCGACGCGGCAACCGGAGAGATCCTCTGGCAGACGACCCCGCCGAACGGCGGCGGCGCCTCCGGCCCGGCCACGACGGCCAACGGCGTCGTCTACGGATGCTCGCTCGACCCGCTCGGATACATGTACGCGCTGAATGCTGCCACGGGCGCAGTTCTCTGGGAGTACCCGAGCGGCGGCTCATGCCTCTCGGGAGCGGCGATCTCGAACGGCGAGCTCTTCTGGGGCTCTGGGTACAGCAACTTCGGTCTTCGGCACCCCGAACAACAAGCTGTACAAGTTCTCGTTGCCGTAGACCGAACCTCGCGAGGGGTCCGGGCTCCCGGACCCCTCGCTCGTTCCGTGCGTCGTTACAGCAGACCCGCCGCGACCAGCACGCGGCGTCCCAGCCGCTTGGCCTCGGCGTAGGTGACGCCCGGCCGGTAGAGCTCGACGACGACGATCGTGGCGCGCCCGCCGCGGGAGACGATCGAGGCGGTCGTGCGCGTGTCGGAGAGCCAGCCGTTCTTCTCGGCGACCGTGGCACCGGCGAGCCAGGGCCGCAGGAGGCCCGCGTTGTCGGCGACCGGCTGCGCCGAGGCGAGGACGCGGACGGCGGCAACAGCCTGCTGGCGGTTCAGCCCGAGCAGGCCGAGCATCCGCTCGTCACCGTGCGCCCCCACGTGGAGCCGGTAGAGCGCGCGGCCCAGGTCGTGTGCGGTCGTCACGCGCGTGTGCGGCCCCGGCGGCCGGTACGCGGTCGTCGCCCGGTACGGGCCGGGGTACGTGCTCGAACTCATCCCGAGCCGCCGCAGTCCGTCGGTGACGGCGCCGTAGCCGAGTTTCGCGAGCAGCCGGTTTGCACCGAGGTTGGACGACCAGAAGCCGATCTGGCGCAGGTCGTACCACCAGCGGCTCCGCTCGACTCGGGGTGAGGCGCGTAGGCCGGCGACGAGCGCGCCGAGCTTCACCGTCGATGCGGCTGCGAAGTGCGTCTCTGGCTCGTGGCCGGCGTAGCGGCCCGTCGTCAGGTCGTGCACCCAGATCCCGACGGCGCCGTTCGCCGTCGCGGCGGCTGCCGCGAGCCGCCGGGCGAGTGTCGCGTCGGGTCGGCGCGGACCGACGCCGACGGGTGCGTCCGGCAGCGGTGCGAGCGGCCCGGTGCTGCGGAAGCCGGGGTCGCGGTCGAACGACTCGGCGCGGGCCACCTGAGCACGGCCGCGCGCCAACAGGTCGGCGCGCAGCGGGCGCTGTTTCGCACCGACCGGCCCGACGGCAAGGACGGCTTCGACCAGGTCGCGCCCGGCGTCGTACCGAGCCTGCGTGCCCTCGGGCGTGTTCGCGTACGCGGCCTTCACGGCCGGCAGGTAGCGCTCCTTCGCCGCGTCGAGCCCACCCCCACCGCCGTGCGCGAGCGCGGGCACGGCGAGCGTGAGCAGGATCAAAAGGCGCATCATGCGCACGTTGTACCGATCGCCGGCCGCCGCGGGCAGACGGCCTGCGATCCGGGCCGCACCGGCCATCTTCGAGGTGCTCGACGCCCCGTGCGCATTGCGATGACTTCCGTGCCCGGCGAGGGTCTGAACACACAACGCCGGCGACAGGAGGACGACATGACAGCTGACGGCAAGGCACGCGCCCTCGACCAGAGCTTCACGGCGGTCCTGCAGCAGAGCCCGGCGAAGGGCGGCTGGACGTATGTGGTCTGGCCGGAGTCGGTCGAGTTCTTCGGTACGCGTGGGCTCGTCAAAGTGCGGGGCTCGATCGACGGGCACCCGTTCCAGAGCGCGTTCATGGCGATGGGGGACGGCACGCACAAGCTGCCGATCAAGGCCGACATCCGCCGAGCAATCGGCAAGGAGGCGGGCGACAGTGCGACGATCCAGCTGGAGGAACGCCTCGCCCACTAAGCCACCGCTCCCGCCCTACTCACCGCAGCCCGAGGAGGACGCCGACGTTCCGGCGGAGCTCGGCGAGCTCGTCGACATTACCGTCGCCGGCGTCGATTGGGCGAACAGCCGGCCGGTGCGCGGCTTCGCGGCCCGCCGGGCGGAGCTCCGCACCTGCCGCTTGACCGGCGCCGAGCTCGCCGAGGCAGAGCTGAGCGACGTCACCTTCGACGACTGCCGCCTCGACCTCGTCAACTTTCGCTTTGCGAAGCTCGAGCGCATCGTCTTCCGCGACTGCCGCATGAGCGAGTGCGACTTCGAGGAGGCGTCGCTGAAGGACGTCCTCTTCGAGCGGTGCGAGCTCCGCGAAGCGACGTTCTCGTCAGCGTCGCTGCAGCGGGTCGAACTGCGCGGCTGCGACCTCCGCGGCCTCCGCGGCGTCGAGGCGCTGCGCGGCGTCCGAATGCCGTGGGGCGACGTGCTCGAGAACACGGCGCTCTTCGCCCTCGCCGCCGGGATCGAGATCGTCGACTGACGGCTCAGACGGTCAGGACGACGTTGCCGGTCTTCTGCCCGGTCTCGACGTATCGCGTCGCCTCGACCACATCCTCCAAGCGGTACGTGCGGTCGACCACCGGCCGGTAGTGCCCCGTCTCGACGAGCTCCTTGAGCAAGAGGAGGTTCTCCTTCGTGTACTTCGGGAGCGGGATCGTCACCCGCTTGTCGCCGATCCACCGAGACAGCAGAGCGAGCGGCGGCACGTGCCACATGAAGCCGAGGTCCGTCTCGATGAAGACCCCGCCGGGCTTCAGCGCGCGACGCGAACGCCTGAACGAGTGCTTGCCGACAGCGTCGAAGATGACGTCGTAGATCGTGCCGTTCTTCGTGAAGTCGTCCTGCAGGCGATCGATCACCATGTCGGCGCCGAGCGAGCGGACGAGCTCGACGTTCTTCGTGTCGCTGACAGCGGTGACGTCAGCCTCGAAGTGCTTGGCCAGCTGCACCGCCGCGGTCCCGATCGACCCGGTGGCGCCGTAGACGAGGATGCTTCGTCCTGGGCGTGGTTCCGCCCTGCGCACGCAGGCGAGCGCGATGATGAACCCGTCGGGCAAGGAGGCTGCCTCCTCGAAGCTGAGCCCTGCCGGCTTGTGCGCGATCGGGCCGCTCTCCCGGACGCACGTGTACTCCGCGTGCGCACCTGCGCCCTTGACACCGAAGACCTCGTCGCCGAGCGCGAACTCCGTGACGCCGGAGCCGACGGCCGCGACCTCGCCGGCGAACTCCATCCCGGGAATCCGCCGCTTCGGCCGGCGGAGCCCGTGGAAGACGCGCGTGAAGAACGGCGTGGCGCTGCGAGCACCGCAATCCGAGCGATTGACCGTCGTCGCGTGAACCTGGACCAGAACCTGATCCACTTCCGGAACGGGCCGCTCGACCTGCTCGAGCCGCAGCACCTCGGGTGGCCCGTACCTGTCGCACACGACCGCCTTCACGGCGTCAACACCACCTTCCCTCGCGCGTGTCCTTCGCCCAGGTAGCGGAACGCCTCGACGACGTCGGCCAGCGGGTACTGCCGCTCCACGATGGGAGTCAGCTGGCCCGCCTCGAGCATCCCGCGCAGGACCTCAAGGTCCGGCTTGTTGAACTTCGCGATGAAGAAGGCGGTCTTCCGGCTCCCGGGCAGCGAGGCCAGGCTCGTCCTGACGACGTGGCCGAGCGGCCCGAGCCAGCGATTCGACATCGAGCCCCCGACGAGGACGACCGTCGCTTCCGGCTCGAGGATCCGCTTCAGCTGCGACCACGAGCGGCTGCCGGCGACGTCGAAGACCAGGTCGTAGCGCCGGCCGCTCCTCGTGAAGTCCTCGGCGGTGTAGTCGACGACGTCGTCGGCGCCGAGCGAGCGGGCCTGCTCGACGTTCCCGCTGCTGCAGACGGCGGTCACTTCGGCTCCGAGTGCCTTTGCGACCTGCACGGCGAACGTGCCGACGCCGCCCGACGCGCCGTTGACGAGCACCTTCTGACCGGGCTGGAGACCACCCTTGTCGCGGAGCCCCTGCAGCGCAGTGAGACCGGCGACGCCGACAGCGGCCGCCTGCTCGAAGGTGACATTCGGCGGCTTCGGCACGATCGCCCGCTCCTCGCGCACGCACACGTAGTCGGCGAGGGCGCCGTCCCTACCACCGAAGACCTCGTCCCCCGGCCGGAAGCTCGTCACGTCCTTCCCGACCGTTTCGACCGTCCCGGCGTAGTCGACGCCCAGCCGCTCGCTTTTCGGCGACCGCAGGCCCTCGGTCGGGCGGGCGACGTACGGCCGGCCGTTGAGGCTGTACCAATCGGCGCGGTTCAGCGACGCCGCCCGAACGCGGACCAGCACCTCGTCGTCCCCCGGCACCGGCCGCTCGACGTCCCGCAACTCGACCACGTCGGGCGAGCCGTACCGCTCCCGCACGACCGCCCTCATCGCAGCTCCCCACCGTTCACGGTCAGGACGACGTTGCCGGTCTTCTGCCGGGTCTCGACATACCGCGTCGCCTCGACGACGTCCTCGAGCGGGTAGGTGCGGTCGATCACGGGCCGGTAGGCGCCGGCCTCGATCAGCTCCCGCAGGCGAATCAGGTCCTCCTGCCGGTAGCGCGCGAGCCCGAGCTTCGCCTTGCGGCTGCCGAACCAGCGAGTCGGGAGGATCAGGAGCGGCAGGTGCCACAGGTAGCCGAGATCGGCGGACACGTACGCGGCGCCCGGGTTCAGCGCGCGCCGGGCCTTGCGGAACGAGCTCTTGCCGACCGCGTCGAGGACACCGTCGTAGGTACCGGTGCGCGTCCAGTCCTCTTGCAGATAGTCGACGACCTCGTCTGCGCCGAGCGAGCGCACGAGCTCGACCTGCTGTGTGCCGCAGACGGCGGTGACGCGGGCGCCCAGGTGCTTCGCGACCTGCACCGCCGCCGTCCCGATCGAGCCGCCGGCGCCGTAGACGACGATGTGCCTCCCTGCGATCGGCCCGAGCGCCGGCAGCATCGTGAACGCCGAGAGGGCGCCGTCCGCGCTGCCGGCGGCCTCCTCGAAGCTGAGACTCGAAGGCTTGCGCGCGATCACGCCCGACTCGCGGACGCAGAGGTACTCCGCGTTCGCGCCGCCCTTGATCCCGAAGACCTCGTCGCCGGCGGCGAAGCGTGTGACACCGGCGCCGACGTTTTCGACCACCCCGGCGAACTCCATCCCCGCAATCGTCCGCTTTGGCCGCACCAGTCCCATGAAGACGCGGGTGAAGACGTAGTCGGAGGGGTCGCGCAGCCCGCAGTCGCTGCGGGTGACGCTGGATGCGTGGACGCGGACGAGCACGTCGTCCACTTGCGGCACGGGGCGACCGACTTCGGCAACGCGAAGCACCTCGGGCGGCCCGTAGCGCTCGTGCAGAGCGGCCTTCATGATGGCTGCCCGCCGTTCAGAGTGAGAACGACATTGCCAGTCTTCTGCCAGCTCTCGACGTACGTCGTCGCCTCGACGACCCGCTCGAGCGGATACGTGCGATCGATCACCGCGCGGTACTCGCCAGTCTCGAGCAGCCGCTTCAGGAGCAGGAGATCCTCCTTCTCGTACCGCGGCCACGCGGCGACAATCCTCCGGCTGCTCCAGCGGGTCAGGAGAACGCTCAGCACGTTCCAGAGCCCGTCGGTGAGCACGAACATCCCGCCTGGGACGAGCGAGCCGCGATACCGCAAACCGGCGATCTTCCCGACCGCGTCGACGATCACGTCGTACTTCTCACCACGCTTCCTGAAGTCCTCGCGCTGGTAGTCGATGACGACGTCGGCGCCGAGCGAGCGCATCAGCTCGACGTTCTTCGTGCCGCACACCGCCGTCACGTGCGCACCGAGATGGCGCCCGAGCTGCACACAGGCCGTTCCGCAGGAGCCCGAGGCGCCGTACACGAGCAGGCGTGTGCCCTCGCGGACGCGCCCCCGCCGCAGAGCCACCAGCCCCTGATATGCGCCGTCGATCACGGCCGCGCCCTCCTCGAAGCTCAGCGACTCGGGCAGGTGTGCAACCAGGCGGCTCTCGCGCGCGGTCACCAGCTCAGCGTTCGTACCGTAATTCTTCATCCCGAACACGCGGTCGCCGACGGCGAACTCGGTCACTGCCGGCCCAAGCGCCTCAACCTCGCCGGCGAACTCCTTCCCCAGCGTCCTCCACTTCGGGCGGAAGAACCCGATCATGAAACGCCAGACGATCGGCCTCGCGCGGCGCACGTGGCAGTCGGTCTGGTTGACCGTCGTCGCACGGACGCCTACGAGGACCTCGTCGTCCTTTGGGATCGGCGCCGGGACATCCTCGATGCGCAGCACCTCCGGTGGGCCGAACCGGTCGTGCACGACCGCTTTCATGCCTTGACCTCCCAGGATCGAGGGAATCGATGGATTGGGCCGCCGTGATCCCACGCCTCACCGGCCCGGTACAGCTCCGCGGGCCTGCCGCCGGCGGGGCCGGGCTGCGCGCGGCGGCCGGTCGGGATCACCCAGCCGTCCTCCGAGACGACGCTGCGGCGGAAGTTCGCGGCGTCGAGCTGGACGCCCCAGATCGCCTCGTACACCGCCCGCAGCTCGGCCAGGGTGAACGTCGAGCCGACGAACGCGGTCGCGACGCCGGTGACCTCGAGCTCGACGCGCACGCGCTCGATCGCGTCGCGAGCGATCTGTTGGTGGTCGAACGCCAGCTCACGTCGTCCGTCGAGCACGTCCGCCATCGGCACGAGCGCAGCCTCGGCTGCGTCCGTCCCGGCGACGAGCGCGCCGACGTCGCGGAGCACGGCCAGGTACCCGACCGTGACAACGTTCATGCGCGGATCGCGCCCCGGATCGCCGTAGGCGCCGAACTGGGTCAGCAGGCTCGCTGCGTCGACGCCGGTCTCCTCGACGAGCTCGCGCTTCGCCGCCTCGTCCAGGCTCTCGTTCGGGCGCTTGAAACCACCCGGAATCGCCCACATGCCCTCGTACGGCTCCTCGCCGCGGCGGACGAGCAGGACGTGGAGCCTGCCCTCCGACATGGTCAGGATGACCACGTCGACCGTGACGGCGAAGGCGGGGAACCGTGACGGGTCGTACGTTGTTTTTGTCGTCATGACTCTTACTCTAGCACGCGGTTTTGGTCTCGTCAACCAAAACTATCGCGGCGGATAGTGTCGGGCCGTGCTGACCGGCAAATGCGAGTGCGGCTCCGTCCGCTACCGGGTCGAGGACGCGTTTCTCTATGCGATGAACTGCCACTGCTCGCGCTGCCGCGCGGCGACCGGCTCGGCGTTCAAGGCGTTCGCCGGCATCGAGCGCGAGAAGCTCGAGCTCGCGGCCGGCGCGGACGCCTTATTCGTCCATGGAGACGACGACCTGAACGACACGCGCTGCGCGGCGTGCGGATCCCTCCTCTACTCCGTCGTCCGCGACGGCGCCTACGTGCACGTCGCGCTCGGGTCGCTCGTCGATGACCCGAGCATCCGCCCGACGAAGCACATCTTCGTCGGCTCGAAGGCGCCGTGGTTCGAGATCACGGACGACCTGCCTCAGTTCGACGAGCTGCCGTCGCGGAGCTAGCCGGTCATGCGGAATGCGACGTCGTACTTCGCAACGGATGTCCGCTTGCCCGGCGTGTCCCCCGCGGGCATCGCGTTCAGTGCCTCGTCGCCGCGCCGGTAGTCGTCCTCGTTCTCGAAGAAGAGGATCACGAGCGACTGCTCGGCCTCCGCGTCGTGCAGGACGACGATCTCCTGGGCGGGAACCTCGTCCGGACGCTCACCGCCCTCCATCTCGCGCCGCATCTCCGCCATCCGGTCGGCGTCGACGCCGTCGAACGTCACAACTCGTGCGAGAGCCATCACGGCCTCCTGGTCGAGGGTCAAAAGACAGTGGCCCAATCATCGCGCATGCTGACCACCGTCCAGGCTTGCTCGTGGGCGCGCTCCAGCGCCCGCTCGGCGCCACTCGTGTAGTCGAACTCGCGCTCGGCGTCGTCGTGGCAGGACGAGCAGGCGCAGCGTCGGCTTGGCCGCGTTCTGGGTGAAGTCGAGCATCTCGATGTCGCCGTTCGAGTTCCCAGCGGCGAGGATCGGCCGGCGGCCGACGCGGCTCCAGATCCGGACCGGCTTCTGCGGGCCGTCGTCGAGCACGTCGGCCTCCGGCTTGCGCGTGATCGTGCCGTCGCGGTAGTCGAGTGCGGTCGAGCTCCCGATCACCCGGTCGCGCGGGATCCCGTACAGCTCCTCGCTGATCGGCCGCATGAAGTCGCGGCCGCCACCCGAGGCGATGTAGTTCGAGAACCCGTTCTCGTCCAGATAGCGCAGCAGCTCGACCATCGGCGCGTAGGCGCACTCGAGATAGCCGCGGCCCAGGGTCGGATGCTGCGCCGTGCGCAGGAACGCGTCCGCCTGCTGCTCGAACTCGTCGACGCTGATCCCCGCGTGCGCGGCGATCACGCCTCCGAGCAGCGTGCGCACGTTGGTGTCGTCGCCGGCGTAGTGCTCCACCATCACCTGGCCGAGCCAGGTGTAGTCGCGCTCGTACGCGGCCTGCCAGGGCTGCTTCTCGCGGAGCGCGGGGTCCGCCTCAGCCATCTCGTGCAGTCGCCGCAGGATGAAGTCCGCCTGAATCGGCAGGGGCTTCTCGCACCAGAGCGTGCCGTCGTTGTCGAAGACCGCGACACGCTCCGGCTGCGGCACGCCGTCTGCGGACACGCGCTCGACGAACTCGAGCACGGCGTCCTTGGTCTGCCCGTCGGTCCAGGAGGCGAGCGGCTCGGTCATCGCTCAGCGTCCGGCCGCGAGCGCCGTCTCCAGCTTCTTCACGACCTGGTCGATCGTGAAGCTGGCCGCCTCCTGCCGAGGCGGGAACTCCTTGAACGTCTCCAGGAACTGCGTCACGATCGCCGTCGCGGCCAACGCGATGTAGTCGTTGTCGAGGAACCAGTCGTAGTAGGTGTTCGAGGTAGTGTCGGCGCGCTCGTACGGATCGGTGCGCAGGTTGAAGAGCTTCGGGATGCGCAGCGGCACGAACGGCTCGGCCCAGATTCCGCAGTGTCCCCTGTGCCCGCTGCTCCATGAAGACGACCTTCCAGTTGTCGAACCGAAGTGCGAGCACGTCACCGTCGTCGGAGTAGTAGACGAGACCCTGCCTCGGGCTCTTGTCCGCCTCGCCGGTCAGGTACGGGAGCAAGTTGTAGCCGTCGATGTGAACCTTGAAGGTCGTGCCGCCGACGTCGTAGCCCCCCTTCAGCTTCTCGACGATGTCGGGATCGCCGGCGGCGGCGAGAAACGTGGGCAGCCAGTCGTGATGCTGGACGATCTCGTTCGAGACGACGCCGGCGGGAATCTTCCCGGGCCACCGGATCAGCTCCGGGACGCGAAACGCGCCTTCCCAGTTCGTGTTCTTCTCGCTCCGGAAGGGCGTCATGCCGCCGTCCGGCCACGTGTTCATGTGCGGCCCGTTGTCGGTCGAGTAGATCACGATCGTGTTCTCGGCGATCCCGAGCTCGTCCAGCTTGTCCAGCGCCACCCCGACGAGCTTGTCGTGGTCGATCATCGTGTCGTGGTAGGGCGACTGCCAGCGGCCGGCCTGCCCGAGGCTCTCGGGCTTCGTGTGCGTCCGCAGGTGCATGTGCGTCGTGTTGAGCCAGACGAAGAACGGCGTGCCGGCTGCGTGCTGGCGCTCGATGAAGTCGAGACCGTGCTCGAGCACCTCGTCGTCGATCGTCTCCATCCGCTTCCTCGTCAGCGGGCCCGGTGTCCTCGATCCGCTGCTTGCCCACACGACCGAAGCGTGGCTCCTCGCGTGTCGTCGTCCTCGTCCGTCGCCCAGGAATGGATCACGCCGCGCGGGCCGAAGCGATCCCGGAAGTGGGGAAAGTCCTCGGCGGGCGGCCAGTTCGGCAGCTCCGGCTCCTCCTCGGCGTTCAGGTGGTAGAGGTTGCCGAAGAACTCGTCGAAGCCGTGCGCCGTGGGCAGGTACTTGTTCAGGTCGCCGAGGTGGTTCTTGCCGAACTGCCCCGTCGCGTAGCCGAGCGGCTTCAGCAGCTCGGCGATCGTGACATCCTCGGCCTGAAGACCGACGTCCATACCGGGGACACCGACCTTGCTCAGGCCGGTGCGGTAGACGCTCTGGCCGGTGATGAACGACGCACGGCCGGCGGTGCAGCTCTGCTCGCCGTAGGAGTCCGTGAACCGCATCCCCTCGTCCGCGATTCGGTCGATGTTGGGCGTCCGGTAGCCCATCAACCCGTCGCTGTAGCAGCTGAGGTTGGTGATCCCGATGTCGTCACCCCAGATGACGAGGATGTTCGGCTTGTCCGACGGCGGCATGCGTCCTCCCCTGGTCGATGCGAGCCTCAACGCTCGCACGAGAGGGCGGCGACGACTTCACCCGGGTGGGATGAACGGAGCTACTCGTCCGCGTCCGCGGCTGCGCGGTCGGCGATCTCGCTGACGACGGCCGGGTCGGCGAGCGTCGTCGTGTCGCCGAGCGGCCGGTGCTCGGCCACGTCGCGCAGGAGCCTGCGCATGATCTTCCCCGAGCGGGTTTTCGGCAGCTCGGGCGTGAAGACGATGTTGGCCGGCTTCGCGATCGGGCCGATCTTGGCCGCGACGTGGTTGCGCAACTCCTCGAGCATCTCGAGCGAGCCCTCGTCGCCGCCCTTCAAGGTGACGTAGGCGACGATCGCCTGGCCGGTGAGCTGGTCGGCGCGACCGCAGACCGCAGCCTCGGCCACCCTCGGATGGTCGACGAGTGCCGACTCGACCTCGATCGTCGAGATCCGGTGCCCGGAGACGTTCATCACGTCGTCGACGCGGCCGAGCAGCCAGAAGTCGCCGTCCTCGTCGATCCGGGCGCCGTCGCCGGCGAAATAGACGCCGGGATAGCGCTCCCAGTACGTGGCGCGGAAGCGCGCGTCGTCGCCGTAGATCCCACGTGTCATCGCCGGCCACGGCTTCTTCAGGACGAGATAGCCGCCGCCCCCCGGGCCCACCTCCTCGCCGGCCTCGTTGAACACCGCTGCCTCGACGCCGGGGAACGGCTTCGTCGCCGAGCCGGGCTTCGTCGTCGTCACGCCCGGCAGCGGCGTGATCATGACCATCCCCGTCTCGGTCTGCCACCACGTGTCGACGACGGGCGTGCGGTCGCCGCCGACATGCTCGCGGTACCACATCCACGCCTCCGGGTTGATCGGCTCGCCGACCGAGCCGAGCAGCCGCAGCGAGCCGAGATCGTGCTTCGCCGCGTGCTCGGGCCCCCACTTCATGTGCGCGCGGATCGCGGTCGGCGCCGTGTAGAGGATCGTGACGCCGTAGCGCGCGACGATGTCCCACCAGCGGTCCTTGTCCGGGAAGTCCGGCGTGCCCTCGTAGAGCACGGAGGTGGCGCCGTTGCAGAGAGGGCCATAGACGATGTAGCTGTGGCCGGTGATCCAGCCGATGTCGGCCGCGCACCAGTAGACGTCCTCCTCGGGCTTCAGGTCGAAGATCAGCGCGTGGGTCGAGGCGACGCCGACGAGGTAGCCGCCGGTCGTGTGCGCGATCCCCTTCGGCTTCGCCGTCGTGCCGGACGTGTACATCAGGAAGAGCAGGTCCTCGCTGTCCATCGGCTCCGGCGGGCACGTCGCCGGGTCGTCGGAGACGTCGAATTCGTGCAGCCAGTGGTCGCGCCCCTCCTGCATCGGGACGTCGTTGCCGGTGCGCTGGACGACCAGGCAGGCGCGGATCCCCGGGGCGTCTGCCATCGCCGCGTCGGCGGTCTGCTTCAGCGGCACCGTCGACCCGCGGCGCCATGCCTCGTCCTGCGTGATCAGGACCTCGCAGCCCATGTCATTGGCGCGGTCGGAGAGCGAGTCGGCCGAGAAGCCGCCGAAGACGACCGTGTGCGGAGCGCCGAGCCGCGTGCACGCGAGCATCGCGATCGGCAACTCGGTGACCATGCCCATGTAGATCGCGACCTTCGTCCCCTTGCCGACACCGAGCTGCTTCAGCACGTTCGCCATCCGGACGACCTGCGCTTGCAGCTCCGCGTATGTGAGCGATCCCCGCTCGCCTTCTGGCTCGCCCTCCCAGTAGTAGGCGACGCGGTCGCCGAGGCCGGCCTCGACATGCCGGTCGACGCAGTTGTAGGCGACGTTCAGCCTGCCGCCGAGATACCACTTCGCGTACGGCAGCTCCCACTCGTACAGCTCCGCGAACGGCTCGAACCAGCTGACGCGCTCGCGCCCTTCGCTGTCCCAGAACTCCTCGAACTCGCGCTCGTAGATGTCCGGCCGCGCGACCGCCAGCGCGGCGAAGTCGGGCGGCGGCGGGTAGCGCCGGTGCTCCGTCAGGATCGTGCTGATCGTGTGGTCGCTCACAACTCGAAGTCGTAGGGGTAGCTGGTCAGAATCTCGGCGCCGTCGGCGGTGACGAGGATCAGGTCCTCGAGCCTGACGCCGCCGTAGCCGTGCCGGTAGAGACCCGGCTCGAGCGCGATCACGTCGCCCTCGACGAGCGGCTCGCTCTCGACACGCCCGACGCCCGGCTTTTCGTGCACTTCGAGCCCGACGCCGTGCCCCGTCGCGTGGAAGTAGCCGTCGACGAGCGACTCGCCGTCCTCCTTGTGCAGCTGCGTCTTGTAGCCGTGCTCGTGGAAGAAGTCGCAGACCTGGCGGTGGATGTCGCTGCCCTTGACGCCCGGCTTCACCGCGGCCACGGCCAGGTCGAGCGCCTCCTTCGCCAGCCGGTGGTACTCGGCGAGCTCGTCGGCGGGCGGACCGAGTGAGAACGTTCGCGTGAAGTCGGAGTAGCACGCCGACTCGCGGTCGCGCGGGAACAGGTCGAAGAGGACGACATCGTCGGCCGCAATCTGGCCGGAGCCCGCCTCGTGGCCGACCGCGGTCTGGGCGCCGTGCGAGACGATGAACTCCTCGGCGGCCGCGCCGTGCTCGCCGAACGCGCGCTCGACAGCGAGCTGGATCCGCTCGCAGGTCAGCGGCTCGCCGTCCAGTGTGAGGACGCCGTTCGAGCGGGACGCGCTCCGGAGCAACTCGACGCCGACGGCGACGCCCGCCTCGACGGCGCGGCAGGCGCGGCGGATCCCGGCGAGCTCGTGCTCGTTCTTGACGCGGCGGCGCTCGTCGAAGAAGCGCTGGTCGGCGGTCAGCTCGATCCCGTTCGCGCGCAAATGGTCGGCGTACTCGAGCGGGAAGCCACCGGGCGTCGTCGCGCTCTCGAGGCCAAGCTGCCGGCAGGCGCCGAGGTAGAGCTCGCGGTTCAGCTCGTAGGTGTCGAGCCCGCGCTTCAACAGGGCGTCGATGCCGGCGTCCTCGAGCGTCATCACCTGGAGGTCGGTGCCGAGCTCGGAGATGCGGCCGGACTCGAGCGAGCTGACGACCACCGTTCGTTTGCCGCCGACCTCCGCATAGAAGAACGGATCCGGCACCGCCAGCGGCACCTCGTGGCGCAGCTCCGGTGCGCGGATCGTGTCGGCGATGATCAGGACGTCGGGCACGGGCCAGATCCTAGTCAGCCGCGAGCGCCGGCAGCTCCGACCCCTCGCGCGCATTGCGGACACCGACGATCGCGGCGGTCACCGCGGGCTGCTCGAGCACCCAGGCGACGGCGTGCCGGCGGAGCGTCCGGCCGCGCGCGGCGGCGTCCCTCGCGTGGGCGGCGATCTCCTCGCGCCGCTCCGCCAGCGGGGAGGCGCGGCGGAAGTCGTCCGGCTCGAGCTCGTCCGTCGAGAACCCGTCGACGAGGAATCCGCTCGCGAGCGGCGCCCAGCAGAGCAGGCCGATCCCGTGGCTGCGCACGACCTCGAGCACGTCCGGGTGCTTCGGCCCTTCGAGCAGGCTCAGCGACTCCTGGCACGACGTCACGGGAGCGACCGCGTGCGCGCGCTCGACCAGCTCGGCGGGATGGTTCGAGAGGCCGGCCCAGCGGATCTTCCCCTCCGCGCGCAGCCGCTGCAGCTCGGCCCAGGACTCCTCGATCGGCGTCGAACGGTCGAGGTCGTGGAGCTGGAGCAGGTCGACGTGGTCGACGCCGAGACGCCGGAGGCTCGCCTCGAGGTCGGCGCGGATCGCCTCAGGCCGGTTGTCCATCCGCGAAACACGCTCAGCATCGGGAAGCGTGCCGCACTTGGTGAACAGAAGGACGTCGTCGCGCCGCCCCGCGAGCGCCCGGCGGACGATCTCCTCCGCGCGGCCCCAGCCGTAGAACGGCGCCGTGTCGAGCCAGTTCGCGCCCGCGTCGAGCGCCGAGCGGATCGCGGCGACGGCCTCGCGCTCGTCCTGCCCGCCCCAGTAGACCCACTCGCGGCCGGAGCCGATCGGCGCCGTGCCGATGCCCACGACCGTGATCTCAGGTCCGTCCGCACCGAGCCGACGCCGCTCCACCGTTGGGATGCTACGGGTACGTTGCCTTCCGGTGAGCGCGGCGCTGACAGATCTGAAGGGGCGGCTGGCCGAGGTCTACGACCTCGAGAAAGCCGCCGCGATCGCCGGCTGGGATCAGCGGACGATGATGCCGCCGCACGGGGCGGCCGCCCGCTCGGAGGTCTCGGCCACGCTCTCAGGGATCGCGCACGAGCGGTTCGTCGCCGACGAGATCGGCCGGCTGCTCGATGAGCTCGCGCCGCTCGAGAGCGAGCTCGACTACGACTCCGACGACGCGAGCCTGATCCGCGTCACCCGTCGCGACTGGGAGAAGGCGCGCCGCGTCCCGGCCGAGCTCGCCGCCGACTGGGCGCGCGAGGGCGGCAAGGCGCACGTCGCCTGGCTCGAGGCGCGCGAGGCGAACGACTTCTCGGTGTTCAAGCCCGCGCTGCAGCGCGTGCATGACGTCGCGCTCCGCTGGGCGGAGCACATGGAGCCGGGTGACTCGCCCTACGACGCCTTTCTCGACGAGTACGAGCCGGGGATGACGACGGCCGAGGTGACGGCGGTCTTCGACGTCCTGCGGCCCGAGCTGACGGCGATCGTGCGCGAGGCCGGCGAGCCGGCGGACGACTCCTTCCTCGAGGGCGACTTCCCGCTCGCGACGCAGCAGAAGTTCCTCGAAGCGGTGCTGAGGGACTTCGGCTTCCCCGAGGGCACGTATCGGCTCGACCCGACCGTGCACCCGTTCGCGACCACCTTCTCGCGCACGGACATCCGGATGACGACGCGCTACAAGCCGACCAACCTGCGCGCGCTCTGGGCCGCGATGCACGAAGCCGGGCACGGCCTCAGCTACCTGGGCACGGAGCCGTCGCTCGCACGTTCGCCGCTCTACGGAAACGCGTCGCTCGGGCTCGGCGAGTCGCAGAGCCGCACCTGGGAGAACCTCGTCGGGCGCTCGCACGCCTTCTGGCGCGGCCGGCTCACCGAGCTGCAGGGGCTCTTCCCTCAGCTCGAGTCGGTCGACCTCGAGACGTGGTACCGCGGCATCAACCGCGTCGTGCCCGGGCTGATCCGCGTCGACTCGGACGAGGTCACGTACTCCCTCCACATCATCCTGCGCTTCGAGCTCGAGCAGGAGCTCGTCTCCGGCGCGCTGGCGCTCGACGACCTGCCCGAGGCCTGGAACGCGAAGATGAAGGAACTGCTCGGCGTCGACGTCCCCGACGACGTCCGAGGTGTTCTTCAGGACGTGCACTGGACGCGCGCCGCCTACGGCTACTTCCCCACCTACGCCCTCGGGAACGTCCTCTCCGTCCAGATCTGGCGCGCAGTCGAGGAGGAGCTGCCCGACCTCGAGGCGCAGCTGGAGGCGGGTGAGTTCGATTCGCTCTACGAGTCCCTGCGCACCCGGATCTACCGGCACGGCCGCAAGTTCACGCCGGTGGAGACGCTGGAGCGTGCGATCGGGGCGACGGCGATCGACCCGCAGCCGTACCTCGCCTACCTGCGCGCGAAGGTCGCCGGCCTGCAGCCGGCGTAAAACTCGTGTCATGCGTCGGGGTCTGATGGCGCTCGTCTGGGCCGGCGTCGCCGTGCCCGCAGGCGCGGCCCTCCCCCGCTCGACCGTCGACCGGTTCGACGAGCTGCGCGGCCCCGCAGATCCACGTCGTCTATGCCCTGCCGGCGGACGGTGAGGCTCGACGAGCCGGGGGCGCTCGAGGGCTCGGTCCGCTCCTTGCAGGCTTGGCTCGCGGCCGAGACCGGCGGGCCGACCTTCGCCTCGACAGCTACCAGGGCTCGCTCGACATCAGCTTCCTCCGGCTCGCCGCGGCTGACGCCGCCGTCGCCTCCCGCGGCGCCTTCGTGCGCGAGGCGGTCGAGCAGGAGCTGCGCACCTCGGGTTCAACCGGGCCGGTCGTCCGCTAGCCGCCGTCCGTAGACTCACGCTCGTGGAAGACGTCCTTCGCCGCGCGCTGGGACTCGTCGAGAGTTTCGACGAGCTCGTCCGTGCGGAGCTGCCGCCGGACGCCGAGCTCTTCGACGCGCACGTCCATCTCGGCCTCGACATCGACGGCATGCGGGGCGACCTCGAGGAGCTGCTGCGGATCCAGCAGGCGCACCGGATCTCGCGCTCGTTCGTGTTCTGCCTCGACGAGCCCGACCGACATCCGGGCTTCCGCGCACCGAACGACCGCACGCTCGCGTTCGCGGAGCAGAGCGACGGCCAGCTCGTCCCGTTCGTCCGGCTCGACCTGACCGAGAGCCCGATCGAGGAGGCCGTGCGCTGCCTCGACCGCGGCGCCGGCGGGATCAAGCTCCATCCGCGGGCGCAGAAGTTCGCACTGAACGACGAGCGGCTCGCGCCGGTGTTCGAGCTCGCGGCCGATCGCCGCGTCCCGATCCTGATCCACGGCGGCCGCGGCCTGCCGCCGATCGCAGACGAGCTGGCGCGGCTGATGGACCGGTACGAGCCGCAGCTGATCATCGCGCACGCAGGCATCGCCGACCTCGCCGCGCTGGCACACCATTTCGGAAGCCGCCCGGACGTCTTCTTCGATACGTCCGTCTGGAGCCCGCTCGACCTGCTCGACCTCTACCGGCTCGTCTCGCCCGAGCAGGTGCTCTACGCCTCCGACTACCCCTACGGGACGCAGCCGGGCTCGCTGCTCAGCTCGCTCCGCACGGCTCGTATGGCCGGGCTCGACGACGGGCAGCTGCGAGCGATGCTCGGCGGCAGCGCCCGCCGAATCGCGGCCGGCGAGCCTGCGCTCGAACTGACTGCGCCACGCGGCCCGGCGGAGGTCGCGCATCCACTCACGTTCGCGCGCATCCACCAGTACCTCTCGATGGCGACGCCGCTCCTCTGGATGCGCCAGGCGGACACGATCGGCGTCCTCGGCCTCGCCCTGAACGCCTGCGACGAGCGCGCAAACGGCCACCGCGAGGAGACGGAGCAGATCCGCGAGCTGCTCAGCGCCGCGCGCGACCTCTGGCGCGTCTTCCCCGAGGCCGAGGACGAGGCGGAGCGCGTCCGCACGGCGCGGATCGCCTTCCGGCTCGTCCACCTCGCGAACATCACGGCGGTGACGTCGCGTGTCTAGGTTGCGAGTCAACGGCCACGAGCACGCGTTCGAGGCGCCGGTCGGGCAGACGCTCGCCGAGACGCTGCGCGACGGCCTCGGCCTGACGGGCACGAAGATCGCCTGCGGCGAGGGGCATTGCGGCGCCTGCACCGTCCAGCTGGACGGCGTCCCCGTGCTCAGCTGCATCACGCTCGTCCACACCGTCGGCGAGCGCGAGGTGACGACGATCGAGGGGCTGAAGAGCCATCCGCTCGTCGACGCCTTCGTGCGCACCGATGCGCTCCAGTGCGGCTTCTGCACGCCCGGCCAGATCGTCTCGGCGGCGGCGCTCGTGGCCGAGATCCCGGAGCCGTCGAGCGAGGAGATCCGACACCGGATGGCCGGCAACCTCTGCCGCTGCGGCACGTACCCCCGGATCGAGGAGGCGATCGGCTCGTGGCAAGGCTGATCCGCTCGGAGAAGGAGGTCGAGGGCCGCTACGAGGAGGTGTGGACGCTCGTCGAGGAGGACGCGCTCGTCCAGTGGCCGGCCGGGCCGGGAGCGGTCGTCGGCCGGGACGCACCGCGCGTCGACGGCTACGAGAAGGCTCGCGGCGAGGCGCGCTACACGGGCGACGTCAAGCTCTCGGGGATGCTCGAGAGCGCCCTCGTGCGGAGCCCGCACGCGCGGGCGCGAGTCAAACGGATCGACCTCGGCGCTGCCGCGGCCGCGCCCGGCGTGCTCGCGGTCGTCGGCCCCGGGGAGGTGTTCGGGATCGACGAGGCGGTGCATTACGAGGGCGGCGCCGTCGGCGGCGTCGCCGCCGAGACACTGGCGCAGGCCCGCGCCGCCGTCGAGCTCGTCGAGATCGAGTGGGAGGTGCTCGAGCCGCTGCTCGACGCGGACGAGGCCGTCGCGCGCGGCTCGCTGCTCCAGGAGTCGGTCCACTACGAGCGCGGCGACTACGAGCGCGGGCTGGCCGAGGCGGACGCAGTCGTCGAGGCCGAGTACACGACGCAGACGCTGAACCACAACCCACTCGAGACACATCAGTGCGTCTGCGAGTGGCGCGGCGACGGCCTCGACGTCTACGTGTCGACGCAGTACATCTGGGGCCTCCGCCGCGACCTGGCCGCGCAGCTCGGCCTGCCGCAGGACAAGGTGCGTGTGATCTGCGAGTTCATGGGCGGCGGCTTCGGCGCCAAGAACGGGCTCGGCAACTACCTCCTGCTCGCGGCCGAGCTGGCGAAGCGGACCGGACGGCCGGTGCGCTGCGCGCTCTCCCGCCGCGAGGAGAACGTCGTCGGCGGCAACCGCAACGCGACGCGCCAGCGGGTGACGGCGGCGGCGCGGGCGGACGGGACGCTGACGGCGCTCGGCGGCGAGTACACGTGCGCGCTCGGCTGGAGCGGCTGGCTGCCGCCGACCGCGGGGCCGACGCAGCTGCTCTACGCCTGCGAGAACGTGAAGACGGTCGAGCACGGCGCCAAGCTGAACATCCCGCCGATGGCCGCATTCCGTGCGCCGGGCTTCGTCGAGGGGACATGGTCGCTCGAGTGCGTGCTCGACAAGCTCGCGGCGCAGCTCGGAGTCGACCCGCTCGAGCTGCGGAAGCGGAACTACGCCGAGACCGACGCAATGGACGGCCGGCCGTTTTCCTCGAAGAGCCTGATGGAGTGCTACCGCCGCGCCGAACCGCACTGGGCCCGGCGACAGGAGGTGCGCGCGCGCTCGGACGAGATCTGGAAGCGCGGCATCGGGATGGCGAGTCAGATCTGGTACGGCGGCGGCGGCCCGCCGAGCTACGCCTGGGTGCGCCTCGGCTCGGATGGGCGCGCGAACGTCGTCACGGCGATGCAGGACATCGGCACGGGCACGCGCACGGCGATGGCGATGATCGCGGCGGAGGAGCTCGGCTTGCCACTCGACCACGTCTCGGTGCAGGTCGGCGACTCGGCCCGCGGCCCGTTCGCGTCGATCTCCGGCGGCTCGTCGACCCTGCCGTCGATGGGCCCGGCGGTGCGCTCGGCGGCCGCGGACGCGGCGCGGCAGGTGGTCGAGCTGGCGGCACAGCGCTACGATCGAGAAGAGCGGCTGCTGTCGTTGCAGGGCGGGCGGATCGTTTGCACCGACGGCGGCAGCTGGCCGCTCGAAGAGATCACGGGCCTGCTCGAGAACGGCCAGATCCTCGGCAAAGGCTCGCGCGGCCCCAACCCGACCGGGATGCGCGTGCTCACGTTCGGGATCCAGCTCGCCGAGGTCGCCGTCGACGTCGGCACCGGCGAGGTCCGGGTCGAGAAGGTCGTCGCGATCCACGACGTCGGCCGCGTGATCAACCCGCTCGGCGCCCGCAGCCAGATCGAGGGCGGGATCATCCAGGCGCTCGGGCACACCTTCTCGGAGCACCGCCTCGACGACCCACGGACGGGGACGGTGCTGACGAAGACGCTCGATGCCTACAAGCTGCCGACGATTGCGGACGTGCCCGAGATCGTCTGCGACCTCGTCGACGTGCCCGACGAGCATTTGACGAACCTCGGCTCGAAGGGGCTCGGTGAGCCGCCGATCGTGCCCACGGCGGCCGCGATCGCGAACGCGATCCGCGACGCAACGGGCGCCGACGTGACGTCGCTGCCGATCACGCGCGAGGAGATCCTGCGCGCGCTCCGCGAGGCGGAGGCTAGAGGCAGGAAGGAGCCCGTTGCGGCTGGAGCGGCCTAGCTCGGCCACCGACGCCGTCGCGGCGCTCGCGGGCGGCCGGGCGCTCGCAGGCGGGACGGAGCTCGTGCCGTTGCTGCGAGACGGGATCGTCGCCGCCGAGAGCCTCGTCGACGTGCGGGAGGCGGTGCCGCGCGGCATCTCGGCGCGCACGATCGGCGCGGGCACGACGCTGGCGGAGCTCGAGGCCTCGACCGAGATCCCGGCGGCGCTCCGCGAGGCCTGCCGGCTGGCGGCGTCGCCGCAACTGCGGAACATGGGCACGATCGGCGGCAACCTGCTCCAGGCGACGCGCTGCTGGTACTGGCGGCTCAAGTTCCCCTGCCGGCTCCATGGCGGCGACACGTGCCACGCGCAGGAGGGCCAGCACCGCGAGCACGCGTTCTTCGGGAACGACTTCTGCGCCTCGGCGCACCCCTCCGATCCGGCCGCGGCGCTGCTCGCACTCGACGCCCGCATCCGCACCGACCGGCGCGAGCTCGGGCTGGCGGAGCTCTACCGCCTGCCGACGGAGGACGACCGCTCGACGACGACGCTGGCCTCGGACGAGCTGATCCTCGAGCTCGAGCTGCCCGAGATCGAAGCAAGCACGTACCTGAAAGCGATGGACCGACAGCGTTGGGCCTTCCCGCTCGTCGGCGTCGCCGCAGCCCGGGTCGGCGGCGAAACGCGGATCGCGCTGGCCGGCGCCGCGCCGATCCCGTGGCTGCTCTCGGCGCCGAACGAGCTCGATGCCGCCACGCCCCTCGCCGGCACGGCGTTCAAGGTCGAGATCGCCCGCACGCTCGTGGCACGGGCGACGGCTGCGCTCTAGATAGCATCGGGCCTCCTCATGCGGCGCATCCTCCTCCTTCTCCCGCTGGCGCTCGTCGTGGCGCTCGCGGCCTGCGGCGGCGACGACGAGCCGGAGTCGACCGATGCCGCCGCCACGACCGAGCAGTCGGCGACGGTCGACAGCGAGTGCGAGACCGTCGACGCTCCCGAGGCGAAGCCGGACGGCGGCCAGACGGCGCCGACGGAGTCACTCGATGCCGGCACGACGTACAAGCTCGTCGTCGAGACGAACTGCGGCGACTTCACGGTCACCCTCGACCCGACGCGGGCGCCGAAGACGTCGGCCTCGCTCGTCTCGCTCGCCGAGGACGGCTTCTACGACGACACGACGTTCCACCGTGTCGTACCGGGTTTCGTGATTCAGGGCGGCGATCCGACGGGCACCGGTAGCGGTGGTCCCGGCTACACGACCGTCGACGCTCCACCCACCGACACCCAGTATCTGGAGGGCGTCGTCGCAATGGCGAAGGCAGGGAACGAGCCACCGGGAGCGTCCGGGAGCCAGTTCTTCGTCGTCACGGCGCCTGACGCAGGGCTCCCGCCTGACTACGCAGTGGTCGGCACCGTCACCGAGGGGATGGAGACGGTGAGCGCGATCGAAGCGCTGGGCACCGGCGACGGGCCGCCGTCGCAGCCGGTCGTGATCGAGAAGGTCACGGTCGACGAGGGCTAGTGGTCGCCGCCGTCGTCCTCGCCGCGGGTGCGGCGACGCGGTTCGGCGCGCCGAAGCAGCGACTGCTCCTCCCCGCCGTGCTCGAGCGCGTGCAGGGCCTCGACCAGATCGTCGTCGTCGCGGGCGCGTATCCACTCGAAGGTGCGATCCACTGCCCGGACTGGGAGCGCGGCCCAGGTGCGTCGCTCCGCTGCGGGCTGGCTGCGCTCGCGCCCGAGGTCGAGGCAGCCGTCGTCGTGCTCGCCGACGGCCCGTCGCTCGCCCCGGCGGCGATCGATCGTGTCGTCGCCGAGTGGCGCGCGGGCGGTGCGCCGCTGGTCGCCGCGAGCTACGCCGGCGACCGCGGCCACCCCCTTGTCGTCGACCGTTCCGTGTGGACGGACATCCCCGACGAAGGGCTGCGCGCGTCCGAGCCGCGGCTCGTGCCGTGCGACGACCTCGGCGAGCCGGGCGACGTCGACTATCCCGAGGATCTACCGGAGAGGTTCAGGAGTGGCGCCGACGAACCGATGTAGCAGGCAATGGAGCTCGCCCAGCCCGTCCCCCAGAGTCTCGCGCTCGTCTCCACGCGCAGCGCGCTGGCCTCGGCGCGACTGCAGCGCCGACTGACCGTCGACGAGGCCGCGCGGCGCGCGGGGCTGACGCCGGATCAGGTCGAGTGGCTCGAGGAGGGCCGCGTCTACCGCTTCCCCTCGACCGACCATGCGATCGAGGCAACGCTGCTGCTCGCCGCAGCGCTCGAGGTCGGCCAGCGAGAGGCCCGAAAGCTCGCCGGGCTCCCCGCACCGCTGCAGCCGCTCGACACCAATCCCGCGGCGCGCCTCGTCGGCGTCGCAGCGCTCTCGGCGGCACTGATGGCCCTCGTCGCGTTCGTGCTCGTGCCGGCCGTGGCCGGCACGCCCGCGGCGGCGCCGGTCGACCCGGTCGTGGCGCAAGCGGCGACGCTGCCGAAGCCGTGGCAGATCCACATCGACGTGCTGAACGGCGCCGGCGACATCAACTGGACGCGCCAGGTCGGGAGCAAGATCCAGTCGCTCGCCTACACGGTCAAGAAGGTCGGCCGCGCCGACCGCTTCGACTACCCGCGGAGCGCGGTCTACTACTCGCCTGGCGGGCGCCTGATCGCGATTCGCCTCGCGCGCCAGCTCGGCTTCGTCACCCGCCCGCTCCCCGGCGGCCCCGACCCGAACCGCCTGGTCGTGATCGTCGGCCCCCAGCGCGGGCCCGGCTAGGAGGGTTTGGGGGAGTGCCGCTCGAGGGCTCCGCCGCTACGTCGCCGAACCCTCCGACCTAGAGGCCGTCGGCCGTCGGGCCGCGGAGCTCGGTCAGCTTCGCCATCAGCCCGGCTGGCATGCGCTCGGTCGCGGTCGTCCGGATGTAGCGCCGGAGCTGCGCCTCGAAGCGATAACGCCGGCGGCAGTAGTCGCAGCCGTTGAGGTGACCCTCGGCGACGCTGACCTCTGCCGCCGTCAGGTCACGGTCGAGGTAGCCCTGGAGCAGCTCCTCGCACTTCTCGCAGTCGGCGTCGCTCATGTCAGCGTCTCCTCCGCCAGCGTCTTCTTCAGGATACGGCGACCGCGGTGAAGGCGCGACATCACGGTCCCGATCGGGATGTCCAAGATCTGCGCAGCATCGGCGTAGCTGAACTCGCCCAAGTCGACCAGGACGACGACGTCGCGGAAGTCGTGCGGCAGCTCGGCGAGTGCGTTGACGACGCCGCCTTGCGAGAGCCGCTCGACGACCTGCTCCTGGTCGAGCGCCTGCTCGCCCTCGACGGCGGCGAGCCGGTTCGCGAGGTAGTAGTCGCTCTCCTCGAGCGGTTGCTGGTCGGGCGTGCGCTGGATCTTGCGGCCGCGGTCGGTATTCAGGTTCGTCAGGATCCGCAGCAGCCACGCGCGCATGTTCGTCCCCGGCGTGAACGAGCGCCAACTCCGGAATGCGCGCGCATAGGTGTCCTGAACCAACTCTTCGGCCTCCTCTCGCGTACCGACCATTCGGCGCGCGACGCGGTAGACCTGGTCGGCGAGCTCGAGCGCCTCCTCCTCGAAGCGGACGCGTTCCCGGGCCTCGTTCGCGACTCTGCGCCCGGCGTCCTCCTCTGGCTCGGCTGCGCCGGACTCACTCACCCGGCCACCCTAACAATCGGTCTGACGGGGTGAAGAACGCCCCTCGCGGCGGGTCTATTCCCCGGCTCGGACCTGTGCGAGCTCGGGAAAGCCGCCCCGCCTGAGCGTCGCGACGATCTCCTCGCGGCTTGTCCGGGCGTCGTCCCAGCTGAGCGAGACCTCGCCCATCAGGTTCGCGTTCGCGGCCTCGATCCCGTCGACTTGGCGGAGCGTGCCGGCGAGCCGGCCGACGCAGCGCTCGCAGCGGACGCCGCTCACCTGGATCACGTCGCTGACGGTGGCCATCGCTCTCAGCCTAGCGCGAGCTCAGCGTCTGCCTGGTCGATCAGGAGGGGGTCGTGCGTGGCGCAGATCACGGTCGCGCCTGTCGTGCGAGCGACGTCGGCGAGAAGGGCGCCGAGCGCGAGCGCGTTGGCCCCGTCGAGCCTGGCTGTCGGCTCGTCGGCGACGATCACGCGCGGACGGACGGCGATCGCGCGGGCGAGCGCGGCACGCTCGCGCTGCCCGGCTGAGAGCTGGGCGACCGGCCGGTCGGCGTGCTCCGCGAGACCGACGGCGGCGAGCGCCTCGTCTGCGCCGTCGTGGGTCGACAGCCCGCGCAGCTCGAGCGCGAGCTCGACGTTCTCGCGCGCGCCGAGGAACGGCGCCAGACCCGTTGTCTGGCCGACGAAGGCGAGGCTCGTCCGCCGCAGCTCCGCCCGTCCGGCCCGGCCGAGCCCGCCGAGCGAGACGCCGTCGAGCAGCACGTCGCCCTGGTCCGGCAGCTCGAGCCCGGCCAGGAGGAGCAGCAGCGTCGTCTTCCCGGAGCCCGAAGGCCCGGTGACGACCGTGAGCCGCCCGGCCGCGAAGGTGGCGTCGAGCCCCTCGATCGGCGCGGCGCTCCCGAACCGCTTCGTCAGGCCGCGCGCAATGACGATCGGAGCTTGTGTTTCTGTCACACGAGCTCGCCGTGCGGCTCCCGAGAGCCGGCTGGCGAGCTTGTGACACAGTCACACTTTCCCCCGACGGCTGGAGGACGACCTCGCCGCCGCGGAGCTCGGCCGACGCAAGGCGGTCGATCCCGGCCGCGCGCAGCACGTCTTCGGGGAGGCGCAGCCAGCCGCCGCGGCCGACGACGATCGCGCCGTCGCCGGAGACACCCGCGCTGCGCTCGTCGGAGATGCGGCCGTCGCGGACGTGGATGACACGGTCGGCCCGCTCGGCGGACGCCGGGTCGTGGCTGACGACGAGCGCAGTGCCCGCCGACTCGCGCACGAGCTCGGCGATCAGCGCCAGCACGTCGCGGGCCGTTGCCGCGTCGAGCTCGCCGGTCGGCTCGTCGGCGATCAGGAGCGCAGGCCTGCTCGCGAGCGCCGCGCAGAGCGCGATCCGCTGCTGCTCGCCGCCCGAGAGCTCGCGTGGATGGGCGTCGCGGCGGTCGCCGAGGCCGACGCGGTCGAGCAGCTCGTCGGCACGGGTACGCCGGCGCTCCGCGGGCTCGCCCGCAAGCCCGAGCTGGATCCCCACGAGCTCGCGCGCGGTCAACTCGCCCGCAAGCGCTCGCCAGTAGTGCTGGTCGGCGTAGCCGATCGCGCGCGAGCGGAAGCGAGCGGCGCCCCAGCCGCCGAGTGCGCCGACGTCGACCCCCGCGACGCGGACCGACCCCGCCGACGCTCGGTCGAAACCGGCGACGATCCTGAGCAGCGTCGACTTGCCCGAGCCGCTCGGCCCGAGCACGACGCAGAGCTCGCCCTGCTCGACCGCCAGGCTCAGTCCCTGGAGCGCGGCGACACCGCCGTGCGGTGAGGGATACACGCGGAAGACGTCCTCGATCTGGACGAGCGCGGTCACTCGAGCACCTCGGCCCGCGCGGGGGTCGGAGCCGAGAACGCGCGCCGCGTCGCGAGCACGATCAACCCACCGGCGGCGAGCACGTAGAGGAAGACAGCCGCGGCGACGACGGTCGCGTCGACGTCGAGCACGAGCGGCGGCTCGGGCGAGGTGGCGCGCGCGGTCAGACCGACGAGGTCGGTGACGACGGCCGCGAGAGCGAGCCCGGCAAGAGCGCCCGCGACAAGCCCCGCCACGGCGACGGTGAGCGCGCGGAGCCGCACGATCCGCCGCAGCAACGACGGCGAAGCCCCCTGCGCCTCGAGGTCGAGCAGCTCACCGCTCTCGTCGCGCAGGTCGCCGAGCACGGTCAGCAGGATGCCGGCGAGCGCGAGCCCGAGCGCGACCGCGGCCGCGACGGCGAGCGCGAGGAGCGTCCCGTGTGCGATCGGATCGCGGCGTGCGTCCGCCTCGAGTGCGTGGCGCGAACGAACGGTGAGAACGTCGAACGGCTTCGCCGCGAGTGCCCGGTCGACGACAGCCGCGGAACCGGGCTCGCGCAGGCGCAGCCAGATCTCGTTCACGCGCGCGGCGCCGGGACGCTCGAGGTTGACCGCTGCCGCCAGCGCCTCGCCGTCACCGACGACCGCCTGGCCGTCGACGCCGGGGAAGCGGCGGACGGTGCCGACGACGCGCACGGTCATCCGCTCTCCCGCGATCTGCAGAGGCAGCAGGCCGCCGTCGTCCGCCGCCGCGGCGAGACGCGGCGTCGCGAGCACCGGCAGCGGCTCGGTCGGCTGACGCGGCCTGATCCTCGTCGCGACGGTGTTCGTGAGCGTGTACCGCACCGTGGAGCCGTCGATCCGCGCGCCACCGACGCCCACCCAGTCGGAGATGCCGCCGGGGACGTCGGGAAGCTCGATCGTGACGGAGCCCGTCTGCGCCTGCCCGGCGTCGGCGCCGCGCTCCTGTAGCCGCGTGTCCGGCTCGATCGCGATCCCGGCCAGCCTGCCCCCGCGCGCAGCCGCCGGCAGCGGGTCCCCGAGCGGGACGCGGGCGAAGCGGCCCGTCGGCCCCTCGATCTCGGCGGAGAGCAGCACCGGGCCGCCGGTCGTGCGAACCTGCAGCGTCCTGCCGAGGCGCGGGCCGTTCCGGGCGGGAACAGCCTCGATCCGCGCCGCCAGCTCCTGCCGGGGCGCTCGCGCCTCGTCGTCCCGCCAGCCGTTGACGTGGACGAGCGCGCCCGGATCGAGACCGAGCAACGTGATCCCGCTTTCGCCCTCCAGCCGGCCGACGCCGCCGGTGAGGCGCAGGACGGGCACGGGCTCAACCTCGCCGAGCCCCCGGAACCGCTCGAGCGACGCCGCGTCCTGCACCGGGATCAACCGCCTCAGGTCCTCGCGGACGACGTAGTCGAGCGGTACCTGGTGCGCGGCCTGGTCGCGCTCGCCGCGCGCGAGAGTCGAGCGGTAGCTCTCGGCGAAGAGCGCCAGCCCGAAGCTGACGACGAGGAACGCGGTGGCGGCGATCGCGTAGCCGGGGTTGCGCGCGAGCGTGAGCGAGGCGATCCGGAGCCCGAGCGAGCGTTTGCGGGCGAGACGCTCGACGAGCCGGAGTGCGGGCCGCAGCAGCCGCGTCACGAGGACGGCTGCGGCGAACGTGACGAGCGCCGGCAGCAACAGCGGGAGATCGCCCGCGCCGTCGCCGCGCCAGACCTCGAGGACGACCACGAACGCAGCGGCGGCAGCGGCGGCGTCGAGCAGCCCGAAGCGCGTCCGGGACGAGCGCGCGGTCACGGCGCCGACGAGCACGGCCGTCGCAGCAGCCGCGACGAGAAGAGCGAGCGCAACTCCCTCGCCGGAGGCGACACTGCGCGTGAGCACGTCGCCGACCGGAGCACCTGCTCGCTCCGCCACGACCGCGCCGCCGATCAGCGCGACGAAGAGTCCGATCGCGGTCCCGGCCAGCGCGAGCGCGGCCGATTCCGCGACGGTCACGAGCGCGAGCTGCCAACCGCGCGCGCCGTACCAGGCGAGCCGGCGCCGGGCGGCGAGCAGGTCGGGCCGGAGCGTCATCGCGGCGAGCAGCGCGAACGCGAAGAGGAGCGCGGCCGCCTCGCCGCCGACGACGCCGAGCCGCCGTCCCGCTGCACGGCTCGTCGCCTGCGCTTCGCGCAGCTCCTCGACCGGCGCGACGAGATCGAAGCTGCCGGACACGGCCTGGAGCTCCGATCGTGCTTCCGTGACGCCGTTTGCGAGATCGTCCACCTGCCACAGGCGCGGGCGCCCGGGCGCGAGCGGGGCGACCCAGGCGTAGCTGCGATAGACGCGGTCGAGCGCGGGAGCGCCGGCCAGGGCGGTCACGCCCTCCGCGAGGAAGAGCGGCGGCGGCGGCGGCCGGTGGTAGCCGGCCGCACGGGCGAGCGACGGGCTCACCTCGGCGTCTTCGAGCGCATTGTCCGTCGGCGCCAGGAAGTCACCGAAGAGGACGCGGTTCTCGAGCACCGCCTCGCCCACCTCGACGAGGTCGATCCCCTCCAGGCTCGGCAGTCGCCCCGCGCCGCGGAGCCGCAGCACCTCGCACCGCTCCGGCATGCAGGTGCGCGGCAGCCGGCCGGACCGGATCGTCACCCAGCGCCCGAGCCCCTCGACGCCGCCGAGTCCGGCAAACGTCCCGCCGACCGAGGTCTCGCGGAAGAGGACGAGCGAGGTCGCGCCGCCGGCGGCGGTCCGAGCCAGGGCGGTGCGCGCTCGCCGCTCGAGCGTGGGCTGCGGCTCGTCGCTCTGGGCCGGGATACCGAACCAGACGGCGCGGACCGAGCGCTGGCCGTCCTCGATCCGCTCGACCGCCTGCGCGACGGCCCGGTCCTGCGCGACGAGCGCCCCGGCCCGACCGCCGAGGACGACCGCGGCGCCCGCCGCGATCCCAAGCACGACGAGGACGACGGGCGCACTGCGCCGGCTCAGCCGGGCGCCGACGAGACGGAGGGGATAGAGCGCCGCGCGGAGGCTCTTCACAGGCGTGAGCGTGCCACGAGATCGGCCGCGACCGCCTCGAGCCCGTTGGCCCGGCCGACCTCGAGCTGCCGCAGTGCCTCGACGGGTCCGCGCAGCGTCTCGACGAGCTCCCACGTACCGAGCTCCTGCGCCGCCGGCTCGACCGCGTCGAGGAGGTGCGGCCCGGGCTCCGGCGGCGCCGCGCAGAGCGCCTGCACGAGCGCCACGAGAGCGGCCGCGCGGTCAACCGACGTCGCCTGGTCGGCGATCCGGACCTCGAGCGTCCCGAACCGCGGGTGCGGACGCGCGTCCCACCAGATGCGCGTGTAGTCGACCCCGGCCGCTGCCACCTCCGCCTCCCAGGCGGCCACCGTCGGGAGCGGCGGCGGCGCGCCGCCGCGCGGCAGCCGCCGCAGCCTGGCGAGCCGCGACGAGAGCGCGCCCGTCTCCTCGCCGGCGAGGTACGGCGAGTTCGCGGACAGCAAGAGCAGCGCCTCGAGCCAGGGCGCGATCCCGGCCAGCGTCCGGAGGCACGCGTCGAAGCTCGCCATCCCTACGTGCACGTGGAGGCCGCAGACGAGCTGGCCCTTGGCAATCTCCCCGAGCTCTCCGACCATTTTCAGGTACCGCGGCTCGTCGACGATCCGCTGCTGCTCCGGAATCGAGAACGGATGGGAGCCGGCCGCGGCGACGACGAGGCCCACGCCGGCGGCGCGCTCCCCGGCGAGGCGCCGCAGCCGCACGAGCTCGTCGCGCGCCTCGAACGCCGTCTCGCAGACCGGCGTGTTCGTCTCGACGAGGCAGGAGAAGAGCTCCGTCTTCAGCCCTTCGTGTGGGAGCAGCCGCTCGACGCCTGGTGCAAGCGCGAGCGTCTCCGGGTCGAGCAGCATCAGCTCCTCCTCGACGCCGAGCGTCAGGCTGCGGCCGAAGCTATCGGCCACGAACGGCGTGGACCGGGCGTCCGGCGGCTTCCCACGCGTAGTACGACGCGCTCGGCCCGAAGCCGTTCTCGTATGGGACGATGCGCGGGTTGCGGCCCACCTCCACCGCGCGCTGCGCGTGCCAGAGCAGGTTCGGATCGTCGCGCTCCTCCCAGACGAGAACGAGATGCGCCGCGGTCATGAAGTCGGCGACGAAGGTGCAGCCGCTGGCCGGACACGGGAACGGATCGGTCCGGACGCAGAACCAGCCGGCATGCTCGTCGTCGGTGTCGTCCGACCACTCGAACTCGCGCTCATCGAGCAGGTCGTGCTCGATGATCAGCGAACCCCGCCTCGGCTCCTGCGATTCCACGGGCGAAGGTTAGACGGATGGGGAGTGTCTCCGGCGGAGTGCGTGGTCACAATGTGCACATGAGCGAGCGGGACGTCGCGATCGTCCTCTCCGGCGGCGGCGTCAACGGCGTCCTGCTCCAGCTCGGCTTCCTGCGGCGGCTGCGCGAGAGCCCGCTGTGGCCGCGGATCGGCTGCATCTACGGCACCTCAGCCGGGGCGCTGACCGGCTCGATGGCTGCGCTCGATCGACTGGACGCGCTGGAGGAATTCATGCTCGGCCTGCAGCCGCGCGACGTCTTTGCGCCGCAGCGGCTCTGGCAGCTGCCGCTGAACGGCCTCCATCACTACTCGCTGCCGGCGACGATGGCCGAGCGGCTGCTCGCGCCCGCCGACCTGGCGCGGGCCCTCGCGGACGCCCCGATCGAGGTGGTCGCGATCGCGACCGACGTCTCCGGCTACGACGAGAGCTCGTACGAGCTCACGTACTCGTCCCACGAGACGCCGCCCGAGACGATGGCGCAGGCGGTGCTCGCGTCGGCGGCGATCAGCGCGCTCGTGCTGCCGCTGCCGGTCGGCGACCGGATCGCCACCGACGGCGGCTGGGTACGAAACTTCCCGCTCGGCCGCGCGCTCGAGCGGCCTGGGGTCGAGCTCGTCGTCGCCTTCCGCCACGTCCCCCACTATCCGCGCGTCGGCGTCGAGCCGCTCGTTCGGCTACGCCAACGCCTGCAGCGGTTCCGCGCGGTGCCGCCGGTGCGCGCCTTGATTGCCCAGCTCGACGAGGCCGAGGCGCGGGCGGAGCGCGGTGAGCCCGTCCATCTCGGCGACATGATCATCCGGCTGATGCGGGTCGCGATCCAGCGGAACACGGCACTCGAGGAGCAGCTCGCCGCTGAACACGAGGCCGCCTGCCGCGAGCTGGAGGCGCTGCGCGCGGACGTCGTCCGCCTCGCCCGCGAGCACGCGCGCCCCGGCCGACGGGCGCGGGCGGCGCGGGCAGTCGAGAAGCGCTTCGCGCAGACGAAGTTGCCCCGCAGCGTGCCGCAGATCATTGTCCGCAGCTCCGCGGGAACCGACAGCCTCGACCACGGCCTCCGCGAGAGCCCGCTCTGGTCGGAGGACGCGAAGCGGGCGCTGATCGCGCGCGGCTGGGACGCGGCCGACGCTGAGCTTCGCGCGTACGACGCCGCCCTGCTCGAGCGGGCTTCCTAGCTCTGGCCTAGCCCTGCGGCGAGGAGGGTTGGCGGCCGAGCGTAACCGCGACGGTGTCGATTTTCGTGCCCCGGTGGATCTGGACGTTGACGGTCTGACCGGGCTTGTGGCGTGCAAGCGCGTCCCGCAGCTCGTCGGTAGAGCCGACACGCCTGCCGCCGACCGCGACGATCACGTCGCCGCCGACCACGTGGCTTTCGCCGGCGACGACGACATCCGTCGTCCCGCCCTTGAGCCCGGCCCTTGCGGCGGCGCTGCCTGCAGCGACCCCTTCGACCAGCACACCCTCGTCGACCGGAAGCCGGAAGACGCGGGCGAGCTCAGCCGTGATCGTGCTGCCGGCGATGCCGAGGTAGGCGCGGTCGACGCGGCCGGTGGCCGTCAGCTGCGCGACGACGTCCTTGACCGTGTTCGCGGGGACGGCGAAGCCGATGCCGATGCTGCCGGTCGAGCCGTCCGCGCGGGCGATCTGCGAGTTGACGCCGATCACCTCGCCGCGCGCGCTCAGGAGCGGCCCGCCGGAGTTGCCGCTGTTGATCTGCGCGTCCGTCTGGATCACGTGGTCGATGGGATAGCCGTTCGGCGCTGTGATCGTCCGCTCCTGGACGGCGCTGACGATCCCCGCCGTCGCCGTGCGCCGAAGTCCGAAGGGGTTGCCGATCGCGACGACGGGGTCGCCGACGCGGACGTTGTCGGAGTTGCCGAACGCGAGCGGTGCGAGACCGCGGGAGCTCGACTGCACGCGGAGGACGGCGATGTCGGTGGAGGGATCGCTGCCGACGATCGTCGCGCTGAGCGTGTCCCGGTTCGAGAAGCTGACCTCGATCTGGTCGGCCCCCTCGATCACGTGGTAGTTGGTGACGATGTGGCCGGTCTTGTCGATCACGAAGCCCGAGCCGAGCGCCTGCTGCGGAGCTGCCTGCTGCTCGAAGGGAGACGACGAGGGATTGTCGGTCGCCGAAGCCGTCGACGTGATCTGGACGACTCCGGGCGCGGCGCGCGCGTAGATCTCGCTGACGCTGAGCCGGCCGTCGTCGGCGACCGGGGCGGCGGCTGTGGGAGCAGGGGAAGTCCTCACCACGGTCGTCGTGCCGCCGCCCAGGTCGCCGGACATCGCCACGCCGCCGAGCACGATCAGCCCGCCGAGAAGGGAGGCGGCGCCGAGCGCAGCGGCACGTGTGGCGGTTGCACGGCTCACCGGATCGTTGTACCCCGCAGGTCTTAAAGACCGATGTGAGGGGCGTTAAGCCTCCGTTGCGGAGAGCGGTGCAGGTGCTACGCGAGCACCGCCTCCTCGAGGTGCGCCGCGATCGCCACCGGCGCTCCGATCACGAACACCTGCGGGCCGCCCAGCTCGAACGGCCGCTCGAACGTCGAGACCACGGTGGACGCCGAGAATGTCCCGAGGACGCGGAGCACGTCGTCGCCGATGTTGCGCAGGCCGTGCGGCGCCATCGGCGGCACGAGCGCAACCTCATGCTTCCCGACCCGGCCCACCTCGTCTCCGACGCGCGCCTCGGCGGTCCCGTGCACGATGATCAGGAGCTCCTCTGCGCTGTCCGTGTGCACGGGAAGCTCGGCGCCGGGGTCGAGCTCGAACAGCACGGTCGCCGTGCTGGCCGTGCCGGACGCGCTATGGAGAGGGAAGCTCACCCGCAGGCCTGGCCCGGTCGGTGCAAGTTCGAAGTCGTCGAGATCGAAGGTGAACACGAACCGCTCCTTTCGTTGCACATTAATGTGCAGTGATTCTAGAGCGGGTTCGCCGCGCGTGTCAAGTTCGAGGTACACTGCTGTGCAATGAAGCGAAGGTACGAGCTGAAGGAACGCGCACGGCGTCAGGCCGAAACGAGGCAGCGGATCGTCGAGGCGACCGTCGAGCTGCACACGACGGTCGGGCCGGCACGCACGACCATCTCGGCCATCGCGGAGCGCGCAGGCGTCGAGCGGCACACCGTCTACGCCCACTTCCCCGACGACCGAACGCTCTTTCGCGCCTGCTCCACGCACTGGCGCGGCCAACACCCACGACCGGACGTCCGACGCTGGCTCGAGCTCGACGTCCCCGAACAGCGACTCCGCGGCGTGCTCTCCGACCTCTACGCCTGGTACGAGGACGTCGAGTCCGATCTCGAGGTCCTCCTGCGCGATGCACGCCTTGTCCCGGCACAGGCGGTGGCCATGGCCGACACCACCGCGGCGGCGAGCGAGCTCGCCGACGCCCTCGCGCGCGGCTGGCCGCGACGGAAGACCGTGCGCGCCGCCATCGGCCACGCGCTCGAGTTCGAGACCTGGCGCTCACTCGTTCGCCGGCAGGGCCTGTCGCGCAAGCAGGCCGTCGACGCGACGCTACGCCTCGTCGCGAGCGTCTAGCCTCGTCCGCGCACTAGGTGTCGGGATCTGGCGGGCGCGGCGGCAGCGGATCCGGCCGTGGGTCGGGCCGCGGTACGGGCGGAACCGGATCGGGAAGCGTGCCCCTCACGCGAGCACGGCGATGCGCTCGGCGGCCTCGCGCTCGGCGCCGAGAGCCTCGTCCAGCTTCGCCTGCAGCTCGCCGCTCTCAAACAGCTCCTCGACGATGTCGGCGCCGCCGACGAGCTCCCCCTTGATGAAGACCTGTGGGATCGTCGGCCACCCCGAGAGCGCCGAGAGCTCCTGGCGGATCTGCGGGTCCGGGAGCACGTCGACCGTCGTCACGGGAGCGCCCGCCGCACGGAGGGCGCGCAGCGCCCGGTCGGAGTTGCCGCACATGACGAGCTGCGGGCTGCCCTTCATGAAGAGGCTCACCGGCTCGTTGTCGATGATCTCCTTGATCTGATCGCTCAGCTGGCTCATGCCTGTCCTCTCGTCTTGATCCGGAGCTCGTGGATCGACCCGTCCCCGAGCGGCGCCGCAAGCGCCTCGTAGACGAGCCGGTGCTGCTCGACCAGCGAGAGCCCGTCGAAGCGGCCGCTCGCGATCGTCACCTGGAAATGGTCGCCGCCGCCGGTGCGATCCTCGACCGCGAGCTCACTCGCGTCGGGGAACGTGTCGCGCAGAAGCGACTCGAGCGTCTCGGTGCCGGCCATGCGAGCATCGTAGCCGTGGGCGTCTCGGCGCCGTGCTCGCCGAGCGGCTTTTAACCGGTTCTTACCTCCGATCAGTACCCTCTCCCACGTGAAGCCCGGGCTCGCGACGCTGGCGGCCTTCGTCGCGCTCGTTGCGGCCTCGCCTGCGAACGCCTCGACGCCGATCCCGTGGTGCGGCACGAGCTCCTCCGGTGTCGACCTGGCACCCGACGTGACGGCCGCCTACGCCGTGCACGTCGCCTACGTACGGCCGCCGGGCGCGCCGGACCGGTTCGCCGAGCTCGCGCCCCGGATCGTCGGCGACGTCGCCGCCTTCGACGCCTGGTGGCGGCGCGAGGATGCGACGCGGACGCCTCGCTTCGACCTCTTCCCCGCACCGGGCTGCGCGAACGCCTTCGGCGCGCTCGACCTCTCGAACGTGGTGCTGCCGCGCTCGGTCGGCGGGATCGGCAGTGCCTTCGGGACACTCCGCCGGCTGCTTGCCTCCGAGGCCGGTTTCGACGAGGCGGAGAAGGCATACCTCGTCTACTTCGACGGGTCGACCGGCCAGTCCGGCGACGAGCGGGTCTGCGGACAGGGAGCGCGCGCGAGCTTCGGCCTTCCCGGCCTGGCGGTCGTCTTCCTCGACTCGTGCAATGCCGACGACGGGGATGCGCTGCGGCCGGTGGTCGCGGTGCACGAGCTCGTCCACGTGTTCGGCGCAGTCGAGCGACCTGCGCCGAACTCCTGCCAGAGCGGCCACGTCTGTGACTTCCGCCTCGACTTGATGACCGCCATCCTGACCGGCGAGGAGCTCGACGCGCACGTGCTCGACTCGGCCCGCAACGACTACTACGGGCACGGCGGCAGCTGGACGGACGTGCAGGACTCGACGTTCCTCGAGCGGCTCGACTCATCGGACCGGACGCCGCCCACCACACCTGGCGAGCTCCGCGTCGGCGACGATCCCACCGGCTTCGTCCGCTTCACGTGGGGCGCCTCGACGGACGACGTCGGGCCGGTTGCCTATCGCATCTACCAGGACGGCGACTTCGTCCGTCAGATCTCGACCACGTCGTTGCTCCTGCCCGAGCCGGACGCGACGACCATGTTCTCGGTTCGCGCCGCCGATCCGGCGGGACGCCTCAGCGCGCCCGCGGGCGTGCGCTTTCGCCCCGACGTCGGCATGGTCGACGAGACGGGTCGGCTGATCCGGGACACGGTGCGTCCGCCGGCGATC
Source organism: uncultured Gaiellaceae bacterium (assembly GCA_963784895.1). Taxonomy (GTDB): domain Bacteria; phylum Actinomycetota; class Thermoleophilia; order Gaiellales; family Gaiellaceae; genus Gaiellasilicea. The sequence goes on along the minus strand of CAWATM010000009.1, from coordinate 38,412 downwards.
GCGCGCGTCACGATCAAGCGGCTCCCGAGGGTGACGATTCTCACGTGGCCCGCGGCACGCGACGCTGGGGGCCTTCGCGCCTACCGCATCCGAGTCGGCCCGAGGACGCTGAACGTCCGCAAGCCGCGGATCACGATCGCGCGCTCGCAGGTCACGGGCGCGGTCTCGATCGCTGCGATCGACCGCGCGGGCAACGTCGGGCCGTCGCTCGTCGTCGCGCGCGCACGCGTCCGCTAGCGCTCGTCGTCGCGGTCGCACAGCGCGCTGCTGACGCCACGCGACCCGGGGCGCCCCGGCGCGCTCGCCTGAGGCCGAAGCGGACATGTCCGAGGGACTGTCCCTGGGACATGTCCGGAGCGACCACGAGCGAGGCGGTTCGATAGATTCGAGTCATGGCCGACGAGCTCGCAGCACGGTCCACGCTCACCGTCGGCGGCCGTAGCGTCGAAATCCACCGGCTCGAGGCGCTCCAGCCGCAGTGGGACGTCGCGCGGCTCCCCTACACGCTGCGGATCCTGCTCGAGAACGTGCTCCGCAACGGAGACGCCGACGACGTCGAGGCGGTCGCCGGCTGGGTCGCCGGCGACGAGCCGAGCCGCGAAATCTCGTTCGCGCCTGCCCGCGTGCTGCTGCAGGACTTCACCGGCGTCCCGGCAGTCGTCGACCTCGCCGCGATGCGAGACGCAATGGCCGAGTTCGGCGGCGACCCCGAGCAGATCAATCCGCTGATCCCGGTCGAGCTCGTGATCGACCACTCGGTGCAGGTCGACGTCTTCGGCACCCACACCGCGTTCGCGCGCAACGTCGCGCTCGAGTTCGAGCGCAACCGCGAGCGGTACGCCTTCCTCCGCTGGGGGCAGAAGGCGTTCCGCGACTTCAAGGTCGTGCCGCCGGGAACCGGGATCGTGCACCAGGTCAACCTCGAGTTCCTGGCACGGGTGATCGAGGAGCGCGACGGCGCCGCGTTCCCGGACACCCTCGTCGGCACCGACTCACACACGACGATGGTGAACGGGCTCGGCGTCCTCGGCTGGGGCGTCGGCGGGATCGAGGCGGAGGCGGCCATGCTCGGCGAGCCGCTCTCGATGCTGGTCCCCCAGGTCGTCGGCTTCAAGCTCTCGGGGGAGCTGCCGGAGGGCGCGACCGCGACGGACCTCGTCCTCACGGTCACCCAGATCCTCCGCCAGACGGGCGTCGTCGGCAAGTTCGTCGAGTACTTCGGGCCGGGGCTGGCCGCGCTCCCGCTGGCAGACCGCGCCACGATCGGCAACATGTCGCCGGAATACGGCGCCACCTGCGGCTTCTTCCCCGTCGACGAGCAGACGCTGACCTATTTGCGGCTGACCGGCCGCGACGAGGAGCGGATCGCGCTCGTCGAGGCGTACTGCAAGGAGAACATGCTCTGGCACGAGCCTGGCGAGGAGCCGACCTACTCGGAGGTGGTCGAGCTCGACCTCTCGTCCGTCGAGCCGAGCCTGGCCGGCCCGCGCCGCCCGCAGGACCGGATCCCGCTCGCGCACGCCAAGACGGCGTTCCTGGACTCACTCGGGACATTCGGCGTCGAGTCGCCCCTGACGAACGGGAGCAGCGACAAGGCGGTCGCCGACACGTTCCCTGCCAGCGACCCGACGACCGAGCAGGCCCCAGGCGGCCACCCGGAGCCCGAGCCCGACGCGACCCCGGTCGCGGTCGCCGCGCCCGAGCGGCACCGAGTCCAGGTCGAGGGAGAGGACTATTCGATCGAGCACGGGAGCGTGGTGATCACGGCGATCACCTCGTGCACGAACACGTCCAACCCGACGGTCATGATCGCGGCCGGCCTGCTGGCGAAGAAGGCGGTCGAACGCGGTCTCGAGCGCCGTCCGTGGGTCAAATCCAGCCTGGCGCCCGGCTCGAAGGTCGTGACCGAGTACTACGACCACTCGGGCCTGACGCCGTACCTCGAGCAGCTCGGCTTTCACACGGTCGGCTACGGCTGCACGACCTGCATCGGCAACTCCGGCCCGCTGTCCGAGCCAATCTCCAAGGCCGTCGCCGACGGCGACCTCGTCGTCTGCTCCGTCCTCTCGGGCAACCGCAACTTCGAGGCGCGGATCCATCCCGAGGTGAAAGCGAACTATCTTGCCTCACCGCCGCTCGTCGTCGCGTACGCGCTCGCCGGCCGGATGGACATCGACCTGGCGAACGACCCCCTGGGCCAGGACTCGCATGGTGCGGACGTGTTCCTCGCGGACATCTGGCCGACCGCCAACGAGGTCCAGGAGACGATCGCGGGCTCGATCGCCCAGGAGATGTTCCGCTCCACCTACGCCGACGTCTTCACCGGCGGGGACGACTGGCGCGCGCTGCCGGTGCCCGAGGGCGAGCTCTTCGCCTGGGAGCCAGGCTCGACCTACGTCCGCCTGCCGCCCTACTTCGCCGACATGCCGAAGACGCCGGGCACGTTCGCGGACATCGCGGACGCGCGCTGCCTCGTCCAGCTCGGCGACTCGGTGACGACCGACCACATCTCGCCGGCCGGCTCGATCAAGCCGGACTCTCCGGCCGGGACCTACCTGACCGAGCACGGCGTCGAGCGGAAGGACTTCAACTCGTACGGGTCCCGCCGCGGCAACCACGAGGTGATGGTGCGCGGCACCTTCGCGAACGTGCGGCTGCGCAACCTGCTCGTCCCGGGGTCAGAGGGAACGTGGACTGTGCACCTGCCGTCGGCCGAGGAGATGACGATCTACGAGGCGTCGCAGCGCTACCTCGAGGAGGGGACGCCGACGATCGTGCTCGCCGGCAAGGAGTACGGCTCCGGCTCGTCGCGCGACTGGGCCGCGAAGGGCCCCAACCTGCTCGGGGTCAAGGCGGTGATCGCAGAGAGCTACGAGCGGATCCACCGCTCGAACCTGCTGATGATGGGGATCCTGCCGCTGCAGTTCCGGGACGGCGAGACCCCGGACTCGCTCGGCCTCACCGGCCGGGAGGCGTTCGCAATCGAGGGGGTCGAGAACGGCGAGGCGAGCGAAGTGACGGTCCGCGCGGACGCGACGACCTTCACCGCCCGCGTCCGGCTCGACACGCCGCGCGAGCGCGAGTACCTCCGCCATGGCGGGATCCTCCCCTACGTGCTCCGGCGCCTGCTCGCCGCCTGAATATCGCTTGCAATTGACATTTGCCGGGACGCGGCTATTCTGGCGACCCCCTGGCGCCGACGGGGTCTCGGCGGCCAGTCTGGGGAGGGGGGTCGAGTTGGGGCGCCTTCAAGGCGCCCCGGCTCGTTCGTCTAGAGTGCCGCCGACCGGGGTGCCCGACCGACGGGGCTGAGAACACACCCGCTGACCTGATCCGGGTAATGCCGGCGAAGGGAGGAGCGAGAGACGATGGACGACACGCCCGCCTGGGGAATCGCGCCGGTGCCGTCACGCCTGCGCGTTCTGGGCCTGCTCGACCAGGGCCTCCTCTGGGGCAATCTCGGCGTCTCGCTGCTCGTGCTCGTGGCCGGGACGTACCTCGTTCCCGCGCTCTCGCTGCCGGAGGCCTTTCTCGCGATCGTGGTCGGCGGCCTGATCGGGAACGCAATGCTCGGCACGGCCGCGCTGATCGGCGCCGACGCGCGCGTCCCGTCGATGGTGCTGATGCGGGCGCCGCTCGGCCAACGCGGCTCCTGGGCGCCAACGGTGCTGAACGCCGCCCAGTGCATCGGCTGGGCGATCTTCGAGCTATTGATCATCGCAACGGCGGTCGCCGCACTCTCCGACGAGCTGTTCGGCTTCCGGGCGCAGTCGCTCTGGACGATCCTGTTCGGCGGCGTCGCGCTCGCCCTCGCGCTGCTCGGCCCGATCGGCTTCGTCCGCAAGTTCGTGCGCAAGTTCGCCGTCTGGGGCGTACTCGCGTCGCTCGCGTACCTGACCTGGTGGGCTCTCGACGGCTCCGGGTTCGGCTCGCTCTGGGATCGCGACGGCGAGGGTGGCTTTGCGGTGCTGGACGGCGTCGACCTCGTCGTCGCGATCACCGTCTCCTGGATTCCCCTCGTCGCCGACTACACGCGTTTCGCGCGCAACCGCTCGAGCGCGTTCTGGGGCGCCGCGGCCGGCTACTTCGTCGCCGGGACGTGGCTCTGGCTGCTCGGCGCCGTCCTCTTCTTCTCCCGCGACGTCACCGACCCGGCGGCACTGCCGGTCGCGGTCGCAGCCGGCGGGCTCGGCGCCGTCCTCGCCCTGCTCGCGGTCACCGTCGACGAGACGGACGAGGCGTTCGCGAACGTGTACTCGGCCTCGGTCTCGATTCAGAACCTCGCGCCCGCGCTGCCGCAGCGGCTCTTGGTCGTCGCCGTCTCCGTCGTCGCCACGATCGGGGCGCTGACGATCGACCTGCTCGCCTACGAGAGCTTCCTGCTCATGCTCGGCTCGTTCTTCGTGCCGCTCTTCGGTGTCCTGCTGGCGGACTGGCTCGCCGCCGGCTCGCGCTACGACGAGCGGGACGTCTTCTCCGGGCCGGCCGTGCGCTGGGGGATGCTCGCCGCCTGGATCGCCGGGTTCGCCCTCTACCAGTGGCTGCACCCGGTCGGGCCGTCGTGGTGGACCGATGCGCTCGGCGAGGGGGCCGACCTCGGCATCGGCGCGACGCTGCCGAGCTTCGCCGTCGCGTTCGCCCTTGGACTGGCGGTCGCGACGGCCGGAAGACGCCGGTTCTAGAGTTCGATCCGTGCGGGGCGTCGCGGCGATCGGGAACCTGGCGAAGGACACGGTCGACGGCGGCCGCCCGCGCGTCGGCGGCGCACCCTTCCATGCCGCCCGGGCGCTGCGGCTCCTCGGCGGCAACTCGCGGATCGTCGCCCGCTCGGCCGACGCCGATCGCCGCGCACTGGTCGGGCCGCTGGCGGCGCTCGGCGTCCGCTGGTCGTGGCTGCCCGCACCGACCACGACGACGTTCGACATCCGCTATCACGGCGAGGAGCGGGAGATGACGATCGGCGACCCGGGCTCGCCGTGGACGCTCGAGGACGTCGGGGCAGTCGGGCGGGCCGAGTGGGTGCAGGTCGGCGGCCTCACGCGCGGCGACTTCCCCTCCGGCGTGCTCGCCGCCCTCGCTCGGGACCACCGGCTCGCGCTCGACGGCCAGGCGCTCGTCCGGCCCGCTGCCGCCGGGCCGCTTCGGCTCGACGCCGACTTCGACCCGGCCGTGCTCGCACACGTGACGGCGCTGAAGCTGAACGAGGAGGAGCTTCAGGTGCTCGGCGGCGAGGAGCGGGTGGTCGAGCTCGGCGTCCCGGAGCTGCTGCTCACGCAGGGCTCGACGGGCGCCCTGCTGATCAGCCGCGGCGTCCGCGAGCGAATCCCGGTGCGACGCATCGAGACCGACGACCCGACGGGCGCCGGCGACGCGTTCCTCGCCGCCTACGTGTGGTCGCGGGCTGCGGGCCATCGCCCGGTGTCGGCCGCGCGCCATGCGGCGACGACCGCCGCGCGCGTGCTCGAGCTGACCACGGCCCCGGCGGCGTGATCGCGCTCGTCCGCACCGTCGACGGCGTCTTCCAGGTCGACGTCGAGACGGAGGCCGTCCTCGGCGAGGTCGATGCGTCCGTCGACCAGGACCGCCTTCAGCTCGAGCTGCCACGGGTCGTCGCCGCGTCGGCAGCCGGGGCGACGATCGTCGCGGTCGTCGACCGGCGGCCCCCGCTGGTCGTCTCCTACGACGCCGGCGCGACCTGGAGCGAGGCGGGCGGCGGGCTGCCCGCCGGCTTCGACGTCGCCGTCGACGCGGCCGACCCGGACCGGATCCTTTTCGCAGCGCGGAATCGGCTCTACCTCTCCACGGACGGTGGCCGCTTCTGGCGCTCGCTCGCGCCGGAGCTGCCGGATGTGGAAGCAGTCGCCTGGAGCGACTAGGGTCGAGCAATGGTCGACCGGCTGCCGCGGTTGCTGCTTCACGCCGAAGGAGCTGCCGTGGCAATCGGCGCGGTGACCCTCTACTTCCACGAGGGTTTTGCGTGGTGGTTGCTGCTGGTGCTCGCGCTGGCGCCCGACCTGGCCATGCTCGGCTACCTCGCGGGGCCGCGCACCGGTGCCGTCGCCTATGACGTCGTCCACACCTACGTGCTGCCGGTGGTGCTCGCAGCCGCGGGCGTGATCGCAGACTCGGACACCGCGCTCGCGCTCGCGTTGATCTGGCTGACGCACATCGGCGTCGACCGCGCCGTGGGCTACGGGCTCAAGTATCCGAGCGGGTTCAAGGACACCCACCTGCAGCGGGTGTGAGCCGGGTCACGGCACCTTGAACTCGCCGCGCGCGACCGTGACCGCCGAGCCGCCGACCTCGACCGATTCGATCGTCTTGCCCGAGCCGGCCGCGCGGGCGTAGAGCAGCGAGCGCCGCCCGATCTCGGCTCCTTGCTCGATCTCGAGCTCCGCGCCCCACGGCACAACGCCGTGCCGGCCGAGGTGGCATGCAAGCGGGCCCGCGGCCGAGCCTGTCGCGGCGTCCTCGCCGACGCCGTCGAGCGGCGAGAACATGCGCACCTTCCAGTCGGTGCCGCTGCCTGCGGCGGCGAGCGCGCCGACGACGTCGAGCTCCATGAGCGCGTTCATGTCCGGCTGCAGCGCCGCGACATCGTCCTTCGAGGGCAGCACGACGTATGCGTGCCGGACGCCGTTGTCGTAGACGTCGACCGGGAGCAGCGACGACTCGACGCGGAGCGCCGCGAGCATCTCGTCGGCGCGCCCATACGGCTCGACGGTCGGCACGGGCTGCGTCATCCGGCCGAAGACGATCCTGCCGCTCGGGTCGCGCTCGAGCTCGACCGGGACGATCCCGCTGCCGGTCTCGAGCGCGATCGTGCCCAGCTGGAGCGGCGCACCGAGTACGAACGCGGCACCGAGGCACGGGTGGCCGGCGAACGCGAGCTCGTTCACCGGCGTGAAGATGCGGAGGCGCACGGTGCCGCCCTCGCGCGGCGGCAGCACGAAGACGGTCTCCGAGAGGCCGAGCTCGAGCGCCAGCGCCTGCATCGTCAGCTCGTCGAGGTCGCGCGCGTCGGTGAAGACCGCGAGCTGGTTCCCCGCGAGGGGTGTGTCCGTGAAGACGTCGGCGAGGACGTAGCGAAACGAGCGCATCGCCCGGAATCTATCCTCCGACCTCATGCGTCTGATCCTCGTCCGTCACGCCCACTCCGACCCCGGCGAGCCCGACGAGCTGCGCCCACTGAGCTCCCGCGGCCGCGAGGAAGCCCGCGCACTCGGCGAGCGCCTGGCAGCAGAGCGACCCGACGCGGTCCTCTCGAGCCCGCTGCTCCGCGCCCGCGAGACCGCCGCCGCGATCGCGAAGGCATCGGGCGCCGACCTCCGGATCGACGAGCGCCTCGCACCCGGCGCCACCGGCGACGACGTTCTCGCTGCGGTCGAGGGAGCGGGCGAGACCGTGGTCACGGTCGGCCACCAGCCCGACTGCTCGGAGATCGCACTCGCACTCGCCGGCGCCGATCCGGACTTCCCGACCGCCGGCTCCTACGAGCTCGAGCTCAACTGAGCCGGCGCTCCAGGTCGCGCCACCAGGCAGCGTCCCACTCCATCAGCTCGATCCCGTAGCGGAGCACGGTCTCGCCCGTCTCGTCCAGCTCGCTCAGTTCCGCTCCGATCCGGCGGAAGAGCGTCGCCGTCTCCTCGCACCACGCCCGCCGCCGCCGCACGAGCTCGAGCCGCCGCTCGGCCGGCATCAGGTCGCCGAAGAAGAGCTTGAGCAGACCCTCGTCGCGGACTTCGTACGACTCGTCGGTCTCCTCGAGCCACGCGTCGAGCGCGCTCCGCCCCGCCGTCGTCAGGCTGTAGACCCGGCGCGGCACCCGTCCACGCGGCTCCGCGCGCGAGCCGACGAGACCGGCGGCCTCGAGCCGCCGCAGCTCCGGATAGATCTGACCGTAGCTGGCGCCCCAGAAGAACCGCGTCGACTTGTCTGTCACCTGCTTGATCTCGTAGCCGGTCCGGGGCTGCCACGCGAGCAGGCCCAGGATCACGCGCGCTGTCGGGCTGAGACTTGACATATCTACCAGATGCATACTAACCTATCTATCAGATATGTCTAGCGCGATCTCCGTCATCGGCCTCCGCAAGTCGTACGACGGAGTCGAGGCGGTGCGCGGGATCGACTTCGAGGTCGAGTCCGGCGAGGTCTTCGGCCTGCTCGGCCCGAACGGCGCCGGCAAGACGACGACGGTTGAGATCCTCGAGGGCTACCGGCAGCGGGACGCAGGCGAGGTGCGTGTACTCGGCTTCGACCCGGGCCGTACCGAGCGGGCGTTCCGCGAGCGGATCGGGGTCGTCCTGCAGCAGTCCGAGCTCTGGCCCGTGCTGACCGTCCGCGAGGTGCACCGGATCTTCGCCGGCTACTACGCCCACCCGCGCGACGTCGACGAGGTGATTGGGCTCGTCGGGCTCGCCGAGAAACGGGACGAGCAGGTGAAGACGCTCTCGGGCGGGCAGAAGCGGCGGCTCGACCTCGGCATCGCGCTCGTCGGCGATCCCGACCTCGTCTTCCTCGACGAGCCGACAACCGGCTTCGACCCGGCGGCGCGACGGAACGCCTGGACGCTCGTCCGCTCACTCCGCGAGCTCGGCAAGACGATCTTGCTGACGACCCACTACCTCGACGAGGCGCAGCAGCTGGCCGACCGCGTCGCCGTCCTGCGCGCGGGCGAGATCGTCAAGCTCGGCAAGCCGTCCGAGCTGATCGCCGGCTCCGGCGTCCAGATCCGCTACCGCCGGCTCGGCGAGGAGGTCGTGCTCGAGACCGACCAGCCGACCCGCGCGCTGCACGAGCTGACGGCCCGCGCCCTCGCCGAGGGCTTCGAGCTGGAGGAGCTCGAGGTGAAGCGCGCAACGCTCGAAGACGTCTACCTCGATCTCGTCAGGGAGGACGAGCGCGCATGAGTCTGGTGTGGCACCAGTTCCGGGCCGAGCAGCTGACCTTCTGGCGCAGCCGCGAGGCCGCGATCTTCGTCTTCCTCTTCCCGCCGCTTCTCTTCGTGCTGCTCGCGTCGGTCTTCGGCGGCGGGATCGAGGACGGCCGCCGCGTCTCCAGCTACCTCGTCGCCGGCCTGCTCGGCTACGCGGTCGCGAACACCGCCCTCGGCGGGCTTGCGATCACGCTCGTGCTCAGGCGCGAGCTCGGGATCCTGAAACGGCTGCGCTCCACACCGCTCCCCGGCAGCCTCTACCTCGGCACCGTGCTGCTCTCGAACCTCGTCATCGTCGCGCTGCAGTCGCTGACCGTGATCGCACTCGGCGTGCTGCTCTTCGACGCCGACTTCCCCGAGCTCCCGCTCTCGTTCCTCGCCGCGCTCATGATCGGCGCCGTCTCATTCGCAGGACTCGGACTGGCGGCAGCCGCGCTGATCCGCTCCGCCGAGGCGGTCGGCGCCGTCGTGAACGTGATCGTGCTGCCGATGTCGTTCCTCTCCGGCGCGTTCGGGACGACCGACAACCTCCCCCGCGTGCTCGAGCTCGTCGCCGACGTCCTGCCGCTCAAATACCTGATCGACCTCGTGCTTGCGACCTACGTCGACGGCGAGCCGATCACAGACCACCTCGGCGCAGTCGGCGTCCTGGCCGTCTGGGGCGCGGCGGGGTATCTCGTCGCCCACGCCCGCTTCGGCTGGGAGCCGCGCGAACGTTAGAGGAGTCACGACCTGGGGTAAACACTGCTTGCAATGCATGAACTCGCCCCGATCGCATTCGTCGACGACGACGGTGACATCCGCGTCAATTTCGGCATGTTCGCCGGCCGCGAGGCCACGCGGGCCGAGATCGACGACCTCGCGAACGCGCTGCTCAACGAGGTCGACGCGATCACGATCGTGGCCGAGCAGCGCACGGTTGCCGACCGCGAGATGGAGGCGTCCGTGCACCAGATCCGGATCGAGCTGGACGAGGACAGCGACGCGCAGCGCCCGCTCCTGATCACGGAGCAGTGGGCCGAAGCCTGCGTCGCAGACCGGCACGCCGAGATCACCGAAGCCTGAGTCCCCCGGTACCCTGCGGCGCGTGGCCAGCCGCACCGATCTCCGTAACGTCGCCATCGTCGCGCACGTCGACCACGGCAAGACGACGCTCGTCGACGCGATGCTCTGGCAGTCCGGCGCCTTCCGCGAGAACCAGGATGTCAACGAGCGCGTGCTCGACTCGATGGACCTCGAGCGGGAGAAGGGGATCACGATCCTCGCCAAGAACACGGCCTTCCGCTACGGGGAGACGAAGATCAACATCGTCGACACGCCGGGCCACGCCGACTTCGGCGGCGAGGTCGAGCGCGGGCTGACGATGGTCGACGGCGTCCTCCTGCTCGTCGACGCGAGCGAGGGGCCGCTCCCGCAGACGCGCTTCGTCCTGCGCAAGGCGCTCGAGGCGAAGCTCCCGGTGATCCTCGTCGTCAACAAGGTCGACCGGCCGGACGCCCGGATCGAGGAGGTCGTGAACGAGGTCTACGAGCTCTTCCTCGACCTCGATGCCGACGAGAGCCAGATCGAGTTCCCGATCGCGTACACGAACGCGCGCGAGGGCCGCGCCGGCCTCGAGCCGGATGCGCTTGCGGACGACCTGCAGCCGCTCTTCGAGCTCCTGCTCGAGACGATCCCGGCACCCGAGCACGATCCCGGGCATCCGCTGCAGGCGCTCGTGACCAATCTCGACGCCTCGCCGTACGTGGGCAGACTCGCGCTCGCGCGCGTCCAGCACGGGACGATCCGGAAAGGGCAGCAGGTTGCGTGGTGCCGCGCCGACGGGAGGATCGAGCGCGCAAAGGTGACCGAGCTCTACGTGACGGAGGCGCTCGACCGGGTCGAGTCCGACAAGGCCGGGCCGGGCGAGATCGTCGCCGTCGCGGGCCTGCCCGAGGTGACGATCGGCGAGACGCTCGCCGACCCGGACGACCCGCGCCCGCTACCGGTCTCGACCGTCGACGAGCCGAGCCTCTCGATGACGCTCGGGATCAACACCTCGCCGCTCTCGGGCCGCGAGGGCGACAAGCTGACCGCGTCGATGCTGAAGGGCCGGCTCGACCAGGAGCTCGTCGGCAACGTCTCGCTCCGCGTCCTGTCGACCGAACGGCCGGACACCTGGGAGGTGCAGGGCCGCGGCGAGCTCCAGCTGGCCGTACTGGTCGAGCTGATGCGGCGCGAGGGCTTCGAGCTGACGGTCGGAAAGCCGCAGGTGGTGACGCAGCTCGTCGACGGGAAGGTGCATGAGCCGGTCGAGCGGCTTGCGATCGACGCGCCCGAGGACTACGTCGGCGTGCTGACACAGCTCCTGGCGCTGCGTAAGGGGCGGCTGGAGCAGATGGTCAACCACGGCACCGGCTGGGTCCGGCTCGAGTACCTCGTCCCCGCCCGTGCCCTGATCGGCTTCCGGACGGAGTTCCTGACCGAGACGCGCGGCACCGGCATCCTCCACCACGTCTTCGACCGCTACGAGCCCTGGCACGGGGAGCTGCGGACGCGCCCGACCGGCTCGCTCGTCGCCGACCGCCGCGGCCCCGCGACCTCGTTCGCGCTCCAGAACCTGCAGGAGCGCGGCGCGCTCTTCGTGGCGCCGACGACCGAGGTCTACGAGGGGATGATCGTCGGCGAGAATGCGCGGGCCGAGGATCTCGACGTCAACGCGACCAAGGAGAAGAAGCTGACGAACATGCGCTCGTCGACTGCCGACGAGCTCGTTCGCCTGATCCCACCACGGCCGATGTCGCTCGAGCAGGCGCTCGAATTCATCCGCGAGGACGAGTGCATCGAGGTGACGCCGGCGAGCGTCCGGCTGCGGAAGGTCGAGCTCGACGCGTCGAAGCGCCAGTCGAGCCAGAGCAAGAAGGCGAAGGCGCTCGCAGCCGCGGGCTAGAGGCTAGCGCCCGCGCGCGACAGCGACTGCGGCGCAGAGCTGCTTGCGCAGGTCGAGCTCGCGCTCGACCGGCCCGGTCACGAGCTCAGCGGCGACGGCCTCCACGCGCACTCTCAGCGAACGCGCCGAGCGAGACTCGCGCCGCCTCGCGCCGACGCCATTGACGAGCTTCGCGAGCAGCGCGAGCACGAGCCCGGCTGCGACGCCGCCGAGGACGAGCCAGGTCGGGATCGGGATCCCCTCGACCTCCGGCAGGGGCATGACGTCCTCGATCCGGAGCCAGCCGAAGACGGCGAGCGCGCCGAGCCAGACGCCGCCGGCGGCGACAGCGAGGGCGAGCAGGCTCTGGAGCACGCCTGCGAGCTTCCACCAGCGCGGCCGCGAGACGCTGAGCTCAGCGCCTGCCACCGCCTTGTCGAGGGCGTCTGCGACCTGATCCTCCGCCGCCGTCGCCGCCTCGCGCACCAGTCGGGGCCACGGCTGCGGCAGCCCCTCGGCCGCCCCGTCGGCGAGCCGGCGCGCGGCGCTCGCGACCTGCGCCCGCTGGACGTCGGTCGGCGCCGGCAGCGACGTGCGCACATTCGGCTGCGGCGTCTCCGGCAGCCGCAGCCGTCGCAGTGGATCGGGCTTGAAGCGCCGGAGCCAGCGCACGAACGGCCAGCCTGTCGCAAGCGCGCCTCGGCGCCGGTGCGCGTCGCCGACCGCGCGGAGCACCGTCGGGATGCCGGCCGCCTCCTCGAGCGCCTCCACGAGCCGCCGTTCGTCCTCCTGCCCGATCCCGCGCGCCTTCCCCTCGCAGACCGCGTCGAACGGCGCGAGCGCCTGCTCGAGGTCGGCGGCGAGCTTCGCGATCGCGGCGTCACGCGCGGAGACCCGCTGCTCGAGCAGACGATGCAACTCCGGGATCCCTTCGCCGGTGCGCGCAGAGGCGACGAGGAGCGGCAGCTGCGGGACCCCGTCGCGGGCGAGCAGGCGCTCCATGTCGCGCCGCCATGCCGCCACGTCCGCCGGCGCGAGCAGATCGGCCTGGTTGAGGACGACCGCCATCGCCTCGGCGTGGGTGGCAAGCGGCTGGAGGTAGCGGTCGTGCAGCGACGCATCCGCGTACTTCTGCGGCTCGACCACCCAGAGGACGAGGTCGGCGAGCGCGACCACCCGCTCCGCCTCGAGCCGGTGCGACGTCTCGATCGAGTCGAAGTCGGGCAGGTCGAGCAGCACGAGCCCGCCGAGGCCGTCCGCGTCGACCCTGTGTCGGCGGCCGATCTCGAGCCAGTCGAGGAGCGCGTCGCCACCTTCGCCCCAGACCGCGGCCTGTCCTGCCGCCGTCGTCGGCCGGCGGCGGCCGACGACCGCCAGGTCGGCGCCGGCAAGGACGTTGAAGAGCTGTGACTTGCCGACGCCGGTCGGCCCGGCGAGCGCGACAACCGTCGACTCGAGCCCGAGTCCGAGTCTCGTGCCGGCCTTGGCCACGACGGCGTGCGCGGCCGCAACGCCGGCGCCGTCGAGTCGTCCGTCCGACAGCTCGGCTGCCTCGCGCAGCGCCGCGAGCCGGCGGTCGAGGCCGGTGCTCACGAGGCGCGGCGGATCGAGTCGACCGCGGCGTGCAGGCGGGCGAAGCTGTCCGCCTCGGGAACCGCCTCGTCGAGCACGGCGTGAAATCGGTTCGCCTCGGCCCGCAGCAGCCGGTCGACGCGCTCGATCAGATCCTCCCGCGCCCGCGACGCGAGCGTCCGCACGGCCTGGTCGCCGAAGATCGCCTCGAGCACCTTCTGCCCGACGGCAGAGGTGCCGCCGGCGACGACGATCTCGCCGCCGGTGAGCCCGCCGGTGTGCGCGAAGACGGCGAGCATCACGGTCAGCCCAGCGCCGTTGACGCCGAGCGATGCCAGCCGTGCGGTCGAGCGCTTCGACGCCCCCTCGTCGCTGACGAGCTGGAAGACGACGCCCTGCCAGGCGCGGACCTCTTCCTCGGCCGCCGTGGCAAGCTCGTTCGTCGCCCGCTCGAGCCCCGTCGCCTCGAGCAGGAGTGCACGGCCGGGAACGCGCTCGCGCCACGCGCGTGCGGTGCGCTCGGCGGCCCGCTCGGCCGCGGTGCGCACGACGGCCTCGACGCGATGCTCGACGGCGACCTTCAGCTCGGCGTCCGCGGCGGGAGCACCGGTGACGATGCTCTTCAGCCGGTCGCGAAGCCAGCCGACCCGCGTCTCGAGCGCGCGCATGACGTCGCCCGTCCCGACGACCTCGTGCCAGCGCGCCAGCACTTCGCCGCGCAACAGCGAGCCGCTACGCAGGGCGGTCTCGACCTCCCGCAGCGCCTCCGCATAGGCGAGGTCCGCCTCGGCGCGGAGCTCGGCGGCGGCGGCGAGCTGGTCCATCGCCGCGCGCTCGACGACGAGCGCGCGCACCGGCAGGCTTGCGAGCGCGCCGCGCAGCGTCCTGCGCACGAGCGCAGCCCGTGCCTGCGCATCGGCTGCGAGCCCGTCGAGCCAGGCGCGGACGGGCCAGAGCGCGTGCGCGTCGAGCAACTCCCCCTCGAGCGGCACCTCGGGGACGACGAGGATCTCGGCGTCGCCGAGCTGCTCGGTCTCGAGCATCTGCCGGAGATGAGCCGGAACCTCGGCGCTCGCGTCGGCCGGTACGCGGTTGAGCACGACCGAGAGCGCGGTCCCGCGCTCCCGGGCGGAGCGCAGGAACTCCCAGGGAACCGCGTCGGCGTAGCGGGCCGCGGTCGTGACGAAGAGCCAGCCGTCCGCTGCAGCCAGCAGCTGGTTGGCCAGCGCCCGGTTCTCGGCCAGCACCGAGTCGATGTCGGGCGAGTCGAGCAGCGCGAGACCCGACGGCAGGGCAGCGGTGTCGACGAGCTGGAGCGTTCCCGCAGCGCCCTCACCTCCCGTGCTGCGCGCGAGCCCGGGCAGGACGCGGTCGCCCTCGAACGCGGCCAGGTCGTCCGGGTGACAGGCGAGCACAGGCGAACGAGTCGTCGGACGAAGTACACCGGCCGGGCTGACGACGCTGCCGACGAGACTGTTGACGAGGGTCGACTTGCCTGCTCCGGTCGAGCCGCCGACCACGATCAGCGCGGGAGCGTCGAGCTGGCGCAGCCGCGGCAGCAGGTAGTCGTCCACCTGCGCGACGAGATCGTCGCGGGCGCGGCGGGCGTCGTCGGCGCCGGGAACGTCGAGCTCGAGTCGCACCGAGCGAAGATCGTCGCGGAGCCGCTCGAGCGGCTCGGTCAGGTCGGCGGCCATGGCGGCGACCTACCCGCTCAGCGGCGGGCGGAAGCGTGGGCGGTCGAGGAGTAGAGGTCGACGTACTCGATCACGGCGCGGTGCATCGAGAATCGCGGCGAGAGCTGGGCGATCGACTCCTTCATCATCTCGATCCAGCGCTCCCGGTTCTGGGTGTAGGTCGGCACGACCTCCTCCTCGAGCAGGCGGTAGAGCTGCTCGCGGTCGGCCTCGTCGGAGACGCCGTCGATCGCCCAGCCGACGTCGGGCGAATAGCCTTCCGCCCACCAGCCGTCGAGCACGGAGAGGTTGAGCCCGCCGTTCACGGCCGCCTTCATCCCGCTCGTCCCAGAGGCCTCGAGTGGCCGCCGCGGTGTGTTCAGCCAGACGTCGCAGCCGCGGACGAGCGCGCGGGCGACGCCCATGTCGTAGTTCTCGAGGAAGACGATCCGGCCCTGGGCGCGGGGATCGCGCGCGAGCTCGACGATCTCCTGCATCACGTCCTTGCCCTGCACGTCGGCGGGGTGGGCCTTGCCGGCGACGACGATCTGGAGGGGCAGCGCCAGCAGCCGCTCGACGTCGGAGAAGACGAGACCGGCGCGCTTGTAGGTGGCGAAGCGCCGTGCGAAGCCGATCGTCAGCCGGTCGCGGTCGAGGCCGGCGCGCTCGGCGAGCCGCGCCTTGGCGGCGGCGTGGACGCGCCAGATCGCCTCGGCCGGGGCGTCGCGCGCGGCCTCCCAGTTCGCCTCGTCCGGCGGCGCCTCAGGGCGGACGCCGGTGTCGCGGAGCAGCTCGGCGAGGGCGGGGTCGAGCCAGGTGCCGAGGTGGACGCCGTTCGTGATGTGCCCGATCGGCGTCTCCTCGCCGGGCCAGAGCGGCGCCCACATCTCGCGCGCGACCTCGCCGTGCAGGTCGGAGACACCGTTCGCAGAGTTGGAGAGCCGAAGCGCGAACGGCGTCAAGCCGAAGCCGGGCTCGTCGCCGAAGCGCCCGAGCTCGAGGAACCGCTCGCGGTCGAGCCCCGCTTCCGTGGCGAGGTCGCCGACGTAGCGGGTCACGAGCTTCTCGTCGAAGACCTCGTTGCCGGCCGGGACAGGCGTGTGGGTGGTGAAGACGGAGGAGCGGCGGATCGACTCGAGTGCGTCGTCGATCTCGGAGCCGGCCGCGACGAGCGCGCGCAGCCGCTCGACCTGGAGGAAGGCGGAGTGCCCCTCGTTCAGGTGGAAGACGTTCGGCTCGATCCCGAGCGCCGCGAGGGCACGGACTCCGCCGACGCCGAGCAGCAGCTCCTGCCGGATCCGGTGCTCGCGGTCGCCGCCGTAGAGCGCATCGGTGAGCCAGTCGACCTCGAGCAGGTAGAGCGGGACGACGCCGACGGCCGACGTGACGTCCTTGCGCCACACCGCAGCCTCGATCTTCTCGCCGGCGAGGTCGACCGTGACCGAGACGTCCTCGCGGACGAGCCCGACGGCCTCGGGGTCGACCGGCTGGTAGTCCTCGGTCTGGCGGCCGGACTTGTCGACGCCCTGGCGGAAGTAGCCGCCGGTGTAGAGGAGGCCGACGCCGACGAGCGGGATCCCGAGCTCGGCCGCGGCCTTGAGGTGGTCGCCGGCGAGGACGCCGAGGCCGCCCGAGTAGATCGGCAGGCGCTCGTGGATCCCGAACTCCATGCTGAAGTAGGCGACGAGCAGATCGTCGTCCTCCCCCCTCGCACGCTGCCACCAGCTGACCGTATCGGCGGTCTCGTAGGACACGGCGCGGAAACTAGCGCGTCGGGCCGCTGTGCCGCGCGACGAAGGCGAGCAGGCGCCGCCAGGCGTTCTCCGACGCGTCGGCGAACTCCTCGAACTTGCGGTCGAAGAAGCTGTGCGGGGCGCCGTCGTAGATCGCGACCTCGTGCTCGACTCCGGCCGCGCCGAGCGCGTCCTCGAACGCCCTCACGTCCTCGACCGGGATGCCTGCGTCGGCGCCGCCCATCAGCGCCAGGATCGGCGCATCGAGCTCGCCGGCGCGCTGCGTCGGCCCCGGCGAGCCGTCCCGGCCGGGGCCGGGGCGACCGTAGAAGCCGATCGCGCCGGCGAGGCCGTGCCCGCCGGCGGCGGCGAGCCACGAGTGCCGGCCGCCGAAGCAGAAGCCGACGGTGAAGACGGTGGTCGCGCCCTGATCGCGAAGCCGCGCGACGGCCGCGCCGACGTCGGCCTGGATCCCCTCCGCGGTCGTCTGGTCGACGTGCGGCATGTACTCGAACTCGTCGCCGCGCTTCTCGACGCCGGCCGTCCGGCCGAAGTAGTCGATCGCGATCGCCGCGTACCCACGCTCGGCGAAGCGGAGCGCCAGCTCCTCGTAGAAGCGGTAGAGCCCGCGGACGTCGGGCAGGATCGCGATCCCAACGCCGCTCGGCTCGTCCGGCGTGGCGGAGAACGCGGCGAGGCGGTTCCCGTCGGCGGCCTCGAGCACGAGGTCGTCGTGCGAGACGGCGGCGCCCCTAATCGCCGGAACGGGCGGCGAGGAGTCGTGGTCGAAGCACACGGCGCGTGAACCCTAACGCGGTTCGGGAGCAGCGACGCCGTTACTCGCGTGCAAGCTCCACGACCGCCTTCCCCAGAGGGCCCAGGAACCCGGCGTCCGGGAGGCAGCTTCCCCGATCTCGTTCAATCAGTCTGCGCCTCCGGTGCCCCGAAGGCCCCGCGCCGACCGTGGCGGTAACGCGTGATCGCTGTCATCCGGTACATCCAACCTGCCACGAGACGCCGTGACGGTCCGTGCACCAGCCGAAGCGTGGGCTGAATCCGTAGTCGTCGAGCGGCATCAGCACCGATCCGTCGGTGCTCAGCTCGCCGAACAATTCGTCGACTTCGTCTGGCGTGTCACACGTCACGAAGATTGACATCGACGGCGTGAATCCAAAGTCATGGCCGATCGGACTGTTGAACGCAATGAACGGCCGGTCTGCCAGCGTGAACCTGATCGTTTGACCTGGGCCATCCGGACCGGTCACTTCGGCGATCGTCGAGCTGGGAAGCAGCTCAACGTATCGCTCGACGGCCTCGCGGGCGGAGCCGTCCTGAAACATGAGGTGAGTCAATACGTCGGTCATCGGTGCAGTCTCGCAAGTCGCATCACCCCGACCGGCGGGGTGCACGCCCGTAGCGCCCGCACGCCTGAGGGTCGCAGCAGTCACTGGCCACTTTGTCGTTGAGGCCGGCTCGACCGCACCGGGGGCCACCTCAGCCAGCCCGCGTGAGGCGTTCGATTGCCTGACCCGGGAACCCCAAGCGTGGAGTGCGCCACACATGTCGTTGCTCGTACGGCCACGCGTAAATCGGGCTGCCGTAACGCACGAGCCCGAGCAGGAGCGGCTCGCCGAGCACCTCCGCCGACCACTCGTACAAGCGCTGTAGCCTCGGTGCGATCACCGCGTAGTCGAGCAACCGGCCGAGACGCTGCTCGTCGGCGATGTACCACTCGACGTCGCGCGTGAGCGGGTAGTGGTTCGGGATGACTCGGCGGAGCGAGAGGAACGCTCCCACGATTCCGAGTCGGGGATCGCCGAGCAGGCGGGCAAGAGGAGCGAATCGGCCCAGCGCGAGGCGCGGCGCAGCGACGAGGGCGTGGGCGTAGAGAACGCGCGCCAGCGCGACGTTGATGAAGAAGCGCTCCGGAGCGTTCTCTCCTTCGGCATGCCCTTCGTGCTCCAGGTAGCCGGCCACGATGCTGGCGTTGTGAGCGCGGTACCAACACGACGGTGTCGGAGTGGCAGCGAACTGCAGCCACAGCCGAACGGCGTGCGACGACGGATCTCCACGGAGTCCTCCAACCAGCGCGATCGCTTCGCATCCGTCTCGCAGCAAGCGCTCGTTCATCGCCCGCCACCAGACGCTGCCCGACGGCGACGCGTCGAGCGTGTTGAGGAGACCACGCTGGGCCTGCCAGCGCATGAACGACAGCGCTGCGCGCCGGTACGGCAGGTGTCGGGGTGCCCGGCCGGTCGGTCCAGAGAACAGCCGCTCCATCAATACAAGGCGCGCCGCCGGATCGTCGCGCGCTGCCGCGATCTGCGCCTCAGCCCAGTTGAGTGCATCGCCGTAGTGGCTCACCGCCAGCTCGAGGTCGGCTCTTCAGGCGTCATGACTGCATCATCCGCGTACGTGGAGCCGAGCGCGATACGCAGCGGGCCGGGACATCGAGCGCCACTACAGCGCTAGGAGTGTCCTCCAAGCACGACCGTGGTCAGACCGCGCGTGAACACGAGCGTCACTCGAGCGGTGTTCCGGCGGCCGAGGGCTCAGATCGCCGTCAGTCGGAAATCTGCGGCACGTTCCGCGCTCGCAGCCGCGCAGCTTCTTGCGCAACCTTGCCAGCCGCGGCGCGCGCGACAGACGTGCCAGGAGAGCGGCGGCCCATCATTCGATTGCCGGCCTGGTGATGGCGGGCGGCTGGCGGCCGGCAAGTACCCAGCCGGCCGCGGCAGCCACCAAAGGCACGCCGACGACGAGAAGGACGAGCGGGAATACTGGTATCCGGGCGAGGTAGCCGAGGTCGTCGCGGTACGTCGCCGCGAGCGCGAGGTAGGCACCGACGACGCCGAGGAGCGCACCGAGAAGGGCGAGCGCGCCGGCGGTGGCGGCCGTAAGCGTGCGGCGAGTCCGGCCCGTGGCTCCGGTCGCGGTCAGGGTGCGGAGGTCGCCGGCGGCCTCGCTGCGGATCAGCCCCACGGTCATGGCGAGGATGGCGAGCGCCAGGAGGGCGCCTGCCGCGGTCGCGATCGCGATTGGCGTAGCAAGAGACATGCGCTGATGTTGTGTCTCGATCTCGAGGCCGGCCTCGGCGGCCAACTCGCGGGCGGTGGCGATCTGTTCGCTTGTCAGAGGGCGGCTCGACTCGATCAGCCAGCCGTTCGGCACCTGCTTCCAGCCGTGGCGGCGAAGACCGTTCAGGGTGACGAACGAGGAGGGCGCGCGGCCCGTGTCCCCTTCCGCGGCGCCGAGAACCTCCAGGCTGTCGACCCTCTGGACGTTCTCGATGGCGGACTCGCTCCTCGCCTGGATTTTCAGGATGACGAGCTCGTCGGTCGCGACGGTCGCGTCGGCCAGGAAGTCCGCGCTCGGGTCGATCGTGCCGGGGTCGACCCCGAGGTACCTGAGCAGGGCGGGCGTGGCGACGTAGACACCCGATCCCCGGTTCCAGCTTTCGGGGCCCGTCCGCTTCGAGAGACCTACCGCGACGAGGGCCCGGTCACCCTCGAAGGTGACGATGGGCCTCGCGCCGGGTTGGACGGCCTTCTGAAGCGGGATCACCGTGGCCTCACCGAGACCGGAGGCGATTTTGCGGACGCGCGCGGCGCTCTGTGCAAGCTGGGCGGGCGTTTGGAGCGGGAGCGGGATGAGCTCCGGCTCTTGCGTCGGGCCTGTGTACACGCGGATTTGGCGGTCGGACAGGTTGGGGAGCTCGGCGGCCAGCCTCTCGTCTTCCCGCTTCTCCTCGGCTGCCGCGGTGACTGTCACCGCTGCTGCGATGCCGAGGGCGAGGGTGACCGCGGCGAGTGCCGCCCCGGATCGGCCCTGGTAGCGGGCGAGGTCACGCAGCGCCAGGCGCGTGCCGATCGGGGCGTGTCCGGCGGCTCGGGAGAGGATGCGGATCGCGAGTGGGCCGAGAAGCAACATGCCGAGAATCGTCGCCACGATCCCGGCGATGATGAGTGGCACTCGGTCTCGGTTGGACAGTGCGAGGCAGCCGATGCCGACCGCGATCAGCGCGGCGGCCGCGATCGCGGAGTGGCGTGCGGGCCGCGGCTGCGGCGGACGCCCTGAAAGCGCGAGCACGGTGGGGAGGCGCGCGACTGTTCGCCCTGGCCACCAGGCGGCTGCGGTAGTCGCGAGGATGGCGAGGAGGATGACCAGCGCGAGCAGCGTCCACGGGACGCTGAGCCGGTCGATGCGATGGCCCATCGCGGATTCGAGCGTCGGCGCGAAGATGACCCAGAGCGCACCGCCCGCGACCGTGCCGAGAATTGCAGCGATCACTCCGACGACGGCACCGTTGGTCAGCAGCACGAGCCGGAGATGCTTCTGAGTAGCCCCGATCGCCGCGAGCATGCCGAGCTGACGGAGCCGACGCTGCGCGATGACGGCGAAGCCCGCGGCGGCAACGAGCGAAGCCAGGAGCAGGAAGACAGTGCCGACGGAGAACAACGCGAACGAGTCTGCGGCCTCGATCTCGCCGCGGCTTCCCGTTCCTGTGAGGCCCGAACGGCCGTTCTCGGGCAAGGAGTCTGCGAACGCGCGGAGCTCCTGTTGGCTCGCGTTGACGAGAACGGTGACGTTGTGGGGGGGCCTGGCTGACGAAGGCGTGACGAGAGCGAACTCGTCACTGAGATCGAGTGGGTTCTCGACGATGCCGACGACGCTCCGACGGCGCCCGTCGAGATCGAGCATCGCCCCCGGCTCCACGTTTAGAAGCTCGGCCACACCCTCGGTGAGGGCGACCTGGCCGGGTCCGGCCGGGTAGCTGCCGCGGCGGAGAGTGAGCAGCTCGGCGCCGTAGGGCCCATCCGGGTTCTGCGAGCGGAAGTCCACCCTCTCGACGCCGCCGGGCACCGGCAGCGTGCGGTGGCCGATGACGTCCGTCGTCCCGAACGACTCCTCGGCCGACGCCAGGGCCGCCTCGAGCGCCTGCGGATCCGACCCGTCGAACATGAGCAGCCCCCTGGCCGAGCCGAACTCGCCGTCGAACGCAGGGCTCGTGTTGTAGACGAGGGTGATGCTTCCGATCGCCGCCGCGACTGCGACCGTAAGCAGCGCGACGACCAGGACTTGCTGCCGCCACTCGCGGCGGAACATGCGCCAGGCCCAGCGGACGACCGCGCGGCGCGCGGCAACGCCGCCGTTGCTTGGGCCTCGCACCGCAGAGCGGTGAGCGACAGTCGTCATCGCCGGTCAGCGGCCGCGAGCAACGACTCCGGGCCGGGCGGCGCAACCGTCTGGTCGACGACGTGCCCGTCGCGCAAGAAGAGGACGCGATCGGCCCAGGACGCTAGGTGGGCTTCGTGGGTGACGACGACGCCGGCGACGCCCCGCCGCGTTGCGGCGCGCAGAAGGCGCATGACAGCCTCGCCGTTCACGGAGTCCAGCGCGCCGGTCGGCTCGTCCGCGAGCAGCAACGCGCGCTCGCCGACGATCGCCCGGGAGATCGCAACGCGCTGGCGCTCACCTCCCGAGAGCTCGTCGGGGTAGCGATCGGCGAGGTCTGCCACGTCGAGCTCCTCCATCGCCTCGACGCCCCTCGCGCGCGCGGCCTTGGCGCGCGTGCCGTCGAGCTCGAGGGGCAGGGCGACGTTCTCGGCCGCCGTCAGCCCTGGGAGCAGGTTGAAGTCCTGGAACACGTAGCCGATCGACCGGCGTCGCATCCGAGCCTGGTCCGCGCGCGAGACGTTGGCGAGGTCGGCCCCGTCCACGAGCACCTGACCGCCGGTCGCCCGCTCGAGGCTGCCGGCGATCGTCAAGAGGGTGCTCTTGCCTGAACCGCTCGGGCCCATGATCGCCACGAGTTCGCCGCGCTCGACCGAGAGATCGACGTCAAGCAGCGCGCGCACCTCGGTCGGACCGGAGCCGTACACCTTTGAAACTCGGCGCAGTTCGAGTGCGCTGGTCATGGCGAAACCTCCATCGGATGGGTTGCCTCGAGCGGAATGTCAGCCACCGCGGCCGGCGCCATGGAAGGCCGCTGCTTCAAGCGGACGTCGGCAGCATCGAGCCAACGGACGATCGCCTCGAGCCGGAACAGCTCCGCATCGGCGACGAGCGCCAGCGCCACGTCGTCGTCTAACGCTGCCGCCTTGACCTGGGTATAGCGCTGCATGACCTCGATCACGTGCCGGCGGTGCACCTGCAGGATCTCGTGGACGTCTGTCTCGGGCACCTGCAGCGCGACGAGCACCTTGATCACGAGCTCGTCGCGCGGAGGAGGCACGAGCTCGGGCGGCGTACGAAGCCACTCGGCCAGCTCGCGGTCGCCGGCGGATGTGATCCGGTAGCGCTTCTGCTTCTGCGTCCGTTCCTCCTCGCCATCGGCCTTGACGAGCCCGTCCCGCTCCAACCGCTGCAGCGTCGTGTACACCTGTCCGACGTTGAGTGGCCAGACCTCGCCCGTCCGCGCCTGGAACTCGTTCTGCAGCCGCAGCCCGTATTTCGGTTTCTCGCTCAGCAGGGCGAGGAGGGCGTGCGGGACGCTCACGAGGGGCTCCGCGAGAGGATCATACTGAGTATGTATACCAGGTATGGGGCGTCTCGGCAAGTACACCCGTACAGCGTCGGGTCGCTCGCTGAGCGCCCCCTACGGAAGAAGTCCGGACGGCGAGACGCCGGGGTGGCGGGAGGAGATCCGTACGCGGAGAACGCCAGGACGGATGAGAAACTCCAGCGGCGCGTGCAGCTCGACCGCCTCGCCGTCGATGCCGGCGTGAACCGGTGCTGACGCGTCAACCGCGAGCTGCGTAGCTCTCCAAGCCCGTCCAGGAGGATCCAAGCCAGGATGTGATGTGTCGAGCACGACGACACCGAGCTCGCCGGTGTCGAGCCTCGGCCTGGTGCCGGGCGCGATTGGGCGGTCGAGCGAATAGGGGTTGTTCGATACGAGCACGACGGCGGGGCGACGGTACTCCCGGCCCACGTCGTCGACGACGTGCAGTTCGGGCAGGGTCGCACTCGGCCCCAGCACCTCGGCGGCCGTTTCCACCAGCGTCCGCATCTTCGCGTTGCGGTAGGCCGGCTGGCGGACCGCATCGCCGTAGATTCCGAGCGAGACGTTGTTGAGAAAGACGCGGCCGTTCACCTCCGCCACGTCGATCGATCGCTCGACGCCGTCCGTGAACGCATCGAGCGCGCCGATCAGGTCGTGTCGATCCACGCCGAGGTCGAGCGCAAAGTGGTTACGGGTGCCGGCGGGAACGCACACGAACGGGAGGCCATGCGCCCGTGCAGCCGCGGCGACCACCGCCAGGGAGCCGTCGCCACCGGCGACGCCGAGCGCGTCCGCGCGCTCAGCGATGGCAGCACGAACCAGCTCCCTCAGGCTCTGGGTGGCATCGAGGACGACAACGTCGATGCCTCGTTCGCGGGCGTGCTCGGCCACTGCCGTGCGTGCGGCCCTGCCGCCGCCGGAGCGCTCGTTGACGAACAAGACCGGCCGCCGAGGCGGGTCGACCGGGCGCCAGCCGTAGCGCGAAAGCCGTCCCATGACCGCGATCCTACGCTCGGCGACATGGAAGTCGGAATGCGTGTCGAGACCCGTCGCTGGCAGCAGCGCCGCGCTTCTTGGCACCGGTTTGGCAGCGAGGCGCGACAGATTGCGCTCGTCAGCGATGTTCGAGTGAGAGGAGTGGTAATGCCAGAGAGAAACGTGGTGGTCGTTCGGTTCAACGAGCCGAGCAAGGCCTACCAGGCGTTGAGCGTCCTGAAGGAGTGTGACGCCGAGGGTCGCATCGCGCTGGAGTCCGCGGCGGTGGTGGAGCGCACCCCGGAGGGCGCGCTGCAGATCGCCGAGGGCGCGGACAACCTCGGCCCGGTCGGCGCCGCGAGCGGCTCGCTGATCGGGATGCTGATTGGCGTCCTGGGCGGGCCGGTCGGGGTCATGCTCGGCTGGGGCGGCGGCGCATTGATCGGCGGCGCGTTCGACATCGATCGCGCCGTGACGTCGGACGAGGCGCTCACCGTGCTCGGTCGGGCGATTCCGCCGGAGTCGACTGCCGTGATCGCAAGCGTGGCCGAGCCGGCGGTCGAGGTGATCGACGGCGAGATGGCCAAGATCGGCGGCGAGGTGACGCGGCGGTCCGCCGCCGACGTCATGGACGAGCTCGAGGCGGTGGAGGCTGCGGCCGACGCCGCTGCGCTCGAGGCGATGCGGACGGTGCACGAGCGGCGCAAAGCCGAGGTGCACGCCGACGTCGACGAGCGGATGGGGAAGCTGAAGGAGAAGCTCCACGTGTCCTGACGGGCACGGGCTGCGTCCCCGTCGTCGAAACCCGCTGATCTCACGGTCGGCGGGTTTCGGCGTTCTCTAGGCCTTCACGCAGACGCGCCAGCGTGCGAGACTCGCCCGAGGAGGCAACAGCCGCGAATGAACGACCCGCTGGACATCCGGCTTCTCGGCCCGTTCGCGGTGCTCGCCGGTGGTGTGCTCGCGGACGTGGGCGGCTCAAAGCGTCAAGCGCTGCTGGCGCTGCTCGCGCTGCGGAACGGCGGTGTGGTCGGCGTGGACGCGCTCGTCGACGGCCTCTGGGGCGAGGAGCTGCCCGCCGCTCCGCGGAACGCGCTTCATCATCACGTCGCCCGCCTTCGCGCCGCGCTCGGAGAGGGGTCGATCGTCGGCTCGCCCGACGGCTACGCGCTCAAGAACGCGCGCGTGGACGCGTTGCGGTTCGAGGAGCTGCTCGCGGAGACGCGCGATGCGTTGCGCAACGGCGACGTCGAATCCGCGGCGGATACAGTCGCGTCGGCGCTGGACCTCTGGCGCGGCCCGGCGCTGCAGGGGCTGCCCCGGACGGCGGCGTTCAGCGCCGAGTCACGCCGGCTCGAGGCGCTGCGCGTGGACGCGCTCGAGGAGCATTTCGAGGTCATGCTCACGCTCGGCGAGCATCGGGAGCTCGGGCCGGCGCTCCGGTCGGCGCTCGCGGACAACCCGTTCCGGGAGCGGCTGTGGGGGCAGCTGATCCTGGCGCTCTATCGCAGCGGCCGGCAGGCCGACGCGCTGGAGACGTTCCAGGAGGCGCGGCGCGTGCTCGCCGACGAGCTGGGACTCGAGCCGGGACCCGAGCTCCGCCGGCTCCAGGAGGCGATCCTCGCGCACGATCCCGCGATCGCCGGCGTCCCGGTCGAGCGCAGGCGCCGCGGCAACCTCCCCGCCACCTCGACGTCGTTCGTCGGCCGGGAGGATGAGCTCGCCCAGGTCGCCGCCGTCGTGCGCGAGCATCGTCTCGTCACGCTCCTCGGGCCGCCGGGTGTCGGGAAGAGCCGGCTCGCGCTCGAGTCGGCGCGCTCGCTCGAGCACGAGTTCCCGGAGGGCGTCTGGCTCGTCGACTTCGCGCGGGCGGGCAGCGCCGCCGACGCCGTCCGGCTCCTGGCAAGCGCGATCGACGTTCGCGGCTCCGATCCGCACGAGCGCGTGGTCTCGCGGCTTCGGCACGCCTGCGCGCTCGTCGTCTTCGACGCGTGCGAGCACGTACGCGACGAGGCGGCGCGGATCGTGTCGGCGCTCCTCGCCGACTGTCGCGACGTCCGGATCCTGGCGACGAGCCGCGAGGCGCTTCACGTCGCGAGCGAGGTGCGGATCGCCGTCGCGCCGCTCGGCTCCGCGGCGGTGGAGCTGTTCCTCGAGCGTGCGCGGGCGGCGCGGCACGGATTCAAACCGGACGCCGAGGCTGTCGCGCTGGCGACGGAGATCGTCCGGCGCGTGGACGGACTGCCGCTCGCGATCGAGCTTGCCGCCGCGCGCGCAAACGTGCTCGGGCTCGCGGAGATCGTTTCCCTCCTGGAGCGGCGGGCGGCGCTCCTGCGCGACCTGCCTGCCTCCGACCCGAGCCGCACGTCGCTGCAGGCGCTCGTCGAATGGAGCTACGACCTCCTGCACGGGGACGAGAAGGCGCTCCTCCAGCAGCTGGCCGTGCACCGTGGCGGCGCGTCCCTCGCCTCGCTTGCCGCAGTCCCGGCGGCGCACGAGCTCAGCGAAGCGACAGTCGCGTATCTCGTCGCGGCGCTCGTCGACAAGTCGATCGTCTCGGCCTCGTTCTCGACCGGTGCCGCCCGGTACGACATGCTCGACACCGTTCGCGAGTACGTGCTCGACCGTCTCGCCGACAGCGGCGAGCTCGCGGCCGCGCGGCAGGCGCACGCGGAGTTCTTCGCGGCGCTGGCCGAGGCCGCGTGGACGGGGCTGCGCCGGCCGGAGTGGCAGGAATGGATGGAGCGGGTCGAGCTGGAGCGCGACAACCTGTGGGTCGCCCTCGCCTACGCCGGCGACGCGCAAGCTTCGCTCGTCGCCGCCCGCCTCGGGAGAGGTCTCGGGTGGTACTTCGGCACCGCCGGGCGCGTCTCGGAGGGGCGTGAGTTCGTCGAGACCGCACTGGCGTCAGCGGAGACCGCGCCGCTCCCGCTTCGCATCGAGCTGCTGGCGTACGTCTGCTACCTCGCGACGGAGGACGACGATCTCGACGCCGCCGTCGCGGCCGGCCAGCGCGGCCTGGAGCTCGCGGCGGCGAGCGACGCGCCGTGGCCGACCGCCATGGTCCAGCTGGCGCTGGCGTTCGCGTACGACCGTACCGGGCCGCACGAGCGTGGGCTCGCACTCGCCCAGGAAGCCCGGCGCACGTTCGACGAGCTGGGGGACCAATGGGGAGCCGCATCGTCGGCGCTCACAGGCGCGCTGGGCGCGCTCGGCCGAGGTGACATCCCGTCGGCAGCTGCGCTGACCGCCGACGCCGTTCGCCTCTACGACGACTACGACGTCCTCGCGGTCCCCGCAGCGCTGGTCGAGGCAACGCTGGCGGAGCGGGGCGGCGACGCCGAAGCGGCGACCGCCGCCTACCGCCGGGCGCTCGACCGCTCGGAGCGCGCCGGCTTCGCCGACCACGCCTCGTTCGCCCTCACCGGCCTGGGCTCGGTCGCGCTCGCGACCGGGAACCTCGGCGAGGCCGAAGCGCAGTTTCGCCGCGCCCTGGCGGTTGCCGATGCCGCGTCGGCGTCATGGGTGGCCGCGCATGCGAGGGCGGGGCTTGCGCACGTTCTCGAGGCCGTCGACAACGCCGAGGCCGCCGCGACCCTCTATCGCGACGTGATCGCCTGGTCCGAGGAACACCGGCGGCACCAGGCACGCGAGGCGCTCTTCATCGCGCTCGCCGGAAGCCCGGCCACAGCCGCACTGCTCGGGCTCGCGAACATCGCCGACGCTCGCGGCGACACCGCGTCCGCGGACGAGCTGCGCTCGCTCGCGGGCCTCGCGCTCACCTGACCTGGCAGAAGCGCCGCCGCGCCTGGCAGAGCTCTGGCAGCGGCGGGCCCGATCCTTCGTGCTGTCAGAGAACACGACCAGAGGAGGCTCGGGAATTGAGCACGAGCACGATCGAGGCCCAGCTCGCAGAGGCCCGCCGCAGGATCGGCCGGCTTCACGCCGCCGCCGGCGCGTCGCCGCGGATTCGGCGTCACCTCGACGCACTCGAGCAGGAGGAGGCATCCGTCCGCGCGGCTGCCCTTCTGTCGCCCGACGAGGTCGAGGCGAAGCTGGGGCAGCTGAGGACGAGGCTCGACGTCGCCGAGCATTCGCTGGCCGCAGACGTCTCCGGCGACTGGGCGACATTCGCCGCCGCCGTGGAGGCAGAGCTCGAGAGCTGGGATGCGTACCTGGAGCGGTTGCAGACGAGCGTGGCGACGAAGGCTTGGAAGACGCGCGCGCGGGCCGAGGCGGCGATCGGCGAGGTTCGCGTCCGCCGGATCGTCGTCGACGAGCGGCTTGCCCAGGCAGGCGACCGCGTCGGCCAGGGCTGGCAGGAGCAGAGGGAACGCGTCGGCGCGGTTCGCGACGCGCTCGAACAGAACGCCGACGAGCTGTCGGCGAAATTGAAGTGAAAGGAGCAAGGAGATGAACGTGGAAACGCATCTGCAGGAAGGCGAGCGGGAGCTGGCTCGCATCTGGAAGGTCTCGGCGTTGCGCGGCGTGCTCGCAGTCGCGTTCGCCGTCGTCATCCTCATCTGGCCGGACATCGGCCTGACGGCACTGATCGCGCTGTTCGGCGCGTTCGTGCTCGTCTCGGGTGTCGCGAGCATCGTCGGAGCGTTCAGCGCCTCCTTCGAGCGCAGCCGGCGCGCGTGGCTCGTCTTCGACGGCCTCCTCGGAGTCGGGGTCGGAATCGTCACCTTCGTCTGGCCCGACCTCTCGGCGTTGGGGCTGCTCTACGCCATCGCTGCGTGGGCGATCGCGAGCGGGATTCTGGAGCTCGCCCTGGCGTTCGCCCTCCCGTTCAGCGGCGGTCGCTCGCTGCTGCTCGTGCTGGAGGCCGTGCTCTCGGTCGCGTTCGGTGTGATCATGTTCTGGCATCCCGGTGCGGGAGCACTGGCTCTGTTGGCGCTCGTCGCGGCGTTTGCGTTCGTGACCGGTGTCATGCAGATCGCATTCGCGATCGAGCTGAGGCGCGTCGCCGGCGACCTCGACCAGCGCCTCCGGCCGCACGCCACGGCGAAGCCCGTGACGCACGGCTGAGGCGAGGAAGGAGAGGGAGATGCAGACGATCGACCCACCTCTCGTTGCCGCACTCGTCGCGATGTGCGTCGGGGTGCTGATGATCCAGGCGGGGCTCGCCAAGCGGCAGCTCGCGTGGCGGAGGCGGGGGACGCGGGAGAGGAGCCTCCGCGTGCTCAGCCGCGGCAGCGTGTCGGACGATGTCGCCACGCACGCGCGGCGGTCTGTGCTGATCGCGCCGCCGCCGCACGCGAAGGGAGCGGTCTGACCATGGAGCTGTCAACGCGTCTCCAACGCAGACCACCACTCCCACCCGAACCGAACCCGGCGCTCGTCCAGCACGCTCAGGCACGCGCCCGGAGCTTGCAGAACCGAATTGCAGATCGGATCACCGCGTTCGCCGGCTCGATGTCGTTCGTGTACATCCACATCGTCTGGTTCAGCTGCTGGATCGGGTTCCGCGTTGAGGAGTACCCGTTCGGCCTGCTGACGATGATCGTCTCGCTCGAGGCGATCTTCCTCTCGACCTTCGTGATGATCAGCCAGAACCGGGCGGACGCGAAGCGTCAGGTGCTCGCCGATCAGCAGTGGCAGACGGTGCAGAAGGAGGACCGGCAGAACGAGGAGCTGCTCGCCCTCTCGCAGCAGATCCTCGAGCTCACGGCGGCGATCCACGCCGTCACCACGCCGCCACGAGGCACGAGGTAGCCGGTGCGCCTCGACGTGCTCGAGCGCCGCGAGCGCGGCACGGCCGCCCCGCAGCTGCGGCCCGTTGTCCGCCGAGACATCCGCTTCGGCGCGGCCGTTACGGCACGTTCCTGGCAGCGCGCGTCGGCATCGCCACGAGTCCTGCGCGGGCTGTCGCGAATGGCCTCCTGCTCGTCGCGGAGCGAGGCGTCCATTGAGCGGCGTCCAGCCATCGAGGGAGCGGGAGCGGTGAAGGTTCCGCCAGTGAGCGAGAACCTGGACCGGGCGGCGGCCTGGACGTGGCGGGTGCTCGTCTGTGCGTCTGCGCTGGCCGTCCTCCTCGCGCTGGTCTGGTACGTGCGGGTGATCGCGCTGCCGATCGCAGTCGCGCTCACGATCGCGCCGGCGCTGTCGCCGGTTGCCTCGTGGTTCCGCGCCCGGCGCCACCTCCAGCGGGCGGCCGCCGGGCTCGCCCTGCTGACCGGGCTCGCCGTCGTCGCGTTGCTCGTCTCGATCGTGGCGGTCTCGGTCGTCCAGCAGTTCGATGAGCTCGTCGACTCGGTCGCCCGCGCCGTGGACGACATCGTCGCCGCGCTCGAGAGCGAGCCTTTCAACCTCACGCTCGCGGACGACTTCCGGTCGACGCTCGAGGACTCGTGGCGGCAGGCGTCCAGCTATGCCGCCTCCCGCGTGCAGGCCGGCGCCGGCATCGTCACCGGCGTCGCGCTCGCCGTCGCGATGCTCTTCTTCGTGCTGCGGGACGGCGGCGATCTCTGGGCGTCGATCCTGCGGCGCTTCCCGTTTGAGACGCGCCCGGCGGTCGATCGTGCGGGGCGGCGCGCGTGGGGCGCCCTCGGCGGCTTCGTTCGCGCGACGGCGCAGGTCGCGACGGTCGACGCGCTGCTGATCGGGGTCGGGCTCTGGCTGCTCGGCGTCCCGCTTGCGTTCGCACTGGCGGTGCTGGTGTTCATGGGCTCGTTCGTGCCGTACGTCGGCTCGCTCGCCTCCGGCCTCGTCGCGGTGCTCGTTGGCTTCGCGGACGGGGGCTGGGAGCTCGCACTGGCGGTCCTCGCCCTGGTCGTCGCCGTCCAATTCCTCGAGGGCACGTTCCTCCAGCCGACGATCCAGAGCCGCAGCGTCCACCTCCACCCGGCGGTCGTGCTGCTCGCCGTGACGGCGGGCGGCTCGCTCTTCGGGATCGCCGGTGCATTCCTGGCCGTGCCGGTAACCGCCGTAGTCGCCGCCGTCCACGCCTCGCTGTCCGCAGAGGAGCCAGTCTCCCGCACCGCCCCGTCGTAAGCGCGGCCTTCGGCGAGTTGCCGAGCCTGGCAGCGGAGGTCCGGCGCGCGGCACTCGGATGGCAGCGGCCGCGGCCACGCTCCGAGGGATCCCACGAGACCAAGGAGACACAATGAGCAGTACCGCACTCGAGAACCGGCAGACGACGATGGAGCGCTGGACGGTGGATCGGAGTCAAACGACGGTCGAGTTCGAGGTCGAGCACTTCTGGGGCCTCCACACCGTCCGCGGCCGGTTCGATCGCTTCGACGGCTCGTACACCGTCGGCCCGGACGGCCCCCAGATCGAGCTGATCGTCGACGCCGCGAGCGTCGACACCGGCAACGCCGCGCGCGACAGACACCTGCAGGCGCATGATTTCTTCGGCGTCGCCGAGTTTCCGCTGGTGCAGTTCAGGTCGACGCGCGTCCTCGCGGCGAAGACGGGGCGTGTGCACGTCTCCGGCACGCTGTTCGCAGCGGGCACGAGCGTCCCTGTCGCCTTCGACGCTTCCGTCCGGCTGATCGAAGGCGAGCTCGAGGTCGAGACGACGACCACGATCGACCAGAGCCTCTTCGGCATGACCCGGGGCCCGCTCTGGAACATCCGCCGGCCGGCCAAGCTGCACGTGAAGGCACGCGTCGTACCAAATCAGCCCGCATAAGCGAACGCGCCGCCGCTGGAATGGTGTGTCGCACTGGACTTCGTACTTGCTAACGAGCACACCGCCGGTGCGCTCGCACCGCCCGCGACGTCGACGAGGTCGACCCAGCGCGTCCCCCTGCCGCCGCCGCGACAGCGAGCGTTCGCTCCGACAGCCACGACGGCGACGAAGTCGCAGAGAGCCTGTCCAGAGCACCAATCGTCGACGGCTGAGGTCTCGAACCGCCTGGCGCCCATCCCGCCCTCGCACACCGAAGTCGACGCGCTCGCGTGCATGGCCCGGTCATGAGAGGGAGGCGCCGAGCCCCAAATAAGAGGCCCGGCGCTCTCGCTTCCCTGACAGGCTCGGCCGCGAGCCTGTCACTCGTCCACCGGAGAACCGCCTGGTTTGAGCAGGCCCCCCTCGCCGGCGAGCGAGGTTCGGTCGGCCCGTTAGGCGACGGCGACGCCGTTGCTCTGGGCGACGATCTTCCCGCTCGTGATCTTCGGCGGGTTCGGGAACGCGGTCTCGAGCTTCTCGTCGCGGACCCAGCTGGAGGCGAGCTTGGTCGACTCCTCGATCTGCTCCGCGCTCTCGAAGAGCCCGAGCGAGCTGAAGACACCGTTCCCGGACTCGATCAGGTAGTAGCCCTTGAAGCCCTTCAGCTTGCTCAGCTGCGGGACGAGGGTCTCGTTGACCTTGCCGGTCAGCTCGACCGTGCGATTCTGGTCCACACCCTCGTAACGACGAATGGTCGCGTGCATGTGCTGCTCCTTCGGTTCATCTCTCAGGGCAGGAAGGTCCGAACGGACTCCCGCGGCGGCGCTCAGGCCAGGTGTGACAGACGAAGAGGAACGTGCAGAGCCTCGGCGGCTTCGATGCAAGAGCCAAACGCGCTGAAGTCAACGTAGCAGCGATTCGTGCGCCGTGTATTTGGAGGACGGCTGCTAGCATGTAACTTGCGCCACAAGCGCCCGACCCAGACGCAGCGAGAGTTCCATCGGACGCTCGTGTCTTTTGATGGCCGCCTTCGTCGGTACAGCGGATTCTCCGCAGACTGAGGGCCAAACATGAGTACACACGCTGCTGCCGGCGCCATGCCACTCCCGGCGCAGGGCGTCATCAAGTTGGCATCGTGGAAGAACGAGGCACCGTCGCTGCCAACGGCGCACCCGAATGAACGCCTCGACTGGGCCAGCTTCCTCGCACGCTTCTACCCCCACGCGCGAAGTCACGACTACGAGTCGCTCGCCGCATACATCGAGTATCAAAAGCATCCGGAACAGACATAGCCGACGTTCGATCCGTCGTCACATCGTCACGGATGGATCGACGTTTCGAGATCGACCAGAAACGCGAAAGGAGACGACCATGAGCAAGCTGAATGCTCTCATCGCGCGCGTGCGTGCGACGCTGAAGCTGTAGGAACTGTCCCTGAAGCGGGCCATGCACCTGTCGGAATCTCGAACGGCCCAGGTCGTGGGGCCAAACGACACGACGCCCATCTGGGCCAGTGTTCCGGAATGACGCCTGCTCGTTGGGCTCCCACCGTAGGATTGCGTCGTGCCGTTCACGCTCAGGAACCTCAAGGAGGATCTGGAGGATGTCGGCTCGAAGTTCGACGGCGCTGCGGACCTGGAGTTCCGCTTGGCGACCGAGGCGCTCGAGCTCGAGAAATCGGGCCTGAGCTACCAGCGCGTCCCGCCCGGCTATCGCTTTCCGTACGGCCACACGCACAAAAAGCAAGAGGAGGTGTACGTGGTCGTGCGCGGGAGCGGGCGGATGAAGCTCGACGACGAGATCGTCGAGCTCAAGGAATGGGATGCGGTGCGCGTCCCGCCCGGTACGTGGCGAGGCTACGAGGCTGGGCCGGAGGGCCTGGAGATCCTCGTCATCGGCGCGCCCAGTCTCGGCGATGCTCGGCGTGAAGACGTCGATGGCAAGCGCGACTGGTGGGCTGACGAGTAGACCGCTCCGTCGGCCCTTCGCCTGGGCCAACATGCTCTCGCCTGACCTGTCTCCCTGCGGCTGTCGCCTTCGGCTGGCAGAACCGAACGTCACGGATGCCGAGCGGGCTCGAGTGCGCCGACTGGCTGAGCGGGGAACCCCACCCGAGGGCGGCCTTCTTGAGGAGGTGAGGGCTGAGAAGCCTTTGCCTAGCAGATGAAGACGATCTCGTTGCTGCGCCCCGACGCGTTGCCGGAGGTGTCGACCGCCTGGAGCGTGAACCTGTTTTCGCCCGTGGTGTGGCAATACACGAGCTCGTCGCCGTACCCGATCGCGAGGTGCTCCGGTACGCCGTTCACATAGACGTCGTACAAGATCTGAGACTGTGGATCGGTGTCGTCCGTCGACTGATCCCATTCGAGCCAGATCTCCGGGGAGGAGGTCTGCGGCGACAGGCGCAGGTTTGTCGGCGTCGTCGGCGGCGTCGTCTCGGTGGCCGCCGGTGTCGTCACGGTCGCGACGTTGCTCCGGTTCGTGTTCCCGAACTGGTCGCGCACAGTGACCTGGAGGTTGTAGGTCGTGGACGGTGTGCGGTCGAGGACCAGTGCCGACTGGTAGCCGATCTGGTTCGCGCCGTAGTCGACCCCGTTGACGAGGAGCGTGTACCAGACCTGGCTCGTGTCGTCGACCGACCTCGTCCAGGCGACGGCGACCCGCACCGGCCAGACGCCGGTGAGCGAGAGCTCGGGCGCGCTCGGCGCTGTTGTGTCCGGCGGCGTCGAGTAGGTGACGGTGTTGCTGGGCGCCGATCGCTTCCCACTCGATTCGACCGCGACCACGGAGTAGTTGAACGTCGAGCCCGGCCACAGCCTCGAGAATGTGAACGTCGTTGTGGGCGGATCGACCCTGATGCAGCCGAAGCCGTCTCGCTGGATGCAGTACCACCAGTTGGTCGACCCGCTCTTGGCCGCCGTCCACGTCAGCGTGATGCTGTACGGCGCATTCACGGTTAGCTGGAGATTCGTCGGCGCCGAGGGCCCTTCCGAGGGCGGCGGGGGTGGCGGTGGCGCAGGCTTCTTCGCGGCGGCGCCCCCGATAAGGAAGAACGCGAGCACGAACACGGTCGAGGCCAGGATGGTGCGGCGAACTGGCATGGTTCCCCTCCCAAGCGTGGTGGCATTCCCCGGCGTACCTCTTCTCCGCTTGCTACGCACAGCGTTGCCGGATGGATTGCTTGGACTCGAGCTGCTGGGGCCTCCGCGACGGAACGCTCAGAGCGTCTGAACCTGCGCGCGAGCGCGGTGCGGGAGAGCGCACACCGACCGTGGGTAGATGTGCGTGAGCTGGCTCGCGACCGTCCCGCTTGCGCACCAGGCGTCAGGTCCTCGAGGGTGGACGTGTCCAACACGAGCCGCCGCCACTCGCCTGTTCGCGGCGGGTGAAGGGGCGTATGGTCTGTGGGAGGCCCTTCTTCGGGGCCGAAAGGAGCTGGCGATGACGAGCTACGCGCCTGCTGCCCGCGACGAGCAACGGCTGCGCGGGTCGTCGTTGCGAACGCGCCGTGTGGCGCTCTGGTCGATCCTCTGGGTCGGAGGCTGCTTGGGAACGATCGGAGTCCTTTGGCCTGTCGTCGCAGCCGGCGGCTCGCCGACCGTGTCGGAGCTCGTCTACCGGTTGACCGGCGGCTCGTTCGTTGCGGCAGGGCTGGTTGCGTGGCAGCGACGGCCCGCGGAGCGTGTGGGAGCGCTCATGGTCGCCACCGGCTTCCTCTTCTTCGTCGCACCCCTGGCAGCACAGGTCGACTCGTCGATCGTCCAGACGGTCGGCCTGCTCGCCACGGACTACTGGACGATCGCGTTTGTCGTCCTGCTCCTCGTCTTTCCGCAGAGCCGCATCATCCGCGGCCGTCTGGAAGGCGCGGTGGTCGTGGCGTTCGCGATTCCCCTTGTCGTCGCCCAGCCTCTCTGGCTGCTCTTCCTCGACGATCCCGGCGTGGTCAACGACCTCGGCTTCTTTCCGAACGATCGCGCGGCCGACTGGATCGACAAGGGCCAGCGCGGGCTCCTGCTCGCGGCGACGCTCTCGCTTTTCCTCGTCCTCGTCTGGCGTTGGTGGCACGCGAGTCCGCCTCTCCGCCGGGTGCTCCTGCCGGTGCTTGCGGGCGGCGCGACGATGCTGTCGTTCGGGGCGCTGCTCGCGCTGGACTTGATCAACGGCACGAGGTCACAGACCCAGCTGACGGTGACCCTGATCGTGCTGGCGACCGTCCCCGTCGCGTTCGTCGTCGGCCTCCTGCGCTCGCGCCTCGCTCGCGTGGCGATCGGCGATCTCGTGCTCACCCTGCGGTCGGAGGCGGCTCCTGCCGAGCTCCGTGCGGCGATCGCACGCGCCCTCCACGATCCGTCGGCGACACTCGCCTACTGGCTGCCGGAGTACGGGACGTACGGCGACCTCGACGGGCGGCTGGTCAGCCTGCAGGACGGCGACGGACAGCAGGCGACGACGCTGATCGACCGAGAGGGCCGTCATGTCGCTGCCTTAGTGCACGACCGGTCGTTGCTGGACGAGCCGGAGTTGCTCGCCGCGGTGACGGCCGCCGCCGGCATCGCGATCGAGAACGCGCAGCTCCACGTCGACCTGCGCGCGCGCCTGGAGGAAGTCCGTGGGTCGCGCGCTCGAGTGATCGAGGAAGGGCAGAAGGAGCGCAAGCGCCTCGAACGCGACCTGCACGACGGCGCCCAACAGCGGCTGGTAGCGCTGGCGCTCAACTTGAAGCTGCTCGAGCGTAGCCTGGCCGACCCGGATGCGCGGGCGCAACTGGACGTCGCGCAGCGCGAGGTCGGTCTCTCGCTCGCCGAGCTGCGCGACCTCGCGCGCGGGATCCATCCGGCTGTCCTCACCGGCCACGGGCTCGCGGTCGCGCTCGAGCAGGTGGCCGCACGCGCGGCGATCCCCGTTCGGCTCTCCGTCGACGTCGGCGGGAGGCTGCCGGAGCCCGTCGAGGTCGCCGCCTATTACGTCGTCACCGAGAGCCTGACCAACGTCGCCAAGCACGCGCACGCAGCGACCGTCGACGTGACGGTCAGCCGTGTGGACGGTGGCATCTCGATCGAGATCGTCGACGACGGCGTCGGCGGCGCCGACAGCGAGCAGGGGTCGGGTCTCCGCGGCCTGGCCGACCGCGTCGAGGCGCTCGGCGGCCGGTTGCGCGTCTGGACGCCGCGTGGCGGGGGCACGCGCGTCAGGGCGGAGATCCCGTGCGTGTAGCGATCGCCGAGGACAGCGTCCTGCTGCGCGACGGCCTCTCGCGGCTCTTCCGCGACGCCGGCCACGAGGTCGTCGGCCAATGCGGGGACGCCGACGACTTGATGCTGAAGGTCCGCAGCTATGCGCCGGACGTCGCGATCGTCGACATCCGGCTGCCGCCGACACACCAGGACGAGGGGATTCGGGCTGCCCTCGAGATCCGGGCGCAGTACCCCGGAGTCGGAGTCCTCGTCCTCTCCCAGTACGTCGAGCTCGGGCTCGCGCTGACGCTGCTCTCCGACTCGGCCGCCGGCGTCGGCTACCTGCTCAAGGATCGGATTCGCGACGTCGACGACTTCGTCGCCGCGGTCGCACGGGTCGCTGACGGGGGTTCGGCGCTCGATCCGATCATCGTCCAGACATTGCTCTCCCGCGAGCGGCCGGACGATCCCGTCGCGAAGTTGACGCCCCGCGAGCGTGAGGTGCTCGAACTGATGGCGGCCGGCAGCTCGAACCAGGGGATCGCGGACAGCCTCGTGCTCACCGTCGGCAGCGTCGAGAAGTACGTCTCCTCGATCTTCGAGAAGCTGGGGCTGCCGTCGACGCGAAGCGAATCGCGCCGCGTCCTGGCGGTGCTGATGTTCCTCCGCTCCTGAGCCCGGCGACGGCGAACCGCACCGCGGATACCCCAGAAAACCCGCCCCCGATCCCCCTGCAACCGCCCTACCCCGGCGTCGAGGCGGCTGCGAGCCTGATCGGTATGACCGTTGCCGCCGCGAACGTCCCTGTGCGAAGCGCCCTGGCGCGCATCGCCACCGAGCGGGGCCTCGCCCTGGCCTCGCTCGGCCTCGTCGGACTCCACGTCGTCGACGACAACTTCCTCCAGCCCGAGCCGGGCATGTCGCCCGTCGACCATCTGCCGGGCGGGCTGACACAGCTCGCCCTGGTCGTCGCCGCCGCCTGGGCGTACCCGCGCCTGCGGGCCGGAGCGCGTGCGGCGCTGGCGCTCCTCTTCGGCTTCTTCGGCGTCGTCGCCGGCATCGAGCCTGTCTACTACACGTACGCGGACCGACCCTCCGGTGACGACTTCACCGGCTTCCTCTCGCTCGCCGGCGGCTTCGTCCTGCTCGGGATCGGGATCCGGACGCTCTGGCGGACGCGGCGTACGAATGACAGTCGCCGCCGCCGGTATCTGCGCCGCGGCCTCGTTCTTGCCGGCATCGTCGTGCTGGTTCCGACTTTCCTGATGCCGGTGTCGATCGGGTCCTTCGCCGCGCACACGGCGCGCGCGGTCGTC
>CAWATM010000008.1:0-34604 GCA_963784895.1 uncultured Gaiellaceae bacterium | reverse complement strand
GAGAGGGAGGGATTTGAACCCTCGACGAGCCTAACGACCCGTAACGGTTTTCGAGACCGCCGCATTCGACCGCTCTGCCACCTCTCCGAGCGACGGACAGCGTAGCGGGGAGTGCCGGCTCCGCCCGGCCGCAGGTGGCGCCGCGAGGAACGGGAGCGGAGAAGGAGGGATTCGAACCCTCGACGCAGGTTTATACCCACGTAACGCCTTAGCAGGGCGCCGCCTTCAGCCACTCGGCCACTTCTCCGGGACGGGCATGGTATCGCACGGTCCGGTGCGGAAATCCCCCTTCGGGGGCATGCCCGAGCCGGGAGTCGCCAGGAGCATAGGACTGCCGGACTTCCCCCTTCACTCCCCCCGGCACTGCGGCGCCCGTTTTCTGCGGCAACAGAAAGCGGGCGCTTCTCTTTTTGCGCACGGCCCGGGCTCAAGGTTTGGCCGGGCGGATGCCGAAAGCAGGAGCATGGGCCTCGCGGTAGCCCACCCGATTACGCCCGAGCTCGCACTCGTCTGCCCCGAGCTGCGCGAACGTGCGCTCGCACTGCTGCCTCCGCTCGACCCCGACGCGCTCTTCGACGTCGACCCCCATCCCGCCGCGCCAACCGTGGAGCCTCCACGGCTCCTTGTCGTCCAGCCACGGACTCCTCCGCCCCGCCCGCCTCTCCCAGTCGCCGTCGCCGCGTACGCGACCGAAGCGCTGCTCCTCGGAGCAGTTCGCGGCGCAGCGCTGATCACTGCGGTCGGCGTCGCCGCGTACGTCCTCGCGCGCTGAGGGGAGCATTGAGTCGCGTCCAGACCGGGCGTAGACTCGCACCGTCGTCGGACCCGACGTTCGCCACCGAGAGGGAGTTGCACATGAGAAGAGTCGTACTGCTCGTTGCCGCCCTTGCGATCGCGGTTCCGGGCGCCGCGTATGCGGTCTGGGGCGGCCAGGTCGACACGGCGCACCCCGGCGTCGGCGCCATGTACGCCGACTTCAACGGCAACGGTTCCGTCACGGCCGACGAGCTCGTCTGCTCGGGCTCGTACGCCGGCCCGTCGAAGTCGAGTGCGAACGACGTCTTCCTGACGGCGGGTCACTGCCTGCCTCCGGCGGAGGCCGGGATCCCGGCGTCCGCGCTGTCCGTCTCCTTCGACGGCAACGCCGGCGACGGGGTCTCCTCACCGATCACGGTCAGCTCGTATAACCAGATGCCCGGCTTCGGGCAGAACTTCGGCGACCCCCGCGATCTGGGGATCCTGCTGCTTCCGGCCGGCTCCGTCCCCGCGGGCACGCCGGCAGTGCAGCTGCCGACCGCCGGCTACCTCGACCAGCTGAAGGCGAGCGGCGAGCTGAACTTCCGGATCGTCGACCTGGTGGGCTACGGCGTCGTCCCGATCTGGGACGAGAAGGGGCCGACGCAGTTCGCGTTCGACGGCGTCCGCCGTTCCGGCACGTCGATCATCACCGGCCTGCACAAGGCGATGGTCCATTACAACCAGCAGCGCAACGGCATCGGCACCGGCTCCGGGCTCTGCTTCGGGGACTCCGGCTCGCCGCAGTTCGACCGCGGCACGCTGCTCGTCCTCTCGGTCACGAGCGGCGGCAACGGCCAGTGCAACGCGAACAACACGAACTACCGGGTCGACACGCCGCAGGCGCGGGCGTTCCTCGGCCAGTTCCTGCCCCTCCCCTAGGACGAAGACGCGACGGGGAGGCGGGAGCAGCCCGCTTCCCCGTCGTCCGAGGCGCGGCAGTCGGGTGCGGCCGTTCGTGTAAAAGAAACGAGTGGCGGTAGCATCGGGCGACCTGGAGAAGCTGGCCGAGCGATTCGCGGGCCAGATCGTGCGGCCCGGCGGCCCTGACTACGATGCGGCGCGCGCGGTCTGGAACAGCATGATCGACCGTCGACCGGCGCTGATCGTGCGGCCGACAAGCCCCGACGACGTCATCGCGGCTCTCCGTTTCGCCCGTGAGCACGAGCTCGTCGTCGCAGTCCGGTGCGGCGGCCATAGCATCCCCGGCTTCTCGACCTGTGACGACGGGATCGTGATCGACCTCTCGCGGATGCGCGGCGCCGACGTCGACCCTGAGCGGCGCGTCGCCCGCGTGCGCGGCGGCTCGCTGCTGGCGGAGCTCGATGACGCAGCGCAGGCACACGGGCTCGTCTGCCCGGTCGGCGTCGTCTCCCACACCGGAGTGGCCGGCCTCACGCTGGGCGGCGGGATGGGCCGGCTACAGCTCCAGCTCGGCCTGACGATCGACAGCCTGCTCGCCGTCGAGCTCGTGACCGCCGAGGGTCGGATCGTACGGGCGAGCGAGGACGAAAATCCGGAGCTCTTCTGGGGCATGCGGGGGGCCGGCGCGAACTTCGGGATCGTGACGTCGTTCGAGTTCCGCCTGCATCCCTTCGAGGGCCCGGTGACGCACGGTACGGTCACCCATCCGATCGAGCGGGCGGAAGCGCTCGCCGAGCGCTATCGCGAGCTCGTGGAAGAAGGGCCCGACGAGTTGTGGACGTCCTTCGGCCTGGCGAACGGGGTGGATGGCCGGGGCCCGGTCGCAACGGTGTCCGTGCTCCACAGCGGTTCGCCGGCCGACGTCGAGCGCGACCTCGCCGCGCTGCGTGGGCTCGACAACCCGCTCGAGGACTCGATCGAGCCGAAGCCGTACCTGGCTTCGCAGCGACTCTTTGATGCGCCGATGGAATGGGGACAGCGCTTCTCGATGAAGAGCTCGTTCCTCGGCTCCCTCCCCGAGACGCTCGTGCACGACTGGGCCGATCAGGTCTCCCGGGTGCCCGAGGAAGCCGACGGTGGCATCTCGATCTGGACCTGGGGCCGCAGGATCGCGGCCGTGCCCGAGGACCAGACCGCATTCACGGGCCGTGACGCTGCCTTCTGGGCCGCCGCCGAGATCGTCTGGAAGGACGAGGCGCTCGACGCTGCCTGCCGTTCCTGGGCGCGGAGCGCGGCCGACTCGGCAGCGCCGCACGCCTCCGTCGGGCGCTATGTGAACGACGTCACGGAGGTCGGAGGCGACGTCGCGCGCATGATCTACGGAGACGCGAAGTACGAGCGGCTCGTGGCGCTCAAGCGCGAGTGGGACCCTGACAACGTCTTCCGGCTCAACCAGAACATCACGCCCTAGCGCCGAAGGCGGCCGTCTCGCGCTGACGGCCGATTCCAAGGCGCGCGACTGCTTCGACGAAGTCCTCGTGATTCACCGTCGGCGTCTCTACCCCCTCGCCTGTCCTCGTCATCGCCGCTAGAGCGGCTTCCTGCGCCAGTGATTTCAGGTCGGCGGGCGAAAAACCATCGGTTGCAGCGGCGAGCTCCTCGAAACGGACGCCGACCGTGGGCATACGGGCCGTGTGCAGCTTCAGCATTGCGAGCCGTCCCGCTTCATCAGGAAGCCCCAGAAAGATCGTTCGCGAGAGCCGGCCGCCGCGCAAGAGCGCCGGGTCGAGCTGGTCGGGCCGGTTCGTAGCCCCGACGACGAACACCCCGCGCTGGCCGGCGAGGCCATCGATCTCCGCCAGAAGTTGGTTCACGTGGCTGTCGTGAACGCCGAGCGACTCGCCGCGGCGGCCGGCGATCGCGTCGATCTCGTCGATGAACACGATCGAAGGTCGGTTCTCACGCGCACGCTCGAAGAGCTGCCGGATGTTCCGCTCGGAGTCGCCGACCCATTTGCTGATCACGTCGGCCCCTGAGATCGGATAGAAGGACGCGCGAGCCTGAGCAGCCAGCACTTTCGCCACAGTCGTCTTGCCTGTGCCCGGAGGTCCTGCAAGCAGAAGGCCGGTGGGCGGATCGATACCGAAGCGCTTCGCCGACTCAGGATCCTCGATCACCGACTGCAGCTGCTGCAGCTGGGCCTTGATCTCATCGGCGAGGATCAATGAGTCCCACGACCAGTGCTCGACGGTCGGTCGATCCTGCCCGCCGTAACGCTCAACCGCTGCCAGGAGGTGTTCTGTATCGAGCTCGAGCTGCTCGCCGGTCTGAGTTGCCTTGCGGAAGACCTCGAGCGCAGCCGTGTCCACGATCTTCGCGATCGCCGCCGGCGTCATCCCCTCCGTGCGGGTGACGAGGCTTTCGAGATCGATCAGGCGCGCGGCCGGACGCTCGTCGAGCTCGGCGACGAAGATCGCCCGGCGAGCCGCCGCATCGGGAAGGTCGATCCGGATGTGCCGGTCGAACCGCCCCGGCCGGATCACGGCCGGATCGAGATGCTCGATCGAGTTGGTCGCCGCCATCACCAGCAGCTCGCGCTCGTCCCTGTACGCCTCCAGCGACGTGAGCAGCTGGTTCACCGTGCGCCTCGACTCCTGGTCGGGCGTGTTGTCGCGCCGCTGAGCGACCGAGTCGAACTCGTCGAAGAAGAGCAGGCAGGGCAGGTTCTGCAGCGCGGTCTCGAACGCCTTCTCGATGTTCCGGGCCGAGCCCCCGACGAGCGAGGCGACGAGATCGCCCGTGGAAACGTGCATCAGGCTCATCCCGTACTCCCCTGCGATCGCGCGCGCGAAGAATGTCTTGCCGACACCTGGAGGGCCGTGCAGGAGAATGCCGTTCCAGTCGATCCCGTATCGCTCGGCGTCATCTGGGTGCTTCAGCATCAAGCCGACGGTGTCACGCACCTCCTGCTTCAGCTCCTCCATCCCCCCGACGTCCTCGAACGTCGACAGCTCCTCCGGCGGCTCAACCTCGAACTCGCCGCTGCCATCGCTCGGCATCCCCATCCCGCCCAGCATCCCGAACGGGCTCGCGGACGACGCGCGCCTCGGGCGCGTACGCGACTTCCGCTTCCGACGCTGTGAGCCGTCGTCGGCGCTCGCCTGTTCCCGCTCCGGCGCCGGCTCAGGCTCGGGCGGTCGCTCGTCGGTGACGTCGATCCACTCGCCCGTCTCCGGATCGATGCGGTACGAACGGGTCTCCATCCCGCGCATCATCTCTTCGAGGATTCCGCCGAACGGCAGCCCGGAGAAGGGCGAGACCACCTCTTCGCCACCGGCGCCGCGCGACTCCTCGAGCCGCCGCTGCTCCTCCTCGTACGCGCGTCGGCGACTCGCCCGCGCAAGGCGGCCGAGCATGCTCAGGACGAGCACCAAGAAGAGAAACAGGAGAAGGAGCGACAACATCACCGAGAGTCGTTATCTGTCCACGCCGGTCGCCGCGGAAACCGAGGCATGGCCGACATGGGACGTGGCGAGGGCAGCCGCCCGGACGTGACGCCTGGCGGCTGCCCTGCTCCGATTACGACTCGTGCCCCGAGTCGCCGCGACCCCAGTTCAGGTCGAGGTTTTCTCTCGGGTCAGACGAGTGCGAGCGAGTGCCGGACTTGGCGATCCCCCGGCTGACCATGTAGCCGACGACGATGGCGGTGATCAGGATCCACGCCCGCCAGGCGCCGAACGCATCAGAGGCG
This sequence comes from uncultured Gaiellaceae bacterium, assembly GCA_963784895.1. GTDB lineage: Bacteria > Actinomycetota > Thermoleophilia > Gaiellales > Gaiellaceae > Gaiellasilicea. Next base: position 29,194 of record CAWATM010000008.1, on the reverse strand, counting down.
GCCGCAGTGATCGCGATCCCGAGGATCGCAAGCACGGAGCCGACGAACTCGCTCGTCAAGAAGAACGGCTTCGTCTCGATCGGATACTCCCGGCGTGGCCTCATCGACCAGGAGCTCGTGCCACCATGCCCGTATCCCTGCGGCGGGCCATAGCCGTACTGCGGCGGATACTGCTGCTGCTGCTGGTACGGCTGCTGCTGCACATACGACGGCATCGGCGCAGGTTGCTGCTGTACCCGCCACCGGTTCCCGCACAGCCGTGTGATCCCCGTCCTGGTACCGGTCGTCCTTGGTGCTCACCTAGACCCCTTTCCCGTGCAACGACTGAACCCGTGCAACGGTGCAGGGCACACATTCGGTACGCCGTCGCGCGGCAGGAGCCTCCGCGCGGGATACGCCGCGTGCCCGCTGCATTGGCGGAATGGGAACTGAGTCGCTGACGACCGAAGGAGGAGCGAGGGCGACGGCAGCGCCTGTTCGCCGCGCACGCCGCCCAGGGAGAGCCTGGGCGGCTTTTCGTACATCGGACCGGCTCACCCGTCGAGACACCCTGAAGTGCGCGGGAGAAGTCGCTCGAGGCTACATCGGCCCGTAAAAATCAAGAACCCGGCCCTCTCGGATCGGGTTCTTGAAACAACCGCAACGGAGAGGGCGGGATTTGAACCCGCGACACGCCTTTCGACGCGTACGCGATTTCCAGTCGCGCTCCTTCGGCCGCTCGGACACCTCTCCGGGCGCGGCACAGGGTATCGGGAGGCCTATCCCTGTGTGGACTCGACCACGTACGCGGCCACGTCCTGAATCTGCGTCTCGTCGAGCTGGCCTGCGAACGCCGGCATGGCGCCGGCGCCGTTCGTGACCCGGTCGACCGCGAGCTCGTAGGCGGGCTGAGATTCGTCGAGGTTGGGGCCGACGGTGCCGGACGAGCCGGCGGCCTCCAGCGTGTGGCAGCCGCCGCAGCCGGCCTCGGCGAAGACCGCCTCCCCTGCCGCTGCGTCTCCTTCAGGCTGGGCGGCGCCCTCCTCGGTGGTCGTCGGCGCCTCACCGGTCTCCGTGCCCTGGGTCTCGGTCACCTCGGCGCCATGCGCCTCTTCCTCCTCCTTCGCGAAGAAGACCACGCCCGCCATCGTCGCTGCAAAGAGCACGGCCGTGACGAGCGCGAAGAGCCCGAGCCGGTCGCCCGGAAAGTCCGGGTTGCGGCGGGGGAAGTAGAACGACGAGAGCAGCGCGAAGACGATGAACAGGCCGGCCAGAAGCCCGAGCCCGAGCTTGCCCTCGGAGGTGATCGCGAGCAGCACGGGCCGGAACCTACCAGGGCTAGAGGCGGTCGAGCGGGGCCATCGTGAGGCCGAGGTCCTTGAGCTGCTCCCAGTAGAGCTCGGCCCGCTCCTTGTGCCCCGACCAGACGACGGCCCGGCCGCTCGCGTGGATCCTGTTGGCGAAGTTCATGCCCTGGTCGAAACCAACCCCCGGCAGCACGGACGAGAGGGCGAAGGCGACGCCGTCGAAGGTGTTGTGGTCGTCGTTGAGGACGATCACCCGCCAGGGCGCGTCGAGGTCGCCGCCCGGGTCGCCGGCGCGCGGCTTCCGGATCGGTGTCACCGTCGCCGGGCTCATCGGCCGGACGGTAGCAACGGGGCGAGATAGGCTTCTCCGCCATGACTCAGCAAGAGCGCCTGGAGCGCTACGCCCGCCTCGCCGTGGAGGTCGGCTCGAACGTCGGCGAGGGGCAGGTCGTCTGGGTGATCGCACTGCCGGAGCATGCGCCGCTCGCCCGTGCGGTCGCCCGGATCGCGTATGAGAAAGGCGCCAGCTACGTCGACGTCGACTACGCCGACCAGCACGTCAGGCGGGCACGGATCGAGCTCGCCGCCGAGGACACGCTCGACTGGACGCCGCCGTGGACGCTCGCCAAGGTCGACCACGTCATGGACGAACGCGGCGCGCTGATCCAGATCGTCGGCGATCCCGAGCCGGAGCTCCTCGCCGACCTCGACGGCAGCCGGGTCGGGAAGACGCGGATGAAGGAGCTGGCCGAGCGCTATGTCAAGGCGCTGAACGAGCGGCTGATCAACTGGACGATCGTCGCCTACCCCAACGAGGGCTGGGCGAGGTCGGTGTTCGGCGAGCCAGACGTCGAGAAGCTCTGGGACGCCGTGCTGTCGGCGACGCGGCTGGACGAGCCCGACCCGGCCGAGGCCTGGCGTGCGCACATCGACAAGCTCGTCGAGCGCGCCGCCTTGATGGACGAGCGCGCCTTCGACGCTCTCCGCTTCCGTGGCCCCGGCACCGACCTGACGGTCGGCCTCATCCGCGGCGCCGCGTGGTGTACGGCGCTCGAGGAGACGGTCGCGGGTCGCCGCCACGTGGTCAACATGCCGACGGAGGAGGTTTTCACGACGCCGGACCGCCGCCGCACCGAAGGGGTCGTCCGCTCGACGATGCCGCTGGCTCTTTCCGGGAACATCGTCCGCGACCTCGAGCTTCGCTTCGAGGGCGGTCGCGCAGTCGAGGTGAACGCGAGCACCGGCGCCGAGCTGATCCGCGAGCAGCTCCGCCAGGACGAGCACGCCTGCATGCTCGGCGAGGTCGCGCTCGTCGACGGCGACTCTCGCGTCGGCCGCTCCGGGCTCACGTTCCTGAACACGCTCTTCGACGAGAACGCGAGCTGTCACATCGCCTACGGCGCCGGCATCCTCGACGCGATTGCGGACGGCGGCGGCAAGAGCGAGGCCGAGCTGGACGAGCTCGGGTTCAACACCTCGACGATCCACACCGACTTCATGATCGGCGGCCCCGACGTCGACGTCGACGGGATCGCGGCCGACGGCACCACGGTGCCGATCATCCGGGGGGACGTATGGCAGCTCACCTGACCGGCGGCTGCGGCTGCGGCGCCGTCCGTTTCGAGGTCAGCGAGCCGTTCGCCTCGGCGAACTACTGCCACTGCACCCGCTGCCAGCGGCGAACCGGTACTGCCGCGTCGGCCAACGGTCGCACAGCGCCGGGCTCGTTCCGCGTCGTCGCCGGCGAGGAGCACCTGCGCTCGTGGGCGCCCGAGGGTGGCGCCGAGAAGCTCTTCTGCGGGCTCTGCGGCTCCGCCGTCTGCAGCCGAGGCGCCGGCGATCCGCCCGCGATCGGCGTCCGCCTCGGCGCGATCGACGGCGATCCCGGGATCGCCCCGCAGTGGCGCCAGTACGTCGACTACGCCGCGAGCTGGGAGGAGATCCCGGACGACGGCCTGCCTCGGTACCCCGAAGGGAAGGCGTAACGCCCGGTCACGCGCTCCGTCGTCGAGTGACCTCAGCGGGGGGCGTTCGCGTCGCCGGCTCCGGTCAGGCGAGACCGCGGCACCTGAGAGGGAATCCTTAGCGCTGCTTCCTTCCGGACCTGACGCGGTTCGGATGCTCTCAGTGCGCGGAACCCGACCATCGACGCCACGTGCGCGAAGCCTGATCCCGTTGAAGCCGCCCTCGGACGGCGTTCGGTCCCGCTGGAGCGGATGTCGGGTTCAGGGAACCGCTAACTCCCCACCTAGCGCGACCGGGCGAGAAGGAGCGTAGCAGCGCCGCTATCCTGTGCACGTCCCGGGCGCATAGCTCAGCGGGAGAGCGCTCGCTTCACACGCGAGAGGTCCCTGGTTCAATCCCAGGTGCGCCCATTGCGAGACTCGTGCGAGGCGGCTGCGAGCGGATCGAGCGGGAGATCGACACCTGCGCTGCGTTCCGGTCCGGGCCGACGACGACTGCTGGGACGCGCGCGGAGTCGGCCTCGTCCATGCCCGCGGCGAAAACCGCGTGGACGAAAGCCGCAGCCCGGCCTCCCGCCTCGAGCGACGTTGTCTACCGCCTCTGAGCGAAGAGGTGCCCGAGGTTCTACGCCGACGTCTTCGAGCGACATGCGGAGATCGTCTTCTTCGATCGTGATCCGCACACCGCCGCGGCGACGATCACTCGCGAGCTTTACACCGCCACTTCGCGTGCGTAACCACGCCCCGGTGGTCCCGGTCACCCGGGACCACCGCGGACGAATGGAACCTCAGCCGTAGAACGTGAACGTGCCAGTAGGGAAGGCCGTGCCGGCGGCGACGTAGGCGCCCCAGTAGGCGACGACACCGCAGAGCGTGAATCCGCCCGGGTAGAACTCTGATTCGCGGAGGCCGCTGAAATCGAGGGTGATCGAGCTACCGCTCCACGTCACGACCCGGATCGGGTGAGCGGGGGACGCGTTCGGATCAGTTGGACCGAAGTAAGGGAAGTACCCTTCCCCGCCGCTACCGCAGGGCGCGTACCCCGGGGCATTCGCGGTGTAGTGAATCTGGAGCATGCTGACTTCCTCGGCGTTCCCGGTCAGCACGGGCAGCGTGAGCTGCTGCGGTGCGGACTCAACTGCCGACCCGAACCTGAAGGTGGGCATCGGCGGCACCGCTACATCCGGGATGTCCAGATGACCGGCGGCCGAGCCCGAACCGTCGTAGATCGTGATGGCTCGGACGGTTCTGCCGGCCAGCAAGTAGCACCGCAAGTTGATCGTGGCCTCCCACCAGAACACGCCGGCAGTCGGGCACGCCTGCCCGAGGTTGCCGCCTGGGACCGCGACCCCCCATGTTTCGAAGTTGTAGAACCGGACGGTCCCACAGCCATCGAGGGTGAGCTCGACGGCTGAGTAGGCCCTCCACTCTGTGAATCCCGATCCGGTGATGTCGAGCTGTCCAGGGCCGGCCACTTGACCGCCGGTGAGCGGGCCTTCGCCAACCTGCGGCGACGGGCAGCCGAGCGCGCCGCCCCGGGCGAGGTAGCTCACGCAAGCGCCTTGGTTCTGGAACGCGGTGCCGTCCTCGCTGATGAGGTTCTGCCAGCCGCCCTGGAGGCATTGTTGGATTGATCCGGGTGTTGCGTCGGCAGTCGCCGGTGATGCCGCCGCAGCAGCGGCCAAGATCACCGCGACAAGTGACCCTGCAGCGCGTATCGCCTTCATCTGACAGACGCTGCGCCGAAGCACTGTGGTCTTCGATCCGATTGTTGACGATCCCGACTCGCGCCACCTCATGGGGTTCTCCTAACGCTCGAAGAGGACGACGCCAGTTTCCAAGGAGACGCTCACACGGAACTCACGCGCGGCTCATGCCGACGGCAGCGACCGTTTCGACGTCGGTCGGCGCGTCCTCCAGGACTCCGCGCTCCCGCAGATACGCGACTCGATCCGTCCGGCGACCATGACGGATCGCTCACCTGGAGTTCCGCTCGGCGACCGAGGCGCTCGAGCTCGAGAAATCGGGCCTGAGCTACCAGCGCGTCCCGCCCGGCTATCGCTTTCCGTACGGCCACACGCACAAAAAGCAAGAGGAGGTGTACGTGGTCGTGCGCGGAAGCGGGCGATGAAGCTCGACGACGAGATCGTCGAGCTCAAGGAATGGGATGCGGTGCGCGTCCCGCCCGGTACCTGGCGAGGCTACGAGGCCGGGCCGGAGAGCCTGGAGATCCTCGTCATCGGCGCGCCCAGTCTCGGCGATGCGCGGCGTGAAGACGTGCCGGAACCGATGAGTTTTCGCTGGCCTGCCAGTCTCTACCGCGTACGGATCCATAGGCGCCCAGAGCGTTCTCGCCTACATCAACGAATTCGGAGGCTACTTGAAGCTTCTTCTCACGTCCGCTGGCATCAAGAACGCGAGCATCCACGACGCGCTGGTCGACTTGCTGGGAAAACCGATCAGCGAGTCCAGCGCCCTCTGCATCCCCACCGCGATGTACGGACACCCCTTGGTCGGTCCCGGCCAGAAGGCGTGGCAGTTCATCAGCGGACAAGAACCCAGCTGCCCGATGTGCGAGCTGGGCTGGAAGTCCTTGGGAGTGCTGGAGCTGACCGCGCTACCCAGCATCGACGAAGAACGCTGGGTTCCCCTGGTCCAGGAGACCGACGTCCTGCTGGCCTCAGGCGGCGATGCCTTGTACCTGTGCCACTGGATGCGGCAGTCCGGGCTGGCAGACCTGCTGCCGTCGCTGGACGAGACGGTCTGGGTGGGGCTGAGCGCCGGGAGCATGGTGATGACGCCCAGGATCGGGGACGACTTCGTCGGCTGGAAGCCGCCCACCGGCAGCGACGAAACGCTCGGAATCGTCGACTTCTCGATCTTTCCGCACGTGGATAACGAGGACCTGCCGTGGAACACGATGGCCAACGCGGAACGCTGGGCGGGCGGCTTATCGGGTCCGGCGTACGCGATCAACGACGAGACCGCCATCAAAGTGGTCGACGGCACCGTCGACGTCGTCTCCGAGGGACACTGGAAACTGCTCACGCCCTAGGCCTGAGACCTGGGCCAGCGTTCGCAAATGTCCCGGCGCAGTAGGTTCACGCGCACTACCGCCCAAGGCCGCCATCGCTCTTGCTGGAACTTCTTCCACGCCTTGCCCGAATCACGCGGCCGAGGCTGATCGTAGATCTCGGCGCCGGTACCGGCTTGTCGACCCGCTTCTGGGCCGACGTGGCAGATGACGTGGTCGGTGTCGAACCGAACCAGGCGATGCGCAGATTCGCCGAGCAGGCGACGGCGGCTCCAAACGTCCGCTACGTAGGCACGTCCTCGTATGACACCGGGCTGCCCCGCGCGTCCGCGGATGTCGTCACGGCGGCCCAGTCATTGCAGTGGATGCGACGCCACGACCTGTTCTCGGAGATCGCGCGGATTCTCCGCAAGGGCGGCGCCCTTTGCGCCTACACAGTGCTCGTCACGCCCGTCTGGAGGACGCTGCTCGACGCCGGGGCGAGCGAGTCCGACGTCGGACTTGATCGGCTAAGGCACGTTGCGGCTGCGATGCCAGAGGTCGTCCCTTGGTGGATCGGCTACCGCGCGTGGATCGGACTGAAGTAGACGCCTCACGGGTCCGATCACTGCCGGGTGGGCCGGCGTGCGGGATGTCACCGGGGGACTCCGCCAGACAGGTCCGCCCCGGTGCTGTCGAACCTAGCCCACGAACGCAGTCATGCGAATGGAGACGAGGACCCCGGGCAGTTCAACCCCCAGCTTGGCGACGTAGCGAGTCGGCGGCTCAGCTCGAAACCACGTCGCGTACTCGTCGTTCATGCCTGCGAAGTCCGCCGGGTTGGTCAGGAGTACGCCAACCTCGACGACATCCTCCAGCGTTGCGCGCGCCGCATGCAAGACCGTCTGACAGTTCGTGAGCGCCTGCCGTGTCTGTTCCTGAATCGTCGAGCCGGCGAGGGTTCCAGTGGTCACGTCAACGCCGACTAGACCCGAGACGTAGACGTAGTCTCCGGCTTTAACCGCTTGGCTGTACAGCGGCGAACTGGGAGCGTCGGATGTGCTGATGACTTCCCGCATCCGCCTAAGGTTGCCGATGGCGGGCCGCGGTGTCCACCACCCATCCTCTCGCCTGGACCAGCGTTCGGGAATGTCCCTCGAGTCAGTCGCGGACGAGCCAGACCGTTAGCTGGCGTTGACGATCCGACGAAGACACGTGCTCGTGTCGTTCGCCGGAGTCTTAAGCAGCGTGGTCAGCGTGTCCCGAAGCTCTTGTGCCTCCGCCTCGGTGAGGCCGAGGCCGAGGTGGTTCAACTGGCGACGGTTGGCAGTGTCACTGATTTTCATGGTGTGATCTTGCCTCCGGTCCGAGGCTGACGGCGGCTTCGTCGCCTGGGCCAGCGTTCGCGAATGACGCCTGAGGGTCTGAGCGATACCCGACTCAGGGCGGTGCGGAGGTCTAGCGCCGGAGGAAGATGTTCAGAACGATCGTCCCGATGATTGAAGCCACGATCATCAGCCCGATCGGAACGAAGACGGTCACGTTGTCTGATCGCCAGGTCAGTGTCGCTGGGAGCCGATCAACTCCCAGCTTCGAGAGCGCTAGGGCGCCGACGCCGAGGATGGCAAGGATCAGCGCCGCAACCAGCAGGGCTCTACCGGCCGTTTCCATTCTGCGAAGCTACCCGGTTGGGTCACCGCCGAATCGCCGTCAGGGGCGGACGAGACGGTGCTTTCTCGACGGCAGCCTCCGTATCGAGCCGACCGCCTCCCTGCCTCATCCGCGATCACCGCCGGTTGTGACTACGAGAACCAGCCACACGATGAGCACTACGGTAGCCGCGCAGCAACGGAGGTAGATCAGAGCCAGCCACTTCATTCCTCGGTCTACCCGAGTCGACAGGACCCTCAGCCCCGCCGCACCGCTGCCCCACGCTGAGATGTATACGTGGTCTGCCCGCTGGTGGCCCTGACTTGATCCCGTAGACCAGCTGTCTGCGCCAGCGTTCGGCTATGTCCCCCGAGCCTCGCGGCTGAGAGCGAGGGCGTTCTCGTATTCGGCACCGGTAATCCGGACGATTCCCATTCGGAAGCCAGCGGTGGCATTCGCCTGGACGAGCGGGTTCGATGCTGTCGGATCGATGCGCCGCACGACGGTATCCATGGGCACGGCGGGGTCCCACTCCTCGACGTGGGACAGCAACACACCGCTCGGCGAATCGCCGGGATAGGCGTCGGCCTCCGACGGTGTCCAGTCATGAACCGCTGTCGCGAGTTCGACGCGACCGATGAACTCCGCCACAGGAGGTGGCAGGTAGATCAAGGCGAGATCGCCGGGAGCAAGTGCGTCACGGTATCGCTCGTCGCGACCGACTCCCCACATGTTCGCCCGGAGAAGTACGGTCGCCTGTTGTCGGCCTCCGTCGGAGAAGTTGAACAGATAGTGCGCCATCCGCCGACAGTAACCGGGTTTTCAATGGAGGACAGAGACTCTCCACTGGGCCAGCGTTCGGAAATGACGCCTGAACCGACATAGCCTCCACGAGTCTCTGCGGTCGCGTTTGTACGATCGCCGAGACAAGGAGGCGGACATCCGGTTCATGCTTCTGACCTACAACGCCCCCGGCGGCAAGGAAATCTGGGCGGCGATGTCCGAGGCCGAGCGCGCGGCGGAGGAGGGCGAGTACCGCGACCTGATCCAGTCGATGCGCGAGGAACGCATCTTCCTCGCCGCGGAGGAGGTCGAGTACTACGACGCGGCCCGAACCGTCCGTATCCGCGACGGCCTCCTGAGCGTGTCGGACGGCCCTGCCGTGAACGCCGATGCGTTCCTCACCGGCTACTTCCTGATTGAGGTGGAGTCGTTCGACACCGCCATCGACTGGGCCGCACGCATTCCGAACGCGCGAACTGGATCTGTCGAAGTGCGGCCCGTCATGGATATCGACTGGTAGCGGCTCGACTGCGCCTCTCGACCCGGCTCAAAGCACACCGGCACGGATGGGCCAGCGTTCGGGAATGTCACCTGAGCGGCTACGGCCCAGAAGTAGAGTGCGGAGTGAGTGGATGTCCGTGCCTTCGATGTCTAGGGGTATGACGGCAGGCGGCTGCCGTGCGCGCTCTACGAGGTCGGCGGAAAACGGGCAGCTGTGGTGCTTCCGGGGGCGGCGCAGGCCTCCTATCGGCTAGGAGGCTCGCCCGCAAGTCCCGACCTTCACTACGTTCGGGCGCTCCTACTGGAGCAGGGATACGACGTCCTGGAGGCGTGGTGGCAGGCTGATGAACGCCCGGAGCAGAAGGACAGTCGGGCGGCGTGGTACCGGGAGAGCGCTCTTGCCGCGAGTGGAGCTGCAGGCGCGGAGCGCGTACGCCTTCTAGTCGGCCGCTCATTGGGGACGGCCGCCCTGACGATGCTTGGTGCGAGCCACGGCTCAACCGCCTCTGTCTGGATCGCGCCGCTGACGACGCATCGCGAAGTGAGAGAGGCCCTAACCGCCTGGAGCGGCCCGAAGCTAGTTGTCGCGGGAGATGCCGACGAAGCCTTCGAGCTGGTACCAGAGATCGAAACGATTCTCGTTCCCGGCGGGGATCACGGCCTGAACGTAGGCGACGCACCCGCGTCTGCCCGAGCGCTCGCAGCCGCTCTGGATGGGCTTCGAGCTTGGCTGATTCAGCTGGAGGCCGGTTGACGGGCGGCAACGCCCCGACTGGGCCAGCGTGCGGGAATGTCACCTGGACGGGTGGGTAGTGGGTCAGTCTGAAATCGCGGATACTTGCCCTCTGATGCAGAACGATCCGATGCATCCGGCGTTCAAGCCACAGACACCGTGGTGGGTCCCGTTGGTTGGTGTACTAATCCTCCTGGGCCTTTTGATTTACGCTCTCGTTCGCTAGTCCAGGACGCTCGCTCGTCCCGCCTGCGCGGTCTGCAATCGTCGACTGGCGCACCGCCGCAGGCGACAAGGGACACTAGCCTCGCGTGGGCCAGTGTTCGGGAATGTCACCCGAACGGGGCGGTCATACTCCGCGCGTGGGTGGACGCTGCGAGAGCGACCCGCCGGGGCCTGACCCGGAAGGAACCAGTCTTCGAACGGCACGGCTGAGGCTTCTCCCGCTGACAAGCCGCGACGAGTCCGACCATGCTCGTGCATCGAGGAATGCAGCGGACGCCTTGCGCGACACCCGCGCGGCCGATGTCCAGTGGCGCGAGCACGGCTTCGGCCCGTGGGCCGTCCGGGACAAGCAGGGCAGCTGCTTCCTCGGCTGCGCCGAGCTGCGTCTCGCCGGCGACGGCATCGAGGGCATCGCCCCCGACGAAGTCGAGGCGGGCTGGTGGGTGACCGAGGACCGGCGGAATGACGGCATCGCGACCGAAGCGATGGAAGCGGCGATCGACGATCTCTTCAGCCGCACCGACGTCGAGACGATCACGGCGTACATCTCGGACGGGGGAAACGAAGCATCCCGCCGCGTGGCAGCCAAGCTCGGATTCTCGGTACGCGGCCGAGGCCACGGGCGCTCGGGCGAGCCGATGACGGTTTACACGCTTCCCCGCGATGATTGGCTGCGACAACGGCCCTGAGGCAAGCGCTCGGAGTAAGGACCGTCTCGCCTGCCCCAGTGTTCAGGAATGACGCCTGTGCCCTGAGAGAAGAATCGCAGCGACGCCGCCGGGTTGCGTGGTGGCTTGCTCAGGAGCGTTCACGGTTCGTAGCTTGACCAGCGGGGCGGCTCGCTGCTACCGGCCTGGTCTACGGGATCAAGTCGACTACCGGGCGCGGATAAGTCGAGGCGACGGCGTCGGTCATGGTGCGGCTCCCGTCTCTTGCGGGGGTCGGGAGTCGCAGTCCCAGCGGCGTGGCATGAGAGGTATGTCACGTGTCCCGCTCATCGCAGCAGCCGCCGTGCTGGCGGCGCTCGCACTGTCCGCTGCCGCCGCACCATCTTCACTACTTGTGCAGCGTCGAGACATTCAGCGGACTAGGACTCGGTCGCGACGCGGGTCTCCCTTGCGGAGCAGCTGGAACGCAACATAGGCGAGCCAGAGCAACCACGTGATCGCCCCCGCCCGGTTCGCCGCGCCGTCCCCGAGCAACGAGAACAGCACCGTCGCCGCGATCGAGGCGGGAATAGCAGCGAGTGTGGGAAGCCAGGCGTCGCGCCAGCCCGGGACGCGACGGAAGGCGAACGCGAGCAGGATCGGCGCCGCGAGGCGAAAGACCGCCGAGGTCAAGCTGTGCGCGTCCGGGTGCCAGGAGATGTGCTCACACCACCGCGTCTTGCAGACACGGCGTCGAGCCGAAACAGACTTGGAGGAGGAGCGTGCACGAAAGGCAGAGCGCGACGCTCCGAAGCGTCCGAGGAGGTTCGGCGAGAGGGCGCCCCACAGCCCGAGCGCGAAGACCATGACTGGATCCCCGGAGGTTCACACCGACCTGGTTGTAGATCCACGCGCGCGCAGCTGTGTCCTGCGCCGAGGCCGCTGATCGCGTCGTCCGCCTGCTGTACGCGTCCGGCTGGGCGAGGTCACCGAACAGGAGGCCCGCGCAATACGTCAGCGGTGCGAGCAGCCCGCAGGCGGCGGCGAGGCGAGTCGGCACGCGCTCGACTCTTGCATAGGCCGGTCCGACGCGCACCACCTGCCGCCCGCTGCCGTCCAATCCGAGCCTCCGGAGCAGAACGCGCCCGCGGACGCTGACGTGGGCGAGCGTCCTCTCACCCGATCCGTGTTGTCACGGTGCTCTACGAAGTCAGGTCGGCCGGCCAATCACAGGAAACGCCGTGCAGACGTCACGGAGTCCGGAGACGAAGGCCGGGAGGTCAGATTGATCGAGACCAACGAGTTCGAAGCGAGTGGCGTAGTAGCTTTCGCCAGCCTTGGCGCACTCGCCCGTGATCGTCAGTTGATCCCGACCCTCGACCGCGACGGTGAGCCTCAGCCAAGGTTCCATCGGATCGAGCGTCACCGAGCCCACGCGCGTTTCCTCGAGCCGCTCCAAGCCGTTCAGCAGCGCGAGTAGCTCCTCCGCTCGAAGTCCCGCCGGGATCACGACGCGCAGGTCCCCTCCTGCTCGCAAAGAAACGGGCGACACGAGCCAGTTCCCGTCCCAATAGTCGGTGCAGTGCGGGTGCATGCGCCCCTCCACCCGAAATGTCACTGAGTCTCCGAACCGCCTCCCCAGCTTCGCTTCGTGCACATCGTGAGCCATGCCGCGCGCGATCCTAGCTGGGGCCACGGCCTGCGGCCGGGCGCGACCACGGCCCGCGGAGTGCTCGGCCACAGCGTCACCATCGCACTAACCTCTTTCCCCTAGCCGTCTCCAGTGGTCGCCGTGGGACGCCCTCAGCTTGGTTCATTCCCAGGTGTGCCCACTTTCTCCTCCAGCTTGAGGCGCGCCGCCTGCTTTGCCAGGTAGCGCTGCTCGGGCAGGCTCGTCGTCCTGCTCGCTGCGGCGCGGTAGTGCTCGCCCGCAGCCTTCGTGTCTCCCGCCAGCTCGAGCAGATGGGCGCGCACCGCGTCCAGGCGGTAGTGGCCGGCGAGACGCTCGTCGACCGTGTCGAGCACCGCCAGCCCCGCGGCCGGGCCGTCCGCCATCGCGGCGGCGACCGCGCGATTCAGCGTCACGACCGGGTTGCCGGTCATCTGCTCGAGCAGCCCATAGAGGGCGTGGATCTGTGGCCAGTCGGTGTCCTCGGCGCGCGGCGACCTGTCGTGGACTGCGGCGATCGCGGCCTGGAGCTGGTACTCGCCGGCCGCTCCCGTCCCCACCGTCTGGTCGAGCAGAGCGGTCCCTTCGGCGATCCGCTCGCGATTCCAGAGCGCTCGGTCCTGCTCCGCCAGCGGAATCACGTCGCCCGCCGCGTCGGCGCGCGCGGAGCGTCTCGCGTCGACGAGGAGCATGAGCGCCAGCAGGCCGGCGACCTCGGACTCGTCGGGAAGGAGGCGGTGCAGGAGCCGCGTCAGCCGGATCGCCTCCTCCGACAGCTCGACCCGATGGAGGTCGCGGCCGGCGCTCGTCGTGTACCCCTCGTTGAAGATCAGGTAGAGCACGCGTAGCACCACGCGCAGCCTGGCCGGCTGCTCCTTCCCGGCCGGCATTCCGAACGGCACGCCGGAGGCCTTGATCCGCTCCTTCGCCCTGCTGATCCGCTGGGCCATCGTCGCCTCGCCCACGAGGAACGCGCTCGCGATCTCGGCGGTCGTCAGCCCGCCCACCGCCCGCAACGTCAGGGCAATCGCAGACGCCGGCGTCAGCGCCGGATGGCAGCACAGGAACAGGACGCTCAGCGTGTCGTCTTGATCCGGCACCTGCGCCGGCGCCGACTCGCGCTGCACCGAGAGGCTCTCCCGGTCCCGGCGCGACCGGTCGCTCCGCCACTGGTCGATCAGTCGGCGCTCGGCGGTCTGCAGCAGCCAGCCGCGCGGGCTCTCGGGGACGCCGTCACGCAGCCAGTGCAGCGCGGCCGCGAACAGCGCCTCCTGGACTGCGTCCTCGGCGTTGTCGAAGTCGCCGTGCCGACGGACGAGCGTGCCGAGGACCTGCGGGGCCAGCTCCCGCAGCAGGTCCTCGACACGCAGCGGCGCGTTCAGCTCTGGCCGCCCACCTGCTCGAGGAAGGACTCCATCTCGGCCACGTTGGACGGTGCCGCGGTCATCAGCTGCCGCACCTGGATCGGTTGCTCGGTCGGCACCCCGCCCGGGCCGGGTACGGCCGAGATCTTGCCGGCGATCTCGAGCGCGCGCTCCTCCGACTCGACGTCGACGATCTGGTAGCCGGCCACCCACTCCTTGAACTCCTGGAACGGCCCGTCCGTGACGACCGGTGCGCCTCCGCCGTCTGAGGTGACGATCTTGGCCAGGTCCGGCCCGGCCAGCACCTCGGACTCGACCAGCTCGCCGCTCTCGACGAGCTCGCGATGCAGCGCCCGGTAGTAGTCCAGGTGCGCCGTGATCTCCTCCGGCTTCCACTCCTCCATCGGCGTCTCGCAGACGCCGCCTTCGAAATTGACCACCAGCAGGTATCTGGTCATCTCACTCCTTCTTCTCTGGGGCAGTTCTGCCCCGACCTTGACATTGACACCAGGAGAACGGAGCCGAGCGACCGTTCTCGACATCGCAGGCTCGACTAGGCGACGAAGGTCTCGAGCCGTTCCGCCTCGTCCTTCAGCGCCCGTGTCGCCGGGCGGTCGAGCTTCTCGAACGGCTCGAGCACGACGCGGCCCTGCTCGAGCTGCCACGTGCCCACGACGAAGCCGTCGACGAGGATCGTCGCGTGGACGAGCCCGTTCTTCGTCACGATCCGCGAGGGCGCGAGGTCGCCGAGGATCCGCGAACGGTCGGCGTGCGAGAGGACGAGATTGTCGAAGCGCGGCACGAGCCGCGGCGGCGCCGGCGTCTCGGGATCGGGACGCGGTGCACGCGGAAGGTCGTAGAGCACCTTGCCGTCCTCGCCCGCGAAGGTCCGGAGCGAGAGCCGCTCGAGCGACTCGGCGATCGGCTTCATCCGAGGCACCCCCGCCCACTGGCCGACGTCCTGCTTCGTCGCGGGCCCGTAGGCCCCGAGGTACGTGCGGACGACCTGGTCGAACGCCTCTTCCGGCTCCGGCGGCGTGCCGCGCACCTTTCCGGTTGCGGCCGTGTAGACGCCGAGGCCGCCGTAGCCCCAGATGCCGGACGGCGGCACATGGATCACCTCGGAGTACGCCTGCACCCGGCGCCAAAGGAAGGTCGGCGGCACGCCCTCGGTCGCGTGTGGCTCGAGGAGCGCCTGCACCTCCTTGTAGGTCAGCTCCCGCCCGTCGAGCTCGTCCTGGATGAGCCCGGCGAGCTCGGCGATGCGTGCCGCGGGCAGCCGCGCTTCGTACGACGCCGGCCAGAGCGCCGCGGCGAGCGCCTTTCGCACGGTCATCATCGCCCAGTACGTGCGCGGTGCCGCGACGTGGAGCGTGCCCCGCTGGAGCAGCGCCTTCACGAGCCGGCGCCCCGTGAGCGCCTTGGTCAGCTCGTCGCGCTCGAATCCGTCGAGCCGCGCCCAGAGCGAGAGGTAGGGAATCGGCGTCGACTGCGCCTGCAGGCCGCCGAGCCGCTCGACCGCCTGGACTGCGCGCAGCTGCTTCCGCTCGAGCAGGAGCTGCCGCTCGAGCAGGGCGCGGTTGAGGTCGCGCCGCGTGAGGACACGCTCTGGGGCCGCCACGCGGGCGAGGCTAGCAGGGCGGCCGCGCCGGTCTAGGATGCGCGCGTGGAGTTCCGGGAGCTGCTGGAGCGGCGGCGAATGGTGCGGCACTACGAGGCCGCGCCGATTCCGCGCGAGACGCTCGAGCGACTCGTCTCGACCGTGCGCCGAGCCCCGAGCGCGGGCTTCAGCCAGGGCCAGCGCCTGCTCGTCGTCGACGACCCGGCGCTGCTCGTGCAGCTCGGCTCGACCGAGAACGACGAGCTCGAGCCGTGGTTCGAGAGCGCGCCGGCGCACGTGCTCGTCCTCACCCGAGAGGCCGACTACCACGAGCGCTACACGAAGGACGACAAGCTCCAGGACGGCGCCGAGATCGAATGGCCGGTGCCGTTCTGGTTCGTGGACGCCGGAGCTGCGCTGATGCTCCTCCTGCTCGCGGCGATCGACGAGGGCCTCGCCGCGGGCGTCTACGGCGTGCCGGTCGAGGAGGAGCAGCGGTGGCGCGAGCTGCTCGGCATCCCGGAGGACCTCCGCATCGTCGCGGGCGCGACCGTGGGACGGCCGCTTCCGGATCCCGGCTGGAGCCGGGTGACGAGCCGGGCGACCCAACGCCGGCGAACGCTCGACGAGCTCGTCGGCTGGAACCGCTGGTCCGGATAGGAGCTTCGAACCCGTCGACTACGATAGGCCGGTGACGGCGCTCTACCGCAAGTACCGGCCGCAGGACTTCGACGACGTCGTCGGCCAGGAAGCGGTCGTCAGGACGCTGCGGAACGCGATCGAGCTCGACCAGCTCCGCCAGGCCTACCTCTTCGCCGGCCCGCGCGGCACCGGCAAGACATCGATGGCGCGCATCCTCGCCAAGGCGCTCAACTGCGCGGCGGGTCCGACGGCGACGCCCGACAAGGTCTGCCACGCCTGCGTCTCGATCGCGAACGGGACGTCGCTCGACGTCGTCGAGATGGACGCTGCCTCGCAGCGCGGGATCGACGACATCCGCGAGATCCGCGAGCGCGTGATCCTGCAGCCGGCCGAGGGCCGCTACAAGGTCTACATCCTCGACGAGGCCCACCAGCTCACGGACGCCGCCTGGAACGCCCTGCTGAAGCTGATCGAGGAGCCGCCGCCCCACCTCGTCTTCGTCTTCTGCACGACCGACCTGGCCAAGGTGCTGCCGACCGTCCGCTCGCGCTGTCAGAGCTTCGTCTTCGCACGGCCGCGTCTCCCCGAGCTCGTGCGCGTGCTCCGGCGGATCGCGGACGCGGAGCAGATCGAGGTGCCCGACGCGGCGTTGGCGCTGATCGCCCGCGGCGGCCGCGGCTCGTTCCGCGACGCCGTCTCGACGCTCGACCAGCTCGCCTCGGCGACGGGGAACGCGATCGACGTCCAGTCCGTGCTGCAGCTGCTCGGCGCCGTCGAGGAGGACGCCCTCTTCCGCCTCTGCGACGCGATCGTCGACCGCGACACCGCCGGCGCGCTGACGTTCCTCGAGGAGCTGGCGGAGCAGGGCCAGGATCTCGGCCGGCTCGTCACCGACCTGCTCGAGCACCTGCGCCACCTCCTGCTCGTCCAGCACATGGGCCACGTCCCCGACTCGCTGCCCGTCACCGACGAGACGCGCGAGCGGCTGCGCGAGCAGGCGAACCAGCTTCCCGCCCCGACGGTGCTGCGCCTCTGCGACCTGCTGGCGGTCGCGGTCGAGGACTCGCGTCAGGGCGCGGACCCGCGCCTGCCGCTCGAGCTCGCGCTCGTCAAGGTGACGAGCCCCGGCTCCGATCTTTCGCGCGAGTCGCTTGCCTTCCGCGTCGACCAGCTCGAACAGCGGCTGCTGACGGGAGCTCCCGTGCCTGTCCCCACCCAGCCGGCGGCTGCGACCCCCGTCGCGCCACAGCCCGCACCGGAGCAGGCGGCGGCGCCGGCGGTCGAGGCACCGCCGCTCGGGCTCGACCAGCTCCAGGACGCGTGGCAGCGGACGATCCTGCCCGCGGTCCAGTCACGCTCGATTCCGGTCGCCTCGCTCCTCGGAGAGGCACGCCCCGCAGCGCTCGAGGGCGAGACGCTGACGCTCGAGTTCCCCGCCACGGCCGACTTCCACCGCCGCCAGGCCGAGGAGGCGAAGAACGTCACGGTCCTCCGCGAAGCGCTCTACGAGGTCACGGGCCACCGGCTCGGGGTCACGCTCGCCCTCGGCGAGGCGGCGGAGGCCGAGGCCGACGCGGACGATCCCCTCTCCGAGGAAGCTTTCATCTCCATGTTCAAGGACGAGTTGGACGCCCAAGAGGTTGAGGAGCCCAGATGAGCAAGTTCGACATGAACAAGCTGATGCAGCAGGCACAGCAGATGCAGTCGCAGATGCAGCAGGCGCAGGAGGAGGCCGCGAACGAGGTCGTCGAGGCCTCCGCCGGCGGCGGCATGGTCACGGTGAAAGCCACCGGCGGCGGCGAGATCGTCGGGATCACGATCGATCCGAAGGCGATCGACCCGGACGATCCCGAGATGCTCGCCGACCTGATTCTCGCGGCCGTGAACGAGGCACTCCGCAGCGCCAACGCGCTGATGGAGTCGAAAATGCAGGGAATGCTTCCCGGCGGCCTGGGCGGCTTGGGCCTTCCCGGTATGTGAGCGGTCGTCGCGCGGGTGGGCATCCGCTTCCGCGGATGCCCACCCTGCGCAGACTAGGCCGCGCCGGCGAGCCGGTCGCGCGACGGCAGCGGCTCGGTGCGAAGCTTCTCCTCGAGGCGGCCGAGCGCGGTCGACTCGAGCTGGCGGATCCGCTCGCGCGTGAGCCCGAGCTTCTTGCCGATCTGCTCCAGGCTCGCGCCCTCCTCGCCCTGGACGAAGCCGAAGCGCAGCTCGAGCACGAGCCGCTCCCGCTCCGGCAGGTCATTGAGGGCGTTGCGGACGCGCTGCTGCTCGAGCGAGAGGTCGGCCGACTCGATCGGGTCCTCGGCGGTGCGGTCGGCGAAGAGGTCGCCGAGCTCGCCGTCACCGTCGCCGATCGTCTGGTTCAGCGAGACCGATGCCTCGACCGCGTCGAGCGCCTCCTCGACGTGGTGCTCCTTCAGCTCAGTCGCCTTCGCGAGCTCCTCGATCGTCGGCGGCCGGCCGTGCGTCGCCTCGAGCTGCTGCTTGGCGCGGCGCAGCTTCAGCCGGCGCTCCTGCACGTGCACCGGGATCCGGATCGTGTCCGACTGGTTCGCGACCGCGCGCTGGCAGGCCTGGCGGATCCACCACGTCGCATAGGTCGAGAACTTGAAGCCCTTGCGGTAGTCGAACTTCTCCACCGCCCGGTTGAGGCCGATCGTGCCGTCCTGGATCAGGTCGAGCAGCGGCAGCCCGTGGCCCTGATAGCGCTTCGCGATCGAGACGACGAGCCGCAGGTTCGCGTTCGTCATCCGCTCCTTCGCGGCCAGGTCGCCGCGCTCGATCCGCTTCGCGAGCGCCACCTCCTCGGCGGCGGTCAAGAGCTCGTGGCGGCCGATCTCGTTCAGGAAGAGCTGCAGGCTGTCGGTGGTGCCCACCGGCGCGGACGGCCGGAGGTCGAGCCCGACCTCCGCGTCGTCGGCGGTCTCCTCGATCTCCACGTCCGCCGCGGCAAGGGCAGCGCGGAGCGCCTCGACGGCCTCCTCGTCGAGATCGTGCTCGACGTGCAGCGCCTCGAGCTCGGCGGCGGCCACGTGCCCGCGCTCCTCTGCGTCGTGCAGGAAGGCGGTGATGGCCGAGTTCAGTTCCAGGGCGTCAGTGCCCAAAGCTAGATCCGTGCGCAATTGTTCCTCCAAGGTGTTCGGGTGCCAGCCGACACAGTCGTCGCGGCAGCCTCACGGGCGGCCGGGTGCGTCGCTGCTAGTTAGAACGCCGCTGGCCACCCTTTATTTCACAAGATTGACTTTCCCTACACATTCTTAATCTCTACGCAGCTATTCGCTCGGTCTCGGGAACGGGATCAGGGAGGGGCCGCGGGGCCGGCTGTGGCACCGGGCGGAGCTTCGGACGGCGCCGGAGTTGCAGGATCACGACCGCCGAGACGACGAGCACGGCGCCGAGCAGCTGCACCGCTCCGAGGCGCTCGCCGAAGACGAGCGCCGAGAGCGCGATCGTCACCGGCGGCTCGATCGTGCCGAGGATCGTGGCCTTCGAGGGGCCGATCCGGTGGACGCCGCCGAGGAACGCGGCGATCGGGAGCACGGTCGCGACGAGCGCGATCGCGCCGACGACCAACAGGGTCGACGGGCGGGTCGACTCGAGCGAGCCGGTCGCGGTGCCGCCGAGCGCGAAGGCGATCGCCGCGCCGGCGCAGAGCATCGTCGCGAGGACGAGCGGCTCGGTCGTGCCGAGCAAGCGGTCGGACACGAGCACGTAGGCGGCGTAGGCGATCGCAGCCGCGAGGGCGAGACCGATCCCGGCCGGATCGAGCGCGCCGCCGATGCCGCCGGCGAGCACGAGCGCGACGCCGGCGAGCGCGACCACGAGCGCGAGCCCACGACGGCGCGACGCACGCTCGCGCCGCAGCAGCACCGCGCCGGCGACGACGAGCGCCGGGTAGCTGCACATCAGGAGCGACGCGAGCGAGACGTCGATCCGCTCGAGCGACGCGAAGAAGAGGCCGGTTTCGAGGCTGTAGATCGTCAGGCCGAGCACGAACGGGGCGATCAGCGTCCGTGCCGGCGCCGCGGTGATCGCCCTGCGCGCGAGCAGCGCGAAGACTGCGGCGGCGAGCGCGAAGCGGATCGCACCGACCGAGGCCACGCTCGCGCCGCCGTCGAAGGCGAGCCGGACGAGCACGGGCTGGAGTGCGAACGAGCCGCCCGCGACCAGACACAGCACCGCGCCGATGCGCTCGGGTGACCGTGAGCCGAACATGGATCTCACGGTAGGGGCCTCCGAGCAGAAGGGCTAGTCTGAGTTCTCTTGAACTTCCATAGGGAACGCCTATGACTCTGCAGCAGCTCAGCTACTTCCTCGCCACGGCCGAGCACGGCTCGTTCAGCCGCGCGGCCCGCGCGCTCTATCTCGCCCAGCCCTCGCTCTCGGAGCAGGTCCGCTCGCTCGAGGCCGAGCTCGGGGTCGAGCTCTTCGCGCGCGTCGGCCGCGGCGTCGTCCTCACCGAGGCGGGTCGGGCCTTCCGCCCCGAGGCGGAGCGGGTGCTCGCCGCGCTCGCCGAGGCGCGCGAGGCCGTCACCGAGGTGCGTGAGCTCACCGGCGGCACGCTCAGCATCGGCATGTTCGGGACGGCGTCGGGCTTCCTGCTCGCGAGGCTCGTGGCCGACTTCCGCTCCCGGCATCCGAACGTGCGCCTCCGGCTCGTCGGCCAGAACTCGTCCGCGGTGGCGGAGGACGTGCGCCGGGGGCGGCTCGAGGCGGCTCTCGTCGTACTGCCCGTCGACGACGAGGGGCTCGAGCTCCGCCCGGCGCGGCGCGAGGAGGTCGTCTACGTCAGCCGAGACCCCGAGCGGGTCCGCGAGCCGGTCACGATCGAGCAGCTCGCGCGCGCGCCGCTGATCCTCTACGACGCCGGCTACGGCTGGAGCGACCCGACCCGCCGACAGCTGCGCGAGCGGGCGCAGCGCGCGGGCGTCCAGCTCGAGCCCGTGATCGAGATCGAGGACATGGACGCCGCGCTCGAGCTCGCCGTCAGCGGCCTCGGGGACACGATCGCGCCGAAGGCGGCGCTCGAGCACCGGCCGTCGTTCCGCAAGCTCGGCCGGGCATCGTTCGCCCAGCCGCTCTACGACGACTTCGCCTTCATCGCCCGGCGCGGCGCTCCCGTCTCGCCGGCCGCCCGCGCGTTCCTCGAGCTGGCCGAGCGCCGGCTCGCCGAGTTCGGCGAGGGCGTCCTCTATGCAGGCGTCGCGGGCGAGACGGCCTGATCGTCGAGGATCGTCGCTTCGACGGGCGGGTGGAGCCCGCGCCACGCTGCGAGGTAGAGGTCGAGGTCGCGACGGGCACGCACATCGTCGGACACGCTCGGCAACACCACTTCCACGACCGATCCGCGGACGGACTCGGTCGTGCACGACGCCCGGCCGAGAAACTCGACCAAGTCGGGCACGAGCGCCGGCTGGCTGATTCGAATCCGCATCCGCATCTCCCTGTCTCGGTCGAACCATGACCGGCTCCGAGCACTGGCGACAGGGCCGAAAGTGCAGAAACGCGCAAACCGCCGGGTGGATCGACGGCCGCCCCCGACCAAGCAAGGGGCGGCCGCCCGCGCGATACGTAGTCGCTGCTACGAGCATCGGGCGGGCACCGGACGCACGCACACCCGAAAGGATGATCGAGGTGCTCCACGGCTTGGTCCTCCGGGGAGCACCTCGGCACCGTTCGCCCGGTTTCGACCCGAGCGATGGGGAAACGAGGGGCGGCGGCCCTGCCCCGCGTCGCGCGGAACGTATCGCATCGCACCTATGGAAATCTGCTGGCCGAACGGGGGGATGCCGGTCGCGAACGAGATCAGGCAACCGACCGAAGCTGCTCGGCGCCTAGCCAAAGGTTCGGGCGAGTCTCTTGCGGTTTGCCGCAGTCTGCAGTACATTCGAACGACCCTCTTATGGGGAGAGGGGCGAAGTACCTACTCGGAAGGCGGCCCTTTCGTGTTGAAAGCGAATCACTCTGCAGTCCTCCTGGACAGGCAGCCACTATGGCTCGAGGCGGTTGAGCTCGTGCTGGCAAGGATCGACGTCCGTGTCGCTGGCAAGGCCACGACGCCGACGCAGGCGCTCGCGCTGATCGGCGCGCATCGGCCTGACGTCTTCGTGACGGGAATCGAGATGACCGAAGGCGAGATCGACGGCATCGAGTGCATCATCAAGGCGCGTGCGCTCGTTCCGGATCTCCGTGCCGTCGTGCTCTCGGCGCACACGGAGACGGAGTACATCGACAAGGCACTCGAGGCCGGCGCGGGAGCGTACGTGGTCAAGAGCGCCCATCCGGACGATCTCGCGTCGGCGATTCGGCAGGCGTTCCAGCACTCCGTGTACTTCGCCGGCTCACGCCCGGCACCGGCGGCCTCGTGGTCGCCTGCAACGGAGAGCAGCGAGGTCGCCGAGCTGACGCGGCGCGAGCGGGAGATCCTCCAGCTCGTCGCGGAGGGTCACTCGAACGCGACCTTGGCGAAGATGCTCTGGGTGACCGAGCAGACGGTGAAGTTCCACCTCTCGAACGTCTATCGCAAGCTGGACGTCGCAAATCGCACCGAAGCGGCCCGCTGGGCGCAGCTGAACGGCCTGCTGCCTGCCAACGCGCACGCTGTCGACGCTCGTCGCGCACGCCTCGCTACCGGGTAACCGGGAGCGAGGCGTACGCCTCGCACGTCCGAATTGGACGGCTAGGCTGCGGGCGTGCTGAGCCCGTCCGTCGACAATCTCGTCGCGCAGCTGACGCGCCTGCCGGGGATCGGCTCGCGGACGGCGCAGCGGCTCGCGTTTCACGTCCTCTCGGCGACGAAGGACGAGGCGCTCGCGCTGGCTGCGGCGATCGAGGATGTGAAGGAGCGTGTGCGCTTCTGCCGCGAGTGCGGCAACCTGACCGAGCAGGAGCTCTGTGGGATCTGCCTCGACACGCGCCGCGACCGGACGGTCGTCTGCGTCGTCGAGCAGCCGGTCGACGTGATCTCGCTCGAGCGGACGCACGAGTACCGCGGCCTCTATCACGTGCTCGGCGGCTCGCTCTCGCCGCTCGACGGGGTCGAGCCGGAACATCTCCGCATTGACGAGCTGCTCCAGCGCGTCGCCCAGGGCGAGATCCGCGAGGTCGTGCTCGCCACGAACCCGAACATGACCGGCGAGGCGACCGCCGCGTACCTCGCCGACCGGCTCCGCGACCGCGCAACCGTGACGCGGCTCGCCAGCGGCCTTCCCGTCGGCGGCGACCTCGAGTACGCCGACGAGGTCACGCTCGGCCGTGCTCTCGCCGGCCGACGCGAGATCTAGCGCTCACTTTTTCCCGCAAAGAGCGAACTTTTGTCCCAGGCGCGCTTGACGCCGGTCGGCCGTGCCCCTAGATTCTCCCCATCTGAACCGACGGGCCTTCGGGTTCGTCGGTTCAGTGTTTTTTTGGGGCGTTTCCGTGTCGTTTCCGGGGCCTCCACTACACTCGCCGACAGTGGCCACGACCGAGTACGAAGCCGTTCCGGCCGTCGACGCGGACGCGGAGGCGCCCCCGCGCGGCACGCTCGTGCTCAAGTTCGGCGGCACCTCGGTCGGCGACCCGGAGAAGCTGAAGCGGGTGGCGGCGCGGCTCGTTGCCGCGCGAAACGAAGGTCACCGCGTCGTCGGCGTCCTCTCCGCGATGGGGCACACGACAGACGAACTGCTCGAGCTCGCGAGCCAGGTCTCGCCCACCCCCCACCCGCGCGAGCTCGACATGCTCGTCTCGGTCGGCGAGCGGATCTCGTGCGCGCTCGCGGCGATGGTCATTCACGACCTCGGCCGCGAGGCGATCTCGCTGACCGGCTCCCAGGCCGGGATCGTCACCGACACCGTCCACGGCAAGGCGAAGATCGTCGAGGTGCGCGCGCGCCGGATCCACGAGGCGCTCGACGAGGGCACGATCGTCCTCGTCGCCGGCTTCCAGGGCGTCTCGACCGCCTACGAGGTGACCACGCTCGGCCGCGGCGGCTCCGACACGACCGCCGTCGCGCTCGCGGCCGCGCTCGGCGCCGACTTCTGCGAGATCTACACCGACGTCCGTGGCGTCTACTCGGCCGACCCGCGACTCGTCCCGGACGCCCGGCAGCTGACGCGCGTCAGCTTCGACGAGATGCTCGAGATGGCGTCCTCGGGGGCGGGCGTGCTCGCGACGCGCTCGATCGAGGTCGCCCGCAGTCACAATGTGCGCCTCCACGTCCGTTCCACCTTCGAGGAAGGAGAAGGGACGTGGATCCAGGAGGAGGATCCAGACATGCTCGAGAAGGCCCTGATCTCCGGCGTCGTGCACCAGCGCGAGGAGACCGTCTACCGCGTCGACGGCGCCAAGCCGGCGCAGCTCTTCGGCGCACTCGCGCAGGCGTCCGTGAACGTGGACACGATCGTGCAGACGAACGCGGAGATCGTCTTCTCCGCCCCGGTCGAGGACAAGGCCGACGCGGCGCGCACGCTCGACGGCCTCGGGGTCTCCTGGAGCGCCCGCGACGACCTGGGCAAGGTCAGCCTCGTCGGCGCGGGGATGAAGAGCCACCCCGGCGTCGCGGCGAAGACATTCGCGACGCTCGAGGAGGCGGGGATCGAGGCGGCGATCGTCTCGACCTCGCCGATCAAGATCGCGTGCCACGTCCCGTCGACGGACGTCGACAAGGCCGTGCAGGCGCTCCACGAGGCCTTTGACCTTGGCTGAGCCGCGGATCGGCGTCGTCGGTGCCACAGGCGCGGTCGGGACGATCACGCTCGAGCTGCTGCGCGAACGCGGCTACGACGACGTGCGCCTGTTCGCGTCCGCACGCTCCGCCGGGAAGGAGCTCGGCGGCGCGATCGTGGAGGAGGCGACGCCGGAGGCGCTCGGCTCCGGCGACCTCGATCTCTGCCTGTTCTCCGTCGGCACCTCCGCCAGCCGGGAGCTCGTCCCGCACGCCGTCCGCGGCGGCGCGATCGCGATCGACAAGTCCGCCGCCTACCGGCTCGAGCCGGGAGTCCCGCTCGTCGTCCCGGAGGTGAACGGCATCCGCGCCGCCGAGCACGACGGCATCGTCGCCAACCCCAACTGCTGCGCGATCCCGCTGACCTGCACGCTGAAGCCGCTGCACGACGCCGCGGGGCTCGTGCGCGTGCGCGTCGCCACCTACCAGTCGGTCTCGGGCGCCGGTGCGCAGGCGATGGAGCAGCTGCGCGGCCAGGAGCCGGACGAGCTCGACCTGCGGATGGACTGGAGCTTCGACGGCGTCGAGTTCGAGGAGGAGGAGAAGCTGCGCGAGGAGACGCGCAAGATCCTCGAGCTCCCGGCGCTGCCGGTGAGCGCGACCTGCGTGCGCGTGCCCGTGCTCGTCGGCCATGCGGAGGCGGTGTGGCTCGAGACGCGGGAGCCGCTCTCCGCCGAGGAGGCGACCGCGATCCTCGCCGGCGCGCCCGGGATCACGCTCGAGCAGTTCCCGACTCCGGGCAGCGCCGCCGGCCGCGACGACGTGCTCGTCGGCCGGATCCGCAAGGACACGACGGTCGAGAACGGCCTGGCGCTCTTCCTCGCCGGCGACAACCTGCGCAAGGGCGCGGCGCTGAACGCGATCCAGATCGCGGAGCTGCTGCTGGCACCCCAGCACGTCGCGGCTTGATCGTCGCCGCGGTCGCCACCGCGCTCTCGCTGCTCGCGCCGCCGCCGACGCTCGTCGCGGCCGGCGACATCGCCTCCTGCCGCTCCGCCGGCGACGAGCGAACCGCGGCAATCGTCGCGCGGACGCCCGGGACGGTGGCCGTGCTCGGCGACATCGTCTACGAGCGCGGGACCGTGGCCGAGTTCCGCGACTGCTACTCCTGGCGCCGTTTCCGCGGCCGCACGCGCGCCGCGCTCGGAAACCACGAGTACGGCTCCCCCGGCGCCCGTCCGGCGAAGGCGTACTTCCGGCTTCCGGACCGCGGCTACTACTCCTACGAGCTCGGCACCTGGCACATCGTCGTCCTCAACTCGAACTGCGCACCGGCCGGAGGCTGCGCGGACGGATCGCCGCAGCAGCGCTGGCTCGCCGCGGATCTCGGACGCAGCTCCGCGCAGTGCACGCTCGCGTACTGGCACCACGCCCGGCTCAGCTCCGGGCTGCACGGCTCCGACGAGACGATGGCGGCGCTCTGGCGCACGCTCGCCCGCGCCGGTGCCGATGTCGTGCTCGCCGGCCACGACCATCACTACGAGCGCTTCGCACCCGTGAACGGGATCCGCTCGTTCGTCGTCGGCACGGGCGGACGCAGCACCTACCCGGTGCTCTGGCGCCTGCCAGGGAGCCAGGTCGTGAACGACACCACGTTCGGCGTCCTCCGGCTCACCCTCCGGCCGGACGGCTACGACTGGCGCTTTCTCCCGGTCGCGGGCTCGCGCTTCACGGACGCTGGCTCGGCCCGCTGCCGCTGAGCGGCCGTGCCGGCGAGCCGGCTACGACCGCGCCCGGCTCGACGTCGCGCGTGACGACCGCGCCGGCGCCGACGATCGCGCCGGCCCCCACCCTGACGCCGCCGAGGACGATCGCACCGGATCCGAGCGAGGCGCCGCGCTCGACGACGGTCTCCAGGAGCTGCCAGTCGGCGTCCGTCTGCAGGGCGCCCTCAGCGGTCGTCGCGCGCGGGTACTTGTCGTTCACGAACATGACGCCGTGACCGACGAACACCTCGTCCTCGAGGGTGACGCCCTCGCAGACGAACGAGTGGCTCTGCACCTTGCAGCGGGCGCCGATCCGCGCGCCGCGCTGAATCTCGACGAACGGCCCGATCCGGGTCTCGTCCCCGAGCTCGCAGCCGTAGAGATTCGTGAACGGGCCGACGACGACGTCGGCGCCGAAGCGGACGTCGTTCAGGAGTCGGCAGGGCGCGTCGTTCGCCGGCTCAGTCGCCACGGCTGAAGTACGCCTCGATCGCCTCGGCGACCGCCGTCAGCTGGAGCTCGCTGATGCCGGGGAACATGGGCAGGGAAAGGCCCTCGCGTGCGACCTGTTCCGCGATTGGGAACGAGCCGGCGCCGTAGCCCAGGTGCGCATACGCCGGCGCGAGGTGCACCGGCTCGGGATAGTGGCGGCCGGTGGCGATCCCGCGTTCGCGGAGGAACTCGCCGAGCGCGTCCGGATCGGCGGTCCGCACGACGTAGAGGTGCCAGACCGGATTGCTCCCGGGCGCGATCTCCGGCAGGACGAGGTCGCCGACCCCCGTGAGAGCCTCGGTCAAGAAGCGTGCCGCCTGACGGCGTTCCTCGTTCCAGCCGTCGAGCAAGCGCAGCTTGAGCTCGAGGACGGTCGCCTGGATCGTGTCCAGCCGCGCTGTGTAGCCCTCGAGGTCGTGCCGGTACTTCCGGCTCTGGCCGTGCTCGCGGAGGGCGCGCACGCGGGCGGCGAGATCGGCGTCGTCGGTCGTGAGCGCGCCCGCGTCGCCCATCGCGCCGAGGTTCTTGGCCGGGTAGAAGCTGAAAGCGCCCGCGAGCCCGGCGGCCCCGGCCCGGATGCCGTCACGCTCGGCCCCATGCGCCTGGCAGGCGTCCTCGACGATCGCGAGGCCCGCCCGCTCCGCGAGCGCGCGGAGGGCGTGCATGTCCGCCATCTGCCCGTAGAGATGCACCGGCAGCAGGAACTTCGTGCGAGCGGTGATCGCCGCTTCCGCCGCTGTCGGGTCGAGGTTGTAGTCGACCTGGCCGATCTCCGCCGGAACCGGCGTCCCGCCGGCCTGCGTGACCGCCTCCAGCGTCGCGACGAACGTCTGCGCCGGCACGATCACCTCGTCTCCGGGCTGGATCCCGGCAGCGAGCAGGGCGAGCCGGAGCGCGTCGAGGCCGCTGGCCACGCCGACCGCGTCGGCCGTCCGGCAGTACGTCGCGAACGCCTGCTCGAAGGAGCCGACGGCCGGACCGTTGACGAACGCGCCCGAGTCGACGAGCGCAGCCACCGCCTCGAGCATCTCGGCGCGAATGGGCTCGTTCAGCCGATTCAGGTCGACGAACGGGACTGCGACGTGGTCTCGGGTGGGTTGGCCCATCCTGCCGAAACCTATCCGAACGGCTATAGGCCCGGTTCGAGTCGAGTGAAAAGCTTGGGTCGGAGCAGTCGGCCGCCCGGCCGCTCCGCGGCAACGGCATCGGTCATCGAAAACTTGGCAGAGGCCAGGGGGAAAGAGGAAAGGAACAGAATGACACTGCGGAAAAAGATTCTGCTCTTGGTGGCGTTCGCGGCTCTCAGCGACCGCCGTGATCGGCGGCACAGCACCGATCGCTCTGGGTGACGACCCGCATCCAGCACATCCGACGTGTACGTGGTCGGTGGACAAGACGGCGAGTCTGCACAGCAACCCGGGCGTGCCGATCATCACACTGAATCTGTCGCTCGGCCAGACGATCACGATCGACTACAAGATCGTCGTCACGCGCGATTGGAGGAAGGGTTCGACCCGTTCGCGGAAGGCGGAGCTTCTGACATCGTCGATAGCTACGCGGGCAAGCTCGCCACACACCTATTCCTCAACAGCACGAACCTGCACGAGTCGGCGACGTTCACGTACAGCCGCGACATCACGGCGGACAAAGCTGTGATTCGTTCGACGTCGTCAACACGGTTGAGGTCGACGGCTCCGATGCCGCTCAAGCCCTTCGCGACCGATACGAACACGATCCATGTGACCGTGCATTGCGACAACGGCTGCACGCTGACGCAGGGCTACTGGAAGACGCACTCGACGTACGGCCCGGCCTCGAAGCCGGACGCGACGTGGACCCTGCTTCCGGGCGGCCCTGGGACCGGACACGGTGTTCTTCCTGAGCGGCGACACCTGGTACGAGGTCTTCTGGACGGCTCCGGCGGGCAACCCGTACGACAACCTCGCGCACCAGTACATGGCCGCGCGGCTGAACGTTCTCGACGGCGCTTCCGTCCCGGCCTCGGTCGCGCACCGCGA
This sequence comes from uncultured Gaiellaceae bacterium, assembly GCA_963784895.1. GTDB lineage: Bacteria > Actinomycetota > Thermoleophilia > Gaiellales > Gaiellaceae > Gaiellasilicea. The sequence goes on along the minus strand of CAWATM010000008.1, from coordinate 194 downwards.
TCGCGTCCGCGACGACGCTGTTCCAGACAATACACGCCGGCGCAGATCGGCGCCCTCAAGGGCTCCGACGCCCTGTCGCCAGCAGTTCGTGGCCCTGGCGGGCACGCTCGGCTCGTACAACGAGGGGCGGATCGGGCCGGGCGACTGCGACGAGTAGCTCGTCCGCAGAACCCGACACGCCAGCGAGACCCCCG
>CAWATM010000007.1:0-287292 GCA_963784895.1 uncultured Gaiellaceae bacterium | reverse complement strand
GAAACTGGCGTCGTCCTCTTCGAGCGTTAGGAGAACCCCATGAGGTGGCGGGAGTCCGGATCGTCAACAATCGGATCGAAGACCACAGTGCTTCGGCGCAGCGTCTGTCAGATGAAGGCGATACGCGCTGCAGGGTCACTTGTCGCGGTGATCTTGGCCGCTGCTGCGGCGGCATCACCGGCGACTGCCGGCGCAACACCCGGATCAATCCAACAATGCCTCCAGGCCGGCTGGCAGAACCTCGTCAGCGATGACGGCACCGCGTTCCAGAACCAAGGCGCTTGCGTGAGCTACCTCGCCCAGGGCGGCGCGCTCGGCTGCCCGTCGCCGCAGGTTGGCGCAGGCCCGCTCACCGGCGGTCAAGTGGCCGGCCCTGGACAGCTCGACATCACCGGATCGGGATTCACAGAGTGGAGGGCCTACTCAGCCGTCGAGCTCACCCTCGATGGCTGTGGGACCGTCCGGTTCTACAACTTCGAAACATGGGGGGTCGCGGTCCCAGGCGGCAACCTCGGGCAGGCGTGCCCGACTGCCGGCGTGTTCTGGTGGGAGGCCACGATCAACTTGCGGTGCTACTTGCTGGCCGGCAGAACCGTCCGAGCCATCACGATCTACGACGGTTCGGGCTCGGCCGCCGGTCATCTGGACATCCCGGATGTAGCGGTGCCGCCGATGCCCACCTTCAGGTTCGGGTCGGCAGTTGAGTCCGCACCGCAGCAGCTCACGCTGCCCGTGCTGACCGGGAACGCCGAGGAAGTCAGCATGCTCCAGATTCACTACACCGCGAATGCCCCGGGGTACGCGCCCTGCGGTAGCGGCGGGGAAGGGTACTTCCCTTACTTCGGTCCATCTGATCCGAACGCGTCCCCCGCTCACCCGATCCGGGTCGTGACGTGGAGCGTTAGCTCGATCACCCTCGATTTCAGCGGCCTTCGCGAATCAGAGTTCTACCCGGGCGGGTTCACGCTCTGCGGTGTCGTCGCCTACTGGGGCGCCTACGTCGCCGCCGGCACGGCCTTCCCCACTGGCACGTTCACGTTCTACGGCTGAGGTTCCATTCGTCCGCGGTGGTCCCGGGTGACCGGGACCGCCGGGGGTGGTTACGCACGCGAAGTGGCGGTGTAAAGCTCGCGAGTGATCGTCGCCGCGGCGGCGTACGGATCACGATCGAAGAAGACGATCTCCGCATGTCGCTCGAAGACGTCGGCGTAGAACCTCGGGCACCTCTTCGCTCAGAGGCGGTAGACAAGTCGCTCGAGGCGGGAGGCCGGGCTGCGGCTTTCGTCCACGCGGTTTTCGCCGCGGGCATGGACGAGGCCGACTCCGCGCGCGTCCCAGCAGTCGTCGTCGGCCCGGACCGGAACGCAGCGCAGGTGTCGATCTCCCGCTCGATCCGCTCGCAGCCGCCTCGGACGAGTCTCGCAATGGGCGCACCTGGGATTGAACCAGGGACCTCTCGCGTGTGAAGCGAGCGCTCTCCCGCTGAGCTATGCGCCCGGGACGTGCACAGGATAGCGGCGCTGCTACGCTCCTTCTCGCCCGGTCGCGCTAGGTGGGGAGTTAGCGGTTCCCTGAACCCGACATCCGCTCCAGCGGGACCGAACGCCGTCCGAGGGCGGCTTCAACGGGATCAGGCTTCGCGCACGTGGCGTCGATGGTCGGGTTCCGCGCACTGAGAGCATCCGAACCGCGTCAGGTCCGGAAGGAAGCAGCGCTAAGGATTCCCTCTCAGGTGCCGCGGTCTCGCCTGACCGGAGCCGGCGACGCGAACGCCCCCCGCTGAGGTCACTCGACGACGGAGCGCGTGACCGGGCGTTACGCCTTCCCTTCGGGGTACCGAGGCAGGCCGTCGTCCGGGATCTCCTCCCAGCTCGCGGCGTAGTCGACGTACTGGCGCCACTGCGGGGCGATCCCGGGATCGCCGTCGATCGCGCCGAGGCGGACGCCGATCGCGGGCGGATCGCCGGCGCCTCGGCTGCAGACGGCGGAGCCGCAGAGCCCGCAGAAGAGCTTCTCGGCGCCACCCTCGGGCGCCCACGAGCGCAGGTGCTCCTCGCCGGCGACGACGCGGAACGAGCCCGGCGCCGTGCGACCGTTGGCCGACGCGGCAGTACCGGTTCGCCGCTGGCAGCGGGTGCAGTGGCAGTAGTTCGCCGAGGCGAACGGCTCGCTGACCTCGAAACGGACGGCGCCGCAGCCGCAGCCGCCGGTCAGGTGAGCTGCCATACGTCCCCCCGGATGATCGGCACCGTGGTGCCGTCGGCCGCGATCCCGTCGACGTCGACGTCGGGGCCGCCGATCATGAAGTCGGTGTGGATCGTCGAGGTGTTGAACCCGAGCTCGTCCAGCTCGGCCTCGCTCTTGCCGCCGCCGTCCGCAATCGCGTCGAGGATGCCGGCGCCGTAGGCGATGTGACAGCTCGCGTTCTCGTCGAAGAGCGTGTTCAGGAACGTGAGCCCGGAGCGGCCGACGCGAGAGTCGCCGTCGACGAGCGCGACCTCGCCGAGCATGCAGGCGTGCTCGTCCTGGCGGAGCTGCTCGCGGATCAGCTCGGCGCCGGTGCTCGCGTTCACCTCGACTGCGCGACCGCCCTCGAAGCGAAGCTCGAGGTCGCGGACGATGTTCCCGGAAAGAGCCAGCGGCATCGTCGAGCGGACGACCCCTTCGGTGCGGCGGCGGTCCGGCGTCGTGAAAACCTCCTCCGTCGGCATGTTGACCACGTGGCGGCGACCCGCGACCGTCTCCTCGAGCGCCGTACACCATGCGGCGCCGCGGATGAGGCCGACCGTCAGGTCGGTGCCGGGGCCACGGAAGCGGAGAGCGTCGAAGGCGCGCTCGTCCATCAAGGCGGCGCGCTCGACGAGCTTGTCGATGTGCGCACGCCAGGCCTCGGCCGGGTCGGGCTCGTCCAGCCGCGTCGCCGACAGCACGGCGTCCCAGAGCTTCTCGACGTCTGGCTCGCCGAACACCGACCTCGCCCAGCCCTCGTTGGGGTAGGCGACGATCGTCCAGTTGATCAGCCGCTCGTTCAGCGCCTTGACATAGCGCTCGGCCAGCTCCTTCATCCGCGTCTTCCCGACCCGGCTGCCGTCGAGGTCGGCGAGGAGCTCCGGCTCGGGATCGCCGACGATCTGGATCAGCGCGCCGCGTTCGTCCATGACGTGGTCGACCTTGGCGAGCGTCCACGGCGGCGTCCAGTCGAGCGTGTCCTCGGCGGCGAGCTCGATCCGTGCCCGCCTGACGTGCTGGTCGGCGTAGTCGACGTCGACGTAGCTGGCGCCTTTCTCATACGCGATCCGGGCGACCGCACGGGCGAGCGGCGCATGCTCCGGCAGTGCGATCACCCAGACGACCTGCCCCTCGCCGACGTTCGAGCCGACCTCCACGGCGAGGCGGGCGTAGCGCTCCAGGCGCTCTTGCTGAGTCATGGCGGAGAAGCCTATCTCGCCCCGTTGCTACCGTCCGGCCGATGAGCCCGGCGACGGTGACACCGATCCGGAAGCCGCGCGCCGGCGACCCGGGCGGCGACCTCGACGCGCCCTGGCGGGTGATCGTCCTCAACGACGACCACAACACCTTCGACGGCGTCGCCTTCGCCCTCTCGTCCGTGCTGCCGGGGGTTGGTTTCGACCAGGGCATGAACTTCGCCAACAGGATCCACGCGAGCGGCCGGGCCGTCGTCTGGTCGGGGCACAAGGAGCGGGCCGAGCTCTACTGGGAGCAGCTCAAGGACCTCGGCCTCACGATGGCCCCGCTCGACCGCCTCTAGCCCTGGTAGGTTCCGGCCCGTGCTGCTCGCGATCACCTCCGAGGGCAAGCTCGGGCTCGGGCTTCTGGCCGGCCTGTTCATCGTCTTCGCGCTGCTCTCGTCGTTCTACTTCCCCCGCCGCAACCCGGACTTTCCGGGCGACCGGCTCGGGCTCTTCGCGCTCGTCACGGCCGTGCTCTTTGCAGCGACGATGGCGGGCGTGGTCTTCTTCGCGAAGGAGGAGGAAGAGGCGCATGGCGCCGAGGTGACCGAGACCCAGGGCACGGAGACCGGTGAGGCGCCGACGACCACCGAGGAGGGCGCCGCCCAGCCTGAAGGAGACGCAGCGGCAGGGGAGGCGGTCTTCGCCGAGGCCGGCTGCGGCGGCTGCCACACGCTGGAGGCCGCCGGCTCGTCCGGCACCGTCGGCCCCAACCTCGACGAATCTCAGCCCGCCTACGAGCTCGCGGTCGACCGGGTCACGAACGGCGCCGGCGCCATGCCGGCGTTCGCAGGCCAGCTCGACGAGACGCAGATCCAGGACGTGGCCGCGTACGTGGTCGAGTCCACACAGGGATAGGCCTCCCGATACCCTGTGCCGCGCCCGGAGAGGTGTCCGAGCGGCCGAAGGAGCGCGACTGGAAATCGCGTACGCGTCGAAAGGCGTGTCGCGGGTTCAAATCCCGCCCTCTCCGTTGCGGTTGTTTCAAGAACCCGATCCGAGAGGGCCGGGTTCTTGATTTTTTACGGGCCGATGTAGCCTCGAGCGACTTCTCCCGCGCACTTCAGGGTGTCTCGACGGGTGAGCCGGTCCGATGTACGAAAAGCCGCCCAGGCTCTCCCTGGGCGGCGTGCGCGGCGAACAGGCGCTGCCGTCGCCCTCGCTCCTCCTTCGGTCGTCAGCGACTCAGTTCCCATTCCGCCAATGACGCAGCGGGCACGCGGCGTATCCCGCGCGGAGGCTCCTGCCGCGCGACGGCGTACCGAATGTGTGCCCTGCACCGTTGCACGGGTTCAGTCGTTGCACGGGAAAGGGGTCTAGGTGAGCACCAAGGACGACCGGTACCAGGACGGGGATCACACGGCTGTGCGGGAACCGGTGGCGGGTCAGCAGCAACCTGCGCCGATGCCGTCGTATGTGCAGCAGCAGCCGTACCAGCAGCAGCAGCAGTATCCGCCGCAGTACGGCTATGGCCCGCCGCAGGGATACGGGCATGGTGGCACGAGCTCCTGGTCGATGAGGCCACGCCGGGAGTATCCGATCGAGACGAAGCCGTTCTTCTTGACGAGCGAGTTCGTCGGCTCCGTGCTTGCGATCCTCGGGATCGCGATCACTGCGGCCGCCTCTGATGCGTTCGGCGCCTGGCGGGCGTGGATCCTGATCACCGCCATCGTCGTCGGCTACATGGTCAGCCGGGGGATCGCCAAGTCCGGCACTCGCTCGCACTCGTCTGACCCGAGAGAAAACCTCGACCTGAACTGGGGTCGCGGCGACTCGGGGCACGAGTCGTAATCGGAGCAGGGCAGCCGCCAGGCGTCACGTCCGGGCGGCTGCCCTCGCCACGTCCCATGTCGGCCATGCCTCGGTTTCCGCGGCGACCGGCGTGGACAGATAACGACTCTCGGTGATGTTGTCGCTCCTTCTCCTGTTTCTCTTCTTGGTGCTCGTCCTGAGCATGCTCGGCCGCCTTGCGCGGGCGAGTCGCCGACGCGCGTACGAGGAGGAGCAGCGGCGGCTCGAGGAGTCGCGCGGCGCCGGTGGCGACGAGGTGGTCTCGCCCTTCTCCGGGCTGCCGTTCGGCGGAATCCTCGAAGAGATGATGCGCGGGATGGAGACCCGTTCGTACCGCATCGATCCGGAGACGGGCGAGTGGATCGACGTCACCGACGAGCGACCGCCCGAGCCTGAGCCGGCGCCGGAGCGGGAACAGGCGAGCGCCGACGACGGCTCACAGCGTCGGAAGCGGAAGTCGCGTACGCGCCCGAGGCGCGCGTCGTCCGCGAGCCCGTTCGGGATGCTGGGCGGGATGGGGATGCCGAGCGATGGCAGCGGCGAGTTCGAGGTTGAGCCGCCGGAGGAGCTGTCGACGTTCGAGGACGTCGGGGGGATGGAGGAGCTGAAGCAGGAGGTGCGTGACACCGTCGGCTTGATGCTGAAGCACCCAGATGACGCCGAGCGATACGGGATCGACTGGAACGGCATTCTCCTGCACGGCCCTCCAGGTGTCGGCAAGACATTCTTCGCGCGCGCGATCGCAGGGGAGTACGGGATGAGCCTGATGCACGTTTCCACGGGCGATCTCGTCGCCTCGCTCGTCGGGGGCTCGGCCCGGAACATCGAGAAGGCGTTCGAGACCGCGCTGCAGAACCTGCCCTGCCTGCTCTTCTTCGACGAGTTCGACTCGGTCGCTCAGCGGCGCGACAACACGCCCGACCAGGAGTCGAGGCGCACGGTGAACCAGCTGCTCACGTCGCTGGAGGCGTACAGGGACGAGCGCGAGCTGCTGGTGATGGCGGCGACCAACTCGATCGAGCATCTCGATCCGGCCGTGATCCGGCCGGGGCGGTTCGACCGGCACATCCGGATCGACCTTCCCGATGCGGCGGCTCGCCGGGCGATCTTCGTCGCCGAGCTCGACGAGCGTCCGGCCGCGCGCCTGATCGATCTCGAAAGCCTCGTCACCCGCACGGAGGGGATGACGCCGGCGGCGATCGCGAAGATCGTGGACACGGCTGCGCTCGAGGTCTTCCGCAAGGCAACTCAGACCGGCGAGCAGCTCGAGCTCGATACAGAACACCTCCTGGCAGCGGTTGAGCGCTACGGCGGGCAGGATCGACCGACCGTCGAGCACTGGTCGTGGGACTCATTGATCCTCGCCGATGAGATCAAGGCCCAGCTGCAGCAGCTGCAGTCGGTGATCGAGGATCCTGAGTCGGCGAAGCGCTTCGGTATCGATCCGCCCACCGGCCTTCTGCTTGCAGGACCTCCGGGCACAGGCAAGACGACTGTGGCGAAAGTGCTGGCTGCTCAGGCTCGCGCGTCCTTCTATCCGATCTCAGGAGCCGACGTGATCAGCAAGTGGGTCGGCGACTCCGAGCGGAACATCCGGCAGCTCTTCGAGCGTGCGCGTGAGAACCGACCTTCGATCGTGTTCATCGACGAGATCGACGCGATCGCCGGCCGCCGCGGGGAGTCGCTCGGCGTTCACGACAGCCACGTGAACCAACTTCTGGCGGAGATCGATGGCCTCGCCGGCCAGCGCGGGGTCTTCGTCGTCGGGGCTACGAACCGGCCCGACCAGCTCGACCCGGCGCTCATGCGCGGCGGCCGGCTCTCGCGAACGATCTTTCTGGGGCTTCCTGATGAAGCGGGACGGCTCGCAATGCTGAAGCTGCACACGGCCCGTATGCCCACGGTCGGCGTCCGTTTCGAGGAGCTCGCCGCTGCAACCGACGGCTTTTCGCCCGCCGACCTGAAATCGCTGGCGCAGGAAGCCGCTCTAGCGGCGATGACGAGGACAGGCGAGGGGGTAGAGACGCCGACGGTGAATCACGAGGACTTCGTCGAAGCAGTCGCGCGCCTTGGAATCGGCCGTCAGCCCGAGACGGCCGCCTTCGGCGCTAGGGCGTGATGTTCTGGTTGAGCCGGAAGACGTTGTCGGGATCCCACTCGCGCTTGAGCGCCACGAGCCGCTCGTACTTCGCGTCCCCGTAGATCATGCGCGCGACGTCGCCTCCGACCTCCGTGACGTCGTTCACATAGCGCCCGACGGAGGCGTGCGGCGCCGCCGAGTCGGCCGCGCTCCGCGCCCAGGAACGGCAGGCAGCGTCGAGCGCCTCGTCCTTCCAGACGATCTCGGCGGCGGCCCAGAAGGCAGCGTCACGGCCCGTGAATGCGGTCTGGTCCTCGGGCACGGCCGCGATCCTGCGGCCCCAGGTCCAGATCGAGATGCCACCGTCGGCTTCCTCGGGCACCCGGGAGACCTGATCGGCCCAGTCGTGCACGAGCGTCTCGGGGAGGGAGCCGAGGAACGAGCTCTTCATCGAGAAGCGCTGTCCCCATTCCATCGGCGCATCAAAGAGTCGCTGCGAAGCCAGGTACGGCTTCGGCTCGATCGAGTCCTCGAGCGGGTTGTCGAGCCCACGCAGCGCGGCGAGGTCGCGCTCGACGTCGGCCGGCGAACCGCTGTGGAGCACGGACACGGTTGCGACCGGGCCGCGGCCGTCCACCCCGTTCGCCAGGCCGAAGGACGTCCACAGCTCGTCGGGCCCTTCTTCCACGAGCTCGCGATAGCGCTCGGCGAGCGCTTCCGCCCGCTCGATCGGATGGGTGACCGTACCGTGCGTCACCGGGCCCTCGAAGGGATGCAGGCGGAACTCGAACGACGTCACGATCCCGAAGTTCGCGCCGGCCCCCCGCATGCCCCAGAAGAGCTCCGGATTTTCGGCCTCGCTCGCCCGTACGATCCGACCCTCGGCGGTCACGAGCTCGACGGCGAGCAGGCTGTCGATCGTCAGGCCGAGCTGGAGCTGTAGCCGGCCCATCCCGCCGCCCAGCGTGAGGCCGGCCACTCCGGTGTGGGAGACGACGCCGACCGGGCAGACGAGCCCGTGTGCCTGCGCTGCGTCATCGAGCTCCGCCAGCAGCGAGCCGCCGCGCACGCGGGCGACGCGCCGCGCAGGGTCGACGTCGGCGCCGCGCATCCGCGAGAGGTCGATCACGATCCCGTCGTCACAGGTCGAGAAGCCGGGGATGCTATGGCCGCCGCACCGGACTGCGACGACGAGCTCGTGCTCACGGGCGAAACGGAGAGCCGCGATGACGTCGTCGGGGCTTGTCGGCCGCACGATCAGCGCCGGTCGACGGTCGATCATGCTGTTCCAGACCGCGCGCGCCGCATCGTAGTCAGGGCCGCCGGGCCGCACGATCTGGCCCGCGAATCGCTCGGCCAGCTTCTCCAGGTCGCCCGGTGCTACCGCCACTCGTTTCTTTTACACGAACGGCCGCACCCGACTGCCGCGCCTCGGACGACGGGGAAGCGGGCTGCTCCCGCCTCCCCGTCGCGTCTTCGGTCCTAGGGGAGGGGCAGGAACTGGCCGAGGAACGCCCGCGCCTGCGGCGTGTCGACCCGGTAGTTCGTGTTGTTCGCGTTGCACTGGCCGTTGCCGCCGCTCGTGACCGAGAGGACGAGCAGCGTGCCGCGGTCGAACTGCGGCGAGCCGGAGTCCCCGAAGCAGAGCCCGGAGCCGGTGCCGATGCCGTTGCGCTGCTGGTTGTAATGGACCATCGCCTTGTGCAGGCCGGTGATGATCGACGTGCCGGAGCGGCGGACGCCGTCGAACGCGAACTGCGTCGGCCCCTTCTCGTCCCAGATCGGGACGACGCCGTAGCCCACCAGGTCGACGACCCGGAAGTTCAGCTGGCCGCTCGCCTTCAGCTGGTCGAGGTAGCCGGCGGTCGGCAGCTGCACCGCCGGCGTGCCCGCGGGGACGGAGCCAGCCGGAAGCAGCAGGATCCCCAGATCGCGGAGGTCACCGAAGTTCTGCCCGAAGCCGGGCATCTGGTTATACGAGCTGACCGTGATCGGTGAGGAGACCCCGTCGCCGGCGTTGCCGTCGAAGGAGACGGACAGCGCGGACGCCGGGATCCCAGCCTCCGCCGGAGGCAGGCAGTGACCCGCCGTCAGGAAGACGTCGTTCGCACCCGACTTCGACGGGCCGGCGTACGAGCCCGAGCAGACGAGCTCGTCGGCCGTGACGGAACCGTTGCCGTTGAAGTCGGCGTACATGGCGCCGACGCCGGGGTGCGCCGTGTCGACCTGGCCGCCCCAGACCGCATACGCGGCGCCCGGAACCGCGATCGCAAGGGCGGCGACGAGCAATACGACTCTTCTCATGTGCAACTCCCTCTCGGTGGCGAACGGCGGGTCCGACGACGGTCCGAGTCTACGCCCGCCTGGGCGCGACTCAAATGCACCCTCAGCGCGCGAGGACGTACGCGGCGACGCCGACCGCAGTGATCAGCGCTGCGCCGCGAACGGCTCCGAAGAGCAGCGCTTCGGTCGCGTACGCGGCGACGGCGACTGGGAGAGGCGGGCGGGGCGGAGGAGTCCGTGGCTGGATGACAAGGAGCCGTGGAGGCTCCACGGTCGGCCCGGCGGGATTGGGGTCGACGTCGAAGAGCGCGTCGGGGTCGAGCGGAGGCAGCAGTGCGAGCGCACGTTCGCGCAGCTCGGGGCAGACGAGTGCGAGCTCGGGCGTAATCGGGTGGGCTACCGCGAGGCCCATGCTCCTGCTTTCGGCATCCGCCCGGCCAAACCTTGAGCCCGGGCCGTGCGCAAAAGGAGAAGCGCCCGCTTTCTGTTGCCGCAGAAAACGGGCGCCGCAGTGCCGGGGGGAAGTGAAGGGGGAAGTCCGGCAGTCGCATGCTCCCGGCGACTCTCAGCCCCGGCATGCCCCCGAAGGGGGATTTCCGCACCGGACCGTGCGATACCATGCCCGTCCCGGAGAAGTGGCCGAGTGGCTGAAGGCGGCGCCCTGCTAAGGCGTTACGTGGGTATAAACCTGCGTCGAGGGTTCGAATCCCTCCTTCTCCGCTCCCGTTCCTCGCGGCGCGACCTGCGGCCGGGCGGAGCCGGCGCTCCCCGCTACGCTGTCCGTCGCTCGGAGAGGTGGCAGAGCGGTCGAATGCGGCGGTCTCGAAAACCGTTACGGGTCGTTAGGCTCGTCGAGGGTTCAAATCCCTCCCTCTCCGCTGCACTGGCCGGGTTCCGCTGCAGGATGCGGAATCCGGCCGCCTCTCACGCGCCTCCTGGCGGCATCCCTCCCATGAGGCGCCGCTGGAGGCTCGCACGCTGAGCAAGGTGCGGCCCGCCGGCCGGTCTCGTGATCCAAGCTTGTGGCTCAGGGCTTCGAGACGGGCTGACGGGCCGGACAATGTACTTCGACGCTACGGGCACCTATTCAGCGGGGAGCTTGTCGTTGTTGCTCGACGCCGCCTTCTTGACGCTCTGCGCCTTCGCGGGCGTGTAGGACATCGCGTACCCGTAGAGACTCTGCTGTGTCGCCTTCGTCGGCGTGTACGACATCGCGTACCCGTAGAGACTCTGCGCCTTACCCTTGACGGGGGACTTGGCAAGCGCCGACGGCGCTGCGACGGCAACACAAGCGACGGCGACGAGGCCGACGCGAGTGATGGCGGAAATCCTGAACATGGCTTCCTTCCTTTCGTGCATCTGGGTGGGGCGTGTCGGGAGCGAATCGATGCTCCTGCTTCCCCTCGTGGCCACCCGACGGCCGCGCGGCCGGACTTCTTCCCGCAACGCCTACTTCCAGGGCTCGCAATCGCGGCTCGGCTCGCAGATCCCGCGATGGCGTAGAAAGTGTCCGACGGGCTACAGGGCAGACACCCGCTTGTTCAGGCGGGTTTCTGCATCTCGAAGCAGGCTCCCCACCCCGGACGAGTCGCGTTGACATCGCGATCCAGACGTCCTACGCTCGCGGGAGCGAAGGGGATGCTGCCATCGCGCACAGCGCTGCTTACCCGTCCAGGCTCGGTTTGCTGGTGGTCGTTGCAGGAGCCGCCATTGCTCTGGGCGCGGCGGCGCCGGCCGGTGCGTGGTCGCAGTACCGCGGCAATGGGGAGCGAACGGGAAGCGCATCCTGGCCGCTGAACCGCCCGCCGCCCGCAGGCCGGCCGCTGATCCCAATCGGCCTTGGTCCGGCGGCGATGATCGACTCATCGCCGGTCGTCACGTCGAACGGCACCGTCTATCTTGCCGCCCGAACCGATCGCGGGAACCTCCACGCGATCGGGCGGCGCGGCCTGATTTGGAGCTCGCTGTTGGAAGGGTTCGACGTACGCGCCACCCCGGCGCTCCTACCCGACGGTCGGCTCGTTGTCGTCGGCAGCAACCCAAAAGGAACGCTCGACCGCACCGGAGACCCGCGCGGTTCGAGCCGCGAGCGTGTCTTCATCGTCAGCCCAAGCGATGGGCGTATCACCCATCGCACCGACCTGTACGAAAACGCTTTCATGCGCTCGCCGCTCGTGGACAGCACTGGAACGATCTACTGGTCGTTCGGAGACCTGCTCTATCGTCTTGTTCCGCGCACGCGGGGAACCCGCCTCGTCGCGGAGCGTCTCGTTTCGGCAGCGGGAAACCTCACGAGCGAGTTCGAGCTGCCGATCTGGCTTGATGTGCCGCCTCCGGCCTCCCCGCCCGATCCGCCGCTGCAGCCCTCTCCCGCCCTCTCGCTCGCCTGCGAGGACATCTTCGCCACGGGAGCGCGCGCACGATCGTATCGCTTCTGGCCCGGCACGCTCAAAGGCTGGGCCAAGCAACTCACGCTGCAGACGACGCCGGCAGTTGGCGGCGCCGGACGAGCCTACTTCGGCATGGCCAGCGGTAGCGGCCCCACCGACGGCAGTCTCGGTGCGTTCTCCCAGACCGGGGTGGCGGTCTGGCGCACGCGCGTCAGCGGCATGCCAGCGGCTCCACCAGCAATAGGCCCGGCGCCTGCGAGCGGTGCTCGGTCCTGCAGGCGCCAAAACGGCACCGCGGTCAGCACCAGCCGTCGTGACCGCATCTACCTGACGGTCTACGACCGTGGGTCCCGGACCGGACGGCTCTACGCGTTCGACGACGACGGACGAGTCCGTTGGGTGCGTCGCCTGTCAGGTCAGCCCGGCGCGCCCGTGGTCGTTCAACTACAGAACGACCACTTGATCATCGTCGCGAGCGGCTCCCCGACTGGCCCCAACGCCCTCTACGCCGCCCGCTCAAGCGGTGATCTCGTGTGGGCAAGGCCCCTGGCCGGCCAGGCGCTCGGCTCTCCGGCGATCGCCGGTGGGCTGATCTACATCGCGACCCGAACAAGCTTGCTCCGGTTTCGTTAGCGCCGGGCGTGCGCGCGCGATCGTCCGTCCGCCCGCCTGAGCTCGACGCTCGACGAGCGGCGAGCATGGAGAGCTGAGCGAGCCTCAGCGCACCGCCTTCTTCACGAGCGTGACGATCTTCTTCTCCTCCGCAGGGGTCAGCTCCTTGAGCGCCCAGGAAGTCGCCCACATCACTCCCTGGTCGATGTGCGCTTCGTCGCTGAACCCGAACGTGGCGTACCTGGAGTCGAATTTTGCCGCGCTCTGGAAGAAGCAGACGATCTTGCCGTCCTTGGCGTACGCGGGCATGCCGTACCACGTCTTCGGCGAGAGGGCCGGCGCGGCCGCCGTGATGATCGCGTGGAGCCGCGTGGCCAAGGCCTTGTCGGTTCCCTTCATCTCGGCGACCTTCTCGAGCAGTGCTTTCTCCCCGTCCGCCTTGGCCGCTTCGGCCTTCAGCTCCTTGGCCCGCTCCTTCATCGCTGCCCGTTCCTCGGCGGTGAATCCCTTCGTCGAGCCGGTGCGCTTCGTTGTGGCGCGCTTTGTCGCGGTCTTGTTCTCAGCCATTACGACTACCTCCTCAGGCCAGTTCCTGGATGCGGATCAGATTGCCCGCGGGATCGCGGAACGCGCAGTCGCGGATCCCATACGGCTGGTCGACCGGCTCCTGGACGACCTCGGCGTCGTCGGCCTGCAGGCGCTCGAACGTGCCGTCGAGATCGGTCGTGGCCAGGTTGATGCTGGCGTACGTTCCCTTGGCCATCATCTCGGCGATGGTTCGGCGCTCCTCGTCGGTGAGGCCCGGGGTGGCGGCCGGCGGGTAGAGGACGATCGAGGTGCCAGGCTGGTCGGGCGGGCCGACGGTGATCCAGTGCATCCCGCCGTACTCGACGTCGTTGCGGACCTCGAAGCCGAGGGTGTCGCGGTAGAAGACGAGAGACGCGTCCGGGTCGTCGTGCGGGAGCATGGTCTGGTGAATGGTGATGTCCATGGCGCTCACGCTACGTGTGACTCGGGGGTCGGCGCTTCTCGATTCCTGACCGGTCTCGTCACCTGCTTCGCGACGCATGGCGGCATCCCGGCCGTCGCGCCCGCGGCCTGGCGCCGATAGACGCTGGGCGACACACCGACCAGCTCGGTGAAGCGGCTGCTGAAGGTGCCGAGCGACGAGCAGCCGACCTCGAAGCAGACCTCGGTGACGCTGAGGTCGCCACGGCGCAGCAGCGCCATCGCGCGCTCGATCCGGCGCGTCATCAGGTAGCTGTACGGCGACTCGCCGTAGGCGCGCCGGAACTCGCGGCTGAAATGCCCGGCCGACATGTGCGCGTCCCGGGCGAGCGCCTCGACGTCCAGCGGCCGCGCGTACTCGCGGTCGATCCGGTCGCGGACGCGGCGGAGCAGCGCGAGGTCGCGTAGGCGCTGCGCCGAAGCGGATCTGCTGGTCACCTGCGAGATCGTGCCACGTCGTTCATCCAGACGGCATGATTCGCACGCGCGCGCGAACGGCAAGACTCCTGCGCATGAACTACGGCCCCGTGCAGATGCTGGTCGTCGCGTTCGAGGGGAACAAGTTCCGAGGCGAGATCCTGCCCGAGCTCGAGCGCCTGAAGAGCGAAGGCGTCGTCCGGATCCTCGACCTGATGATCGTGCGCAAGGACTCCAAGGGCGCTGTCGCCCACCTGGCCGCGAGCGACCTCGACTGGGAGGAGGCGGTCAAGTTCGGCGAGGCGATGGGCGCCCTGGCCGGCTTCGCCGCCGACGGCCTCGCGGGTGTCGAGCCGGGTGCGATGACCGGCATGGCCGATCTGATGGACGGCCATCTCTTCGACCAGCAGGACGCCTTCCGGCTCGAGCAGCTGGTGCCGAACGACACGACCGCGGCCGTCGCGCTGATCGAGCATCTCTGGGCGCGGCCGCTCCTCGACGCCGTCGCCCGCGCTCAGGGCTTCGAGATGCTGAACGAGTGGGTGGAGCCGACGGAGATCATGGCTACAGGCGGCAGCTTCGCCGGCAGGCACGCGCAGAAGGGCACGGGCGCGCCCTAGGACGCGTCGTGCTGGACGACCGGCCGCGGAACGACGTCCGCGGCGGGGGTCGCGAACAGCCCGAGCTCCGTGGCGCGCTCGATCGCCTCACTGCGGGAGGAGACCCCGAGCTTGCGGTAGACGGAGATCGCCTGGGTCTTGACCGTGTTGCGAGAGACGAAGAGCCGCTCGGCGATCTCGCGGAAGGAGAGGTGCGTCGTCAGGAGCGGCAGCAGGCGGAGCTCGGCGTTGGTCAGCGACGACGCCCAGTTGTCGTCGAGCTGGTTGCTCGCCGCGAGCCGGTGCTGCAGCTCCGCCGCCTGGGCGGTCAGCTCGCCGAGCTTGGGGCGCCGCGCGAGCAGCTCGTCGACCTCCGACATCACGGCCGCCGCCGAGCTCCAGTTGACCAGCGAAAGGTGGGCCCGCGCGAGCTCCAGCCGCACCTGGACGGCGAGCCACGGCACCGCATACGTCAGCAACGGCGTCAGCTGCGACGCCCGCTCGATGTCGGTGGCTGCGCGCGTCCAGTTGTTGTGGCGGAGGGCGGCGCGGGCGCTGGCGACGTAGGTGAGTGCACTCGTGGCGTAGTCGTCGAGCCGCGCCGAGTCGACCACGTCCCGGGCCTCGAGCGCCAGCGCCTCGGCCTCCGCCGCGTCGTTACGGGCGTTCGCGAGGAGCGAGCGCATTGCAAGCGCGAGCGTCGCACAGTCGGTCGTTCCCGCTTCGATCGCGAGCTCGCCGGCCGTGACGAGCAGTGACTCCCCGACTGCCTCGTCGCCGGCGAGCACATGCGCCAGGCCGAGGAGCACCGCACCCGTGGCGGCGGCCTGGCTGCCCGCGTGAGCGCTGCGGATCGCGGTGTGCGCGTCGTCCCGCATCGCCTCGATCCCGTCGGAGCACAGGGCCGAGCGCAACGCCGACGTCCATGCGAGCGCCGGATCGCCATCGGGCATGACGGCGTCCGCCGCCCCCGCTTCGGCAACCTGTGCCCAGCGCAAGGCCGCCTCGGGGCGGCCTCGGAGCGCGTGCGTCCAGGCGCCGAGCACGGCCAGCGCCGTGTTCGCGGTCAGCTCGTGCTCGGCCTCGAGCCGGGCGAGCCAGCGCTCGACGGTGGCGAAGCGGCCGCTCTGGTACGCAGGGTGCGCGGCGATCACGACGAGGTCGATCACGCGCGCGCCGTCGCCTGCGGCGTGGGCGTATTCGATCGCGGCCGCGACCTCCTCACGCGCGACGTGCCAGTCGGCGGCCCGACTGCTGAGTTGAGCGGCCAGCCCCGGCTCGCGGCGCTCGAGCTCATCCTTGAGCATGTCTCGGAAGAGGTGGTGGAAGCGATACCACTGGCGCTCGTGATCGAGCGGGACGACGAAGAGGTTCGACCGTTCGAGCCGCTCGAGCTCGATCGCACTGTCCGAACGCTCCAGCACCTGGTCGCAGAGCGAGCCGCACATCCGGTCGAGAATGGAGGCGCGCGTGAGGAACTCGATCTCCGGCTCCGGCATGCTCTCGAGCAGCACGAGCCGGAAGTAGTCGCTGATGTAGCGGTCGTCGCCGCGAATCTCAGCGGCCGTTCGGCCCCCTGCTCGGGACGTACGCAGCGACAGCGCCGCCAGATAGAGGCCGGCGGCCCAACCTTCGGTGCTCCGGGTCAGGGCCTCGACCTCGTGGCCGGGGAGCTTGAGCCCGGCCGCGGCGAGGAGCGCCTGTGCCTCCCGGACGTTCAAGCTCAGGTCGTCAGGCCCCACCTCGAGCACCCGTCCTTCCGCCCGCAGCCTGCCGAGCGGCAAGCGCGGCGCGGTGCGCGACGCGAGGACGATCTGCGAACCGGGCGGCAGCTGCTCGATCAACTGCGCCAGCGCGTCGATACACGTCGGTGTGCGCAGCACGTGCACGTCGTCGAGGGCGACGACGATCGGCTCCTGCAACGAGGCGATCGACCGCCCAAGCCGGGCCACGATGCTCTGCAGCGAAGGTCTCGCGCCCGAGAGCGCCGTGAACACGTCCGGGTCGAGCGCCTGCACGCGGTCGAGCGCCTCGGCGACGTAGGTCAGGAAGACGGTCGGATCGTTCTCGGACTCGTCGAGCGAGAGCCACGCGAAAGGTCGCTCGTCACGGCGCCCCCACTCTGCGAGCAGCGTCGTCTTGCCGTAGCCGGCCGGCGCCGAGACGACGGCGATCGTGACGCCGCGGGCGGCGCGAAGCTTGTTGACGAGCGCAGCCCGGGGGATCGTCCCGGCGCGGGGCGGCGTCGGCGTCAGTTTCGACTCCAGAAGCGGGAACACGTCCCGTTGACGGCTCACGGTCTGCCCCTACCTGTCGAGCCGACCCATCGGCGTTGCCCGGTCGACCGCCTCGAGGTGCTGGAAGCGGCTGCGGCCCTGACATGCCACCGCACGTCAAGAACGTAGCAACTCGCATGTAGCCGGACAACACTGGCGGTCCGGTGTCACCACATCCAGGGCTCTCGGGCGCGCTCCTCTAGATCGCGGCGCCGCGCAGCCGGGCACCGCCGTAGACCGCGAGTGCGTAGATGATCAGGATGTCGAGCGCGAACATGCTCATCGCCCAGAGCGGGTACGCCGGCACGAAGAGCAGCTGGCCGATCGCATTGGCGCCGGCGGCGCCGATGCCGATCCACCGCCCGAACTCGCTCCCGGCTGCGACGGTGAAGGCCGCGATCAGCTGCAGCACGCCGAGGGCGAGGATGATCCAGCCCCAGGTGTTGAGGTCGCTGAAGACGAACGTCTGCTCGCCGACGAAGACGCGTGAGTCGGCGATCGCGAGGATCCCCTCGATCGCGTTCCAGATCCCTGCGAGGCCCAGGATGAAGCCGGCGAAGGCGACCCAACCGCCGCCGGGCCCGCCGGTGTCGACACGCGGGCTCGAGAACGAACGTTCGCCGTAGTCGGACGTCGACGCCACTGGTGAGAGCTAAGCGCCCCGGCGGGGACGGCACATCACCCCGACCGGACGATGCTGGCGAACGCCGTGCGCGCAAATGTCGGAGGCGCATGTCGGCCGACGAGACATCGGGCGGGCTGAGCCCGAAGACGCGCGCCATCCTCGCGTGGAGCCTGCTCGCGCTCGGGACGCTGATCCTCCTCGTCGGGTCGTTGACGGTCTGGGTCAAGCGGCAGGCTCTGGACACGGACGCCTGGGTCGACGTCAGCACGCAGTTGCTCGACGACGAGGAGGTTCGTGCGGCGTTGTCCGTCTACATCGTCGACCAGCTCTACACGAACGTGGACGTCCAAGACCGGCTCGAGGAGCGGCTGCCGCCCGACTTCGAAGGGCTCGCCGGGCCGATCTCCGGCGCGTTGCGCCAGCCGACGGAGCGGGCAGTCGACGGCTTCCTACAGCGGCCGCGGGTGCAAGACCTGTGGGAGAACATCAACCGTGCGGCCCACCAGACGCTCCTGCGCGTGCTCGAGGACGAGACCCGCGAGGGGATCTCGACCGCCGAAGGAGCGGTGACGCTCGACCTCCGCGTCTTCGTGGTCGCGGTCGGCGAGGAGCTCGGCTTCGGCGAGCAGCTCGACGCGCGGCTGCCGGCTGACGCGGGCCAGATCACCGTGCTCGAGTCGGATCAGCTCAGCGCCGCGCAGACCGCCGTGAAGACGATCAAGGTGCTGAGCTGGGTCGTCATCCTGCTCGCGATCGCCGCCTTCGCGGGCGCGATCTGGTTCGCGCGGGACCGACGGGGGATGCTGCGCATCGTCGGCGCCGTGTTCCTGCTGGTTGGAATCCTGCTCCTCGTCATTCGCCGCGTCGTCGGCTCGTATCTCGTGGACTCGCTCGCGGAAGGCGAGTCCGTCCGCGAAGCGGCAGGGTCGTCCTGGATCATCGGCACGAGCCTGCTCGCCGCGGTCGCCTGGGCCCTGATCGTCTACGGCGTCGTCATGCTCCTCGGCGCCATGCTCGCGGGTCCGTCTGGCTACGCGCACCGCATCCGCGGTGCGATCTCCCCGACGCTCCGCGACCGGCCGGGAGCCGCGTGGGCGGCGCTGGCCGGCATCTACCTCCTGCTCGTCCTCTGGGCTCCCGTCCCGGCGCTGCGCACGTGGCTCGGCGTGCTCATCCTCGGCGGTCTCGTCGCGCTGGGCTACGAGGCGTTCCGACGCCTGGCTGTGGGCGAGCTCGAGGCGGGAGACCAGCGGCCGCCCGAGGCGCCTGCACCCGTCTAGTCGGCGTCCGTCAGCTTCTGCTCGAGCCGGTCTAGCCGGGCCTGGAGCTCGTCGAAGCGCTCGTGGAGCCCTCTTGTGTGATCCACCGCCAGGGCATGCCCGGCCGCGCTCTCGCGCTGCGCTCGCGCGACAAAGATCGACGTGATCGCCGCGATCACGATGGACAGGAAGGCGACGCCCTCGAGCATGATGAAGGCGGCGACAATGCGGCCTTCGACCCGCTGCGGCGTGACGTCACCGAAACCGACGGTCGTCACCGTCTGCAGTGCAAACCACATCCCTCTCCAGACGTTCGGGTACTCCTCGCCGTCGACCACGCGCATCAGCACACCGCCCAGGACGACGACGAACATCGTGACGATGACGATGACGTTGGCCGCACCGGTGACCGACACCGGCTTCCGGAGGAACCTCGACATCTCTCGCTCGACGATTCGCGGCCGCGCCACGGGCGCAACGATACGGCGGCCGCCGGACACCGACCGTCGGGTCAGGCCGCCTCGTCGTGGATGACAACGGTGCCGGCGAGAAGGTCCGGAAGTCCACGTCGCCGCTCCGTGAACAGCACGGGGATGAAGCCGGCGAAGAGCGGCACGATCGCGAGAATCAGCCCGACGAGGCGTACCAGCGACCGCCCGAGCGAGGGCGGGACGCCTCCCGGCCCGCGGACGCGCAGCCTCAGCAGCCGCATTCCCGGTGTCTGCCCGGCCGCGCTCCAGAAGAGGACGAAGTACGTGCCCACCACCAGCATCCAGCCGGACGCGAGCAGGAGGCCGACGAGCCACTCGGGACGGAGGCCGCCGACCAGCGACGCCACCAGTGCGGCGACGCCGACCGCCGACATGTAGAGGACGACCGTCACTGCGGCGTCGGTCGCCAGCGCCACGGCGCGGGTCGCGATCCCGGCGTAGATCGGACGCGCGACCCGCGGTGGGCGACGCACGACCCGCTCGGCGCGGTCATCCAGGCGGACGGTGGCGGCGCGGACGCCGCCGATCATCTCGTCTGCGAGCCCCGTCGTCTGTCGGGCGACCGCGTCTCGCAGCTCCGGGCTCGACGCGACGTGACGCAGCGCACGCTGCGTCTCGTCGCTGGCGAGCATCCGATCGGTGAGCTCCAGCGTCTTCGTGCTCCCGAGCGCGGCGTTCAGCAGCCGCTCGAGCTCGCCGGTGGCGGCGAGCTCAGCGATGACGCGCTCGAGCACGCGGTTGCGGACGAGCGAGCGGGCGATCTCCTCGGGCAGCGAGCCGGCGAGCGCGCGGTCGACGACGCGGGCAAGCTCGGGCGCGGAGAGCACCTCGTCGACGGCCTCCTCGATCGGCCCTCTCCAGGCCCGCGCCGCCGCGCGAGCTGGGAAGAACGCGGCGCGCCCGGCCGCGTCGGCCAGCCCGGAGCGCTGCTCCTCGTCCTTCGACGCCACTACGAGGAGTCTCCCCCGCTGACCGGCTCGATCGTGCAGCTCGCACCGAGCTCGAGGACGCGCACCTCGACACTCGGCGCGACCTCGGACACTTTCACGGCGAAGTCGGCGGCTGCCGTCGCTCCCACGTACGGCTTCCGCCGGTACGAGGGTCGGAGCGTGCCCCAGTGAATCGGGATCGCAACTCTCGGGCGAAGCCGGCGAACCGCCTCGGCCGCGCGATCGACGTCGAGGTGGCCCGGCGGCAACGTCGGACCCCACCCCGCGATCGGCAGCAGTGCCACGTCGAGCCCTTCGTGGAGCCCCTCCATGCCGGGGAAGAGGTCGGTGTCTCCGGCGAAGTAGACGGAGGTCGAGCCGCTGATGACGTACCCCAGCGCCGGCGTCTTCGCGCCCCACGGCCCGCGGCCGGACTTGTGCTCGGCGTAGGTCGCCCGAATCTGAAGCGGGCCTGCCTGCACCTCCGACCCCTCGCTCACCTCCTCGATGCGCTCGAAGCGGCGGCGGCGGAGCAGCTTGCCGGAGCCCAGCGGCGCGACGATCCGCGTCGCTTGCCCCAGCCGGGCCAACGACGGGAGATCGAAGTGGTCCCAGTGCAGGTGCGAGATGAGTACGAGATTGGGCGAGCCGGCGGCACTGAGCGGGACGCCCCGGGCCCGACGGAGGTGCAGCAGCGAGCGGCGCAGCACGGGGTCGGTGAGCAGGCGAACGCCGTCGAGCTCGATCAGCACCGTCGCGTGTCCGAGCCAGGTCAGGCGCATGCGCCCAGTCTGCGCCGCCGGGTGCCGCGGGCGTTCATCCTGATCGGACGATGCTGCGTCGCGGCCGCTGAGGGAAGTTGTTCTCGTCACCTCGAGAAAGGCGCGGCGCCGTCATGATCTGGGCGATCCTCCTGCTTGTGGCTTTTCCGCTCTGGCTGATCGCGCTCGGGATCATGGGACTCGTCGTTCGCAACCGCGCGCTTCGACAGCGGCCCGGCACCGTCCCGGTGCGCCTGCGCACGCAGGAGGACAAGCGCTGGCACGCGGGTTACGGAGTCTGGGTGCACGACGTGTTCGCGTTCAGAGGAAGTCCCGCGGTGTGGAAGGAGTTGCTCGTCTGGGCCGCCGGCGCAGCCAGCCGCCCGGCGACCGCAGCCGAGCGGAAGAAGCTGCATCGAATCGGCGACGACCCGGTCGTCGTCACGCTTGCGTTGCACCCAAGAGGAATGATCCAGATCGCGGCGCGCGTCGAGCATGCCGCCGCGCTTGTCGCCCCGTTCGCGGATCAGATCGCGCCGTCGCGGCCGGCCGCGGTGCGATGAGCCCGTCAACCCAGTGACCTGAAAGGAAGAACATGGAGCTCGGAGGAAAGTTCTGGCTGATGTTCATCGGAGGAGCGATTGCCGTCGCGATCGCGGGGTTCGCGTTCTTCCTGATCCTGGAAGGCGCCTGGGCGCGCTGGGGGTTCCTCGGCATGTGCCTCTTCTTCTCAGGGATCCTGCTGCTCTTCGGCTGGCTCTTCGACCGGCGGGAGAGGCGGAAGCGGGAAGAGCTGCAGGAAGCGATGCGGACGGCGCCCTAGGAGTGTCCCTAGACCGCGAGTGAGACCGGGAACGTCGCGATCCACGCGACCGTCCCGACGAAGAGGACCCAGCCGAGCGCGAGCATGACCGCGCGGATCCTCGGCGCCTGGAATCTGGTGCTGAAGCCGGCAAAGAAGAGCGCCGCGGAGAAGAGCACGAGACAGAGTGTGTAGTTGTCCGCCCGCTGGATGTTGACGCGGGCGACGTCGGCGGCGGCGGAGGCCGTCGCCTCGAGCTGCTCGGCCTCCTCGGCCGCGGCCAGCTTGTACTCCGGCATCGCGAACGGCGTCAGCGGCGCCGCCGCGTTCCTGAGCGGCCTCGTTGCCACCCACGCGTCGACGGCGGTACCGAACTCGGGCCGGAAGCGCTTGCGGTAGAAGTCGGAGAGGAACTCGTCCTCGCGTGCGTAGGCGTCCACCCACTGCACGAACGTCGACACGTCGATCTGGATCTGCCGGTTCGCAACGTCGGACGCGCGGGTCGACTCGACCCTGGTCGCGGACGCGCGGGCGAAGGCGTCGGCCTGCCGGCCGTGCCAGCGGGAGCTCTGGTAGCCCGACCAGGCGGACGCGACCGCTGCCAGCGCGAGCAGAAGCGCGGCCGCGAGCTCGAGCCGCTCCATCTTCATCACGACGGAACCCCCTCCGCGGTGCAGGGCAGTGCGCCGGTGGTGCCGACGACCGCGCGGCCCTGTTCGAGGATGTCGAGCGTCCGCAGCATCGCGACCGGCTCGACGCTCCCCGGCCCCGGCCGGAACGGCGCATCGAGGACGGAGATGGAGACGAGCATGGCGCCGATCACGATCGCGACCGAGCCGATCAGCGTCGCCTGCACGATTGCGCGCTCGCCGCTGTCGGCGAAGAAGAGCATGTAGCCGAAGATCACCAGCGCGATCAGGAACAGAACGAACCAGACCGGCGCGGGAATCACGCCGTCCGCCGCGTGGAGCCGGGCCTGCCGCGCGAGCTCGCGCTCCGATGTCTGGTCGAACCATTTGTCGTAGGCCGACTGCTCGGTGTTGGTGCCCGGCTCGGCGGCCTTGAGCGTCCGGAACAGGGCGACGCCCCAGGGGTTGATGCTGTCGTCGATCGTCCCGTCCTCCATCCGGGGCCACTCGCCGTAGACGATCGAGCGCGCGTAGCAGACGAGCTCGTCCGCGGCCCGCCGCCCAGTCTCGGCGGGGAGGAACTGCGCCGTCTGGAACTGCTGCGCGACGGCGAGCGCCTCATCCTCGGCGCCGCGTCGCGACTCGTCGTAGCTCGTGAAGGCGAGGAAGACGATGAAGCCGAGCAGCACGGAGAAGCCTGTCGCGAGCACGCCGAACACGCCTGAGGCTCGGTCGCCGTCGTTGAAGTAGCTGCCGTCGGGGGCGCCACGGCGAACGAGCAAGAGCGCGGTGATCGCGACTGCCGCGACGGCGATCACGGCGAGGGATCCCCAGACGAGGCTCATGCGGTCAGGGCAGGCGGCAGTCGATCTTGCCGTCTTGGCCGCCGTTCGCGACCTGGACGCCCGTGACGATGCAGGTGCCGTACTTCGTCTGGATCGGGTCGCCCTCGGCCGGGAAGGCCAGCAGCTCGACTTCCTCGAAATCGGTGAAGTTTGGGCCCGCGATCGTGATGACCGCGTGCTTCATCTGCTGCGGCTGTCAGGCGGCCGCGCGGCCATCAGCGTGTACGCGGCTAGGCCGACGAAGGGCAGCACGAGCATGATGATTGCCCAGGCCGCCTTGGCCGAGCTCGACAGGTCGTCGCGGCGATAGAGCCCGAGCACGGCGCGGAACCAGGCGACGAGGAACAGCGCGACTGCGGCGATGATGAGGAGTCGGACGAGCATGTTCGCCCGAGCATGGAGCCGATCCAGGGCGGGCGCGTCACCCTGCGGGGATGATTTCGCAGCAGGACGCTGAAGACCCGCGGGCGGCGGGTCTCCGGCGTTCTCTCTTCAGACGTGCGAAAGACCGCGGTTCGGCACTGGGAATTGCGCCTGACGCGGTCTCTCGAGACTCTGCACGGTGGGCTGCGGCTTCCCACGGCGCTGAGCTTGACGACCTGTTCATCGTCCGCAGAGCGGCTCCGCCCGATCCCTCGTTCAAGTGAAGTAGCGCGGTCAACTCAGGCTGGGGGATGGCGTGAAGCGGCGCTCGTCGCGCAGGATGGCGACAGTGGTTCGTAGCCCCAGCGGCGGGGCAACGACCCTCCACGAGGCGGAAGCTCGATCCATGCGGCGGATCGCCTTCGCCTCATGGCGCAGGAAGAGCATCCGCGAAAGCGGATGCTCTTCGCGCGTAGACCCCTAAAGGGCCGCTTCGCTCCGGATCCCGTACACGAGCTAGTCGTGGATGCGGGCGAGCAGGTCCTCGCGGCGGAGCACGCGGACGCGGTGCGCCGACCGGGCGAGCCTGACCTCGAAGCCGGCGTCGCGCGGGAACAGCACCTTGTCGCCGGGGTCGATCGACTCGACGTCGGGGCCGACGGCGGCGACGATCGCCTGCCGCGTCTGCGCGCCCTCGTTGATCGGGACGATCAGTCCGCTCGCCGTCTCCGAGTCGTCGAGCGGCTCGACGACGATCCAGTCGTCCAGCGGCTCCAGCACGACGTCGCGGGTGGTGTTGTTCTCCAGCACGATTGAAGTGTAAGCC
Organism: uncultured Gaiellaceae bacterium; assembly: GCA_963784895.1. Taxonomy (GTDB): domain Bacteria; phylum Actinomycetota; class Thermoleophilia; order Gaiellales; family Gaiellaceae; genus Gaiellasilicea. Next base: position 262,836 of record CAWATM010000007.1, on the reverse strand, counting down.
GCTCTACTGCTCTTCTACTTCAGGGCTCTTGCCTTTTCCCGCGGGAGGCGGCTTTGCCGCCTTCCTTGCGGCAAGTCACAGGCGTCCCGCTTCGATGATCCGGTCGAGGAACTGACGTGTTCGCGGCTGCTCGGGCGAGCTGAAGATCCGCTCCGGCGGCCCCTGCTCGAGAATGACCCCGGCGTCGAGGAAGCAGACGCGGTTGGCGATGTCGCGCGCGAAGCCCATCTCATGGGTCGCGATCAGCATCGTCATCCCGCCCTCCGCCAGCTCGCGGATCACGCGCAGCACCTCGGCGACGAGCTCCGGGTCGAGCGCGCTCGTGACCTCGTCGAGCAGCATCAGCTCCGGTCGCATCGCCAGCGCACGGACGATCGCGACCCGCTGCTGCTGGCCGCCCGAGAGCCGGTCCGGGTAGTCGTCCCGCTTGTCGGCGAGCCCGAAGCGCGTCAGCAGCTCGCCCGCCTGCTCCGCCGCCTCGCGCCGCGAGAGCCCGAGCGCCTTGCGCGGCCCGAGCGTCACGTTCTCGAGCACGGTCATGTGCGGAAAGAGGTTGTAGGCCTGGAAGACGATTCCGATTCCGCGGCGGATCCGGTTGACGTCGACGCCGCGCGCGGTGATCTCCTCGCCGCCGACGACGATCCGGCCCGCGTCGACCGGCTCGAGCAGGTTGATGCAGCGGAGCAGGGTCGACTTGCCGGAGCCGGACGCGCCGATCAGGCAGACCACCTCGTGCTCTGCGACGTCGAGGTCGATCCCGCGCAGCACCTCGTTCTTGCCGAAGCGCTTGGTCAGGTCGACGATCTCGACCGCGCTCATACGAGGCTCCCGGCCTGCCGCTTGCGCCGGTCGCGGGCGACGAGCCAGTCGGTGAACCGCGCGAGCGGGATCGTGATCGCGACGAAGAGCGTCGCCGCGACGAGGTAGTGGGTGAAGTTGAAGTCGGCCGAGACCTCGATCTGCGCCTGCTTGAACGCCTCCACCGCGCCGACGATGCCGACGAGCGCCGTGTCCTTCTGCAGGCCGATGAAGTCGTTCAGGAGCGGTGGGATCACGCGGCGCACGGCCTGCGGCAGCACGACCGAGGCGAGTGCCTGCCCCCGCGTCAGCCCGAGCGAGCGCGCGGCCGCCTCCTGGCTCGGATGCACCGACTCGATTCCCGCGCGGTAGACCTCGGAGACGTAGGCGGTGTAGATGAGGACGAGCGAGACGACGCCCCAGAAGGTCGTCGAGGTGGGGACCCCCTCGATCGCGAGCGCCGGCGCGCCAAAGCCGAGCAGCGCGATCACGAGGATTGTCGGCACGCCGCGGAAGAAGTCGGCGTACGCAATTGCAAGCACGCGCACCGGGAAGAAGACAGGCCCCGGAAGGCTGCGCAGCACGGCGAGCCCGAGCGCGGTGACGAGGATGATCGCCTCCGCGATGCAGAAGATCTTCACGTTCAGCAGGAACGCATCCGCGATCGCGGGGAAGGAGCGTTGGTACGCGTCCCAGTCGAAGAACGCAGCCTTGACCTCGGGCCAGTTCGGTGCGTGCGTGATGCCGTAGACGAGCGCCGCAAAGAGGACGAACGTCGAGACGAGCGCGAGGGTGACGGCGCGACCGGCGCCGCCACCCCCGAGGATCTTCGAAGACCGGCCCAGTTACTTCAGGAGCTGCGTCATTTGAGAACCGGGGCGCCCGTGACCTTGGCGAGCCAGATCTGCTGGATCCGCTTCAGCACGCCTGTGCGCTTCATCTGCGCGAGCGCGTTGTTGACGCACGCGATCAGCGGGTTGCCCTTGCGGAAGACCATCCCGAAGCGCTCCTGCGTCCCCTTCGCCTGGAACTGGCCGATGATCTTCCCGTTCGGCACCTGCACTGCGGTGACGTAGAACGCGGTCGGCAGGTCGACGACGAGGCCGTCGATCTGGCCGTTCTTCAGCGCTGCGACCGCGGCGTCGTTCGTGTCGTACACCGCGACCGACTGGCTCGGCCTGATGTTGCGGACGATGTACTGGTAGCTCGTCGTCCCGAGCTGGGCGCCCAGCTTGTAGCGCCGGAGACCGGCGATCGAGCGCGCGGAGGAGATCGGCTTGCCCTTGACGCCGACGATCGACTGATTGACGAAGTAGTAGCCGGCGCTGAAGCCGAGTGCCTTCGCCCGCTGCGGCGTGTACGAGACCTGGTTGATCGCGAAGTCGAAGGCCTTGGTTCCGGGCGCGATCGTCTTGTTGAAGGGCGAGTAGACCCAGACGACCTCGCTCCGGGCGAAGCCGAGCCGCTTCGCGACGGCGTAGGCGACTGCCGGCTCGAAGCCCTGGCCCTTCGCCGGGTCGTTGATCTTCCACGGCCGGCCCTTCGTCTCGCCGCCTGCGAACCACGGCGGGAAGGCCGGGTTGTCGGTGCCGATCGTGAGCTGCCCGTCCTTGACGAGATCGAGGTTGGCCTTGGCGCAGCTCGCGGGCGCCGCCGCCGCCACCTCCCCCCGGCCGCCGACCGCCGCCGCTGCAATCGCGAGCGCGACGATGACGACCGGAATCAGAACCTTCCGCATGCCCTCTTCTCCTCTGTATCGACCCGGTGACTGACGAGCCTCGAACCTACCACGCGGGGGAGGGGGCGACCGCTGGCGCGGCCACCCCCTCCGGCTGACGTTCACTCGAGTGTGAGCTCCTGCGTCTGTGGGTTGACGTGCCCGAGCTTGCGGGCGCCCGCGACGGCTCTGTCGCTGAGATTCCAGATCAGCAGCCCGCGCGTGATGTCGGACTCGTAGATGAAGCCGTCGTACCAGTACGTCGACCAGTCGCCGCCGAGCTGCGTCGGCACGAGCGGCGCCGGATCGGCGTACGCGATCTCGACCGCATTCGGCGGGATCGAGGCTCCACACGGTGAAGCCGTTGCCGCCGGCGCAGGCCGCCATCATCGCGTCGCCGAGGATGACGCCGGTGTCGTGGCAGCTGCGCCCAGACGGCTCGAAGCGCAGGTAGCTCGCGTCGGCCGGGTCGTCCAGCGGCACCTCGACGATGTCGAGCCCGGGGCAGGCTCCGCTCGACGGACTGTTGTAGATCAGCAGGCGCCCGTTCGCGAGATCGGGGACGCCGCTCGCCGTGTGCGAGCCGCACTCCGTTTCGATCGAGGCGACGAGATCCGGGTCCGTCGGATCGCTGATGTCGAAGACGTGCAGGCCCTCCCACGCGCCGAAGACGCCCGGCAGAACGGGCTCGCCGTCGCAGGTTGCGCCTGCCGGGGCGGGCGAGTTCCAGGAGCGGACGAGGATGTTGTCCCAGACGACGACGTCGCCCTGGTTCCCAAAGCAGTCCCGGTAGTCGAGGATCTCGCGCGGGTTCGCGGGCGACGAGATGTCGATGATCCGGAAGCCGTCGTAGTTCCCCTGGTAGGCCGTGCGGCCCCAGAAGGCGAGGTCCGAGTTGGCCGTGAACGGCGCCGTCGTGTTCTCCCGCGGCGAGAAGCCGAGCGGGTGCATGTTCTGTGAGTACGTGAACGTACTCACCGCGTCGAACGGCCCTGCGGCCCCGGCAAGCGGGAGCGCGAGGGCGGCGATGGCGGCGGCCACGAAGAGGCGGACGTACATGGGCGATTACCTCCCCTGTGTATGTAACGCGAGACACGATCCTCTGCTTCGCGGTGATCGAGGTCAAGTCCGCGGCGGTAGCTTTCAGGCGTGCCCTCGCCGTTCATCGAGCTCGAGGTCGGCAGTCGTGTCGTCAAGGTGACGAATCCGGACAAGGTGCTCTTTCCGGCCCGGCAGGAGACGAAGCGCGACCTGGTCGAGTACTACCTCTCGGTCGGCGAGGGAATCGTCCGCGCGCTCTACGAGCGGCCGACACAGCTGCGCCGCTTTCCCGACGGCGTCGAGGGCGAGATGATCTACCAGAAGCGCGTGCCCGAGAAGCGGCCGGAGTGGGTGGAGGCGGCGCGGGTGACGTTCCCGTCGGGGCGGCATGCCGACGAGCTCTGCGTCACCGAGATCGCGCAGGTGGCGTGGGCGGCGAATCTCGCCGTCGTCGACTTCCATCCCTGGCCCTCTCGGCGCGCGGACGTCGACAAGCCTGACGAGCTGCGGATCGACATCGACCCCCAGCCGGGCACGTCGTTCGAGGACGGCAAGCGCGTCGCGGCCGTGGTGCGGGAGACGCTCGCCGAGATGGGGTGGACCGGCTGGCCGAAGACGTCCGGGAACCGCGGCATCCACGTCGCCTGCCGGATCGAGCCGAAGTGGGAGTTCCCCGTCGTCCGCCGCTGCGCGCTCGCGTTCGCGCGCGAGGTCGAGCGCCGGAGTGAGCTCGTCACGACCGCCTGGTGGAAGGAGGAGCGGGGCGAGCGCGTCTTCATCGACTACAACCAGAACGCGCGTGACCGGACGATCGCATCGGCGTACTCCGTCCGCGGGAGGCCCGACGCGACGGTCTCGGCACCGGTGACGTGGGACGAGCTTCCGGACGTGGAGACGGAGGACTTCACGCTCGCCTCGATGCCGAAGCGGTTCGCCGAACTCGGCGACGTCCAGGCCGGCATCGACGACGCGGTCTGCGACCTCGAGCTGCTGCTCGAGTGGGTCGAGCGCGAGGAGGTCGCCGGAGTCGGCGAAGCGCCGTACCCGCCCCAGTTCCCGAAGATGCCGGGCGAGCCGAAGCGCGTGCAGCCGTCGCGCGCGAAGAAGCCCGCCGAGTAACCCTGTCACCGGCTCAGATCAGGCGGCGCTCCGCGGCCCAGCGCGTCAGCTCGTGGCGGCTCGAGAGCTGCAGCTTCCTGAGCACCGCGGAGACATGGCTCTCGACCGTTTTCACCGAGAGGTGCAGGCGCGCGGCGATCTCCTTGTAGCGGTAGCCGCGCGCGATCAGCTGCAGCACCTCGCGCTCGCGCGCCGTCAGCGTGTCGAGCTCCGGGTCGACGGCGGCCTCGCCCGAGCGGAAGGCGTCGAGGACGAAGCCGGCGAGGCGGGGCGAGAAGACGGCGTCGCCCTCGGCGGTGCGGTTGATCGCGTCCACCAAATCGGCGCCGGAGATCGTCTTCGTCACGTAGCCGCGCGCGCCGGCGCGGATCACGTCGATCACGTCCTCGGCCGCGTCCGAGACCGAGAGCGCGAGGAAGCGGACGCCCGGCCGCTCGGGCGCGACCTGCGCGATCACCGCGTGCCCGCCGCCGTCCGGGAGGTGCACGTCGAGCAGGACGACGTCCGGGTCGAGGTCGCGGATCAGCGGTACCGCCTCCGCGACCGAGCCGGCCTCGCCGACGATCTCGACGGCATCGCCCAGCTCCGCTCGAACGCCGGAGCGGAAGAGGTGGTGGTCGTCCACGAGCACGACGCGGCGGCTCATGTGCCTCCCCCGAGTCGCAGCTCGACCTCGGTGCCCTCGCCGCGCTTCGACGTCACCTCGGCGGTCCCGCCCGCACGAGCCATGCGGCCGCGGATCGACTCGGCGATCCCGTGCTTGCGCTTCGAGACCTTGCTCGTGTCGAAGCCCTTGCCTCGGTCGCGAACGTAGACCGCGATCTCGTCGTCGCCGACGTCGACGAAGGCGGACACCTCCTCGGCCCCGGAGTGCTCGGCGGCGTTCGCCATCGCCTCGCGCGCGGCGAGCACGAGCGCTTCGACCCGGTCGTCGAGCGGCACGTCGCCGGTGCGGACGAGCTCGACCGGGACGCCGTGAAGCTCCTCGACCTCGGCCGCGGCCGCGTCGATCGCGGCGGCGAGGCTCGCGCCCTCGGCGCGTGCGTCGGGATAGAGCCAGTCGCGGAGCTCGCGCTCCTGCCGGCGGGCGAGCGCGGCCACGCGCTTCGGGTCGGACGACTCGCGCTGCACGAGGGCGAGTGTCTGCAGCACGGAGTCGTGGATGCGCGCCGCCATCTCGGCGCGCTCCTCGAAGCGGATCCGGGTGATCCGCTCCGCGTTCCGCTCGGCCGCGAGCCTCCAGGCCCAGGGCCCGAGGAGGAGCAGGAGGGCGATTGCGACCGCACTCGACTGGAAGGCCGCGTCGCGGCCGTCCCCGGTCGCATTCTGGTCGACGAAGACGACGACGCCGACGGCGACGAGCGACAGTCCCGCCACGACGGCCGCGCCGCTCCGGCCCCTGGCGAGCAGGATCCCCGCCCCGCAGAGTGCGGCGGGCCAGATCAGCGAGTCGGAGAAGCCGAAGCCCCGCAGGGCGATCGCGCCGGCGAGCCCGAGCGTGACGTAGCCGAGCAGCCGGCGTTTCGGCGACGGCGCCGGACCGGTCTCCGGCTCGAGCGCGAGCCAGGCGCCGCCGTAGGCGACGATCCCGGCACCGCCGGCGAACGCGAGCAGGGCGAACGTGAGCCGGACGAGCGTGGCGTCGACCCGCAGGCTGCGCCCGATGCCGGCGCAGACGCCGGCGATCGCCCCCTCGCCTGGCGCCCGCCGCAGGTGGGGGAGTGTCAGCGGCAGCCGATACGGCGCCGAGCTCACCCGCGCCGCACCTCGATGTCGCCGATCGCGATGTCTGCCTCGAGGTCGAGCACGGGAGCGTCGGCGGTCGAGCCCGGCAGCGTGAGGACGCGATCCGCGTCGACGCCGTCGTCGCGGGCGCCGAGGAGATCGATCGAGCCGATCCCGGCGTGCGCGTCGATCACGACGGCGATGTCCGCCGGCACTGTGACGACGAGCTTGCCGATCCCGACGCTCGCGTCGACGGATGTCGTGCCTGCCGGCAGCGTGACGCCGCTGAGATCGAGGTCGAGCTCGCCGATGCCGTGCTCGTAGCTCTGGTCGAGCGCTGTCACGGTCGTCGGTTGTTCGTTCTTCTCGCCGACTCCCGCGCCGACGGAGACCGGGGTGATCGCCGCGAGCGAGAAGGCGGTCAGGAGCAGGAGGCCGAGGAAGACGAGCCCGCCGACACGCCGCTGGGTGATCGCGCCGAAAGCGATTGCGGCGCCGACGATCACGACGCCTGCGGCGAGCGCGGCGGCGACGTCGACGTCGTAGATGTCGAGCACGGCGAGGAGCCCGAACAGGCCGGCGGCCGCGAGGAGGGCACCGAGGACAGGTGCGAAGAGCGACGGCCTTGCCGGCGGCCGGGGTGGGGCCGGCAGCGGCTGAACCTTCGTCGTCTCGGTGTCCGCCGCGATGGGGGCGGCAGCGGGGCGAGCGGCGCGTGGACGGTCGGCGCGCTGCGACACCTGCCACCAGACGAGGGCGCCGCCGACGAGCGTCGCAGCGAGCCAGACGTTTCCGGTGTCCGGCCAGAAGCGGGCCTCGGAGAGCGCGAAGAGGGCGCCGAAGGCGAGCAGGCCGACGCCGACGAGGAGCCAGGGATGCTCGCGGCGGTCGCGCAGCGCCTCGACGGCGATCGAGTCGTCATCGTCCTCGGCCGGGATCACGAGCCACGCGGCCAGGTAGAGCAGGATGCCGGTACCGCCGACGAGCGCGAGCGCGGCGAAGGCGATCCGGTAGACGAGCGGGTTGACGTCGAAGTAGCGGCCAAGGCCGGCCGCGACGCCGCCGAGCCAGCGGCCGTCGTTCGTGCGGACGAGCCGTCTCGTGGGCGCCTCGTCGAGCGTAGAGGTGTCGAGCGGTTCGGACATGCGAGCCTCCTTTGATGATCCCCCACAGCGTGCGTGGAGCGGAGGGGCTGCGCCATCCGGCACGACCCTGATTCGACCCTGAGCTCAGCCTGGGGTCAATCCGACCACCAGCCTGGCTTCATCTCGGCGTCCCGCGGGTCGGTTCCGGCGCCGAAGGCGATGTACTCGGCCCCATCGGGGCCGGCTTCGACGTTGCGCATCGTGTCCTTGCCGATGCGGACCGCGTCCCACGGCTGCAACTCGACGACGTCGTCCTCGATCTTGATCCGGGCGCTGCCCTTGACGAGGACGTAGACCTCCTCCTGATTCGGGTGCTTGTGCCCGAACGGGATGCGGAAGTTCGGGGCGAGCGTGAACAGGCTCAGCCCGAGCGTCTCACCTTCGATCGGCCTGCGCGCAAACCGCGCCTCCATCTCCTTCGGCATCTCGAACTTCGGCGCCGAGTTCTCGACGTCTCTGAGGTTGTACTTCGTGTAGTCGGCCATGTGGCGGCTATGCCCGCTCGAGCAGGTTTTCGACCGTCGGGTCGTCCGCGCGCTTCGGCGGCCGCACCTCGCGCCACGTGCATTGATCCGGGTTTTTGTCGTCGCGGAAGCGGATCAGCTTGGTGCCGTGGCGGAAGCGGTTGCCCTGCACCTTGTCGAAACGCACTTCGGCGACGAGCTCGTGCCGGAGCGGCGTCTCCTCGAGCCCCTCGTTCCCCCAGCGGTTCGGCTCTGAGAAGCGGCGCTCGGAGCCCTCGTCGAGGAGGGGGAGCACGCGCGCCGCGATCTCGTCGTGGTTGCGGGCGCCGATCGCGGCCGACCCGACGTAGTCGACCTCCCCGTCCTCGCGGTGGAGCCCGAGCAGCAGCGTCGCGAGCTTTTCGCGCCCGGGCTTCCAGCGGACGCCGATGACGACGCAGTCGGCGGTCTTGTGCTCCTTCACCTTGACCACCGCCTCGCGCGAGCCGGGCATGTAGGCGAGGCCAAGGCGCTTCGCGATCACACCGTCGAGCCCAGCCGCCTCGAAGCGGTCGAGCCACGCGGTCGCGGCGTCGATGGAGGTCGTGGCCGGCGAGATCCAGAAGCCATTGCCGCGGCGCAGCAGCTCGGCGCGGCGCTCCTCGAGCGGCCGCCTGTGCACGCGGCTCGCCGTCCCAGAGCAGTAGGTCGAACGCGATGAAGATCGCGGGGATCTCGGCCGACAGCTTCTTGACCCGGCTCTCGGCGGGGTGCAGCCGCATCTGCATCGAGTCGAACTCGAGCACGCCGTCGCGGGCGATCACGATCTCGCCGTCGAGGGCGGAGTGGGGCGGGAGCAGATTGCCGAGCGGCGCCAGCTCGGGGAAGTAGCGCAGCAGCGGACGACCGTTTCGCGACCAGAGCGCGAGCTCGCCGCCGTCGTTCTCGAGCACGCCCCGAAACCCGTCCCACTTCGGCTCGTACTGCCAGCCGTCCCCGGCAGGAAGCTCGCGGACGAGCTCAGCCTCCATCGGCGGGAAGGGGACGTTCGGGCCGGGCACGTCTGCAAGGCTACTGCGATGAGCGAGCTCGACGGCGAGTGGGAGGTGCGGCGGGTCGGCGGTCTGCTGCCGCCGCTGTACGGCGTCCGGAAGCGGATCGACGGCGCTGCGGGCGTGACGCTGCTCGGACCGGTGGGCGCGCCGTTCGACGTCGTCGGGCGCGAGCTGCACTATCGCGGCCTGCTCAGCCGCGGCCTTGTCGACACGGTCGAGCCGGGCGAGGAGGGCTGGTGGAACGGTATCGCGCGGTACCGCGGGCGAACGCTGGGCCGCTTCGCGATGCGACGTATCTAGGATTGGCCGATGAGACGTGTCGCCGTGACCGGGCTGGGCGCGATCACGCCGATCGGGCTCGACGCGCCCTCGACTTGGCAGGCTGCCGTTGCCGGCGAGAGCGGGATCGGCTTCATCGAGGCCTTCGATGCGAGCGAGTTCCCGGTCCGGATTGCGGGCGAGGTGAAGGGCTTCGACGCGACCTCGGTCGCCCCGGCGAAGGAAGCGCGCCGGATGGACCGCAATGTCCTGCTCGCACTCGGCGCGGCACAGGAAGCGTGGCGGGAAGGTGGACTGAACGGGGTCGACCCGGCTCGCGTCGGCATCGTCGTCGGCTCCGCGATCGGCGGCCTGCCCGGGATCGTCGACCAGTCGAACGTCCTCCGCGACCGCGGCCCCGACCGCGTCTCGCCGTTCTTCATCCCGAGCGTGCTCGTCGACTCGGCGAGCGGCCAGATCGCGATCTCCCTCGGTCTCCGCGGCCCCAACTACGCGCCGGTCTCCGCCTGCGCGACCGGCTCGCATGCCGTCGGCGAGGGCGCGGAGCTGATCCGGCGCGGCGACGCCGACGCCGTCCTCGCGGGCGGCACCGAATCGTGTATCCACCCGCTGATCCTGGCCGGCTTCTGCGCGATGCGGGGGCTCGTCGCCGAGGACGAGGACCCGACGAAGGCCTCGCGCCCCTTTGATGCGACCCGCGCGGGGTTCGTCATGTCGGAGGCAGCGTGCATCCTGCTGCTCGAGGAGCTCGACTCGGCGCAGGCTCGCGGCGCGACGATCTACGCCGAGGTGCTCGGCTACGGCGCCTCCAATGACGCACACCACATGGCCCAGCCCGAGCCCGAGGCGACCGGCGTCGCCGGGATGATGCGCGCCGCGCTCGCGCGCTCTGGCGTCGAGCCGGAGCACGTCGGCTACATCAACGCGCACGGCACGTCGACGCCGCTCGGCGACGCGGCCGAGACGCGCGCGATCAAGCAGGTCTTCGGCGACCACGCCCACGCGCTCGCAGTCTCGTCGACGAAGTCCGTCACCGGGCACTGCTTCGGGGCCGCGGGTGCAATCGAGTCGATGATGTGCGCGCTCGCGCTCCACCATCAACTGCTGCCGCCGACGATCAACTACCGCAACCCCGACCCCGACTGCGACCTCGACTACGTCCCGAACGAGGCGCGGGCGGTCGAGCTCGAAGTCGCGCTCTCGAACGCGATGGGCCTCGGCGGGCACAACGGCTGCGTGCTGCTCGGCCGCGTCGTGTGAGAGGGCTACCTGTCGTTGCGTTCGTGCTGTTCCTCGCTGCCTGCGGCGGTAACGACGAGACGGATCCTGAGCTGAACGCGCAGCTGCTCGACGCCGCGCGGGCGAACCGGGTCGAGCAGGCACGCGAGCTGATCGAGCGCGGGGCGGACGTGAACGCGAAGGACGAGACCGAGCAGAGCGCGTACCTGTACGCGACGAGCGAGGTCGGGCCGGGCATGGCGCTGCTCGAGCTGACCATCGCCAAGGGCGCCGACATCAACGCCAAGGACAGCTACAACGGCACGGGCTTGATCCGGGCCGCGCATCGCGGATACACGGACATCGTGCGACGCCTGATCGAGGCCGGGATCGAGCTCGACCACGTCAACCGCCTCGGCTGGACGGCGCTGCTCGAGGCGATCATCCTCGGCGACGGCGGCCCGGCCCATGTCGAGACGGTGCGAGCGCTGGTCGCCGGCGGCGCCGACGTGGACATCGCCGACCGGGAAGGCGTGACGCCGCGCGCACACGCGGAGCGCGCCGGCTACGACGAGATCGTCGCGATCCTCGCGGCCGCCGACCGCTGACGACGTCGGCCGGCCGTCGCTCCGCGGCGTCGCTTAGCCGCGGACGAGGGCTAGGGTCAGCTCGCCGGGTGAGGCGATCACCGCGTCCGCCAGGGCGAGCACGTCCTTGGCCGGCGGGTAGTGCGCGTTCGGCAGCGCGATGACGCGCATGCCGGCGGCGTGGGCGGCGCGGATCCCGTTCGAGGAGTCCTCGACCGCGGCCGTACGGCCGGGCTCGGCGCCGAGGCGGCGCATCGCCTCGAGGTAGACGTCCGGCGCCGGCTTGCCCGCCGCGACCTCCTCCGACGAGACGACGGCTCCGAAGAGCTCTGCGATCCCGGCGCGCTCGAGCACGGTCTCGATCAGCGGCCGGTTGGACGAGGAGGCGACGCCGAGCCGGAACTCCGGCGCCAGCCGCCGCACCGCTTCGACCGCCCCCTCGATCAGCGGCAGCCGGTCGCGGTAGCGGCCGAGCATTCGGCGTACCACCTCGGCATTGATCTCCTCCGGCGACTCGGGCAGCCCGATCTCGTCGTGCATGTACGCCGACCACTCGGGCGAGCTCATCCCCATCATCGCCGCCTGCGCGCCGTCGCTCCAGCGCCCGCCGCGCTCCTTCGCGAGTTGCTCTCTGACGTCGTCCCAGACCTGCTCGGAGTCGACGACCACGCCGTCGAGGTCGAAGACGACGACGTCGATCATGCGGGCCGGTAGTCGCCGCCGAGACGGAGCAACGGCGGCTTGTCGGCGCCGGGCTCGGCGCGCTCGACGCGCCCGAGGAACAACGTGTGGTCGCCCGCCTCGAGCTCGCCGCCGAGCTCGCACTCGAGCCAGCCGACTGCGCCCTCGAGGAGTGGGCCGCGGCTGCCCTCGCGCACGTCGACTCCCTGCCACATCGCGATCGGCGGGACACCGCGTGCGAAGTGCTGCGCCCGCTCGAGCTGGTCGCCGGCGAGCAGGGAGAGCGCAAAGCCGCCCGCCTCGCGCAGGAGCTCGTGGAAGGCTGCCTGGCGGGCGACCGAGATCCCGACGAGCGGCGGGTCGAGCGCGAGCGAGACGAACGACGAGAGCGTTAGGCCGAGGCGTGCGCCCTCGACCTCGACCGTGGCGACGGCGACCCCGACGGGGTAGCGCCGCAGTGCCGCTCTCAGTTCGTCGCCGCTCGCCACGGCGCCGAGTCTAGGGCTCTACACGGCCTTGCAGAGCGGGTCGCCGGCGAGGAACTGCTTTTGCGTCTCGTGCATCTGCAGGTCGAATGCCTTGTCGTACGCGCCGAGCGCGTCGGCCTCCCAGTAGATGTCCGGGAGCACGCCGGGGCCGATGATCGTGGCACGGTACTTCGTCCCGTGACCCTCGGGCCGACTGCCGTGGCGATAGAAGCCGTAGCAGAACTTGCCCGTCCCCTTGTGCATCAGGAAGCTGTTCTCGCGGAGCCAGCCCTTGCCGTAGGCGGAGTCGTACGTGTCGAGGTAGAGGTTGCGGCCGAAAGTGTCGAGCGGGACGCCGGCCGAGGTCGACTTGAAGCCGTGGACGGGCTTACCGAGGTAGGTGAACGAGCCGAAGACGTGGTGATACCTGCGGTAGGCCCAGTTCAGTTGCACGTTCAGCACCGGCAGCGCGCCGCGGAAGTGCGAGAGGCGCAACTCCCAGACCGACTGCTTGGCGGTCGCCTTGAGGCCGTAGTTCGGCAACATCCGCTGCCAGGACTGAAGCGCCCAGTAGGAGCCGTCGGCGGCCTTGCAGCCGGCGACGAACCATTGCAGGTCGGGGCCGTCGTACGGCCGGCAGGCGTCCGTGAGTGTCTTCCAGACGTCGCGCTTGTACGTGCCGTAGCCACCGGAGTAGTCGAGCGTGAACTCGACCTGCGTGCGGCCCGGTGTGGGGTGGATCGCGTTGAGCGCGCCCCAGGCGAGCACGTTCCAGCGCTTCCCGCGTGCGTTGTAGCTGATGAGCGCCTGGCCGTTCTTCGCCACCTTCAGAGAGACGTCGTTGGCGTTGCGGTCGATGATCTCCGAGGCCGAGGCAGTGCCGGGCACTGCGACGGCGGTGACGAACGCGAGCAAAACGGCAAGGCGGAAACGCATGGAGTGAACCCCCTGGTCGGGTGACGTCTCGACTTGAAGTCGGCAGCCGGCGCCTGGGGGTCACCACCCGCCTGGGTGATTTTGGTAACAGTTGTAAGTAAGAAGAACGTGAAGGGCGGCTGTGAAAACCGCCCTTCGGCGGAGCTGGACTAGGCGGTCGAGGAGACCCTGCTCTCGCGCGTCGTGATCACGCCGAGGCCGATCATCCCGCCACCGAGGATGAGGTGCAGCCAGTTGTCGGCGTCGTTGACCGGAATCCAGTCGCCGCCGCCGACGATGCCGAGCAGGAAGAGGGCGAGGTAGATCCCGCCTCCACCGATCAGATAGGTTCGGGCGCCGCTCGCCGTCGCCGCCAGCGCAAGCCCGGCGATGCCGAAGAGCCCGTGCACGATGTTGTGCAGGACGCTGACCTGGAAGAGCCCGAGCAGCTCGGCAGTGCCGTCGTCGCCGGCGAACTCGAGGCCTTCGTAGAGATTGGTCGTCACGCCGGGGATGAAGCCGGCGATGCCGACCAGCAGGAAGACGATCCCCACCAGTCGGGCGACGTTCTGGACGGGTGTGCGATCCATGATTGACCTCCCGGTGTTATGGCTGCGCCGTTCCGCGCGGCGCGGGTCGTTCCTGCTGTTCGTTCGCCGTAGCGGCGCCTCCGGTTGACTCGTGGTCGTGCGGAAGCGTCGCGCGCAGGGCGGTTCCCCGGCCGGGCTCGCTGACGACGTCAAACTCGCCGCCGAGCGCGGCGACCCGGTCGGCGAGGCCGCGCAGCCCTGATCCCGCCGTCTCGTCGGCGCCGCCGACGCCATCGTCGACGACCTCGACGCTGGTACACGAGCCGTCGGTGCTCACGCGCACGCGCACCTGCGACGCCTCACTGTGCTTGCCCGCGTTTGCGAGGGCCTCCGCGACGAGGTAATAGGCCGCCGCCTCGACGGCCGGCGGCAGCCGCGCGGAGGGCGTCTCCGCGATCTCGACCGGGAGCAGGGAGCGCTCGGCCAGTCCGGCGAGTGCGGGCTCGAGCCCGCGGTCGGAGAGGAGGCGCGGGTGCAGGCCGCGAACGAGCTCGCGGATCTCCTCGAGTGCGAGCGCGAGCTCGGTCTGCGCCGCCTCGACCAGTTGCGGCACCTCGGTCGGGTCGGTCTCGAGCCGGCGCTTGACGAGGTGCAGGTGGAGCGCGACGGTGACGAGCCGCTGCTGGGCGCCGTCGTGCAGGTTCCGCTCGACTCGGCGGCGCTCGGCGTCTCCCGCGGCCACGATCCGCGCGCGCGACTCGGTCACGTCGCGCATCGCGCGGCGCAGGTCGGTGACGTCGCGCACGACCGCAACCACCTCGTCCGCTCCCGACGGCGCGACCCTGACCTCGAACTCCCGCTCCTCGCCGAGGTGGGTGGAGAGCGAATACTCGACGGTTGCGAGCTTGCCCTGCTCGAGCGAGGCGCGGACGCAGCCCATCAGTCGGTCGGCGATCTCCGGAGGGAGCAGCTCGTAGGCGCTCGCTCCGACCACCCGATCGGGCGGGTTTGCCAGCTTCGACGTGTCGCCGCCGATCTCGAGGTAGGTACCGTCAGCCCGCAGCCGGAGGAGGAGGTCGGGCAGTGCGTCGAGGAGCGCCTTGTGGCGCGCGTCGACGGGTGCGGATGCACCTTCCATCGGGGCCATCGTAGACGCCGATATCGGAGCGGACGCGGCGACGTCGACGACGCCCGGCTATGGGATGCGGAGCATGTTCGAGCGGCCGGCCAAGTAGCACGGCCGAGCCTGCGCCGCCGTGAAGAGCCCGCGAACGAGCGATCCGGCAGGTAGGGAGGCCGTGAGCCGTGCAGTCGAGTACACGTAGCTCGAGCCGGGCGGTGCGCCGC
This sequence comes from uncultured Gaiellaceae bacterium, assembly GCA_963784895.1. Taxonomy (GTDB): domain Bacteria; phylum Actinomycetota; class Thermoleophilia; order Gaiellales; family Gaiellaceae; genus Gaiellasilicea. The sequence goes on along the minus strand of CAWATM010000007.1, from coordinate 247,769 downwards.
CCACGGTCAGCTCGGCCGACCTCACGGTGGTCCAACCGCGGGCGGGATCGAGCCGCTGCAGGAGCACTCCTCTCCCCGCGAAAGGCACCTTTGCCCGCACGGAGAGCGAGAAGCTGCGCGGGCCTGCCTGCCGGAGCTCGACGTAGGCGCGGTCGCGCACGCGCACGGGCGTGCTCGTCCTGCCGTTCCAGCTCGCGCGGATGCGCGCGCTGATTCCGGGATAGAAGTACGGCCAGACCCAGCGTCCGCCCGCGGTCGTCTCGACGCGGGCCACCTGGCGGTAGGACGACTGCCCGCAATCGCGCGCCTCGAGCACGACGATCTCCTTGAGCCGGTTGCTCGGGATCGACCCAGAGAGCGTCAGCAGGCGGTTGCGGAGAAGGTCCGACGGCTGCGCCGCGATCGTGATCGGCGCAGGCGCCGAAATCGACGGCGCGGCGAGCCCGGTCGCAACCGTTGCAGCAGCGAGGGCGAGGCCGAGGGTACGTCGCACGACCGTCATTTTGACATTCGGAGACGCAGGTGCCACGCTCTTCTCTCAAGCGACGAAGGGTGCGCGATGCGACGTGCTCGGTGGATCGTTGCTGCGGCGCTCGGGGGTGGGGCTTTGACCACCCTGATTGTGGCGACGCTTGCGCTGAGCGCGGGCGCGACCAGCAGCGCCCTCGTCACCCTGCAGGTCGCTCCGCGTGGCCCCGGCGAAGTCTCGGCGGTGCCGTCGCACCGGCGACGCGACCCTCCCTGCGAGAAACAGCGAGGCTTCCGACGACTGCGAGTGGAGTTACGAGCAGGGGACGACGCGTCCGGCTGACCTCGCGACCCTGAGGCCGGCAAGTCCTTCTTCAAGTGGAGCGAGCCCGACTGCGGCACGAGAACCTCCTGCACTGTCCGGCTCGACGATGCGCTCACCTCGATCGTCGCGGTCTTTCCGCCGCTGCGGCTCGCCGTGAGTCTCTCGGAGGACAATGGCGGCGCCACTGTGTCCGGTCAGTCCCTCCGGGAGTGCCCATGTGATCTGACCCAGCTGGGTATAATGCGGATGATCTGCAGCGCCTACCCGCCGCACACGCGCGTCGCGCTGACCGTGACGAGGGAACGACGCAGTTCAAAGGCTGGAACCACGAGCCAGGCGATTACCGCTGCGAGCCGACGAACGCGACCACCTGCACGATCACCGTCGAGGATGAGCCCACCTGGGCGGCGCGCGGTTCGCCGACGAGCCGCCACCTCAACCGCCAACGTCGATCAGCGTCGAGTTCAAGCTGCGCAAGAGCGGGAACGGCAGCGGCCGCGTGACGGCGTCGGGACTCGACTGCGGTACCGTCTGCAGGGCCAGCTTCAGCTTCGGTAAGCCGATCGCGTTGACCGCGAATCCGGACGACGGCTCGCTCTTCGACGGCTGGAACGGCGTCTGCGCGCAGACGCAGCTGACGTGCACCTTCCCGGCCGGTCCGATCACGTCGATTCGGGCCGTCTTCGTCCGCGACGCGATCGCGCCGACGACGCCGGGCACGCCGGTGGTCGGAGCCCGGACCCGAACGAGCCTCGGGATCTCTTGGGGGGCCTCGACCGACAACGTCAGGGTCACCGGGTACCGCGTCTATCTCGACGACGCGGCTGCCGGCGAGACGCAGGCGACGGAGTACACGCTGCAGAACCTGAAGTGCGGCCGCCGCTACGCGATCGCGGTCGATGCCGTCGACACGCTCGGCAACCGCTCGCAGCGCGCGGCTGTCGCGGCGGAGACACGGCCGTGTGCGCTCGCCGCCCGCCTCGCCGGCGTGGGGGTGGGACGCGCGGGCGGGCTCAGGGTCGTCGTCGTCTCCGTTCGGGCGAACCGGGCGACGTCCGCGCGGCTCCGTCTGCTCCGCGGCGGCCGGCAGGTCGTGAGCGGCCGCTACGGGATCCGCATCGGCACGAACAAGCTGCGGCTGCGCGTGCCGCGCTCCGCTCCCGGAGGCCCGTACCGGCTTGTGACGACGCTCGTCAACCCCGACGGCGGCACGCTCGGCCTTCCCGGCCGAGGTGTGCTCCTACCGAGGCCATGACCGCGCCGACGGATGCGGCGCCGGCGCCCGCGCCGGAGGAGTCCGCGCCGGAGGAGTCCGGGGGCCGGCGGAAGAGCCTGCTCGTCTACGTCGGCCAGGCCGGCGGGGTCGTCGCGCTCGTCGCGAGCGTCGTCGGCCTGCTCTTCGTCTTCAAGCCCGGGTGGCAGCCGAAGCCGCCGCCCGACATCGGCACGCTGAAGATCGCCGACTCGAGCGTCCGCCAGCCCGTGACCTTCGGCCGCTACCTCGAGCGCGTGCGCCTGCCGGCGATGGACTTCACGAAGGCGTTCAGACAGCGCCGCGGCCTGCTGATCGAGTTCGACTACGTCGCCGAGGGTTTCCGCGGCAAGCGGCTGCCGATCCAGTGGGAACTCGTCGACGCGAAGACGAACGACCGCGTGAGCACCGGCGACGGCGACGCCGACGGCAACGATGCGGTCGGGATCAAGCCGTCGACGAACGTGGAAGCCGCGAAGTGGTTCGTCTGGGTGCCGGCTCCGAAAGCGGGTAGGGACTACTACGTGACGGTGACGATCTACCAGCCCCGCAAGGGCGACGTCGACGTCGCGCTGGCCGATTTCGACACGGCCCAGTTCCCCGGCTCCGCCGGGTAGAGCGCGCCGCGGTCCCAGCATTCGACATCATCGGTCGATGAAGCGTGCGCTCAGGCGCTACGGCCCCGCCGCCGTCGGCGTCGCGGTGGTCGTCGCGATCTTCGGGTTCGCGTTGCCGCGGATCGCGGATTACCGCGACGTGATCGACATCGTGTCCACGCTCACTTTGTGGGAGGTGGTCGCTCTCGCCGTCGCGACGTTGTGGAACGTCGTCACCTTCGCGCCGCCCTGGCGGACGGCCCTGCCCGGACTGGGCCTCTGGCGCGCGCTCGTGATGACGCAGGCCTCGACCGCGGCGGCCAGCGCTCTCCCGGGCGGGGAGGCCGTCGGGCTCGGTCTCGGCTTCGGGATGCTGCGGGGCTGGGGTTTTCGCAGCGGCGCGATCGCCGCCGCGACCGCGGTCGTGACGGCGATGAACATGCTCGCCAAGGTGCTGCTTCCGCTCGTGGCGCTGGTGGGGCTGCTGGTCACGGGGCGTCAGGGCGGTCTGCTCGGCCTGCTCACCGTGATCGGGGTCGGCGTACTCGGACTCCTGCTCGGATTGGCGATTGCCGCCTTCCGAACCGATGCAAGTACGCGGGTGTTCGCTGCTCGCCTCGAGCGGTGGCGATCACGGATCCCGATCCTGCGCAGGCGGGCGTCCTCCGGCACGCTGCCCGAGCGTCTGAGTCACTTTCGCAGCGAGACCTTCGGGCTTCTGCGCCAGCGCTGGTTTCCGCTGCTCGCCTGGACGCTGATCGGTCATCTCTCGGTCTTCGTCGTCCTCTTCGTCGCTCTGCGAGCCGTCGGCGTTCCCGCCGACGAGGTCGACCTCGTCGAGGCGTTCGCCGCGTGGGCGCTGACCCGTCTGCTGACGGCGATCCCGATTACGCCGGGCGGGCTCGGCATCGTCGAGCTCGGGCTCACGGGCGCGCTCGTCGCGGCCGGCGGCAGCAGCGACAACGTCGTCGCTGCCGTCCTGCTCTACCGCCTGCTGACGTGGCTCCCGCCGGTCGTGCTCGGAGCGGCGGCGGCGCTCCTCTGGCGCCGCCTGCATCCTGTCGGTTAGCCGCGTCTCAGGCTGCGAGCGTGCGCCGAGTGCGCCGCTGACGGCGCAAATCGGCGAGCAGTGCCTCTCGCCGAGCATCGAAATGCCGGGCGGTGCCAACCGGCGCCGCGAGAAAGAAGTCCTCGTCCGGACACACGGCAGGAAGAGCGCGATCGAGGAGCTTCACGAGTTTGCTCATCACGTCCTCTTCAATCGTCAACCCCGCACCGATTCTTTACCCCCTCGATCGAGGGGGTAAACAGGCAAACGCGACATCGCGCCGCCCCTCGGTCACGGCCAGACCGGCGGCGGGGCTCGCCGGACAGGTAGAACCCGCTGGGTGGCGTCGCGGTTGGTCCGCCTTTCGAGCCCGGAACGCGTGTTGTTCCCTGACGAGGGGATCACGAAGCAGGACCTGTTCGAGTACTACCGCGCGATCGCGCCGGTGCTGGTCCCACATCTGCGCAACCGCCCGTTCACGATGAAGCGCTCGCCCTACGGCGTGGGCGGCGAGGCGTACTTCCAGAAGCAGGCCCCGAAGGGGATGCCGTCCTGGATCCCGACACGCACCTACCGCACGTACCCGCGCAAAGGTGAACCGCGTCTCGTCGACTTCCCGCTCGTCAACTCGCCGGAGGCGGTGCTCTGGATGGTGCAGATGAACTGCATCGACATGAATGCGTGGTACTCGCGCGTCGACAAACCGGACCGGCCGGACTTCGTGCTCTTCGACCTCGACCCGCCCGACGCCGGCTTCGCGCTCGCGATCCGCGTCGCTCATCTGATCCGCGAGGAGCTCGAGCGGCTCGAGCTCGAGTCGTACGTCAAGACGAGCGGCGCCGACGGGATCCACGTGCTCGTCCCGATTGCGCGCCGAGCGACCTACGAGCAGACCTACGCGTTCGCGGAACGGGTGGCGCGCCGGCTCGAGGAGCGACACTCAGGGCTGGTCACGACCGAATGGCTGAAGCACAAGCGCGAGGGCGTGCTCGTCGACCATCGCCAGAACGCGCGCGGGAAGACGATCGCTTCGGTCTACTCGGTGCGGCCGAAGCTAGGCGCGCCGGTGTCGACGCCGCTGCGCTGGGACGAGCTGACCGAGGACGTGACGCCGCGCCGTTTCGGGATGCGCGAGGCGCTCGAGCGGGTCGAACAGCACGGCGACCTGTTCGAGCCGGTGCTCGCGGGCGGCCAGGCGCTCGGGCGGGCCTTGAAGAAGCTGCGCAGCTAGCGTGCTCACGGGACATGCGTGCGTTCTCGATAGTGCTTGCGATGGGATGCGTGGGCGTCGCTCTGATTGGCCGCCACCGTCGCCACGGGCACACCAACCCGGCAAGCCGCGCCAACAGTCAGGGCGGCTGCGGTTCCGGTTTACACGGTCCGTGGGGCGCCCCGTGCACCGGCGCTCAAGCGTCTGCCGCTCCGAAAGGCCATCACCAAGGACGGAATCACCTGGACGTTTGCGCGCCCGGCGCGTGTCGGCCGCTTCGTCACGGGTGATCCCTATGTGGTTGGCCGCGTGATCGTTTCCACGGTCACGCCTCGGCCAGCCGAGGGACGAAACGGAACGGTCAAGAACATCCGCCCTGTGGGCGACCAGACCGGCTTCGACGCGCGGACGCAGGGCGAGAGGTTCAGACCCGAGAGTCGAGCGATTCTTCCGATCACTCTCGTTCCGGGCGACTCGCTCGTCTCCTCGATCAGTGTCGGCCGGATCGGGGAGACACGTCGATGGCTCTTCAACGACGCGGAGACCGCCAGTCCCGTTCGTACCGTCTCGGTTCTGACGAGCGTCGCCGCTCCACAGCCGGCCGATGCGTTCCGCCCGTCGTACGTGGGGAGGAACTCGCCGATCTACCGGTCGAGGAACCTTCGCCGCCAGCTTCTTCCGCGGCTGCGTCCTCCGAGTGTGGCGCCGTCACTCGCCGAGTACGAGCGCCACTTTCGGCGCCCCTGGATCGATTCGCTGTTCTTCAGCTTCGACACACCGGTCGACTACATGCCCGACTACGGGCGCGAGATCGCCCGTGCCGTCGGCAACGCGGCGTTGCTGCTGACCCTCGACTACCCGGCCGAGCGGAAGGAGCCGCTGCTCGTCTACCTCACCCAGTACGGGATCGACCTCGCGGGTCTGGTGCGGGCCGGGCATCCGGGCTGGCCCGCTCATGGGGGCCACGGCAGCGGCAGGAAGCTGCCGATCTTGCTCGCCGCCACGTTGCTGGACGCACCAGAGCTCACACGGGGCAGGGCACGTTTCGGCGAAGACATGCAGACGATGACCGGTCGGGGCTGGACCGGGGCGAGTGCTCTGTTCGCCGGCCACGGTGGCCGAGACGCAGCGGGTCGCTACGGACCCTACGAGCATCTGCAACCACGCGAGTGGCCGGACACGCTCGGCGAGGACTACCGCCGCTGCTGCACGAGCGGCGCCTGGGTCGCGGAAGCTCTCGCCGCTCGGCTGATCAAGGGCGTTCAGGCGCGGTGGAACCATCCTCCGTTCTTCGCCTACGTCGATCGCTGGATGAACGAAGACGACAGTCGCCACCTCCGAACGATCAAGGAGCAGATCGGCAAGGACTACGGTTCCCTACCCCAACGATGGTCCTGGGATGAATTCGCGACCGCGATGTGGCGCGCTCATCGCTGACGTGTCGTGACCAAGACCGCGCGGGCGCGGCGGGTGGCCGCCCCCTCCGCGCCCGCACAGGTTCAGTCCTAGACGCGTCAACCGCGAGGAAGTTGGCTAGCGGGCGAGCAGCGCGACGCGGCCATCGCACCAGCTCGCCCTTACGGCCGACTATCTCACTGTTGTCAACAGACAGCAACCGCCGATCGGCAATTTTGCCCCCGAGGCGGGAGTCGTGACGACGCCTCAGGCGGCGTCCAACGCGTGTTGCGCCGCTCTAGTGCAGACAAGAGCCGACGGCACGGCGTATCTGCACACGCCGTTGTCTCGTTGAACGAAGCGAGGACGGGCTAGAGGAGCCCGTTCAGTTGGGGGTCGAATCCTTCGGGGTTCTGGCGTGAGGTTCGCGCTCGCACAAGATGGCGAGGAACGACGGCAGCGAGCGCGAACCTTAGGCCGCTTTCGGCACGTGAAAGCTTCTTCGGCGGGGCGCATGCCTTACACGCTGGTCACGTGAACGTCCATCAGAGCAGGCGTTTCACCTCCGTGGGGCAGGGAAGGGGTCCACACACGTTCGAGCCGTCGCCCGTCGCAAAACAACAAGGGGGTCTGAAGATGGGAACGATCCAGAAGCTCTCGTCGCAGGTGATCGACTATGCGGAGCGTGTCTCCGAGATGGCGGACGCCGCCCAGGGCAAACATCACCAGCGGACCAGCCTGACGACTCGCTGGCTGCTGCTGCCGGCGTCCGGAGCGGCGCTGTACGCGCTGCTCAAGAGCGATGCGTTGTCACGCCCAGCGAAGGAGGTCATGGACGAGGCGAAGGCGCGGGCTTCCGAGTTGCCCGACGATCTCCTGAGCATGGTGCGCCAGAGCACGAGCGCCACCTCCAGCCGGAACGGCAGTAGCACGAGCCCGACCACGTCGACGCGGCCGAGCTCGGCGCGCAAGTCGAGTTCACGCAAGACCGGCGGTACGCGCAGAAAGAGCTCAGCGCGGAAGACGACGGCGTCCGCACGCTGACTCGGCGACCGGCTCGCTCGCGTACGCGGGCGAGCCGGTCGGCGGTGTCGGCGTCTGCCGCGTTCCTCCTACGTCTTTGCGGTCGACTTGGCTCGTCGGCTTCTGCGCGGCTTCGACTTCGACCCGTTGGCGTTCGCGGTCTCGCCCGTCGGTCCCTTCGACAACCCTGCCTGCTTCCGTAGCTTCTCCGCGATCGCGGAGATCTCCTCGGGCGCGTAGTCAGGCGCGAATACAGCCGGCTGTGCGGGCAGGTCATGGGCCGGTACGCCCTCGGGTGCATCGTCGATCACCTCGAGCTCTTCTCCGGTTTCCGGATGCGAGCCGTTGAAGACCGCGGCCAGCTCGAGGTAGTCGCTCGGTGAGAAGCGGTAGAGCCTGAGGTGCTCACCCCGTTTGATGTGCGGCTTGCACTCAGGGATCTTGTCGGTCGGGATTCGCGGGGCCGGAAACATCTTCATGAGGTTCGCCCCGGTGAGGTGCTCGATCGCGCGGGCGTACGCGACCTGGTGCACGCCGCCGCGGACCAGTAGGAAGCCGGTCAGCGCACGCGCGGCCGGATGCTCGACCATCTCATAGACCTTCAGCTTCCCGTTCCGGGCGCCAGTTTCGAGGAAGAAGTTGTGTGTGAGATCCTCGACGAGATCGCCCGATGAGAAGACGTAGTCGCCGTTCCAAGGGCGGCCTTGGGAGTTCTGCGGCAGCGCCCCTTGGCCACCGACGAGGAAGTGATGCGGGTTCCCGACATCCTTCAGGCTCTTCAGTGGGCTGCCTGGACCTCGCCCGTTTGGCGTCGTCGCCGGCGTCGCGCCGGTGAGCATCGTGTTGATCGTCGTCGCCACCAGCTCGACGTGGCCGAATTCCTCGGCCGCGATGTTGGCGACCAGGTCGTAGAACGGCCGCGCTCCCTGTTTGTTGCGGAAGTTGAACGACTGGAACGTGTAGTTCAGGAAGGTGGACATCTCCCCGAACTTGCCGCCGAGAAGCTCCTGGACGGCAGCGGCGCCTGCCGGATCAGGGTCCGACGGCGGCGGTAGCTCGGTCTGGATTCGATCGATCCGGCGTATCACCGAAGGTTCCTTCTGTGGTTCGACATGCAGCCTCCTCGCGGCTCGTTGATGTGAACCCGCGATCCATGAGTGGATCCTCGCGAGCGGACGTGCCGCTGCACGAGCACGGGAACACACAGACCCCAGCTGCCGACGACTTCTCGTGATTCACGTCGTCGGCCAGTCGGAGACCTCTCCGGTTCGGGCGCCGGTCAAACAACGTTCACCCGAGACGGGCCGGTCCCCGCGCAAAGAGCCAGCCGGCCACGAGCGCGACTTCGGCAGCCGCGTCGGCGAGGTAGATCTTGGAGATGCGGCCTCGAGCGACGAACGAGACGTCGACAAGCGCAAGCCCGGCGGCAGTCGTGGCGGCCACGGTCCGTAGTTCGGGCGGGACACCTCGGCGCGACACGGCGTGAGCAAGGCCGATCCCAATCGTGGTGACGGTGACCCCGACCGTCTGGGCCAACCAGAAGTCCGTCTTCCGCCCGGTAACCCGCTCGAACGAGCGCCGGTGCAACAGAGGCCAGACGCCCGTCCCGACGTAGAAGGCCGCCTGCACGGACGCGACGTGACGTTGGTTCACTGGGCGCTGAACGCTGCGCGGGCGGCTTCGATGCGGTGCTCTTCGATCTCGGCCCGCTGCCTTCGCGCTCGCTCCGCGAGTTGCTCCAGGTCGCAGCCCAGGCGCTCACTGAGGCCGGGCACCGACTCCAGTGACTGCCAGAGGGCGAGCTTGCCGGCGACACCCACCGACAACGCCTCGAGTTCCAGCACCCTGCTCAACGGCGAGTAGCCCCGGAGCTGCCCGTTGAGCTTCAACCGCCCGAGCTTCTCCCCGAGCCAGGCGACTGCGTCCTTCGCCTTCGACTCCCGGAAGCCAAGCACCGCAACGATCGCCTGCAGCGTCCGGCGATCATCTTCGATTTCGGCGGCCAACCGCCGAAGCGACTCGCCGAGTGCTGTGCCGGCATTGCTCTGAGCGCTACGGCGCACCAAGGCCACGCCGGCCGCGGACGCCGCCAGGTGATCGGCGAGATAGATCTCGAGGAGTCGGTCGGGCGTGGGTGATTGCATTTGCAACGGGGTAGGCAGCCACGTGAGGTCTGCGCATCTGAAACGCCCTGCGCCGCACATTCGGTACGCCCGCATGCGTGAGCTTCCTTCGATTGGAATCACCGCCAGCCGGGCAGCGTGACGTTGAGTCCGGGGGCTTGGACGCATCGATCGGAAGGGGTCGCACAATGGCAGAACTGACAAATCTCGAATCGAAGCTCGGAGAGGTCGTCGGCCTCGCGATGGCTGCTCAGGAAGCCGGCCAGAAGGTCGTGAAGCTGGCGAAGGAGGACGGCAACGAGGACCTGGTCGGCACGCTCGAGCGGATGCGCGCGCAAGCGGCCGAGACCGAGGAACGCGGCACGGAGGTCGCAGGCTCGTTCGAAGGCAAGAAGACCGCAATCCTCGAGGAGGCGCGCGACGTCAAGAGCAAGGCGCAGCAGATGATGAAGACGTATCTCGACGAGGCATCCGACACACTCGACGGCTTCGAGTTCCTGACGATGGCGGAGGCGGGCGAGGTCGGGCACTGGGAGATCCTGGACACGCTCAACAAGCGTGCGGGCAACCGAAACGTGTCAGAGCTCGTCGGCTGGGCTCTCCCGATCCAGCAACAGCACCTGGAGACCGTGCGCTCGACCTCCCTTCAGCTCGCCGCCGAAGAGAACCCGCACGAGACGGCGGAATAGCTTCGCCTCGGCCCCGAGGGCGGCCGCGCCGACTCCGAGCGGCGCGGCCCGGCCCTCGGCTGTCGTGAGCCCGCCGAATCAGCACGGGCAGTTGACAGCGTCAGCGCAGCACTGCTTGGACTGCGAGCGCGAAGGCGACGGCGAAGGCAACGAGCCATAGCGCCCTGGCCAGGGTGAACTTCCTGCGCTGCCGCTTGCGTCCGGGTTCGAGGTAGGGCACGAACGTAGAAACGGGGCAGGCGCCCCGGCGGGTGCGGTCAGTGGCTTTCGGCAGCGGCACGAGCCACGATCGCCACCGTGGACTTTCGCTGCGGAGGGGAGAACCGTGATGCGTTCGCCCGGGGTGCCCGCTGAGTCTCAGCAGAGGCTGCCGCTGTTGTAGCGATCGAGCGTGCCAGCAAGCGCGAGAGCCTGTGGGCGCCGCACGCTTTTCGATTTCGAGCTCAGGTACTCGCCTGAGCTGGCGAAGTTGATCCCGTCGAGGAGCATCTGCCCGTCGAGGACGGCCGGCTGCACCGCAAAGCACGTCTCGGCGCCGGCTGCGAGGTTGAAGCGGGCAGCGAGCAGCTGGGCCCCGAGTTCATAGGCGGCGTCGCTCGCCCTGTTCTTTCCTGCCTGATCCTGTTTCGAAAGCAGCTTGACCGCGTGCTGGCAGCGCGTAGCGGTGAAGTCGCCGATCAACTGCGGCAAAAGGTCTTCGACGAGGAAGAAACCGGCGGCCGCACCGCCGTTGTTTGCGGCCGTGCTGGATTGGTTTCCGCTCGTGCAGCGGTTCCAGTTCTTCCAGTACCCGATTGTGCGGGGATCGCCCCCTGGGTGGGAGTTGTCGACCTCGAAGGCACGCTCCTGCAAAGGAGCGATCGTGAAGTCGTAGCAGCGGTTGCCGAGGTCCTCCGGTGGCGTCCCGCTCGCGTCTGGGTTAGAGGGCGTAACGATCATGCCGTCGAGCTTCCAGAACGACGTGAACCCGGCCGGTACGGGTGTCTCGCAGACCTTGTACTGGCCCGGAATGAGGCTTGGCCACTCGAGCACGCCGTCCTGGTCACCGAGTGTGGACCTCGGCATGCCATCCGCCGGCAGGCCGTCGCCGGTCAGGACGAAAGTGATGCTCTTCGACGGATCGACGACTCCGTTCATCGTCTTCCTGAGCGTCATCGCGCCGCGTTGGGTGTTGGTGAAGGTGCAGGTGATCGTCTCGGCGGCGAGCAGGCTGATCTGGAGCCGGCGGGCGGCGAGATCGACCGTGGGGTTGCCCTTGTCGCAGCTGATGTCGGTCAGCTTCCAGTCGGACGTGCCCGCCTCCAGGACGGTGACCGGGCTGCCAGCGGGGGCGACGCAGGCGGGGTCGCGCGACTGGTTATGCGTGAGCGTGTAGGAGGCGACGCAGGCGCCAAGCTGGGAGAAGAGGAACGACTCGCTCGTGTCGCCGGTGTCGGTCAGTTTGCGGATCACCAGTTGCCCCGAGCCTGCGGGCGGAGGCTCTTCCGCACCGCTAATGCGGCCGACTAGATCCACACGAACTGAGGAGGTGATTTGAACGGGGCCGCCACCCATCTGGGTGAGAACTGCGAAGTTGGCCGTCGGTCCGATGAGAGCGCCGAAGCCGCCTAGGGCGGCGTCACCGTCGTCGGCAAACGTGTACGTCCCTTGGACGCGGATGATGTCTCCCTCGCGCGTCGCCGGAAGCCGGAGATCCTGTTCCGCATCCTTCAGGAACTTCGGTGTGAACATCCCCACCGTAAACGGCGGAGTCGGATCCGGACCCGACGAGCACGCCGAAACAAGAGAGGAATATTCAATCTCGCCCGGGGGAAAGAGGATCTGGAATACGCCAGTCCCCGATGCGCTCGGGTCGAGCGCGAGCATTCCCGCAACGGCGTCGTACCTCAACCACCCCACCGGGGGCGTGTTGCTCGAGAACAGGAGCGTGCCGTTTCGCGCCTCTCTCCGTACCAATGGCTGGGCCTGACACAACGTAGTGCCGCTTCCGGAAGCTTCAACCGTCCCCGACTGGGATGTGGGCGAGTACGTCGCGAACATGTCGTTCAGATCATCGCCCTCGGTAAATGGGCCGCTTGTGGGCGGGAGCGTCCAACTGTGATTGATGATCGTTGTCGACTCGCCCCCGCCGCCCCCGCCGAACTCGGCCGTGAAGCTGTACTCGTGGTCAATCCGATCTGAGACTTCGATCGTTCCCTCCCACGTGAGTGTGCGCGAGACGGTCGCATCGGCCGACGCAGAGGCCGACAAGCCGAGGACGCACAGTCCAGCGGAGACGATCGCGGCTGCAGATATCAGCCATTGACGGCGGCGAGCCAAGAGAACGACTAGTGGGCTGCAACGTGCCCGGCGCCGGAATCCCGCCTCGGACCGCACGCGGTTATCGCCCCTCCCCTGCCGCAGAAACATCGTGTGATTCATGTCACGCTCCAGATGAGCTGTCAAGAGCAGGAGCGGCCGGTTGGCAGGTCCGTCGAATGCGCAGGCGTTGCGTAGAAGCCTCTGATCGGGCTCAACCATTCGTGGGTGAATTTGAGCGAAGAAGCGCGAGCCGCAGCAACCGCGTGGGAAGTGCTGTCCGTGCGAAAGACAGCGGCGGGGGTGGGATTTGAACCCACGGGACGCTTGCACGCCCAACGGTTTTCAAGACCGCCCCGTTCGACCGCTCCGGCACCCCGCCCGGGCGACGAGTCTAGTCGTCAGCGTGCGACGCGCTCGGGAGCGCCGAACTCGCGCAGCACGTCCGGCACGTCGCCCTGGAAGTTCTCGAGGATCGCGAGCGCCATGCGATCGACGACGGCGGTCCCGTTCAGCGTGTGCAGGGGCTCGGGCCCGTGCTCGCCGCGCCAGCGGATCCCCAGCCGTCTCGCCTGGAAATCGGTCGTGTTCGAGATCGAGGCCGTCTCGCGATACCGGTCCTGGCTCGGAAACCAGATCTCGACGTCGTAGGTCTTCGCGGCGGCGGCGGAGATGTCGCCTGCAGGGAGCACGACGAGGCGATAGGGCAGACCCAGCTCCTGCACGAGCTCTTCGGTGTTCGCGAGCAGCTGCTCGTGCTCGTCCCACGAGTCTTCCGGCCGGGTCAGCGAGAACTGCTCCACCTTGTTGAACTGGTGAACGCGAATCATCCCGCGGGTGTCGCGGCCGGCGGCGCCGGCCTCGCGGCGGAAGCAGGGCGAGAACGCGACGTACCGCAGCGGCAGCTCGGCGGCGTCGAGGATCTCGCCGGCGTGCAGGCTGGCGAGCGGGATCTCGGCCGTACCGGCGAGATAGAGCCCATCGTCCGGGAGCTCGTAGACGTTCGCCTCGTCGGAGGGGAACGCGCCGGTGCCGATGAGCGCACCCTCGCGGACGAGCACAGGCGGCAGCACGGTGACGAACCCCTTCGCGGCGAGGCGCTCGAGTGCGAAGGCGTAGAGGGCGAGCGAGAGGCGGGCCGTGTCGCCGATCCAGTAGCCGAAGCGGGAGCCGGACATCCGCGCTGCGCGCTCCATGTCGAACCGGCCGACGTCGACGTGCTCGCGCGCGCTCTCGGCGGAACGTGGCTCACCGACGCGACGCACCTCCGCGACGTCGTCCTCGGTCGACCCGTCCGGGATGTCCGGATGTGGCAGGTTGGGGAGGCGGAGAGCGAGCTCGTCGCGTGCCGCCTCGGCCGCGGCGTACTCCTCCTCGGCGGCGCGCAGCTGCTCCTTCACCTGCTGCAGCTCGGCGAGCTGCTCGGGCGAGGGCTTGCCCTTCAGCTTGGTCTTCCCGCGCAGCTCGTCCAGCCGCGGCACGAGCACACGCCAGCGCTCGTCGGCCGCGAGCAACGCGTCGAACGCGTCGCCGGCGCCCTTGCGGGCGAGCGCGGCGCGATAGCTCTCCGGCTCGTTGCGCGCGGCCTTCAGGTCGATCATGGGAGCAAGTCTAGGACGGCCTCGAGCACCTGCGCGACGCCTTCCTCGGCGGCGCCGGGGCAGATCCAGTCGGCGCGGGCCTTCAGTCCGTCGTGTGCGTTTGCGACCGCGACGCCGAAGCCGGCCCACTCGAGCAGCTCGAGATCGTTCTCGCCGTCGCCGAACGCGACCGTGTGCTCGGCTGCGAAGCCGAGCTGCCCGGCCACGAACGCAAGGCCGGTGCCCTTCGAGATCGCCGGGCTCGCGAGCTCGAGGAAGTGCGGCAGCGACTTGGCGATGAAGAGGCGCTCGCCGAAGCGCTCCTCGAGGCGCGGCCGGAGCACGTCGAGGCGGTCGGGATCGTCGACGACGACGAGCTTCGTCGGCGGGCGCTCGATCCAGGCGAGCAGAGGACCGACCTCGTGCAGCGGGATGCTCTGGAAATCGGCGTACGCACGGGCGTTGTCGGTGATCGCGGCGACGCAGAGGTCGTCGTCGACGTAGCAGTTCAGCGCAAACCCCTCGGCTTCCACGGCGCCGATCGCTTCGCGCGCCAGCGCGAGCGGAATCGGCTCGTGCAGGAGCCAGTCACCGGTCTTGGGATCGACGACGGCGGCGCCCTGGTAGCAGACGAGCGGCGCCTCGATCCCCGCCGCCTGCGCGTAGGGGAGGACGGAGCGGTACATGCGGCCGGTTGCGAGCACGACATGGATCCCGGCGGCGCGGGCGGCCTGCAGCGCGGCCGTCGTCCGTGGCCGCAGCGCGCCGTCCTCCCAGGTCAGCGTGCGATCGAGGTCGCAGGCGATCGCCGCGACGTCGCGGGGAAAGCCGTCGGGGAGGGTCAGGAGGTCGACTCGACGACGTACGCGGCGACGTCGGCGATTTCCTGCTCGTTCAGACTGTCCGAGAACGCGGGCATCGCGCCCTGGCCGTTGGTGACCCGGTCGACCGTCAGCGCGACATCGGGCTGCGACTCGTCCAGGTTCGGGCCGACGGTGCCCGACGAGCCAGCCGCCTCGAGCGTGTGGCAGCCGCCGCAGCCCGCCGAGGCGAAGATCTGGGCGCCGTTCGAGGCATCCCCTTCGACCGTCGACGAAGGCTCCTCCGCCGTCGTCGCCTCCGGCAGGGTCCCGACGATCGTCTCCGGCGTCGGGGTGACCTCCTCTTCCCCACCGCAGCCGGCGAGGCCGGTCGCGAGGGCGAGCAGAGCGAGCATGACGGCGGCACGACGCATCGGTTCAGAGCTTAACCAGCCGTGCGCGGGTCGTGCAGCGAGCAAGCACGATCGCGATCGCCGCCCCGGCACCGAGCACGTCGCCGGGCGTGTCGTTGACGACGAGGGAGACGGCGATCGCGACGAGGAACGCATCGAGCACGGCGCTCCGAGGAGAGCGCAGGGCAACTGCGACGAGGATCGCGAGCGAGCCGAGCACGACAGCGACCGCACCGGCGCTCGCGGCCGTCCGGCGAACCGAGAGCTCGATCCGGTCGGCGATGTCGCCGGCGAGAGCGGCTGGGCCGTCGCCGACGGCGTCCGTGACGTGGCTCGAGGCTCCGGTGGCCGCGTCGAGGCCGAGCAGTGCGAGCGCGACCGCCACCGCCCCGGCCGCGATCAGCCCGGCCAGCCGCCACGTCAGCGCCTCACCGCGCAGACGCAGCCAGAGGACGAGATAGGCGGCGGCGAGGACGACGATGCCGCCACCGTCGGCCCCGAAGCGGTTGCCGCCGATCGTGATGAAGGCGAGCGCGGCCACGAGGATCCCGGCGCGGCCGAGCAGGGCGGCGCCGAGAAGCGCGGGAGCGAGCAGCATCGTCTCGAGCAAGTTGTTGATCCCGTAGAACCGTCCGGATTGGGAAGGACCGAACGGCGAGAGCGCGACGGTCTCGGCGTCGAGCCCGAGCGCGACGAGGTAGGCGGCCAGGATTGCCGCGCACGCCCAGCCGAGCGGCAGCAGCAGGACGGCGAGGCCGGCGGCCAGCGCGAGCGGGGGGCTGAGCCAGAGGTTCGCCGCCAAGACGACGAGCAGCGCCCGCACCGCGTGCTGCGGCCGGACGAAGGCGAGCCCGATCAGGAGCGCAGCCAGGCCGATCGTCAGCGGCAGGCGCCAGTCCGAGTTCCGCTCGATCCGGTCGTCGAGCGTCTCGAGCGCCTGCACGGCATCGTCGTGCGGAACGACGCGGATGCGACCAGTCGCGACATCGGTGACCGAGACGAGCCCGTCGATCCGGGTCGAGTCCGACGTGAGCAGGCCGCGCTCGCCGAGCAGCGCAATCGGATAACGGACGTCGTTGTCGCTCCGCCCAGGAGGCGGGAGCGAGACGACGATCTCGGGCTCACCCGGCTCCCCGAGCTCGATCGTGTTCTCGCCGTCGGCGATCCCGCCGAGGAGATCGTGCTCGAGCTCCCCCTGCAGCAGCGCTGCGAGCGCCGCCTCGCGAGTCACCGTCGGCCCGGCGCCGGGGACGAGCAGCCCCACGGCCGCGCGATCGGCGTAGTCGGCCGGATCGAACGGCGGCACGACGCGGACGCCTGCCTGCGCGGGCGCGGCCGCGGCCAGAGCGAGGACGACGAGGGCCACGCGCATCGGGCGATTCTCGCCGTTTGAGAGCATCAGGGCATGACGGTCACGGACGCGCTCCCCGTTTACCACCACCGCGAGCGGCATTCGCTCCGCGTCGACGCTACTCCGGAGGCTGCGCTCGCGGCTGCCCGGGAGACGCGGCTCGAGGACGTGCCGCTGGTCTCGATCCTCTTTCGCCTGCGCGGCCTCAGGGCGGCGCCGCGCGGCCCGATCTGGGCGTCGCTGCAGGCGCAGGGCTTCCGGCTCCACGACCCGGAGACGCTCGTCCTGATCGGGCAGCCCTGGTCTCGCCGCGGCGGCACCCGCTCCGGCGAGGACTTCGTCCACTTCACCGAGCCCGGGTACGCGAAGCTCGCTCTTGACCTCCGCGCGCTGCCAGACGGGGAGGGTGCACGGCTCGAGACCGAGACACGCGTCTTCCTCACCGACGCGGCGTCCCGGCGCCGCTTCGGCGCTTACTGGCTCGTGATCCGTCCTTTCAGCGGGCTGACGAGGCGCCTCTGGCTCCGCGCGGCAAAGCGCCGTGTCGAGCGCTGATCGCATCCTTTTCTTCTTTACGAACGTTACTTCGACATGGCCACGAGCCGACCCGACACCGCTCGTGCCGGGGTAGATCTCACCTTCGAGGAGCTCTACCGGGGGCTTCGCGGCGACGTCTACCGGGCGGCGCTGCGCAAGCTCGGGAACCCGCAGGACGCGGAGGACGTGACGCAGGCTGCGTTCGCGGACGCCTACCGCGCCGTCCTGCGCGGCGCGCGGCCGGAGTCGCCGCGAGCGTGGCTGCTCGCGATCTCGGAGAACGTGCGGCGCCGCCGCTTCCGGAACGCCCAGCGCCGCCCGCGTGAGGAGCTCGTCGATGACGCGGACTTCCCAACCACGGCCGAGCTCCCGTACGAGCGGTCGCGCGTGCTGAGCGAGGCGCTCGCGACGCTGCCGCCCGAGCAGCGGCGCATCTTCGTGCTCCGCGAGATCGTCGGCCTCTCCTACGCCGAGATCGCCGAGGAGCTCGACTCGACGGTGGGCTCGGTCCAGATGCTCCTCTTCCGCGCCCGGCGGTCGCTGCGCGACGTGCTCGATCCGCCGACCGTCGCAGTCCGTCGGCCGATCTTCCTGCCGCCGCTACCCGGCTGGATTGCAGGGCTCTGGTCGCGCGTCGAGCTCGCCGCGCTGGCCCCGCGCGCCGCCGGTACGCTCGGCGCCGCAGTGCTCACGGTTGGCGGTGCAAGCGTCGCCGTTCCGGTCTCCCAGGCCGACGGGCTCCGGCCGGCGCCCGTTGTCGCCGCGCCGAGTGCCGCTCCCGCCGAACGGACTGCCGCTCCCGCCAAACGGACTGCCGCTGGCCGCATCACCGCCGCTCCACCCGCCCGCGCGGCGAAGCCGGCCGCGCTCCCGGCCCGCACCGTCGTCCATGCTGCGCCCCCGCCCACGCCGACGGTGCCGCCTCGGCCGCGGTCGCAGCCTGCTGCGGTGCCCCCGCCGATTCCTCGGACCGTGCCCGAGGCCGGTACCGCTCCGGCCAGTGACGCCGACCAGCCGCAGCCGCCACCCTCGCTCCCCGGCGTCGTCGGGACGGTCGAAGCCGTCCTCGAGCAGGCTGCCGGTCCGCCGCTGCCGGTCGCGCTGCCGGTGCCGCCGCCGTCCTCGTCGCCGCTTCCCCTGCCGGCGCCGCCGGCCTCACCGGCTCTTGCGGACGTCGTCGAGACCGCGACCGGCGCGGCGGGCGCCGCTGGGGCGAGCGCTCCGCCGGTGCCGGTTCCTGCGGTGCCTGTCCCGGCGCTGCCGCCGGCGCCGTAGGAGAGGCCCAGGCGCGCGCGGCTCTCGCGAGCGCGCGCACCCACAGGGGAAGAGTCCTCGTCGGCCGCGATCCTTTCTCGCGGTGTACGGTCTCGCCGTGCTGATCGAGCGGAGCAT
Organism: uncultured Gaiellaceae bacterium; assembly: GCA_963784895.1. Lineage (GTDB taxonomy): Bacteria > Actinomycetota > Thermoleophilia > Gaiellales > Gaiellaceae > Gaiellasilicea. The sequence continues at coordinate 229,269 of CAWATM010000007.1, read as the reverse complement.
GCATCCCGACTGGCTCTCGAACGCCTACCTGCTTGCGGACGAGCCCGGCGGGACGGCCGTCTTCATCGACAGCGGCGCGCCGCTCGACCCGCTGCACGAGGTCGTGGAGCGCGAGCGCCTGAAGGTCACGCACCTGCTCACGACGCACTCACACCCGGATCACGTCGCCGGCGACGCGGAGCTCGTCGAGCGCTACGGCGTCGAGATCGTCAAGGGCCCACTCGAGACCGGCGGGCTCACGATCGAGGCGCTCGAGACTCCCGGCCACGCGCCCGACCACCTCGCCTTCGTCGCGAACGAGACGGTCGCCTTCACGGCGGACATCCTCTTCAAGGATGCCGTCGGCGGTGGCCCGGATGCCGCGCCGATCAGGGCGTCGGTGATGGACACGCTGATGACGCTGCCGCCCGAGGTGCGCGTCCTGCCGGGGCACACGGACGAGACGACGATCGGCCGCGAGTGGGAGGAGAACCCGTTCGTGCGCTACTGGCGCGGCGAGGCGGCGTCGATCGACGAGGCGGTCCGCGTCGGCGGCGAGGAGGCCACGCTCGTCGTCTGGTCGCCCGACTACGACGGCAAGGGCAAGGCGATGGTGCGCTTCTCCGCTGGGCGCGAGGCGATCGTCGGCGGCTCGAGGGTCGAGCGATGAGCTTCCTCGTCGAGGAGGAGCTGGAGGAGTACTCCGAGCGGCATACGACCCCTCCCGAGGCGCTGCTCGCCGAGTTGGCCGCGGAGACGAAGGCGACGATGGCGTCCCCGCAGATGCTGACCGGGCCGATCGAGGGGCGGTTCCTCGAGTTGCTCGTCGCCGGCTCCGGTGCGAAGCGGGTGCTCGAGATCGGCACCTTCACCGGCTACTCGGCGCTCTCGATGGCGGCCGCGCTGCCGCCGGACGGGCGGATCGACACGCTGGACATCGACCCGAAGCACGCCGAGGTTGCCCAGCGCTACTTCGACCGGAGTCCGCACGGAAGCAAGGTCACGCTCCATCTCGGGCCGGCGCTGGAGACGATCGCGACGCTCGCGGGCGAGTTCGACTTCGTCTTCATCGACGCGGACAAGGAGAACTACGACGCCTACTACGAGGCGGTGCTGCCGCGGCTCTCCGAGCGCGCGCTGATCGCGATCGACAACACCCTCTGGAGCGGGCGCGTGCTCGACCCGCCCGATGAGACGACGAGGCTGATCGCCGCTCTGAACGACAAGCTCGCCTCCGACGACCGCGTCGTCGCCGTCCAGCTGACCGTGCGCGACGGCGTCACCCTCGTCCGCCGCCGCTAGCGCCATCGCCCCGGGGGGCTTGCGGGGACGTGCCGGGGCCAAAACCCCCCACGTCCGCGAGGGACGTGTCGGGGCCAGGACCTCGCACGTCCGCCAGGGACGTGTCGGGGGCCAGGACCTCGCACGTCCGAAAGGGACAGTAGGTTGGGCGGCCCATGCGCCTGCTCGTCGCCCGCTGCGAGGTCACCTACACCGGCCGTCTCGACGCCTTCCTGCCCGAGGCGGTGCGACTGCTGATGATCAAGTCCGACGGCTCCGTGCTCGTCCACGCGGACAGCGGCGGCTACCGGCCGAGCAACTGGATGACGCCGCCGACCGTGATCGAGGAGTCGGACGGGCTGATCGTCGTCCGCAAGCGCGCCGGCAAGACCGAGGATCAGCTGGAGATCCGGATCGCCGAGGTGCTCTCGGATCAGGAGCACGAGATGGACGAGGTGGCCGGGCTCGAGAAGGACGGCGTTGAGAAGCACCTCCAGGAGGCGCTCGCCGCAGCGCCGGGATGGCTCGAGGCCGAGCTCCGGCTCGACCGGCGCGAGTGGATGACCGAGATCGGCCCAGTCGACCTGATGTGCCGCGACTGCGACGACGGCTGGGTCGCGGTCGAGATCAAGCGCGTCGGCACGATCGAGGCGGTCGAGCAGCTGACGCGCTACCTCGGCTTCATCCGCGCCGACCCGGCGAAAGCGGCCTGCCGCGGGCTCCTCGCGGCACAGTCCTTCAAGCCGCAGGCGGTGACGCTCGCCGAGTCGCGGGGAATCGCGTGTGTCGAGGTCGACCTCGCCGTGCTGCGCGGTGAGCGCGAGCCCGAGCTGACCCTCTTCGTCTAGAGCGCGGCCCTAGAAGTCGTCGCTGCCGTCGTCGTCGGGCTCGCCGTCGAAGTAGTCGAGCACCTCGATCCGGCCGATGACGCCGAGCCCGCGCCAGGCGATCTTGTTCGAGCGCGGGTACCAGCACATGTCGTTCGGCTTCCGCGTCCCGTAGATGAGCATCGTCAGCCCGTCGTGGCCGGCGCGGAACCAGTGGCTGACGCGCGTCGCCGGCGGCCGCGCGACGACGTGGCCGGCGCGGATCGGGATCGCCTCACGCTCGGTGCCCGTCCCGGCGGCGAACGACGGCGACGGCCACAGGTGCAGCGTCCCCTCGCCCTCGAGGATGACGAAGATCTCCTCCTCCTCGGAATGGCAGTGCGGCACCGAGCCGCGCGTCCCGGGATCGAGCCGCTCCCAATGGAAGCCGGCCAGGTCGGAGCGCTCCCTCGTCGCGAACGGCGCGGTCGTCGCTCCGCCCCAGCGCTCGAGCTCGACCTCGTCGACGTTGAGGATGTTCGGCGGGCGCGCGGCCGGCTCGCCGACCTCGAGCGGCGGCGCCTCGGCTTCGCGGTCCCACGGATCGTCGACCCGGCCCTCGGCCCAGGGCCAGCCGAAGCGAACGGCGCTCGAGCGCGGCAGCCAGCCGATCTCGGTCGGGTGCCTCGTGCCGAAGACGAGGTAGTCGAGCCCGTCGGGACCCGCGATGAACGTGTGCTCGAGCTCATTGGCGCGGTGGATGACGCAGTCGCCGGGACGAACCTCGTGCACCTGATCGTCCTGCCACGCCAGGCCGGAGCCGCCGAGTACGTAGTAGACCTCCTCGGAGGCGCCGTGCGAGTGCGGCGGCGTCGGCAGCTTTCCCGGCGCGACGCGGACCCGGTTGAGCCCGACGCCCTTCGTCCCGGCGGCGTCGCCGAGCCGCTGCCAGGTCGCGTCCATCTCGCCCTTCGCACGCCGGTGCTGCTCGACGTCGTCCCAGTGAGCAAGTCCCATCCGCTGCGTATCATGACCCCATGAAGGCGGTCTGGCAGGGACGGATGGTGCAGGCGGCCGGGAAGTACGGCGAGCACGCGCCGATGGCGGCGGTCTGCTGCAACGCCTGCCGGACGTGCGCGACGACGAATCTCGCCTCGCTCGCACTCGCCGGTGTCGCGGGCGCAGGCGCCTTCGCCATCCGGCTGGTCAAGGGATCACCGCGGCCTTGAGGTAGTCGCGCGGCGGGTCGGCCAGCAGCGCCGGCACCTCCTCGAGCCGGATCCGGTGCGTGATCAGCCGCTCCCACGGATAGGCGCCGCTGGCGAGGAAGGCGAGCGCAGCGCGGACGTGGCGAGGCGCGTGGTGGAAGGCGCCGCGCAGCGTCAGCTCCTCGTAGTGGAGCCGGAAGGCGTCGACGCGCAGCTCTGCGCCGGCTTCGCGGCCGCCGAAGTAGAGGACGGTGCCGCCCGGGCGGACGAGCTCGAGCGCCCGCTGCCACGCCTCGTCGGTCCCGGCCGCCTCGATCACGACGTCCGCTCTCTCACCGTCGCCGGTCGCGCCGCCGAACTCGGGGACGAGCGCGCGCCGCTCGGCGCGGCCGCCCACGACCTCGGGCCGCCCACCGGCGTCGGCGACGCAGGCGGCGAGCATCAGCCCGATCGGGCCGGCGCCGAGGATCGCCACCCGGTCGCCGGCGGCGATCGCCGCTCGCTCGACGCCGCGGAGGCAGCACGCGAGCGGCTCGACCATCGCCGCCACCTCGGGGTCCAGCCCCGGCGGCACGGGATGGAGGTTGACCGCCGCGATCGCCGCCGGCACGAGCAGCAGCTCGGCGTAGGCCCCGTTCAGGAGCTCGAACGGCGTCCCGCGCTCGTCGCCTGCCGCCGAGTTGGCGGCGACGACGCGCCGGCTGGTGGCGACGTCGATCCCGCAGAACTCGTGGCCGAACGGGCTCGGCAGCTCGCCCAGCAGGACGGGATGGCCGCGGCGGAACGTCTTCAGGTCGGTGCCGTCCGTGAGCGCGACCTCGATCTGGACGAGCACGTCGCCGGGCCCGGGCTCGGGGTGCGGCACGTCCTCGAGCCGCAGGTCGCCCGGCCCGTGGAAGCGCAACGCCCTCACGGCGTGAAGACGACCTTGAGCGCGCGGCCGGAGCGGTAGAGCTCGAGCCCCTCGGCGAAGCGTTCGAGGGGAAGCACCTCCGGCTCGGGCACGTCGAGCTCGGACAGGAACTCGAGCGCCGCCCGCATGTGCCCGGGCGTCGCCGAGCGCGACCCGGTTAGCGTCAGCTCGTTGCGGTAGACGAGGTCGAGGTCGACCGGCGCGGCGGGAGAGAAGACGAGGACCGTGCCGCCCGGCTCGACCGCGTCGAGCGGCGCGGCCGGAGCGCAGAGAATGGCCGCGCCGACGGGGCCGTCCGGCGCTGGACCGGCTCGCTCCGGTCGCGTGTCGACGGCGAACACCTCGTCGCCGCGGCGCCGCAGCACCCCCGCGACGAGCCGCCCAATGAAGCCCTGGCCGACGACGAGCACGCGTCCGGGAGGCACCCGCTCCGCGCCGCGAAGAACGCACGCGAGCGGCTCGAGGTACGTGCCGAGCGCGTCCCCGATCCCGTCCGCCAGCTCGATCCCCTCGGCGGTCTCGACGTTCTCGGCAAAGCCGCCGGGGACGATCGTCGCCTTGGCGAAGCGCTCGCAGGTCGACTCGTGGCCGGCTAGGCAGCGCGCGCACTCGCCGCAGGGGAGGTGATGGATCAGCGCGATGCGCGCGCCATCTGCCCGCTGTGCGACGACCTCGTGCCCCAGCACCGTCCCCGTCGGCGCGACGCCGATCTTTTCCACGTCCGAGCCGCAGAGCCCGCAGGCGAGCACGCGGATCGGGTCGACAGGTGCGGGCGCGTCCGCAAGGCGGGGCTGTCTGTCTGCGTCGAGCACGACCGCGCGCACGCCCGCATCGTATGGATAGCCTCGCCGTCCGATGAAACGGCGGCTGCCACCGGTCCTCCGCGAGCGCGACTACTCGCTCTCGCTGGGCTCGAGCATCTCGTACGGCTTCGGCCGCGAGATGGTCTTCGTCGCCGTCGGCTGGCAGGTCTACGACATCGCCCGCAACCCGTTCCACCTCGGCCTCGTTGGCCTGGCCGAGTTCCTGCCGCTGCTCCTGTTCGCGCTGCCCGCCGGCGCGCTCGCCGATCGGCTGCCGCGGAAGCTGATCTACGCCGGCTCGCTCGCCGTCGACGCGGCGATCACACTCCTGCTCCTGGTCGTCAGCCTCAGCGGCGCCGATCAGCTCTGGCCGTTCCTCGCGCTCTCGTTTGCGAGCGGCTGCACGGCCGCGGTGGGCAACCCCGCGATCCGTTCGATGACGCCGACGCTCGTGCCCTACGAGCTACTGCCGAGCGCGATCGCGCTTCGCTCGACGGTCTTCCAGGGCGTGGTCGTCGTCGGCCCCGCGGTTGGCGGCCTGCTCTTCGCGCTCGGGCCGGGTGTCGTCTACGCGACCGGCGCGGTGCTGATGCTGATCTCGGTCGGCTTCGTGCTGCCGATGAAGCCGCGGGAGATCGAGGCGGCGCCGTTCGATGTCGGCGGCTCGCGCCTCGTCTCGTTGCTCGCCGGCCTCCGCTTCGTCAGGCGGACGCCGGTGCTGCTGGGCGCGATCTCGCTCGACCTCGTCGCAGTGCTCTTCGGCGGCGCCGTGGCGCTGCTGCCGGTGTTCGCGCGCGACATCCTCGACGTCGGGCCGGTCGGCCTCGGCGTGCTTCGGAGCGCGCCGGCGGTGGGCGCGATGCTCGCCGGGATCATGCTCACCCGTCGGCCGCTCAGGGGGATGGCGGGGCGGAAGCTCCTGATCGTCGTCGCCGTCTTCGGCGCGAGCATGGTCGTCTTCGGCCTCTCGCACTCGTTCCCGCTCTCGTTCGCTGCGCTGGCGGTGAGCGGCTTCGCGGACATGATCAGCATGAACATCCGCTCGATGATCACGGCGCTCGCGACGCCGGACGCGCTTCGCGGGCGGGTGAACGCGGTCGAGATGGTCTTCATCAGCGCCTCGAACGAGCTCGGCGCCTTCGAGTCGGGCGCGGCCGCCGCCCTCGTGGGCGCCGTGCCTGCGGTCGTGATCGGCGGCTCGCTGACGATCCTCTGTGCGCTCGTCTGGCCAAGGCTCTTCCCGCAGATGGCGCGGATCGACCGGCTCGAGTCGCTCCTCCCAGCCGCGCCTTGACCTCGTCTTGATCAGACTGTGTGACAATCGGCGCACAGTCGATCGGAGGGCGATTGAAGCTGCGCCGCCGCACCTCGCACCTGCTCGTCCTGGGGGCGTTCCTCGTCGCCGGGGCAACGGCGTTCCCGGCCCTGGCCGAGCGCGCGGCCGCCGATCAGAGCTCGCCCCGATTCCCGGGAGGCCGCTACTTCGTGATCGGCTGCGGCTTCAGCCACTTCAACAACGACGACCCGATCGTCTTCCCCGGCCAGCCCGGTAAGGCGCACAACCACACCTTCATCGGCAACCGTGACGTCGACGCCGCGACGACACCCGCCTCGCTGCTCGGCGGTGAGTCGAGTTGCGGCGACGTCGGCGACGCGTCCGCGTACTGGGTGCCGACGCTGTTCGTCGGTCGCCGGGCGCTGCGGCCGCTCGTCGGCGTCGGCTACTACGTGCGCCGCACGACCGGGCCTGTGCGGGCGTTCCCGGCCGGGCTGAAGATGATCGCGGGCAACCAGAATGCGCGGCGGCCGCAGAAACTGTCGGTCGTCGGCTGGGCCTGTGGCGGTTTCGGTGCGGAGCCGCGGGCGGCGGCGGTGCCGAACTGCCCGCCGGACGTGTCGCTCCACCTGCGCGCGACCTTCCCCAACTGCTGGAACGGGCGCGACCTCGACAGCGCCAACCACCAGAGGCATCTGGCGTACGCGTCCGACGGGCAGTGCCCGCGGTCGCACCCGGTCGCGTTGCCGAGCCTCGTCCTGATCCTCCTCTATCCGTCGACCGAGAACGGCCGGCCGGTGCAGGCGTCGGGCACGTTCGGGACGCATGCAGACTTCGTCAACGGCTGGGAGCAGGACACGCTCGAACGCCTGGTGGCGGCCCTCAACTGACGCGCTACACTAGGCGGCCGAGGGGCTATAGCTCAGCTGGGAGAGCGCCTGGATCGCACCCAGGAGGTCGGCGGTTCGAGCCCGCCTAGCTCCACCTCAGAATTGCCTGCTCGGCCCGGCTTCCGGACCTGGGACCGAGCAGCACAGCACGTGCCTGAGCGACGACGGAGCCGCGCCCCTCGGGCGCGGCTCCGTCTCGCACGTTTGCTACTCCGCGACGGCGTCGTCGTCGAGGCCGCCCTGCGAACCGCTGCTCGCAGCCGACGCGGCCGACGCACCCGGGGTCGGGAAGTTGCCCTTCCCCCGAGCGCCGTTGACGTCCTCGGTGCTCATCGCGTACTGCAGCGTCGAGTAGGCGACGGCATCGACGTTCACGTCGTACGCGAAGAGGTTGATGTTGGCGTACGTGTCGCACGCCAGGTGGTAGCACGGGTCGTACTGCTGGCCGGCCGTACCGCCCCAGAGCGCGGCCTCCGCCGCGGTCTTGATCCCCTCCGCGCCGGTGAAGAGGCCGCCGGCGGGGATCCCCGCGGCAATGAACGGCCCGTAGTCGGAGCGGCCGCTGAAGTCGGTGCCCTTGAACGGCAGTCCCCGCGACGTGTAGTAGCTCTCGAAGACCTTCTCGATCTCGGCCGACCCTGCCGGCCCAGGCCCGGCGCCGACCGCGTCGGAGTTGTCACCGTCATAGACGAAGAACACGTGATTCGGCGATCCGATCATGTCGAAGTTGAGATAGAGCGCGATCTTCGCCCGCTCCGCGGCCGGGAGGTTGTTGACGTAGTACGTCGAGCCGACGAGATTCGACTCCTCGGCACCCCACAGCGCGAACCTGACCTTGTTCCGCGGCTGCACCTTCGCCATCTGCTCGGCGGTCTCGAGGATCGCCGCGCTGCCGGAACCGTTGTCCTGGATACCCGGCCCGGCGTTGACGGAGTCGAGGTGCGCTCCGACCATCACGACGTTGTCCGGGTCGCCGCTCGTCGTCTCGGCGAGGACGTTGGACGTGGTCGCAATGCCGCGGAGCGTGCTCGTCTTCAGCCGCAGCACGAGTCCGGGGGTCGCCCGTAGCTCCTCGCCGAGCGCCTGGGTGATCCCGGTGACGCCGATGTTCGCCGTGAACGTGTTGCCGAGCGTGCCGTTCAACGGTCCGGCGACGTTGTTGTAGATGACGACGCCGACCGCGCCTGCGGCGAGGGCATTCAGTGCCTTCACCGCGAACGAGCACGTGAACGTGGCCGTCGAGCCGCCCCGCTGGACGAGGGCGATGCTTCCCGCGGGGAACCCCGCCCAGTCGGGCGCGAAGCAGCCCGTCACCGGCGACGGCGAGCTCACAGCCCCGGTCACGTCACCGCTGCCGGAGTACGACATGATGTTGTTCTCGAGCGGCCGCGCCGGCAGCGGCGCCACCTGCTCCAGGATCGACGGCGACAGCGAGACGAACGTCTGGAACTGGAACTCCTGGACGGTCACGTCGTACCCCGCTGCCGTGAGCACCTTCTCGGCGTAGTCGACCGACTGGTCGTACCCGGGCGACCCCGAGACGCGGGTGTTGCCGTTCGCACTCGCGATCGCCTGCAGCGCCGCCTGATGCTCTCGAGCGCCGTCGACGGTCACGCATTCGAGCAGCTTCTCCTGCGTGTTGTTGGTGCGGCTGGCGCACGCCTCCGTGCCGGCGGGCGCTGCCGAGGCGAGCCCGAGCGTCACCGTGCCGACCGCAGCGGCCAGCACGACCCAGCGCAATGCCTTCAAGACCGTCTCCTTTCGTCGAGTCCCAGGTGCGGATGAACCCGCCCGCCGGGCAACGGTCGAATCGGAGAGGCGAAGCAATGACCCCTCCGCCGTCGACCACGTGCCTCTCCCCGACGAACGTCGGCCGACCCTACGCCGCTGTGGCGGCGAAGTAAAGGCCGGCAGCTAGACGCGCGGCCTACGAGTTTTCGACGGCGGCGAGGACGCGCGCCGCTCCGCGCGCTCCGCCGCCGCCTCAATGACCTCCGCCGAACCGGCCTCGAAGAGGTGGAAGCACGTCTCGTCGTCTAGCAGGAACGTCGTCCGGACATAGCGGATCTGCCTGCCTTCGCGAGACAGCCCCTCGGCTGCGGCACGCGCCCGGGCCGCGAGCTCGCCCGCCTCACGGCCGCGTGACCGCGGCAGGTAGACCTCGACGACGTAGCTCTTCATGTGACCTCCCGGGACGGAGGGTGGACGATGTCCACCCTCCGTCTCCTCCCACGCCGCCTAGCCGCCGAGGCTGGGGTCGTCGTGGGGCCCGCGCCCATCGAGGAAGTGCCGCCGACCGATGTCGCGTGCGATCCGCGGGAAGTACTTGGCTGTGTCGGTCATCGTCGTGCGGTAGTGGAGGCCGCCCCAGACGCGTGCGTTCTCGACGTCGACGACGAGCTCGTCCAGGTTCTCGAACGTCCGTGGCGGTCCGGCCCCGGGGGCCAGGCTCGTGATCACGAGCTTGACGCGTTTCGTCCCGAAGTAGTTCCGCAGCGACTCGGTCACCGCTCCGGTGTAGCAACCGTGGCCGGAGGGGTACTCCGGGTGGTTGCCGACGATCAGCGGCAACCACGTCGCGTCGGGCGAGGTGGCCGGGTTCCCGTCCGTGTCGGCCCGCTGGATCGCGTGGTTCGGCCGCCAGAACATGTAGTGGTACTTCGCCTCCCAGCAGGCGATCATCGTGTCCGCGGTCGCGACGTTGACGTAGCCGAGCAGCCGCGCCGACTCGCGCAGGTCGAGGCCGCGAGCTACGGCCAGCTCACGCAAGGTCCGGTTGAACTGGAAGAACGTCTGCTCGGTGTGGAAGCGGACGGTCTCCGTCTGCAACGCAGTCCGAACGGTGCTGTTGACGCGGCCGTAGGCCTGCAGCTCGGCCACGTCGTTGGCGTACCGCTTGCTCGTCAGCTCGGGCGGACCGCCCGGACGATAGTCCGAGGGAGACTCGTAGGTGAACGGCCGCACGAAGGCGAGCTTCGGATCCACCGGCGGCGTCGGCGCGATCGGCTCGAACACACCGGGCCCCGGCGTCGGCTGCACGTACACGTTCGGATCGTCGAAGCGGTCGCCGGTCCGCATCGCGAGCATCCCGGCCGCCGCGGCGGTGCCGACAGCCTTGCCGCCGTCCTTCGCTTGTCCGTCCGGAATCGACGCCATGTAGGCGTCGTACGCGATCTGGACGTTCGTGGCCTGGCCGGGCACGCGGGCGACGAGAACATCGCGTGCCGCCTGCGCGACGGCAGCATCCACCGACGCACCCGGCGGCGCCTTGACGCCGGTCGCGAACGGCTTCAGACCTCCTTCGACCGCCGCAACCGCGTCGTACATGGCGCCGTGAACCATGCCGCCCAGCACAGCGCTGCTGGCCGGAGCCCGCCCGACCACGATCGCACTCGCAGCTACACCGCTCCAATGGACGACGGCGTTCTCGCCCGGCGCCGACGACGACGTCGTCGGCCCCAGCGCGAGCACGGCGACCGCAGCCAGCGTCGCCGAGATGCCGAGTCGTAGCTTGATCACTGCAATCCTCCTCCTCGATTCGGGTTTGCGTGCGGAGACAGGCTCGCCCCGGACCGAGCACGGCGAAAGCCGGAAACCTCAGCTGTTTGCGGAGAGGAGGCGCGTGAGCTCGGCGCGGGAGCGGACGCCGAGCTTGCGGTAGATGCGCGTCAATGCGGTCTCGACGGAGTGCTCGGTGAGGAAGAGGGCCGCCGCGACTTCACGGTTCGTTCGGCCCTCGGCGACGAGCGCGGCGATCCGGGACTCGGCCTCCGTCAGCTCGCCACGCGATGGCGCACGGCCGCCGATCCGGGCCAGCTCGGCCCGGGTCTGCTCCGCCCAAAGCGGCGCCCCGAGCCGCTCGAAGCGTGCGAGCGCGTCTTCGAGCGTCGCGCGGGCGGCGCCGCGCTTCTTCGCTCGCCGTTGCGTGCGACCGAGGGCGAGCAGCGTCCGCGCCTCGTGGAACGGGTCGGTGCTGCGCGCATGCTCGGCGAGGGCCTGCTCGAAGCTCTCGAAGGCTGCGTCGAGGTCGCCGCGGGCAGCGAGGACGAGGCCGCGGCAGCGGGCGAGGATCGCGAGCAGCCAGGCTCGGTCGAGGCGGTCGGCACGCTCGTGCCACGTCGCGAGAATCTCGTCCGCTTCGTCGAGCTCGCCCGCTGTGACCAGCGCCTCCAGCAGATCTCCGAGTTCGAGCCGCATGCCTGGTTCGAGCGCGAAGTCGCGGCGGAGCTCGTGCGATCGTCTCAGGTGCACGAGCGCGGCGGACGCGTCGCCGAGCGAGAGCTCCAGGAACCCGAGCACCCAGCCGTGGCCCGACTGGGCGACGCGGATTCCTCCGGCCTCGGCTCTGGCGATTGCGCGTTCCGCGCGAGCGCGCGCCTCGTCGACCCGCCCCAGATGAGCTGCGACGACGGCGGCGGGCAGCTCGCCGGGCGGCGGCACGTCGCCGAACTGGGACTGGAGTTCCAGGAAGGCGATCGCGTGCTCGTCGGACGCCTTCCAGTTCCCCGCCCGCCACTCGAGGAAGCTGAGGAACCACAAGGGCTCCGCCTCTTTCCGGGCATCGTCCCGGGTGGCCACGTCCTGCAGCAGCTCCTCGAATAGCGTGCGTGCCCGGTCGACGTCCCCTGACCACCAGAGGTGGTGGCCGAAGACCGAGGTCGGGCCACCGTCGAGCGGCGAATCGGGTAGCGATCGCTCCAGCGACAGTGCTTCCTCCATTTCAGCGAGCGGTATCCCCCGCCCGGTGTTGAAGTGCAGGAGCCCATGTGCCGTCAGAGCGCGGCAGCGAAGTCTGGGGTCGCCGACACGCGCGGCCGCGAGCACCGCGAGTTCTCCGTGCTGGAGGCCGACGCTCGACACCGTCGCTGAAGCGCATCAGCGAGGCGAGGCTCAAATGGATCTCGGCCTGCAGCGCGTCGTCGTCGGCTTCCGTGAGGGCCTCGCGGTAGAGCGCTACGGAGGCCGGCGTGCTGACATGGACGTGGGCGAGATGCATCAGAACATCGGCTCGCTCGTTGCCCGCCGCGGCCGTTGGCCAGCGCAGCTTCGAGGAGCGCCGACTGCGCGCTCGGTGTTGCCGATGTGAGCGTGCAGGTCGGCGGCGGCGAGGAGGCGCCTCCGGGCGTCGGCGGCTGCTTCAGGCGGAGTCAGTCGAAACGCCTGTTCCGCCAGTTCCGCGGCAGCCGCCGGCGCGCCGCGACTCTGGGTCACGCGCGCGGCTTCGGCCAGGATCGAGGCGACTTCGGCGTCCGGCTTCGCCGTCGCCAGCGCGAGCTGGCGCGCCCGCTCCTCGGTTGACGGGACGATCTCGGCCATGCGCGCGTGCAGCGATCTTCGGCGTGCAGGTGTCTGGCGCGCGACCACGGCGGATCCGAGCAGCGGATGGGTGAAGCGCAGGCGCTCGCCGTCGAGGTCGAGGATCCTCGCGTCGAGCGCCTCGGCGAGCCCGCGGTCGAAGCCAGGCCCGACCGCCGTCTCCACGAGCGTTACGGTCGGGTCGGCGACCGCCGCCACGGCGCGCGCGACCTCGAGCGCTGCGCCGCCGAGGCCGTCGATGCGCGCGTGGAGGAGCTCGTCGAGGCTCGCCGGGATCGGGAGCTCTTCCCCGAGCGCGAGCGTTCCGCCTCGTCGCTTGAGAGCGTCCGCGAGCTCGAGGGCGAAGAACGGGTTGCCGCCCGAGGTCTCCCAGATCCTGATCAGCGTCGGCCTCGGGAACCTCGCGTCGAGGCGGGCGCGCAGGAGCTCTTGGAGGGCGCCGACGCTCAGGCCGTCGAGGTCGACCCTCTGCAGCGGCTCGTCCGGAACCGCACGCGGGAGCCAGGCCGGCACGTCGCCGCGGACTGCGAGGAGCGTCGCGATCGGCTCGCGGTCGAGGCGGGCGAGCGCGTAGCGAATCGCCGTCAGCGACGCTGCGTCCAGCCACTGGACGTCGTCGACCGCGACGCAGAGCGGACTGCCGCCCGCGAGCAGCCGCAGCGCGCCGAGGAAGGCGGCCGCCACTGCGCGCTCGTCGACGGGTAGCTCCGACTCCCCGAGCAGCAGCGCCCCCTCGAGCGCCCGCCGCTGGATCGGCGGCAGCTCCGCCAGCACGTTCTCGGCGACGTCGCCGAGGAGGTCGCCCACGCCCGCGAATGCGAACTGGGTCTCGGCCTCGGAAGGCCGGGAGGTCAGGACGCGGTAGCCGCGGGTGACCGCGGCCTCGACGCCGGCCAGCCACAACGTCGTCTTACCGATCCCGGCCTCCCCCGCCAGGACGACGGCACGGGGAAGCAGCGCGGGGGCGTCGAGCAGCCGGACGACGGCTTCCAGCTCGTCATCCCGGCCGACAAGGTGCCGAACCGATGCGGACACGTCTCGCACATTCTGCGCCGCCGGAGCCGCGGTAGTGTCGAGGCAGGCGATGCCCGACGACTCTCGAGCGCGGAAGCTGGCACTCGACGCGCGCGAGCGCGCCGTCGCCTTCCTCGACCGCTCGTTCGTCGGACGCTGCATCTACCGCTTCATCGAGCTCGAGAGCGTCGACCGGGCGCTCGCGCTCGCCTCGCGCGCCTTCATCGCCGTGATCCCGCTGGCGATGGTCGCGTCGGCGCTCTCGCCGGCCGGGGAGAGCTTCGGCGAGCGAATGGTCGACCGCTTCGAGCTCGAGGGAGCGTCGGCCCGCGCGATGCGCCAGCTCTTCGCGACGCCGTCCGACGTCCGCGGCGCGGTCAGCGTCGTTGGTCTCGTCGCGCTGATCATCACGTCCGTCAGCCTCGGCCGGATGATCCAGCGGACCTTCGAGCGGATCTGGGGGCTTCCGAGCGAGGGGCCGCGGGGGATCCTGCGGGCGCTGACCTGGATCGGCGCCTTCGCCCTGTGGGTGGCGGTCGTCGTCCCGATCCGGAACGCGCTGCAGGATCTCGACGTGGCCGGGCTCGGCGTCGTCGTGGCCGTGCTCACCTCGACGGTGCTCTGGGTCTGGACGCCCTATCTGCTGCTCGGCGGCCGGATCACCTGGCGGCGCCTGCTGCCGAGCGCGGTCGTCGCCGGAGTCGCTCTCTCCGCACTGTCTGCGGCCTCGGTGCTGTACCTGCCGGGGACGATCGAACGCGCGGCCGAGCTCTACGGTCTGATCGGCGTCACCTTCACCTTCGTCAGCTGGCTCTTCGTGACCGCGCTCGTGATCATCGCCGCGGCGATCGTCGGTGCGGAGGCGGCCGCCGGCCCGACCCAGGTTGCGCGTCCGCATGCGGACGGTGTTGACTAGGGGAACCGAGTGTTGCGAGGGGTCGCGCCACAGACGGGAGCCCAGGTGTGAGTCCAGAAACCGTTCGCACGACCCCGACCGCAGAGAGCGTGCGGGCGCTGATGCCGTACCTCAAGCGGGAGCTCGCGCGGCTCGTCGCCATCCCCTGCGTGTCTGCGGCCGGCTACCCGGCGGAGACGAGGCCGGCGCTGCTCGAGGCGCGCGACGCGATTGTCGGGCTCCTCCGCGACGCCGGCGTCGAGAAGGTCGACAACCTCGAGCTTCCGGACACCGCTCCGGTGATCATCGGCGAGATCCCGGCGCCCGCAGGCGCGCCGACGGTGCTTCTCTACAGCCACTACGACGTTGTCCCGGCGGGCGACGAGTCGAAGTGGGAGTCGCCGCCGTTCGAGGCGACCGAGCGCGACGGCGCGATCTACGGCCGCGGCGCGGCCGACTCGAAGTCGAACATCCTCATGCACGTCGGCGCGCTGCGCGCCTGGGAGGGCAGGCCTCCGGTCGGGATCAAGCTCGTGATCGAGGGGCAGGAGGAGATCGGCAGCGCGCTCACGACCTACCCGCCGTCGCAGCCGGAGCTGTTCGCCGCCGACGCGATGGTGATCGGCGACATGGGCAGCCTGCGCCCCGGAGTCCCGACGCTGACGATCGCGCTGCGCGGCACGGCGAGCGTGATCGTCGAGGTGCGGACGCTCGCCGGCCCGAAGCACAGCGGCCAGTTCGGCGGCGCGGCGCCGGACGCGCTGGTCGTGCTGCTGCACGCTCTTGCGAGCCTGCACGACGAGCGCGGCGACGTGGCGGTCGAGGGCCTGCGCCGAGAGGAATGGACCGGCGCCACCTACAGCGACGACGAGTTTCGCGAGCTGGCCGAGATCGGGCAGGGGTTGCCGTTCTTCGGCACCGGCGGGCTCGGCGAGCGGGTGTGGTCCGGGCCGGCGCTCACTGTCACCGGCGTCGACGCCCAACCCGTCGACCAGGCGCTGAACGCGGTCGTGCCTTACGCCAGGGCGAAGCTCAACCTGCGGATCCATCCCGAGCAGGAACCGGCCCAGGCCCAAGCGGCGCTCGTCCGGCACCTCGAAGCACAGCGACCGTTCGGAATCGCGCTCGAGGTGACGCCGGCGGAGACCGGCAAGGGATTCGCCGCGAAAACGTCCGGCAATGCCTACGACGCCGCGCGCGCCGCCTTCGAGGCGGTCTGGGGCAGCGAGCCGTCGTTCGTCGCGACCGGCGGCTCGATCCCCCTTGTCAGCGCCCTTCAGGAAGCCGCCCCGGAGGCGGAGATCTTGCTGCTGGGCACGACCGACGGCTTCGCCAACATCCATGCACCGAACGAGCGCGTTCTGATCGACGAGTTCGAGAAGGCGGTAGCGGTCGAGGCCCAGTTCTTCAGCCGGCTCGCGGAGACCTTCGCGCCCAGGAACGTGAGCTCGTGACGAGCGCACCGGAAGCGGTCCCCGCCGGGACGCCGATCATGCAGCGCATCCTCGGCGCGATCGAGCGTGGCGGGAACAAGATGCCGAATCCCGCCATCCTGTTCGTCTGGCTGTGCGTGATCGTGATCGTCCTCTCTGCCCTGCTCGCCTGGGCGGACATCAAGGTCACCTACCAGGTCGTCGAGCCTCCGCCGATCTCTGTCGAGGAGACGGTTCCGGGCGGCTCCACCCAGCCTTCGGGCGGCCTGCCGGACGCGTCCGTCCAAGAAGGCGAGTACACGGTCCGGGAGGAGACGGCGGCAATCCAAAGCCTGCTGTCCGCAGACGGAATCCGGTTCCTCTTCACCTCTTTCGTCGCCAGCTTCCGCAACTTCGCCGCCGTGGCGATCATCCTCGTCGTGATGATCGGCGTCGGCCTCGCCGAGGCCGCCGGACTGATCGGAGCGCTGATCCGGAAGCTCGTCGACGTCTCGTCGGAAGCGATGCTGACGCCGATCATCATCTTCATCGGTGTCCTCTCGAGCATTGCCTCGGATGCGGGGTACCTCGTGCTGATACCCCTGGGCGCGGCGGCGTTCAAGAGCGTCGGCCGCAATCCGCTCGCGGGCATGGCCGCCGCCTTCGCGGGCGTCGCCGCCGGCTTCGGCGTCAACTTTCTGATCACGCCGCTCGACGGCGTCCTGACCGAAATCACGAACGACGCGAGTGCGCTCGTCGACCCGGAGCAGTCGATCGACCTGGCGGCGAACCTCTACTTCGGGATCGCGTCGACGATCCTGGTCACGATCGTCCTGACGCTCATCTCCGTGTACATCGTCGAGCGAAGCCTCGGCAAGCATGACCCGGCACTCGAGAGCGACGACGAGTCGCTCGACGCCGACAAGGGCCCGGAGGTCTCACCCGAGGCGGAGGCGAAGGGTCTCCGTTACGCGCTGATCGCGACCGCGGCCGTGCTCGTCGCGATCGGCCTGCTCACCGCGCTCCCCGACGCACCGCTGCGCGACCCGGTCACCGGCGACATCATCGGCGACTCGCCGTTCATGGACAGCCTGATCCTGATCATCACGATCATCTTCTTCGCGGCCGGGCTGGCCTACGGGCGCGGAGCGGGAACGATCCGGACGAGCGACGACGTGCTCGCGTCGATCACGAAGTCGTGGGCGGGCCTGGCGAGCCTGCTGTTCTTGTTCCTCCTGATCGCGCAGTTCATCGCGTACTTCAACTTCTCGAACATGGCGCAGGTCGCGGCCGTGAAGCTCGGCGACTGGCTCGAGGAGGCCAACGTCGGCGTGGTGTGGCTGCTGATCGGCTTCGTCCTCGTGACGATGCTCGTCGACCTGATCATGCCGGCGGCGATCGCCAAGTGGGCCATCCTCGCCCCGATCTTCATCCCACTCTTCCTGCGGCTCGACGTTGCGCCGCAGACGGTGCTTGCCGCCTACCGCGTCGGCGACTCGCCGTTCAACGTGGTCACGCCGCTGATGGCCTACTTCCCGTTGATCATCATCTTCGCGCAGCGCTACCGCAGGGACGCCGGCATCGGCACGGTCGTCGCGATGATGCTCCCGTACGTCGTCGTCCTGTCGATCATCTGGACGGTCTTCTTCGTCGCCTGGTATCTGCTCGGCATCCCCCTCGGCCCCGGCGCGCCCGTGCACAACGACTGACGAGCGGCCTGGTCAGCGGATGACGAGGCGCTCCGGTCGGTGCTGAGCCAGTCGACGATCCCGTTCCTGATCCTCGGCGTGACCGTGGCCGTTTTCGTCTGGGATCGCCTCCCAGCCGCCGTGGTCGCGAGGGGCGTCGCGGGCCGCATGCGGTTCTGCGGGCTCGTTCTGCTCGCGCTCGCCCTCGGCCGGTTGATCAGCCGTGCCCGTGGGGTCGGCCGCCTCGTTCCTGACGCCGGCCGCGAGGCCTGCGAACCTGAGGTGATGAGCCCCGGCGGCTACCGGTTCGGCGACCCCTGGAAGCTCGGGCTGCTGCTCGCGCTGCTCGGCGCCGTCGCAGTGCTCGCCTTCCCGGCGATCTGGTCGTCTTGAGAGCCGCGCGCGTCGTCCGGAGCCGGCGCGGCCGCCGGCTCGCCGGCCAGGGGCTCTTCCTCGTCGTCTCGCTCGTCTCCCTCTACGTCCTCCTGCCGAGCGTGCTCGAGGTCTTCACCTCCTGGCGCGAGCTGTTCGAGCTCGACCCGGTCTGGGTCGCGATCGCATTCTCCGTCGAAACGCTCTCGTTCTTCGCGGTCTGGGAGCTGCAGCGGATCGCTCTGCACGCGCCGCACCGGCTGCCGGTGTCGCTCTCCCAGCTCGCCGGGAACGCGCTCAGCAAGATCATCCCGGGCGGGGCGGCGGCGGCAGGGGCACTCCAGTACCGGATGCTCACACGCGTCGGCATCCCGAGGGGCCGGATCGCATCCGCGCTCACAGGCGTCTCGGCGCTGCTCTTCGGCACCGTGCTGGCGCTGCCGCTGCTGAGCCTGCCCGCGATCCTTGCGGGGGCTCCCGTCGATCCTGGTCTCGCCCAGGCGGCGTTCCTCGGCGTCAGCCTCTTCGTGATCATGCTCGCCGCGGGTGTCGCGGCCTTCGCGTACGACCGGCCGCTCCGCGTCGTCGGTCGCTTCACCGCGCTGGGCCTCAACCGCACCGTGCGCCGGCACGCGCACGTGGTCGACCTGCCCGAGCGGCTCCTGCACGAGCGCGACTCGCTGCTCGTGGCGTTCGGCCGCCAGTGGAAGTCGGCCGTGCTCGCGGCCGCCTCCCGTTCGATGCTCGACTACCTCGCGCTGCTCGCCTGCCTCCGCGCCGTCGGTGCCGAGCCCGAGCCGACGCTCGTCCTGCTCGCGTACGTCGCGGCTGCGTTCCTCGGGATGATCCCGCTGACGCCGGGCGGGCTCGGCTTCGTCGAGGCCGGGCTGACGGGAATGCTCGCCCTCGCCGGAGTCGCCGGCGCCGCCGCGGCGGTGGCGACACTTGCCTACCGGCTGATCTCGTTCTGGCTGCCGATCCCGGCCGGCGGCCTCGCCTACGCCGTTTTCTGGCGGCGCTATCGTGAGCCGGGCTTGAGTCAGCCCGGTTCGCCTACCTGAGCGCGCTCGTCGCCTGCGGCTCAGTGAGGACGTACGCTGCTCACGTGTCTGAGCAGTCGTTCGTCTCGACCGGGACGCTCGAAGGCCCCGAAGTCGTGAAGGCGCTGGTTGCGGAGGCGTACGAGCGCTTCCGGCTCCACACCGAAGGAACGAACTCGCAGGTGTATCCGGCGCTGGCGCGGGTCCCGGCCGACCTCTTCGGCGTCTGTGTCGCCGCGACGCACGGCGAGGTCTACGGCGTCGGCGACGTCGACGCCGGCTTCACGATCATGAGCGTCGCCAAGCCGTTCGTCTTCGCGCTCGTCTGCGAGTCGGCCGGCGTCGAGGAAGCGCGCGAACGCATCGGCGTGAACGCGACCGGCCTGCCGTTCAACTCGGTGGCGGCGGTCGAGCAGAGCCCGGACGGCCGGACCAACCCGATGGTCAACGCCGGCGCGATCGCGACGACGAGCCTGATCCCGGGTCGCACCGCGGCGGAGCGCTGGGAACGCCTCCGCGAGGGCCTCTCCCGGTTCGCCGGCCGCGAGCTCGCGCTCGACGACGAGGTCTTCGAGTCGGCGTCGCAGACGAACCACCGGAATCGGGAGATCGCGCGCGTGCTCGACGGCTTCGGCCGCATCGAGGGCGGTGCCGAGACGGCCGTCGAGCTCTACACGCGGCAAAGCTGCCTGAGCGTCACCGCCCGCGATCTGGCCGTGATGGGCGCGACGCTGGCGGACGGCGGCGTCAATCCGGTCACGCGCGAGCGCGTCGTTGCCGCCGAAACCTGCCGGTGTACGCTCGCCGTGATGACGACGGCCGGCCTGTACGAGACGTCCGGGGACTGGCTCTACGAGATCGGGTTGCCGGGCAAGAGCGGCATCGGCGGCGGCATCGTCACCGTCGCGCCGGGCAAGGGTGGCCTGGGGACGTACGCGCCGCCGCTGGACGCGGCGGGGAACAGCGTCCGGGGCCAGCTGGCCGCGCGCTTCCTCTCGCGGCGGCTGGGGCTCGACATCTTCCTGTCGGAACCGGCGCCCTGATCCGAACGCTCATCGTGGCCGTCACGGCGGTTCTCGTCGCCGTCCCGTCGGCCGCGGCCGCCGCGCTGGACGACGAGATCGCGCTCGCCGAGAAGCACGCTCCGGTTGTCCGCCTCGTCGAGCAGGCCGAGGAATGCGGTCCCGGCGAGCCGTACGAGCCGATCGACGTCGACGCGCTCTTCGACGAGCCGACCGTGGCGCTACGCGGGCCGTGGAACGCGTTCGACCTGATCAGGGTCGGCCCGACGGCGGCCGACCTGGCCGGCCTCTACGAGTACCACCTCGACTTTCCAGGCGACGCGCTCGATCCCGGCTGCACCTATGAGCTCTGGGCGAATCGCATCACGGAGGGCCACGAGCCGGCCGTCTACGCCCACGTCGCCACCGACCCCGAACGCCCGGGGCAGCTGGCGCTCCAGTACTGGTTCTTCTACGCCTACAACGACTGGAACAACCTGCACGAGGGCGACTGGGAGACGGTTCAGCTCGTCTTCGACGCCGCCGACGCGGGCGCCGCGCTCGACCAGGAGCCGGTCTCGACGGGATACAGCCAGCACGAGGGATCCGAGCGGGCCGAATGGGACGACGAGAAGCTCGAGCTCGTCGACGGTCGCCGCCCGGTCGTCTACCCGGCCGCCGGCTCGCACGCCAACTTCTACGACGACGCGCTCTTCCTCGGCAGCTCCGCCGAGCAGGGCGTCGGCTGCGACGACACGCGCGGCCCGCACGTCGAGCTCGAGCCGAGGGTCGTGACGATCCCGAGCGACGCCGCCAGCGCACGCCGGCAGCTGCCGTGGATCGCGTTCGAAGGCCGCTGGGGCGAGCTGCAGGAGGCGTTCTTCAACGGCCCGACCGGGCCCAATCTGAAGCGATCGTGGGTGGAGCCGATCGTCGCGTCCGAGGACTGGCGCGACCGGGCCTACGCGGTCCCGACGGCCGGCATCTTCGGGACGGGCGCCACGGACGGCTTCTGCTCGGTCGTGGAACGGGGGTCGCGGGCACTGGTGCAGCTGCTTCGAAACCCGATGGCGACGCTGCTCCTCCTCGCCGTCGCGCTGGGGCTCGTCCTCTTCGCGACCAGGCGAACGAGTTGGAGGCCGAGCGCGCCGCTCCGGGTCGGCCGCCGCCGCGCGTGGGGGCAGATCGTCTCGGCTGCGGGGCGCATGTACGTCTCGCGCGCGCCGCTATTTCTCGGAATCGGCCTGCTGCTGATCCCCGTCTCGCTGTTGATCGGGTTCCTCCAGGCGCTCGTCTTCGGCGGGTTCGGCCTGGCGGGCGTCGATGTCTCCGGCGAGGGTGCCGGCGCGCTTGTGGTCATCATGGTCGCGATCGGGACGAGCCTGACCCTGCTCGGGATCTCCCTCGTCCAGGCCGCGACGGCCTGCGCCCTCGTTCGGATCGACGAGAGTGCATCGATCGGCCCGGTCGCTGCCTACAGGGCGGCGTTCAGGCAGACGCGGCCGCTGCTCGGCGGGATCGCGATCGCAGTGGCGGCCTGGGTCGCGCTCAGCGCCACCGTGTTCCTGATCCCGGTCGCGATCTGGCTCGCCGTCCGCTTCTCGCTGCTCGCCCAGGTGGTCGAGCTCGAGGACGCGTCCGCCGTCGGGGCGCTGCGGCGCTCGAGCGCGCTCGTCCGCGGCCGCTGGTGGCGGGTCGCGTCGCTCGTCGGCGTCGGCAGCCTGATCCCGCTCGCCGTCGGCCCGTTGCTCGGTGTTCTTCTCATCCTCGTCATCGACGCGCCGCTCGGCCTCGCCAACCTCGTCGCCGGGGTGATCAACGCGCTCGCGATGCCGTTCGTTGCGTTAGTGACCACGTATCTCTATCTGGACGCACGGACACGGCTCGAGCTCGAGCCCGAGGACGAGCGGGACGAGCTGCCCGCCGAGATCTCGCCCTCGGTGACGTAGGGCCTGTCAGCGGGGCTGCGGGACGATCCGCAGGTACGGCTTCGGGGCATCCCAGCCGTCCGGATACGTCACCTTGGCCTCGTCGTCCGAGACCGAGCCGGCGATGATCACGTCCTCGCCCTGCTGCCAGTTGACGGGCGTCGCGACCTTGTGCTTCGCCGTCAGCTGGAGCGAGTCGATCACGCGCAGCACCTCGTCGAAGTTGCGGCCCGTCGTCATCGGGTAGACGAGGATGAGCTTGATCTTCTTGTCTGGCCCGATCACGAAGACGTTCCGCACCGTCTGGTTGTCCGCCGGCGTGCGCGCGAGCGGGTCGCCGTCCGTGCTCGCCGGCAGCATCCCGTATGCCTTCGAGATGCTGAAATCCGGGTCGCCGATGAGCGGGTAGTTGGGTGCGTGCCCCTGGGTCTCCTCGATGTCCTTCGCCCAGTCCTCATGCCTGTCGGCGGGGTCGACCGAGAGCCCGATGATCTTGACGCCACGCCGGTCGAACTCCGGCTTGACCTTCGCCATGTAGCCGAGCTCGGTCGTGCACACCGGCGTGAAGTCCTTGGGGTGCGAGAAGAGGACGCCCCACGAGTCGCCGA
Organism: uncultured Gaiellaceae bacterium; assembly: GCA_963784895.1. Classification (GTDB taxonomy): domain Bacteria; phylum Actinomycetota; class Thermoleophilia; order Gaiellales; family Gaiellaceae; genus Gaiellasilicea. The sequence continues at coordinate 206,839 of CAWATM010000007.1, read as the reverse complement.
GCCACTCGTGGAAGCGGATCCGCCCTTCCGTCGTCTCGGCCTCGAAGTCGGGTGCCGTGTCGTTGAGTTGTAGAGCCATGCCGCCCTCCTCGTCCGCCTGCTGAATCCGGTCGCCGCATTGAGCCGTCGATGTGCCGACTGTACATCTCGGCCACAGGCTGGCAGGAAGATCAGGCTTCCTCGACGCGTTCCCGTGCCTGTTCGAGATCTGTGCGAGCACGCGCGAGCTCGCGTTCGGCCGCCCGGGCACGCTTCTCCGCCTCGGCGAGCGCGGCCTTCGCCGTTCGCAATCGCTCACGCGCCTCGCGCCGACGCTTCTCGGCCGCCTTGTCGGGCTGCGGCGCAGCGGGCTTCTGCGCTGCCGGCTTCTTCCCTGCCGGCTTCTTCGACGGCCTACGCGCCGGAACGATGCCGGGGTCGAGCCCGAAGCCCGACGCGGTCAGGTCCTCGTGCATGAGGCCGCGCTCGAGCACCGGCCAGAGGTCCGGATCGAGCGACGCGACCCGCAGCGTCTGCGTCGCTTTCTCGAGCGTCGGAGCGCTGAGCTTCCGCCGCCGCAGGTCGCGCTGGACGCGGTCGAGTGCGCGGCGGTGCTCGGCGATCGCCTCGTTCAGATCGGCGCCCTTCTTTCCCGCGACGGCGGCCTCCTGCGCCTGCCGCAGCCGCTTGCCGGACTGGACGAGCGCGCGCACTTCGGAGGGATCCTCGTGCACAAGCTCGTTCAGCGCCCCGGCCGCCACCGTGGGCTTCGGCAGTGCTGCGATCGCCGCCGCCAGCTCGGGGTCCTTCTGCTTCAGCGACTTCGAGCGAGCGTTACGGGCCGACGTGAATTCCGACAGCGGCAGCGCGTAGAGCTTCTGCGACTCGCGGACGAGCGGTTCGGCCATGTCCGCCTGATAGTTGCAGCGGCGCGCCGATCCCTGCGGCGGGACGCGCCCGGCCCGCCGCCTGGAGCGCGCGGCGGTAGGCGGCGACGGCCGTCGCCCCGCTCGCCATCACCTCGCCGGTCGAGTGCATCTCGATGCCCCGATCGGCGGCGTCGGCGAACCGCTCGGAGGGAAAGATCGCCTCCTTCGCCCAGGCGCGCGTGGGGGTGACGCGCTCGGGGAGGTCGAGCTCGGCGAGCGAGGCGCCGAGGAGCAGGCGGCAGGCGTGGTCGACGAGTGGGATCCCGGTCGCCTTGGCGACGAACGGCACCGTTCGCGAGGCGCGCGGGTTCGCTTCGAGCACGTACAGCTCTCCCTCGTGGAACGCCAGCTGGAGGTTGAGCAGGCCGCGCACGCCGAGACCGGCAGAGAGCGTCGACGCGAGCTCTCGGATCTCGGTCTCGAGCCGTTCGCCCACCGACGGCGCGGGCAGCACGCAGGCCGAATCGCCCGAGTGGACACCGGCCCGCTCGACGTGTTCGACGATCGCCGCGACCCAGCCGTCCTCGCCGTCGCAGAGGACGTCGACGTCGAGCTCGAGCGCGCCTTCGAGAAAGCGGTCGACGAGGGCCGGGCTGCCGAGCCCGAGCTCCTCCGGTGTGCGCGCGACGCGCATGCCGCGGCCGCCGAGCACGTAGGAGGGGCGGACGAGCACCGGGTAGCCGACGGCCGCGGCGAAGGCGCGCGCCCGGGCGGTGTCCTCTGCGTAGCGCCAGGCGGGCGCGCGCAGGCCGAGCTCGGCGAGCAGCGCGCCGAAGCGGCCGCGGCTCTCGGCGAGGTCGATCGCGCGGAGCGGGTCGCCCAGCAGCGGCACCCCCGCCTCGGCGAGGCCGGACGCGAGCGCGAGCGGCGTCTGGCCGCCGAGCGAGACGACGACGCCGAGCGGCTGCTCGAGCGCGACGACATCGAGTACGCGCTCGAGCGTGACCGGCTCGAGGTAGAGGCGGTCGCAGGTGTCGTAGTCGGTCGACACCGTCTCCGGGTTCGAGTTGACGAGCACGACCTCGTGCCCGAGCCGGCGGAATGCCTGCGCGGCGCGGACGCAGCAGTAGTCGAACTCGATCCCCTGCCCGATCCGGTTCGCCCCCGCGCCGAGCACGACGATCGCGCCGGCCGGGGTCTCGTCGCCGTCGCCCTGCTCGTACGAGAGGTAGTAGTAGGGCGTCCGCGCATCGAACTCACCCGCGCAGGAGTCGACGGCGAGCCTGCCGGGGAGGCCGCGGCGGGCGCGCACCGCTGCCTCCGTGATTCCTAGCAGCCGCGCGATCCGCGCGTCGGGGAGGCCGAAGCGCTTCGCCGCGGCGACGTCACCGGCCGCGAGCAGCTCCTGCTCGGCGGCGCGGATCGACGCGAACTCGTCGGCGAAGTAGGGATGGAGACCGGGGGGCTCCGGCAGCGCGTCGCCCGCCTCGACGCCCTCGAGCGCCTTCAGCAGCGCCTCGGGGAAGGTGCGGCCGATCCCGAGCGCCTCGCCGACGGCGCGCATCTCCGTTCCGAGCACGCTCGAGGTGCCCGGGAACTTCTCGAAGTCGAAGCGCGGCGCCTTGACGGCGACGTAGTCCAGCGCGGGCTCGAACGCGGCGCTGGAGACGCCGGTGATGTCGTTCGGCAGCTCGTCGAGCGTGTAGCCGACGGCGAGCAGAGCGGCGAGCTTCGCGATCGGGAAGCCGGTCGCCTTCGAGGCGAGCGCGGAGGAGCGCGAGACGCGCGGGTTCATCTCGATCAGCTGCAGCTCTCGCGTCCGCGGCTCGTAGGCGAACTGGACGTTGGCGCCGCCGGTCGCGACCCCGACGGCGCGGGCGCAGGTGAAGGCGGCGTCGCGGAGCCGCTGCAACTCGCCGTCGGAGAGCGTCTGCTGCGGGGCGACCGTCCAGGAGTCGCCCGTGTGAACGCCGACGGGATCGAGATTCTCGATCGAGCAGACGACGATGCAGTTACCGGCGGTGTCGACGACGACCTCGAGCTCGAACTCCTGCCAGCCCTCGAGCGAGCGCTCGACGAGCACCTGGCCGATCGGGCTCGCGTCGAGGCCGTGCGCGACCCGCTCGCGCAACTCGTGGCGCGTTCGCGCGAGGCCGCCGCCACGGCCGCCGAGCGTAAAGGCCGGGCGGACGACCGCCGGCAGGGGGCAGTCGCCGAGCTGGTCGACCGAGGTGACGACCGCGCTCTCCGGGACCGGCAGCCCGGCGGCCGCCATCGCGGCGCGGAAGCGGGAGCGATCCTCTGCGGTGCGGATCGCGTCGAGGTCGGCGCCGATCAACTCGACCCCGTGCTCCGTCAGGACGCCGTTCTCGGCCAGCTCGACGGCGAGGTTGAGGGCGGTCTGGCCGCCGAGGGTGGGGAGGAGCGCGTCAGGGCGCTCCCGGCCGATGATCTCGGCCAGCGTCGGCGCATCGAGCGGCTCGAGGTAGGTCGCGTCGGCCCACTCGGGGTCGGTCATGATCGTCGCCGGGTTCGAGTTCGCGAGCACGACGCGGTAGCCCTCGGCGCGGAGCGCACGGCAGGCCTGGACGCCCGCGTAGTCGAACTCGCAGCCCTGGCCGATGCGGATCGGCCCGGAGCCGACGATCAGGACGCTGCGAAGGTCGGTGCGCTTTGGCATCTCTCGGCGATCCGGTCGAAGAAGGGAACGGCATCATGCGGCCCCGGCGCGGCCTCGGGATGGAACTGGAGCGTGTCGAACCCGTCGCCGCGCAGGCCCTCGACGGTGCCGTCGTTGAGCGAGACGTGGCTGACCTCCGCCGCGTCCCCCGGCGCGACCGCGAAGCCGTGGTTCTGCGCCGTCACGAGGACGCGCTTCGACCCGGTGACGCGGACGGGGTGGTTGGCGCCGCGGTGGCCGAACGGGAGCTTGAACGTCTCCAAGCCGAGTGCGAGCCCGACCAGCTGGTGGCCGAGGCAGATGCCGAAGAGCGGAACGCGGCCGAGCAGCTCGCGCACGCTCTCGACCGGCCCGTCGAGCTGGGCGGGGTCGCCCGGCCCGTTGCCGACGAGCACGGCAGCGGGCTCAAGCTCCAGCACCGCCCCCGCGTCCCAGGTGCCTGGCACGACGACCGCCTCGACCCCCGTCTCGACGAGGCGGCGGACGATCGACCGCTTGCAGCCGAGGTCGAGCACGACGACCCGCGGGCCGGCGCCGATGGTGAACGGCTCGGCGACGCAGGCGTCGAGTGCGGGTGGGGGCGAGGCGAGCGCCGGCTCTTCGAGCATCCGCGGCCAGTCGAGGTGCGGCTGCGCAAGCGCGCGCGTGTGCAGCTCCTCGGCCGGCGCCGTGCCGAGGGCGCAGCGCATGGCGCCGTTCTCGCGCAGGCGGCGGACGAGCGCGCGCGTGTCGACCTCCTCGAGGGCGACGACGCCGCGTGCCGCGAGCCAGCCGGACCACGCGGGGCGGGAGCGCCGCATCACGACGCCTTCGGTCCAGACGTTGCTCGACTCGAGCAGCGCCTCGTCGACGCCGTAGTTCCCGATGAGCGGCGAGGCGAAGGCCAGCACCTGGCGCGCGTAACTCGGGTCCGTGACGGCCTGCTCGTAGCCGGCGGACGCGGTCGTGAAGCAGGCCTCGCCCGCCGCGATGCCGGGCGCGCCGACCGACCGACCGGGGAAGACGGTGCCGTCCTCGAGCACGAGCTGCGCGTCCATTCGATGCATAGTAATCACAACTTATGCATAATACGCAGCATGGCCGTCGCAACTGCGATCGTCGGCGCTTCCGGCTACTCGGGCCAGGAGACGCTCGACCGCGTCCTCGCCCATCCCGACCTGGAGCTCCTCGCGCTTGGCTCGGACTCGCTCGCGGGCTCGCCCGCGAGCGTGCTCGACCCACGCTTGCACGGTTCGCTGCCAGCCTTCGTGACGAACGACGACGCGCTCGCGGCCGGCGCCGAGCTCGTCTTCTGCTGCCTCGAGCACGAGCGGGCGGCAGCGGTCGAGCCGCCGGCGGACGCGATCGTGGTCGATCTCTCGGGCGCGCACCGGCTCTCCGAGCCCAAGCTGTATCCGGCCTGGTACGGCTTCGAGCATCCGGCGCCGGATGCGCTCGACGCCTGGAGTTACGCGATCCCGGAGCTCTTTCCACCCAACGGGCCGCTGATCGCAAACCCCGGTTGCTACGCGACCGCCGTCCTGCTCGCGCTGTCGCCGCTCGTCGAGGCGATCGAGCCGGGCGGCGTCGTCGTGGACGCGAAGTCGGGCGTCTCCGGCGCGGGCCGGGCACTGAAGCCCTCTTCGCACGCGGCGTCGGTGCTCGAGAACGTCTCGCCCTACAAGGTCGGCGCGCATCAGCACTCGCCCGAGATCGAGCAGGTGCTCGGCTTCCCGGTCTGCTTCGTCCCGCACCTGCTGCCGGTGAAGCGCGGGCTGCTCGCCACCTGTTACGTCACCGCGACCGGGAGTCTCCGCGATGCGCTCGAGGCGGCCTACGCATCGTGCCCGGCCGTATCCGTGCTGCCCGACGGGATCGCGCCCGAGCTGTCGCGAGTGCAGGGGACGGACGGCGCCGAGATCGGCGTCTTCCGGGACCGCGCGACCGGCATGGGCATCGTCGTGTGCGCGCTCGACAACCTCGGCAAGGGCGCCGCGGGGCAAGCGGTGCAGAACGCGAACCTCGCGCTCGGGCTGCCCGAGACGGCGGGGCTCCGGCTCGCCGGGGTGCTCGTATGAGTGTCACCGCGGCGAAGGGCTATGCGGCCGTCGGCGTCCACGCCGGGATTCGGCGCAAGGGGCTCGATCTCGCGGTCGTGCGCTCGACCGTCCCCTCCGTCGGCGCCGCGATGTTTACCGTCAACCAGGTCCTGGCCGCGCCGGTCGTGGTCTCGAAGGAGCATCTCGCGTCCGCGGAGCCGCAGGCGATCGTGATCAACTCCGGCGTCGCGAACGCCGCCACGGGCGAGCGGGGCGAACTCGACGCGCTGGCGACCGCAGCCGAGGCCGGGCGGCTGCTCGACCTGCACGCCGAGGAGGTGCTCGTCCTCTCGACGGGCGTGATCGGCGCGCTGCTGCCGCTCGAGAAGGTGCTCGGCGGGCTGCGCGACGCCGTGCCGGCGCTCTCCGCCGGCGGCGGCCCGGACGCGGCCGAGGCGATCCTGACGACGGACACGAGGACCAAGCAAGCGGCCGTGTCGCTCGACGGCTTCACCGTCGGCGGGATGGCCAAGGGCTCCGGGATGATCCATCCGCAGCTCGCGACGATGCTCGCTGTGCTCACGACCGACTACCCGCTGGAGCCCGGCGAGGTGATCGACTTCCTCCGGCCGGCGGTCGAGCGCAGCTTCAACTCGATCTCGGTCGACGGCGAGTGCTCGACGAACGATGCCGTCTGCCTGCTCGCGAACGGCGCGAGCGGGATCGAGCGGACGCCCGCGTCCGACACCGCCTTCGCGCTCGCGCTCGGCCGCGTCTGCGAGCAGCTCGCACAGCAGATCGTCGCGGACGGCGAAGGCGCGACCGTGCTCGCCGAGATCGAGATCAGGGGCGCCGTCGACGGCACGCAGGCGCGGGCGATCGCGGCCCGCATCGCCACCTCGCCGCTCGTCAAGACCGCCCTCTTCGGGCACGACGCGAACTGGGGCCGCGTGCTCGCCGCTGCGGGCTCCGCCCCCTACAACGGCGGCTTCGCCGCCGTCGACGCGGGCAAGGTGACGCTCTCCTACAACGGCACCACCGTGCTCGACCGCGGCGTCCCGCTTGGCGCCGAGCCGGACGTCTCGAACGGCAGCTGCCGGATCGAGCTCGACCTCGGCCTCGGCGTCGGTGCCGCCAGCTACCTGACCAGCGACCTCTCCTACGACTACGTCCGCATCAACGCGGACTACCGGACGTGACGAGTCAGATCGTGCTCAAGGTCGGCGGCGCGGTCGCGGGCGAGGCGGCGACTCTGGCGCTCGCGCTGGTGGAGCGGCACGCGGTCTGTGTCGTCCACGGCGCCGGGCCGCAGATCTCCGCCGAGCTCGAGCGGGCAGGGCTCGAGGTGCGCTTCGTCGACGGCCGGCGGGTGACGAGCTCGGCGGCGCTCGCGGTCGTGCGTGACTCCCTCGCCGCGGTCAATTCCGACGTCTGTGCGGCAATCGGGCCGCGCGCCGTGCCGCTGTTCGGCGACGAGATCGGGCTCGAGGCGGTGCGCGTCCAGGAGCTGGGATATGTCGGCTCGCCGCGGCCGTCCGCCCCCGCCGCGATCGAGGCGGCGCTGGCCGAGGGGCTCGTCCCCGTCGTCGCGCCTCTGGCCGTCGGGCCATTGAACGTGAATGCGGACGAGGCGGCCGCCGCCCTCGCGGTCGGCCTCGGCGCGGCCAAGCTCCTCTTCGTCACCGACGTGCCGGGCTTGCTGCTCGGCGGCTCCGTCGCGTCGACGATCCGCGTCGCGGAGGCCGAGCGGCTGCTCGCCGCGGGTGAGCTCGGCGGCGGGATCGTCCCCAAGCTGCACGCCGCCGTTGTTGCGGCGCGCGGCGGTGTGGACGCGGCGATCGGCGCGACGGCGGTGCTCGCATGACCTCGCTGCTGACGACTGCGTCGCTCCTGCCCACCTACGCGCGGCACGACGTCACCTTCGTCTCGGGGGACGGGGTCTGGCTGACGGACGCGGACGGCAAGCGCTACCTCGACCTGCTCGCCGGCATCGCCGTCGTCTCGCTCGGGCACTGCCATCCCACCCCGCTCGCCGCCGCCCACCGTCAGCTCGACGCGGTCTGGCACACCTCGAACCTGTACTCGACCGAGCCGATGCTCCGGCTCGCCGAGCTGCTCTCCGGCCGCTTCGGCGGTGCGCGCTCGTTCTTCTGCAACTCGGGCGCCGAGGCGATCGAGGCGGCGCTGAAGTGGGCGCGCAAGGCAACGGAGAAGCCGGTCGTCGTCGCGCTCGAGGGCTCCTTCCACGGTCGCACCCACGGAGCGTTGGCGGCGACGGGCCAGCCGGGGAAGCGGGCCGCGTTCGAGCCGCTGGCGCCAGCCGTCCGCTTTGCGCAGCTGAACGACGCAGCCTCACTCGCAGCCGCCGTCGGGCCCGACACGGGCGCGATCCTGATCGAGCCGGTGCAGGGCGAGGGCGGGATCCATCCCGCGAGCGCGGAGTTCGTCGCTGCGGCACGGGCCCTCGCCGACGAGCACGGCGCGCTGCTGATCCTCGACGAGATCCAGTGCGGCGTCGGCCGGACCGGCAGCTTCTTCGCCTGGGAGCAGCTCGGCGTCACGCCGGACGCGGTCACGCTCGCAAAAGGCCTCGCCAACGGCCTTCCGATCGGCGCGCTGCTCGTCGCCGACGGCGCGCCGGAGGGCTTCGAGCCGGGCGACCACGGCAGCACCTTCGGCGGCAACCCCGTTGCCTGCGCGGCCGCAGCCGCAGTCGTGGAGGCGCTCGACGACGAGTTGCTCGCCTCGATTCGCGAGCGGGGGGACGCGCTGGCTGCGGGCCTCGCCGCGCTCCCGGGCGTGCTCGAGGTGCGCGGGCGCGGCCTGCATGCTCGGCGTCGAGCTCGGCCGTCCCGCCGGCCCCGTCGTCGCCGCCGCACTCGAGGCGGGGCTGCTCGTCGGCTCCGCAGGCGAGACTGTCCTGCGTGTGACCCCGCCGCTGACGATCGCGGGCGACGAGGTTGCAGCCGGACTGTCCCTGCTCGAGGAGGTGCTGACGTGAACAAGTTCGAACGCCAAGGAGCGATCCTCCGCCTCGTCTCCGAGCGCGAGCTCTCGACGCAGAGCGACGTCGTCGCGGCGCTTCGCGCCGAGGGCCTCGACGCCGTTCAGGCGACCGTTTCGCGCGACATCGCCCAGCTCGGGCTCGTGAAGGTCCGCGGCGAGAGCGGCCGGCTCGTCTACGCGCATCCGGGCGCCGCCGATCTCGACCGGCTCGGCGAGCTGACGACGGCGCTCCGGCGCTGGGTCGTCTCGCTCGAGCCGGCCGGCAGCATCGTCGTCCTGCGGACGCCGCCCGGCTGCGCGAACGCCGTCGGGATCGCCTTCGACGATGCCGCGCTCCCCGAGGTCGCGGGCTGCATCGCCGGCGACGACACGATCTTCGTCGCGCCCCGCGAGGGCACGAGCGCCGCCGAGCTGGCCGAGCAGCTGCGCCACCACCTGGACGGGGACACGTAGTGGCGCTGCCGGCCCCGCTCGCGCTCGACCTCCGCGGCCGTTCGCTCACACGCATCCGCGACTGGACCGCGGCCGAGCTCGAGGCCGTGCTCGATTTGGCCGACGAGCTGAAGGCGAATCGGGAGCGGCAGCGGCTGTTGGAAGGCCAGACGCTCGGTCTCCTCTTCCGCAAGCACTCGACCCGGACGCGCGTGTCGCTCGAGGTCGCGGCCGCTCACCTCGGCGCGACCGCGCTCTACCTCCCGGGCGAGCAGCTCCAGCTTGCGCGCGGCGAGTCGATCGAGGACACGGCGCGCGTGCTCGGGCGCTACCTCGACGCGCTCGCGATCCGCACCCACGAGCAGGGCGAGGTGGAGACGTTCGCCGCCATCGCCGGGATCCCCGTCGTCAACGCGCTCACCGACGAGGCGCATCCGCTGCAGGCGCTCGCCGACCTGCAGACGATCCGCGAGCGCCTCGGGACACTCGAAGGCGTCCGCGTCGCGTGGGTGGGCGACGGCAGCAACGTCTGCGTCTCGCTGGGCGAGGGGTGTGCGCTCTTCGGCGTCGAGTTCGTCTGCGCCGCCCCGGCCGGCTACGAGCCGCCCGACCCGTCGATCGCGGTCGTCCGCGACCCGCGCGAGGCCGTCGCCGGCGCGCAGGTGCTCGTCACCGACGTCTGGGTGAGCATGGGCCAGGAGAACGAGCGCGAGCAGCGTCTGCGAGATCTCGCCCGCTACTCGCTCGATGCCGAGCTGCTCCGCCTCGCGGAGAGGGACGCGATCGTGCTCCACTGCCTTCCCGCGCACCCCGGCGAGGAAATCGCCGCGGACGTCCTCTACGGCCCGCGCAGCGCCGTCTGGGACGAAGCCGAGAACCGGCTGCACACGGCCAAGGCGCTGCTGGCGCTCACCGTCGCCGGCGAGTCAGCGTTCGCGACGCGAGGCTGACGGGCAGCCAGGCGAGCTCGCGGCCGATCAGGTGCGGCGGGCGCGTCCGTCCGGGAGTCGCGACCGCGAGCCGCACATCCGGGTCGAGCGCCGCCTCGACGAGCAGGCGCGCCCGGCGAGCGTGCCAGGACGAGGTGACCAGCACGACCTCGTCGGCGCCGATGTGCCGCGCCGCCGCGGCGACGGCGCGCGCGTTCCCCGCGGTGGTGCGCGCGTCCCCGTCCGCGACGAGCCGGACCGCCGGGCCTCGCCACGCCGCTTTCATCAGCTCCGCCTCGGACGGACGGTGGCGCCGCCGCGACCAGCCGGACAGGAGCACGAGGTCGGCTTCCTCCGCCGGCTGCTCGGCGGCCGCGAGGCGGGCGGCGCAGATCGGATGAAGTCCTTCGCCGCGCCACGCCGAGTAGCCGAGGACGGCGACGAGGCGCGTCACCGTCGCCGGAGCCGCTTCGCGCCGAGCAGCGTCACGATCACCGTGACGACGAGCAGGAACGCCTTCTTGCCCTTCAACTTCGACTCGCCGCTCGCGCGCTCGCGCATGTCGACGGGCACCTCCTCGACGCGCAGCCCCTCGTCGTGCAGGCGCAGCACGGCCTCGACCTCGGGCGCGCCGCTCTCGTACGGGCGCGAGAGCGCCGGGAGCGCCTTGGCCGAAGCGGCATAGAGGCCGCTCGTCGCGTCGCTGAACGGCCGGCCGAGCGCCACGCGCATCGAGCGGCGGAGCAGGCCGGTGCCGAGCTTGCGGATCCCCTCTGGCTCGTAGCGGTAGGGCTCGTAGCCGGGGCCGCTGACGAAGCGGGAGCCGACGGCGACGTCCGTCTTGCCCGACTGGACGAGCTCGAGCAGCCGCCGCAGCTCGGCGGCCGGGTGCTGGCCGTCGGCATCGACGCGGCCGCAGAACGCGTACTCGTGCTCGAGCGCCCACGTGTAGCCGGCCGCGATCCCGGCCCTCAGGCCGCGGTTCTCGCCGAACGAGAGCACCTCGGCGCCGTGCGCGCGGGCTACCTCGGCGGTGCGATCGGTCGAGCCGTCGTCAACGACGAGTACGTCCGCGTCCGGCAGTTCCCGGTGCAGTTCGTCGAGCACCGCCGGCAGGTTCTGCTCCTCGTTCCACGCCGGGATGAAGACGACGGTGTCGCTCACGAGGCCAAGACTAACCGGCTCAGAACGGGCCCGACTCCTCGCGGTAGGGCTGGCCGAACTCGGCGTCGCGGTGGAAGACCAGGTCGGTGATGTAGTTGACGACGTATGCCCCCAGGATCAGCAGCGAAGGCAGCGCGATCAACGCCAGCCCGAAGACGCTGAGCGGCCAGAGGCGAAGTCCCCAGACGAAGCCGGCGACGGCGAGCACGAGCGGGAGAGCCCAGACACCCCCCGACCCGTACAGGAGCGCCTGGATCGTCACGCCGAAAACGGCCGCGAGGTGCAGCCCGAAGAGCACCACGAGCGCCCATCCCCAGCGCTTGCGCTTCAGGGTCGCGAGGCTGACCGCCGCCCACATCAACCAGCGCCGGAGAAAGTGCACGCCGGACTCTTCGAGCGCGACGCGGAAGAGGTAGTCGGCGCGCTCGTCGGGCACGTCGTCGAGGTCGATCAGGTGGTCGTGGAGGAGCGCCGGCCGCGTGTGCTTGCCGTGGCTCGCGATGAACCACCACAGGAGCGGTGGGACCGAGGCGAGGTCGGTCGAGTTGTGCTTGTCCGGCGGCTGGTGCAGGTGGTGCGGCGGGACCGCGTACTCGGTCGGCTCGCCCGCCCGACGGGCCTTCTCCGGCACCTCGTAGCGGAAGCCCTCGAGCAGCTGCCAGGTGTTCGGGCTCACCTGGCGCAGCAGTATCTCCGGCCCCTTGTCGTCGAGCGGCTTCCAGGGGCGCTTGGTCAGCTCGTCCCAGGCCGCCTTCTGCTGTGGTGTCGCCTCGCGGTACGGCATGCGCGGCGATTGTCGTCGTCGGCCTAACCCGAGTCAACGGCCGCTGAGGGCGGGGTAGAGCTGCCGGTAGCGCGCGTAGCCGTGCTGGTAGGCAGCCTGCCAGCCGGGATCGGGCTCGACGCGGTCGCGTGTGCGGACCGTCGCGGCAACGGCTTCACGCGCATCGGCGAAGACGCCTTCCTTGATCCCACCGAGGAGTGCAGCGCCGAACGCGGCGCCCTCCTCTGCCTCCGTGCGCTCGAGCGGCAGGCCGAGCACGGCGGCGGCGATCGCCGTCCAAAGCTCGCTGCGCGCGCCGCCGCCCGAGATCCGGCCGACCTGCGCGTCGACGCCGACGCTCCGGAGCAGCTCGAGCGAGTCGCGCAGGCCGTAGGCCACGCCTTCGAGGACGGAGCGCGTCAGGGCGCCGCGATCGTGGCGGAGCTGCAGTCCGACGAACGCGCCGCGGGCGTCGGGGTCGGCGTGGGGCGTGCGCTCACCCTGGAGGTACGGCTGGAAGAGGAGGCCTTCGGTCCCGGGCTCCCAGGCCGCTGCCTCGGCGAGCAGGGTGTCGTACGGCGCTCCGCCGAGCGCGTGCCGGAGCCACTGCAGCGAGCCGGCGGCGGAGAGCATCACGCCCATCGCGTGCCAGGTGCCCGGGACGGCATGGCAGAAGGTGTGCAACCGCGCTTCGGGCTCGGGCCGATACGTGTCCAGCGCCGCAAAGACGACGCCCGACGTCCCGAGCACGACCGAGAGTGGCCCGGGCGCATCGATTCCGACACCGAGCGCGCCCGCCGCCTGATCGCCGGCGCCGGCGATCGCCGTCGACTCGGACGCCGGCGGCAGCCACTCGCGCGGGAGCTCGAGCGCCTCGAGCACGTCGTCGCTCCAGCGGCGGTTGGCGACGTCGAAGAGGAGCGTCCCGGACGCGTCGGCGACGTCGATCGCGTATTCGCCGGTACGGCGGAAGCGGACGTAGTCCTTCGGCAGCAGCACGTGGCGGATGCGCGAGAACGTCTCCGGCTCGTGGTTGCGCAGCCAGAGCAGCTTCGGCGCCGTGAAGCCGGTGAGCGCGCGGTTCCCCGTCAGCTGGATCAGGTGCTCGAGCCCGACGCGCTCCTCGATCTCGGCGCACTCGGCCGCCGTGCGCTGGTCGTTCCAGAGGATCGCCGGACGGAGGACGTCGCCGTGCTCGTCGAGGACGACGAGGCCGTGCATCTGGCCGCTGTAGCCGATCGAGGCGGGCTCGACGCCGAGGTCGGCGAGCGCGGCTTCGGCGGCGGCCGCCCAGTCCGTGGGGTCCTGCTCGGCCCAGCCGGGTTGAGGAGTCGAGAGCGGGTACTCGCGCTCCGCTCTGGCGAGGATCTCGCCCGCTTCCGAGAGCGCGATCGCCTTGACGCCGCTCGTGCCGACGTCGATCCCGACGAGAGCGGTCACACGGGCAGCTGCGTCAACTCGACGACGTTCCCGAAGGGATCGCGGCACATGAAGCGCGGCCGCCCGACGATCTCCGTCGGCGTGCGCGTCTCGATCCCGGCGGCCTCGATCCGGGCGCGCAGGTCGTCGAGGCCGTCGTCGACGGCGATGCAGAAATGCGCGTTCGGCGGCGGCCCGTCTCCGGTCTGCATCAGGTGCAGCTCGAGGTCGCCGCCGAGGTCGAACCAGACGAGCTCGCCGGGGTCGAGCTTCGGCGGCACCGGCTTCTCCGCGAGCCCGAGCAGGCCGCGGTAGAACGCGCGGGCCTCGTCCGCCCCGTCCGGCGCGATCGCGACCGAGACGTGCTGGAGCCTCACGCGCCCATCGCCGCGTAGACGAGCTCGTAGGCGCGCACCGCATCCTTCTCCTGCTGCGCCGCACGCAGCTCATCGTTGTCGATCCGCGAGGCGATCCCGTCGATGAACCGCCATTGGAGCACGCTTCGCTTCACCGCGCCGACCGCGTCCTCCGTGTAGGGATAGAGGTCGAAGCCGAGCCGCTCGCCGTTCTCACCGTAGCCGGTGCGGCGCAGCTCGACCGCGAGCTCGAGCGTCTCCATGAAGCGGATCGTGCCGACCATGTTGTCGTCGTCGAACGTCCCCCAGCCGTCGTTCGCGTGCTGGTGGCCGAGCAGCCCTTCGGCGGCGAGCAGGGCCGCGTACTCCGCCAGCGACTCGCCGTTCATCAGCAGGTGCTGCCAGTCCATGTTGACGGTGACGTTGTCGATCCCCTGGCGGCGGAGCGAGTGGATCACGTGCAGCGTCATGCCGATGTTCCGCATCAGGATCTTCATCGCCGGCTCGGAGTTCTTGTGCTCGAGGAAGACCGTCACGCCGCGCTCCCTGGCGTGCTGAGCGGCCTGGCCGACGCCGTCGAGGAAGCGCGCCCACGATTCCTTGTACGGCGTTTGGAACGGGTAGTTGTAGCCCTCGATTCCCGGCCAGATGATCATCTGCGCTCCGGTCTCTCCGGCGAGATCGATCGCCTCCCGCGTCAGCCGCAGCGCCTCCTCGCGCGTGGCGTCGTCGGGCGAGCAGAAGGCGCCCTTGCCGAAGCGCGGGTCGAGGTGAAGGCCGCTCGCGATGCAGTAGATCCCGTGCCCGTCGAGCGCGTCCCGCACCTCGTCCAGGTTCGCCGGCGCGAGCTCCTGCGGGTAGTGGAACTCGTAGTCGTCGATCAGGTCGCCCAGTCCGTCGACCGCGGTGCGCAGCTTCTCCGCCGTCGACTTGCCCGTCAGCTCCGGCTTGTACCCGGCTGCGTTGAAGCGGGTCGCCATGTTGCCGAAGGCCCAGATGCCGAGACTCGTCTTCATCGATTCGTCCTCCTCCTCACCCACGCCGCGGTGTTCGGGGGCAGGGTCCTCGTGGTTCCCGGCTCGCTCGCGAGCACGAGCTCGCCCTCGGGCAGCTCCAGCTCGGGCGCGTCGACGTTGACGAGGCAGGTCAGGTCACCGCGGTCGAAGATCATCGTTCCCCGCGGGCTCTCGCGCCAGGAGAGCTCACCGCCGCGGGGGCGGAGCCGCAGCGCCGAGCGGAAGAGCGAGAGTGTCGAGCCGCGGTCACGTTCCTGCGCTGCGACCGAATCGGGGGCCCAATCGTCGGGCATCGGCAGCCACGGCCGGCCCTCGGTGAAGCCGAACGTGGGCGGCTCGGTCGTCCACGGCAACGGCACCCGGCACCCGTCCCGACCCTTCCGGGTGCCGCCGGTGCGGTGAAAGATCGGGTCCTCGCGCGCCTCGTCGGGGACGTCGACCTCCTCGAGCCCGAGCTCCTGGCCCTGGTAGGTGAACGCCGCTCCGGGCAGGCCGAAGAGGAGCAGCGCCGCGGCGCGTGCGCGCCGGCGGCCGAGCTCGCCGCTGCCGTAGCGGGTCGGCAGCCGGGTGACGTCGTGGTTCTCGAGCACCCACGTCGCGGGCGCGCCGGCGGGGCCGAGCGTCGACAGGACGCGGTCGATCGTCGTGCGCATCCGCTCCGCGTCCCACCGCTCGTGCAGAAGCGTGAAGTCGAACGAGAGGTGCAGCTGATCGGGCTGCACGTAGCTCGCGATCGTCTGCTGGCTCTCGACCACGATCTCGCTGACGTACATCCGGTCGCCGGGAAACTCGTCTGCGATCCGGCGCCAGCGCCGGTAGAGCGGGTGCAGCTCCGGCTGCATCAGCGCCGAGAGCCAGTCGCCGAACGGCGGCCGGGGCTCCGGCTCGACCATCTCGGGCAGGCTCTGATCCTTGAAGAGCGCATGCGCGACGTCGATCCGGAAGCCGTCGACGCCGCGCTCGAGCCAGAAGCGGAGGATCTCGTCGAAGCTCTCCTGCACGGGCTCGTGATGCCAGTCGAGGTCGGGTTGCTCCTGCGTGAAGAAGTGGAGGTAGTACTCGCCCGTCTGCTCGTCGAGCGTCCACGCCGGGCCGCCGAACGCGGACGTCCACCCGTTCGGGGGTCCGCCGTTCCGGCCCGGGCGGAACATGTACCGCTTCCGATCCGGGTGGTCGGGGTTGGCGAGCGCGTTCCGGAACCACTCGTGCTGGTCGGAGGTGTGGTTCGGGACGATGTCGATCGTCACCCGGACCCCGAGCTCGTGGGCATCGGCGAGCAGCGCGTCGAAGTCCGCCAGCGTCCCGAACAGCGGGTCGACGTCCGTGTAGTCGGCGACGTCGTAGCCGTGGTCCGCCTGCGGCGAGGGGTAGAACGGGGTCAGCCAGATCGCGTCGACGCCGAGCTCCTGCAGATACGGCAGGCGCGAGCGGATCCCCGGCAGGTCGCCGATCCCGTCGCCGTTCGAGTCCTGAAAGCTCCGCACGTAGATCTGGTAGAAGGCGGCGTTTCGCCACCACGGCTGTTCGGTCACTCGACCCCCTCCTCGTCGGTGGAACCGGCTGCGACGACGGACGTCATACGATCGGATCATGATCACCCGCGACGAACAGCGTCAGGCGCAGCAGTATGCAGCCGAGGAGCTCGCCCGTGCCGGGATCGTCCTCACCGAGGCCGAGCGCGATGCAATCGAGGTCGCCGACTTCGGGCTCTCACGCCTGCGCGAGGAGGGTCTGATGGTGCTCGTCTACGTCAACACCGACCGGTATTGCGCGAAGGAGCTCGTCCTCTATCCCGGTCAGGCGTGCCCCGAGCACCGGCACCCGCCGTTTGACGGCACGCCGGGCAAGGAGGAGACGTTCCGCTGCCGCCGCGGCCGTGTGCAACTGCGCGTCGGCGGCGAGGAGATCGTGCTCGGTCCGGGCGACCAGCACACGATCCCGCCCGACACGCTCCACTCCTTCCGCGCGGGCCCGGACGGTGCAGTCGTGTCGGAGTTCTCCTCGGCGAGCCGCGACGAGCTCGATGTCTTCAGCGACCCGGCCGTGCGCCGGGCCACGGTCGTAGCCTGACGAGCAGGAGGCTGTCCTCGATCCCCGAGTACGGGACGAGTGCTCCCATGGCGTAGAGCCGCTCGGCAGTGGCGACGAGCGGGTCGAGGTCCGGCGCCTCGAGCACGTCGCGCTCGAAGACGAGCATCGCGTGGCTCGTCGCCGACTGCGGCAGCGCGACAACGACGAGGTCCGCCTCGGTGGTTCGCAGCGTCGTCAGCGCGAGCTCGAACGCCTGCCGCCTCGCGGCAACCGCACCGCGGCCGACCGAGCAGGGCCGGCGCGAGCCGCGGTCGCAGAGGGTGAAGGAGACGCCGTTGCGCGCTCGGGACGCTGCGGCCGCTCCACGCGACGAGGTCGAGCAGCTCGAGCGTGGCGACGCCCGCCGTCGTCGAGCCGGCGGAGACGGGGAGTGTCTGCGGCCCGGCGGCGAGCGCGCTGCCCGACGCGGCGACCGTGACGGCGGCGGCGAGCAGCTGGAGCGTCCGTCTCATGACCTCAGGACGCTTGCGGGCGTCCGCGTCTTCCCGCGTGGTAGACAGTCGCCGTGACCGACCTCCGCTACGTCCACCGCGACCGCGTCCGCTTCCGCGACTGCGACGCCATGGGCCACGTCAACAACGCCGTCTATTCGACCTACCTCGAGGAGGCGCGGATCGGCGTCCTCGGCGACCTGATCGACTTCATCCTTGCCCGCGTCGAGATCGACTTCCGTGCCGAGCTGCGGATGGGGGAGGAGGTCGAGGTGCGGACGCGCTGCTCGCGCGTCGGCACCAAGAGCTTCGAGCTCGAGCACGTGATCGCGGCCGACGGGCAGGGTCGTCGCCGAGGCGAAGAGCGTCCTCGTCTCCTACGACTACGAGCGAGGCGAGAGCGTGCCGGTGCCGGACGAGCTGCGGCGGCGCCTCGCCTCGTCGTAGTCCGGCGATCACGTGACGCCGCCGGTGGTCTCGAGCCGGAGGATGTGCTCCGCCGTCTGGTCGGCGACCCAGACGTCGCCGGCGACGGCGATCGCGCTGAGGTAGTGGCGTGCGGGCAAGCGGATGCTCGGCTCGCGCCCGCCCAAGCTGCCGACGCGCGCGACGCTCCCTGGGACGGCCAGCCAGAGAGCAGTCCCTCCGGCCAACTGGGGGCCGTACGCGTTCGCGCGGCGACCCGGAACGGCGACGCGGACGGCCTTGCCGTTCGCGATCCGCACGAGCGAGGCGCTGTCCGCAACGCCGACCCACACCGACCCGCGCGCGACCGTGATCGCGCGGGCGCCACGGATCGGGATGCGGAGGTCGACCGTCGAGGTCTCGGGTCGGATTCGGTTCACGACGTTCCCGTTCCCGGCGACGGCCCAGACCGCGTCGGACGTGGCGAGGATGGCGCCGGGCCAGATCCCGCCGAGATCCAATTGGATCCTTGCGACGGTCCGGCCCGTCTCGGGCGAGATCCTGGAGACGGTCGAGTCGAGCTGGTTCGCGACCCACAGCGAGCCGTGTCCGACGGCGATGCCGGTCGGTAGGCCCCCGACCTGGATCCGGCGCGTGACGCGATTCGTCCCGGAGTCGATGCGGAGTACCTCGCCGGTGAGGATGTCGAATGCCCAGACCGCTCCGAAGCCGGCCGCGAGCCCGACCCCGCCCGGCTGGATTCGGGCGACGATCCGGTTCGTCTCGGGATCGATCCGGACGATCTCCTCCCGACCAAGGGAGGCCCAGAGCGACCCCGACGCCGCGATCAGATCCGTCGGCGCGCTGTCGAGCCCGATCGTCGAGACGATTCGGAGCCCGCTGGCCTGTGCTGCCTTCCCGTGCGCCCGCTCGACGCCCGCGGGCGCGCTCGCGGCGAGTGCGGCAACGGCGACAGCGACCGCGCCGGCCGAGCCGAGGACTGTGCTCAATGCGGGCTTCACTTCTCGCTCCCGACGAGCTTGAGCTTCCCCGAGAGCGAGGACTGCGCGGTCGGGATGTGCACCGTTTCGGTGCCGCTCCCGCGCGCGCCGGCGAAGACGCCCGTGCTCGAGTCCCCGTCGACCTGCCACTGGGCCGTCGCGACCGGACCGGCAGCTGTCTGGCAGACGTACGCCTTGCTGCGGAGGATCAGCACGCCGGCGGCGACGACGATCCGCCGGATGCCCGCGTTCGTCCAGCTGCCCGGACCGCACGGTGTGACCGAGCGGTCCTGCGACATCGCGAGCACCATGGTCGCGGGCCCGAACCCTTCGACCGTCCCGGTGCCGGTGTTGATCAGCTGGAAGATGCCGAGATCGGCGATTCGGTTCGTCACCGACACGTTGCTCTCCTGAAAGCGCGCCTCGAAGTGCTTCGAGTCGCTCGACGCGCCCGACGCCGAGTTGAGCGCCGCGCCGCCCGCGAGGGCGACGAGTGCCGCTGCGAGGAGCAGCAGCCGCAATGTCCTTGTCATTTGCCTCTACCTCCTGTCGGATGGACTGCAAGAACATCCGCGGAGGTGCTGAATTCCGGCCAAAGGGACGCCAAACTGGATCCTGAAGTGAGCGATCTTCAGTTTCGGCTGCTCGGGCCGCTCGAGGCTGAGCGCGGCGGGATCGCGCTCGAGCTGGGGCCGCGCAAGCAACGGGCCGTGCTCGCGCTGCTCCTGCTGGAGGCGAACCGCGTCGTGCCGACCGAGCGGCTGATCGATGCCCTCTGGGGCGACGCGCCGCCGGAGTCGGCGCGCTCGGCGTTGCAGGTCTACATCGCCGGGCTGCGCAAGGCGCTCGGGGAGGACGGTGCATCGCTTCGAACCCAGGGGCCGGGGTACGTGCTCGAGCTCGAGCCAGGCGCGCTCGACCTGCAGGCGTTTGCTGCGCGCCGTGCAGAGGCGCGCGACTCGTCCGAGCCGGCTCGAGCTGCCGAGGCGCTGCACGAGGCGCTCGCGCTCTGGCGCGGCGCGCCGCTGGCCGACCTCGACGGAGCGCCGTTCGGCACCGCCGCCCGGGCTGGGCTCGAGGAGCAGCGCCTGGGAGCGCTCGAGGAGCGGATCGACGCGGACCTGGCGCTCGGACGCCACGCCGACCTGATTCACGAGCTGGACGCGCTCGTGGCCGAGCACCCGTATCGCGAGCGCTTCCGCGCGCAGCAGATGCTGGCGCTCTACCGGTCGGGTCGGCAGGCCGACGCGCTCTCCGCCTACCGGTCCGCCCGCGAGGCGTTGGTCGACGGCCTCGGGATCGAGCCCGGCGACGAGCTGAAGGCACTCGAACGGCAGGTGCTCGACCACGACCCCGCAATCGCAGCTCCGGGCCCGCTCCCCGCCACCCAGGAGGAAACCCGCCTGGGGCGCCGCCTCCCGATCCTCGCAGTCGCGCTGCTCAGTCTCGTCGGCGCTGCCGTTGCCGGCGCTTTCCTGATCGGCGGCGAGCCGGCCGCGCTCACGGTCGAGCCGAACTGGGTCGCCGTCATCGACCCGAAGACGAACGAGGTCCTCGAACCCGTCCCGGCCGGAGTCGAGCCCGGCCCGATCGCGTTCGGTGGAGACGCGGTCTGGGTCGGCAACCTCGGCGGCAAGTCCGTGACGCGCATCGGTCCGGCCTCGAGGAAGGTCGTCGAGACGATCGCGATCGATGCGACTCCGACCGGGGTGGCGTTCGGCCACGGCAAGCTCTGGGTCGCGCACGGCCACACGGGGCAGATCACGTGGATCGATCCCGAGCTCGGAGGCCGGGAGACGATCGACGACGTCGCGAAGACGAGGTTCGGGTCGTCGCTCGGGGCCGTCGCTGCCGGGACCACCGATGTGTGGGCGGTCTTCGGCGACGCGACGCTGGCACGCATCGACCCGAACTCGAGCGATGTCGAACGGACGGACGCCGGACTCAGGCCGACGGCTGTCGTCGAGGGCGGCGACTCGCTCTGGGTCGTCAGCTCCGCCGACAAGGTGGTCTACCGTTTCAGTCCGGACACCTTCCTCGCCGGCCCGCTCGGCAGATTCAGCGTCGGCCGCGGGTCGACCGGGATCGCCTACGGCTACGACGCCGTGTGGGTAACGAGCAGCGGTGACGACTTCGTGACCCGCGCCGACCCCGACTCGTCCGGAGTAGCCACGCGACAGATCGACGTCGGCGACGAGCCACAGGGCGTCGCAGTCGGCGCGGGCGCCGTGTGGGTCGCGAACGCCGGTGATGGGACGGTCGACCGGATCGACCCTGCGACGCGAAAAGTCGTCGAGACGATCGAGGTCGGCAACAGTCCGTTCGGGATCGTCGTCGCCGCCGGGCTCGTGTGGGTGACGGTGCAGGCGCCGTAGCGCCGGGCGGCGCTACGGCTTCAGGCAGACCGTGGTGAGCACGAGCCCGGGGCGCAGGAGCATGCATCGTTCTGGCACGCGCTTCGAGACCAGCGTCGCCTCGGACACGACGTAGAGGGGCACGACCGGCGCGGCGTCGCGGGCGAGTCGAAGATCGAGCTCGGCGTACGCCTTGCCGCGGGCTGCGCCCTGCAGGCGCGACGCCTTTCGCATCAGGTCGTTATAGAAGGGCTCGTCGAAGCGGGCCAGGCCGGTGCCGCCGGCCGACCGCTCGTCGAGCAGCCGGTTGATGTAGGCGAAGGGATCGACGAAGTCGGGGGTCCACTGGATCAGCGCCAAGTCCCACTCCTCGTCCGGGTTCCCGAGCCTGCCGAGGTACGCGGAGGCGGTTGTCCACTCCGGAAACGGCCTGACCTCGATCTCCAGGCCGAGCTCCTCGAGCTGTCTCGCCACGACCTGCACACACGCGAGCGCCCCGGCGCAAGCGGGCACGTAGAAAGCGGCCTTGCGGTCGCGCAGGCTGCCCGCCGCGAGTGCCTTCGCACGGGCCTCGTCTCCCTCGAGCGGATAGACCGTGCGCTCCCTGAAGCCCTGCACGGGCGACGGCAGGTAATGGGTGGTCAGCGGTTGCGCAGCGGCGCTCGCCTTGAAGTCGTTCCGTCTGAGCGCGAGGTTCACGGCGCGGCGAAGCCGTGGGTTGTCCTTGAAGAGCGGTCGGGAGGAGTTCAGAACGAACATTTCCAAAGTCAGCCCCGGCCTGATCTGGTAGCGCCACTCGTTGAGACCGAACTTGCCAATCAGATGGCGGCCGGGGTTGACGTGTGTGTGCGCAGGGGCATACCCCCAGTCGGCTTTGCCGGCTTCGATGCGGTCGAGCACGTCCTCGGGTGAGCCGGCGCTGAGGTCGACGCGGAAGCCGGCGACGTGGTGTTCGCGCTGGCCGCCGTAGTAGCGGTTGCGGCTGAGCACGATGCGTTCGTCGGGCCTGTACTCGTCGATGGTGTAGGGGCCGGCACCTGGGAACCTGCGCACTCCGTCCGGGCCGGATGGGAGGCTCGGTGGGACGGCGCAGAAGAAGGGCATGGTCGTCCAGGCGGCGAAGTCGCGGACTTCGCGGCTGAAGCGGACGCTGAGCGTGTTGCCGCGTGCGCTCACGCCTGCTGCTCTCCGTGACTTGCCGGCCTTGACGTCCTCGGCGCCGACAATCGCCTGCGTGTACAGGTAGGCGGGGGACTCGACGCCTGGTGCCATCGTGCGGTGGATCGCGTGAGCGAAGGCTCCGGCGTCGACGGGTGTGCCGTCGCTGAAGCGGAAGCCGCTGCGGAGCTTGAATGTGGTCGTCTTCCCGTCCGGTGAGACCTTGGGGAAGTCGGCAGCGACCTCCGGGACGATCCGGTAGCCCTCGGGCGGCGGCTTGTCGGGGTAGCGCATCAGGCGGGCGCAGACCGTGTCGAGCAGCGCCCAGCTCTCGCGGGTGTAGGCGAGCGCGGGGTCGACGTGGTCGAACGCCTGCAGGCTGCTCGAGCCCTGGAAGCTGACCCGGAAGATCCCGCCCGCCGGCGCATCCGTCGAGGCCTGTGCACCGGGGAGCGCCGCGACCGCGAGCAGGCTCGGCGCGGCCAGGCATGCAAGGAGCAAAAGGCGCCGCGTCATCGCTTCAGGCAGACCGTCGTGAGCACGAGGCCCGGCCGCCGCAACATGCAGCCGACACGTCCCGAGACGAGCGTCGCCTCGTTGAGGACGGCGATCGGCACGAGCGGCGCGGCGTCGCGGGCGAGTCGAAGATCGAGCTCGGCGTAGGCCTTGGCGCGGGCCGCGCCTTGGAGGCGCGACGCCTGCTGCATCAGGACGTTGAATGGTGGCTCGTCGAAGCGGGCCAGGTTTGTGCCGCCGGCGTGCTGCGCGTCGAGCAGGCGATTGATGTAGGCGGCGGGGTCGACGAAGTCCGGCGTCCAGAGCACGAGCGCGAGGTCCCAGGGCTCGTCGGCGTTGCCGAGCCGCCCGAGGTAGGACGACGCGGTCGCATGTTCGCCGAACGGCCGGATTTCGATGTCCAGCTCGAGCTCCGCCAGCTGGAGCTGGACTCCCTGAGCGGAGAGGCGCGCGGGCAGCACGTCGGGAACGTAGAGGAGGGCCTTACGCCCTCGGAGATTCCCGGCCGCCAGCGCTCGTGCGCGGTCGACGTCTTGAGACGCGTAGATCGAGCGCTCCCTGAAGCCACGTACGTTCGGTGCCAGATACTGGTCGGTCACCGCGCCGGTGGCGGGCGGATAGAACCGCGCCCTGTTGAGGGCGAGGTTCACCGCCCGTCGTAGCTGTGGGTTGTTCCGGAAGAGTGGGCCGGAGGAGTTGAGGACGTACATCGATATGGTCAAGCCCGGGGTGAGGAAGAACCGCGAGTAGTTGAGGCCGTACTTGCCGATCAGGCCGTGGCGCGGCTGGACAGCGACCGCCGGGAGCGTGTAAGTCCAGTCGGCGCGGCCGGTGACGACGCGTTTGATCTTCTCGTCCGGCGATTCGGCGCTGAGGTCGACGTGGAAGCCGTCGACGTGGTGGGCGCGGTTGCCGCCATAGTGGCGGTTGCGCCTGATCACGACCCGCTCGTTCGGCCGATATTCGTCGATGTAATAGGGCCCGGCCCCTGGGAACTTCCGGACGCCCTCGGGATCAGGCGGCAGCCCCGGCGGGACCGCGCAGAAGAACGGCATCGTCGTCCACTCGGCGAACTCGCGGACCTCGCGCGTGAACCGGACGGTGAGCGTGTTGTCGCGAGCGGTCACGCCGGATGCGCGCCGCGCCCTGCCGGCGTGGACGTCCTCTGCGCCGACGATCGCGCGCGTGTACACGTAGGCAGGAGAGTCGACGCCGGGTGCCATCGTGCGGTGGATCGCCTGGGCGAACGCGTCGGCGCGAACCGGGCTGCCGTCGTTGAAGCGGAAGCCGGTGCGGAGCCTGAAGCTCCAGGTCCGGCCGTCGGGTGAGACGACCGGCGGTGCGGCGGCGACGTCGGGCTCGAGCTGGTAGCCCTGAGGAGGTGGCCGGTCGCGGTAGCGCATCAGCCGGGCGCAGACCGTGTCCAGCAGCGCCCAGCTCTCCCGTGAGTAGGCGAGCGCTGGGTCGACCTTGTCGAAGTTCCCCGGGGTCGTCAGGAAGGTGACCCGGAAGATCCCACCCGATTTCGCGGACCCCGTCGAGCCGGAGACGCTCGGCAGAAGCAGCGCGCAAAGTGCGCCGGCCACCACCGGGCTGAGACGAGAGCGGCGCTTCACGTGGCTCTTCGGCCACGCTAGACCCTTGTGCGGTGTGTGTCTAGGTGCCCGCGTCCACGTGCTGGTTGCGGCAGCGGTCGTCTTCGAGCTTCTGCTGGATCAGCGACGGTTTCGCCTTCATCGACGCGGGCAGGTCGGCGTCCGCGAAGCGGGGGAGCACGAGGACGCCGAACGCGCTCGCGGCGAGCGCCAACGCGACCAGGAAGGCGGCGAAGCGTCGACCCGAGGGACGCGGGCTCACAGCCCTACGGTAGCGCGCCCGGCGTCCTCCGGGCGACCTCGACCGTCGCCAGCCGCGGACCGCGGCTGTCGATCACCTCGAGATCGAGCTCGTCGCCGATCTTCCGCTCCGCGATCGCCTGCTGCGAGCGCGTTCGCGTTCCGGATCGGGACGTCGTCGGCGGCGATGATGACGTCGCCGACCGCCAGGTCGGCCTTGGCGCCCGGACCGCCCGGATAGACGGCCGTGATGGCGGCGCCGCGCGTGGAGGAGTCGAGCCCCAGCTGGACGGCGGCCGACTCCGAGTCGACCGAGCTGAACGAGATCCCCAGCCAGCCCTCGGTCGGCGACCGGCCCCTCGCTGATCCGCTCGATCACAGGCAGCGCCTCGTCGATCGCGATCGCGAAGCCGATGTTCTCGGTGTCCGACTGGCGGATCCCGGCGGTGTTGATCCCGACGAGCCGGCCGGAGCGGTCGACGAGTGGGCCGCCCGAGTTGCCCGGGTTGATCGCGGCGTCGGTCTGGAGCAGCCCGGTCAAGTCGCCGTTCCGGCCCTCGATCGTCCGGTCGAGGCCGGACACGATCCCCGACGTGACGGTGGGGCCGCCGAGCCCGAGCGGGAAGCCGATTGCGATCACGACATCGCCGAGCCGCAACGCGGACGAGCGCGCCAGCTCGACCGGCACGAGGTCGTCCGCGTCGACGCGGATCACCGCCAGGTCGCGCTCGGGCGCCGTCCCGATCACCGTGCCGTCGAGCGGCGTCTCGTGCACGTCGTCGTTGAACGAGACCGAGACGCCAGTCGAGCCCTCGACGACGTGGTTGTTCGTCAGGATCAGGCCGTCGCGGCGCAGGATCACCCCGACGCTTCGCCCTCGCCGCCGCCGAACGAGCTCGTCTGGACGCTGACGACCGAGGGGAGGACGCGCTGCACGGCCTCGGCGAGCGAGCCGGCGCGGTCCGGGGCCGGAGCCGTCGCGACCGGCGCCGTCTCCTGCACGGTGACCGTCTGCGTCGCAGTCGTCGCGGGTGCCGACGCCTCGTCCTCGCCGCCGCTGCAGCCGGCGAGCAAGGCGGCCGCGGCGACGGTCGCGAAGAGCCTCACGGCAGCCTCGGGAAGGTGACGACCGCGACCGCTGCGGCGGCGAGCAGGAGCACCAGGCCACCGGCCAGGAACGCGAACGTCACCTCCTGCTTCCGCTCCACCTTGCTCACGAGTGACCCCATCTTGTCGTACGCCTCGCGCAGGTCGTCGACGTTCTCGGCCTCGTAGAAGCGGCCGCCGGTGGACGTCGCGATCTGCCGCAGCGTCGCGGGGTCGGGCGGGACGGGGATGATCCGGGTGCCGCCGAAGCGGTTGAACTCGACGATCCCCTCGGGCGTGCCCAGGGCGATCGTGTAGACCGGGATCTTGAAGGACTTCGCGCGCGCCGCACCCTCCTCCGGCAGCAGGATTCCCTCGGTCTGCGAGCCGTCCGAGAGCAGCAGGATCGCGGCCGGCCGCGCGACGCCGTCCTGGCCCTCGTCCGCGGCCCGGGCCACCTCGACGCCGCGCGCGACCGCGTCGCCGATCGCGGTGCCGCGCTGCGGGTAGAGGTAGTCGATCGCGTCGATTGCGAGCTGGCGGTCGTCGGTCGCGGGCGCGGCCACCTCGGCTGTCTCGGAGAAGGCGACGACGCCGACCTTGAATCGCTTCGGCAGCTCCTCGAGGAAGCCGCGGACGACTCGCTGCGCCGCCTCGAGCCGGGTCGGGTCGACGTCCTTCGCCTGCATCGAGCCGGAGACGTCGATCACGAGCACGACCGTCGCCTCCTCGCGGTCGGCGAGCCGCGTCATGCTCGGCCGGGCGAAGCCGACCAGCAGCGCCGCGAGCGCGAGCAGGAAGAGCGCGAGCCCGGCGTGGCGGCGCCAGGAGCGCGTACTGCCGACGACGCCCGCGAGCACGTCGAGGTTGGTGTAGCGGACGGCGAACTTGCTCGGACGGCGCTCGAGCTTCCGCTGGGCGAGGACGAGCAGCGGCAGCAGGAGCAGCCCGAGCAGGAGCAGCGGCGTCGCGAAGCTCACGCGTCGCCCTTCGACGCGTGAGCATTAGGGGGTGTGGGGGAACTTGCAAGTTTCCCCACCAGGCAGAAGAAGGGGGTTCGTGGGGGAAACATCGGTTTCCCCCACGGGAGCGCGCCGGAGGCGCGCGACGCTCACGCCGGTCCCCGCACGCAGATCGCGTGGACTTGCAACTCGACGCGCAGGCGCTGC
The DNA here is from genome assembly GCA_963784895.1 of uncultured Gaiellaceae bacterium. GTDB lineage: Bacteria > Actinomycetota > Thermoleophilia > Gaiellales > Gaiellaceae > Gaiellasilicea. The sequence continues at coordinate 180,162 of CAWATM010000007.1, read as the reverse complement.
GGCCGCGTGATTCCGGAGCGCACGTTGACGAGCACGCGCTCACCGGCACGCCGGGCCGTTGCACGCACGGAGCCGAGCGCGCTCAGCGCCAGCGGCTTGTTGCTGCGGAACGCGACTGCGCTCGAGAAGGCGAGCAGCCGCTCGCCTGCAAGGCAGGCGTGGGTGACCCGCTCGTTCGGCGTGTCCTGCAGCCGGACGTTCTTGACGCGGCGGATCGTCGCGTCGAGGACCGGCGCCGCCGCCATCAGCTTCCGCGTGGGCTCGTAGGACGTTCGCTCGCGGCCGCCGCCGCCGCTCGTCGGGATGCAGCCGAGCAGGGGCCGGAAGCTCGCCAGCGAGCGCGTCGTCCGGGCGACGAAGACGGCGGAGCGATTCGTCGTCACGCCGGGGCCGACGGGGCCCCCGAGCGTGCCGAGGAACGAGAGCTCGAGCGGGCCGGCGCGGTCGGCGTCGAGCCCGCCGATGATCTGGCCGCGTCCTGGGCAGGAGAGCTGGTAATAGGTCGGTACGCCGCCGCCCGGCACCTGCACCCACGGGCCCTTGACCGGGATGCACACGATCAGTCCCTCACACTCGGTCCCCGCGCTCGCGGTCGAGGGCGCGAATGCAAAGCAGGCGAGGACGAGGACGAGTACGTACCAGCGGTCTCTGGCGCGCCGCCGTCGCGCAGGCTCGTGGGACAGTACGGAGGTACGGCCCGCGAGCTGGAGCGGCGCGAGCGGCGCGAGGCCGGCTCCGCCGGCCGGGAGGCGCTGCCGGCCAGTGAACGCTGGTCTCACGGAAGCCTCCCGAAGAGGAAGGCCGAGACGGCGCCGGCGGCCAACAGGAGGAACGCGCCGCCGGCGGCGAAACCGGCCGTGACCTCGCGCTCCTTCTTGACGCTGCCGATCCGCGAGCCGAGCTCCTCGTAGACGGCGTTCAGCTGCGCCGCGTCCGGGGCGGCGTAGAAGCGGCCGCCGGTCGCCTGGGACACCTTCCGCAGCGTCGGCGGGTCGGGCGGGACGGTGACGCGCTGGGTGAAGCCGTTGTCGTCGACGACCTCGACGACGCCCTGCTCGGTGCCGAACGCGACCGTGTAGACCGGGATCTTCAGCTTCTTCGCCCGCGCTGCGGCCGCCGCCGGCTCGAGCACGCCCTGCGTCTGGGCCCCGTCGGAGAGGACGAGGATCGACGCCGGCGGCTTCTTGCCCTCCTCGGCCGGGACGCGCTGCGCGACCTGGATCGCGCGCGCGATCCCCTCGCCGAGCGCGGTGCCGTCGCCGGTGCGCAGGTTCCGGAGCGCGGCCTGCGCCGCCTCGCGGTTCGACGTCGCGGGCAGGACGGTCTGGGCGCTCTGCGCGAACGAGACCATGCCGACGCGATAGTCCTCCGGCAGCTTCCCGAGGAAGCGCCGGACGGCCTGCTGCGCGACCGCGAGCCGGCTCGGCGGCACGTCGTTGGCGACCATCGAGCGCGACGTGTCCATCGCGAGGACGACCGTCGCCTGCTCCTGCTTCACCGACAGAGTCGCGTGTGGCCGCGCGAGACCGGTCGCGAGCGCCGCCAGAGCCAGGAGCGCGAGCGCGGGCGGGAGGTGGCGGAGCCGGCCGGGCTTGCGCCCGACGAGGTTCGGCACGAGGGCGGGGCTCGCGAACGCGGCCGCCTGCCGGTGGCGCCGGCGCTCGAGCAGCACGTAGCCTCCGATCGCGAGCGGGACGGCGAGCAGGGCGAGCAGCATCAGCGGCCACTCGAAGCTCACCGTCGGCCTCCGCGTCGGCGCAGGTGGAGTGCGAGCGGACGCAGCCAGTCGCCTTCGGTCGAGAGGACGACGTGGCCGACGCCGAGCGACGAGAGCTCCTTGGCGATCTCCGACCGCTCCGCCGCGGCCGCCGCCGCGAACCGTTCGCGCAGCTTGGCGTTCGCCGTGTCGACGCGCAGCTGGCGGCCGGTCTCGGGATCGACGAGCCGCAGCTCGCCGACGTTCGGCAGCGTCTCTTCGCGCGGATCGCGGATCTCGACGGCGAGCACGTCGTGGCCGCCGGCGAGGTGCAGCAGCGGCGGGCGCCAGTCGCGTGGGCCGCGGAAGTCGGAAACGATCGCGACGAGCGAGCGCTGCTGCGCCATCCGCCCGACGAGGCCGAGCGCGGCGCCGAGTGAGGTGGCGCCGCCTCCTTCGAGCACGGGCTCACGCCTCAGCGAGAGCAGCAGCCCGAGCATCCCGGCGCGTCCAGCGCGCGGTGGAATTGCACGCGACTCCTCGTCGCCGAACGCGACGAGACCGAGCCTGTTGCCGCGCCGGCTCGCGAGGTGGCCGAGCGCCAGGGCGACACCCTCGGCGACGTCCGCCTTTCTTCGCTCCGCCGTCCCGAACGACATCGAGGCGGAGACGTCGAGCGCGAGCCAGGTCACGAGCACGCGTTCCGCCAGGTCGACTCGAACGTGCGTCTCGCCGGTCCGCGCGGTCACGTTCCATTCGATCCGCCGCACGTCGTCTCCGGGGATGTAGGGACGGACCTGCGCGAGCTCGCTGCCCTGGCCGAGCACCGACGAGCGATGGTCGCCCGCCAGCATCCCCTCGATCCGCCGCCCGATCGTCAGGTCGAGCGCGCGGAGCAGCGTCTCCGGCAGCGGCCCCGGCCCCGGCCGGTCGGGCGAGCGGGGAAGCGCCTCGGGGGCGACCGTCAAGCCGCCTCCCTCGCCTCCGGCTCGCTCGCGCGGGGGAAGCCCGGCTTCCCCCGCGAGCCCCCTCCGCGCTGTCGCCGCTGCTGCGCATCGGCGCGTCCCCGCGGGGGAACCCGTCGGTTCCCCCAGGCCCCCTCCTGGCGGCGTGACTGCGTCACGCCGCGGTCTCCCTCCTGCCGACCTCGAGCTCGGGGGCAGTCACCTTCTCGAGCACGGCGTCGAGGATCCGGTCGGCGTCGACCTGCTCCGCGAGCGCCTGGTAGCTGAGCACGAGCCGGTGGCGGAGCGCGTCCTTCGCGAGCGAGTCGATGTCCTGCGCGACGACGTAGTCGCGGCCGCGGAGGAAGGCGAGCGCCCGGGCCGACTGGACGAGGCTGATCGGGCCGCGCGGGCTCGCACCGAAGGACATGAACGGCGCCAGCTCGGCCAACCCGTAGGCGCCGGGATCGCGGGTCGCGGTCGCGAGCTGGACGGTGTAGCTGATGATGCCCGGGTCGACGTAGACGGCTGCGGCCGCCTTCTGCAGCTCGCGCAGCCGCTCCAGCTCGAGCACGCGGCGGAGCTCCGGCGCGGCGACGAGCGAGCGCTGCACGACCGTCAGCTCCTCGTCGTGCTCGGGATAGCCGACGAGGATCTTCAGCATGAAACGGTCGACCTGCGCCTCGGGCAGCGGGTAGGTGCCTTCGGACTCGATCGGGTTCTGCGTCGCCATGACGAGGAAGGGCGACGGCACGAGATGCGTCTCCTGGCCAATCGTCACCTGCCGCTCCTGCATCACCTCGAGCAGCGCCGACTGCACCTTCGCCGGGGCGCGGTTGATCTCGTCCGCAAGCAGGAAGTTGCAGAAGACCGGCCCGAGCTCGGTATCGAAGTCGGCCGAGCTGGGGCGGAAGACGCGCGTGCCGACGAGATCGGAAGGGACGAGGTCGGGCGTGAACTGGATCCGCTGGAAGCTGCCGCCGAGTACCTGCGCGGTCGTCTTGATCGTCAGCGTCTTGGCGAGACCGGGGACGCCCTCGATCAGGAGGTGGCCGCCGGCGAGCAAGCAGACGAGGACGCGCTCGAGCATCCCGTCCTGCCCCGCGATCACCCGCTTGATCTCGAACAGCGCCTGCTCGAGCAGCTCCCGCTGCTCCTCTACGGTCGTCTCGCTCACGGCATGCTCCTTGCTCGCGGTTACGTGCCGCCAGTCAAGCAATCGCGGGATAAAGCGCGGATAAAAGCGGCGAGTACGATGGGTTAAGGATGCGCGTGCTTGTCGTCGAGGACGAGCAGGACCTGGCCGATGCGATCGCCGCCGGCCTTCGCCGCGAGGGGTACGCCGTCGATCTCGCGCATGCTGGCGACGAGGCGCTGCTGAAAGCCCGCGTCTACCCGTACGACCTGATCTGCCTCGACCTCAACCTGCCGGCGCTCGGTGGGCGGGAGGTCTGTCGCGCGATCCGGGCGGAGCCACGCGGCGACGGGGCGCCGCAGCCGCGGATCCTGATGCTGACCGCGCGCGGCGGCGTCGACGACCGGATCGCGGGGCTCGACGACGGCGCGGACGACTACCTCGTGAAGCCGTTCGAACTGGGGGAGCTGACCGCGCGGGCCCGGGCGCTGCTGCGCCGAAACGGCGACGGCGGCCCCTCACCGCTTCGCGTCGGCTCGCTCGCGCTCGACACGGCACGGCACGAGGCGACCCAGGCCGGCGAGTCCCTGCAGCTGACGCCGAAGGAGTTCGCGCTCCTCCGCTACTTCATGACCCGCCCTGGCCAGGCGCTCTCCGAGTTCGACCTGCTCACCCACGTCTGGGACGAGAACGCGAACCCGCTGACGCGGACCGTGCGCGTGACCGTGATGACGCTGCGGCGCAAGCTCGCGGGCAATCCGATCGAGACCGTCCAGGGCGCGGGGTACCGCTTGCGGGAGGACGCGTGAAGGCGTTCCTCCGCTCGATCCGGGTGCGGCTGACGCTGCTCTATTCCGGCGTCCTCTTCGGCGTCGCCACGATCCTCGTCGCGTCGCTCTACCTCGGCCTCTCGCTCAGCCTCCGGAACGAGCCGGTCTCGCAGGGGGTGATCGTCGAGCAGGTGCCCGTCAACGACGGCAGCCAGACCGAGGAGCGGACCTTCGTCGATGCGCGGGCGTTCGAGCATCAGGTGAACGAGCGGACGCTCCACAACCTCCGCGTCTTCTCGATCGGCGCGCTCGGAGCGCTCTTCGTCGCGAGCCTCGCGGTCGGCTGGGTGATCGCCGGGCGGGTGCTGGCTCCGATCGCGCACATCACGAGCGTGGCGCGCGAGATCCAGGCGCGCGAGCTCTCCCGCCGGATCGAGCTCGACGGCCCCGACGACGAGCTGAAGCGGCTCGCCGACACGTTCGACTCGATGCTCGGCCGGCTCGATCTCGCGTTTGCGTCGCAGCGGCGCTTCGTCGCCGACGCCTCGCACGAGCTGCGGACGCCGCTTGCGATCATCAAGGCCAATCTCGACCTGGCGCTCACCGACGCCCAGGCGACCGACGAGAGCCGCGCCACCGCCGCCGCTGTGATCAAGCGGGCGATCGATCGGATGGCGCGTCTGACCGACGACCTGCTCGCGCTCGCCCGGCTCGACGCTCCTGCCTCCGGCCGCGAGCCCGTCCCGCTCGGCGCACTGCTCGAGGATGCGCGCGAGGAGTTCGAGGCGGCCGCTGCGGCACGCGACGTCGCCCTCGAGACCGCGGTCGTTCCCGGCCGGATCGTCCAGGGCGACCGCGACGTGCTCAAGCGCGCGATCACGAACCTGCTCGACAACGCGATTCGGGTCGCCCCCGAAGGCTCGAGCGTGCGGCTCTCCCACGGCGAGCTTGACGGCTGGGCGTGGCTCGCCGTCGCCGACGACGGCCCCGGGATCGCACCGGCGGATCAGGAGTTGATCTTCGACCGCTTCTGGCGCGCCGACGACGCCCGCTCGCGCCCGGGCGGCGGCAGCGGCCTCGGGCTCGCGATCGTGCGCCAGATTGCGGAGGCGCACCGCGGCTCGGTCGACGTCCACTCCGATCCCGGGGCGGGCGCGACCTTCGTCGTCTGGCTGCCGCGGACCGGCGATCCGGGCGACGCGCCCGACCTCGATCCGACCCGCGTCGCCGCGCTGGCGTAGCGCTTACGACCCGGAAGGCGTCCGGAAGACGCGCTGCAGCACGGGCTCGGCGGCGGCCGGGCGGCCGCCGCCGTTCGTCCTCCGAGTGTGGCGCGCACGCCTCCGTCAGTCGCTCGGATTCTCGACCTCGCCTCTCCACGCGCCGGATTCGGTGCCACGCTTCTCGATCAGCTCCTTGAAGCGCTCGAGGTCGCCCTGGACGCGCCGGCTGTCCATCCCGAGCGTGGCGCCGATCTTCTCGGTCACGCCCTCCGGTTCCCAGTCCATCTGCACCATGACGCGGGTCTGCGTGTCGTCGATTCGGTGGAAGGTGACGACGCCGGCGTTCCCCTTGCCGCTGGTCGCCGTCCAGGCGACGCGGTGATCGGGATGCTGCTCGGTGATCTCGGCGTCCCATTGCTCGCGCTTGCCGCCGACCTCGGCCGTCCAGCGGAGGTGCGTGTCATCCACCTGCTGCACCTGCTCGATTCCCTCCATGAACCTCGGGAACTCCTCGAACTGCGTCCACTGGTTGTACGCCGTCTCGACGGGGACCTCGACGTCGATCGACTCTTCGATGCGGGCCATCTGGTTGCCTCCTCGGTTGACTGGAGCCTCGTCTACCCTTTGTCCACGTATGGGGAAACCTGGGCACCGCACTGCCGTCGTGCTCTTCACGCGCGACCTGCGCCTGCACGATCACCCGGCACTCAGCGCGGCTGTCGAGCAGGCGGAACGGGTCGTCCCGTTGTTCGTGCTCGACGACGAGATCCTCGCATCCTTCGGGGCGCCGAACCGTGTCGCGTTCCTGCTCGACTCGCTCGGCGACCTCGATCGAGGACTGCGCGAGCGGGGAGCAGCGCTCGTCGTCCGGCGCGGCGACGTCCTCGCGGAGACCGTCAGGGTCGCCCAGGCCGCAGGAGCAGCGGCCGTCTTCCTCAGCGAGGACGTGAGCGCGTATGCGCAGGAGCGCGAGCGGCGGCTGCGGGCGGCGCTCGCAGGCGCCCGGATCGAGCTCGAGGTCTTCCCCGGCGTGACCGTGATCCCGCCGGGCGACCTCACGCCTGCCGGCGCCGACCACTTCCGCGTCTTCACGCCCTACTGGCGTCGCTGGCGCGAGCACCCGCGCCGCGACGTGCTGCCGCCGCCAGAGCGGATCGAGCTCCCGGACGGGCTGGAGAGCATGCCGGCCGAGCTGGAGCGGGGGAAGCCGGCGCCCGAGCTTCCTCGCGGCGGTGAGATCGCGGGCCGGCGTCGCCTCGAGCGCTGGCTCGGCGATGGGCTCGCGCGCTACGCGGAGCTCGCCGACGACCTCTCCGCCGACGCAACCTCGCGCCTCTCGCCCTATCTGCACTTCGGCTGCGTCTCGGCCGGCGAGGTCGTCGCACGGGCGCTCGAGCATGCAGGCTCGGAGCCGTTCGTCAGGCAGCTCTGCTGGCGCGACTTCAACCACCAGTTGCTCGCGGCGCAGCCCCGGATCGCCCAGGAGGACCTGCGGCCTCACGCGGGCAGCTGGCGCGACGACGAGGAGGGCTTCGCAGCCTGGCGCGCGGGTCGCACCGGCTATCCGCTCGTCGATGCCGGCATGCGGCAGCTGCTGCGGGAGGGGTTCATGCACAACCGCGCTCGACTGGTGACGGGCTCCTTCCTGACGAAGCACCTCGGGATCGACTGGCGCCGCGGCGCCGACCATTTCTTCGAGCACCTCGTCGACGGCGACGTCGCCAACAACACCGTCAACTGGCAGTGGGTCGCCGGCACGGGAACGGACTCGCGCCCGAACCGCCGGTTGAGCCCGCAGCGCCAGGCGGAGCGCTTCGACCCCGATGGCGCCTACGTGCGGCGTTACGTCGTCGAGTACGGGACGCCCGACTACCCTCAGCCGATGAGGATCGCGGCATGAAGGGCTGGGAGACGAACGAGCGTGTGCTCGAGTCTGGCGGCGTCGAGTCGCGCCAACGCGTGCTCGTCTCGGAGCCGGTCGTCGAGGCCTCGGAGGCCGGAGCCCGCACGCTCGGCGTCACCTACTGGCAGGCGCTCGACCGCTTCACTCGCGGCGGTGTCCGCGCGAGCTGGAGCGGCGGCGGTGGCAAGCTCAAGCTCCTCGGCGGCGCGACGCTGTTCACGTTCGGCCCACCGGAGCTCTCCTTCGCCGACGACGTCGTCTCCTGCCGGCACGAGATCCGCGGCGGCCTGCTCGCGCTCCAGGCGGGCGGGTCGGTCACGCTCGCGCAACGGCCGGAGCGCGACGAGCAGGAGCTCAGCGTCACGGTGGCGGAGTACCTGCCCCGGCTCGCCGCGCGGACGGGGGCGCCCCGGTGGACGGGGGCGCTCTACATCAAGGGGCAGAGCCCGTTCCACGCCGCGGTCAGCCGCCGCTACTTCGACCTGCTCGTCCGGGCGCGCGCCTCGTGAAGGTGACCGTCTTCGGGGCGACCGGCGTCGTCGGACGGGCGCTGCTGCCGGTGCTTGCCGAGCACGAGGTGACGGCCGTCTCGCGACGCGAGCGCGACGAGCCGGGTGCGCGCTGGGTCGTCGCCGACGCCGGCACCGGCGCGGGCGTCGCGGCGGCGCTCGAGGACGCCGACGTCGTCTACTACCTTGTCCACTCCCTCGGGGCGCGCGACTTCGAAGAGCAGGACCGGGAGGCGGCGGACACGATCGCCCGCGAGGCGGCGAGCGCGGGCGTGCAGCAGATCGTCTACCTCGGCGGCCTCGGCGCGGACGATCCGGACGCGTCGCCGCACCTGCGCAGCCGCCGTGAGACAGGCGAGCGACTCGCCGCCGCCGGCGTGCCCATGACGACGCTCCGTGCGGCGATGATCGTCGGCAAGGGCAGCGCCGCGTTCGAGACGATTCTGGGCCTCGTCAAGCGACTACCGGTGATGATCACGCCGAGCTGGGTCTCGACGCCGACGCAGCCGATCGCGCTCGATGACGTCGCGCGCTATCTCGCCGGCGTCTGCGGCAACGAGGCCGCGTACGGCGAGGGCTACGACACGGGCGGCCCGGAGGTGATGACCTACCGGCAGATGATCGAGCGGATCGGCGCGCTGCTCGGCCGCAACCCCGCCATCGTCGAGGTGCCGGTTCTGACGCCGTACCTCTCCGCGCTTTGGCTCAACCTCGTCACGCCCGTGAACGCGTCGGTCGCGCGGCCGCTCGTGGAGGGCCTGCGCAACCCGACGATCGCGCGTGAGGAGCGGATTCGCGCGCTGCTGCCGTTCGAGCTCACGCCGTTCGACGAGGCTGCGCGACAGGCGCTTCGCTGAGTAGGCGAGATACCTTGCCGGCGCGGTAGTCGAAGATCCCCTCCACCCAGCGGCGGACGAGCAGGCGCTGCACGACTGCGCCGAGCGGCCCGAGGAAGAGCCGGTAGCGCACGTGGTCGTAGATCTCGGTTCCGCCTTCGACCGGGCTGAGGCGGTGCGTGTGCTCCCAGAGCAGGAAGGGGCCGCGCCGCTGCACGTCGACGAAGCCGCGCGGCGGCGTCCACGAGACGATCTCCGTGCGCCAGCGGATCGGGATCCCGACCAGGGTGAGCCGGTAGCGAAATCGGGCGCCGGCGCAGGTCTCGTCCGGCTCTTCGACGATCCGAAAGCGGAGCCACGGCGGCGTGATCTGCTCGAGGTTGGCGGCGTCGGCGAAGAACGCGAACGCTTCGTCGATCGGAATGGGGACGACCTGCGTCCGCTCGAGCAGGTATTCGCGGGGCACGCGCCGTCGTCGCCTAGTCGCGGAGCAGCCCGCCTAGGACGACGCCGACGATCGCGTGCGCAACGACCTCCTGGCCGAAGACGCGCGGGTTGCGCAGCAGCGGGGGCCACGCACCGCTGCGCCGGTCCGGATGCCAGCGATCGACCGCGACCATCAACGGCCAGACGACGACGTTTTCGATCTGGAAGATCGTGACGGCGTGCTTGGCGCGCCGCAGGCCGATGCGGTGGCAGAAAACGCCGGCGGCAGCGCCGTTGGCGAGGTGCAACACCAGACCGGCCGCCCGCCAGTGCCGCCGGGAGAGCGGCCGCCCGAGCAGGCGGACGTCCGAGTAGGGCGTGCCGAACATGCGGCGCAGCACCGGCTCCGCCGCGGCCCAGACGGCCGTCGCAGTCACTCCCGCTGCAGCAGCCCGCGCGTCGGCCCGCAGGCGGGCACGCCGATCAGGCCCTTCAGGGACAGGGATCGCCCACGCCGACGCAGCCGCCAGCGCCCGCGCCCGGTAGTCGAAGATCTCGTCGAGCCAACCGCGCACGAGCAGGTGACGGGCGGCCGCTCCGAGCGGGCCGAAGGCCAGTCCGTAGCGCACGCGGTCGTAGATCTGGGTGCCATCCCCTGCCGGCGTCAGGCGGTAGGTGTGCTCCCAGAGCTTGAACGGGCCGCGGAGCTGAACGCCGGTGAAGACCTGCGGCGGCGACCACTCGACGATCTCCGTCTGCCACCGGATCGGGATCCCGAAGAGCCGGATCCGGTAGCCCAAGCGAGCGCCGCGTTCGAGCGCACCGGAGCCCTCGAGGATCGTGAACCGAAGCCAGGGCGGCGTGATCCGGTCGAGGTTGCGTGCGTCGGCGACGAAGACGAACGCGACGTGGGGCGCTGCGGGGACGACCTGCGTCCGCTCGAGGACGTACTCCCTCACGCGGCGGCGCGCTGGTCCTTCGCCCAAGCGGCAAGCAGCCCGCGGTAGTGCCCGACGAACTGCTCGTGCTCGTGCTGCGGGAAGGTCGAGGTGACCGTGTCGACGAGCAGCCGGTCGAAGTCGGCTCCGTCGACCCAGTCGACGAGGATCTCGTCCAGGTGCGCGAGCGTCGTCGCGCAGAACTCGTCGTACTCGTCGACTTGGAAGTAGTCGTCGGCCAGGCGCCGGTACTCCGCCAGCTTCGCCTCGTAGCTCAGGTCGTCCCGGTCGGCGACCTCGAAGTAGGCGCGTGTCGTCTGGTTGATCCGCATCCGGCGTCCGGACGCCGCGCAGAAAGCTGACCAGCGCACGAGCGCCCGGATCGCCCAGGGGAAGTAGTAATGAAGGCTGGTCAGGGCGACGTCCGGCGAGGCGTTCGCGTAGTCGATCGGCGAGGCGACGCCGTCCTTGACGATCGTCTCGCAGGAGTTGAACTCCCAGCGGAAGAACGCGTTCACGAGCCGGCTGATCGTGACGACCTCGTCGCCGGTGCCGGGGGAGAGGAAGCCGTGGTCGACCTGGTAGCGGTCGTACATCGGCCGGTCGGGCTCGAAGTGCATCACCATTGTCTCCGCCCCGATCGAGAGGCTGCGCGCGAAGACGTCGAAGTCCTCGACCGACGCCTGCAGGTGCATCAGACGCTCGCCGGAGGCGTCGTAGACGGCGTGGAGCTCGTCGGCGTCCCGGATCCGGGTGACGCCGACCCACTGGCCCCCGTCGAAGGGCTTCATGTAGAGCGGGTAGCCGACCTTCGCCGCGATCTCCTCGAGGTCGAAGGAAAGGTTGTAGCGCTCGGCGGTCGGCTGGAAGCGCTCGTTCGCGGGCGGGTTCTTGTGCGGGATCAGCCACGTCGCCGGCACGTTCAGCCCGAGCCGCATCATCGCGCAGTAGGCGGAGTGCTTCTCCATCGCCTGGAAGGTGAACGGGTTGTTCAGCAGGTAGACGTCGTCCATCAGCGAGACCTTCTTCAGCCACTCGCGCGGGACGGTGTACCACCAGCCCAGCCGGTCGATCACGAGCGAATAGCGCGGCTTCGAGCGCAGGTCGAACGGCTCGTTCGTGATCCGCTCGGTCGTCAGCTCGTGCCTCGCGCCGCCGTGCTCGAGCGGGCCGACCTGGGCGAGCAGGTGCTCGAACGCCCGCGGCCAGTCCTCCTCGGTGCCGAGTAGGAGCCCGATCAGATGAGTGCGCGTCCTCATACGAAGCGGGGGAGATGATGCGCGATCTGGTCGCGCCACGCTGGCCAGTCGTGCGGCGAGTCGTACCCCCAGAGGTCGAGCTCGTGCCGGATCCCCTTCTCGCCGAGAAGCTGGGCGAAGCGTCGCGTGCTCTCGAGCGCGCCCGTCGTGTCCTCCCACTGGCCCTGGCCGGCGATCAGGAGCAGGTTGACGTGGCCGCGCAGCCAGTCGAGATGGTCGCCGCCGAGGTGGTGGACGTAGTCGCCCGGGTTGTTGAAGTAGACGGCGTCGCCACGCGGCCCGCCGGCCACGACCGAGACGTCGTAGACGCCGCTCTGGCAGATCGCGAGCGGGAAGAGGTGCGCGTGCCGGAGCGCGAAGTTCGCAGCGTGATAGGCGCCGAAGCTGACGCCGGTGACCATGATCTCGGCCGTCTTCGAGTCCTCCTGGACGAAGGGGACGACCTGGTTCAGGATCCAGTCCTCATAGCGGCCGTGCTGCTGCGCCCGCTCCTCGAGCGAGAGGCCCTCGCGGTACCAGCTGCTCGAGTCGAAGCTGTCGACGGCGTAGACCTTGACGCGGCCGTCCTCGATCGGTCCGCCGATCGCGTCGATCATGCCGCGTTCCTCGTACTGCCACGCCGGCCCTTCCTGCGAGGGGAAGGCGAGCAGCGGCCGGCCCCAGTGGCCGTAGGCGATCACACGGCCGTCGGCACCGATCGCCGGCGAGTGGAGGGAGAGGTGGCGGCGGGTCACGTCACAGTCGCTGCAGCAGGCGGTGGAGGTGGGGGTGGAGGGAGTCGCGCCAGGCGACCCAGTTGTGACCGTCGCGGAACTCCTGCAAACGAGCGTCGTAGCCGCGGGCGCGCAGCGACTCCTCGAGCGCCCGGTTGGCGGGCAGGTTCTCCTCGACGGTGCCGCAGGCGAGCACGACCGGGATCGTCCGTTCCGGCCGGTTGCGATGGACGCCGCCGACGAAGCGCGCGATCCGCTCGTAGCGCGGAAAGCGATTCTCGTAGCTCTCGGCGCGGCGAAAGAAGCTGCCCGACTGGAGGAAGAGTGCGTCGAAGCTGTCCGGGTGGCGCCGGTGCGTGTGGAAGAGGGAGAGCGCGCCGAGGCTCGCACCGAGGCCGATTCTGGCCGGGGCGGGCGGGAGCTGGGGGAGGATCTCCTCGGCGAGCGCCCGCGAGTAGCGCGCCGAGGCGGAGTAGATCTCGTTCCGGTCGACCGGGCCGAGCAGGGCGGCGCGGAGCGGCGGCAGCTGCCCGAGGTAGGCCAGGAGTGCCGAGTGCTCGACGTACTCCGGCCCGTCGTGTGCGACGAGGAGCGGACTGCGCTCGGTTGCGTCGGGGTGCGCCCAGATCAGCGCCGGCAGCTGGAGCTTGAGGATCTTGCTCTCGATCGTGACGGCCTTCGGCTCACCGAGAGGCTCCTCCGCGACCCAGTCGGGCGGCTCGTAGCCGGGCTCCTCCCATACCGACTTGAGGCCCCACGGCCCCGACGCTCGCCTGGGATTGCCGGGATCGAGGATCCACTCGCTGGCGCCGTTGCGGTCGATCAGCTCGAACTGGTACTCGAAACGGGCGACGTCGGGCGCGGTGGCGGTCAGCTCCCAGGCACGCCCGTTGCGAGTCAGCTCGTGGGGCAGCCGCTCGCGCAACTGGTGGGCGAGGCGGACGGCGGCGAGACGGCGGCGCGGATCGGAGACGTGAAAGCGGAGCTCGATCACGGAAGTGTGTCGAGTGTGTGGAAATTCGCGCGTAGAACCGTCTCTTTGGGGCGGTGCGGGCCGGTTCGGACACTAGGCAGGTGCGGCGGGCGCGGCTATCACGACTCCTCCAAGCCCACGAGGAGGAACGATGACGAGAAGGATGCGGAGGCTGACACTGCGCGCCGTCGCGCTCGGCGTGAGCGCGCTCGCACTCACGGTTGGCGGTGCGACGGCAGGCAGCACGGGGCTCGACGCGGTGGAGAACGGCGTGATCAAGGCGTGCCGGCACAAGTCCGGCTTCCTGCTCGTGCCGTCAGCCGGGAAGGCCTGCAAGCGCTCCGAGCAGGCGCTCTCCTGGAACGTGCAGGGCCCCGCCGGGCCTGCAGGCCCACAAGGCGAGCCTGGCCCGCGCGGTGAGACGGGCGCGACCGGGCCTGCCGGCCCGGCAGGTCCCGCCGGCCCGGCCGGCCCACCTGGGCCGGCTGGCGCGCTGACCGCGATCGAGGCGCTGAATGGGATCGCGTGCACGACGAGCGAAGCGGGGCAGGGCAAGGTTACGGTCGAGACGGAGATCGACGGTGCGATCGTGCTCACGTGCGAAGAGGACGGCGCGCCGCCTCCGCCGCCCCCGGACGCAAAGCTCGTGCTCAACGAGATCGACTACGACCAGGTCGGCGCCGACAGCGGCGGTTTCGTCGAGATCCACAACGCCGGCACCGGAGCGGCTGACCTGACCGGGAGCGCGCTCGTGCTCGTCGACGGCGGCACGAACGGCGAATATCTCCGCCGCAGCCTGACCGGTTCCCTTGCGGCCGGCGCGTACCTCGTCGTCGAGGTCGACCCCCAGAACGGTGCCCCTGACGGCGTTGCGCTCCTCGGCCCGAGCGGCGGCCTCCTCGACGCGCTCTCCTACGAAGGGGCGATCGAGGCGGCGACGATCGACTCGGCCACCTACGACCTGGTCGAAGGGACGGCCTTGCCCACGGCCACCGCGGACTCGAACACCGTCCCGGGGTCGCTCTCGCGGATCCCGAACGGCCGCGACACGAACGACGCCGCCGCCGACTGGGCGTTCACGGCGACGGTCACCCAGGGAGCGGCGAACGTCGGCTGAGCCGCCTCAGCGGTGTGTGAAGGGCGCCGCAGCCGTTAGCGGCGCCCCTTCGCGCGCATGTTCGCCCGTCCGATCGCACCCGCCTTTGCCCAGCGCTTCCGCTCCTCGGCCTGGAGGCGCTTGTCGAGCCGGCGTTCGAGGTGCGCGAGCTCACGCTGCAGCTTCTTGTAGCTCGTCCAGCGCGAGAACGGCAGCGTCCCGTCCTCGATCGCCGCCTGCACGGCGCAACCGGGCTCGGTCCGGTGGGCGCAGTCGGAGAAGCGGCATTGCGCCGCGAGCTCCTCGACGTCCGAGAACGTTTCCGCGATTCCGTCCGACGACTCCCACAGCTGCAGCTCACGCATCCCGGGCGTGTCCAGGACGAGCCCGCCGCCGGGCAGCAGCACGAGCTGCCGGTGCGTGGTGGTGTGGCGGCCCTCGCCGTCGTCCGCGCGGATCTCCTGCGTCGCAAGCAGCTCCTCGCCGGCGAAGGTGTTGACGAGCGTCGACTTGCCGACGCCGGACGAGCCGAGCAACGCGACCGTCCGGCCGGGGGAGAGGTGCGTGCGAACGAGGTCGAGGCCGTCGCCGGACACATTCGAGACGGCGTGGACCGGAACGCCGAACGCGATCGCCTCGACTTCGAGCACGCGCAGCTCCCAGTCGGGACAGAGATCGGTCTTGGTCAGCACGATCACCGGCTGGGCGCCGCTCTCCCACGCCATCGTGATGTAGCGCTCGAGCCTCCGGAGGTTGAAATCCTCGTTCAGTGACATGACGATGAAGACGGCGTCGACGTTGGCCGCGAGCACCTGCTCCTCGGCGGCGTGGAGCGCCACCTTGCGCGAGAACTTGGTGCGCCGGGCGAAGACGTGCTGGATCGTCGCCGCGCCCTCGTCGGGCCGGGCGGCGACGGCGACCCAGTCGCCGACCGCGGGAAGGTCGCCCGCGCCGCTCGCCTCGTGCGAGAGCCGGCCGGCCGTGTCGGCGCGCAGTTCGCCCAATTCGGAGAAGACGGCGTAGGCACCCCGGTGCTGCGCGGCGACGCGCGCGGGCGTCAAGCCGGCGGCCGCGTGGGGTTCGAACTCAGTTGTGTGGCTGTCAGTCCAGCCGAGATCGTTCAGTGCGTACAAGCGGAGCTCCTTGAGCGAGGGGAAGATGGACGCGGCGCGTCGACGGTGCGCGCGCCTGCGCGACTCAAGGAAGCTGCCGGGGAAATGTCGGCCGACGTACCTAGAGCCGCGAAGCTCTGAAGGCGAAGGGGGCAAGCTCTGTCATTTGTCGCACCTCCTTCGTCGTCGGGACGTGTCGAAGTATGCCTACGGGCGGTAAGGAAGTCGAGTTCCCCCTTGCGTTTTCGTGCAGAGCCTCTAGAGTCCCCGCGGGCCCTGGCCGAAAAGGCCGGGCGAAACCAGTTCCGGGGAGAACTTGGTCGACGACTCAAGGGGAGGATTCGGCGTGTCTCATCTTCGTCTGCGGCTGATCGCTGCGGTAGCAACAGTGTGTGCATTCGCCAGCATCGGCGGCGTCACAACTGCGATGGCGTCGCCGAGCGGCGTCGTCATCTCCGAGTTCCGCACCCGCGGGCCGGCGGGCGGCAACGACGAGTTCGTGGAGTTGCGGAACGCCGGCTCCGCGCCCGTCGACATCTCCGGATGGGAGCTGCAGGGATGCTCCTCCGGCACGCCCGGCACTCCTTCGACTCGAGTCGCGGTGCCCGCAGTCGTGCTGGCGCCCGGGCAGTCCTATCTCTTCGCCAACACGAACGCATCGGGTCCGTATTCCGGCACCGTGACACCAGACCGGACCTACGGCACGGGCTTCACCGATTTCGCTGCGACCAACTTCGCCGGCATCCGCATCGTCAACGGCCCGACCGTCATCGACGGCGTCGGCTCGCCGCAGAGCCCCTGCCGCGAGGGCGTCGGCTTCACCACGCCCGGCACGAACGGGGACAACTCGTTCGAGCGGATCGGCGGCACACAGGACACCGAGAACAACGCGACCGACTTCATCGGCCCGAAGGCTGGCAACCCCCAGAACTTCGGCCCGACCGGAACCGACACGGCGCCGACAGTGACCGACACCGACCCGAACTCGAACGCGGTCGACGTTCCGCAGACCGCGAACATCTCGGTCACCTTTAGCGAGCCCGTCACGACGAGCGCGGCCGCGTTCACGCTCTCGTGCGACGTCAGCGGCCCGCATACGTTCGTTTTGGGCGGCGGGCCGACTACCTTCACGCTCGATCCCGACACCGACTTCGCGCAGGCGGACACGTGCATGGTTGTGATCGACAACGTCGGAGTCGAGGACGTCGACGGAGACGACCCGCCCGGGAACATGGCGTCGGACTACACCTTCTCCTTCTCGACGGTGGCCGCCAGCCGCCGGATCTTTGAGATTCAGGGAGCCGGTCACCTTTCGCCGTTCGGCGGGCAGTTGGTTTCGGCCGTGCCCGGCGTGATCACGGCGGTGCGTTCGAACAGCTTCTACTTCCAGGACGCGGTCGGGGACGGCAACATCGCCACGTCCGACGCGATCCTCGTCTTCGGAACGGCGGGCCTTCCGATCAGCGTCGGCCAGGCGGTGCTCGTGAGCGGCCGAGTGACAGAGTTCCGCCCAGGCGGTGCCGCGAGCGCCAACCTCTCGACGACTGAGATCGCCTCGCCCGTCGTGACGCCCGCAGGCCCCGGTGCCACGATCGGCCAGACCGTCGTCGGTCAGGGTGGCCGCGTGCCGCCGACGACGGTGATCGAGAACGATGCCGGGGGCAACGTTGAGACCGGCGGTGTCTTCGACCCGGCCACGGACGGAATCGACTTCTACGAGAGCCTCGAGGCAATGCTGCTGCGCGTGAACAACCCGGTTGTCGTAGGGGCACGCAACGGGTTCGGCGAAGTCTGGGCGCTGGCTGACGACGGCGCCGGCGCGGAGATTCGCACGAACCGCGGCGGCATCGTGATTCGGAAGCTCGGATCCGCTCCGTATCCGAACGACTACGAGCAGGGCGACTTCAACCCCGAGCGGATCCAGCTCGAGGACGACATCGTCCCGGGCGCTACTCCGGACGTGAATGTCGGCGACCACTTCACGTCCTCCGCGGTCGGAGTGCTCGAGTACAACTTCGGCAACTTCGAGCTGCAGCTGACCTCGGCGCTCACGCGCGTCGACGGCGGTCTCGCTCGCGAGGTCGCAGCCGCGCCGAAGGAGAACGAGCTGACTGTCGCGACGTTCAACGTCGAGAACCTCGACCCCTCGGATGCGGCGACGATTCCGCGGCTCGCCGCGATCGTCGTCGACAACCTGCGCTCGCCCGACCTGATCGGGATCGAGGAGATGCAGGACAACACGGGCGAGAGCAACGACGGCACGACCGACGCCAGCCTCTCGTGGGACGCGTTCATCACGGCGATCGTCGCCGCCGGTGGCCCGCGCTATGAGTACCGGCAGATCGACCCGCAGAACAACCAGGACGGCGGGCAGCCCGGCGGCAATATTCGCGTCGGCTTCCTCTTCCGGCCCGACCGCGGGCTCGCGTTCGTCGACCGGCCGGGCGGCAACGCCACGACCCCGACGGGCATCTTCCGTGCAGACGGCAGGGCGCATCTGACGCTCAGCCCCGGCCGCGTTGACCCGCTCAACCCGGCCTGGGTGGCGACCCGCAAGCCGCTTGCGGGTGAGTTCACCTGGAACGACAAGACACTCATCGCGATCGTGAACCACTTCAGCTCGAAGGGCGGCGACCAGCCGCTGTTCGGCCGGTTCCAGCCGCCGACCCGCTCCTCTGAGGTCGCCAGGCACCAGCAGGCCGCTTCAGTGAACGCGTTCGTGAAGCAGATCCTCGCTGCTGAGACGAAGGCGAACGTGATCGTGCTCGGAGACATCAATGATTTCGAGTTCTCCGAGACGACGAAGATCCTCGAGAGCGGCGGCGCACTGCAAAGCCTGGTGCCATTGCTGCCGAACGCGGAGCGCTACTCGTACGTGTTCGAGGGCAACTCGCAGGTCCTCGACCAGATCCTGTTCAGCGAGAACGCTCTCCGGGGTCTGAGCGAGTTCGACATCGTCCACGTGAACGCGGAGTTCCACGACCAGGCGAGCGACCACGATCCGTCCGTCGCACGCCTGAAGCTGCTCGGCGGCGGCGGGAACTAGTAGCTCTCAACCGGGGTCGGCCACTACGAGCGTGGTCGACCCCGGCGACAGCAAACGGTGGCTCGATTAGGCAGCGCAGGACAAAGTGAGAAGGGGAGATTGATGAGAAAGACACTGCTCATACTCGCGACCGTCGCGCTCGCGATCGTCGCGGCGCCGACTGCGTCGGGCGCGCCGGATCTCAAGCCGGCGCAGCCGGTAAGCCTCCAGATTCTGAGCGTCTCCGACTGGCACGCTCAGCTTGAGCCGGTCAGCGGTGTTGGCGGCGCTGCGGCGCTGTCGGCGTACTTCGCGGCCGATCGCGCCGCCAATCCGAACACCCTGACGCTCACCGCCGGCGACGCCTACGGGGCGTCGCCGCCCATCTCGAGCTTCAACGAGGAGCGGCCGGCCGTGCTCGCCATGCGGATGATGGGCTTCGACGCGGACACGTTCGGGAACCACAACTTCGACCGCGGTGTCGCGCATCTGCAGCAGATGGTTGACCTCGCGAATGCGCCCGCAGGCGCAGCCCTCGGGGAGCCCTTCCGCTACGTGTCGGCGAACCTCAAGAACCTGGACGAGAATCTCTCCGGGGTGGACAAATGGGGCTGGTTCAAGGTCGGGGGTCTGAAGGTCGCCGTGATCGGGATCACGAACGAGGAGGCTCCGGAGGTCGTGAAGCCGGGCAGCCTCGGCACGATCGAGATCACCGACTCCGTCGAGGCTGCGAACAAGTGGGCCGCGGTGACGCGCAACGCAGGTGCCGACGTCGTGATCGTGATCACGCACAAGGGCATCCGGGGACTCAACCCCGATGGCAGCGGCTTCGGCGAGCTCGTCGACTTCGGCGAGGCGGTGAAGGGCGTCGACGTCGTGATCGGCGATCACACCGACTTCCAGTACGCCGCCGTCCACGGCGGTGCCCTCGTGGTCGAAAACAAGTCGAAGGGCCTCACCTACGCGAAGACGCAGCTGACCGTCGTCCCCGGCTCCGGGGTCACGGCGAAGTCGGCGTCGTTCGTCGTTCCGACGGTCGCGAACGTGACGCCGGATCCGGCGATCACGGCCATGATCACCGAGCTCAAGGCCGGCCTCGCACCCGTGCTCGGTCAGGTGATCGGCCAGTCCACTCGGCAGGTGCTCCGCTCGGACCAGTGCGGCCGCTCCGACGGCCGTCTCTGCGAGTCGCTCGTCGGCAACCAGACGACCGACGCGTTCCGGACCACGTACGGGACCGACTTCGCGTACACGAACTCGGGTGGGCTGCGTAACGCGCTCACGTGTCCGGCGGCAGGTGGCGGAGACGGCTTCTGCCCTGTCTCGACGCCGCCGCCCTGGCTGATCACGCGTGGCCAGGTGCTGGCTGTGCTGCCGTTCGGGAACATCGCGACGACGGCGACGCTGACGGGCGCCGAACTGAAGGCCGCACTCGAGAACGGCGTGTCTCGGATGCCCGGGGCCGATGGGCGGTTCCCGCAGGTGTCGGGCCTCTGCTTCACGTACGACATCTCCGCTCCGGTCGGGAGCAGGGTCACGCTGGTGACGCGCCAGACCGCAGCAGGCGGGTGTGACGGGGGTCCCGTCGACCTCTCGTCGGCCGCCTCGTACACGGTGACGACGAACGACTTCGTCGCCGCGGGCGGGGACGGGTACCCGAACATCATCGCCCGGAGCACGACGCGCGAGCTGATGGACCAGGTGCTCGCCGACTACGTCACGGCGGCCGGGACGATCGCGCCGAGCATCCAGGGGCGGATCGTCTGCACGACGTCGGGCGCCACGGCGTGCCCGGTGATCATCGCGCCGTAACTGCTCTAACAGCGGGTGGGTGGAGCGGCTCCGGCCGCTCCACCCGCTCTCGCTAGCGTCGGAGTGTGCAGACCTCCCGCATTCGCCACGGCGTCCGGGCCGCACTGCCGCTGGCGGTGGCGCCGCTCCTCTTCGGCGCGGCGTTCGGCGTGCTCGCGCTCGACGCGGGCATGGGGGCGGCCGGCGCGGTTGCGATGTCTGCGACTACGTTCGCCGGCTCGGCCCAGTTCGCCGCCGCCACGATCCTCGACGACGGCGGCGGCGCCGCGGCGGCGATCGTGGCGGCGTTGCTCCTGAACGCGCGCTACGTCCCGCTCAGCCTGGCGGTCGCCTCGATCTTCCCGGGCTCGCGCCGGCGGCGGCTCGCCGAGTCGCAGCTGATCGTCGACGAGTCGTGGGCGCTCGCGGGGCGCGGCGGCCGCTTCGAGTACGGCGTCCTCGTCGGCGCCGGGATTCTGCTCTACGTGCTCTGGGTCGGCGGCACGGCGCTCGGGACCGTCGTGGGCGACCTGCTCGACCCCGAGGCGATCGGGCTCGACGCCGCGTTTCCCGCGCTCTTTCTCGCGCTGCTCGCCCCGTACCTGCGCACGCGCCGCGCGCTCCTGACCGCAGGGGTCGCGGCGGCGATCACGCTCGCCCTGCTTCCGGTCGCGCCTCCGGGCGTGCCGATCGTCGCCGCCGCCTTCGCCGCGCTGATCGGGCTCCGCAGATGAGCTGGATCGTGATCGCCGTCGTCGGCGCGCTGACGATCCTCTTCAAGGCCTCCGGCCCAGTGCTGCTCGGGACGCGGGAGCTGCCGCCGCGGGTTGCTTCGGTCGTCGAGGTGCTCGCGCCCGCGATGCTCGCCGCCCTCGTCGTCACGCAGACGGTCGGCGGCGACCGCGAGCTCGTGCTCGACGAGCGCCTGCTCGGCGTCGCCGCGGGCGGGATCGCAGTCTGGCTGCGGGCGCCGCTCCTCGTCGTGATGGTCGTCGCGGCGGCGACGGCTGCGCTCGTACGGCTGTTCTAGGATCGCGCGAACATGGCGGCGGTCGAGGAGATGGTCGAGCGGGTGTGGCCCGGCCGGAGCGCCGAGGTCGAGGTCCTCGGCGGCGGGATCACGAACCGAAACTTCAAGGTGACGGTCGGCGGAGACACGTACGTGCTGCGCATCGGCGGCAAGGACACCGAGCTACTGGGGATCGACCGGCGCGCGGAGCACGAGGCGTCGCTCGCCGCTGCCGCCGTCGGCATCGGGCCGGAGGTGGTCGCGTTCGTCGAGCCCGAGGGCTACCTCGTCACGCGCTTCATCGAGGGCGACGTCGTCGTGCCGGAGGCGATCCGCGAGCCCGAGCCGCTGCGGCGCATCGCCCAGGCGCTGCGGGCGGTCCACGGCGGGCCGCCGATCCCGGCGCGGTTCGATCCCTTTCGCGTCGTCGAGGCCTATGCGGCGACCGCGGCTGCGCACGGCGTCGCGGTGCCGGCCACCTTCCATCGCGCTCGCGAGCTCGCGCGCGAGGTCGAGCGCGCCCGCGGCCCCGTCCCCGAGCGGCCGTGCCACAACGACCTCCTGACGGCGAACTTCATCGACGACGGCACCCGGATCCGGATCGTCGACTGGGAGTACGCCGGCATGGGCGACGTCTACTTCGACCTCGCGAACTTCGCCGTCAACAACGGCCTGCCGCCGGCCGAGGCGAGCGAGCTGCTCGGCGCCTACTTCGGCGAGGTCACCGCCGAGCACGAGCGGGCGCTGACACTGATGCGCTTCATGTCCGACTTCCGCGAAGCGATGTGGGGCGTCGTCCAGCAGGCCCTCTCGGACCTGGACGTCGACTTCCACGCCTACGCCGAGCAGCACTTCGAGCGGCTCGAGCGAACAGCGGGCGAGCGTGCGTTCCGCCGCGCGCTCGCCTAAGCGGTCCGGATCTAGCGCTTCGGGAGGAGAACTGCAGCAGCCGCCGCGGCGTGCGCGAGCACCGACATCGTGGCAACGAGCTTGAGGGTCGTGTTCATCGTCACGAGAACGCGTATCGGCACGAGGCGGATACGGCTTGACCGCCCGCTGCGCTCAGCCGACGGTGAAGCTGCCTTTCATCTGGCTCGCGTGCGGGTCGCAGACGAAGGTGTACTCGCCGGCTTCGAGGGTGACCTCGAGCGTCTCCTCGCCCTCGGCCGAGACGTCCGTCGCGACGTCGACGCCGCCCGGGCCGGTGAGGTGGAAGTTGTGCTCGGACGACTGGTCGTCGACCACGATCGTGTAATCCCCGGCGGTGAGGCCGTCGGTGCCGTCGAGGCTGATCACGAAGCCGGGGCCGACGCTGCCGTTCAGGGTCGTGCCGCTTGCCTCGCCGCCACCGGTGGTCGCCTCGGTGGTCGCGGCGGCGTCGCCGCCGTCGTCGTCGTCATCACCACAGCCGGCGAGGACGAAACCGAGCGTGAACAGCAGGATCGCAAGCGTGAGCAGACGGCGGGTCACGTGAGCTCCTTCCGGTCGGGGTTCCAACCACGATTACGCGCAACGTCCGCAAGCGGTTCGCTGATTGAGTCAAAGCCACCCGACGCGGCGGAAGCGGACGTAGAGGCCGACGCAGGCGACGAGGATCAGCAGCAGCACGGCCGGATAGCCGTAGCGCCAGCCCAACTCCGGCATGTGCTCGAAGTTCATCCCGTAGATCCCGGCGACCGCCGTCGGGACGGCGATGATCGCGACCCAGGCCGAGATCCGGCGCATGTCCTCGTTCTGGCGCACGGTCACCTGGGTCAGGTTCGCCTGCAACACCCCGGCGAGGAGCGTGCCGAAGCCCTCGATTTGGTCGCCGACGCGGACGGCGTGATCGGCGACGTCGCGGAAGTACGGGCTGAGCTGTGGATCGATGTTCGGGACGTCAACCGCCGCCAGCTCGCGCAGCGCAGCACGGAGCGGCAGCGCCGCGCGCGCAAACTCGAGCACCTCGCGCCGAAGCCGGTAGATCCGCTCGACGGGGTTCGCGCTCTCGGACGAGAAGACCTCCGCCTCGACCTCCTCGATGTCCTCGAGGACGCCGTCGACCACCGGCTCGTAGGCGTCGACGATCCGGTCGACGATCGCGTGGAGCGCGGCGCCGGGGCCCATCGCGAGCAGCTCCGGCCGGCGCTCCAGCTGCTCGCGCACCCGGCCGAGCCCGCCGGCCTCGCCGTGGCGCACCGTGATCAGGAAGTCGGGGCCGACGAAGACCATCACCTCGCCCACGTCGACGAGCCGCTCGGAGTCGACGTAGCGCACTGTCTTGATCACGAGGAAGAGCGTGTCGCCGTAGATCTCCAGCTTCGGCCGCTGGTGGGCGCGCACCGCGTCCTCGACGGCGAGTTCGTGCAGGTCGAACTCGCGCCGCACCGCATCGAACTCCTGTGCCGTCGGCTCGGCCAGCCCGACCCAGGCAAAGCCGCGCGCCGCTGCGGCCTCCGCGCGCACGCCAGCGACGTCCCGCTGGCGCTCGAGTCGGTGCCCCTCGCCGTAGACGGCGCAGTCGACGATCACGCGGGCATCCTGACGGTTTAGGTTCGGTCGATGCGAACGAGCGCGCGTGCGGTGGTGATCGGCGGCGGCGTCGGCGGCTGCGCGATCCTCTACTGGCTGGCCCGGCTCGGCTGGGACGACGTCGTCCTGGTCGAGCGCGCCGATCTCACCTCCGGCTCGACCTTCCACTCGGCGGGGCTCGTGGGCCAGTTGCGGAGCTCGCTATCGCTGACGCGAATGATGATGGCGAGCGTCGACCTCTACCGTGCGATCGGCGAGGAGGTCGGGCTCGAGACCGGCTGGCGCGAGGTCGGGTCGCTGCGGCTCGCGTCCTCGCCGGAGCGCCTGGAGGAGATCGCGCGCCAGGCGGGCTGGGCGAAGACGTTCGGCCTCCCGCTCGAGCTGATCTCCCCGAGCGAGGCGCAGCAGCTCTTCCCGCCGCTGACGACGGACGGCGTCCTCGGGGCGGCCTACCTCCCGACCGACGGCTACGTCGATCCCTCGCAGCTCACGTTCGCGCTCGCCGAGGGTGCGCGGCGTCGCGGCGCCGAGATCGCCACGAACACGCGCGTGACGGCCATCCCGGTCGAGCGAGGGCGCGTGAGGGGCGTGATCACCGACAAGGGCGAGATCGAGGCAGACGTGGTCGTGAACGCAGGCGGGATGTTCGCCGCCGAGCTCGGGCGGCTCGCCGGCGTCACCGTCCCGATCGTGCCGATGGCGCACGAGTACCTCGTGACGAGGCCGGCCGGGCTCCCGCTCGACATGCCGACGATGCGCGACCCCTCCCTGCTCGTCTACTTCCGGCCCGAGTCGGGCGGCCTCGTCATGGGCGGCTACGAGCGCGAGCCGGCGCCCTGGTCGCTCGACGGGATCCCGCCCGATTTCAACGGCAAGCTGCTCGAGGAGGACTGGCCCCGCTTCGAGCCGCTGCTCGAGAACGCGATCCAGCGGGTGCCCGCGCTCGAGGAGATGGAGGTCGTGCGGCTGATCAACGGTCCCGAGGCGTTCACGCCGGACGGCGAGTTCATCCTCGGCCCGACCGACGTGCGCGGCTTCTGGCTTGCGGCCGGGTTCTGCGCGCATGGGCTTGCCGGCGCCGGTGGTATGGGCAAGCTCGTCGCCGAGTGGATCGTCGAGGGGACGCCGAGCCTCGACGTCTGGCACATGGACTCCCGCCGCTTCGGCGCCGCGTACACGACCCGCTCGTACACGCTCGCCCGCACCGCTGAGGTCTATTCGACCTACTACGACGTCAAGTACCCCGGCCACGAGCGCGAAGCGGGGCGTCCACTGCGGCTCTCACCCGCCTTTCCGCGGCTGCGGGAGCTCGGGGCGGCCTTCGGGGAGAAGTCCGGCTGGGAGCGCGCGAACTGGTTCGAGCCGAACGCTGCGCGCGGCGACGAGGGGCTGCGCCCGCGAGGATGGGCCGGGCGGCACTGGTCGCCGGCGATCGGGGTCGAGCACCGGGCGTGCCGCGAGGCCGCCGCGCTCTTCGACGAGTCGTCGTTCGCCAAGATCGAGGTTGCCGGGCCGGGTGCCGCCGACCTGCTCGAGTGGCTCTGCGACAACCGCGTCGCACGCGATATCGGCGCGATCACCTACACGCAGATGCTGAATGCGAAGGGCGGGATCGAGTGCGACTTCACCGTGACGCGGCTCGGCGAGGACCGCTTCCTGATCGTCACCGGAACCGCGTTCGGCCGCCACGATCTCGCGTGGATCCGCCAGCACGCCCCCGACGACGGCACGGTCGTGGTCGACGACGTCACCTCGAAGCACGCCTGCGTCGGGATCTGGGGCCCGGCCGCCCGCGAGATCCTGCTGCCGCTGACGACGGATCCGCTCGACTTCCCGTACCTGCGGGCGCGCGAGCTCGCGGTCGGGCCGGTGCCGTGCCTCGCGCTCCGGGTCACGTACGTCGGCGAGCTCGGCTGGGAGCTCTACTGCCCCTCCGAGTTCGGCCTGCGCCTCTGGGACACGATCTGGAATGCCGGCGGGGGGCACGGCCTCGTCGCGGGCGGCTACAAGGCGATCGACTCGCTCCGGCTCGAGAAGGGCTACCGCGTCTGGGGCTCGGACATCACCGCCGACGACACGCCCGACGAGGCCGGGCTCGGCTTCGCGGTCAGGCGCGACAAGGACTTCCTCGGCAGGGAGGCCCTGCTCGCGCGCCCCGAGCCGGAGCGGCGCCTCGCCTGCCTGACGCTCGCCGACCCTCGTGCCGTCGCGCTCGGCTCGGAGCCAGTCCGCGTGGCCGGCGAGCTCGTCGGCCGCGTCACGAGCGGCGGCTTCGGCTACACGGTCGGCCGCTCGATCGCGTATGCCTACCTGCCGGCGGCGAGCTCCGAGCCGGGGACGTCCGTCGAGGTCGAGATCTTCGGCGAGTGGGTCGCCGGCGAGGTCGCGGCCGAGCCGCTCTACGACCCCGGGGGCGAGCGCCTGCGCGCCTAGGAGGTTTGGCGAAAGAGCGGCTGTGCCATTCCGCCAAACCCTCCTAGAAGCGAAGCTCCCGGCCGCCGGCGGTGACGACGCCCTCGCCGACGACGAGCTCGATCACGTCGCCGCGATCGGGATCGTCGAGCGCGTCGAGGAGCAGCTCGACGAGCCGCCGCCGCATCTCGCCGGGGCCTGCGACGGCGCCCGCGTCGCCGTGGGCGCTCAGCTCGACGTTGTGGGTCGGCAGCACGCGCGCGACCAGAGCAACTGCGTCCGCGGCGGCGGCGCCGACCGAGAGCTCCTCCGCCGGCTCCGCCTGGAGGCGAACGAACGCCTGCAGCGCGCGCACGATCTCGACGACCTCGGCGCCGGTCCGGTGCGTCAGGGCGATCCGGTCGTGCAGCTTCGTGCCCGGCTCCGTCTCGCCGAGCGCGAGCTCGGCCGAGCCCAGCATCGCGACGAGCGGATTCGAGAGCTCGTGCAGGGCTCCGCGCGTCAGGCGCCCGAGCGTGGCGAGGGCGCGGGTCTCGTCGGTGCCACTCGACATCGTCTCTATGATCCCGACGCGCATCGGTGCACGATGCAGACAGTTGGTGAAGGCCGCAAACCTCTCATGCTTCCCCCCGACGCTCTCGCTTCCAGGCGAAAGGATCCTAGATTCACGTGACTGACCGGGCCACTGTCACCTCTGTGCTCGTGGCCGACGATCATCCCGCGGTCGTCGAGGCGGTGGCCGACGTCCTCGCGGAGCATGGGATCGAGATCGCCGGAAGGGCCCGCGACGGCGACGACGCGGTCGAGCAGATCGAGCTGCGGAAGCCGACGGTCGCGATCCTCGACCTGCGCATGCCCGGCCAGTCCGGCATCGACGTCGCACGGCACGTGGCGAAGGTGGCGCCGGAGACGGCCGTGATCCTCTACACGGCGTTCGGCGACCGGGCGCTCCTGACCGAGGCACTCGACGCGGGTGCCCGCGGGTTCGTGCTCAAGGAAGCGCCGCTCGCCGAGGTCGTCCGGGCGGTGGAGCTCGTCGCGTCTGGGCGCACGTACGTGGATCCCGTGCTCGCCGGGGTCCTCTCGAGCTCGGCGGCGACGGATGCGCGGCTGAACCTGACGCCGCGGGAGCGCGACGTGCTCCGCCACCTGGCCGACGGGCTGTCGAACGACGAGATCGGCAAGCTCCTCTTCATCTCCCCGGAAACGGTGCGGACGCATGTCCGCAAGGCGATGACCAAGCTCGATGCCGACACGCGAACGCAGGCCGTCGCGACGGCGCTGCGCCAGTCGCTGATCGCCTAGATGCGTCTCGCCGCGGCGCTAGGCGGGCGGACGCAGCGTCGCGAACGGATCCGTGATCTCGAGACGGCGCGTGCGGAAGCGATAGACCTCGGCCGGCCGGCCGCCGGCACGCCCGGACTCGCGCCGGGCGCCGGTCTGCTCGAGCACGTCCCGCCGCAGGAGCACGCGCTTCAAGTTCGTCGCCGACACATCGTGGCCGAGCGCCGCCGCGTAGAGGTCGCGCAGCTCCGAGAGCGTGAACGCGCCCGGCGCGAGCGCGAAGCCGACGTTCGTGTAGGAGAGCTTGCCCCGCAGGCGCTCGCGGGCGGCGAGCGCGATCTCGGCATGATCGAACGCAAGCGTCGGCGGGTCGTCGACGACGTGCCAGGCGGTGTCGACCGGCAGCTCCGGGTCGACGTCGGCGGGAACGAGCCCCAGGAAGGCGGTCGCGAGCTCCCGGTGCCCCGGGTGCCGGCCGGGCTCGCTCCACGTGCCGAGCTGCTCGATGTGGGCGAGCTCACGGACGTCGACTTTCGCGGCGAGTTGGCGGCGGATCGACCGCTCAAGCGTTTCGTCGGCTGCAAGTGTCCCGCCGGGGAGGGCCCACGCACCGCTGAACGGCTCGCGCGCCCGCTGCCAGAGCAGCACGTGCAGCCGTCGCCCGCGCACCTGCAGCACGGCCGCGAGGACGACCTGCGCAGGGGCTGTGGTAGGATCGTGCCGAGGTTTCTGCCTCACAGTCTAAAACCTTAATGGAAAGGCACTGACCATGCGCCGCTGGCTTCCGTTCGCACTGCTCGTCCTCGTCTCGTCCTCGCCGCCGGCTGCGGCTCCGACGACGAGGAGGCAGCGTCGACAACCGCCCCGACCGAGACCGAGGCGGCCCAGCCGGTGCGGGTCGGCCTCGTCGTCGACCGCGGCCAGCTCGACGACGACGGCTTCAACGAGCTCGCCTTCCGCGGTGTCACGCGCGCCGAGGAGGAGCTCGGAGTCGACGGACGCGTCGTCGAGTCCGCGACCGCGGCGGACTACATCCCGAGCATGACCACGCTCGCCCGTGACGGCTACGACCTCGTCATCGGCGTCGGCTTCGCCCAGGGCGACGCGGTCGGGAAGGTGGCGCAGCGCTATCCCGAGACGAAGTTCGCGATCATCGACGTCGACCAGGCGTTCGTGCCCGGCACGCCCGCCAACGTGCAAGGTCTGCTCTTCCGCGAGGAGGAGGTCGGCTATCTCGTCGGCTACCTCGCCGGGCTCGAGGAGCAGCGGCGCGAGGGCAAGGACGTGATCAGCGCCGTCGGCGGGATGAAGGAGCCACCCGTCGACCGCTTCATCGCCGGTTACTTCGCGGGTGCGAAGAAGGCCGCGCCGGGGATCACGACGATCCATGACTATTCGCAGGATTGGGACGACCAGGCGAAGTGCAAGGAGCTGGCGCTGAACCAGATCGCGCGCGGCTCGAACATCGTCTTCCAGGTCGCCGGCGGCTGCGGCCTCGGCGCGCTCAACGCGGCCGGCGAGCGTGACCGGTGGGGGATCGGCGTCGACGCCGACCAGTCCTTCCTCGGCCCGCACATCCTCACGAGCGCCCAGAAGGGCGTCGACGCGGCCGTGTTCCTGACGATCAAGGCCGTGCAGGACGGCAGCTGGAAGGGCGGCGGCAACGCGACCTTCGGGCTGAAGGAGGAAGGCGTCGGGCTCGGCAAGGTCAGCGCCGACGTTCCACAGGAGGACGTCGACAAGGTGGACGAGATCAAGGCGCAGATCGCCTCCGGCGAGCTCACCGGCATCCCCACCGAGGTCGGCAAGAGCTAGCGGGGCGGCTCCTGGCCGGCTGCACCTCCCGGCCGGCGGAGCCGTGCCTAGGTCCGTTACGGACAGCCGCCTGCGATCGCGGCGACGATGCGGATGCGCGCGTCGTCGCCGACGGCGGCCGTGAGGTCGCGTGCGCGCTCTCCGTCGACATAGACGTGGACGAGCGGCCGTACCTCGCCGCGCTCGTCGAGGACGAGATCCGCGACCGGGAGCGCTCGGAGCGCGTCGCCGACCGTCGCCGCCTCGACGTCGAACTGCTTCTCGCCGCCGGCCTCGGTCGCGAGCAGCCCCGGGAGCAGGACGAGGGCCACGCGGCTACGCCGCCGCCGCGGCCTCGACCGAGAGGATCGGCGGCAGGTGCCGTGCTGCTTCGACGACCTCGTCGTGCCGGAGCGCGTAGACGTGACCGCTCTGCGTGCCTGCGTAGACGGCCTCCTCGTCCTGGCTCATCGCCTCGCGGAGCACGGCGGCCCACGCGGGTTCCTCTGCCACGATCAGCTGCCAGCTCGCGCCGGCGTCGGCGGTGGCGTAGATGCCCAGCCTGCCGTCGCACGTGACTCTGTTTTCGGCGCCCTCCTCCGGGATCACGAAGGCGCGGTCGGGATCGCCCGGGTCGAGCGCGAGCCCGAAGCCGAACCCGGACGGAAGCCCGTTCTCGTCGAGCCGCTCCCAGCTGTCGCCCCCGTCGTCCGAGCGGTAGACGCCGCAGTGGTTCTGCTGCCAAAGCCGTTCGGGACGGCTCGGGTGGGCGAGCACCTTGTGCACGCACTGGCCGACCTCCGGGAACCGATCGTCGGGGAAGAAACACGCCTCGGTGCCCTGATTCCGCGGAGACCAGGAGGCGCCCCCGTCCTCCGAGCGGAACACGCCGGCGGCCGAGATCCCGATCCAGAGCCTCTTCGCGTCGTCGGGGTCGAGCGTGATCGAGTGGGTGATCAGGCCGCCCGCGCCGGGCGACCACTTCTCGCGCGTCTCGTGGCCGAGCAGCGCCTCGTTCACGTTCCAGCTCGCGCCGGAGTCGTCGGAGCGGAACAGGACTCCCGGCTCGCCGCCGAGCCACAGCGTCCCAGGCTCGGACGGATGCCCCGGCTCGACGTGCCAGGTCGAGGCGAGCTTGAGCCCGCTCTCTTCGGGCAGTCCGAGGCCCTCCGAGCGCTCCCACGTCTTGCCCATGTCGGTCGAGCGCTGGACGACGCCGCCGTAGACCCAGCTGTTGGCAGCCGCGTACAGCGTTCCGTCGCGCGGGTCGACGAGCGCGTGCTTGATCTCCCAACCTGGCAGGAGCGGCCCCTCGACCTCGAACGAGCGGCGCTCGTCGTCGCCGCGGACGAGGAAGAGGCCCTTTCGGGTTCCGACCACGAGGAGCGCGCCCACGAGCCGACCCTACCGGGTCGACCGGTCCAAGATGCGCACCTCGTTTTGGACATGACGGCCCAATGCGGGGACCGTCTCGCGGTCGAACTTGTCCATCCCGTCGAGGGCGAGCTAGGCTCGCGCCGAGATCCCCCGAGCGGAGGGCCGCCCTGTGAGCGTGTCGGTGACCAAGTACAAGAACCTCGTCGGCGGCGAGTGGGTCGATGCGGCGTCCGGCGAGACGATGGAGGTCCACAATCCGTCGACGGGCGAGGTGATCGCCGAGGTGCCGCGGTCGAGCGCCGAGGACGTCGAGCGCGCGGTCGACGCGGCACGGAAGGCGTTCGCAGAGTGGGGCGACAAGAGGCCGAAGGACGGATGGAGCTGCTCTTGAAGATGTCTGGGGCATGCCGCCCGCGCGCGTCCCGCCGCAGGTGAACGTGATCGGCTCCGCTGTCTTCCTCGCCGCTGTCGGGATCATGCTCGCCAACGTCATCGTCCAGACCCGCCGCCGGAAGGAACCAAGCCGCATGACGCCACCGTTCCCCTCGACCTCCAGCAGGCCGCCCGCGACCACCTGTGGATGCACTTCACCCGCATGGGCGGCTACGCCGAGGGCGAGGTGCCGATCATCGTCCGGGGGGACGGCTGCTACCTCGAGGACGCGAACGGAAAGCGGTACCTCGACGCGCTTGCCGGCCTCTTCTCGGTCAACCTCGGCTACGGCTTCGGCGAGGAGATCGGGCAGGCCGCGCTCGAGCAGATGCGCGAGCTGCCCTTCTACACGAACTGGTCGTACGCGCACCCGCGCGCGATCGAGCTCGCGAGCGAGCTGGCCTCGCTCGCGCCTGGCGACCTCAACCGCGCCTTCTTCGTCTCCGGCGGCTCCGAGGCGGTGGAGTCGGCCTGGAAGCTCGCGCGCCAGTACTTCCTCGCGCGCGGCGGCAAGCGGATCGAAGGCGCAGACGAGACTCGGCACGACGAGCGTGTCGGCGCGCCGCCGCCGCGCAAGTACAAGGCGATCGCCCGCCAGGTCGCCTACCACGGCACGACGATGGGCGCCCTCTCGATCAACGGGATCCCGGCGCTGCGGATGCCCTTCGAGCCGCTCGTGCCCGAGGTACGGCACGTGATGAACACGAACCGCTACCACCGTCCGCCGGAGGAGACGGAGGCGGAGTTCACGCGGGTGCTGCTCCAGAACCTCGAGGACACGATCGTCTCGATGGGGCCGGAGACGGTGTGCCTCGTTCACATGGAGCCGGTGCAGAACGCAGGCGGCGCCTTCACACCGCCGGACGGGTACTGGCGGGGAGTCCGCGATCTCTGCGACCGCTACGACATCCTCCTCTCCGCGGACGAGGTGATCACGGCCTTCGGCCGCGTCGGCCACTGGTTCGCGTCCGAGCGGTACGACATCCGGCCGGACATCGTCTGCTGCGCGAAGGGCCTTTCGTCCTCGTACGCGGCGATCGGCGCAGTGATCGCGAGCGACGGGGTGATGGCGCCGTTCCTCGAGGACTCGTCGATGTACGCCCACGGGATCACCTTCGGCGGCCACCCGGTGATGGCCGCGATCGCGCTGAAGAACATCGAGATCATGAAGCGCGAGGGGATCATGGAGCGCGTGCTCGGCCACGAGGGCGCGTTCCGGGCCACGCTCGAGACGCTGCTCGAGCTGCCGATCGTCGGCGACGTGCGCGGAACCGGCTACTTCTACGCCATCGAGCTCGTCAAGGACAAGGAGACGCGAGCGACGTTCGACGCGGAGGAGTGCGAGTCGCTGCTGCGCGGCTTCCTCTCGCCCGCCCTCTACGAGCGCGGCCTGATCTGCCGTGCGGACGACCGCGGCGACCCGGTGATCCAGATCTCGCCGCCGCTCGTCGCCGGCCAGGCCGAGTTCGACGAGATGGTCGGGATCCTCGGCGACGTGCTCACCGAGGCGGGAGAGCGGATGCACGCCGGTCTGCGGTGAAGGTGCGGTTAACCGCCCTTTCAGCCCTCCGGTGAGCCGGTAGGGTCTCGCGGAGACCGCCAGGGAGGGCAGATGGAGAACGGAAAACCGGGCGCGGTCGTCGTCGCCGACGACGTCACGCGCCGCTACGGAGCAGGCGATACCGCAGTCGACGCGCTCAAGGGCGTCTCGCTCGAGGTCGGCCAGGGCAAGCTGACCGCGGTGATGGGGCCGTCGGGGTCGGGCAAGTCGACCCTGATGCACATCATGGCCGGGCTGGACAAGCCGACGACCGGCACGGTCGAGATCTCGGGCACGGAGATCACGACCCTCAAGGACTCCGACCTGACCAAGCTGCGCCGGCGCCACATCGGCTTCGTCTTCCAGTTCTTCAACCTGCTGCCGATGCTGACCGCCGAGGAGAACATCCTGCTGCCGCTCTCGATCGCCGGCGAGAAGGTGGAGACGGAGTGGTTCCGCGGCCTGATCGACAAGGTCGGCCTCGGCGACCGGCTCACGCACCGGCCCGCCGAGCTCTCGGGCGGCCAGCAGCAGCGCGTGGCGATCGCCCGGGCGCTCGTCTCGCGCCCGACCGTGCTCTTCGCCGACGAGCCGACCGGCAACCTCGACTCCACCACCGGCCACGAGATTCTCGAGCTGATGCGCGACTCGGTCGACTCCTACGGCCAGACCACGGTCATGGTCACGCACGAGGCGCGGGCGGCGGCGATCGCGGACAGGATCCTGTTCCTGGCGGACGGGCTGATCGTGCGCGACCTCCCCGGCGCGACCCAGCACGAAGTGCTTGAAACGCTGAACGAGATCGCCGCCACGTAGTACGTGACCAGGTTCGCGCTCAAAGGACTGCTCGGCCGCAAGCTGCGAACGGCCTTGACGGCGCTGGCGATCGTCCTCGGCGTCGCAATGATCAGCGGCACGTACGTCCTGACCGACTCGATCGACTCCGCCTTCGACACGATCTTCACGGAGGTGCGCAAGGGATCGAGCGCCGTGATCACGGGCAAGGCCGCGTTCGACCTCTCCGAGGGCAGCGGCGCGTCGGCGCCCGCCTTCGACGAGAGCGTGCTTGAGACGGTTCGCGGCGTCGACGGCGTCGCGGCGGCTGAGGGAAGCGTCGACAGCGAGTCGACGACGCTGATCGGGCGGGACGGCAAGGCGGTCGTCAACGGCGGCGCACCCAACCTCGGCTTCGCGATCGCGGAGGGCGAGTCGCCGTTCAACCCGCTGGCGCTCGTCGAGGGCGACTGGCCGGGCCCGAACGAGGTCGCGATCGACACGGGCACCGCCGAGGACGAGAACTTCGAGATCGGCGAAGTGATCGGCGTCCAGGCCGAAGGTGCGGTCGAGCGTCTCACGGTCTCCGGCTTCGTCCGGCTGAACGCGTCGATCTCGATCGGCGGCGCCACGCTGGCCGGCTTCGACCTGCCCACCGCGCAGCGGCTGTTCAAGAAGGAGGGCAAGCTGGACGAGATCGCCGTCGCGGCCTCCGCGGGCACGAGCGACCAGCAGCTGGTCGCGAACCTGAACGCGGTCCTGCCCGAGGGGACCCAGGTACGGACGGGCGAGACCCAGGCGGCAGACGACGCCGCCGAGACGAACGAGTTCATAACCTTCCTCCAGGGCTTCCTGCTCGCGTTCGCCGGGATCGCGCTCTTCGTCGGCAGCTTCGTGATCGCGAACTCCCTCTCGATCACCATCGCGCAGAGGGCGCGCGAGTTCGCGACCGTGCGAACGCTCGGCGGCTCGCGCCGTCAGATCCTGGGCTCGATCGTGATCGAGGCGCTCGTCGTCGGCGTCGCCGCCTCGGTGATCGGGCTCTTCCTCGGGCTCGGTCTCGCCAAGCTGCTCTTCTGGATCTTCGACCTCGCCGGCTTCACGCTCCCGAACAGCGGCCTCCTCTTCGAGACGCGGACGATCGTCGTCTCGCTGCTCGTCGGGATCATCGTCACGCTGCTTGCGAGCCTCCGGCCGGCTCTCCGCGCGACGCGGGTGCCCCCGATCGCAGCCGTCCGCGAGGGCGCGACACTGCCGGAGTCTCGTTTCGCCCGCTTCCGCACGGTGGGGTCCCTCGTCCTGACCGGCCTCGGCTTCGCGGCGCTCGCCTACGGCCTGTTCGGGAGCGGGTTGGGGACGACGCAAATCCTCGTCTGGATGGGCGTTGGCGCCCTGCTGATCTTCATCGGTGTCTCGCTCTTCGCCGCGCGCCTTGTTCGACCGCTTGCCGCCTCGCTCGGCGCGCCGGCGGCGCAGCTCGGCGGTGCAGCGGGGCGCCTCGCGCGTGACAACGCACGCCGCAACCCGCAGCGGACGGCGTCGACCGCGGCGGCGCTGATGATCGGGCTCGCGCTCGTGACGCTCGTGGCAACGCTTGCCGCCGGAATCACGAACACCTTCCGCAGCTCCGTGGACGACATCTTCACGTCCGACTACGCGATCACGGCGCAGAACAACTTTTCCCCGATCCCGATCGACGCCGCCGTCGCTGCGGCCGAGGCGCCCGGGGTCGAGGCGATCGCGAGCACGCGAACGGGCGAGGCGCGGGTCTTCGACTCGACCGAGTTCGTGACTGCGGCCGAGCCCTCCGCGGGCGAGGTGATCACGCTCGAGTGGGTGGATGGTTCGCAGGCCGTGTTCCGCGAGCTCGGCGCCGACGGCGCGTTCGTCGACGACGGTTACGCGGAGGATCATGCGCTCAGCGTCGGCTCGCCGATCACCGTGATCGTCCCCTCGGGAGACCGCCTCGAGCTAAAGGTGAAGGGCATCTTCGATCCGCCGAGCGGCGGCTCCCCGTTCGGCGCGGTGACGTTCTCGAGTGCGACCTTCGACGCCGCCTTCGATTCGCCGCGGAATCTCTACACCTTCATCCTGATGCGCGGTGGTCAGTCGGACGAGAACACACGGGCGCTCGAGAGCACGCTCGGCGAGGACTTCCCGAACGCGAAGGTGCAGACGCGCGACGAGTTCGTCGACAACCAGATCGCGGCGCTCAACCAGATCCTCAACATCCTCTACGTGCTCCTTGCTCTGTCGGTGATCGTGAGCCTGTTCGGGATCGTGAACACGCTCGTCCTGACGGTCTTCGAGCGCACGCGCGAGCTCGGGATGCTCCGTGCGATCGGGATGACGCGGCGCCAGGTGCGGCGGATGA
The DNA here is from genome assembly GCA_963784895.1 of uncultured Gaiellaceae bacterium. Lineage (GTDB taxonomy): Bacteria > Actinomycetota > Thermoleophilia > Gaiellales > Gaiellaceae > Gaiellasilicea. The sequence goes on along the minus strand of CAWATM010000007.1, from coordinate 144,306 downwards.
TCAGACACGAGAGCGTGATCACGGCGCTGATCGGCGGAACGCTCGGGATCATCCTCGGAGTCGTCCTCGGAGCGCTTCTGATCGCCCGAGTCGAGTTCATCGAATTCGCTCTGCCGACGACGCAGATCATCGTCTTCGCGATCCTCACGATCGTGGTCGGGATCGTCGCTGCGATCTTCCCCGCCCGGCGCGCCGCGCGCCTGAACCCGCTCGAGGCGCTCCAGTATGAGTAGCTCGATGGAGCTGGCCGCCACATGATCAGATTCGCCTTGAAGAGCCTCGCCGGCAGGAAGCTCAGGACCGTCCTCACCGCGCTCGCGATCGTCCTCGGCGTGGCGATGATGAGCGGCGCCTACGTGCTGACGGACACGATCGACAAGGCGTTCGACTCGATCTTCGTCGACTCGTACGCCGGCACCGACGCCGTCGTGACGGGCAAGGAGCCCGGCTTCAGCTTCGAGGGCGAGTCGGCCCAGGCTCCTCCGATCCCGGAGGAGACGCTCGAGAGCGTGCGCGGCGTCGACGGCGTCGAGATCGCCACCGGCTCGGTTCAGGACTTCCAGACGAAGCTCTTGCGCCCGGACGGCGAGGCGATCGACACCGGTGGCGCGCCGTCCTTTGCGTTCGGGATCGAGACCGCGCCCGAGTTCGACCGCTTCAACCCCCTCAATCTCGTCGAGGGCCGCTGGCCCAGCGGCGGCGCCGAGGTGGCGATCGACGAGGGCGTCGCAGGCGACGAGGATCTCGAGCTCGGCGACCGGATCGGCGTCGCGGCGCTCGGGCCGGCGCAGGAGTTCACGATCGTCGGGATCGCCAAGTACGGCGACCTCAGCTCGATCGGCGGGGCGACGTTCGCGATCTTCGATGTGCCGACGGCGCAGAAGCTGCTGGACAAGGAGGGTGAGCTGGACGCCGTCGCGGCCGCCGCGGAGGATGGCACTGCGCCCGAGGAGCTGACGCAACGGATCCAGTCCGAGCTCGGCGACGAGGTCACCGTGCGCACGGGCGTCGAGCAGGCGGACGAGGAGTCGAGCGAGATCGCCACCTTCACGACCATCATCCGCTACTTCCTGCTCTCGTTCGCGGGCATCGCCCTCTTCGTCGGGGCCTTCGTGATCTTCAACACGCTCTCGATCACGGTCGCGCAGCGGACGCGCGAGTTCGCGACGCTGCGCACGCTGGGCGCGTCGCGCCGGCAGGTGCTGCGGTCGGTGATCCTCGAGGCCCTCGTGATCGGCTTCGGCGCGTCGCTCATCGGCCTCTTCGCCGGCCTCGGCCTCGCGGTCGGCCTGAACGAGCTCTTCAAGGCGCTGAACCTCGAGCTGCCGCAGACCGAGACGGTCTTCGCGACCCGCACGATCGTCGTCTCGCTGGCGGTCGGGACGTTGGTGACGCTGGTCGCGGGCCTCTTCCCGGCGATCCGTGCCACGCGTGTGCCCCCGATCGCGGCGGTGCGGGAGGGCGCCACCCTGCCCCGCGGCCGCTTTGCGCGCTTCACGCCGTTCATCGCGACTCTCGTCGTGACGCTCTCCGTGTTCGCGCTCGGCTATGGCACGCTCGCGAACGACGTCGCCACCGGCGACCGCTTCGCGCTCCTCGGCGTCGGCGTCCTCGCGCTGTTCATCGGCGTGGCGATGCTCTCGTCGCGGCTCGTCCGCCCGATCGTGCGGGCGGTCGGCATCCCCGCGAAGCGTCTGGGCGGAGCCGCGGGCAAGCTCGCCGAGCGCAACGCCCAGCGCAACCCGGGCCGCACCGCCGCCACCGCCGCGGCGCTGATGATCGGGATCGCGCTCGTCACGTTCATCTCCGTGCTCGCCAACGGCCTGCGCGTGTCCAACAGCGATGCGATCGAGCGCCAGATCCAGGCCGACTTGATCGTCACCTCGCAGGACGGCTACTCCGAGTTCCCCGCCGCGGTCGGCGATGCGGTGGCGGACGCCGACGGTGTCGACACCGTGAGCAACGTCCGTCAGGACATCGCGCAGATCGACGGCGACGGCTCGAATCTGACCGGCCTCGACCGCCGCGTCGACGAGGTGTACGACTTCCGCTGGGAGGAGGGCTCGGACGACGTGCTCGCGAACCTCGGTGACGACGGCGCCGTCCTGCCAAACAACGTCGCCGAGGATCGCGACATCGCCGTCGGTGACGCCATCACGGTGCGCTCGACCGCGGGCCAGACGAGGGACTTCGTCGTTCGCGGCATCTACGAGGGCAGCCCGTTCTATCCGCTGCTCGGCAGCGCGAGCGTTTCCCAGGAGGCGTTCGACGAGCTCTACGAGCGGCCGCGCAACCGCTTCACGCTCCTCAACGTCGAGGGCGGCGCTGCGGCGGCGAAGCCTGAAGTCGAGAGCTCGCTGGAGGGCTTCCCGGACACGCGCGTCCAGACCCGCGAGGAGTGGATCGACAAGGAGGACCAGGAGATCCAGCAGTTCCTCCTGCTGCTGTACGTGCTCCTCGCCCTCTCCGTGATCATCAGCCTCTTCGGGATGGTGAACACGCTCGCTCTGTCGGTCTTCGAGCGGACGCGGGAGCTCGGGATGCTCCGCGCTGTCGGGATGACGCGGCGCCAGACACGGCGGATGATCCGGCACGAGAGCGTGATCACGGCGCTGATCGGGGCGGCGCTCGGTCTGCCGCTCGGGATCTTCCTCGCCGCGCTCGTGACGAGCGCGCTCGGCCAGTACGACCTCCGCTTCGAGCTGCCGCTCGGCCAGCTGATCGTGCTCGTGGTCGTGGCGGTGATCGCGGGCCTGCTCGCGGCGATCACGCCTGCCCGCCGCGCGGCGCGGCTGAACCCGCTCGAAGCGCTCCAATACGAGTAGCCTCGCGGCGTGCTGACGCTCTGCGACGTCGGCCCGCGCGACGGGCTCCAGAACGAGCCGGAGACGCTCTCACCAGAGGTGAGGGCCGAGCTCGTCCGGCGGCTCGCGGCCACCGGGTTGCCTCGGATCGAGGCGGTCAGCTTCGTCAACCCGGAGCGGGTGCCGCAGATGGCGGGTGCGGAGGAGGCCGTCGCGGCGGTCGGCGAGGTCGATGCCGAGCTGTCCGGGCTCGTCCTCAACGAGCGTGGCTGGGAGCGGCTGGCCGCGACGAACCTCGACCGCGTCAACGTCACGCTCGCCGCGACCGAGTCGTTCAACCAGCGGAACGGGAACGCGTCGCTCGAGGAGGCGGCGGCGCGGGTCGAACGGATCCTCGCGGTCGCCGACCGGCCGGCGACCGCGACGATCAGCTGCTCGTTCGGCTGCCCGTTCGAGGGCGACGTCGATCCCGGCGTCGTCGCCGGCCTGGCCGAGCGCGTGGTCGCCGCCGGAGCGGGGGAGGTCGTCCTTGCCGACACGATCGGCGTCGCCACGCCCCGGCCGGTCGCGCGGCTTGTCGAGCGTGTTTCGATCCTCGGCGTCTCGGTCGGCGGCCACTTCCACGACACGCGCCACACCGGCGTCGCGTGCGCCTGGGCGGCGGTCGAGGCGGGCGCGACCGTGCTCGACGCATCGGTCGGCGGCCTCGGCGGCTGCCCGTTCGCACCGCGCGCGACCGGCAACGTCGCGACGGAGGACGTGCTCTACCTGCTCGAGCGCGAGCAGGTAGAGACGGGCGTCGACCTCGACGCGCTGATCGAGGTCGCGCGTTGGCTCGAAGGGCTGCTCGGCCGGGAGCTACCCGGCCGCGTCTACCGCGCCTAGCCGCCGGCCTCCGGCGTAGCCTCGTGCGAGCAGCGCGCCAGGAACCGCGGCTACGTGACGGCGGGGGCTCCGAAGCGGACGACGCCCGCCGCCACGAGCTCGTCGATCTCGGTCGCCGTGAAGCCGGCCTCGGCGAGGATCTCGCGGCTGTGCTGGCCGAGCAGCGGCGGCTCCGAGCCGTAGCGGACGCGCGTCCCGTCGACCGAGAAGGGCGGCGACACGAGCTCATGCCCGCCGAGCTCCTGCAGGATGCCGGTCGCGCGCAGCTGCTCCTCCTCGGCGACCGCAGCGAGGTCGTTGACCGGCGACGCCGGGACGCCCGCGCCGCGGAGCCGTGCGAGCAGGTCGGCCGTCGTCTCGGTCCCGATCCGCTCCTGCAGCAGCGGGATCAGCTGCTCCCGGTTGGCGATCCGGAGGGGATTCGTTGCGAAGCGCTCGTCGGCGGCGAGCTCCGGCGCCCCGACGGCGTGACACGTCTTCTCGAAGAGACGGTCGTTGGCGGCCACGATCATCAGCTCGCCGTCCGCGGTCGCGAACACCTGGTAGGGAACGATCAGCGGGAACGCGGTGCCGTGCCGCTCTGCGGGTGCGGCGCCGGCGAGGACGTCGACGAGCTGGTAGGGGACGAGCGAGAGCGCCGTCTCGTAGAGCGAAAGGTCGAGCGTGCGCCCCTGTCCCTCGTGCAGCGCGGCGATGATCGCGAGCGCCGCCCAGACGCCGGTGCCGATGTCGATCAGGGACGCGCCGACGCGTACCGGCGGCCGGTCGGGCTCGCCCGGTGACGCTCATGATCCCGGCCGCGGCCTGCATCAGCGGGTCGTAGCCTGGCTCCGACGCCAGCGGGCCGTTGCGCCCGAACGCACCGATCGTCGCGTAGACGAGCCGCGGGCTCCGCGCCCGCAGCGCCTCCGGGCCGAAGCCGAGCCGCTCAGCGGTACCGGGGCGCAGGCTCTGCACCGCCACGTCGGCGCCGTCGGCGAGGCGCAGCAGCGTCTCGAGCCCGTCCGGGGACTTGAGGTCGAGCGCGAGCGAGCGCTTGTCCGCGTTCGCCGAGAAGAACATGACGCTGCCGCCCTCGAAGAAGTGCGGCCCCCAGTCGCGCGCCTCGTCGCCGCGGCCGGGATGCTCGATCTTGACGACGTCGGCGCCGAGCGCGCCGAGGATCTCGGTGGCTGTGGGCCCGGCGAGCGAGCTGGTCAGGTCGAGCACGCGGATGCCGGCGAGGGGTCGGAACGCCATCGCCTGCATCATCGCGTCAGCGCTCTCTGCGAGGATGCGGGAAGTGTTCGAGTCGATCGTCGACGCCGTCTCCGGCTCGGACTGGAGCTATCTGATCGTCTTCGCGATCGCCATGATCGACGCGTTCTTCCCGATCGTGCCGAGCGAGGCGACCGCGATCGCGGCGGGCGTCGTCGCCGGTGCGGGCGGTCTCAGCGTCGAGCTCTGCATCCTGGCCGCGGCTCTCGGGGCAATCGTCGGCGACAACATCTCCTTCGCGATCGGCCACTTCCTCGGTTACCGCGTCGAGCGGCGGTTCTTCTCGGGCGAAAAGGCGCAGAAACGCTTGCAATGGGCGCAGCGGACGCTCGAGCAGCGCGGCGGCACGCTGATCGTGGTCGCCCGCTTCATCCCCGGCGGCCGCACCGCGACGACCTTCACCGCCGGCTTCGTCGAGACCTACCCCTGGCGCCGCTTCCTCATGTTCGACGCGATCGCGGGCGCGATCTGGGGCAGCTACTGCGTCCTGCTCGGCTATTTCTTTGGCAAGACGTTCGAGGAGGAGCCCTGGAAGGCGCTCCTCCTCGCTTTCGGGCTGGCGCTCGCCGTTACGGGAGTGGTTGAGTTGGTGCGGCATCTTCTGGCTCGCCGCCGCGCGAAGCACGCCTGAGCCCGAGGTCGCGCATGCCGCGGTGCGCGATCACCGCTGCCATCAGCATCACGAAGAGGGCGAAGAGGCCGTGCAGGCCGTGCACCCAGCCACTTGCCGGATCCTCGTCGGGCGGGAGCAGGAAGATCTGCACCGTCCCGAGGACGAAGAGCAGGAACGTGAAGCCGATCCACCGCCAGAGCTTCGGCCACGCACCGAAGGCGGTCAGGAAGACGAGCAGCTCGGCGCCGTGGATGATGATGCCGCCGACGACGCCGTGTGCGTCGAGCGCATCCTCGCCTGCCCCCATCGCGTACGAGGCGATCAGGTAGACCTGGACGAAGACGCCGACGACGATGACCGACGCCAGCACGAAGTTGATCCAGAGGAATGTCCGTCTCATGCGGGCGAGCCTACGCGGTGCGGCGGATAGCGTTCAACCGTGAAGCTGCACGTCACCGGCGCGAGCGGCTACCTCGGTGCCGAGCTCGCCCGCCTGCGCCGGGACGCGTCCACGGAGCGAGTCGAAGTGCGCGACGCGGGCGCCGTGCGCGAGCTCTTCGAGCGGGTGCGGCCGGACGCCGTCGTCCACACCGCCTACCGGCAGGACGAGGGCGAGGTGAACACGGTCGGCTCGGAGAACGTCGCCCGCGCGGCCGCCGCGGCCGGCGCGCGACTCGTCCACCTCTCGACCGACGTCGTCTTCGACGGCCGCAAAGGTGCTCCGTACGTTGAGGAGGACCTGGTCTCGCCGGTGACGGACTACGGCCGCGCGAAGGCGGAGGCGGAGGCTCGCGTCGCCGCCGCTCACCCAGGCGCGCTGCTCGTCCGCACCTCGCTCCTCTACGGCGGCGTCGAGCCCTCGAAGCACGAGCTCGCTGCGCATGACCCGGCGTTCACCTTCTTCACGAACGAGATCCGCAGCCCGATTCAGGTCACCGACCTCGCCGAGGCCCTCCTCGAACTGGCGGAGCTCGACGTTTCCGGCCCGCTGCACGTCGCCGGTGCCGACGACGTCTCCCGCGCCGCGTTCGCCGAGCTGATCGTCGGTGCGCCCGTGCAGACCGCGCGCGCGCCGGCGACCCGGCCGCTCAACTGCTCGCTCGACTGCTCCCGCGCGCAGGCGCTCCTGCAGACGCGGCTCCGCGGCGTCCGCGAGGTGCTGTCTAGTCGTCCCCGAGCCGCTCGGTGATTCTCTCGGGCCGTCTCGCCGCCCGGTCGGCCAGCTGGTCGACCTGCGAGACGGCGCGGTCGAGCGACCGCTCGACCTTGCGGCGCACGCTCTCCTCGATGCGCTGGCCGAGCCGCTCGCCGAAATCCTGCGGCAGCGCGCGCGGGCGCGGGCGGCGGCGGTGGCTCCGGCACGCTGGTCGCAACGGTCTCGCGCACGTCCGGCGGTGAGGCCCCCTCGATCTCGAGCTCGAACACGCGCTCCGGCTCGTCCAAGTCCTTCAGCTGCCGCTCGCCGAGCGGGAAGATCGCGACCCCGTCTGGGAGCGACGCGCCGACGAGCGCACGGGTCGTGTCGGACAGGAGGACGTGGCCGCCCTTGCCGGCGGTGCAGAGCCGCGCCGCTCGCACGACGTCGAGCCCGAGATACCCCTCGCTGCCGACGGCCGGCTCGCCCGTGTGCAGGCCCATCCGCACCCGGACGACCGCGCCGTCCGGCCACTCGTGGGCGGCGTGGGCGCGCTGCGCCTCGACCGCGGCCGTGACAGCGTCGCGGGCGCGGGGGAAGGCGAAGAAGAACGCGTCGCCCTGCGTGTCGATCTCGACGCCCCCGCGCTCGCCGAACCCCTCGCGCATCAACCGGCGGTGGTCGCCGAGGACGCTCTCGTACCGCTCGCCGAGGAGCTTCAAGAGCGCCGTCGAGCCCTCGATGTCGCTGAAGACGAAGGTGACGGTGCCGCTCGGAAGGGCTGGCATGCGCCCAGTATGCAAAGCGCGTGGCAAGCTCGGCTTGTGAACCGGCTCGCTCACGAGACCAGCCCGTATCTCCTCCAGCACGCCGACAACCCGGTCGACTGGTACCCGTGGGGTGAGGAGGCTCTCGGCCGGGCGCGCGACGAGGACAAACCGATCCTGCTCTCGATCGGCTACGCCGCCTGCCACTGGTGCCACGTGATGGAGCACGAGTCGTTCGAGGACGCCTCGACCGCAGCGGTGATGAACGAGCGCTTCGTCAACGTGAAGGTCGACCGCGAGGAGCGCCCCGACCTCGATGCCGTCTACATGGAGGCTGTCGTGGCGCTGTCGGGCCACGGCGGCTGGCCGATGACCGTCTTCCTGACGCCCGACGGAGAGCCCTTCTACGGCGGCACCTACTACCCGCCCGAGCCGAGGCACGGGCTGCCGAGTTTCCGCCAGCTGCTCGACTCGATCGCGGAGGCGTGGCGTGAGCGCCGCGGCGACGTCTCTCGCGCCGCGACGCAACTCGTCGAGGCCGTGCGCCGCTCGGCGGAGCTGACCCCCTCCAACGACCCGTTGACGAGCTCGGCGCTCGCCGCCGCGGAGCGGAGTCTCGCCTCGACATTCGAACCGCGGTACGGCGGCTGGGGTCGGGCGCCCAAGTTCCCGAACGCGCCCGTGCTCGAGTTCCTGCTCCGGCGGGGCGAGCTCGACATGGTCGTGAAGACCCTCGACGAGATGGCGGCCGGCGGCATGTATGACCTGCTCGGCGGCGGCTTCCACCGCTACTCGGTCGACGACCGCTGGCTCGTGCCGCACTTCGAGAAGATGCTGTACGACAACGCGCTGCTGGCGCCGGCGTACCTGCACGGCTGGCTCGTCACCGGCAACGAGCGCTACCGGGACATCGCCGCCCAGACGATCGAGTATCTGCTGCGCGAGCTGCTTCTGCCGGACGGGGGCTTCGCCTCCGCTCAGGACGCGGACACCGACGGCGTCGAGGGGCTGACGTTCACCTGGACGCCGGAGGAGGGCGCCCCTGCGGAGCTGCTCGAGCCGTTCGAGCACGGCCGCTCGATCATCCGCGGCGAGCTCGACGAGGAGACGCGCGCGCGGCTGCTCGCGATCCGGGAGCAGCGGCCGAAACCGCTGCGCGACGACAAGGCGATCGCGTCCTGGAACGGGCTCGCGCTGGCGGCGCTCGCAGAAGCAGGCTGGCGGCTCGGCCGGCCGGAGTGGGTCGACGCCGCCCGGAGGCTCGGCGAGTTCCTGCTCGGTCCGCTCACCGATGGGGACGGTCGCCTGCTGCGAAGCCGGCGCGGGAGCCGTACGAGCGGGGCCGGCTTTCTCGACGACTACGCAAACGTGGCCCACGGCCTGCTCGAGCTGCACGTCGCGACGGGTGAGCTGCGCTGGCTGCGGGAGGCGCACCGGCTGGCACTGCTCGCGGTCGAGCTCTTCGCCGACGAGGAGCGCGGCGGCTTCTTTCTCTCGCCGGCCGACGGCGAGCAGCTCGTCGCGCGGACGAAGGAGCTCGACGATCACCCGCTCCCATCGGGCAACTCGATGCTCGCGCACGTCCTGCTCCGACTCGCGCGGATCTACGGCGACGACGAGCTCGAGCGGCTGGGCGTGTCGGTGCTGCGGCTTCTGCGCCCGGCGCTCGAGCGAGCCCCGTCCGCGTTCGGCTGGGGACTCGTCGCCCTCGACCTGCACCTGAGCCCGCCGCGCGAGCTCGCCGTCGCCGGGCCGATCGACTCGGACGTCGTGCGCGCGGCGCTCGAGCCGTGGCAGCCGCGGACCGTCGTCGCGATCGGTCCCGCCGAGGATGTGCCGCTGCTGGCGGGGAAGGACCTCGTCGAAGGGCGGCCGGCCGTCTACGTCTGCGAGCGGTTCGCCTGCCGTGCGCCCGCGACCGAACCGGCGCAGCTGGATCAGATTCGCACAGGTTTCTAACTTCCCCGGCCGGACGTTGTCTAAGTGGATAAGAAGGAGTAACCTCGCGCTCCAGCGGGCCTCTTTTCTCTTCTAATCAAGGGGAGTCTTTATGCGTAGGGTCTCACTCGCCGGGCTGGCACTCGTAGGAGCGCTGCTCCTCGCCATCCCGTCGGCGTTTGCCAAGTCGGATCTCGTCGCCGCCGATCCGGGCATCACAGCAAGCTCGATCAAGATCGGCGGAACCTTCCCGCTCACAGGACCGGCGTCGTCGTACGCGCCGATCCCACAGGCGATGAAGGCGTACTTCTCGTACATCAACGCCCGTCGGGGCCCGGACGGCAAGCGAGGCATCTACGGCCGTCAGGTGCTCTTCAACTACTACGACGACGGCTACAACCCGGTCAACTCGGTCCAGCTGCAGCGCAAGCTCGTCCAGGAGGACAAGGTCTTCGCAGTCGTCGGTACGCTCGGCACCGAGGTCAACCAGGCCGTCCAGCCGTTCCTGAACTCGGCGAAGGTGCCGCACGTGCTCGTCTCCACGGGCGCCAGCGAGTTCGGCAAGGACTACAAGAAGTACCCGTGGACGATCGGGTGGCAGCCCGACTACGTCGCCGAGGGTCGCCTGTACGGAACGGACATCCGCAACAACAAGCCGAACGCGAAGATCGCGATCCTGTACCAGAACGACAGCTACGGCAAGGACTACGTCAACGGCTTCAAGTCGGCGCTCGGCACCGCCAAGTCGCGGAGCCAGATCGTCGCCGAGCAGGCCTACGACCTCGTCGGCGGCACAACGCCGGCGTCGCAGCTGGCGCGGCTGAAGGGAAGCGGGGCGGACACGCTGATGATCTTCGTGACGCCGACGCCGACGGTGCAGTCGTACGCGATCCTCCGCGCGATCGCGTGGAAGCCCGCCAACATCTACGTCAACTCGGTCTCCGCCACCGACACGTTCATGGGGGCGGCAGTGCGCAACTCGAGCGCTGACCTCGTCAACGGCTCGATCAGCGCCCAGTACCTGAAGGACCCCGCGTCGCCGACGTTCGCCAACGACGCGACGGTGAAGCAGTACGTGGCGCTGATGGCGAAGTACAACCCGCGTGGGCGGGTCACGGACGGGCTCAACTTCTACGGCTTCGCCAAGGCGGACACGTTCGTCCGGGCGATGTACAAGGCTGGGAAGAGCCCGACGCGGGCAGGCCTGATGCGGGCGCTGCTCTCGCTCAACGAGACGTCGCCGTTCCTGCTCTCCGGCTCGAAGCTGAAGACGTCGGCAACGGATCACTTCATCATCTCGCACCAGCGCCTGATGCGGTTCAACAACGGCGCCTGGGCCTCTGCGGGTCCGCTCGTCGACGGACGGCCGCGAGGGTAGCGACCAGCGACACTGTGAGAGGATCGTGAGGGCCCGCAAGGGCCCTCACACCGTTTTCATGGACTTCCAACTCACACCGGAGCAGGAGCTGATTCGGGCGTCCGCGCGCGAGCTCTGCGTGCGGGAGCTCGTCCCACACGCGCGCGCGTGGGACGAGGCCGAGGAGCTGCCGCGCGCGCTCGTCGGGACGCTCGCCGAAGCGGGCTTCCTCGCCGCCGGCCTGCCGGAGGAGCTCGGCGGCGGCGGGCTCGACTCGGTCTCGTACTGCCTGCTCTGCGAGGAGCTCGGCAAGGCCGACTCGTCCGTGCGCGGGATCGTCTCGGTCTCGAACGGGCTTTTCGGCAAGACGGTCGCGAAGTGGGGGACGGACGCGCAGAAGCACTCGCTCCTGCCCGCCCTCGCGAGCGGCGAGCAGCTCGGCTGCTACGCGCTCACCGAGCCGGGCTGCGGCTCCGACGCGGCGGCGCTCGCGACGCGGGCGGAGCGCGACGGCGACGACTGGCTGCTCACCGGCTCGAAGGTCTTCATCACGCTCGGCTCCTGGGCGTCGACCGCGATCGTCTTCGCCCGTACCGGCGGCGAAGGCCCGAAGGGGATCAGCGCGTTCCTCGTACCGACGGATGCACCCGGCTTCGAGGCGAGGCCGATGAAGGGGAAGCTCGGGCTGCGGGCGCAGGACACGGCCGAGCTCTCGCTCGACGGTGTCCGCGTGCCGGCAGACGCGATGCTCGGCGCCGAGAGCGAGGGCTTCAAGGTCGCGATGTCGGCGCTCGACAACGGCCGGATCTCGCTCGCCGCCGGCTGCGTCGGGATCGCGCAGGGCTGCCTCGACGCCTCCGTCGGCTACGCGCAGGAGCGGGAGGCGTTCCGGAAGCCGATCGCGGCGTTCCAGCTCGTCCAGCAGCTGCTCGCCGAAATGCACGTCGAGACGGAGGCGGCGCGGCTGCTGACCTGGCGGGCGGCGGCGCTCGCCGACGCCGGCGCGCCGTACACCACCGAGGCAGCAGTCGCGAAGTGGTACGCCAGCGAGGCGGCCGTCCGCGCCGCGAACGCCGCCGTCCAGGTGCTCGGCGGCTACGGCTACGTGGACGAATACCCTGTGGCGAAATACCTGCGCGACGCGCGCGTTACCACCCTGTACGAGGGCACGAGCCAGATCCAGACCCTGATCGTCGGCCGTGCGCTCACCGGTCAGTCCGCCTTCACCTAAGAGGAGAGCCCACGTGCCAGAAGCCGTCATCGTCAGCGCCGTCCGCACACCGATCGGCCGCGCCGGGAAGGGCTCGCTCATGGACGTCCGCCCCGACGACCTGCTCGCGTTCGCGATCCGCGAGGCCGTCGAGCAGGCGGCAGGGCTCGACCCGAACGACATCGTCGACGTGATGGTCGGCTGCGGCTTCCCGCAGGAGAAGCAGGGGATGAACCTTGCCCGCCGCGCTGCGCTGCTGGCCGGGCTGCCGAAGCGTGTGCCCGGCACGACGGTCAACCGCTTCTGCGCCTCCTCACTCCAGACGACGCGGATGGCGTTCCACGCGATCAAGGCGGGCGAGGGCGATGTCTATGTGGCGGCGGGTGTGGAGTCGATCTCGCAGGTGGACGGTTACCCGAAGGACTCCGAGGAGCTGCATCCGAAACTCGTCGGCGACGGTGCGATCGCGAACGTCTACATCCCGATGGGGCTGACTGCAGAGAACGTCGCCGAGCGCTACGACGTCTCGCGCGAGGACATGGACCGGTTCGCGCAGCGCTCGCAGGAGCGAGCGGTGGCGGCGCAGGAGTCGGGCTTCTTCGAGCGCGAGCTGACGCCGTACACGAAGGAGGACGGGACGGTCGTCGCCGCCGACGACGGCCCGCGGCCGAGCTCGACCTACGAGAAGCTGCAGGAGCTGCAGCCGGCCTTCGTGCCGGACGGCAAGGTCACGGCGGGCAACTCGTGCCCGCTCAACGACGGCGCCGCCGCGCTTGTGATCACCTCCGACGAGCGCGCGGCCGAGATCGGACTGAAGCCACGCGCGCGGATCATCGCCTCGGCGGTGACCGGCCTCGACCCGGAGATCATGGGCGTCGGCCCGATCGACGCGGTCAAGGTCGCTCTCGGCCGCGCCGGGATGACGATCGACGACGTCGACGTGATGGAGCTGAACGAGGCGTTCGCCGCGCAGGTGCTGCCGGTCTGCCGCGAGCTCGGCGTCGACCCGTTCGGCGAGAAGCTGAACCCGCACGGCGGCGCGATCGCGCTCGGCCACCCCTATGGCATGACCGGCGCCAGGATCATGTGCACGCTGCTGAACGACCTCGACGAGGTCGACGGCACGATCGGGCTGGAGACGATGTGCGTCGGCGGCGGCCAGGGGATGGCGATGGTCGTCGAGCGGCTGCGCTGAGCGAGAATCTTCCGGACCAAGTCGCGCTCGAGCAGGTCGCCCGCGAGGTCGCGGCAGATTGGCAGCTGGAGCTCGGCGAGACCTACGCGTTCGCGCGGTACTCGTTCGTCGCTTCCGCGGGGGAGGGCGCGGTGCTGAAGGTGACGCCGCCGGAGGACGACGAGTCGGACGAGGAAGCCGACGCGCTCGAGCTCTGGGCCGGCGAGGGTGCGGTGCGTCTGCTCAGACGGGATCCCGCGCGCCGCGCGCTCCTGATCGAACGCGTGGGCGAGGACATCTCCGGCCTGGACGAGGACGAGGCGACGGGGATCGCCGTCGCGACCGGCCTCAAGCTCTGGCGCGCCGCCGCGGAGCCGTTCCGCTGGATCGGCGACTGGGTGCCGCGCTGGCTCGACAACGCCGAGGAGCATCCGCTCACCCCGCTGGCCCGCGAGCTGTACGCGGCCCTCGACGTCGGCCGCGACGTGCTCGTGCACGGCGACTTCCACCACCACAACATCCTCCAGTCGGCGCGGGGGGCGGTCGCGATCGACCCGAAGCCGATGCTCGGCGAGCCCGAGTACGACGTCCCCTCGTTCCTCTGGAACCCCTTCCCGCGCCGAATGCGCCTCGACGTGACCGAGCGGCGGCTCGAGGCCTTTGCCGCGGCCGGCCTCGACGAGGAGCGGATGCGGCAGTGGACTGTGATCCGGGGCGCCTACCTGGGCGCGGACGAGAACGAGATCGCGGTCCTACGCGCGCTCGTCTAGGTACGGCTTCAGCTGCTCCCAGAGGTGCTCCATCGTCGTCGTCCGCGCGGGGTGGAGCGGGTCGTAGGGGACGTAGTTGACGGTGCGGACGATCCAGCCGTCGTCGCCGAGGTCGAGGACGTTGATGCAGGCGGGCGCCTGCTCGAACGTGCCGAAGTAGGTGCGGTCGCCGGAGAGCGCATAGGAGATGACGATCCGGTTGACGCCGCCGTGGAGCACCGCGAGCGCCGTGTGCCAGTCGCGGGCGAGCAGCCGCTCCAGTGCGGGGTGGACGCGGTCGAGCGCCTCGCCGAGCGACTCGCCGCCGAGGAAGCGCTGCGCCTCGTCGCGCACCTGGAGCGCGCCGACGAAGGCTGTCTCGAGCTCCTCGGCCGGGATCGCGTCGAGCCGGCCGCCGCGCCACTCCGCCAGCTCGGGCCAGAGCTCGACGTGCGTGTCCGGCGCGACGATCTCGGCGGTCTCGAGCGTGCGGGGCAGGTCGCTCGCGAGCACGAGGTCGAAGTCGACGTTCGCGAGCGCGTCGCGGGCGGCGGCCGCCTGCTCGCGGCCGCGCCGCGTCAGCGGCACGTCCTCCGGATGCACGGGCGCGCCGGTCTCGTCGACGTAGGAGACGTCGCCGTGCCGCATCAAGATCAGTCTTCGTCTCACTCGTACTTGGCCAGCGCGCGCGGGTTCGAGACGCGCAGCTTCTGCGCGACCTGCTCCTTCAAGAGCGCGACCGCGTTCTCCGGGACGTCACCGGCGCGGATCCGGCGCGCGAGCTCCCAGTCCTCCTCGCGGGGTGGGGTCGTCGCCCACAGTTCCCGTTCGGCGATCCCGAGCCCGTTGATCGCGACGAGCGTCCGGAACTTCAGCCGGTGGTCGTCGAGGATCGGGAGGATCTCGTCCTGCAGGAACTCGCGGACGGCCTCGGCGAGCTCCTGCGGGGTCGGCCGGTCATGCTGCATGGTCGATCAGATCCAAGAGCTCGTACTCCATCTCGGCGGCGAGCCGGCCCAGGACGGCGAGCTCGACCGAGCGCTCCTGCCCATTGAAGTGGCGGCGCGACTGAGTGAGGCAGCCGGTCGCCCATTTGACGTTGCCGAAGACCTCCCAGGCGAGCAGTTCCTCGCGCGTCACCTCGAGCCCGGTCAGCTCGGCGTAGCGGTCGAGGTAGCGGTCGAGGTCGCCGACGCCGCCGAGGTGCTTGTCGTCGGCGCCGAAGCGCCACGCCCGGACGAGCGGCCAGGAGAGATCCTCGACCGGGTCGGCGAGGTGGGCGAACTCCCAGTCGAGCACCGCCACGATGCCCTGCTCGTCGACGGCGATGTTGCCGATCCGCCAGTCGCCGTGGACGACGACGGGCTCGCGGTGGGTCGGCAGCCGTTCCTTGACCCAGTGCAGGCCGAGCTCGATCGCCGGATGCGGCTCGCCGACCGAGTCCAGCTCCTCGTAGAAGCGGGCGACCTGATCGCCGGTCTCGAGGAACGGCAGCCGTGCGGGTGGGATCGCGTGGATCTTCGCCAACTCCTCGGCCAGCTGGACGTCGAGGCCGGGCGGCGGGCTCTTGACGATTCTGCGGCCGATCGTCTCGCCCTGGATCCGTGTCATCACGAATGCCTCGCGGCCATCGACCTCGCCGAGGTAGGCGATCGGCTCCGGCACCCGCACGCCCGCCTCGTGGGCGGCGCGCAGCACCTCGAACTCGTGCTCGAGCGAGAGCGTCGCCTGGTGGATGACGCCGCCGGCGGCGCGGCGGATCAGCAGCTCGCGTCCGTCCGAGTCGATCGCCCACGCCTCCTTCGAGGCGCCGCCCGCGAGCAGGACCGCCCGCTCGACAGGTGCGTCGAGCGCGGCTGCGAACGACTCCTCGAGACTCACAGCAGCAGCTCCGCCATCACCTCGAGCGCCTCCCGCTGACGCGCCTGGATCACGATCGTCGAGACGCCGGCCTCGCGCCACGGCTCCAGCCGCTCGGCGATCCGCTCCTTCGGGCCGACGAGCGCGATCTCGTCGACCAGCTCGTCGGGCACGGTCATCGCGGCCTCACCCTTCATCCCGGAGAGGTAGAGCTCCTGGATCTTCGCCGCCGCCTCCTCGTAGCCGTAGCGCTGCGCGAGCGAGTTGTAGAAGTTCTTCCCGCGCGCGCCCATGCCACCGATGTAGAGGGCCAGCATCGGCTTCAGCATGTCGCGGCACTGCTGGACGTCGTCGCCGACGAGGACGGGGCAGAGCGGCGCCACCTGGAAGCCGTCCGGTGCAGCGGTGAGGGAAGGGCCGTGGAGCTCGCGGAAGCGGTAGGGGGAGAAGAAGATCGGCAGCCAGCCGTCGGCGATCTCGGCCGCGAGCGCGACGTTCTTCGGGCCCAGCGCAGCAAGGTAGATCGGGACGTCGCGGCGGAGCGGCTTCAGGATCAGCTTCAGCGGCTTGCCGAGGCCGGTCGCGTCCTCGCCGGAGTAGGGGATGTCGTAGTGCGGGCCGTGGTGCTCGACCGTCTCGCGGCGCAGCCCTGCGCGGACGATCTCGACGTACTCGCGCGTGCGGCCGAGCGGCTTGCCCCAGGGTACGCCGTGCCAGCCCTCGACCACCTGCGGCCCCGACGTTCCGAGGCCGAGCAGGACGCGGCCTCCGGAGAGCTGGTCGAGCGTCGCCGCGGTCATCACCGTCATCGCTGGTGTGCGCGCCGGCATCTGCATGATCGCCGTGCCGATCCCGATCCGCTCCGTCGTCGCGGCGATCCACGACGCGGTCGTGACCGCGTCCGCGCCCCAGGCCTCTGACGTCCAGACGGAGTCGAAGCCGAGCCGGTCGGCCTCCTGCGCCATCGCCACCGACCCGATCGGATCGTCGTAGCCGAGCTGCATCCCGAGCTTCACAGTTGCGGAACCATGCCTTCCGCACCCTCCACCCGCGGGCCGGGCACGTTCGGGAAGCGGAAGAGCGTCGGCTCGCGGCCGGGCTGGCACACCCACGCCTGGCCGGTCAGTTCGCTGCGGGCGGCGACGAGCACCGCCGCCGCGATCTGCTCCGGCTCCATCAGCGGGAAGCCGGCCGCGTCGAGCTTCTCCTGCTCCGGCTCCGTCATCGGCGTCCGCACGATCCCGGGGCAGACGAGGTTGACGCGGATCCCACGCGGCTCCAGCACCTCGGCCATCGAGCGTGCGTACCCGACGACCGCGTGTTTCGTGAGCACGTAGAGCGGGTCGGAGGGCATCGGGATCAGCCCGGCGAGCGATGCCGTGACGACGAAGGCGCTCCCCTGGCGCATCCGCGGTGCCAGCGCCTGCATCCCGAAGACGACGCCGTCGACGTTGACGGAGAGGATGCGCCGGTAGTCGTCGATGGTGCCGTCGCCCTTCGCCAGGACGCCTGCATTCAGGCAGACGAGATCGGCCGGGGCGACGTCGAGCCACGCCTCCGGGTCGCCGACGTCGAAGCCGCTCGTCAGGTCGAGGCCACGAACGGCCGCGCCGTCGGCCTCGAGCGCGGCGACGAGTGCGCCGCCGATCCCCCCGGTCGCACCCGTGACCACTGCGGTCTCAGGGAACAAGGACGACCTTCCCCGTCGACTGTCTCGACGCGATCAGCTCGAGCGCCTCGTTCGCCTGCTCGAGCGGGTACTCGGCGCCGACGACCGGGTGCAGCGCGCCACGCCGCCACAGTGCGAGCAGCTCGCGCACCTCCTCCTGGACGAGCTGCGGCTGGAAGCCCATCAACCGGCCGAGGTAGAAGCCCTGGATGCCGACGTTGCGGCCGACGAGCCGGGCGGGGTCGACCTGCTCCCACGTGCCGCCGGCGAAGCCGATCCCGATCGCGACGCCGAGGGGTCGCAGCGCCTTGACGCACGCGGTGAAGACCTGCCCGCCGACGGGATCGAAGGCGACGTCGATGTCGTCGAGCTCGCCGATCTCCTCGTAGCTCACCGTCCGCTGCGCGCCGAGCTTCCGTGCCAGCTCGAGCTTGTCCTCCGACCCGGCCGCGGCAGTGACGGTGGCGCCACAGAACGCCGCCACCTGGATCGCCGCCGTGCCGACCCCGCCCGCGGCCGCGGTCACGAGCACGTTCGTGTCGGGGTGGATGCGCGCCTGGCGCGTCATCGGGATCCAGGCGGTCAGGTACGTCGTCAGGAAGGCGGCGCCCTCCGCGTACCCCGCCCCCGCAGGCAGGTCGAACACCCACTCGTCGTCGACGGCGACGCGCTCCGCGTAGCCGCCGCCGGAGTGCCGCACGAACGCGACCACACGTCGGTCGCCGATGTCGCCGGCGACCTCGTTGCCGAGAACGGTCGGCAGCTCGGGCGGCTGCGGGTACATCCCGTTCTTGATCAGGACGTCGGCGAAGTTGATCCCGGCCGCCCGCACCTCGACGAGGGACTGTCCCTCGGCCACGTCCGGCTCGGGCACGTCCTCGACGGAGAGCGGCGTTCCGATCTCGCGGAGGACGGCCGCCCTCATCGGCCGGTGAACTCAGGCTGGCGCTTCTCCAGGAAGGCGACGACGCCCTCGGCGCCGTCCTCGCTGCCGATGCAGCGGATGAAGCCCTGCGCCTCGCGCTGCATCCCCTCCGAGAGCGGCAGGTCGCGCGTCTCGGAGGCGAGTTGCTTGATCACACCCATGGCGTGCGGGGAGCGCTGCGAGAGCGTCCGCGCCAGCTCGAGCGCCGTCTCCAGCAACTCGGCGCGCGGCACCGCCTGCTCGACGAGGCCCCAGTCGTAGGCCTGCGAGCCGGAGATGGGGTCACCGCTGAGGTTGAGCAGCAGCGCGCGGCCGTGCCCGACGAGCCGGGGCAGCCGCTGCGTGCCGCCGCCGCCGGGGATCAGGCCGAGCTTGATCTCGGGCTGGCCGAGCCGAGCGTCGTCGGCCGCGATCCGGATGTCGCACGCCATCGCCAGCTCGAGCCCGCCCCCGAGGCAGTAGCCGTGGATCGCGGCGATGACGGGCGTCCGCCCGGCGTCCATCCTCGTCGCCAGCTTCTGGATCCCGCGTGGCGAGCCGCTCTCTGCAGCCTCTTCGATCTGCTCGCGCAACGCGGGGAACTCGGTGATGTCCGCGCCGGCGACAAATGCCTTTTCCCCCTCGCCCCGGAACACGATCGCGCGGGTCTCGTCGTCGCGGTCGAGCCGGTCGTACTCCTCCTCGAGCTCCTCGAGCAGCTGCGACGAGAGCGCGTTCACGGGCGGGTGATCGAGCGTGATGATCGCGACGCGCCCGTCGGTCTCGACCTTGACGTACTCAGCCATCTGTCTCCTTTATCTCGGACCCATCCGAAGAGCGCCGTCCAAGCGGATGACCTCCCCGTTCAGGTACTCGTTCTCGACGATGTGCTTGACCAGCGCGGCGAAGTCCTCCGCGCGGCCGAGGCGCTTGGGGAAGGGGATCTGCGAGGTGAGGCTCTCCCGGATGTCGTCGCGCATCGGTCCGAGCATCGGCGTGTCCGACGGTCCCGGCGCGATCGTGACGACCCGGATCCCCTTCGACGCGAGGTCGCGGGCCACCGGCAGCGTCATCCCTGCGACGCCGGCCTTCGACGCCGAGTAGGCCGCCTGCCCGATCTGGCCGTCGAAGGCTGCATTCGAGGCCGTGTTGACGATCACGCCGCGTGTCCCCTCCTCGTCCGGTTCGCCCTCCGCCATCTTCGCCGCGGCGAGCGAGAGGACGTTGAAGGTGCCGATCAGGTTGACCTCGATCACCTTGCGGAAGCGGTCGAGCGGGAAGCCGACGACGCGGGCGCCGCCGCCGATCCCCGCGCAGTTGACGGCTCCGTGCAACTCGCCGCACGACTCCACGAGCGCCTGCACGGCGCCTGCGTCGGTGACGTCGGTCTCGGGCAGGTCGGCGATCACGACCGTCGCGCCCTCGCGCTCCAGCATCGCCGCGGTCGCCTCCCCGAGCCCGGAGCGGCCACCCGTGACGATGAACGTCCGGCCGGAGATCCTCACGCGGGCTCAGGCGCCTTGGCGAACTGCTCCCGCAGCGCGGTCTTCCGGAACTTGCCGACCGCCGTCTTCGGGATCTCGTCGACGAACTCGAACGTGTCGGGCAGCCAGAACTTGGCGAAGTTGGGCGCGAGGAACTCGCGTAGCTCGTCCGGCGTCGCCGACTTGCCCTCGCGGCAGACGCACACCGCCAACGGCCGCTCGTCCCACTTCTCGTGCGGGATCGCGATCACCGCCGCCTCGGCGATCGCCGGGTGCGCCATCAGCGCGTTCTCGAGGTCGACGGACGAGATCCACTCACCGCCCGACTTGATCACGTCCTTCGAGCGGTCCTTGATCATCACGTATCCCTTGGGATGGAAGGACGCGATATCGCCGGTCTTGAACCAGCCGTCGTCCGTCCAGCGCTCGGCCTGCTCGGGCGTGTCGTAGTACGCCGAGGCGACCCAGGGGCCGCGTACCTCGAGCTCGCCCATCGCCTCGCCGTCCCAGGGGATCTCCTTGCCGTCGTCGCCGATCGCGCGCAGCTCCACGAACGGGAGCGGCAGCCCCTGCATCGCGACGACGTCGAGCTGCGTCTCCTCGTCGGCCTCGCGGAACTCGCCGATGTAATCGGAGGCGGTCGCGAGCGGCGAGGTCTCGGTCATTCCCCAGCCGTGCACGACGGTCTTGCCGTGCCGCTGCCGGAAGCCGGCGATCATCGACGCGCGGCGCGGCCGAGCCGCCGACGAGCATCGAATGCAGCTTCGAGAGATCCCAGCGGTCGGGCTCCGCGTCGAGCATGCCCAGGATCCCCATCCAGATCGTCGGCACGCCGGCGGTGATCGTGACGCCCTCCTGCTCGAAGTTGTCGAGCAGCGTCTCGGGATCGAGGAACGGGCCGGGGAACACGAGCTTCGCCCCGACCATCAGGCAGGTGTACGGGTAGCCCCAGGCGTTCGCGTGGAACATCGGCACCACCGGCAGGAAGGTCTCCTTTTCGGTCACATGCAGGCCGAGCGGCGCCGCGAGTGCCTCGCCGAGCGTGTGCAGCACGGTGGAGCGATGCGAGTAGAGGACACCCTTCGGCATCCCGGTCGTGCCGCTCGTGTAGCACATCGCCGCGGCGGAGTCCTCGTCGAATTGGGGGTCGCCGTAGTCGTCCGGGTCGCCGCCGGCGAGCAGCTCCTCGTAGCCGTCCTCGACTACGAAGACGTGCTCGATCGGCGTCTTGTCGGCGAACTGCTCCCAGAGCGGCAGCAGGCTCTTGTCGACGATCAGCGCCTTGTCGCCCGCGTGCGTGGCGATGTAGCCGAGGTCGTTCGGGTGCAGCCGCAGGTTGAGCGTGTGCAGGACGAAACCGCCGCAGGGGATCCCGAGATACGCCTCCAGGTGCTGGTAGTGGTTCCAGCAGAGCGTCGCCACGCGGTCGCCCGGCTCGAGCCCGATCCCCTTCAGCGCCACGGCGAGCTGCTTCGAGCGACGGCCGAGATCGGCGAACGTGTAGCGGTGGAAGCTACGGTCCGGCATCCGCGTCACGATCTCCTGGTGCGGGAAGTACGTCTCGGCCCGCTTCAGGATCGTCGGCAGCGTCAGCTGGAAGTCCATCATCAGGCCCTTCACGTCTGCTCCTTTCCGAGGTTGATCCGTCGCTCCAGATCCTCGTCGCTCATGACGTGGCCGTCGCGCTCGACGTAGCCGTCCTTGCCGCCGACGACGAGCAGCACGAGCTCGTCGTCGCCTGCGTTCGAGATCCGCCGCGGCGTCGTCGACTCGACGTGGAAGAGGCCACCCGGCCCGAGGATCCGCTCCTCGCCGTCGACCTCGACCTTCGCCGTGCCGCTGTGGACGAAGTAGAGCTCGTCCTGGGTGTCGTGGTAGTGGCTGATGCCGAGGAAGCCCGGCGGGTAGACGACGCCGTTGACGCCGAAGGCGGTGACGCCGAGCGGCTGGCGGATCTTGCGGAAGCCAGGGCCCTGCCCGAGCTCGTCGAGCGAGCTGAACGCGTGCGTCATGCGGCCCTCCTCGGCATGTCGGTGTAGACCCGCTCGCCCTTGAACCGGCGCGAGACGGGATCCCAGGGGAAGAAGATCGCGTTCCGCCAGGTCATCGTCTCGCCGGTCGGCTCGTTGTCCAGCCACTTCGCGGAATGGGTGCCGGTGACGATCGCCTCCTCGACGACACCCTGCGGCCCGATGACGATGTTCTGCAGCTCGAAGACGATGTCCGGGAAGGCGGTCAGGAGCTCCGTGTAGAAGCGCGCAGCGCCCTCGTGGCCGTGCCAGGAGACGTCGTCGGGATAGACCGTGTAGACGCAGTCCTCCGACAGCGTCGCCAGCAGCCCTTCGATCGAGCGGTTGTCCTCGGCCTTCGAGTGCTCCTTCCAGAGCTCGCGGATCTCGTCCACCTCGGCCGGGTCGACCTCCATTCGCATCAGCTCGAGCACTTCATCCTTCGGAACGGGCAAACGTGCCTCCTAGTCCAGTAGGGCAGCGGCCACGGCTTCTCGCTGCTTCGCGGCGTGGCCGCCGAACGCGTCGAGCCACTGGGCGCGCTTGTAGTAGCGGTGCAGGACGTGCTCCCAGGTGAAGCCGATCCCGCCGTGCACCTGGATCGAGCGCTCGCACGCGGCGACGGCGGTCTCGGCGCAGAACGACTTCGCGGACGCGACGGCCACAGGCGCCCGCTCGTCCTCCTCGGCCACGCACCACGCGGCCCAGTAGGCGAGGGAGCGGGCCAGCTCGGTCTCGACGTACGTGTCGGCGAGCGGGTGCGAGACGGCCTGGTAGGTGCCGATCTTCTTGCCGAACTGCTCGCGCTCGGACACGTAGGCGACCCCGAGCTCGAGCGCCTTCTGCGCGACCCCGACGGCTTCCGCGGCAAGGCCCGTGAGGAGTCTCAGCCGAACAGCCTCGAAGTCCCCGTCGACCTGGTCACCGTCAGTTGCCTGCAGGCGGCCCAGCTTGCGTGTCTCGTCGACGGTCGCCAGCGACTCGCCCTCGGCGGCGCACGACTCCATCGACTCGCGCAACACCCTGTCGACGGCGTCCAGATGGGGCACGAGGCCGTCGAGCTCGACCGACCACGCCTGCTCGTCCACCTCGGGCAGCGCCGGGAGGACTACGGCGGTCGTCAGGAACGGGCCGGAGTAGAGCGCGCGGCCGGCCTCCTCGAACAGGATCGCCTCGTCCACGAACGAGAGCCCGCCGCCGCCGCGCTCCTCGGGGACGGAGACGCCGAGCCAGCCGAGGTCGCGCAGCTCGGAGAGCGGCGCCTCCGGGTTCGCCTCGAGGAACGAGCGGGCCTGGCGGCGCAGCTCCTCCTGCTCCTGGGTGAAGGCGAACTCCACTAGCGGCTCCTCGGCAGCCCGAGCACGCGCTCGGCGATGATGTTGCGCAGGATCTCGGAGGTTCCGGCCTCGATCGTGTTCCCGCGCGAGCGCAGCTGCTGGTGCTGCCAGTAGCTGCCGTCCGCGACGATCTGCGCCTCCGGGCCGAGCAGCTCGAGCGCGAGCTTCGTCACCCGCTGGTTCGCCTCCGACCACCAGAGCTTCGCGCCCGACCCCTCCGGGCCTGGGATTCCCGTCTTCATCAGCGTCGTCAGCGAGCGGTAGTTCGTGTAGCGCACCGCCTGGAGGCCGATCCACTCGCGCGCGATCGCGTCGCGCTGCAGCGGCGTCGCACCCC
Organism: uncultured Gaiellaceae bacterium; assembly: GCA_963784895.1. Lineage (GTDB taxonomy): Bacteria > Actinomycetota > Thermoleophilia > Gaiellales > Gaiellaceae > Gaiellasilicea. Next base: position 120,817 of record CAWATM010000007.1, on the reverse strand, counting down.
TCTCCTTCGCGAGCGCGATCAGCTTCCGGATCTGGGATTCGAGGCCTGCGGTGAGCGCGAAGCCGAGTGTGCCGCGCTCGTGCAGCAGCGTCGTCATCGCCACCTGCCAGCCGCCGCCCACCTCGCCGACGACGTTCTCGGCCGGTACCTCGACGCCGGTGAAGAAGATCTCGTTGAACTCGGCCTCGCCCGTGATCTGGCGCAGCGGCCGCACCTCGACCCCGGCCGCGTGCATGTCGACGAGCAGGTAGGTGAGGCCCGCGTGCCGCTGGCTTTCCGGGTCGCTGCGGGTGACGAGGATGCACCAGTCGGCGATGTGCGCGAACGACGACCAGACCTTCTGGCCGTCGACGACGAAGTGCCCGTTCTCGCGGCGGGCAGTCGTGCGCACGGCGGAGAGGTCCGAGCCCGCGTCCGGCTCGGAGAAGCCCTGGCACCAGATCTCTTCGGTGGAGAGGATCTTCTCCAGGTGCTTCGCCTTCTGGGCGTCGGAGCCGTGGGCGATGATCGTCGGCCCGGCCATCCCGAGCCCGATCACGCCGAGGTGGGGCGGCGCCTCGGCGCGCGCCATCTCCTCGAGGAAGATTGCCTGGTGGCTGTACGGCGCGCCGGCGCCGCCGTACTCCTTCGGCCACGTCAGCCCGGCGTAGCCGGCCTCGTGCAACCTCCGGCTCCACTCGCGGCCCGCCTCCTCGAAGCGGCCGCCGCGGATCTCGTCGGTGAGGTTCGTCTCGATCCACGCGCGCAGCTCCGCGCGGAAAGCGGCCTCGTCGGGCGTGTCGCGCAGGTCCACGAGACGACTCTAACCCTTCACGGCACGACGATCTGGCGGACGACTGCACCGTCGGCGAGCGCATCGAGCGCGGCGTTCAACTGCTCGAGCCCCACGGTTCCGGCGTGCAGGCGCTCGACCGGCAGGCGGCCGGCCTGCCAGAGCGAGACGAGGAGGGGGATGTCGCGCTGGGGCACCGCCGAGCCGAGGTAGGAGCCGACGAGCGTGCGGCTCTCGGCCACGAGCGAGAGCGCGTTCAGGGTCAGCTCCCGGTCGGGATGGGGCAACCCGATCGCGACCGTCGTGCCGCCGCGCGCCGTGGCAGAGTAGGCCGCCTGGAGCACGGCGGGGTGGCCGGCGGCCTCGAACGCGTAGCCGACCCTCAGCTCGCCGACCTCGTCGGGATGGAGCGCCGCCGTCGCCCCGAGCTCGAGCGCGAGCTCCCGCTTGAACTCGATCGGGTCGACGGCGACGAGCTCGCCCGCGCCGGCGACGGCGGCACCCATCACCGCTGCAAGTCCGACGCCGCCGAGGCCGAAGACTGCGACTGAGTCTCCCGGCCGGACTCGGGCCGTGTTCAGGACCGCGCCGGCGCCGGTGACGACGGCGCAGCCGAAGAGCGCCGCGAGCTCGAGCGGGACCGACGGGTCGACGACCACCGCCGACGGTCGGGCGACGACGATCCGCTCGGAGAACGCAGAGACGCCGAGATGGTGGTGGACGGGCGCGCCGTCGAGCGAGAAGCGGGACCCGCCGCCGAGAAGCCTGCCGGCGCCGTTCGACGCTGCCGCGGCGGCGCAGAGAGTCGGCTCGCCGCCGGCGCACTCCCGGCAGAGACCGCAGCTCGGCACGAAGGAGAGGACGACATGGTCGCCCTCGCGTACGTCCGTCACTCCTGGGCCGACCGCCTCGACGATCCCCGCGGCCTCGTGTCCCAGCACCATCGGCACGGGGCGGGGCCGCGTGCCGTCGACGACGGAGAGGTCCGAGTGGCAGAGCCCCGCAGCCGCAACCCGGATCTGGAGCTCGCCGCTCGCGGGCGGCGCCAGCTCGAGCTCCTCGACCGTCAGCGGTCGCGTCTCGGCGTAGGGCCGGGCGCGGCCGATCTCGTGCAGCACGCTGCCGCGGGTGATCACGACAGGAAGTCGGCGACGAGCGGATTGAAGCGCGCCGGTTCCTCGAGGAAGAGGAGATGACCCGCCCCGGCGAACGTCTCGCAGCGCACCCCCGGGATGCGTGCTGCCAGCCGGACGCCGTTCTCGTAGGCGACGATCCGGTCGGCGTCGCCGTGGACGACGAGCGTCGGCGCCGCCAGCTCCTCCACGGGCGTCACCCGCCCGCCCCACTCGAGACAGGCGTCGTACTGCGCGCGCCAGGAGTCCGGTGGCGTCGGGAACTCGAGCCGGTCGGCGAGGAGGCGTTCGAACTCGTCCGGATGCTCCTCCGTCCACCCCGGGCGGAAGGACAGCGGCATCGTCGCGCGCGCGAACTCCGCCGGCGTGCGCTCGGCGTTGGCCAGCCAGGCCGCTCTCGTTTCCGCCGGCGTGGGAACGAGGTCGGGGCCGCCGCTCGCGGTGCAGACGAGCACGAGCCGCTCGACGAGGTCTGGGTGCCGCAGCGCAAGCGTCTGCGCGAGGTACCCACCCATCGAGAACCCGACGACGTGCGCGCGCCGGCCCGCGAGCGCCTCGGCGGCGTCGTCGGCCATCGCCTCGATCGAGTACGGCCCCGGCGGCTTCGGCGAGCGGCCCGTACCGCGGTTCTCGACCGCGATGCAGCGAAAGTGCGGCGACCAGTCCGGGATCTGCTTCTGCCAGGACCAGATCGCGTAGCCGAGCCCCGTCAGCAGCAGGAGCGGGTGCCCGTCGCCATGCTCCTCGACGTAGAGCCTCACGTCACCGCGCTCCGGTCGAGCTCCCGGACGGAGCGGCAGCCGGCCAGGGCCATGGTCAGGTCGAGCTCGGCGGCCAGCTGCCGGATCACGGCCTCGACGCCGGCGGCGCCTCCCACGGCCAGCCCGTAGGCGTAGAGCCGGCCGAGCAGGACGGCGTCCGCGCCGAGCGCAAGCGCTTTCAGGACGTCCGAGCCGCGGCGGATGCCACCGTCCATCAGCACCGTCGCGTCCCCTCCCACCTCGTCGCGCACCTCGACGAGCGCGTCCAGCGCTGCGACCGCGCCGTCGACCTGGCGGCCGCCGTGGTTCGAGACGACGATCCCGTCGACTCCGTGCTCGAGCGCGAGCCGGGCGTCGTCGGCGCGGAGGATGCCCTTGACGAGAAGCGGCAGCTCGGTGCGACCGCGGAGCCACTCGAGGTCGGCCCAGGTGAGAGCGAGGTTCGGGAACGCCGCGAGCGCCATCAGCGAGGCCGTCTGCAGGTCGTCCTCGGGCGGCACCTCGAGCCGCTCGCGAAAGAGCGGGTCGCTGAAGAACTGCGCCAGCCCCTCGCCCTGGAGGAAGGGGAGATAACCGTTGCGGAGGTCGCGGTCGCGCCAGCCGAGCGTCAGCGTGTCGAGCGTGACCACGATCGCTCCGTAGCCGGCGGCTCCGGCCCGGTCGACGAGGCTGCCGGCCAGCTCGCGGTCGGCCCACCAGTAGAGCTGGAACCAGCGTTGCGCGTCCCCGAGCTCAGCGGCCACGTCCTCGAGCGGGGTGGACGCGGCGCTCGAGAGGATCATCGGCACGCCGGTCGCCTTCGAGGCGCGCGCGACGCCGAGCTCGGCCTCGGGATGGACGATCGAGAGCACGCCGACCGGCGCGAGCAGGAACGGCGCCGGCGAGCGGAGGCCGAGGACCTCGACCGAGAGGTCGCGCTCGGCGGTCCCGGCCAGCATCCGCGGCCGCAGGCGGAGCCGCTCGAAGGCCTCGCGGTTGGCGCGAACGGTCGCCTCCGACCCCGCGCCGCCCGCGACGTAGTCGAACGGTCCCTGCTCGAGCCGGTTGCGTGCGGCGGCCTCCCAGTCCTCGGGCGAGACGGGCCACTTGGCGCCGCCCGCGAGGTAGATCGCGTTCTGGACCTGGCTTCCGGACTCCAACACGTGCAGACTCTCGCTGATGACCGACCTCGCGCTCAAGCCCGATGTGTCGGCGCGCCGCGCCGAGGTGCGTGCCTTCATGGAGGAGCACGTCTATCCGAACGAGGCCGCGCTCGCACGCGAGGACGAGTCGTCCGATGCCCTGATCGAGCAGCTGCGCGCGAAGGCGAAGGAGGCCGGCGTCTGGGCGCCGCACCTACCGCCCGAGGCCGGCGGCACCGGCTCGGGCTTCATCGAGTACGCCCTGCTGAACGAGGAGATCGGCCGCAGCATGTGGGCGCAGCTCGTCTTCAACTGCCAGGCGCCCGACGCCGGCAACGGCGAGATCCTGCACTTGTTCGGCACCGAGGAGCAGAAGGAGCGGTTCCTGAAGCCGCTGGTCGAGGGGACGGCGCGCTCGTTCTTCTCGATGACCGAGCCCGAGGTCTCGGGCGCCGACCCGACCGGCCTTCGCACGACGGCGGTGCTCGACGGGGACGAATGGGTGATCAACGGGCACAAGTGGTTCTCCTCCTCCGCCGAGGGCGCTGCCTTCGGGATCGTGATGGCGGTGACCGACCCGGACGCGCCGACGCACCGGCGGATGAGCCAGATCCTCGTCCCAGCGGACACGCCCGGCTACGAGCTGATCCGCGCCGTCCCGGTGATGGGCCACGTCGGCCGGGGCTGGTCGACCCACTGCGAAGTGCGCTATACGGACGTCCGCGTCCCCCGGGGCAACGTCCTCGGCGAGCCGGGTGACGGCTTCCGGATCGCGCAGAAGCGGCTCGGGCCGGGGCGGATCCACCATGTCATGCGCTGGCTCGGCCAGATGCAGCGCGCCTTCGAACTGATGTGCCGCTACGCGCTCGAGCGCGAGGCGTTCGGGGGGCCGCTGGCCGAGAAGCAGACGGTGCAGAACTGGATCGCCGACTCGGCCGCCGAAATCCAGGCCTGCCGGCTGCTGACGCTCGACGCGGCGCGGAAGCTCGACGAGGGCGGCGAGGCGCGCGTCGAGGTCTCGCTGATCAAGTTCTACGCGGCGCAGGTCTTGAACGACGTGATCGACCGGGCGATCCAGGTGCACGGCGCCCGCGGCCTCACCGACGAGTCGCCGCTCGGGGCGATGTACGCGCTGGCCCGCGCCGCCCGGATCTACGACGGCCCGGACGAGGTGCACCGGATGGTCGTCAGCCGCCGGATCCTGAAGGAGTTCCGGGACGGCGGCACCTTCACCTTCAGCTAGCGCAGCTCGACCTCGATCGCGTTTGCCAGCTCTTCGGGCTTGAAGCCGAACGGGCCGACCTCGCCCTGGAACGCGACACGGCCGTCGCGGGCGATCAGGTAGAGCCGGTCTGGCCAGCCGCCGTAGGCGGAGGCGACGGAGTCGTCGACGTCGTCGAGCAGGATCGGGATCCGCGTCTCGAGCCGCAGCGCGCACGCTTCGGCCGCGTCGGCCCGCTCGTCCAGAGACACCGGATCGACGAGCGCGATCTCCTCGCGGCGGTTGTCGGCGAGCACCCAGCCGTCCTCGGGGTGCGCCTCCCGGATGTAGACGATGAAGAACGCGACCCGGTCGCCGTGACGGTCATTGAGGCGCTCCAGCTCGCCCAACTGGCGGCGGAAGGGCGGTCAGGTGTAGGAGCCGAAGACGAGCGCGACGGGCCGCCCGCCCGCGAAGTCCGCGAGGCGGACGCGCTCACCGCTCGGCCGGTGCGTCTCCGGATCGAGGAGCGGCAGCTCGAAGGGGTAGGCGGGCTCGCCGGGTCGGAGCTCCGGTGTCATCAGCCGCTGGTAGAGCGGCGACGCCATCGCCAGCTCGAGCGTCAGCGGCGAGTCTGCCGGCGTCTCAGGTGCGTCCACCGACCTACGAGAGCGCTTCGCGGCGGCGCTGCTGCATCTCCGCCGTCGGCACGTTGACCTTCCAGACGAGGCCGAGCCTGCGCATCGCCCGGATCACCAGCCCGCCGATGTCGAGCTCCCAGGGTCGGAGGCCGTGGAACGCGGACGAGGGGAAGGCGTGGTGGTTGTGGTGCCAGGACTCGCCGAAGGAGATCCACGAGAGCCACCAGACGTTGCGCGACTCGTCCTTGACCCGGAACCGGCGCGAGCCGACGAAGTGGCAGACGGAGTTGACCGACCACGTGATGTGGTGGAGCAGGAAGATCCGGATCAGGCCGCCCCAGAACATCGCCTGCAGGCCGGCGCCGATCGTGCCGCCCCAGATCCAGCCGGCGGCGAACGGCAGCAACAGCGACACCGCGACCCAGGCCGGGAACCAGCGCGAGATGAAGACCATGCCGCGGTCGGCGAGCAGGTCCTTCGCGTACTTCGTCCACTCCGCCCGCCCGACGTTGCGGAAGAGCCAGCCGACGTGCGCGTGCCAGAGGCCGGCGATCTTGCCGCGCACCCCGGGGCCGAAGCCGGCGTGCGGGGAGTGCGGATCGCCCTCGCGATCGGCGAAGCTGTGGTGCTTGCGGTGGTCCGAGACCCAGCGGATGACCGGGCCCTGCACGGCCATCGAGCCGAGCACCGCGAGCCCGTAGCGGATGCTCTTGAACGTCTCGTACGACCGGTGCGTGAAGAGCCGGTGGAAGCCGATCGAGATCCCGAGCGTCGTCAGCGCATAGCCGACGGCGAAGATGGTCAGGTCGCGCCAGGTCACGTACTGGCCCCAGAGGAAGAAGATCGACGCGAGGAAGCCGGCGAACGGGATCGTGACGCCGAGCAGGTTCGTGATCTTCTGACCCTGGCTCATGTGCAGCTCGGCGGCGTGGTCGCTCACGCGGGGAGAGTAGCGCCCAATGCCGTCGGTGGCGGGTTCCTTTGCCTTCCGTGGCCCGGCCCGAATAAGCTCCTCCGGCCGATGGCCCTGCTCTCGCTGCGGAACGTGACTCGCCGGTTCGGCGGGATCGTCGCCCTCGACGGGGTCTCGCTCGACGTCCCGGAGGGACAGATCGTCGGCCTGATCGGGCCGAACGGCGCCGGCAAGACGACCGCGTTCAACGTCATCACCCGGCTCTACACGCCGAACGAGGGCGAGGTCATGTTTGCGGGCGAGTCGCTCCTGAAGACGCCCGTGCATGGGATTGTGCGGCGCGGGATCGCCCGCACCTTCCAGAACGTGGAGCTGTTCAAGACGATGACGGTGCTCGACAACGTCCTCGTCGGCGCGCACGCCCGCAGCGGTGACAACGAGGTGGAGGCGCTCGCCGCACTCGAGTACGTCGGGCTCGGCGGGATCGCGGCGCGGCCCGTCGCCGGGCTGCCGTTCGGGACGCTGAAGCGGGTCGAGCTCGCGCGGGCGCTTGTCGCGGCGCCGAAGCTCCTCCTGCTCGACGAGCCGGCCGGAGGGCTGAATCACGAGGAGGTGGAGGAGCTGGGCCGTTTCATCCAGCAGATCCGCGACGACCGCAAGCTGACCGTCCTCCTCGTCGAGCACCACATGAACCTCGTGATGGGGATCTCCGACCACGTGCACGTGATGAACTTCGGCAAGAAGATCGCCGAGGGGACGCCCGCCGAGGTGCGGGCGAACCCGGCCGTGATCGAGGCGTATCTCGGCACCGACGAGGCAGCGGCGTAGATGGCGCTGCTCGAGCTGCGCGACGTCGAGGCGCGCTACGGCCCCGTCCGCGCACTCTCCGGGGTCTCGCTCGCCGTCGAGCAGGGGCAGATCGTCGCCGTCCTCGGCGCCAACGGTGCCGGGAAGACGACGACGCTCCGGTCGATCTCCGGCACCGTCAAGCGCAGCGGCCAGATCCTGTTCGAGGGCAAGCCGCTCGGCCGGCGCGGCCCCGAGTCGGTCGCGCGCCTCGGCGTCGCCCACGTCCCCGAAGGCCGCGGCACCTTCGCCGAGATGTCGGTCGAGGAGAACCTGAAGCTCGGCGCCTACGTGCGCAACGGCTCGATCGACGAGGACATCGTCCGCGTCTCCGAGTACTTCCCCTGGATCGCGAACCGCCTCGGCCAGCACGCCGGCACGCTCTCGGGCGGCGAGCAGCAGATGCTCGCGCTCGCCCGCGCGCTGATGAGCCACCCGCGGATGCTCCTGCTCGACGAGCCCTCGCTCGGCCTGGCGCCGCTCGTGACGAGGGAGATCTTCCGGATCGTCCGCGAGCTGAACGAGAAGGAGGGACTGACCGTGCTCGTCGTCGAGCAGAACGCCGCGATCGCGCTCGAGGTGGCGTCGTACGCGTACGTGCTCGAGGTCGGGAAAGTGGCCGTGTCCGGCCCGAGCGAGGAGCTCGCCCGCAATGAGTCCGTGAGAAAGAGCTACCTGGGGTACTGATGGCGGAGTTCTTCCAGCAGGTCGTCGCTGGGCTCGCGAGCGGGGCGATCTTCGCGGCGCTCGCGCTTGCGCTCGTCCTGATTCACCGGGCGACCGGCGTGATCAACTTCGCCCAGGGCGAGATGGCGATGTTCACCACCTACATCGCCTGGACGCTGATCGAGAATCACGGCCTGAACATCTGGCTCGCGTTCGGGGTGACGCTCGTCGTCGCCTTCGGCCTCGGCCTCGGCCTGCAGCGCACGGTGATCAAGCCGATCGAGCGGGCCCCGATCATCACGACCGTGATCGTGACGATCGGGCTTGTCCTGATCTTCAACGGCCTCGCCGGCCTGATCTGGTCGGCCGAGGTGCGCGCCTTCCCGAGCCCGTTCCCGAACGACACCTGGGTGATCGGCGGCGTCGCGATCTCGCAACAGGATGTCGGCACGTTCCTGGTCGTGCTCGTCATGGTCGCGCTGCTGTGGGCGTTCTTCCAGTTCACCAAGATCGGGCTCGCGCTGCGCGCGTCCGCCCTCAACCCGGACGCGAGCCGCCTCGTCGGCGTGCGTGTCGGCTGGATGCTGGCGATCGGCTGGGGGCTCGCCGCGGTGCTCGGCGCCGTTGCAGGAATGCTCACCGCGCCGACCGTCTTCCTCGACCCGAACATGATGCAGGCGGTGCTGATCTACGCCTTCGCGGCGGCCGTGCTGGGCGGGATCGACTCGCCCTTCGGCGCCGTCGTCGGCGGCCTGATGCTCGGCGTCGGCCTCAACCTGATCGGGACGTACGTCGACTTCGTCGGCGCCAGCCTCCGGCTTCCGGTCGCGCTGCTCGTCATCCTCGTCGTCCTCCTCGTCAAGCCGGCCGGGCTCTTCGGCAAGCCCGTCACGAGGCGCGTGTGAAGCGCAAGGACCTCACCGGCGTCGGCATCTTCCTGCTCGCTACGGCGGCTGTCTTCCTGCTGCCGCGCTTCATCAGCGACTTCCGGGCCCAGGAGTTCTCCTACGTTGGGATCTACTTCATCGCGCTCCTCGGGCTGAACGTGCTGACCGGGTACACCGGCCAGATCTCGCTCGGGCACGGCGCGTTCATGGCGATCGGCGGTTACACGACGGCGATCCTGATCTCCGACCAGGGCCTGAAGCTCGGCGGCCACACGTTCTCGAGCGACATGAGGGACATCTGGACGATTCCGCTCGCCGGCCTCGTGGCCGGGATCGTCGGCTTCCTCTTCGGCTTCCCGGCGCTGCGGCTAACGGGCCTCTACCTCGCGCTCGCCACCTTTGCGATCGCGGTCGCGATGCCGGGCCTCATCAAGTACGACCGCTTCGAAACGTTCACCGGCGGCGGGGGCGGGATCAACCTCTTCGAGTCCGAGGGCCGGACGCGTCCGACCGAGACGACGGATCCGATCACCTTCGAGACGATCTCGGAGCCGATCAAGGTTCTGGGGCTCGAGATTCCGACCTTCAACGAGTGGCTCTACTACCTGTGCTGGACCGTCGCCCTCGTCATGTTCGCGATCGCCTGGGCGCTGCTGCGCGGCAAGACCGGCCGCTCGTTCCGAGCCGTCCGCGACAGCGAGCTGGCCGCCGCCTCCTCCGGCGTCAACCTCGCGACCTACAAGACGCTCGCCTTCGGGATCAGCGCCTTCTACGCCGGCATCGCCGGCTCCCTGCTCGCGATCGCGACGACCTTCGTCAACCCGGATACGTACCCGATCACGCTCTCGATCTTCCTGCTCGTCGGCGTCGTCGTCGGCGGTCTCGGCTCGCTCTGGCCGCTCGTCTTCGGCGCCATCTTCATCCAGTTCCTGCCGCTCTGGGCGCAGGAGGTCTCGAAGGCGCAAGGCGCACCGGCGGTGGTCTACGGCGTCATCCTGATCCTCGTCATGATCCTGCTGCCCGGTGGCGCGGCCGGCCTGATTCGACGTCTGCAAGCGCTTACAAGTCGCGGCTACCATCGCGGTCGCTGAGCCGTTCTCGACCTCAAGGAGCTGCACCGACGATGCGCCGACCGAGACTCGTTCTGACCCTGCTCGCCCTCACGGGCGCGATCGCGACCGGCGCCACGGCGGCGACGAGCGCCGACCCGGGCATCACCTCGAAGTCGATCCTCCTCGGCGGTACGACGCCGCTCTCGGGCTCCGCGTCCGCGTACGCGTCCGTCGCGCGCGGCGCCAACGCCTACTTCAAGCACGTCAACGCGCGCGGCGGCGTCAACGGCCGCACGATCACCTACAAGACCGTCGACGACGGCTACGACCCCACCCGCACCGTGCAGGCGACGCGGCAGCTCGTCGAGCAGGACAAGGTCTTCGCGATCTTCAACTCGCTCGGCACCGAGCACAATGCAGCGATTCGCGACTACCTGAACGAGGCCCGCGTGCCGCAGCTCTTCGTCGCCTCCGGCGCGACCACATTCGGCCGTGACTACAAGCAGTACCCGTGGACGATCGGGTTCCAGCCGAGCTACCGCGCCGAAGGCTGGATCTACGGCAAGTACCTGGCGCGCGCGAAGCCCGGGGCCAAGGTCGGCGTTCTCTTCCAGAACGACGACTACGGCAAGGACCTGATGGCCGGCCTGAAGCAGGGGATCGCTCGCTCGAAGGTGAAGGTCGTCGCGGCGCAGCCGTTCGACGTCACCGCCCCGGACGTCCAGTCGCAAATCGCGCGGCTGAAGGCGTCAGGCGCCAATGTGCTCGCGTTGTTCGCGACCCCGCGCCACGCGATCCAGGGCTATGTCTTCGCCAACCGGCTTGCGTGGCGGCCGCTGATCATCAACAACGCCGTCTCGAGCGCCTCGAACATCATGGCCCTCGCGTCCGAGGGCGGCTCGAACAAGGCGGTCCAGAACTCGATCTCGATCGTCTTCCTCAAGGATCCGACCGACGCGAAGTGGCGGAACGACGCCGCGGTGAAGCTCTACCGCTCGATCATGTCGCGCTACGCGAAGGGCGCGAACCAGAAGGACGTCTACCACGTCTACGGCATGGCGGTCGCCTACGAGTTCGCGAAGGTGCTGAAGGCGGCCGGGAAGAACCCGACGCGCGCCTCGGTGATGGCGCAGACACGCAAGCTGAACGACCCGTCGAACCCGTTCCTCCTGCCCGGGATGACGATCAAGACGAGCGCGACCGAGCGCTTCCCGATCGAGCAGGCGCTGCTGCAGCGCTGGTCGACGGGTGGCTGGAAGAGCTTCGGCGGGCTCTGGGGTTACAGGGCGGGATAGGCTCAACGGCATGCTCGACGCGCCGCTCGACGACCTGCTCCGAGCGGCGCGCGACCGCCGGCGCGGCGGCGGGCTCGTCACCTATTCGCCGAAGGTCTTCATCCCGCTGACGACGCTCTGCCGCGACGTCTGCGGCTACTGCACCTTCGCGCGGCCGCCGCGCCGAGGCGAGCGGGCATACCTGAGCGAGGACGAGGCGCTCGCGATCGCTCGTGCGGGCGCGGCGGCCGGCTGCACCGAGGCGCTCTTCACGCTCGGCGACAGGCCGGAGCAGCGGTACAAGGTCGCGCGTGCCGAGCTGGCCGCGCTCGGCTGCGAGACGACGCTCGAGTACCTCGGCAGAGTGGCGAAGCTCGTCCTCGAGGAGACGGGGCTCCTGCCGCATCTCAATCCCGGCGTGATGACCAGGGACGAGCTGGCGGCGCTGCGACCCGTCTCCGCCTCGATGGGGATCATGCTCGAGACCGTCGCGGAGCGCCTCGCGGCCAAGGGCGGCCCGCACTGGGCCTCGCCGGACAAGCTGCCGGAGCGGCGGCTCGAGACGATCGAACTGGCAGGAGAGCTGCGGATCCCGTTCACGAGCGGGATCCTGATCGGGATCGGCGAGACCCGCGCCGAGCGGCTCGAGGCACTCGAGGCACTGGCGGCGTTGCACGAGCGGCACGGGCACCTGCAGGAGGTGATCGTGCAGAACTTCCGTGCCAAGCCGGGCACGAGGATGGCGTCTCATCCCGAGCCGAGCCTCGACGACCACCTCTGGACGATCGCCGCCGCGCGGCTGCTGCTGCCCGACGACGTCGCGGTGCAGGCGCCGCCGAATCTCGCCTACGACGACTTCCCGCGGCTGCTCGACGCCGGCATCGACGACTGGGGCGGGGTCAGCCCGGTCACGATCGACCACGTCAACCCGGAAGCGCCGTGGCCCGACCGTGAGCGGCTCACGGCGGCAACGAGGTCGCGCGGCCTCGAGCTCGCGCCGCGGCTGCCCGTGTATCCGGGCTTTCTCTCCGGCGGCTGGCTCGATCCCGCGGTGCTGCCGGCCGCGCTGCGTGCCTCGGACTCGCTCGGGCTCGCCCGCGAGGACGCTTGGCATCCGGGTGAGGCCGGCGCCGTCCCCTTCGTCGTGGCCCGGGACAGGCTGCCGCTCGACACGGCTGCGGAGCTCGGGGAGGAGGAGGTCGTCCGGCTCTTCCGCGCCCGCGGCGAGGAGCGCCAGCGAGTCTTCGCCGCCGCCGACCGGCTGCGGCGCGAGGTGTGCGGCGACGAGGTCAGCTACGTGGTCACCCGCAACATCCAGTACACCAATGTCTGCTACTTCCGTTGCGGCTTCTGCGCGTTCTCGAAGGGGAAGCTGGCGGCAAACCTGCGCGGGGCTCCGTATCTCGTTCCCCACGAGGAGATCGTGCGCCGTGCCCGGGAGGCTTGGGACCGTGGGGCGACTGAGGTCTGCCTCCAGGGCGGGATCCACCCGGCCTTCACGGGCGAGTACTACGCATCGGTCGTCGACGCGATTCGGACTGCGCTGCCGGGGTTGCACATCCACGCGTTCTCAGCGCTCGAGATCTGGCAGGGAGCGGCGACCCTCGACCTTCCGCTCGAGGAGTACCTCGAGCTGCTGCGCACGCTTGGGCTCGGCTCGCTGCCCGGGACGGCTGCCGAGATCCTCGACGACGAAGTGCGGGCGGTCATCTGCCCGGACAAGGTCTCGACCGAGCAGTGGCTCGCGGTGCACGAGGCGGCACACCGGGTCGGACTCCGCTCGAACGTGACGATCATGTTCGGGCACGTCGAGCGGCCCGAGCACTGGGCTCGGCATCTGCTGCGGGCGCGCGAGCAGCAGCACCGGAGCGGCGGCTTCACCGAGTTCGTGCCGCTGCCGTTCGTGCACATGGAGGCGCCGATGTGGCTGCAGGGACGCGCGCGGTCGGGGCCGACCTTCGGCGAGTCGCTGCTGCTGCACGCGGTCGCGCGGCTCGCACTCCACCCGGCGATCACGAACATCCAGGCGTCATGGGTGAAGCTCGGGCCGGAGGGTGTCGCAGCGGCGCTGCGCGCGGGCGTCAACGACCTCGGCGGGACACTGATGAACGAGTCGATCTCGCGCTCCGCCGGCGCCGAGCACGGGCAGGAGATGTCCCCCGAGACGATGGAGGCGCTGATCCGCGCCAACGCGCGCGTGCCGCGGCAGCGGACGACGCTCTACGCGGACGCGCCGGCCGAGCGCCGTGCCGCCTCGTTCGCGGCGCGGCCGCTCGAAGAGCCGTCGAACCCACCGGTGCGCGACGCCGCCCTGAAGGCGCCGCCGCGACTCGTCCGCCCGGGCCTGCTCGCCCGCGTCCGCTAGCCGTAACCGCGGAGGTCGCGCGGCAGCTCGACCAGCCAGCGCGGGATCCGCCGGCGCGCCGTCCTGAGCGCGCTCTCGAGCGCGGCCGGATGGTGATGGACGCCCTCGCCGTGTCCGACGAGCAGGTGGTCGGGCTCGAGGCCGCGGAGCGAGCGGGGCGGCCGGAGCCGGAGCATCGGGTGGAGGCCGGCGGGCTCGGCGCCCGCGCGGAAGAAGGGGATCGTCCCGAGCGCGTCCGCGACGAGCAGGAGGCGGCGCTCCGGAAACCAGAGCGCCGCCTCGCGCCACCAGCGGGAGCGCAGCACCGGCCGCAGCTCGAACGGCGTCCCGGGGAGCTCGTGCGGCACGACGTGGTGCGGCACGCCGAGGCGGCCGGCGACGGCAGCGCAGTCCCGGTTGTGCCGGTCGAGCAGCTGCACGACGCCTGCCGGCTCGCCGAGCTCCCGCACGTGCTCGTCGAGCCCGGGCCAGTCGACGACGTCGAAGAGCCACACACGGCCGTCGACCTCCAGCGCGTGGGAGGTGCGCGCCATCCGCGCCTCCTCCAGCCAGCCGGTCGCGTGCGCGATCTCGTCGACGATCCTCACGCCGACTCCAGCTGCGCGAACGCCTGCTCGAAGACCTCGTCGGGCTGGGCGCCGAGAACGAGCAGCCGCCGGTCGAGCACGAACGCCGGGACAGCGTTCGCCCCAAAGCCGAACGCCTCGCGGGTCGAGGCTGTGACGCGGTCCAGGTACCGGTCGCCGGCGAGCACCTCCTCGACCTCGCCCACCGGCAGGCCGACGCTCGTCGCCTCCGCGCGGAGCACGTCCGGGTCGCCGATGTTCTTGGCCTCGGCCCAGTATGCGTCCATCAGCCGCTCGTGCAGCTCGGCGTGCCGGCCGAGATCGCGAGCCAGCTCGGTCAGGCGCAGCGCGTCGCGCGAGTTGGGGACGATGCCGGGATGCGGGTTGTACTCGAGCCCGCGCTCAGTGAAGAAGCGCCGCAGCCGCTCGGTCATCCCCTCGCCGCCGTACCGGGCGAGCAGCGCCTCGCGCGGGATGCCTTCGGGCGGGTACTCGGGGTGGAGGTCGAAGGGGAGCCAGGTCACGTCGGCGCCGAACTGACGCTCGAGCTGCGCGGCCGTGGGCTGGCTCGCGCGGCAGAAGGGTCAGATGTAGTCGCTCCAGATCTCGACGGCGTGGTCGCTCACCGGGTGGAGGTACCCCGCCGCCGTGGCGCTAATCCACGGCGGCGGGGAGGGCAGGACCCTAGGCGGGCGGCAGCAGCACGCGGTCGAGCACGTGCACGATCCCGTTCGATGCCATCACGTCGGTTTTCGTGACGCGGGCCGTGTTGACCCGCACCGTGTTCCCCGTGACGGTGATGCGCACGGTCGCGCCGGCGAGGGTCTTCGCCGACCGCAGCTTCACGACCTTGGCCGCGGGCACCTTGCCGGCGACGACGTGGTAGAGGAGCACGCGCTTCAGCTGGGCGGGGTTCTTGGCCAGCGCGTTCAGGGTCGCCTTCGGCACCTTCGCGAACGCGGCGTTCGTCGGGGCGAAGACGGTGTACGCGCCGGGCTTCGAGAGCGTCTCGGCGAGGCCCGCCTTCTTGACGAGCGAGAGCAGCGTCGAGAACTGCGGCGTCTTGGCAGCGATCCCGGCGATCGAGGGCGTTGCCTCGTCGCGGGCCGGTGCGGCCGTGGCGGCCGGGACGGCGAGCGCGAGCGCTGCGACGGCGGTAACGAGCATTCGTGTCATCGGATGTGGCTCCTTGTGTTGGGTGGTGGTTACGCGGTGACGGTGGACGACCAGCGGCGGCGGATGGCCGCCTGCTGGGCGATCTGGTAGGCGGCGCCGAGGCCGACGAGGCCGTAGACGATCCGGCTGACGGCGTTCGTCTCGCCGAACTCGAGGCCGACGAGCGCGGCCACGAGGTCGAACTCGGCGAGCGCGACGAGACCCCAGTTGAGCCCGCCGACGACGACGAGCACCGCGGCGAGAATGTCGAGCTTCTTCATGCTGTACCCCTCCTTGTTGGTTGTCGTTCAACCTTTGTCCAAGGAATGTACAGATCGCGACCGCGCTTGTCAAACGTCTGTGCAAAGTCTGTACGCTGTCGGGATGAACGAGGCTGCACAGCTGCGGATCGGCGAGCTCTCCCGGCGCACGGGCGTCGCCACCGAGCTGCTGCGCGCGTGGGAGCGCCGGTACGGATTGCTGACGCCGACGCGCACGGCGTCCGGCTACCGGCTCTACTCGTCCGACGACGTCGACCGGATCGGGCGCATGCGCGAGCTGCTTGGCTCCGGTCTGTCCGCCGCCGAAGCCGCGCGGCAGGCGCTGCTCGAGCCGCTGCGGCCGGCGCGCGCCGAGACCGCAACGGCGTCCGCGGGCGCCGAGCTCCGGCCCGCGCTCGAGCGGCTCGACGACGCGGCCGCGCAGGCCGCGTTCGACCGCCTCCTCGCCGACTACTCCGTCCCGGCCGTGCTCGAGGGCGTCGTGCTCCCGCTCCTGCGAGAGCTCGGCGACGGCTGGGAGCGGGGCGAGATCTCCGTCGCGCAGGAGCACTTCGCGTCGAACCTCCTCCGCGGCCGCCTGCTCGGCCTCGCCCGTGGCTGGGACCTCGGCGGTGGCCCCCGGGCCGTCCTGGCCTGCCCGCCGAACGAGCGCCACGACCTCGGCCTCGTGATCTTCGGGCTGGCGCTGCGTGAGCGCGGGTGGCGGATCACCTTCCTCGGCGCCGACACCCCGCCGGACACGCTCGTCGACACAGTGCGTCGGCTCGAGCCCGACGCGCTCGTCCTCGCGGTCGTCGATTCGGGTCGGCTCGAGGGGGTCGCCGAGACCGTGGCGAGGCTCGCGGATTCGCCGACCACGGTCTGGGTGGGCGGCGCCGGCGCCGGCGAGCTTCCGGGTGTGCGGCGTCTCGAAGGCTCGCCGCTGGAAGCGGCGGCGCAGGTCGCCCGCTAGGCCTCGAGTTCGAGCAGGTCGTCGATGTTCTCGCGCCGCCGGATCAGACGAGCCTCGGCTGCGCCGACCAGGATCGCTGCGGGCCGTGGGACGCCGTTGTAGTTCGAGGCCATGCCGAGCGTGTAGGCGCCCGTCGCGGGCACGGCGATCAGGTCGCCCCGCGTCGGCTCGGGGAGCTCCGCCTGCTCGATCAGCACGTCGCCCGACTCGCAGTGCTTGCCGGCGATGGTGAAGAAGCCGTCCGGCTCCGCGTCGGCGCGGTTCGCGAGCAGCGCCGCATAGCGCGCGCCGTAGAGCTGAGGGCGCGGGTTGTCGGACATGCCGCCGTCGATCGCGACGTAGCGCGTGTCGCCCGCCCGCTTGACGGCGCCGACGCGGTAGAGCGTGAACGCCGCCGGCCCGACGAGCGCGCGACCCGGCTCGACGATCAGCCGCGGCGCGGGCAGGGCGAGACCCTGCCACGCGCCGGCGACCGCCTCGGCGATCAATCGCACCAGCTCGGCCGTGGGCGGCTCGGGCTCCTCGCGCACGTGGCGGATCCCGAAGCCGCCGCCGACGTCGACCACGGCAGGCGTCCAGTCGAGCTCGTCGCCGCAGCGCGACGCGAACTCCGCGAGGAGCCGGACGGAGAGGAGGTGCGCCCGCGCGTCCGCGAGCTGTGAGCCGACGTGGACGTGCAGCCCCTCGACATCCAGTCCGAGGGCGCGCGCGTTGCGGACTGCCTCGACGGCGTCGTCCTCGTCGAGCCCGAACTTGGAGCCTCGGTGGCCGGTGCGGATCGCCTCGTGGGTCTCCGCCTCGACTCCCGGCGTGACGCGGACGAGGACACGGCGGACGCCGGCGGCCGCGGCACGTGCAGGCTCGTCGAGCGCGTCCAGGACGACGAGCGCCTGGGCGGCAGCGGCGGCACGAAGCTCGTCGTCCGACTTGTTGTTCCCGTGCACGACCAGGCGCTCGCCGAGGATTCCCGCTTGCCGAGCGAAGGCGAGCTCGCCCAGCGTCGAGACGTCCGCGCCGAGCCCTTCCTCGGCGAGCAGCCGCATCAGCGCGACGTTCGGGAACGCCTTCGTCCCGTAGACGACGAGCGCATCGGGTGCGGCCCGCTGGAACATCCTCGCGCGCTCGCGCAGGGCTGCTTCGGCGTAGACGACGAGCGGCGTCCCGAACCGCTCCGCCAGGTCGGTCGCCCGCAGCCCGTCGAGCTCCAGCACACCCGCCGCGACCCTGGTTCCGCCGGGGAACAGTGCTAGCATGGGCGCAAGTGAAGCAGCTTCTTTCCTAGAGCAGGAAGCGGGCGCGGCGACGAGCCGTGAGAGCTTCCGACGGGCCTCTCCGAGCGAGAGGCTTTTTTGTACCCGGAGACGACGATGAGCGAGCGGTACGAGCCGAAGGCAATCGAGGAGAAGTGGCAGCGCGCCTGGGACGAGTCGCGTGCCTGGGAGGTTGCGAACCCGGCCGACCCCACCGCGGCCGACTCCGCCAAGAGCTACGTCGTCGAGATGCTCCCGTACCCCTCGGGCTCGCTCCACCTCGGGCACCTGCTCGTCTACACGATCGGCGATGTCGCGATGCGCTTCCGGCGGCGCAACGGCAGGCACGTCCTCCACCCGATGGGCTGGGATGCGTTCGGGCTGCCGGCCGAGAACAACGCGATCAAGCAGGGCGAGCACCCGCGCGCCAGCACGGAGCGGAACATCGAGAACATCCGCCGCTCGATGCGCCGGATGGGCTGGTGGTTCGACTGGTCGCGGGAGATCTCGACCCACGATCCGCGGTATTACCGCTGGCAGCAGTGGCAGTTCCTGCGCT
The DNA here is from genome assembly GCA_963784895.1 of uncultured Gaiellaceae bacterium. GTDB lineage: Bacteria > Actinomycetota > Thermoleophilia > Gaiellales > Gaiellaceae > Gaiellasilicea. The sequence continues at coordinate 102,422 of CAWATM010000007.1, read as the reverse complement.
TCCTCGAGCAAGGGCTTGCGTACCGGAAGGGCGCGCCCGTGAAGTGGTGCCCGAACGACCAAACGGTGCTCGCGAACGAGCAGGTGCTCGGCGACGGCACCTGCGAGCGCTGCGGCGCGCTGGTCGAGTCGCGCGTGATGGAGCAGTGGTTCTTCCGGATCACCGACTATGCGCAGGCGTTGCTCGACGACCTCGACACGGTCGAGTGGCCGGAGTCGATCAAGGCGAGACAGCGGAACTGGATCGGCCGCTCCGATGGCGCCGAGCTCGTCTTCCGGATCGACGAGTGGGACGAGGACGTCACCGTCTTCACGACGCGGCCGGACACGCTCTTCGGCGCCACCTTCTTCGTGCTCGCGCCCGAGCACGAGCTCGTCGCGCGGATCGAGTCCGACGAGGTGCAGGCCTACGTCCGTCGTGCCTCCGCGAAGAAGACCGAGGAGCGGGCTGCAGCGGAGGAGAAGACCGGCGTCTTCACCGGCCTGCACGCCGTCAACCCGATCAACGGCGAACGGCTGCCGGTGTACGTCGCCGACTACGTCCTCACCGACTACGGCACGGGGGCGATCATGGCCGTGCCGGCGCACGACCAGCGCGATTTCGACTTCGCCCGCACGTTCGAGCTGCCCGTGCGACAGGTGGTGCGGCCGCCGGACGGCGACGTCGACGAGAGCGAGCCGTACGTCGCCCACACCGAGGGTGAGGTGCTCGTCAACTCCGGCGAGGCCGACGGACTGCCCGCGCCGGAGGGCGGGCGGCAGATCGTCGAGCAGCTCGAGCGGGAGGGACGCGGCCGTTCCGCGATCAACTACCGGCTGCGCGACTGGGGCTTCTCGCGTCAGCGCTACTGGGGCTGCCCGATTCCGATCGTCTACTGCGACGACTGCGGGATCGTGCCGGTGCCGGACGACGAGCTCCCCGTCCTGCTCCCCGATGTCGAGGACTACAAGCCGAAGGGCAGGCCGCCGCTCGCGCAGGCCGAGGACTGGGTGCAGACGACGTGCCCGAGGTGCGGCGGCGAAGCGCGGCGCGAGACGGAGACGATGGACACGTTCGTCGACTCTTCCTGGTACTTCCTCCGCTACTGCGACCCGCACAACGAGTCCGCGCCATTCGATCGCGCGGTCGTCGACTACTGGAACCCGGTCGACCTCTACATCGGCGGGGTCGACCACGCGACGATGCACATGATCTACGCGCGCTTCTGGATGAAGGTGCTGAACGACCTCGGCTACATCGGCTTCCGGGAGCCCTTCGCGAGCTTCTTCTCGAACGGTTGGGTGACCACCGGCGGGAAGAAGATCTCGAAGCGCTCTGGTGCGGTGGCAGGCCCGGACGAAGTGGTCGAGCGCTACGGCGCCGACGCGGGACGTCTGTGCATCCTCTTCCTCGGGCCGGCCGACCAGGACATGGAGTGGACGGAGGAGGCGATCGAGGGCATGGCCCGCTTCGTCCGGCGGCTCTGGCGGGTCGTCACCGAAGTCGCCGAGCGTGCCCCGGCGGGTGATCCCGAGGGCGGCGCGCTGGCGCGGAAGGCGCACGAGACGATCGCGAAGGTGACCGACGACGTCGGCAGGCGCTTCGCCTTCAACACGGGGATCTCGGCGGTGATGGAGCTCGTCAACGAGCTTTCCCGCGACACCGGCGGACGCGACGCCCGCTTCGCGGCCGAGACCGTCGTCTCGTTGATCCAGCCCTACGCACCGCACGTCGCCGAGGAGCTATGGGAGCGGCTGGGCCATGAGCGGCTCTGGGAGCAGCCGTGGCCGGAGGCCGATCCTGCACTGCTCGAGCGTGACACCGTCGAGATCGTCGTGCAGGTGAACGGGAAGCTCCGCGACCGGGTGCAGGTGGCGACGTCGATCTCGGAGGAGGAGCTGATCGCGCTCGCCCGCGCGTCCGAGCGTGTCCGCGCCCATCTGAACGGCGGCGAGCCGCGGCAGACGATCGTCGTGCCGGGCAAGCTTGTGAACTTCGTCGTCTAGCCCGAAATCGCCACACAATCGTTGCGGAGGCGTTCACCCTCCGTGACGACTTCGCCGGCACGCTCGGGCCATGCCCTCCCTGCCTGTGTCGCGCCGGCGGGCGCTCGTTCTCGCGGCAGCCGCGCTCGCGCTGCTGGCCGTGGCCGGGCGCACGCTGGGCGGCGCAGGTGCCGCGGCGGAGCAGCCTGGTCAGGCGCTCGTCGCCGAGCCGGCCACCGCGGCATCCCGGCTCACCGTTCACGTCGCGGGCGCCGTTCGGCGGCCCGGTCTGTATCGATTGCCAGAAGGCAAGCGCGTCGCCGACGCGGTCGCCCGTGCGGGCGGAGCGACCGCGCGGGCCGATACCGCCGCGATCAATCTCGCCGCGCCTCTCGCCGACGGTGTACAGGTGCTCGTGCCCCGGCGAGTCCCGGGCGCGGCGGGGAGAACGGTCGGCGGCCGCGTCAGCTTGAGCTCTGCCACCGCGGCCGAGCTGGACGCGCTGCCCGGTATCGGGCCCGTGACCGCCCAGAAGATCCTGGACTATCGCGCCGCCCACGGCGGCTTTCGCTCGGTCGAGGATCTCGACTCGATCCCCGGCATCGGCCCTGCTCGCATCGAGCAGCTTCGAGACGTGGTCTCGCCCTGATCGCACGACTCTGGCCGACGCTCCTCGTGGGCTGCGCCTGCATCGGCCTGGCGCTCGCCAATGCGGTTCGCGCGCCCGAGGCCGCTGTCGCAGCGCTCGTCGCAGCTGCGATCATCGCGGCGAGCCTTCCCCGTGGGCGCCTGCCGGCCTGCGCCGTCGCGCTCGCCCTCGCCGGCTGGTGGTGGGGGAGCGTGCGGCTCGAGGCGCTCGAGGGCAGTGTGCTGGCATCCGAGGTCGGCAGGTCGGCAGCCGTCAGGGTGGTCGTCACCGGTCCGGTGCGGCGAGCCACGTTCTCGCTCCGCGTTCCCGCCGAGGTCCGTCGCTTCGACGAGCGTGCTGTCCGTGAGCGGGTGCTGCTCGAGCTTCCGCTCGGTCGCTCGCCGCCCCAGGGCACGGTCCTCGAGCTGAGAGCGACGGTCTCCGCGCCGCGCGGCCCTGAAGACGGCTTCGACGAACGTGGCTGGCTCGCACGCCGCGGCGTCCATGTCGTGCTCAATGGCCGCGCCTGGCGAGTCGTCGGCCACCGCGGTGGTATCGGCGGTCTCTCGGATCGACTTCGTGCGCATGTTGCGCGCGCGATCGCTCCTGCGCTCGACGGCGAGCGGCACGCCGTGCTGGCCGGAATCGTCCTCGGCGAGGACGAGGGCCTGACGGACGAGCTTCGCGACGACTTCAAGGCCTCGGGGCTCTACCACCTGCTCGCGGTGTCCGGCCAGAACATCACCTTTCTCGCGCTGGGGGTCATCGGGCTCGCGTGGCTGCTCGGCATCCCCCGGCTCGCGGCCGAGGTGGTCGCGATCGCAGCGATCGCGGGCTACGTTCTCGCCGTCGGCTGGCAGCCCTCGGTCGTGCGGGCCGGAGTCGCAGGCGGCCTCGCCTCGCTCGCCTGGCTGCTCTCACGTCCACGCGACCGCTGGCACTTCCTCGTGCTCGGGGCGGGAGTCCTGCTCGCCTGGACGCCCGCGAGCCTGCTCGAGCCAGGCTTTCAGCTCTCGTTCGCCGCCGTCGGCTCGATCTTCCTGCTTGTGCCGCGACTGCGGCCCGCGCTGGAGGGATACCCGCTGCCGGCCTGGCTCCGGGATGCGCTCGCGGTCTCGACGGCCTGCGGCGCCGCCACGGCCCCGATCCTCTGGCTGCAGTTCGGCAGCGTCCCCCTCTACTCGCTGCCGGCGAACGCGCTCGTCACGCTGGCGATCGGACCGTTGCTCGGGATCGCGTTGGTCGGCTCGCTGATCGAGCCGGTGCTGCCCGCCGCAGCGCTCGCGCTCGGCTGGCTCAACGGCTGGTTCGCGGCCTATATCGCCGTCTGTGCGCAGGTGATCGCAGGGCTGCCTTTTGCGCAGGTCGGATCCGGTACCGCCGTCTGCCTGCTGCTCGGAACACCGCTTGCGCTGCTCGCACTGCAGCGACTGCCACGGTGGCGGCGGCCCCTCGCGATCGCGTGCGCCGCAGCCTCGCTTCCCGCTCTGCTCGCCTGGCAGTTGCTCCCGGCAGCGCGGCTGCCGCCGCCGACCGGCCTGCGGATCACCTTCCTCGACGTCGGCCAGGGCGACGCGATCCTGCTCGAGGTGCCCGAGGGTGCTGTGCTAGTCGATCAGGGCCCGCCGGAAGCGGACGTGGCCCGACAACTGCGAGGCCTCGGCATCCGCCGGCTCTCCGCGCTCGTGCTCACGCACCCGCAGCGCGACCACATCGGCGGGGCGGAGGATGTCCTGCGCAGCGTTGCCGTCGATCGCGTCCTCGATCCGCGGCTCGCCGTTTCCGGCCCCTTCGAGCGGGCGGCTCTCGCCGCTGCGGCCGGCCGCGGTGTCCCGGTCGTCGAGACCCGCGCCGGGAGTCGCTTCCGACTCGGCCGGCTCCGCCTTCGTGTTCTCTGGCCCGACCGGCCGGGAAGGGCGAGCGACGATCCGAATCTTCTCCCGGTCGTCCTGCTCGCGAGCTACGGCCGGATCGACGCGCTGCTGACAGCGGACGCCGAGACGGAGGTGACGGCGCGCCTGCTCTCGCGGCGGATCGAGATCGTCAAGATCGCGCACCACGGCTCGGCCGACCCCGGGCTCGGTGCCGAGCTGCGTGAGCTGCGACCTGCAGTCGCTGTCATCTCCTGCGGCCGCGACAACGACTACGGGCATCCGACGCCGTCCACGCTTGCCGCGCTTCGTGACAGCGAGGGTCTGCGCTTGTACCGGACTGACGAGGACGGGCGAGTCGTGCTCGAGTCGGACGGGCGGCGGATCTCGGTGCGGACCGGCCGTTGAGTAGGGTGGCGCCATGGCCGAGTCGCCCGCGCTCAGGCCGGTCTACCTGCTCACTGGTAGCGACCGGCCCAAGATCGAGACGGCTCTCGCGCGGCTCCGTCGCCACTTCGCGCCCGAGGCGACCGAGATCATCAGCGCCCAGGACCGGTCGGGCGGCGAGGCCGCCGCCCTCTGCAACGCGGGCAGCCTCTTCGGCGACGCCCGGCTCGTCCTCGTCGAAGGAGTCGACGGCCGCCGCTCGGGCGAGGGCAGGCTCGCCAACGGCTGGAAGGCGGCCGACGTGAAGGCAATCGAGGAGTACCTCGCCTCGCCGGCGCCCGGGACGGTGCTCGCGCTCGTGGCCGAGGAGCTGAAGAAGGACGCTCCGCTGACCAGAGCGTGTGCCAAGGCGGGAGACGTGCTCGCGTACGAGGTTCCCAAACGGAAGGTCGACGCCTGGGTCGCCGAGCGCTTCAAGCATGCAGGCGTGCGCGCTGAGCCGGACGCGATCTCGGCCCTGATCCAGCTCGTCGGCGAGGACTTCCACCAGCTCGCGAACGAGGTCGACAAGCTCGCGCTCTGGGCCGGCGACGAGCCGGTCGGGGAGCACGAGGTGGAGCTGCTCGTCGCGGCGGTCGCCGAGACGCCGACGTTCGCGCTCACGGACGCCTGGGCGCAGCGTGATCCCGGCCGCACGCTCGACGCCAGCGAGACGATCTTCGAACGCGAGGGGCGGCCCCGCCGCGAGACGGCCCCGCGGATGGCCGGGGCGCTCGGCAATCACCTCGCGTTCATGCGGCGCTGCCAGCGCCTCGCCGCCGAAGGAGTCCGTCCGCGCGAAGCCGCCTCGACGCTGAAACGGCACCCGTTCTACGTCGAGAAGGTATTTGGCCAGGCTGCGAACTTCACCGAGGACGAGCTGCGCACCGCCGTCGTCCGCATGGCCGAGCTCGACCACGCACTCAAGGGCGGCAGCAAGCTTGCGCCGGATCTCGAGCTCCAGCGAGCCCTGATCGACGTCAGCGCCGAGAGCTAGGCAGCGGAGTCGCCGGCGACGAGCCGGGCGGCGCGGGACTTCTTGCGACCCGCGGTGTTCTTGTGCAAGGCGCCGTGCGACGCGGCCTTGTCGATCATCCGCGTCAGCTCGAGGTGCTCGGCGGCGACTTTGTCCTCGTCGCCTTCGGAAACCGCGGTCTCGAGGCGCTTGGTCAGCGTCTTCACGGTCGAGCGGTAGCGGAGATTCTCCTCCCGCTGGCGTTCGGTGATCCGGACGCGCTTCTTCTGCTGCGTGATGTTGGCCATGTCGAAGAAAGGCCCGCGCTCGGCGGGCGGGCAGGATGGTAGCAGACCTCGTTCCTATACTCGGTGCCGTGGAAACGCGGGCCCACGCACGCAGGCTCGCGTGGTCGACGGCGATCTTCTCGGCGGCGACGGGGCTTTCCCGGGTGCTCGGCCTCGTCCGCGAGATCGTCGCCGCGAACTACTTCGGCGCCCGCGGCCCGATCAACGCCTTCACGGTTGCGTTCCAGATCCCCAACCTCGTTCGCGCGCTCGTCGCCGACGCGGCGCTCTCGTCTGCGTTCGTGCCGGTCTTCAGCGAGCTGCTCGAGAAGGGCGAGAAGGCGCGCGCGTGGCGGGTCGCCTCGACCGTCTTCTGGCTGTTTCTGCTCATCGTCGGCGGCCTCACCGCCCTCTTCATCCTGGCCGCCCCGGTGCTGATGCCGCCGCTCACCGACGCGTACGACGACCTCGCGGTGACCCTCTCGCAGATTCTCTTCCCGATCGTCGTTCTGATCGGCCTCTTCGGGATCGTCACCGGGATCCTGAACAGCTACGAGCAGTTCACGATCCCGGCGCTGACGCCCGTCTTCTGGAACCTGGCGATCATCATCGGGCTCGTCGTCGGTGTCCCGCGTGCCGACACCGAGAGCGGCAAGCTCTACGTATACGCCGGCTCGATCGTCGTCGGCACCGTGATCCAGTTGCTGCTGCCGCTCCCGTGGCTGCGCCGCCTCGACGGTCGGCTCCGGCTCGCGATCGACATCCGCGATCCGGCGGTCAGGCAGGTGTTCAAGCTGATGTTCCCGGTGATGCTCGGCCTCGGCCTGATCAACGTCAACGCGGTGATCGGCACGGTCTTCGCCTCGAAGCTGATCGATCCGACGATCGCACCGAACGCGATCGACAAGGCCTTTCGCATCTACATGCTCCCGCAGGGGATGTTCTCGGTCGCCGTCGCGACGATCCTCTATCCCTCGCTCGCCCGGCTTGCTACGCGAGGGGACCTCGCCGGCTTTCGCGCGACGGTGTCGACCGGGCTCCGCCAGATCAACTTTCTGCTGATTCCGGCCGGCGTCGCCTCGGCGGTGCTCGCCGAGCCGATCGTCCGGCTGCTCTATGAGCGCGGCGCGTTCGAGCCCGACCAGACCACGGTCGTCGCCGGCGCGCTCGCCGCCTTCTCGCTCGGGCTCACCTTCAACGGGATGACGCTGATGCTCAACCGCGCCTTCTTCAGCCTCCAGTCCCCGTGGGTGCCGACGTTTATCGCGCTGGTGCTGGTCGGTCTCAACACCGCGCTCTACGCGGTTTTCTACCGCGTCGGCGTCTGGGGGATCCCGCTTGCGATCTCTCTGGCGAACATCGCCGGTGTCGTGCTTCTCTTCGTCGCGCTGCGGCGGCGCGCCGGCCGGATCGAGCTGCGTCAGACCACCCGTTCGTTCGTGCTCGTAACGCTCGCGGCCTCGGTGCTCGGGGCCGTCGCGTACGGCGTCTGGTGGTTCCTCGACGACGCGCTCGGGCGCTCCCTCCCCGCTCAGGTCGCATCGCTCGGGATCGCGCTCGTGGCCGGCGGCGCCGCCTACCTCCTGGCCTGCCGGGTGCTCCGGGTGCGCGAGCTCGCGGCGCTACTCTCCCTGCGCAGCCGCACGGCTCGGAGCTGATCACGCATGGACCAGGACAAGATCCGCAACTTCTCGATCATCGCCCACATCGACCATGGGAAGTCGACGCTGGCCGACCGGATCCTGCAGGCGACGGACACGGTCGCCGACCGCGACATGAAGGAGCAGCTGCTCGACTCGATGGAGCTCGAGCGCGAGCGCGGGATCACGATCAAGGCCCAGGCCGTCCGCGTGCTCTGGAAGGGCCACCAGCTCAACCTGATCGACACGCCCGGCCACGTCGACTTCACCTATGAGGTCTCGCGCTCGCTGCAGGCCTGCGAGGGCGCGCTGCTCGTCGTCGATGCGGCGCAGGGGATCGAGGCGCAGACCCTCGCGAATGCGTATCTCGCGATCGAGAACAACCTCGAGATCGTCCCGGTTGTGAACAAGATCGACCTGCCCCAGGCCGATCCCGACGGCGCCGCCGCCGAGGTCGCGGATCTGATCGGCGACGACGCGGACCGCGTTCTTCGCATCTCCGCCAAGACGGGCCAGGGAGTCGAGGAGGTGCTCGACGCGATCGTCGAACGGATTCCGGCCCCCGACGGCGACGCGGCCGCACCCGCTCGCGCGCTCATCTTCGACTCGTCGTACGACCAGTACCGGGGCGTCGTCGCGTTCGTGCGCATGGTCGACGGCAGCTTCGAGACCCGCGACGCCGTCCGCGCGATGGCGCAGGGCACGCGCTTCGAGGCGGAGGAGCTCGGCTTTCTCTCGCCGGAGCGCCGCCCGGTGAAGACTCTCGGCGCCGGCGAGGTCGGCTACGTGATCACGGGCCTCAAGGACGTCTCCAAGCTCCGTGTCGGCGACACGCTCACGTCCGAGAAGCGCCCCGCCGCCGAGCCGCTGCCCGGGTACAAGGAAGTGAAGCCCATGGTCTTCTCGGGCCTGTTCCCGACCGACTCGGACGAGTACCCGGAGCTGCGCGACGCGCTCGAGCGGCTGAAGCTGAACGACGCGGCGCTCTTCTACGAGCCGGAGACCTCGCAGGCGCTCGGCTTCGGGTTCCGCTGCGGCTTCCTCGGGCTGCTGCACATGGAGATCGTCCGCGAGCGGCTCGAGCGCGAGTTCGACCTCGACCTGATCGTGACCGCACCGAACGTCGCCTACCGCGTCCAGGAGCGGAACGGCCCCTGGGTCGAGGTGCACAACCCCGCCGACATGCCGGTCGAGATCGAGGCGGCCGAGGAGCCGTACATCAAGGCATCGGTGATCGTCCCGAAGGAGTACGTCGGCGCCGTGATGGAGCTGAACAACGAGCGCCGCGGCAAGTTCGACCACATGGAGTACCTCTCGGAGGAGCGGGTGCACCTCACCTACGAGCTGCCGCTCGGGGAGATCGTGCTCGACTTCTACGACCAGCTGAAATCGCGGACGCGCGGCTACGCGAGCTTCGACTACGACCTCGCGGGGTTCCGGACCGGCAACGTCGTGCGGGTCGACGTCCTCGTCGGCGGCGAGCAGGTCGACGCGCTCTCGCTGATCGTTCACCGCGACTTCGCCTACGAGCGCGGCCGGCTGCTCGTCGAGCGGCTGCGCAAGGAGATCCCGCGGCAGATGTTCGACGTCGCGATTCAGGCGGCGATCGGCGCCCGGATCATCGCGCGCGAGACGGTCAAGGCGCGCCGCAAGGACGTCCTCGCCAAGTGCTACGGCGGCGACATCAGCCGCAAGCGCAAGCTGCTGGAGAAGCAGAAGAAGGGCAAGAAGCGGATGAAGCAGGTCGGCGGCGTCGAGGTCCCGCAGGAGGCGTTCCTGGCGGTGCTCAATCTGGACGAGCGAAGCAAGTGAACATGACGAGCGGGACGAACCGGCACACAAACGGCACGCCCGCGTCACACGCGCGAGACGGTTCGCCGCGTACCGTTCCAGAAGGGGGCACTGCGGCCCCCATCCCGGGGGTTGGACCAGGGGCGCGCCACCTCTACGTCCACCTCCCGTTCTGCGCGCACCGCTGCGGTTACTGCGACTTCGTCACCGTGACCGGTCACGACGGCCAGCACGGCAGCTACGTCGACGCGCTGCTCGCCGAGCTGGAGCTCGAGCGGGATCTGCTCGCCCAGCAGGTGGAGACCGTCTTCGTCGGAGGCGGGACGCCGACCTTCACCGAGCCCGCAGCGCTCGCGCGGCTTCTGGCCGCGCTCCCGGCCGCGGCGGAGACGACGGTCGAGGCGAATCCGGAGACCGTGACTCCCGCGCTCGCCGCACTCCTCCGTGAGCACGGCGTCGACCGCGTCTCGCTCGGGGCGCAGAGCTTCCAGCCGCGCCTGCTGGCGACGCTCGAGCGGCGCGCCGGCCCCGACGACGTCCGGGCCGCCGCTCGCCACCTCCGCGCTGCCGGCTTCGACAACGTCTCGCTCGACCTGATCTACGGAATCCCCGGCCAAAGCGTTGACGACCTCGAGCGCGACCTCGCTGAGGCGCTCGCACTCGAGCCCGAGCACCTCTCCTGCTACGAGCTCGAGGCGAAACCGGGCACACGTTTCACGCATTCCCACGGCGACGAGCTCGAGCGTCAGCGCGAAGCGATGGAGGACTACTTCGAGCGCGTCGTCGAGACGCTCACCGGCGCCGGCTATCGCTGGTACGAGACGGCCAACTTCTGCCGGACGGATGACACGCGCGACCTGCGGTCCCGCCACAACCTCGGCTACTGGCTGGGCCGCGACTACCTCGGCGTCGGGGTCGGCGCCGTCTCGACCGTCGGCGGCCTCCGCTGGCAAAACGCGCCGAGCCTGCCGCGCCATCTCACCGCGCTCGGCTGCGGCGAGCGGCCCGAGCGTGAGCTCGAGCAGCTCGACCCGGCGACGATGGCGCGCGAGCGCGTCATGCTCGGACTGCGGCTCGACGTGCCGTTCCGCCTGAACGGGCTCGCCGCGGCTGTCGACGCCGACGCCCTCGCTCGCTTGCAGCGGCACGGGCTGCTCGAGGTCAGCGGCGACACGCTCGCGCTCACTCGCCGGGGCCGCTTCCTCGGCGGGGGCGTCACGGCCGAGCTGCTCGTCGAGAGCTAGGCTTTTCCTGCAAATGGCCGAGATCAGCGAGCGCAAGCGAGACATCCTGCGGCGCGTGGTCGAGGCGTACGTCGCCACCGGCGAGCCGGTCGGGTCGAAGACGCTCGTCGAGCGCTCGGGTCTGCCGGTCTCCTCGAGCACCGTCCGCAACGAGCTCGCCGAGCTCGAGTCGCTCGGCCTGCTCACGCATCCGCACACGTCCGCGGGCCGGATCCCGACCGACGCCGGCTACCGCTTCTACGCCGAGGGTGTGCTCGAGCGCCAGGAGCCGCGGCCGCCTCGGTTCCCGCTCGACCTGACCTCGATGCGAAGCGAGGTCGAGGACGCGCTCCAGTCGACGACGGAGATGTTGAGCCAGGTGACGCGGCTGCTCGCGCTCGTCTCCGCGCCCGGGCTCGAGACGGCGTCCGTGCGCCACGTCGAGGTGCTGCTGCTGCAGCCGTCCGTGGTGATGGTGGTGACGATCACCTCGGCGGGCGGCGTCGCGAAGAAGCTGATCACGTTTGGCCGCCCGGTCGACCCGGCGCTCGCCGCCTGGGCGAACGAGTACCTGAACGACCGGCTCGTGGGCGTCGGGATCGGGACCCACACCCTGCGCAGGCGGATCGACGATCCCGGGCTCGCCGGGCGGGAGCGGGAGTTCGTCGACGCGCTGCGCCCTGCACTGGCCGACCTGGCCGCGCCGACCGCGCAGTCGCTCTACGTCGGCGGCGCGGCCTCGCTGCTCGACGACGTCCGCGCCGACGAGCTCGAGGCCTGCCGGCGGCTGCTCTCGGTGCTGGAGAAGCGCGCCGCCGTGCTCGAGCTGATGACCGAGTCCTTCGACGTCCGGCGCCCGTATGTCCGCGTCGGGCTCGATCATCCGGGGCTCCACGACGTCGCGCTCGTCGGCGCCACCTACGGTCTACCGACTCGGACACTCGGCTCGATCGGCCTGCTCGGCCCCGTGCGGATGGATTACGACAAGGCCGTCCGCACCGTCCGTGCCGCCGCCTACGAGCTCTCCCGGCTCGTCGAGTCCGCCTACGAAGAGGACTGACGCCCCCGGTACGCTTGGTCGCATGGCGACGGCCGAACGCGATTATTACGAGCTGCTCGGCGTCGAGCGGACCGCGACCGACGGAGAGATCAAGAAGGCGTTCCGCAAGCTCGCCCGCGAGCTCCACCCTGACGTGAACGGCGACGCCGATGCGCAGGAGCGCTTCCGCGCCGTCGCCGAGGCGTACGAGGTGCTCTCGGACACCGAGCGGCGCAGGCTCTACGACCAGTACGGTCACGCCGGGCTGCGGCGCGGCGGCTACGCGCCGAGCGACTTCGCCTTCTCGAACCTGAGCGACATCTTCTCGGCCTTCTTCGGCGACGACCTCTTTGCGCGCAATCGCGGGCGGCCGCGCACGCGGCGGCGACGTCGGCGTTGCGGTGGCGATCGAGCTCGCCGACGCCTTCACCGGTGTCGAGCGCGCCGTCGAGGTCGAGGTCGCCGTCACCTGCTCGGTCTGCGACGGCGACGGAGCCGAGCCGGGCACCGAGCCCGTCACCTGCCCGACTTGCGCCGGCCGTGGCCAGCTGCAGCAGGTTTCACGCAGCGTCTTCGGCGAGTTCGTCCGCACCCAGGCCTGCTCCACCTGCCTCGGCGCCGGCACCGTTGTCGAGACGCCCTGCACCGCGTGTGACGGGAACGGACGCACGCTCGAGACGAAGGCACTCGACGTGGAGATCCCGGCCGGGATTCACGATGGCCAGCGGATCCGCATGCGCGGCGCCGGTCATGCGGGCGCCGGCAGCGGCCTCCCCGGCGACGCCTACGTAGAGGTGCGCGTCGCGCGCGACCCGCGGTTCGAGCGCGACGGCGACGACATCCTCTCGCAGGTCGACCTGACGATCGTTCAGGCCGCTCGCGGCGCGCAGCTCTCGATCCCGACGCTCGAGGGCGAGGTCGAGCTCGACTTCGACGCGGGGACACAGCCGGGCGAGGTGCGCGTGCTCCGCGGGAAAGGCATGCCGTCCCTGCAGCGCTCCGGCCGCGGCGACCACCGCGTGCTCGTCAACGTCTCCGTGCCGAGACGGCTGACAGACGAGCAGCGCGAGCTGCTCGAGCGCTTCGAGCAGCTGTCGGGCGAGGACACGTACCGGCGCGACGAGGGCTTCTTCGAGAAGCTCAGAAACGCGATCCGCTGACGCTGCTCCGGCGTGTGTCCGTGACCGTTCCCGACGCGCGGGCCGAGGAGGCGCGTGCCGTCATGCTCGAGCTGTTTCCGGGAGGCTTCGAGGAGCTCGGCGGTGACGGCGGTGCACTCGAGCTCGCGGCGTACACGAACGCGGCCGGCGAGGAGCGGATCTGGCAGGCGTTCGGCGGCGCCGCGGCGTCCGACGTCGAGGACGACTGGCAAGACCGCTGGCGCCAGTTCCATCAGCCGGTCCGAGTCGGCTCGCTCTGGATCGGCCCGCCCTGGGAGACGCCCGACCCGGACGCCCTCGCGGTCGTGATCGATCCCGGCCGCGCTTTCGGCACCGGCGGCCATCCGACGACGCAGCTGTGCCTGCAGCTGCTCGAGCGCGAGGAGCGGGGGAGCGTGCTCGACGTCGGCTGCGGCTCGGGTGTGCTCTCGATCGCCGCGGCAAAGCTCGGCTTCGCGCCCGTGCGGGCGCTCGACTTCGACCCCCAAGCCGTAGAGGCCACCGAGCGGAACGCCGCCGACAACGGTGTCAGCGTCGAGGTGGGGCAGGCCGACTTGCGCGACGACGACCTCCCGGTTGCCGAGCTCACGCTCGCGAACATCGCAGCCGAGGCGGTCGTGGCGCTCGGGCCGAAGCTCCGCGCCGCCCGGGCGATCACCTCCGGCTACCTCGTCTCCGACGAGCCGGAGCTCGCGGGCTACCGTCGCGAGCGCCGGATCCAGTCGGGCGGTTGGGCGGCGGACCTGCACGTCCGTAAGTAGCCTTTCCCGCTCGATGGCGAGCTTCTCCGTCCGCTTTCTGGGTTGCAAGGTCTCGCAGACCGACGCGCAGGCGCTCCGCGAGCGCCTTGTCCGCGACGGCCACGACGAGGTCGACGGCGGCGGCGACGTCGCAGTCGTCAATTCATGCTGCGTCACGAACGAGGGGCTTGCGAAGTCGCGGCAGGCGGCCGCGCGCGCTGCCCGCTTGCATGCGCGCGTCTACGTGACCGGCTGCGGCGCGCGGCTCTCCGAGACCGCCTTCGCCGGGCTGCCTGCGAACGTCACCGTCGTCCCCGGCCAGATCGAGCAGGCGGTCGAGACCGTCGCCGGCGACGTCGGGGCGATTGCCTGCGTCCAGGCTGACGTGCGGCTCGACCGCGTCCGCGCGTTCGTGAAGATCCAGGACGGCTGCTCGTTCTCGTGCGCGTTCTGCGTGATCCCGCTCGTCCGTGGCGCGACGCGCAGCCGCAGCGCCGATGCCGTGCTCGACGAGATCCGGCGCCGCGTCGCGCAGGGTCACCGCGAGATCGTGCTCACCGGCGTCAATCTCGGCTGCTTCCGCGACCGCGCCGCCGGGCTGACGCTTGCCGGTCTGATCCGAGCCGTCGGCGCGATCGACGGCGTCGAGCGCCTCCGCCTCTCCTCGATCGAGATCAACCACGTCGACGACGATCTCGTCGCCGCCCTGCGCGAGACACCGGTGGTCGGGCCGCATCTGCACGTGCCGCTCCAGTCCGGCGACGACGGCGTCCTGATGGCGATGGCGCGGCGGTACTCGGTCGAGACGTACCTGCGCAAGCTCGAGCCCCTCGGCGACTTCAATCTCACGGCCGACGTGATCGTGGGCTTCCCGGCCGAGGACGACGCCGCCTTCGAGCGCACGCTCGTGACGGTCCGCGCGGCGCGGCTGACGAAGGTGCACGTCTTCCCCTACTCGCCCCGGCCGGGGACGCGCACCGCGGACGAGGACACCATTCCGCCCGAGGTGAAGAAGGAGCGGAGCGCCCGCCTGCGGGCGCTCTCCGACGAGGCTTGCCGGGCGCGCTGGTCGGAGAAGGTCGGCCGTGAGGACGTCGTCCTCGTCGACCGGCCCGGCCGCGGCTACGGTGCCGACTACTCGCCCTGGCTCGTCGAGGCGCCCGTCGGCGAGTTCGTGCGCGTGCGCGGAGCCGCGGTCGCCGAGGAGGGGATTCTCGCTGCCTGACGACTGCCTCTTCTGCACGCTCGCCCGCAACGGCGAGCACGTCGCGAGCGGCGAGGGCTTCGTCGCGATCCGGGACATCAACCCGCAGGCCGAGACGCACCTGCTCGTCCTGCCCGAGCGGCACGTCGACACCTTCCGCGACGTTGCCGAGTTCCCGCCTGACGAGGCGAAGCAGATGCTCGAGTTCGTCGCCGAGGTCGCGCGCGACGCCGGCCTGACCGACTACCGCGTCGTCGTCAACGTCGGCCCCGGCGGCGGCCAGACGATCTTCCACCTGCACTGGCACGTCCTGGGTGGGAAGATCACCGGGATGCCGGCATGAGCCTGATCGCAGAGATCAAAGCCCAGCTCGAGGACGCGATGCGCGAAGGCGACACCGCGCGCCGCGACGCGCTGCGTTTGATCCTCGCGAGCCTCCAGGGCGCGGAGAAGGAGCTGCAGCGCCCGCTGTCGGAGGACGAGGAGCTGCAGGTGCTGCAGCGGGAGCGGAAGAAGCGGATCGAGGCGGCCGAGGCGTTCCGCAACGCGGGTCGCGACGAGCAGGCCGAGAAGGAAGAGGACGAGCTCGACGTGCTCGAGGAATTCATGCCCGAGCCGATCTCCGAGGACGAGCTCGAGTCGATCGTCGACGACGTCATCGCCGAAGTCGGCGCCACGAGCATGCGCGACATCGGCCGCGTGATGGCGGATGTGATGCCGCAGGTCGCCGGCCGCGCCGACGGGTCGGCCGTGAGTCAGATCGTCCGCGAGAAGCTCGCCTGATCAACCGCTTCAGGCACACTGTGCGCGTGAAGAGGGGTCTCGTACTCGTACCGGTTGCGCTCGCGCTCGCGCTGTTCGCAGCCGCATGCGGCTCGCAGAGCGTCGTCCAGCGCGACGTCGTCGCAGCCGCTGCCGCGAAGACGAGCGACGCCGGCAGCTCGCGTGTCGCCTTCGAGGTGACTGCGACCCCGTTCGGCCGCGGCGTCTCCGTCCGCGGCCAGGGCGCCTTCGACTACGAGGCCGCCAGGGGGCGGCTCGAGCTCGACGCGTCGTCCCTGCTCGCCGGTTCCCGGCTCGAAGTCCGCATGGTCGACTCGAGGGTCTTTGTCCGCGTGCCAGCCGCTCTCGCCTGGATCCCGGGCGCCAGGCCGTGGGTCGCGGTCGGCGACAGGTCGCTGGACGCGTACGGACTCGGCGAGCTCCAGCAGGATCCCGGCCAGCTCCTGAGCCTGCTCCGAGCCTCGAGCGCGAAGGTGACGAAGACCGGCACCGTTGACGTCCGCGGGGTCGCGACGACGCGGTACGTCGCGCAGCTCGAGCTGACCAAGGCGCTCGAAGCGAACACCGATGCGCTCGGCCTTACGGCGACGGAGCGCGAGGCGCTGCGGCGCGCGGCGGACGAGCTCCGCGCCCGGTCGGCGCGGCAGACCCTGCCGGTCGCGGTCTTCGTCGACCGTGAAGGCCTCGTGCGCCGGCTGACGCTCCGCGACGCCGAAGGCAGTGTCTCCGTCGACTTCTGGGACTTCGGCGCCGACGTCGACGTCGAGGCGCCTCCGGCGCGCGACGTTTCCGACATCTCGGGCCTGCTGCAACCCTGATCGTGGCGGCGCGCGTGCTGGCGCCGCCAGGTCGAAGGAGTCGCAGCGACTGCAGGAGCAGCAGCGGCGGGCCTGGTCGGGGGACGTCCGAGCAGGCCGTTCAGCCGTCGGCGTCGCCGTCCTGCCGCTAATCGGTCGGCGCGTCCGCGAGCAGGTCGAAGTCACCCGCCAGCACGCGGTCGATCCTGCCCGTCCGGATCCCGGACGCGTCCCGGACGAGAGGTGACGGCTCGTGCCGATAGCGCCGGACGATCGCCGGTTCGCGCCGATCCGTGGGGTGCGGCCCGTTCCCGCCGTGACCAACCGGCTCGACGTCGACGAGCACGGTGACCCGGTCGAACGAGCGATCCTCCTCGTGCGGCAGCTCGAGTACGTGGAGTCCGACCTCGGGCTTCAGCAGCGTGTAGGCGCCCAGTCCTGCAACCTCGAGGACCACGACGCCCTCGTCGCCGCCGTTCCTGCGAACTCGCATCCCGCGGCCGTCCGCCCAGCCGACGTACATGGCCGCGAGCTCCTCAACGAACCGGCGGCAGGCGGCCGCGTCTTCCGCCTTGCCGGCGCGTACGGTGACGGTGGCGTCGCTCGCCTCGCGCGCGTCGAGGCCTGCGAGTGCCGCCGCGAGCACGTGCAGTCGTGTTGCCAGTAGGTGGAGGAGCTCACGCGAATGGCCGTCGCGCGCCGAGGGGAGGCGGGCGGCGAGTCGCTCGGCAGTTGCCGTTGCGGCGCCGAGACGGTCGAGATACTCGATCAGGCCGAGCACCTGGTGCCGCTCCTCCGACTGCCAGAAGGCCGACTCGTGCGCTGCGGCCAGCGCGTCCTGCTTCGGCTCGTCCCAGGAGCGGACGCGCTCGACGAGCGAGGCAAGCACGTTCCGGAGGAACGCGGCCTCCTCCTCGCTCCCCTCCGGCTCCAGCGCCACCCGAGCGAGCGTGAGGTCGTTCGGGCCGGCGGGCGTCTCCGCCGCCTCCGGCTCCGCTTCGCCCGCGTCCGGGTCGACGAAGACGACATCGAGGCCGGTCTCGTCGCGCGCCGTGATGAAAAGGAACTGGTCGCCCTCGGGGAACTGCCGCTCCACGATCGCGGTCGCGATCCGTGTCAGCAGGTGCCGCTCGACCGCCCGCTTGAGCGGTCGGGCGCCGAACTCGGCGCTGAATCCCTTCTCGATCAGGAAGTCGACCGCGCCCTCGTCCCACTCGACCGCCCACGGCTGCATCCGAAAGCCCCGGCGCTCGAGGACCTCGTTGAGCTCCTTCTCGAGCAGGCCGCGCATCACCTCACGTCCGAGCGGGCGGAAGACGACCACGCGGTCGAGGCGGTTGAGGAACTCTGGCCGGAACGACCGGTCGACCGACTTGAGCACCGACGCGGCGTCGAACTCGCCCGACCTGCCGACGAAGCCGACGCCGGGGCCGGCCGGGATCGCCGAGCCGAGGTTGGAGGTGAGGATGATCACGCAGTGGCGCAGGTCGACCGTGCGCCCGTTGCGGTCGGTCAGCCGGCCGTCGTCGAAGACCTGGAGGAAGATGTCCCAGATCTGCGGGTGCGCCTTCTCGAACTCGTCGAGCAGGAGGACGGAGAAGGGCTGCTTGCGGACCTGGGCGATCAGCGGCGCGGCCTGCTGCTGCGGCGTGTTCGCGTCCCCGAGGAGGCGGTCGAGGCTCTCCGGCGTCTGGTACTCGCTCATGTCGAGCCGGACGAGCCGGTCCTCGGAGCCGAACACAAAGGCGCTGAAGGCCTTCGCGATCTCCGTCTTGCCGGTGCCGGTGGGACCGACGAAGAGAAAGACACCGAGCGGGCGAGTCGGGTCGGTGAGCCCCGCCTTGACGAGTGCGATCCGATCGACGAGGCACTCGACCGCCTCGGGCTGACCGAGGACGCGAGCCCCGAAATACCCACGGACCCGCTCGAGGCTCAGCGGCGCTCTCGGGTCGAGCACGTGCAGCGGCAGCCCGGTGGCGTCGCTGAGCGTCGCGATCACCGTCTCCGGGTCGATTGCGGTCGCGACGCCGCGGGCGATCCGGTCGCGGACCAGCTCCAGGACGCGCAGCACGTTCCCGGGAGAGGCTGCCGCAGGCAGATAGTGGGTGGCGAGATCGAGCGCCTCCGCCAGTGTCTCGTCGTCGACGTGCAGCTCGTTCTGGGCCGCCCAGTCCCGCGCGATCTCGATCGCATTCGCGCCGGTCGCGGGCGCCACCCTGACCACCTCGAACAGCCGCGCGACGCGCGGCCGGTGCTGCAGGACGAGCTCGTACGCGCGTGGGTCGATCTCGCCGACGACGACGGCGTCCCCGGCCTCGACATGCGGGAGGAGCGCGTCGAGCACGCCGCGCGGGCTCTGCATGTGCTGTCCCGACCAGAGCGCCTCCTCGAAGTTCGGGAACACCCAGACGATCGGCCGCTGCGAGAGGCGGTCGACGATCTCCTGCACCCTCGCTTCGAGCATCCCGACGAACGCCTGCCCCGCGTTCACGTCGGCCGCGCCCGCCTGGAACGCGAACCGGTCGTCGCCGAGCTGCCGGAGCGCCTCGACGATCAGCGTCGACTTGCCGACCCCCGGGTCGCCGACGACGAGGACCGATCGCGGCCGGGAGGCGGAGAGTGCGCCGACGAGCGCGTCCACAGCCGCAATCCGGCTGCCGACGAGCGTCGCCGGCGGCCGCTCGTCCGGAGCGACGAGACGCCCGAGCTCACGGAAGAAGTCGACGTCGATCGTCGTCGTCTGCCACTGCTCGAGCGCGGGCCGGAGCGCGGCCCTGGTGGCGACGTCGGTGCCGTCGATCAGCTCGCGGACGAGCGGCTGCAGGCGGGCGTCGAGCTGCTCGAGCTCAGCCACGGTCAGCAGCTCACCAGCCGCGACGCGCGCCTCGAGGAAGCGCGAGACCTCGCGCGCGAGCGGGCTGCCGGTCCAGTCCTCCTCCGCGTTCGCAAGCACCGCCGGGATCACCCTGTCGTCGCTGCCCGCGAGCGCTCGGAGGAAGAGCTGCCGTTCGCCCCACTCGCTGCGCCCGAACCGGCTCTCGGCACCCTCGGCCCAGCCGCCCGGCGCCGGCCGGCCGGCGGCGATCGCGGCCAGCGCGCCGGCGCGGAGGAACTTCGCACCGCGGAGCGCGATCTCAGCAAACGTCTCGTCGTCGATGCTCTCCGGATCGGTGAGCAGTTCAACGAGTTGCTCGAACTCATCGTCGAGGTCGAGTTCCTCGACGTCGACCCACGGGTACGTCGATGCGAGCTCCTGCCCGAGCTCGATCACCCTCTGGATCGGAGTCTTCTTCCGCCTGGCCACCTTGCGGGGGATTCTGCTCCTACACTGAGCCGCGTGCAGGAGACCCTCTCCGTCCCGAACGAGGTCGCCGCGGAGCTCGCCGGCGTCGGCGACGGCGTGCTCGATGCGCTGCGCTCCCGCCTCGCTTGCACACTCCGGTTGCGCGGCAACCAGCTGACGATCGAGGGTGAGGACGAGAAGGTCGCCGCCGCGCGAGCCGTCGTCGACGAGCTCGTCGAGCTGGTCGAGGGCGGGCACGAGATCGGGCCGGACACGGTCGGCGCCGTCGTCGCCGCGCTCGATCAGGCCGAGGACATCCGTGAGGTCTTCGACGATGTCGTCTGGCGCCACCGCGGCAAGAAGATCGCGCCGAAGACGGTGACGCAGAAGCGCTACGTCGACGCGATCCGCGAGTGCACCGTCACCTTCGGAATCGGGCCTGCGGGCACGGGCAAGACCTACCTCGCGATCGCGCTCGCCGTCGCCGCGCTGACCGAGAAGCAGGTCGGCCGGATCATCCTCACCCGCCCGGCGATCGAGGCGGGCGAGCGACTCGGCTTCCTCCCCGGCGACATGCTCGCGAAGGTCGACCCGTACATGCGGCCGCTCTTCGACGCCCTCTACGACATGATGGATCCCGACCGGCTCAGCGCGTACATGGAGCGCGGCACGGTCGAGGTGGCGCCGCTCGCATTCATGCGCGGCCGCACCCTGAACGACTCCTTCATCATCCTCGACGAGGCGCAGAACACCTCGCCGGAGCAGATGCAGATGTTCCTGACGAGGCTCGGCTTCGGCTCCAAGGTCGTCGTCACCGGCGACGTCACCCAGATCGACCTGCCGCGGGATCAGGCCTCCGGGCTGATCCAGGTACGTGACATCCTCAGTTCGATCGACGCGATCGGCTTCGTCGAGTTCTCGCACCAGGACGTCGTCCGGCACAAGCTCGTGCAGCGGATCGTCGAGGCCTACAAGCTCCACGCCGAAGAGACCGGCACCGCTCGCAAGCGCTGACCGTGATCGCGGTCGAGGTCGAGAACCGGAGCGGGGCGGAGGTCGACGAGGCCGGCGCGGTCGAGCTCGCCCGTCGCGTGCTCGCCGCCGAGGGGATCGAGGAGGGCGAGCTCGGGCTGGCGTTCGTGCCGCCGGAGGAGAGCCGGGCCCTCAAGCAGGAGCACCTCGGGATCGACGAGGCGACGGACGTGCTCTCCTTCCCGCTCGACGGACGCGAGCTGCTCCCGGCCGGGATCCCGCGCGCGCTCGGCGACCTCGTCATCTGCCCGCAGGTCGTCGGCGCGCAGTGGCGGCAGCCGCTCGTGCACGGGCTCCTGCACCTGCTCGGCTACGACCACGGCGCCGAGATGGAGGCCCGGGAGGCGGAGCTCGCGTGATCCGGCTCGACGGCCGCGTTGTGCTCGTCACCGGCGCCGGCCGCGGGCTCGGGGCAGCTCACGCCCGGGCGCTCGCCGCCCGCGGTGCGCAGGTGGTCGTGCACGATGCCGGCGTCGACGCCGACGGCAGCGGCGGCGACCCAGCCGTCGCGGACGCCGTCGTCGCCGAGATCGAGTCAGCGGGAGGAGTTGCGGTCTCCAGTTACGAGAACCTCGAAACCGAGGCGGCGTGCGGGCAGGTGATCGACGGCATCGTCGAGCGGTTCGGCCGGCTCGACGCGATCGTCCAAAACGCCGGGCTGCTCGTCTGGGAGGAACTCGAGAACGCTGACGCCAGCTGGGAGAGGCTGCGGCGCGTCAACGTCGACGCTCCCTTCCACCTCACGCGCGCGGCCTTCCCGGTGATGAAGCGAAGCGGCTTTGGACGCTTTGTCTTCACGACCTCGGGCCGGGCGATGTCGGTGGAGGACACGCGCCCCGGCCTCGCCGCTTACGCCGTCGGCAAGATGGCGCACTTCGCGCTGATGCTCGTCGTCGCCGCCGAAGGGGCGGAGCATGGGATCCGTGCAAACGCGATCGCGCCCGCGGCGGCGACCCGGATGCTCCGCCGCTCGGCCGAGCCGGGCGAGCTCGACCCAGAACAAGTCTCGCCGGCCGTCGTCTTTCTCGCTTCCGAGCGCTGCACGTTCTCCGGGAAGGTGCTCGAATGCTCGGGCGGCCGGTTCTCAGTCGCGCGCTGGACCTCGAGCGCCGTCGTCGACCTCGGCCGCGAGCCGGTGGCCCCCGAGGTGATCGCGAAGCGCTGGGCCGAGCTCGAAGGAGCGGCATGAGAGCACGGCGACCGCCGTCGATCATCGAGTCGTTCAACTTCGCCTTCGAGGGGATCATCCACGTGCTCCGGACACAGCGGAACATGCGGATCCATTTCGCCGTCGCCGTGCTCGTGCTGATCGCGGCGCTCGTCTCCGGCGTCGACAAGCTCGAGCTGATCGCACTCCTGCTCGCGATCGCGTTCGTTCTGATCGCGGAGATGCTGAACACCGCGGTCGAAGCCGCGATCGACGTCGCAACGACGTCGTTCGACCCGATGGCCAAGCTCGCGAAGGACATCGCCGCGGGCGCGGTCCTGATCGCGACCTCCGTTGCCGTCGCGGTCGGCTACCTCGTCTTCTCCGGCACGGTCGCCGACCGCAGCTCGCGGCTGCTCGACCGGCTCTCGGACGTCCCGGCGGAGCTGACGCTGATTGCGCTGGTGCTGACGACGATCATCGTGATCGCCACGAAGGCGCTCACGGGCAGCGGCACGCCGCTCCGGGGCGGCCTGCCCTCCGGCCATGCCGCCGTCGCCTTCGCCGGCTGGATGGCGGTGACGCTGATCCTCGACGAGGCCGACCACCGCTTCCTGATCTCCTCCGTGACGTTCATCATGGCGTTGCTCGTGGCGCAGACCCGTGTCGAATCCGGTGTCCACTCCTCTGCCGAGGTCCTCTACGGCGGCCTCCTCGGCGCGCTCGTCGCGCTTGCCGTCTTCCAGGTCGCCCAGTGACGGAGCTCGTCGAGAAGGCGGAGGCGGTCGCGGCACGTGCCTACGCGCCGTACTCGAACTACCAGGTCGGCGCGGTCGCACGCGCGGACGACGGCCGCGAGTTCGAGGGCGTCAACGTCGAGAATGCCGCCTATCCACTCGGGGTCTGCGCCGAGAAGAGCGCCCTCGTCGCAGCGGTTGCGGCGGGCTACGGCCCAGGCCGGATCGCGGCGATCGGGATCAACGCCTCGCCGTGTGGCGGCTGTCGGCAGTGGCTGGCCGAGTTCCGCGTCCCCGAGGTCAGCTTCCGCCGTTCCGACGGCACGATCGCGACGTACGCCGCGACGGAGCTGCTGCCGGAGACCTGGGACCTTCCCGAGCCGTGAAGTCCGGCTTCATCGCCGTCGCAGGGCGGCCGAACGTCGGCAAGTCGACGCTCGTCAACGCGCTCGTCGGCGAGAAGGTCGCGATCACCTCGCGCGTGCCGAACACGACGCGCCGGCGCGTCTTCGGGGTCGCGAACGACGAGGACTGGCAGCTCGTCCTCGTCGACCTGCCCGGCTTCCAGAAGCCGATGGACAAGCTCACCCAGCGAATGCAGAAGACGGTCGACACGTCGTTCGAGGACATCGACGCGATCCTCTTCGTCCTCTCCGCACGCGACCGGGTCGGCGGCGGCGACCGGTTCATCGCCCGGCGGGTCTACGGGCTCGGCAAGCCGGTGATCGTCGCCGTCAACAAGGTCGACAACCTGAAGCCGAGCCACATCATCACCCAGATGAAGGCGGCGGCGGCGCTCGGCGACTTCCACGCGCTCCACCCGGTCAGCGCGAAGACGAAGGACGGGATCGACGAGCTTCGCCAGGACCTCGTCTACCTGCTCCCGGAGGGCCAGCTGCACTTCCCGCGCGAGGCGGCGACCGACCAGACGAGCGAGGAGCGGATCTCGGAGCTGATCCGCGAGAAGGCGCTGCAGCTGACGCGGGACGAGGTGCCGCACTCGATCTCGGTCGAGATCGACGAGCTGGACGAGAAGCTCCTGCGGGCATTCGTGCTCGTCGAGACCGAGTCGCAGAAGCAGATCCTCGTCGGCAAGAAGGGTGCCATGATCCGCGAGATCGGCACGCGCGCGCGGCCCGAGATCGAGGCGCTCCTCGGGCACAAGGTCTTCCTCGAGCTCGTCGTCAAGGTTCGGCCGAAGTGGCGCCGCGACGACGCAGCACTGGAGCGGCTCGGGCTCTAGACGTGGAGCGGCTCACCTTCGGCGCCCAGGTCGCCTTCGCGCCAGCCGACGAGCGGCTCGAGCGTGTGACGGTTGCGCCGCTGACCGGCTCGATCTTCGCCGGCGCACCCTTCCAGGGCGCCGTCTTCCGACTCCAGCCCGGCGGTCGCATCGCCCGTCATCCCGCGGGCGTACCGCAGATCTTCGCGGTGCTCGAGGGGAGCGGCGAGGTTAGCGGTGCCGACGGCATTGCCGAGCCGATCGAGGCGGGCGAGGCGGTTTTCTGGCCGCAGGGCGAGGAGCACGAGACGACGTCCGCGACGGGGTTGATCGCGCTGATCCTCGAGGGCACGGGGCTCGAGCCGTACCGGCGCCGATAGCAGGTCATACTGAAGGCGAGCGACCTGTGACCACGAGCCCGGCGGAAACGAAGGCGGCACTGCTCGAGAGCGCGGTCGCGCGCGTCCGGGAACGGCTCGACGGCGACGAGGCGGACGACGTCGAGCGCTTCGTGCGCGCGTACTACGCGAACGCGGCGCCGGACGACCTCGCCGGCCGCAGCGACATCGACGTCTACGGCGCCGCGATGGCCCACTGGCGCCTCGCCCGCCTCCGCCGCCCGGGCGAGCTGAAGGTGCACGTCTACAACCCGAACGTCGAGGAGCACGGCTGGCAGTCACCGCACACGGTCGTCGAGACCGTGGTCGCCGACATGCCGTTCCTCGTCGACTCGGTGACGATGGAGGTGACGCGGCACGGCAGCGCGATGCATCTCGTCGCGCGGCCGATCATGCGCCTCCGTCGCGACGAGAAGGGGCGGCTGCTCGAGGTCGGCGGCGCGGATGGCAAGCCGGAGTCGCTGATCCATGTCGAGATCGACCGCATCACCGACCCCGACGCGCTCGAGCGGCTCCGCGCCGACCTCGAGCGCGTGCTCGGCGACGTCGCCGCCGCCGTCGAGGACTGGCAGGCGATGCGGGCCGAGGTGCACGAGGCGATCGCCGAGCTCGAGCAGTCGCCGCCCCCGATCCCCGCAGAGGAGCTCGAAGAGGCGCGCGAGCTGCTGCAGTGGATGCACGACGACCACTTCACCTTCCTCGGCTACCGCGAGTACGAGATCCGGAGCGAAGGCGACGAGGATGTGCTCGCCTCGGTCGAGGGAACCGGTCTCGGCATCCTCCGCGACAAGGGGGAGCAGCCGCACTCGCTCAGTTTCTCGAAGCTGACGCCTGAGGTGCGCAGGCTCGCGCGCGAGAAGACCCTGCTCAACCTGACCAAGGCGAACTCGCGGGCGACCGTGCACCGGCCCGCCTATCTCGACTACGTCGGCGTGAAGCGGTTCGACGAGACCGGTGAGGTGGCGTCAGAGCGCCGCTTCCTCGGCCTCTTCACGCACACGGTCTACAGCGCCAGCCCGTGGGAGATCCCGCTGCTGCGGCGGAGGGTCCAGAGCGTGCTCGATCGCTCCGGCCTGCTGCCCGGCAGCCACGACCACAAGGCGATGATCGAGATCCTGGAGACGTACCCGCGGGACGAGTTGTTCCAGATCAGACAGGACGAGCTGCTCGAGATCGCGCTCGGCATCCTCCACCTCGGCGAGCGCCGCCGCGTCCGGCTCTTCGTCCGCCGCGACGTGTTCGGCCGCTTCCTCTCCTGCCTGGTCTTCATCCCGCGCGAGCGGTTCAACACCGAGAACCGGCGCAAGATCCAGGAGATCCTGCAGGACGCGTTCGCCGGCGAGAGCGCCGACTACACGACCCGGATCTCGGAGTCGGTGCTGGCGCGGCTGCACTACGTCGTCTACACCGAGCCCGGCTCGGTGCCCGACTACGACGTGGGGGAGATCGAGGCGCGCCTCGCCGCGGCCACCCGGGCGTGGACGGACGATCTCCGCGACGCCCTCGTCGACCACGCCGGCGACGAGCGCGCCGGCCCGCTGCACGAGCGCTACGGGGAGGCGTTCCCCGGCGCCTATCGCGACGACTTCACACCGCGCCAGGCGGTCCACGACCTCGACCGGATCGAACAGCTCGCCTCACCTGACGACCTCGGTCTCAGCCTCTACGCCCCGCTCGACTCGACCGTCGACCAGCTTGCCTTCAAGGTGGTACGGGCGGGCCGGCCGATCCTGCTCTCCGACGTGCTGCCGCTGCTCGAGAACATGGGTGTGCGGATCAGCGACGAGCGGCCATACGAGCTGCGGCCGCTCGGGCGCGACCCCGTCTGGATCTACGACTTCGGGCTCCAGCACGACCTCGGCGCCGAGCTGCGTGTCGAGGATCTGCGGGAGACCTTCCAGCACGCGTTCGAGCAGGTCTGGCGCGGCGACGCGGAGAACGACGGCTTCAACCGCCTCGTTCTCGCGGCGCGCCTGACCGCGCGGGAGATCACGATCCTGCGCGCGATCGCGAAGTACCTGCGGCAGGCCGGCAGCACCTTCAGCCAGGCGTACATGGAGGACGCGCTTGCCCAGCACCCGGACGTCGCCCGCGGTCTCGTCGAGCTCTTCGTGCTCCGGCTCGACCCGGCGCGTCCGGCCGACGCCGACGCACGGGCGCGAGCCGTCGAGGACAGGCTTGCCGGCATCGTCGACGGTGTCGCGAGCCTGGACGAGGACCGGATCCTGCGCGGGTTCCTGAAGACGGTCGGCGCCGTGCTGCGGACGAACTACTTCCAGGCGGACGAGGAGGGGCGGGCGAAGCCGTATCTCTCGCTCAAGCTCGATCCGAAGCGGATTCCGGAGCTGCCCGAGCCGCGGCCGCTCTACGAGGTCTACGTCTACTCGACCCGGGTCGAAGCGGTGCACCTGCGCGGCGGCAGGGTCGCCCGCGGCGGCATCCGGTGGTCGGACCGGAAGGAGGACTTCCGCACCGAGGTGCTCGGTCTGATGAAGGCGCAGTCCGTCAAGAACGCGGTGATCGTCCCGGTGGGCGCGAAGGGGGGCTTCGTCGTCAAGCGGCCGCCGGCCGGCGACGACCGCACCGCCCTGCTCGCCGAGGTGGTCGAGTGCTACCGGACCTTCATTCGCGGCCTGCTCGACATCACCGACACGATCGCCGCCGGCGAGCTCGTGCCGCCGCGCGACGTCGTCCGGCACGACGAGGACGACCCGTACCTCGTCGTCGCGGCGGACAAGGGCACGGCGACGTTCTCGGACCTCGCGAACGCGATCTCGGGCGAGTACGGGTTCTGGCTCGGCGATGCGTTCGCGTCGGGCGGCTCGGCCGGCTACGACCACAAGGCGATGGGGATCACCGCGCGCGGCGCCTGGGAGTCGGTGCGGCGGCACTTCCGCGCGCTCGGCGTCGACGTCGCGACCACCGACTTCACCGCGGTCGGAATCGGCGACATGTCCGGCGACGTGTTCGGGAACGGGATGCTGCTCTCCCGGCACCTCAAGCTCGTCGGCGCCTTCGACCACCGCCACGTCTTCCTCGACCCCGACCCCGACCCCGAGCAGAGCTTCCGGGAGCGCGAGCGGCTCTTCAGCCTGCCGGGCTCGTCCTGGGCGAACTACGACGCGGCGCTGATCTCGCCCGGCGGCGGCGTCTTTCCCCGCACCGCCAAGTCGATCCCGCTCTCGGCGGAGATCCGGGCTGCGCTCGGCATCGAGGCCGAGCTGCTGACACCGGGCGAGCTGATCCAGGCCGTCCTGCGCGCGCCGGTCGACCTGCTCTGGAACGGCGGCATTGGCACCTATGTGAAGGCGCGCAACGAGCGGCACGCAGAGGTGGGCGACCGGGCGAACGACGCCGTCCGCGTCGACGCCGAGGACCTGCGCGCGCGCGTGGTCGGCGAGGGCGGCAACCTCGGCTTCACCCAGCGCGCCCGAATCGCCTACGCGCTCGGCGGCGGCCGGATCTTCATGGATGCGATCGACAACTCGGCCGGCGTCGACTGCTCCGATCACGAGGTCAACATCAAGATCCTGCTCGACGCGATCGTCGCCGACGGCGACTTGACGGGGAAGCAGCGGAACGAGCTCTTGGCCGAGATGACCGACGAGGTGGCGGCGCTCGTCCTCCGCGACAACTACGACCAGGCGCAGGCGCTCACGAGCTCCGTGACCCAGGCCGCGTCGATGGCGGAGGTGCACGAGCGCTACGTCCGCAGCCTCGAGCAGGCTGGCGTTCTCAACCGCGAGCTCGAGTTCCTGCCGAGCATCGAAGCGTTCGAGGAGCGCGCTGCCGCGGGCGGCGGGCTGACTGCGCCCGAGTTCGCCATCCTCCTTTCGCACACGAAGATCGCGCTCGCGCAGGCGCTGCTCGCGACCGATCTCCCCGACGATCCGTACCTTGCGGACGAGCTCGCCCTTTACTTCCCGACGCGGCTGCGCGAGCGCTTCCCGGTGCAGCTGGCGCAGCACTCGCTGCGGCGCGAGATCATCTCGACCCGGGTCGCGAACGACCTCGTCAACCGGGCCGGCACGACCTTCCTCTACCGGCTCGGCGATGAGACGGGCGCCGCACCCGACGAGATCGCACGGGCCTACACGGCCGCCCGCGAGGTGACCGGGCTTCGCGGGCTTTGGGCGGCGATCGAGGCGCTCGACGGCGAGGTGCCCGCCGCGACCCAGACCGCAATGCTGCTTCGCTCCCGGATCCTGCTCGAGCGGACGACGCGCTGGCTTCTCCGCCACCGGCGCAGGCCGCTCGACATTGCCGCAACCGTCGCCCGCTACACACCCGGGGCCGCCGCGGTCGCAGAGGCGCTGCCGGCGCTGCTGGGGGCGTCCGCGATCGAGGAGGCGAAGGTGCGCGCGAGGAAGCTCACCGACGACGGCGTCCCGGCCGACCTCGCTGGCCACGTCTCGCGGCTGCTCTCACTGGTTCCCGCACCCGACCTGGTCGAGATCGCAGCCGCGTCGGGGCTCGACGTCACGTCGGTCGCCGAGACGTACTTCGGGCTGGGGGAGCGGCTCGAGCTGCAGTGGCTGCGCGACCGGATCGTCGGCCTTCCGCGCGACACGCGCTGGGCGGCGATGGCCCGGGCGGCGCTGCGGGACGACGTCTATGCGGAACAGGCGAGCCTGACGGCCCATGTCGTCCGCTCCGGCGCGAACGGACAGCCGGCGCGCGAGCTCGTCGAGAGCTGGCTGAAGCAGAACACCGCGGCCGTCGAGCGCTCGCGGCAGGTGCTGGCGGACATCCGCTCCGGAGGTGCGCTCGACCTGGCGCGGCTCTCGGTCGCCGTGCGCGAGCTAAGGAATCTGATCCAGTCCTCCGGGGCCGGGCAGGTCGCCGAGGAGCCTGCGCCCTCGCCGGGCTAGACGTCGCCCTGAAAGGTGTCGCAGCTGGTCGGCTGGCCGGCTTCGAAGCCCTTCTTGAACCACTTGACGCGTTGCTCGCCAGAACCGTGCGTGAACGTGTCCGGGTCGACCGTTCCGCCCGACTTCTGCTGGATCCGGTCGTCGCCGACCGCCGCGGCCGCCGTCAGCGCCTCCTCGAGATCGCCGGTCTCGAGCAGGTCCGCCTGCCGGATCGCGGAGTGGGCCCAGATGCCGGCGAGGCAGTCCGCCTGCAGCTCGAGCCGCACCGAGAGCTCGTTGGCATCGTCGGGGTTCTCTTGCTGCGCCAGGTTGACGTCGTCCATGACGCCGAGGAGGTTCTGGACGTGGTGCCCGATCTCGTGGGCGACGATGTAGGCCTGCGCGAAGTCCCCGTTCGCGCCGAGCCGCTGCTGCAGCTGCTCCATGAAGGGCAAGTCGAGATAGACCTTGCGGTCACGGGGGCAGTAGAAGGGACCGACGGTCGAGGGAGCGTTGCCACACGCCGTGCTCACCTGGCTGTCGTAGAGGACGATGATCGGCTGCTCGTAGGTCTTGCCGCTGTCGGCAAAGAGCTTCTTCCAGGTCAGGTCGACGTCGCCGGCGACGAAGT
Organism: uncultured Gaiellaceae bacterium; assembly: GCA_963784895.1. Taxonomy (GTDB): domain Bacteria; phylum Actinomycetota; class Thermoleophilia; order Gaiellales; family Gaiellaceae; genus Gaiellasilicea. The sequence goes on along the minus strand of CAWATM010000007.1, from coordinate 72,614 downwards.
CGACGAACTTGCCCGGGTCGTCCGGCGGCGCTTTGTCGAGCTCGGACTCGGTCGGCGCCGGGGCTTGCTCGAACTGACCTGTGCCGGGATCGACGCCGAGGCCACCGCCTCCACCGGGCAGCCCGCCGCCGAAGAGCAGGAAGATCACGAGGGCGATGATCAGCCCGAGACCGCCGCCGGCCTTGCCCATCGGCAGCGGGATGCCGCCGCCGCCGAAGCCGCCGCCTGCTCCGCGCCGGTCCTCGATCCGACCGGCTCCACCACGTCCGCGCCACTTCATTCGCGCAGTCTTCCCGGCTCTGCAGTTCTTACTCGCGGGCGGCCGCGAGGCCGCAGCCGCCCGCCGGAGGACCGTCAGCCGATCGTCGCGGTCAGCGCCTCGCACAAGTCGGAGGTGGGGCCGACGCTCGAGATCTCCTCGATCCCACTCTCCGAGAAGCGGATCACGGCGCGGCCCGAGCTGACGTAGGCGCGGCCGCCGCCGGTGACCGCGCTGACGAGCCCGGTGAACGCGATCGTCGCGCTCCCGTCCGGATTGTCTTGCTTGTGCACGACGTACGGGCTTGCGCTCGACACCGACTCGCCGGTCTCGAGGTTGCGCCAGGTGACACGGAAGCCGGGTGCGAGCACGAGCTGCCGCGTCCTCGCGCCCGACTCGTTGAACCAGGAGATCAAGTGCAGCGTGCCGACGACGCTCTCCTCGACGGTGAAGCCGCAGTCGTCCCAGGTGAACGTCTCGTCGAGGGTGACCCATTCGTGCGTCGGGGCCGCCGCGTAGGCGGCCGAGGCGCCCGCGAGCGCCAGGGCGACGAGCACGAGTCCGATGATGCGCATTGCTCCTCCTTCTGGTCGAACGGACATGACGCGGCGATCGTCCACGGGGCCGGCAAATCCGGGCTGAAACGGGGCTAAAACAGCCCTAAGATGGGCCGATGGCCGAAGCGCGACGCGGCGGCGCGAGGCTCGGGCTGGGCATCCTCGGCCCGCTGTTGCTCACCGTCGGCGGCGAGGAGCGGCCGGTCGCGGGCGAGAAGCTGCAGGCGCTGCTCGCGAGGCTCCTGCTCGACGCGAACCGCGCCGTCGCGACCGAGCTGTTGATCGACGAGCTCTGGGGCGACGAGCCGCCGGCGACAGCGAGGCAGAGCCTGCACGTGCACGTCGGACGGCTGCGGCGGCTTCTCGCCGACGGGAACGGGCCGTCGCCGCTCGAGACGACCGGCAGCGGCTATCTGCTCCGCCTCGGAGCCGACGAGCTCGATCGCCTCCGCTTCCGCGCGCTCGTCACGTCAGCACGGGTCGAGCGGGCGGCCGGACGTCTCGGCGCTGCCGGGGACGCCTACCGCGAGGCGCTTGCCCTCTGGCGCGGCGACGCACTCGAGGGGATCGAGCTCCCGTGGGCCGAGGCCGAGCGCGCGCGGCTCGACGACCTTCGGCTCGCCGCGATCGAGGAGCTCATCGACATCGATCTCCAGCTAGGCCGTGCTGCGGAGCTCGTGCCGGAGCTGGAGCGGCTCGTGGCGAAGGAACCGCTGCGCGAGCACCTACGGGGACAGCTCATGCTCGCGTTGTACGCAGCCGGTCGTCAGGCCGACGCCCTCGCCGCCTATCAGGAGGCGCGCCGCGAGCTCGACGAGGTCGGCCTCGAGCCCGGGCCGCGCCTGCGCGAGCTCGAGCAGGCGATCCTGCGCCAGGATCCGACCCTGACGACGGCGCCGCTCGGCGGCGCAGCCGCTCCGCCGACGAGCCGTCGCCGTCGATTCGCCGGTGTCGCAATCGCCGCGCTTGCGGTCATCGTCGTGGGCGGCGCCCTGGTCGCCCTCCGCGACGACCCGCCGCGTGCCGCGCAGGCGCAGGAGGTCGTCGTCGAGCCGGACAGCCTCGTCGAGATCGACCCGGCGACGAACCGCGTCGTCTCCTCAGTCCGCGTGGGCAGCGGGCCGGACAGCATCGCTGCGACAGCCGATGCAATCTGGGTCGCGAACACGGCCGACCGTACCGTCTCCCGGATCGACCTCGTGACGCGCGAGGCGCGGGTCGTCGGGGGCGCTCCCGTCGCACACCAGCTCTCGAGTGGGTTGAGCGGCGACGTCTGGCTCTCCAGCTTCGAGGAGCCGGTGGTGACGTTGATCGCGCGCGGCAGCCGTGCTCTCGGCAAGGGCGCCGTTGTGGCCGCCCCCTTCCGAGTCCGCCTTCCCGGGTCGGCTGAGGGCCTCGCGACGGGAGGTGGCTACCTGTGGGTGACGAGCCCGAGCGATTCCGGCGGCCGGGATACCGTGTCGCGGATCGACCTCCGTTCGCGGCGGCTCGTCGCCTCCACCGAGGTGGGGCCGCTGCCGCTCTTCGCCGCATTCGGCTACGGCTCCGCGTGGGTCTCCAACTACCACGGCTCCTCCGTATCCGTCGTCCGACCAGGTTCGGCGGCGGTCGAGACGGTCGCCGTCGGTCGCGGCCCGCTCGGCATCGCCGCGGGCCAGGGCGGGGTCTGGGTCGTCAGCTACTGGGACCGGACGCTCACCCGCATCGACCCGGAGACGCGTCGGGTCGTCGAGCGCGTCCGGATCGGAGCGGGGCCACTCGGCGTCGCGGCCGGGGCCGGCGCGGTCTGGGTGACGAACCGCGACGACCGCACAGTCGTCCGCGTCGACCCCCGCACGAACCGCGTCGCCTGGACGATCCGGCTCGCCGCCAGTCCGTGGGGCATCCGCGTCGCTCACGGCCGCGTGTGGGTGACGACGAAGGCCTGCGGCTCGCCGGCCGTCCCCTGCTAGGCGTCTACACTGGACCGATGGCGCAGGCGCCCGCACTGCCGCGCGGCTTCGAGCTCCCGCTCGAGCCGCGGCTCCCCCGGATCGGCTCCGTCGACGCCGTCGCGCTCGAGGAGCGGGCGGCGACGCTCGCGAAGCGCTCGATCAAGAAGGACTCGAAGCTGCAGGCGTACGACCTCGCCGTGCGGATGATGGACCTGACGACGCTCGAGGGCGCCGACACGCCCGGGAAGGTTGCGGCGCTCTGCTCGAAGGCGATGCGGCCCGATCCCGTCGATCCGTCCGTACCGCCCGTCGCGGCCGTCTGCGTCTACCCGAACCTCGTTGCGACGGCGAAGGCGCGTCTCGACGGCTCCGGGGTCAAGGTGGCGTCGGTTGCGACGGCGTTCCCGTCCGGGCAGTCCCCGCTCTCGGTCAAGCTCGCCGACGTGCGCGAGGCCGTCGAGCTCGGCGCCGACGAGGTCGACATGGTGATCGATCGCGGCGCCTTCCTCTCCGGCCGCTACGCGAAGGTCTACGACGAGATCATCAAGGTGAAAGAGGCCTGCGGGCCGGCGCACCTGAAGGTGATCCTCGAGACCGGCGAGCTCGGCACCTACGACAACGTCCGCCGCGCCTCGCTGCTCGCGATGGCCGCCGGCGGCGACTTCATCAAGACCTCGACCGGGAAGGTCAACCCCGCGGCAACGCTGCCCGTGACGCTCTGCATGCTCGAGGCGATCCGCGACGTCCACGAGGAGACCGGCCGCATGGTCGGGATGAAGCCCGCGGGCGGGATCCGGACGGCGAAGCAGGCGATCCAGTACCTCGTCGTCCTCCACGAGACACTCGGCCTGCAGTGGATGACGCCCGACCTCTTCCGCTTCGGCGCCTCGTCGCTCCTGAACGACGTGCTGATGCAGATCCGCAAGCAGAAGACGGGTCAGTACCAGTCCGCCGACTACTTCACCCTTGACTGAGCTCGAACGCAGACACGCGCCTGTTCCGGCCCTGACTGAGTGGGACTACGCGCCCGCCCCCGAGGCGCGGGAGATCGTCCAGCTCGAGCAGCGGTACGGACTCTTCATCGGCGGCAAGTTCGTGAAGCCGCGCTCGGGGGAGTGGTTCCCGTCCGTCTCGCCCTCGAGCGAGGAGAAGCTCGCCGAGGTCGCTCAGGCGAGCGCGCAGGACGTCAACCTCGCCGTCAAGGCCGCGCGCGCCGCCTACTCGGACGGCTGGTCGAAGCTGCCGGCGTCCGAGCGGGCGAAGTACCTCTTCCGGATCGCGCGCGTGCTCCAGGAACGCTCGCGCGAGCTCGCGGTGCTCGAGTCGCTGGACGGCGGCAAGCCGATCCGCGAGAGCCGCGACGTCGACCTGCCGTTGGCCGCCGCGCACTTCTTCTACTACGCGGGCTGGGCCGACAAGCTCGAGTACGCGTTCCCGGCGCGGAAGCCCAAGCCGATCGGCGTCGCCGGCCAGATCATCCCCTGGAACTTCCCGCTGCTGATGCTGGCGTGGAAGATCGCGCCCGCGCTGGCGGCCGGGAACACGGTCGTGCTGAAGCCGGCCGAGACGACGCCGCTGACCGCGCTCTTCTTCGCCGACGTGTGCCGCCAGGCCGAGCTGCCGCCGGGTGTCGTCAACATCGTCACCGGCGACGGGCGCGCCGGCGCCGCACTCGTCAAGCACGACGATGTCGACAAGATCGCCTTCACCGGCTCGACCGAGGTCGGCAAGGCGATCCAGCGCGAGCTCGCCGGCACCGACACGAAGCTGACGCTCGAGCTCGGCGGCAAGGCGGCGAACATCATCTTCGACGATGCCGCCCTCGACCAGGCCGTCGAGGGGATCGTGAACGGGATCTACTTCAACCAGGGCCACGTCTGCTGCGCGGGGTCGCGCCTGCTCGTGCAGGAGTCGATCTACGAGGCGACCGTCTCGAAGCTGAAGCGCCGGCTCGAGACGCTGCGGCTGGGCGACCCGCTCGACAAGAACACGGACATCGGCGCGATCAACTCGAAGATGCAGCTCGACAAGATCACCGAGCTCGTCGAGTCGGGGAAGGCCGAGGGCGCCGAGATCTACCAGCCGCCGTGCCGCCTGCCCGAGAAGGGCTACTGGTTCGCGCCGACCGTCTTCACGAACGTGGCGCAGAGCTACCGGATCGCGCAGGAGGAGATCTTCGGCCCGGTCCTCTCCGTGCTGACGTTCCGTACGCCCGAGGAGGCGGTCGAGAAGGCGAACAACACCCCCTACGGGCTCTCGGCCGGCGTCTGGACGGAGAAGGGCTCGCGGATCCTCTGGATGGCCGACAAGCTGAAGGCCGGCGTCGTCTGGGCGAACACGTTCAACCGCTTCGACCCGGCCTCGCCGTTCGGCGGCTACAAGGAGTCGGGCTTCGGCCGCGAGGGCGGCCGCCATGGGCTCGAGCCCTACCTCCGCTTCGAGGACAAGGCATGACGCGGTCATGCCGTCAGGAGGGGGCTCGGGGGAACCGGCGGGTTCCCCCGCAGAAGCGCGCCGATGCGCAGCAGCGGCGTCAACGCGCAGGGGGCCCGCGGGGGAAACCGGGTTTCCCCCGCGCGACCGAGCTGAAGGCGAGGGAGGGGCGATGAGGCGCTTCCGGCTGCCGCTCCTGCTCGTCGGCGGCGCGCTTGCGCTCGTGCTCGCCGACCGCCGCTTCGGGAGCCGTCCGTGAGCAGGCTGCCCGTGAAGAAGACGTACAAGCTCTTCATCGGCGGCGCCTTCCCGCGCTCCGAGTCGGGCCGCACCTACGAGGCCGAAGGCCAGAACGTCGCCCGCGCGTCGCGCAAGGACGCCCGTGACGCGGTCGTCGCCGCGCGCAAGGCGATCCCCGGCTGGGCGGGCGCAACCGCGTACAACCGCGGCCAGGTGCTCTACCGGCTCGCGGAGATGATGGAGACGCGCGCCGCCGACCTCGCCGCCGTCTGCGCCGGCAAGAAGGAGGTCGAGGCCGCGATCGACCGCGTCGTCTGGTACGCCGGCTGGGCCGACAAGCTCGCGCAGGTGATCGGCTCGTCGAATCCCGTCTCGGGGCCCTACTTCAACTTCTCGATCCCGGAGCCGACCGGCGTCGTCGCCGTGCTCGCGCCGGAGGAGCCCGCGCTCGCCGGGCTCGTCTCCCGGATCGCGCCGGTGATCGTCGGCGGCAATGCCGCCGTCGTCGTCGCCTCCGAGTCGCACCCGCTCGCCGCGCTCGAGCTCGCCGAGGCGATCGCGACCTCCGACCTCCCCGGCGGCGTTGTCAACATCCTCACCGGCCTGCAGGACGAGCTGGCGCCGATCCTCGCCGGGCACATGGACGTGAACGCGATCGACCTCACCGGCGCGAACGGAACGTCCGCCGAGCTCGAGCGGCTCGCGGCCGACAACGTCAAGCGCGTCGTCCACGGCACCGCCGACGAGCAGAGCCCGTGGACGATCTCGAAGTTCCTCGAGCTCAAGACCGTCTGGCACCCGATCGGCCAGTAGCCCGTGGAAGACGTCGACCTCGGCGTCTGTCGCGGCCGCTCCTACGCCGGCGATCCGGCCCGCGTCGTCGTGGTGCTTCCGGGCGCGCGTTACCTGCCGTTTGCGCCGCTGCTCTGGTTCGCGCGCGAGGTCGCGTTGGCGCGCGGCTGGAGTGTGCTCGAGGTCTGGGACGAGTACGTCGACCGCAGCCTCGATCCCTGGCAGTGGGTCGACGGGCGGGCAGAGGCGGCGCTAGCTCGGGCCGGTGAAGCCGAGATCCTGCTCGTGACGAAGTCGATCTCGAGTCGAGCCGCGACGATCGCCGCGGAACGAAAGCTGACCGGGGTATGGCTGACGCCGCTGCTGCACGAGCCGGAGATCGCGCAGGGGTTCGAGCGGCTGTCCGCGCCGGCGTTGCTCATCGGCGGGACCGCGGACGAGTCCTGGGACGGCGAGCTCGCCCGCCGGGCCGGTCACGAGGTGCTCGAGCTCGAGGGCGCGAACCATGTGCTCCAGATCGCCTGCGATCCGCTCGCCTCGGTCGACGCGCTGCGCCGCGTCGTCGAGCGGATCGACGCCTTCGTCGGCGCGCTCGATTCCTAGGAACAGTCTGTCAATAGGTCGTCACGCCGCGGCGTCCTGCCAACGGTTCGCCAAGTAACAGACTGTTACTTGGCCGCATGCTTGACCGGGACGCTCGGCCGCCGCTACCCTCGATGACGTCACGCGACCGCGGAAGGAGGAGCGTCCAGATGACTGTGAGCCTTGCCCCCTTCTCCGGCGTCGCCTGACCCGACTCTGAGCACTCCTGTCTAGCTCTCAGTCGCCTGGGCGGCGTTCGACGCCAACCTCTGCGAAGGAGACCGATTGCTCGAGCTCGACCGCGGGGCCTTCGGGCCGTCGTCCGCGAACCACACGATCCGACCGATGCGCCTCTATGCGATCGACGCGTGGGTGCGCGACGCCGCGGTCCTCACCGATGCGGGCGCGCTGAACGACGTCCTGCGGGCCGCAGCGGACGCGGGCGGCGCGACGGTCGTCGGCGAGGCCTTTTACGGGTTCCCGAACGGCGCGGTCACGGGAGTGCTCCTGCTCGCGCAGTCGCACCTCAGCATCCACACCTGGCCGGAGCTCCAGCTCGCCAACATCGACCTGCTCACCTGCGGGGACATCGACGGCTGCGTTGTGCTGGAGACGATCCGCGAGCGGCTCGGCGTCGAGCGCGCGTCCAGTCGCTGCATTGAGCGGTCACTTGGCTGAGGCGCAACGCATCGTCCGTGAGGTTGCCGCCGCAGCCGGGCTCGCCGAGGGCGAGCGGGGTGTCCGCGCGGTTCTGGCGACGCTGGCCCGACTCGAGCCCGTCTCGACGCGTCGCATCAGCCGGGCGGCCGAGCTGCCAGTGCCGATCGTGGCCGCCGTCTGCGGCGAGCTCCGGAAGCGAGCGATCGTCGCGGAGGAGCGGCCGACGCAACTGACGCCTGCCGGACGCGAGCTGTTCGCCGCCGGCGGCCTTCGCTTCGGCCGCACCGCCACGTGCCCGTGCTGCGGCGGCCGGGGAGTCGTCGTTCCGGCGGCTCTCGAGCCGCTCGTGCGCGAGCTCTCGCGGGCCGTCCGGGGCGGTCCGCCCGCCAGGCTCGACCTCGACCAGTGCCACTGCACGGTCGACACGAAGCTCCGGCGGCTGCTCGCGATCCACGAAGCCGGTGCGCTCGTCGGCCGCCGCGTGCTCCTGCTCGGCGACGACGACCTGACGGCGCTTGCGCTCCGGCTGCTCGTGCGCGACCAGGGGTCGCCCTCGACGATCGCGACGCTCGCGGTCGTGGACGTCGATCCCGCGCTCGTCGCCTTCCTCGAGCGCGAGCTCGCAGGAGCCGCGTTCCCGGCGAGCTGCATCGAGCACGATCTCCGGCAGCCGCTGCCGACAGAGCTCGTCGGCGCGTTCGACACCGTCGTCACGGATCCGCCCTACACCACCGCGGGAGCGTCACTCTTCCTCTCGCGCGCCGCCGAGGCGCTCGACGGCGGTGTGGGGGACGTCTTCCTCTCCTTCGGGTCACGCCGGCCCGGCGCCGCGATGCAGCTGCAGCGTGCGATCGCCGAGCTCGGGTTCGTGATCCAGAACATCGCGCGTGACTTCAACGAGTACGTCGGCGCGGGCGTCCTCGGCGGCACCAGCCACCTTTATCACTTGGCGGCGACCGGCGAGCTCGCGGCTGGCCCGCCGGTGTCGGTCGCAGGGCCGCTCTACACCGCCGACTAAACCTCGCCCTCGAAGGCGTCGCAGAGGTACGCCTCCTCGGCGGCGGGATCCCGCTCCGAGCGGAGGAAGCGGCTCCACGCCTGCTGCTCGTGCCAGACGGCGCCGAGCTCCCAGACGCAGAACGTCGGCCGGTGCGTTCCCTCGAGCGGCCACGGGTGGAAGCCGGAGGCGTCGCCGTCCTTCGCCCAGACGGTCTCCCAGAGCTCGTTGTCGTTCCGCCACGTCGAGACGAGGAGGAAGTAGAAGCTCGCACCGCAGCGGTGCAGGATCACGAAGCCGACGTCGCCCTCGAGCCCGATCGCGCCCGAGTCGACGGCGCCGCGCAGGCTCCCGCGCGCCAGTGCCCTGATCGGCCCTGGCACCGGCTCGTCGGCCGGCGCGATGTCATACCACTTGAGCGAGCTTCCACCGAGCTCGATCCCCGGTGCGGGCGTGATCGCCTTGGTCAGATGCCGGTAGCCGGTCTGCACAGCCGTCATGTGTCTCCTCCTACGCGCGTGAAGTCGTTGACCCAGTTCGTCTCCCAGGTCTCGCCGCCGTTGTCCGAGAACGCCTGCTCCCAGCGCGGGCTGGGCGTCGTCACCCGCGACCAGATGAAGCGGACGCGGATCGGCTTGCCCTTGAACGTGTCGTCGCCCTCGAAGACGCCGGTGTCTCCCGTGAACGAGCCGATCACGGGTGGGTCGAGCAGGCCGGGGCGCCGGCTGTCGGCCCAGTAGATCGACCATTGCCGCGTCGTCGGGTCGAAGAAGCGGAACGACATCCCGACGAAACCGCCCTCGTGGTCGGTGCGGTAGACGTCCTCGTTGCCGAGGCCGCCCAGGATCGGCCACGCCTTGCTCTCCGCCTCGAACTCGTCCCAGTCGTCCGATCCGGCGAGGCGCTCGCGCAGTCGCCGGTTGTGCACGGTCCACTCACCCATCCAGAAGTCGAAGTCGCCCACGTCGCTCATCGCTTGCTCCTCTCTCGGTCTTTCGGGAGCCTATGTGGAAAATAGGGCGATTTCCGCCCGCTATTCGTGCTTGACTGCCCGTATGGCCTCGCCGACCTCGCGCCTGCTCGAGCTGCTCGAGCTCTTGCAGACCCGGCCGCTGACGACCGGCCGCGAGATCGCCGACCGGCTCGGGATCGACGCGCGCACGGCGCGACGGTACGTCGGCGTCCTTCAGGAGCTCGGGATCCCCGTCGAGGGGCAGCGCGGCGTCGGCGGCGGCTACCGGATCCGCCCCGGCTACCGGCTGCCGCCGTTGATGCTCGGGGACGAGGAGGCGGTCGTGGTCGTGCTCGGGCTGCTCGCGACCCGGGGCTCGGGGTCGGACGGCTCGGCCGCGGCGGTCGACGGTGCCCTCGCCAAGATCAACCGTGTCCTGCCGACGACGCTGCGCCGCCAGGTCGAGGCCCTCGAGGAGACACTCGGCTTCACGACGACGAGGGGCAGTGCGCCGGCCGACGCCGCCGCGGTGCTCCTGCTCGCGGACGCGATCCGCCGGCGGCGCCGGCTGCACACCGCCTATCGGACCTTCTCCGGGGAGGAGTCGGAGCGCGACCTCAGCCCGCACGGACTCGTCGTGCACCGGGGACGCTGGTATCTCGCCGCGCACGACCACCTGCGCGACGACCTGCGCACGTTCCGCGTCGACCGGATGTGGCAGATGCGGCTCACGGACGCCGCGGCGCTCGCCCCGCCCGAGGGGTTCGACGCGGTCGCGCACGTGACCCGCTCGCTCGCGAGCGTCCCCTGGGGGTGGGAGGTCGAGGTGCTGCTCGACCTGCCCGTCGACGAGGCGGCGCGGCGGATCCCCGCGACGCTGGCCGAGGTCGTCGAAGACGCGGACGGCACGCTGCTGCGGATGCGGGTCGACTCGCTCGACTGGATGGCGACCGTGCTGGCTGGACTCGGCTGCGGCTTCACGATCCGGCAGCCGGACGAGCTGCGGACGAGCGTCCGCGCCCTGGCGGATCAGCTCGCGACCGCGGCAGGCTAGCCGCGGACGGCGTAGATCGCCTGATGCAGCCTGCCGGCGCGCGGCGGCGACGCGAGCGGAAGCACGACGAGCGGTCGACCGCGCACCCAGCTGACGCCGATGTAGTCGGCCAGCATCCGCCCGAGCGTCGTCTGGGGCATCCACTCGAGCGGCATCCGGCGGGCATTGAGCCGCTGCGGCGCCGTCCAACTCGTCCCGTTCGCCGACGTGATCAGCTCGGCGTCGATCCCGTTCCGCTGGAGCACGTAGTACGCGATCGCGAGCCGGCCCGTGCCGGGCTCGACGCCGATCGTCGGCATCACCGCGTTCCGGCCCGACGTCACGCGCACGGGCGCGGACCACGTCTTCCCGTCGGCCGAGCGCGAGATGACGACGTCGTTGGCCGCGCAGCTCGCCCGGAAGCGGCAGTCCTGCCAGGCGGTCAGCACGGAGCCGCTCCGCTCGACGTCGGCGGCGATCAGCGGCGGCGAGCGGAACGGCCGCGCGTTGCGTGACGTCAGCTCCGAGATCGTCACGGCTGGATCGAGCGTGACGCCGCCGTCCGTCGACGTCACCGAGACCATCCCGGTGCGACCCGACCAGAACGTCAGCACGAGCCGCCCGTCCGGCTGGACGACGGGGAGGACGCCCGTGACCGGCAGCTGCTGCGTCACGGCCGCCGACCACGTGCGACCGCCGTCGTCGGAACGCTGCACCGCCAGCTGGTCGCTGCGGCCGATCAGGGTGTACGCGAGGTAGCAGCGGCCGCGGAACGGACTCGCCGGCCCGTTGTCGCACGTCAGCCAGTTCTTGTCGTACGCCAGCTCGTCGGACCGCGCCACGGTCGCCTCGATCGGACCCGTCCAGGTGATCCCGTTCCCGGACCGGTGGATCGTCAGCCGGGTCACGCCCGGCGCCAGCGCGAGCGCGTTCGCGAGCCAGACGCCGTGGGCCGCGTCGTACGCGAGTACCGGATCGCTCGCGCGGGCAGAGGCCCCGGCCGGTCGCGAGACGGCCGTCAGCCCCGGCAGGATTCCCTCGCGCCACGTGCGGCCGTTGTCCCTCGAGGTCGAGAAGCCGATGCTCGCCGCGCCGCCGCTCCGGTTCCGGCCGACCTGGAAGAGCGTGACGGTGGTTGCGCCGACCGTGAGAGAGTCGGGCTCGACCTCGGACTCGTGCTGGCTCTCCGTATTCGTGTGGCGGTCGCGGTGGATCCGGCGGCCGACGACCTCGCAGCCCGCCCGGACGAGATCGCGGAGATCGGCGGTGACGATGTCGCGCCCCGGCCCGCAGGAGACGTCGTCGCGGCCGCCGTCGTACTCGACCGCGATCCGGTCGTTGCCGGCGCGCGCGTCGATCCGGTCGGCGCCCTCGCGGCCGAGCAGCACGTCGGCGCCGTTCGTCCCGGCGATCGTGGGCCGCGCCGCGGCGGTTCCAACGGCCGGCAGGGCGACGAGAAGGAGGACGAGCGCAATGCGACCCCGCACGATCCGCACGGTACCTGCTCGGCGCTCGGGTACATTCAGGCGAGTGACCGGCCCCAGACGTCTGAGTCAGGCCATCTCCGAGGGTGACGGGATCTCGCTGATCGTCGCCGTCCGCGACGCCGAGGCGGCCCGGCGAGCGGAGGCGAGCGGGGCGGAGGCCCTCCTCGCCGAGGACGCACTCGACGCGATCCGCGCCTCGACGGCGCTGCCGATCGTGACGTCGTCGGGCTCGGCCGGCGACGCCCGCATCGTCTGCCCGGGGGACGAGGACGTCGAGCTGGGCGAGGGCGTCGAGCTCGTCGTTCAGGTCGAGAAGGAAGAGGAGCTGGACGAGGCGCTCGAGCGCTTCGATCCGGAGCTGTTCGTGCTGGCCGCCCCGGACGGGGGCGACGACCGGCTCGAGCACGTGCTCGACCTGCTCTCCGACCTCCCGGCGGGCAAGCTCGCGATCGCCGACCTGCGCGACGCGACCCAGCCGGAGATCGACGAGCTCGAACGAGCCGGCGTCGACGCGGTGCTCGTCCGCGAGCTCCCCTGATGCCCGCCGACACCCGCCGCAGTTCCATGGCGATCGCGGTAGCGGTCTTCCTCGCCGGAGCCGCGCTGCTCGGGCTCGAGATCGCCGCCAGCCGGGTGCTGGCGCCGTATTTCGGCAACTCGCTCTACGTCTGGGGCGCGCTGATCGGCGTCGTCCTCGCCGGTCTCTCGACCGGCTACTGGGTCGGCGGCGCGATCGCCGACCGCTATCCGACGCCCCGCCTCCTCGTCGGCATGCTCGCCGCGGCGTCGCTGCTCGTGCTCGCGATCCCGTTCGTCGACGAATGGGTGCTCGAGCACCTGGTCGAGTGGGATCCGGGGCCGCGGTTGAACCCCCTGCTCGCGACGATCTTCCTCTTCGGCGCCCAGAGCGTGATCCTCGGCACCGTCTCGCCGATCGCCGTGCGGCTGAAGGCGCACTCGCTCGCCGAGCTCGGGCGCACCGCGGGCCGGCTTTTCGCGATCTCGACGGCCGGCTCGATTGCAGGCACCTTCGCGACCGCGTTCTGGCTGATCCCCGAGCTCGGCACCGACCAGGTGCTTGCGTCCGCCGCCGTTGCGCTGATGCTCGCGGCCGCTGCGGTCGCGCTCGTCGAGCGGCTGGTGGTCGCGGGCGCCGTCGCGCTCGCGCTGGCCGGCGCGAGCATCGGCGCCGTCGTCTCGCTCGCGCCGGAGCAGGGCGGGACCGTCTCCGCCTCCCAGCTCCGCAACTGGTCGCCGGTCTACCGCCAGCAGCGCGACGAGGAGCGGATCGGCTCGCCCGAGGAGGCGCAGTCCGGCTACACGATCCTGCACACGAAGGACTCGCAGTACCACCGGATCGCGGTCGTCGAGGACGACGACAGCCGCTACCTCCGTTTCGACAGCTCGTTCCAGAGCGGCATGTACAAGGACGACCCCTTCCGAACGCGCTTCGAGTACGCCGATTATCTGCAGCTGCCGCTCGCGTACCGGCCCGGCACTCGGAAGATCCTCTATGTCGGGCTCGGCGGGGGCTCGGCGCCGAAGCGGACGTGGCGGGACTTCCCCGCGACGCAGATCGAGGCCGTCGAGCTCGATCCGGAAGTCGTCGACGTCGCGTACGAGTACTTCGAGCTGCCGCGAGACCCGCGCCTGCAGGTCGAGGTCGAGGACGGCCGCCGGTTCATCGCCTCGAATGGAGGGCCGTGGGACGCGATCGTGATCGACGCTTTCTACTCCGACTCGATTCCCTTCCATCTCGCGACGCGGGAGTTCCTCGAGCTCGCGCGCTCGCGGCTGACGCCCGGCGGCACGGTGTCGACGAACATCATCGGTGCCGTCCGCGGCCGCGACTCGCGCCTCTTCCGGTCGATGCTGCGGACGTACCGCGCCGTCTTCCCGACGGTGGCGATCCACCCCGTCGTCAGCGAGGGTGACCGCGACCTGACGGGGATCCGGAACGTGATCCTCGTCGCCGGCGACGGCGCCGCCCCGTCGAAGGAGTTCCTGCAGGAGCGCTGGGCGGAGCTGCGGCAGGAGTCGCCGGGCGCACCCGACCTGACCGCCGCGATCAGAGGTCGCGTCGACACGCCCGTGCAGACCGAGGACGTCCCGGTGCTGACGGACGACTACGCGCCCACCGACGCGCTGCTGCTCCTGTTCGGCTAGCTCGCGAGCGATTCCTGGCGCGTCTCCCGGGGTGCGTAGGCCGGTGGAGCAGTACGGAGGTACGGGCCGCCGGCTGGAGCGCCGCGGGGGATGCGAGGCGGCGCCGGAGGCCGGCTCCGCCGGCCGGGAGGCGCTGCCGTCCAGGGATCGCTAGCCCGCGAGCGCCTGGGCGACGGCGTACCACTCGGGCGTGACCGTCTTCAGCTCCTTGGTCGCCTCCTCGAGCGAGACGTCGACGATCTCGTCGCCGTGGAGCGCAGCCATCCGCCCGAACGTGCCCGCGTCGACGAGATCGGCCGCTCTGAGCCCGTAGCGAGTCGCCAGGACGCGGTCGCGCGGTGTCGGGGTGCCGCCGCGCTGCACGTGCCCGAGCACCGTGACACGGGTCTCGAAGCCGGTCCGCTCCTCGATCTCGCGGGCCAGCTCGGCGCCGACGCCGCCGAGCGCGACATGGCCGAACTGGTCGGTCGCACGCGCCTCGCCGGCGACGAGCTGCCGCTCGCCTGACGCGTAGGTGAGCTCGTACCCCTCGCTGACGACGACGATCGAGAAGTCCTTGCCGCCCCCGTGGCGCTTCTCGAGCAGTGCGCAGGCGTCCTCGACGGTGACGGGCTGCTCCGGGATCAGGATCACGTCGGCGCCGCCGGCGATCCCGGAGTGGAGCGCGATCCAGCCGGTGTGACGGCCCATCACCTCGACGACCATGACGCGGTTGTGCGACTCGGCGGTCGTGTGCAGGCGGTCGATCGCCTCCGTGGCGATGAAGACGGCCGTGTCGAAGCCGAAGGTGTAGTCGGTGCCGTTGAGGTCGTTGTCGATCGTCTTCGGGACGCCGACGACGGGGAAGGCGTGCTCGGCATGGAGGCGTGCCGCGACGCCGAGTGTGTCCTCGCCGCCGATCGCGACGAGCGCCTTCAGCCCTGTGCGCTCGACGTTCTCGAGCACGCGCTCGACGCCGCCGTCGACCTTGTACGGGTTCGTCCGCGAGGTGCCGAGGATCGTGCCGCCGCGGGGGAGGATCCCCGAGACGTCGCGGCGCTCGAGCGGTTCGACGATCCCCTCGACGAGCCCGCGCCAGCCCTCGCGGACGGCGGCGACCTCCCAGCCGAGGTCGAGCGCGCGCCTGGTCACCGCCCGGATGACGGCGTTGAGCCCGGGGCAGTCCCCGCCGCCCGTCAGGATCCCGACACGTCCCACGCGGCCAGTCTAAGAGCCCGATGCCGAAGGTGGGAATCGAACCCACACTCCCCGAGGGGAACCGGATTTTGAGTCCGGCGCGTCTGCCAGTTCCGCCACTTCGGCCTGTTAAGCCAGCGTAGCGCGACGGCACAAAGTTGAAATGCGTCCCGGCGGACCGTGATACTGCGGCCTTCGCCCGCAACAAGGGCTGCGCAGACGCGTGCAGAACCTCGTCGGGCTAGGTCCCAGTAGGTGACGGAGGAGGAGACAGCTGGTGATTTCCAGAAAGCGTGGTTGGTGGAGCGTTCTGGCCCTGCTCGTCGCCGTGCTCGCACTGCTCGCGGCGGGGTGCGGAGGCGACGACGACGAGGCAGGTGGCGACGGCGCGACGACCGAGGCGTCGAGCGGCGGCGGCGAAGGCGTCGAGGCGCTGCCGTCGAGCTCGTGCACGGCGGTCGAGTACGAGGGCGAGGGTGAGCCCGACGTCTTGATCGCATCGGACTTCCCGCTCCAGGGCTCGTCGCGGACGCAGACGACCCAGATCGTGGAAGCGATTCGCGTCCTCCTCGAGGACTCGAACTACAAGGCCGGCGACCACAATGTCGCGTTCCAGTCCTGCGACGACTCGACCGCTCAGGCGGGCAAGTGGGACTCGGGCAAGTGCTCGACGAACGCGCAGGCGTATGCCGGCAACGAGAAGGTCGTCGGCGTGATCGGCACCTTCAACTCAGGGTGCGCGGCGATCGTGATCCCGGTGCTGAACCAGGCTCCGGGCGGCGGTGTCGCGATGATGTCGCCGGCGAACACGTACGTGTGCTTGACCGAGGGCGGACCGGGGTGTGACGGCACCGAGCCGGACAAGTACTACCCGTCCGGCAGCCGCAACTACGCCCGCGTGGTCGCGCACGACGCCTACCAGGGTGCGGCCGTGGCCGAGTTCGCCAAGGAGGAAGGCGTCACGAGCGTCTACATCCTGAACGACAAGGAGGCGTACGGCCTCGGCGTCGCGACGAACTTCCGCAACGCCGCGGAGGCGGTCGGGATCAAGGTCGCGGGCTTCGAGGCCTGGGATCCGAAGGCGTCGAGCTACGAGGCCCTGTTCCGGAAGATCGGCGGCACTGACGCCGACGCGGTCTTCCTCGGCGGCCTGATCGACGAGAACGGCGCCCAGGTGATCAAGGACAAGGTTGCCGTGCTCGGCCCGAACGACGGCGAGGTCAAGCTCTTCGCCCCGGACGGGTTCACGACGCAGCAGACGATCGACGAGGCGCCCGAGGCCACTCCGGGAATGTTCATGAGCGTCGCCGGCGTCCCGATCGACGAGTTCCAGGGCGCAGGCGCCGAGTTCGCCGAGAAGCTCAAGCCGCGAATCGGCGGCAAGCCGGTCGACCCGTACGCGATCTACGGCGCGCAGGCGGCGCAGATCATGCTCGACGCGATCGCCGCGTCGGACGGGTCGCGGGCCGACGTGATCGCGAAGATGTTCGAGGCGGAAGTCACCGACGGCTACCTCGGCAGCTTCGAGATCAACGACACCGGCGATCCGAGTGGCGCCGAGGGCGCGGTCGTCGGCTTCACGATCTACAGGGCCACCGACAAGCTCGAGACGGTCAAGACGATCTCCCCGAAGCCGGAGAACGTCGAAGCCGCGCGTGGCTAACGCCTGACAGCACGTCGCGACTCGGGGGAGGGCGGTTGCCCTCCCCCGAGTTTCGCTTTAGGTTCTCTCCCTCATGGCCCCCCCGGCACTGACGACGACTCTCGACCGGCTGCGGAAGTCGAGCGTCACCTCGCTGATCGGGCTCGGCCTCTTGGCGCTCGTCGGGATCTGGCTGCTCGTCAACTTCGTCAAGGATCCGACCGAGTTCATCAACGTCGGCCTGATCGGGCTCACGAACGGCGCCATCTACGGGCTCGTCGCACTCGGCTACACGCTCGTCTACGGCATCCTGCAGCTGATCAACTTCGCGCACGGCGACGTCTTCGCCCTCTCCGGCCTCGTCGCCAGCACCATGATCGTCTCGGTGCTCGGCCTCGACGCCGACGAGTCGATTGCCGTCATCGTCGGCGGGATGCTGTTGACGCTCGTCGCGATGATGGCGCTGTTCGCGGTCGTGAACGCGACGATCGAGTTCGTCGCCTACCGCCGGCTGCGGGCAAAGTCGCGGCTGACGATGCTGATCACGGCGGTCGGCATGTCGTTCATCGTCCAGAACATCTCGCTCGCGATCTACGGCGTCGGCTTCCACTCGATCCCGTCCTTCATCCCGCGCTCCGAGGCGATCGGAATCGGCGACATCACCTACTCGTGGAACAAGCTCGCCGTGCTGCTGATCACGGTGCCCGTACTCATCGTGCTGACGTGGTTCGTCAGCTCGACGAAGCAGGGCAAGGCGATGCGGGCGGTCGCCCAGGACACCGAGGCGTCGGCGATGATGGGAATCAACGTCAACCGGACGGTCTCGGTCACGTTCGCCCTCGCCGGCTCGCTCGCCGCCGCGGCCGCGATCGTCTACCTGCTCCAGTTCAACATGCGCTACGACACCGGCTTCGAGCTCGGACTGATCGCCTTCACGGCGGCCGTGCTCGGCGGCATCGGCAATCTCACCGGTGCAGTGCTCGGCGCGCTCATAATCGGCTTCATCCAGGCGTTCAACGAGGGCCTCACCTGGTACACCCCAGGATCCGACTGGACGCGGACGATCGTCTTCGGGATCCTGATCCTGATCCTCGTCTTCCGCCCGGAGGGCCTTCTGGGCGAGCGAACGCCGGAGGGAGCATGACCAGCGTCCAGCAGCGGTTGCGCCAGGCCGGCGCCGGCGTGTTCGTTGCGATCGCGCTGATCGTGGTCGCGTTCCTCTATCCGGAGTACGTGGAGAGCCTCGGCGACCTGCCGCTGCTCGGGGACTTCGTCCCGGCGCTCGACTCGATGGTGATCATGATGGTCGTGACGATGATGGCAATCGGCCTCAACATCGTCGTCGGCTACGCGGGCCTGCTCGACCTCGGCTACGTCGCGTTCTACGCAGCGGGCGCCTACACCGCGGCCTGGCTGGCGTCGCAGCAGTTCGACCAGTGGACGTTCCACTTCGGCTCCGTCGGGATCTCGCGGGAGGTGCCGGGGATTCACCTCTCGCTCTGGCTCGTCCTCCTGATCGCCGGCTGCTTCACGGCCTTGATCGGGATTCTGATCGGCCTGCCGACGCTGCGCCTGCGCGGCGACTACCTCGCGATCGTCACGCTCGGCTTCGGCGAGATCATCCCGCAGGTCGTGCGCAACAGCGACAACGTCTTCGGCTTCGACCTCACGCACGGCACCTTCGGGATCAGCCCGATCGACTCGCCGGGCTTCGGCGAGATCGGTGAGTCGCTCGGGCTGCCGCTCAGCTACCAGCAGTCGTTCGAGCGGTTGTCGTGGTTCTACTGGACCGCGCTCGCGCTCCTGCTGATCACGGTCTTCTGCTCGATTCGGCTGCGCGACTCCCGGCTCGGCCGCGCCTGGATCGCGATCCGCGAGGACGAGACCGCCGCCGCGGCGATGGGCGTGCCGCTGATGCGGACGAAGACGTGGTCGTACGCGATCGGCGCGTTCTTCGGCGGCGTCGCCGGCGCGTTCTACGCGAGCTTCCGCAGCGGTGCCTTTCCGGCCGACTTCTACTTCAACTTCTCCGTCTTCCTCCTCTGCATGGTCATCCTCGGCGGGATGGGCTCGATCTGGGGGGTGCTGCTCGGCGGGATGATTCTCGGCTACCTGAACGTCGCCGGGTTGGCGACGATCGGCTCGAAGCTGAACGAAGCCGGAGTCAACTTCGAGCCGACGAAGTACCAGTTCGGGATCTACGGCGTCATCATCGTGCTGATGATGCTCTTCCGGCCCGAGGGGCTGATACCGGAAGGCAGGCACAAGCGCGAGCTCGAGTTCGGCGTCGCCGACACACCGTTCTACGACGTCCAGCACGAGGGAGCGGACACCGACCGCGAGCGCGGCAATGACTGATCTCCTCGTCGCGCAGAAGGTGCGGAAGGAGTTCGGCGGACTCGTGGCCACGAACGACATCGACTTCACGATCCCGCAGGGGTCGATCGTGTCGCTGATCGGCCCGAACGGCGCCGGCAAGACGACCTTCTTCAACATGCTCACCGGTGTCTACAAGGCGACCAGCGGGCAGATCGTCTTCGACGGCGTCGACGTCAGCGACAAGCCGCCGCATGCGATCACCGCCCTCGGCGTCGGCCGTACGTTCCAGAACATCCGGCTCTTCCAGCACATGACGGCGCTCGAGAACGTTCTCGTCGGCATGCACTGCCGGCTCAAGGGCGGGATCCTCGGAGCGATCATCCGGACGCCGCGGGTGCGGCGCGAAGAGCGGGAGGCACGGGAGCGGGCCCGCGAGCTCCTGCGCTTTTCCGGCCTGCGCGGCCGCGACAACGAGACGTCGCGCAATCTCTCCTACGGCGACCAGCGCCGCCTCGAGGTCGCTCGCGCGCTCGCGACCGACCCGAAGCTGCTTCTTCTCGACGAGCCGACGGCGGGGATGAACCCGCAGGAGACCGCAGACTTCACCGCCTTCGTCCGCAAGTTGCGCGAAGACCGCGACCTGACCGTGCTGATGATCGAGCACGACATGAAGGTCGTGATGGGCATCTCCGACCGCGTCACCGTGCTCGATTACGGCGAGAAGATTGCCGAGGGAACGCCGCAGGACGTCCAGAAGGACGAGCGCGTGATCGAGGCCTACCTCGGCAAGGGGGCGACCTCCCATGGCTGACGCCGCGGGCGGAAACAGCGTCGTCCTCGAGCTCGAGGACATCCACACCTACTACGGCGCGATCCATGCGCTCAAAGGCGTCTCGCTGAAGGTGCACGACGGGGAGGTGGTGACACTGATCGGCGCGAACGGGGCCGGCAAGTCGACGACGCTCCGCTCGATCAACGGCGTCAACCACCCTCGGGAAGGCCGGATCAGCTTCCAGGGCCGGGACATCACCGATGCGCCGCCACACACGATCGTGAAGATGGGGATCGCGCAGTCGCCCGAGGGGCGCCGTCTCTTCCCGCGCATGAGCGTGCTCGAGAACCTCGAGATGGGCGCGTTCCAGCGCGAGGACAGGCAGAACTTCAAGGAGGACATGGACCGGGTCTTCGACCTCTTCCCTCGTCTCGCCGAGCGGAAGCAGCAGAAGGCCGGGACGATGTCGGGCGGCGAGCAGCAGATGTGCGCGATCGGGCGGGCGCTGATGGCGCGGCCGAAGCTGCTCATGCTCGACGAGCCGTCGATGGGGCTCGCGCCGATCTTCGTCGAGAAGATCTTCGAGATCGTCGCGGAGATCAACGCCCAGGGGACACCGATCCTCCTCGTCGAGCAGAACGCGCTGATGGCGCTCGATGCGGCGAGCCGCGGCTATGTGATGGAGACCGGCGTGATCGCGCTCGAAGGACCGGCGAAGGATCTCCGCAACGACGAGAAGGTGCGCAAGACCTACCTGGGAGAGGGTTGAGCGAGCCGGCGCGTCCCGCGCCGCCCGAGGCCGACGAGCCTCGTCTCGTCCCGCTCCAGCACCGCCGCCCCGCCGCGACCGGACCGGTCCTCGCCACCGTTTTCCTCTGCGGCGGCGTCCTGCTCGGCGTCGAGATGGCCGCAAGCCGGGTGCTCGCGCCGTACTTCGGCAACTCGCTCTTCGTCTGGGCGGCGATCATCGGCGTCATCCTCGGCGGTCTCGCGGCTGGCTACTGGCTCGGCGGCGCGCTCGCCGACCGCTTTCCCTCGCCGCTGACGCTTGCCGCCGTGATCGGGGCCGCCGCGGTGACCGTGCTCGCGATCCCGCTGCTCGACCGCGTCGTGATCGAGGCCGTCCTCCGCTGGGATCCCGGCGCCCGCCTCGATCCGGTTCTCTGCACGGCGATCCTCTTCCTCCCGATGGCGATCCTCCTCTCGGCCGTCGGCCCGATCGCCGTACGCCTGCAGACGCATGCGTTGCAACGGGCGGGGCGCACCGCGGGGCGGACCTTCGCGATCTCGACGGCCGGCAGCATCGTCGGCACGTTCGCGACCGCGTTCTGGCTGATCCCCGAGTTCGGCGTCGAGCAGCTGTTCGTCCTCGGCGCCGCAGCGCTCTTCGCCACCGCAGGGCTCGTCGGGCTGGCGGGCAGGATGCACGCCGTCGTCGCCGTCGCCTGCGCGCTCTCCGTCGCCGCGAGCCTCTACGCGATCTCGCTCGGCTCGCAGCGGATCGAGCCGCTGACCGCCACCTCGGCGCAGAACTGGTCGCCGCTCTTCCGGACGCGCGGTTACGGCTACCTGGACGCCCGCGACCCGCGCGCCGTGGTCGAGGCAAAGGATCTGAAGGTCGTCTTCGCCGAGGACACGCGCTACCACCGGCTCGCGGTCGTCGACGACCGGGATTCTCGCTATCTCCGCTTCGACAACTCGCTCCAGAGCGCGATGTACCGGGACGACGCCTACCGGACGCGCTACCGCTACACCGATCTCTTCCACCTCGGGATCGCCTACAACCCGTCCGCTCGAGATGTCCTCTTCGTCGGCCTCGGCGCCGGCTCCTCCGAGAAGCGGATGTGGCGCGACTTTCCGCAGCTGCGGCTGCACGCGGTCGAGCTCGATCCCGTCGTCGTCGACGTCGCGTATCGGTACTTCGAGCTGCCGCGCGACCCGCGGCTGCAGGTCGATGTCGGCGACGGCCGGCGCTTCCTCGCCGGCAGCGAGCAGCGCTGGGACGTGATCGTGATCGACGCCTTCTTCGCCGACTCGATCCCCGCGCACCTCGTCACGCAGGAGTTCCTCGCGCTCGCCCGCTCCCGGCTGGCGCCCGGCGGCGTCGTCGTCACGAACGCGATCGGCGCAATGGCCGGGCCTGGCTCGAAGCTCTTCCGCTCGATCTACAAGACGTACCGCACGGCCTTCCCGTCGGTGCTCGTGCACCCGGCGATTCTCCCGGGCGACAAGGGGGAGGAGCAGTTCCGCAACCTGATCCTGATCGCGACGGAGAAGGCGACCCCGGGCCGGCAGCAGCTCGCGGATCGCTGGGCCGATCTGCGCCGCGGCAACCCGCGCATCCCGGACCTGCGTCAGCCGATCCTCGATCGCCGCGATGGCGTGATCGCGACCGACGACGTGCCGGTGCTGACGGACGACTACGCGCCGACGGACGCGCTGCTGCTCCTCTTCCAGTAAGCCTCGCGTCTCTGAACCACGAAGTCCGCTAGCCCGCGCCCACCTCGAGCGGGAAGTAGGGCGGGCCGAGGAGGTAGCCGATCCTGGCCTTGCCGCCGGCGCGGCCGTGGGCCATCTCGAGCGCGCTCGCGATCCCGTGCGTCGGCACGAAGCCGAGCGTCCGCGCCGCCTGGTGGTCGCGGCAGCCGGCGACGACGACCGCCCCGAGCCGCTCGAGCGCCGGCCGGCAGCTGTCCCAGTCGACGTAGGGCAGAAGAGGATGGCAGGCTCGGCCGCTGCGGTACGCGTCCAGCGCTCGCGTGTCGGCCGCCGCTTCGCGCTCGCCTCGGGCGAGATCCTCGGCGGTGCGCCCGTCACGCAGCGAGTGGAAGAGCGCGCGGTACGGATCCTGGGTGCCGTGGGCGAAGTGGCGCGAGAGCCGGTGGAGCACGATCGCCGTCCCGTCCTCCCGGACGGGGAAGGCGTCGCGCCAGAGTCGCAGCGCGAGCCCGAGCGCGACGGTCGCGACCGTGATCGGGTTGAGGCGCTCGCGCGGCGCATGGTGGTGCTTCCAGGGCATGCCGATCACGATCGCGTCGAGCGGCTCCTCGAGCGGCGTCGACCTTCGAGCGATCCCGCGCAGGAGCGCTTCGGCGTGCGCGACCGACGGAGGCCCCGCGAACGCTGCGACTGCGGTCAGCTCGCGGGCGAGATCCTGGAGGAGCCGGCGCCTGATCCCCGACGGCAGCAACGAGAAGCGGCGCAGCGGCGAGCGGGCGAGGTGCGCCATGGCGTCGTCCTCGTAGGGGTAGTCGCGGAAGCGGCCCGCGAGGCGCGGCGGGTTCAGCACGAGCGAGGTTCCGAGCACCGGCACCCGCGTCGCGAGCGCCCGCTCGAGCGCGACGCCCAGCCGCCAGCCCGTCGCGGCAGCGGTCTCGAGCAGCGAGGAGGCCGTCGCCGCGCGCAGCGTCTCACGCCCGCCACCGCCGAGGAGGGCGCCGGGGCCGCCGTGGAGGACGGTCTCCGCCGCGGTGACGCAGAGGACGAGGTCGGTCTCGAGCAGCATCGGGTTGATGCGGAGCGGCGTGCGACCGGCGTCGCCGACGTGGACGAGGTCGGGCGACTCCGCGTCGTGCACCTCGACCCGGCCGTGGAAGCGGCGGGCGAAGGATGGCGCCAGCAGCCCCTCGAGCTCGCGCTGCCCGGCTCGCCGGTTGAGCCCGCCGGCGACGAGGATCGTCTGGCGCGTCGAGGGAACTCCAAGCCGCTCGAGCTCGTCGATCGCGGCGGCGAGGGCGTAGCGGCGAGGATCGTTCGGCGCGCCCGGGAGCGGCAGCTCGGGGGCCTCGACGACGAGTGTCGCGGTGCCGCCACGGGAGACGAGCGCCTCGAGCGGCGAGCCGGAGAGTGGGAAGCGGAGCGCGTCGCGGACGGCAGCGCCGACGTCGACGACCCCCGCCGCGGGACGCCGCGGCCGCAGCACGACACCGTCGTGCGGATTGACGACGGCGACCCGAGAGCCGGACGGGATCGGGATCCGCGGCATCAGGCAGTCGGCTGGACGTCCCGGCGCAAGCGGAGATGCGTCGGCGTGAAACCGCGGCTCGGCCAGAAGCGCGCGGCGAGCAGGTTCGTCGAGCGCCAGTCGAGCTCGACCGTTTCGAAGCCGGCGCGGTGCGCCTCGTGGAGAGCGTGCTCGACGAGCGCCACGCCGAGGCCCGCTCCGCGCACGTCCGCGCGCGTCCCCGCTACGGGAAGGTGTGCGACTCCCGGCTGCTCGGCGGAATAGAAGGCGGCATAGCCGAGCGCCGCGCCGTCGCGCTCGGCGACGAGGATCACGGCGGTCTCGTCCTCGAGGAACTCGACCCAGTCGCCCCGCATGTCTTCCCGCGCCGGTACTGGCAGACCCGACCAGATGGGCGGCCCGACCTGGTGCTCGCCGATCGCCCCGACGACATCCAGGAGGAGCTCGATGTCGGCAGGCCCGGCCCGCCGGATCGTCGCTCGCTCGGGCGCCGCCGGCTCCTCGGCTCGGACGGGCGCCGACGCGTGCACCTGCTCCTGGCCGAAGCCGAGCGTGAAGAAGAGCTGCGGCAGCGGCCCCGCCGCGGGTACCTCGACGAGATGCGTGAGGTAGCCGGCCGCGACCCACGGGGCGCCGGCCGCCGCGTAGACCTCCGCCAGCAAGTGCGGCGCCTCGCCGGCCGCGAGCGAGAGGTCGGCGAGACCGACCCAGGCGTGCCTTCCCCGCGACGGCGCCTCGCCGAGCAAACCGATGAGGTGCGCGACGCGCTCGCCGTCGCGCAACGCCTCCGCGCCGCTCTTCTCTCCCTCGGTGAGCGGCACGATCTCCACGACCGCGCGACGATACCTACACTCGACACGATGTCCCCGAAGACGCTGACAGGACAGGAACTGCAGCTCGACGACGGCCCGGCACGCGACTCGGAGCTCTTCCTCGTCGACGGCAACAACCTCGCCTACCGCGCCTTCTTCGCGCTCCCGGAGGAGCTCGCGACGAGCGACGGCTTCCCCACGAACGCCCTGCTCGGCTTCGCAAACATGCTCTTCAAGCTGCTCTCCGACTATCGGCCGAAGGGCGTCGCCGTCGCGTGGGACTCGAGCCCGACCCAGCGTCACGCGGTCGCCGAGGCGGCCGACCTCGTCTACAAGCAGGGGCGCCGGCCGATGCCCGACCTGCTGCGCGAGCAGTTCCCGCACTTCCGGCCGATCGTGGAGGCGTTCGGCTATCGCAACCTCGAATTCGAGGGCTGGGAGGCGGACGACGTGATCGCGACGCTCGCGACCCGCGCCGACGAGGCGGGCGTGAAGACGACGGTCGTCTCCACCGACCGAGACGCCTTCCAGCTGACCTCGCCCAACGTCGTCCTGATGATGACCCCGCGTGGGGTCGCCGACGTCAACGTCTACACGCCGGAGCGCGTCGAGCTCCGCTACGGGATCCGGCCGGATCAGGTGCCGGACTTCATCGGGCTCAAGGGCGACTCCTCCGACAACATTCCCGGTGTCCCCGGGATCGGCGACAAGACGGCCAGCCAGCTGGTCGCGCAGTACGGCTCGCTCGAGGAGGTGATCGCTCACGCCGAGGAGCTCTCCCCGGCCCGGCGCAAGAACATCACCGAGTTCGCCGATCAGGCGCGGACCTCGAAGGAGCTCGCGACGATGCGCCGCGACCTCGACCTCGACTTCGACCCGTCGCAGATCGTGCTCGAGCCGCCCGACCGCTCGCAGCTGCGCGAGATGTTCCGCCGCTACGAGTTTCGCGGGCTGCTGAACCGGATCGACGACCTCGAGGACGCGATCCCGGCGGCCGTGCCGGTGGCGGTCGCCGGCACCGTCGTCCCGTGGCGCGAGGGTGAGCTGCCACAGGTGCGCGGCCGCGCCGGGCTCGCGGTCGCCGACGGCCGCTTCGCGCTCGCGCGGGAGGACGGCGTTGTCGTCGGCCCCTGGGACGAGGGCTCGCCCGCCCGGCTCCGGGACGCCGATCTGGTCGCGCACGACTTCAAGTCGCTGCCGCGGCTGACGATGCGGCCCGCCGACGACACGCTGATCGCGGCCTATCTGATCGAGCCCGGCCGGTCCGAGTACGCGATCGACGACCTCCAGCGCGAGTACGGGCTCGAGGTGATCCCGGAGCCCGCGACGGAGGAGGAGACAGCTTCCCTGATCACGCGTGCGGAGGCCGCACGGCGCCTGGCCGGGCCGATGCGCGAGCGCGTCGTCGAGCGCGGCTCCGAGCGCCTCTACGACGAGATCGAGCTGCCGCTCACCGCGGTGCTCGCGTCGATGGAGGACGCCGGCGTCAAGATCGACACCTACCGGATGGGCGAGATCACGGCGCGCCTCGCCGACCGGCTCGAGGAATTGGAGGCGAAGGCGTACGAGCTCGCGGGCGAGGAGTTCATGCTCGGCTCGACGCAGCAGGTAGCGCGGATCCTCTTCGAGGTGCTCGGCCTCACGCCGGGCCGCAAGGGCAAGACGGGCTACTCGACCGACACGCGCGTGCTCCGCTCGATCCGCGGCGAGCACGAGGTCGTCGGCGTGCTCGAGGAGTGGCGCGAGCTCTCGAAGCTGGTCAACACCTACCTTGGCCCGCTGCCGCAGCTGATCTCCGAGCGCGACGGCCGCCTGCACACGACCTTCAACCAGGCCGCGGCCTCGACCGGCCGCCTCTCGACGACGAACCCGAACCTACAGGCGATCCCGATCCGGACGGAGCTCGGCCGCGAGATCCGCTCCGCCTTCGTCGCCGAGCAGGGTGCGCGGCTGATCTCGGCCGACTACAGCCAGGTCGAGCTCCGGATCCTCGCGCACGTCTCCGGCGAGCCCCGCCTGCGCGAGGCGTTCGCGCGCAACGAGGACATCCACGCGGCGACGGCGGCGGAGGTGCTCGGCAAGGAGCCGGCGGCGCTGACGAAGGACGAGCGCAACGTCGCCAAGATGGTCAACTTCGGGATCATCTACGGGATCTCCGCCTTCGGGCTCTCGGAGAACCTCGAGATCCCGCGCGAGCAGGCGCAGGAGTACATCGACACCTATCTCGCGCGCTTCCCGCACGTGCAGGACTTCATCCAGCGGACGATCGAGCAGGCCGAGCGGGACGGCTATGTGACGACGTTGCTCGGCCGCCGCCGGCCCGTCCCGGAAATCCGCGTTCGCAACCGGCAGACGCGTGCGCTCGGCGAGCGGCTGGCCGTCAACTCGGTCATGCAGGGCACCGCCGCCGACGTGATCAAGGTGGCGATGATCCGGATCCACGACCGGCTGCGCGAGGAGGGGAGAGGCGCCCGGCTCGTGCTCCAGGTGCACGACGAGCTCCTGCTCGAGGCGCCGGAGACGGAGACGAGCGCGATCAAGGAGCTCGTGCGCCGGGAGATGTGCAACGCCTACCCGCTCGACCCGCCGCTGGCGGTCGACGTCGGCCACGGCGACGACTGGAACGAGGCCAAGAGCTAGCCAAGTAACAGACTGTTACTTGGCGTTTCTAGGGGCTGCGAACTTCGGGCTATACTCCGCACCTCGCATGGCCAACGACACGATGGAAAAGCCGATCGCAGCCGAAGAAGGCGTCTGGGTCACCGGGCCTGACGGCGAGCTGATCCCCGACTACGAGTCGACGTTCCCGACGATCAACGAGGGCGAGGTCGTGCACGGAACGGTCGTCCGCGTCGACAAGGACGAGGTGCTCGTCGACATCGGCTACAAGTCCGAGGGTGTGATCCCGGTCGCCGAGCTCTCGATTCGCCGCTCGGTCAACCCCGCCGACGAGGTCTCGGTCGGTGAGGAGATCGACGCGCTCGTGCTCACGAAGGAGGACGCAGAGGGTCGCCTGATCCTCTCGAAGAAGCGCGCGCGCTTCGAGTTGGCCTGGAAGAGGATCGAGGCCGCCGCCGAGTCGGGTGAGCCCGTCGTCGGCCGCGTGATCGAGGTCGTCAAGGGCGGCCTCATCCTGGACCTCGGCGTTCGCGGCTTCCTGCCGGCGTCGCTCGTCGACATCCGCCGTGTCCAGGACCTCGACGAGTTCATGGCGACCGAGCTTCGCTGCAAGGTGATCGAGCTGAACCGGTCGCGCAACAACGTCGTCCTCTCGCGCCGCGCCGTCCTCGAGGACGAGCGCAAGGACCAGCGCCAGCAGATTCTCGATCGGCTCAACCCGGGCGACATCGTCGACGGGACGATCTCGAACATCGTCGACTTCGGCGCCTTCGTCGACCTGAACGGGATGGACGGCCTGATCCACATCTCCGAGCTCTCGTGGAGCCACGTCAACCACCCCTCCGAGGTGCTCGAGATCGGCCAGGAGGTCAAGGTCAAGGTGCTCGACATCGACCGCGACCGCCAGCGGATCTCGCTCGGGCTCAAGCAGACGCAATCGGATCCGTGGCAGCAGGTGCTCGAGAGCTACTCCGAGAACGACGTCGTCGAGGGCCGCGTCACGAAGGTGGTCACGTTCGGCGCGTTCGTCGAGATCCTGCCCGGTGTCGAGGGGCTCGTGCACATCTCCGAGCTGGCGCAGCACCACGTCGAGAACCCGCGCGAGGTCGTCTCGCAGGGCGACGCGGTCAACGTGCTGATCCTCGAGGTCGACGCCGAGCGGCGCCGCCTCTCGCTCTCGCTGAAGCGGGTCGAGGAAGGCCAGGAGCCCCTCCCGCGCGCCGACGGCGGCGAGTCCGTGCACCTGACGCCGAACCTGAACCTCTCCGAGGACGTCTTCCCGGCCGGCGCGGTCGAGGAAGCCGAAGCCGTCGAGGAGCCGGTTGCCGAAGCCGCCGAGGAGCCGGTCGCCGAAGCAGACGAGCCGGTTGCCGAGGTGGAGCTCGAGGACACGCCGGCGCCCGAGTCGGACGCCGCGGCGGAGGTCGAGCTCGAGGCCGAGACGACCGCCGACGCCGAGGCCGCCGCGGGAGACGTGCCGGTCGACGAGCCGACGGCCGAGACGGATGCAGCAACGGGCGACGAGCCCGAGACTCCCGACGCAGCGTAAGTTGCCGCGCCCGGTCGCGGTTGCGATCACCGGCGGGATCGGAGCCGGCAAGAGCGAGGCGCTCTACGCATTCCAGAAGGCCGGTGCCGCCACGGTCTCGAGCGACGAGATCGTTCATCACCTCCTCCGCAGCGATCCGGACGTCAGGGCGGCGATCGTGCGCGAGCTCGGCGAGGGCGTTCTCGGCGAGGACGGTGTCATCGACCGGAAGCGGGTCGGCGCGATCGTCTTCGGCGACCGCGCGAAGCTCGACTTCCTCGAGCAGCTCCTCCACCCGCTCGTCACGGCCGAGTACCTGCGCTGGCGAGAGCAGCTGGCCGAGCTCCCGCATCCACCCAAGGTCGCGGTCACCGAGGTGCCGCTCCTCTACGAGACCGGGGGAGACAAGCGCTTCGACAAGGTGGTCGTGATCACGGCGCCGGCCAAGCTCCGCGAGCAGCGGCGTCGCGTCACGCGCGACGACCGTGACCAGCGGTTGCTGCCTGACAAGGAGAAGGTGAAGAGCGCCGACTTCGCCTACGTCAACACGGGCACGCTCGACGAGCTCGACGCCTGGGTCGCCGGCGTCATGGCGGAGCTGACGAAGTGAAGCTCGGCTCGATCAGCCTCGTCGGCATCGTCGCCGCCGCGTTCGCCGTCTACGTACTGGAGACGGAGCCGCGCTGGTACGAGCGGCTGCGCTACCCGCTCCGGTACGAGCAGATCGTGGTCGGGCACGCGGAGAACTACAGCCTCGACCCGCAGCTCGTGGCCGCCGTCATCTACCAGGAGTCGAAGTTCGACGCCGACGCCGTCTCCGCCTCCGGCGCCGTCGGGCTGATGCAGCTGCTGCCGTCGACGGGCCAAGGGATCGCCGACCGCACGGGCGGCGACAGCTGGACGCCGGAGGATCTGCACAACCCGGAGCTGAACGTCCGCTACGGCTCGTGGTATTTGCGCCACCTGCTCGACAAGTACGAGGACGAGGAGCTCGCGCTCGCCGCCTACAACGCCGGCCAGGCGAACGTCGACCGCTGGCGCGAGCAGGGCGTCGGGATCCAGTTCGACGAGACACGCCACTACGTCGAGCGGGTGCAGGAGCTGAAAGAGGTGTACGCGCACGCGTACGCCGACGAGCTCGGGCTCTAGGCCGGAGGGTTGGACACAGCGGCTGTGCCGCCGGGGGCCGCGCTGAGCGCCATCCCGCCCAACCCTCCTATCGCGGCGCCACCCCGGTCTCGATCAGCGTCATCAGCTGGTCGAGGTCAGGCATCTCGTCGTCCGTGACCCGTGCGAAGGCGACGCCGTTCGCGAGCATGCCGAGGAACTGGACGACGACCTGGATCGGGACATCGCCGCGGGTGACGTTCCGCAGCCGCGCGTGCCTCGCCTCGCGCTTACCCTCGGCGTCGTTCTCGAGCCGCGAGATCTGCGCTCGGAAGTGCTCGTCAGTGCGGACGCGCCGGGCGGCCTCCACCTGCACGGAGAGCCACGCGGGATCCTCCTCGAGCACCGCTTCGAGCAGCGCCCGGTAGCCCTGCCCGAGCCAGATCTCGACGAAGCGGTCGGACGACCGGCGCACGAGCTCGACGAAGAGCGCCTCCTTGCTCTCGTAGTAGTTGAAGATGGCGCCGCGGGAGAGGCCGGTCTCCTCCTCGAGCCGCGCGACCGTCGCCCCCTCGTAGCCGTGCCGCGCGAACGCGCGCTGCGCGCCGGCGAGGATCTGCTCGCGGCGGGCCTCCTTGTGCTCCTCCGTCACCTTCGGCATCGGCCCACTTTACAAAAACGTACAGTCGTACTATTATCGTGGCCGTGAAGAAGACGCCACTCGTCGCACTCGTCTCCGCCGAGATCGTCTCCATCCTCGGCTCCCGGATGACCTACCTGGCGCTGCCGTGGTTCGTGCTCGTCACGACCGGGTCGCCGTCGAAGATGACGCTCGTCCTCGCGGCGGAGATCGCGCCGATGGCGCTCCTCGGGATCCCGAGCGGGATGGTCGTGGAGCGGCTGGGCGCGCGGACGACCATGCTCGTCTGCGACGCGGCCAGAGTCCCGTTGCTCGCGGCGCTGCCGCTCTTGCATGCGGCCGATGCACTCAGCTTCCCGCTCCTGCTCGCGCTCGTCTTCGGGCTCGGCTGCTTCATGGCGCCGTACTTCGCAGCTCAGCGGGTGATCTTGCCCGAGCTCGTCGGCGAGGACGAGACGACGATTGCCCAGGCGAACAGCGTCATCGAGGGCGGCACTGCCTTCGCCGCCCTCGCGGGGCCGGCGCTCGCCGGCATCCTGATCCCGATCCTCGGCGCACCGAACGTGCTCTACGTCGACGCGGTCACCTACGCCGTCGCCTTCCTCCTTCTCGCCGGATTCGTGCCGAAGACGAAGCGGCTCGGCCAGCGCGCGACGCACGGCGTCCTCGCGGGGATCCAGTTCCTGCTCCGCGACAAGCTGCTGGGACCGCTCGGCGGCACCGTGGTGGTGCTCAACTTCCTCGGTGCAGGGCTGTCGGCGACGCTGCCGTTCTACGCCTTCGACGAGTTCTCGGGCGATTCGAAGATCGCCGGCCTCTTCTTCACCGCGATGGGCGCGGGTGCCGTGATCGGCAGCATCGCCGCGGTTGTCGTCGTCAAGCGCTTCCCGCCCCTCCGGCTGGCCGCGCTCGGCATCGTCGCGCTGACCCTGCCGCTCTGGCTGCTCCCGCTCGACCTGCCGGCATGGGGCGTGATGGCCGCGCTCTTCACGGCGACGCTGTTCACGCCGCTCGTGAACGGCCCGGTCATCGGCGTGATCACGGCGCGGACGCCGGTCGACCTGCGGCCGAAGATGATGACCGCCCTGATCTCGCTGAGCACGCTCTCGGCGCCGGCCGGCTTCCTCGTCGCCGGACAGCTGCTCGAGCCGTGGGGCGTCGAGCGAGTCTTCGCGGCCATCGCGATCGGCATGACCGCGTCGGCGCTCGCGTTCGCCGCGATCGCGCTCCGGCACCGGGAGGAGCCGGTGGCGGCCGCGACGGCGATTCCGATCTAGCTTTGGGCCCTTGGAGCGCGCTGTTTGGGCAGCGAAGCGCCCCTTCAGGGGTGTTCTGGCGCGATGAGCAGCCGCTCCCGCGGATGCTCATCCTGCGCTAAGGAGCAGCGAGCCTCGCCCAGAGGTTCTCGAGCAGCCGCCGCACTGTCGGCAGCGTCGAGGAGCCGCCGAAGTCGATCACCCCGGCGGCGAAGACCTTCGCGCCCTGTGGCGTCTCGTAGTACGTCATCTGGGCGGTGAGGCCGGGCCCGAACACGTCCGGGATCTCGGCGAGGACGATCGCGCCCGCTGGGGTCGCCGGCGTCGCGGCGTCGATCTCGATTCCGTAGCCGCCGAGCTCCTGCCCGAAGGTGCCGCCGTCGCCGAGGCCGGTTCCGGCCCAGAACCAGGGCGCAGTCGACGCCGAGCGGACGACGAACGGCTGCTGCCGGCGGCCGTCGTCGTTGGCCCGGTACTGGACGCCGAGCAAGGCGGATTCGGGCCGGCCCATGTCGCGCCACAACCGCGTCCGCCGCAGCGTTCGGCCCTGCAGCTGCACCTGCCAGAAGAAGTTGTTCGCCGAGAGGAAGGCGAGGTTGCCGCCCAGGTCGCGGTAGTTCCGGATCAGGTCGTACTCGTGCCGGGTCACGTACTCGGTGTGGCCGGGGAAGACGACGAAGTCGTAGAGGCCGATCAGCTCCTCGGCCGTCCGGATCGACTCGAGGTCGGTCTCGGTCAGGAAGTCGGGCTGCTTGCCGGTGGACTGAAGCCAGCGGATGAAGTCGACGTCGTACTTGCGCCACTGCGGCGGGACGCCGCGCCGGATGTACATGCGGCCGAGACGGGCCGTGCTCTGCGCGCCCTTGGCATACCAGGTATCGCCCCAGCCGTTGCCGTTGCCGTCGCGGAAGTTGTACGCCTGCCAGGTATTCGTCGGCATCACGACGGCGACGCGGCTGCGCTCGCCGAGTGTGGTCGGCCTGACGATGAACGGCGCATAGCCGATCCGGCCGTCGTTGGCGGTCAGCTTGACGAAATACACGCCGGTCGCCCACGGCCCGACGGCGAAGTTGAGCGTCGCGCGGCGGTGGCGCGCGACCCAGGGGATCGTCACCGGCTGGTTCACCGGCACGCCGTGCATGATCGTGTCGCTGTGAGTGCGCGTGTCCTCGCCGCCTGCCCGGAACGTCTGCAGCGTCAGCGCCGTCGCGTCGGTCTCGATCGCCAGCCGCGCCGTGCTCGTCGCCACGTAGCTCTCGCCGGTGAAGCCGGCGTCGACGCCGAGGACGCGGACGACGGCCGAGCGCAGCTTTCTGCCCTCGCGCGCGTTGTCGGCGCCGTACGTGCGCCGGTTGCCGGCCTTGTCCACCGTCGTCATCCGGATCAGGTACGTGCGCGCTCCCATCGACCAGTGCGGATGCCAGGTGAAGACGTTGCGGCCTGGCTCGAGGTTCGCCCAGAGCTCGTAGATCGTCGCCGGCGAACTGATCGTGCGTGTCACCTCGAAGTGCACCTGCGCCGGCTCGTTCAGCGTGAAGGAGATCTTGGCCGACTCGCGCAGCTTGTCCCCGTTCGGCGAGATCGTCGTGAAGCGCTCGTTGTCGCCGCGGAAGGGCATGCGGCTGCGGTTGCGGGCTCGGATGTTCGTGATCTGCGCCGCGGTCTGGTCGACGCGGAGCGGCGAGGTCGCGAGCACGCGCAAGCCGTCGACGAGGCGAATCCGGTAGTCGCCGTCCCAGATGCGCCGCTTGCCGAGGCGGCCGTTCCAGCGGAAGTCGAGGAACCGGCGCTGCTCCGGCTCGACGATCCAGCCGAGCACACGGCCGTCGGCCCGGGCCAACTGGACGCCGACGTGCGCACGCTGCGGCAACGAGGCCTGGATCCGCAGCTTCTTCTGCTTCGGCGAGAAGTCGCGCGGCGCGACCGTCAGGTCCGCGGCAGAGGCCGACGGCGCAACCCCGAGCGTGACGAGGATGAAGGCGAACAAAGCGAGGCGGCGCATCGGGCGGGAATCGTAGATGGCACACGTGATGGAGCGGTTAGGAAGAGGGCGGCGGCGCGGGGAACGCCGCCGCCGGTCTCAGTTCCGAATCGCAAAGCGGGCCGAGCGGCGCGTCGCGTTCCCGCGCGTGTCGGTCGCCTCGACCTCGAGCACGTGCTCCCCGTCGCGAAGCGCCGAGCTGTCCCAGTTGCGGGCGAGCCGGACCCGGTAGCGGCCATCTCGCCACGGATGGTTCTGGCGCGTCCACGGCGCGTAGACGCTGTCGAAGCTGCTGGGCGCCGGGACCGTGCCGGTGAAATCGATCGCCCTGCGCCAGTGGCCCTGTGTGCCGCGCTCTCCGCGAATGCGCCACCGCACGACGGCCGGCATGACCGGCTTGTCGGCCCACTTGCCGGGGACGTGC
Organism: uncultured Gaiellaceae bacterium; assembly: GCA_963784895.1. Taxonomy (GTDB): domain Bacteria; phylum Actinomycetota; class Thermoleophilia; order Gaiellales; family Gaiellaceae; genus Gaiellasilicea. The sequence goes on along the minus strand of CAWATM010000007.1, from coordinate 38,282 downwards.
ATCGGCGTCTCGTCCCAGGCTTCGGCGACGAGGTCGAACCGTCCGCTCAACCTCGCACGGGGCAGGGCGCGACCCTCACGCTCGAAGCTGAACGCATGGATCGTCGGCCGGGTTGTGTCCCGGTACGGCGTCAGCGCGCCGGCGCGAAGTGGGTTGACGTACCTGCCGTCGCGCAGCTCGGCGAAGTGGACATGGCCCCAGCCTCGCGAGATGTGGCCGAGAAGCGTGCCGTAGGCGACCGCAGTCTCTCCGCTGCGGACGGCCGGGATGATGTGCCAGTACGCGAAGACCCTGCCGTCATTGGCGCGGATCGCGATCGTCTCGGGTCGCTGCGGCTCCCAGACGATCCGGCCGGAGGCCGTGGCGAAGACTGGTGTCCCGTCGGCCGCCGAAATGTCGATGCCGAAATGGAACGTCTTCGACTCGGCATGCCCGTCGGCACCCTCCCCGATCCGCGGGTCGCCGAAGAAGCCGCGAACCGGGTGCTGCTGGTCGAAGGGGCGGAGCGGCCAGCCGTAGGAGCCGGCGTGACCTGCGTGCGGTGCTGCGAGCGCCGTGAACGTCGTCGCGAGGACGATCGCCAGGCGCCGGACGAATGATGCGCATGAGGTAGCCATGCGGCCACCGTCGGAGGCGGCCTAAATGGCGCGCTCACGCGGTCCTAACGTCGCACTAACGCCGTCCGAGCAGGCCTTTAAAAGCTTTGTATGTCCTGTTACAACCGGGGAATGCTGGAGTTCAGGATCCTCGGGCCGCTCGAGGTGCTCGACGAGGGAAACCCTGTGGGCCTGGGCGGCCGGAACCAGCGCGCCGTGCTGGCGCTGCTGCTCCTGCGCGCCAATGAGCCGGTCTCGACCGAGCGCCTCGTGGACCAGCTCTGGGGCGAGCATCCGCCGCGGACGGCGACAACATCGCTCCAGAACACCGTCGTGCAGCTGCGCAAGCTGCTGGGGCACGGCCTGCTCCTGACGCGGCCCAGCGGCTACGTCCTCGAGCTCGACCCCGACCAGCTCGACCTGACGCGGTTCGAGCGGCTGGTGCGCGAGGCTCGTTCGGCCGAGGCCGATCAGCGGGTCGCGCTCCTCCGCAAAGCCCTCGGGCTCTGGCGAGGCTCTCCCCTTGCCGACCTCGAGTCGGAGACGTTCGCGCAGTCGGAGATCCAGCGGCTCGAAGACCTTCGGCTCGGCGTGCTCGAGGAGCGGATCGCCGCCGATCTCGATCTCGGCGCGGATGCGGAGCTGGTGGCGGAGATCGAGGCGCTCGTGCGGGCCCACCCGCTGCGCGAGAGCCTGCGCGCCAGCCTGATGCTCGCGCTCTACCGGTGCGGAAGGCAGGCCGAGGCGCTGGCGGCGTTCCACGAGGCGCGCCGGACGCTCGTCGAGGAGCTCGGGATCGAGCCGGGGCCCGACCTGCAGGCGCTGTACGGATCGATCCTCCGCCAGGAGCGTGCGCTCGTCAGGGTCGCGCAGCCCGCGCTCGAGGACCATTACGACGAGGTGATGCGGGCGTTCAGCGCCGGCCGCCTGGTGCCGGTGCTCGGCCCCGGCGTCGGCGGAGTCGCCGGGCACGAGCTCGCGACTCTGCTGGCAGCGCGCTTCGAACTCGACGTCGATGGCCGCGGCCTTGCGTACGTCTCGCAGGCGGTTGCGGCGCGGAACGGCATCGGCCCGCTGCACGACGAGCTCCACCTCGCGCTCGCGCGCGACTTCGAGCCGTCGCTCCTCCACGGCTGGCTCGCGAGTCTCCCGCCGCTGCTCCGCCACCGCTCGCTGCCGCAGCAGCTGATCGTGTCGACCTCGTTCGACACGGGTGTCGAGCGTGCGTTCGCCGACGCGGGCGAGGAGCTCGACGTTGTCGTCTACCTCGCCTCAGGCCGTGACCGCGGCAAGTTCCTGCACATCGGCCCGAGCGGCGAGTCGGTCGTGGTTGAGCAGCCGAACGCCTACACGGGGCTGGCGCTCGAGCAGCGCAGCGTGCTGCTCAAGATCCACGGCCACGTCGACCACGGGGCGACGCGCGAGCTCGAGAGCTTCGCCGTCAGCGAGGACGACCACATCGACTATCTCGCCGGTGTGGAGGCCGCGGGCACGGTTCCGGTCCAGATCGCGGCGCGTCTCCGCCGCAGTCACCTGCTCTTCCTCGGCTACGCGGTCGACGACTGGAGCCTGCGGGTATTCCTGCGCCGGGTCTGGGGCCACGACCGGCTCGCATATCGCTCCTGGGCCGTACAGTCGGCGGCCGAGTCGCTCGCGCGCGAGCTCTGGCGCGAGCGCGGCGTCGACGCCTACGACGTCGCCCTGGACGGCTACTCGGAGCAGCTGGCCCGCGTCACCGCGGAGCTCGCGGCACTGGACGCCGCCGTATGAACGGCGGCTCGCTGCTCCCGGAGAGCCCCTACAAGGGTCTCGCCCGCTTCGACGACTCCGAGCTCGACGAGCGCTTCTTCTTCGGGCGCGACCGGGAGACCGAGATCGTTGCCTCGAATCTGGTCGCCTCGCGGCTCACGGTTCTCTACGGGCCGAGCGGCGTCGGCAAGAGCTCTCTACTGCGGGCGGGCGTCGTCCGCAGGCTGCGTGCGCTCGTGCCGGCTGGGGGAGACGGCGGCGACGGAAGCGGCGCGCTGCCGGTCGTGGTCGACCAGTGGCGCGACGACCCGCTCGCCGCGATCGCTGCGGCGGCAGAGACACCGGTGCCCGAGTCGCCGCAGGAGCTCGCGGACGTCCTGGCGGAGCGGTCGGCCCAGATCGACGGCGAGATCTACCTCGTCCTCGACCAGATGGAGGAGTACTTCGTCTACCACGGACGAGACCGCGGCGGCCCCCTCCGGGAAGGGCTCGCCGAGATCCTGACCCGGCCGACGCTGCGCGTGCACGTGCTACTGGGCATCCGGGACGACGCGCTCGCCGACCTCGACGCCTTCAAGGGACGGGTGCCCGGGCTGTTCGGGAACGTGCTCCGGCTCGATCACCTGGACGTCGATGCCGCCCGCACCGCGATCGTGGAGCCGCTGGCCGAACTCGAGGCGATGGGAGGGCCGCACGTGGTCGCCGAGGCCGCGCTCGTCGCGGCCGTCGTCGACCAGGTCGCGTCGGGCCGGATCGAGCGCCGCCTCGCCGGCCGCGGCATCGTCGAAGGCGGCGGGCGGCGAGGCCGCGTCGAGGCGCCGTATCTCCAGCTCGTGATGGAACGGATCTGGGAGGAGGAGCGCCGCAGCGGCTCGTACGTTCTCCGAGCGGCAACCCTTGCGGAGCTCGGCGGTGCGGGCCAGATCGTGCAGCAGCACCTCGAGCGGGCGCTCGCGAATCTCGACGAGCCCGAGCGGGAGCTCGTCGCGCGCCTCTTCCATCAGCTGGTGACGCCGTCGGGAACGAAGATCGCGCACGGCGTCGGCGACTTGAGCCGCTACGCCGGCGAGTCGCCCGAGCGCCTCGAGGACGTCCTGCACTCGCTCTCGGATGAGCGCGTCGTGCGCGCGCTCCCCGCGAGGAACGGCGGCGGCCCCCGCTACGAGATCTACCACGACGTTCTCGCCGGGGCTGTCCTGGATTGGCGCGCGCGCCACGAGGCGGAACGCGCGCTTGCCGAGGAGCGCGCGGCGGCCCGTCGTCGATACCGTCGGCTAGCGGCCATCATCGGGCTCGGCGCCGTGGCGTTGTTGGCGATGGGCCTCTTGACGGCGTACGCCTTCGATCAGCGACGCGAAGCGCAGGAGAAGACGAAGCTCGCGCTGGCGGCGCGCGCCGCCGCCGAGAACAGCGCCGAGAAGGCAGAGAACCAGGAGAAGAAGACAAACGCGGCGCTGGCGAAGTCGCAGCGGTCGCGGGTCGCACTGGTCAAGGAGCGCAACCGCGCTGATGACGAAACTGATCGCGCGAACGCGGAGGCAGACCGCGCCAACGACGAGACTGACCGCGCCAATGACGAGACCGATCGGGCGAATGACGAGAGCCGATCGGCGCGGAACAGGGAGGCAGCACGCGCAAATGACGAGCGGGACGACGCCAATGTCGCCAAAGCTGAGGCGGTCCAGTCCAAGAACGCAGAGGTCGTCCAGCGCAAGAAGGCGGAGCGGGCCTTCAAGAACGAGCAGAGGGCGAAAGGCCAGGCGATCACTTCCCGCGACCAGGCCCAAGCAAGCGCGCTCGTCGCCGAGGCAGTCTCCCTGCTCAACATCAATCCGGAGGAGAGCCTCCAGCTCGCGCTTCGGAGCGCGCCGATGGCGTCCACGCCCGGGCTCGAGGACACCTTGCGCGACGCGCTGATGAATGCGCGTGCCCGCGCGGTGCTGCCGAGCGGGAACGGAACGGTCAATGCGATCGACACGAGTTCGAGTGGAGCGTCTGCGTCCGCCGTCACGTCGAGTGCGAGCCGCACCGTCGGCGCGCTTCGGACGAGCGCAGACGGGACGCTCGTGCTCGTCGGCGGCGCCGACGGTGAGGCGAGGATCTTTGAACTCGCTGCCGGCGGAAGCCTGGTACGTCGCATGGCGCCTCTGCGGCTCGGCGGCCCGCTCCGGGATGCGGTCTTCTCGCCGGACGGAAAGTTCGTCTTTACGGGCGACGCCAACGGCGTGATCCTTCGCTGGGACACTCGTAGCGGCGTTCGGCTGGCGCGGGCGGAGCACGGCGCGCCGATCCGCGAGCTCGCGGTCTCCCCCGACGGGAAGCTCGTCGCATCCGCCGCGGGGCAGGCGGCGCGGGTGTGGGCCGCCGCCGACCTGAAGTCGGTGGCACGGCTGCCGCATCCGTTCTCCGTCGAACGCGTGTCCTTCAGCCCGACTGGCGCCCAGGTTCTGACGGTCGCACGCGACGCACGGGTGTACGACGCGGGCGACTGGACGCAACCGCGGCTCGTGCTCGACCAGCCGGGGAACATCGTCATTGCGGCCTTCTCTCCGGCGGGAGACCGTGTGGCCACGGGCGGCCGCGACAACCTGGCGATGATCTGGGAGCTCCGAAACGGCGACCCGCTGCACCAGCTCCAGCACCGCGGGAACGTCCTTGACGTCGAGTGGTCTCCGAATGGCGGCCTACTCGCGACCGCGAGCACGGACAACGGCGGTCGTATCTTCCGCACCGATACCGGCACGCTCTTGACGTCCCTCGGCGAGCACTCGAACCAAGTCGTCGCCGTCGGGTTCAGCCCCGATGGCTCCTCGGTCGTGACGGCCTCGCTCGACCGGTCCGCACGCATCTGGGGTGGGGACGAGTTCTCCCGCCCTCAGGCGCTGCTCGGGCACTCGCGCGACGTGCTCGATGCGATGTTCACGCCCGATGGGACGAGCATCATCACCGCGAGCGACGACGGATCGGCGCGGGTGTGGAAGCCGGCCGTCGATCCGATCCTGTCGGTTGTCGGACGCCACACGGCTTCCGGCCGCGCCGTCGCGGTCGCCCCGGACGGGAGGATCGCGAGTGTCGGGCTGGACGGCACGCTTCGGATCGGGCGACGGGACGGCCGGAGCGTCCGCGTCATCCCGCAGCCCGCCCAGGCCGTGGATGTCGCGTTCTCGCGGGACGGTTCACTCCTGGTCACCGCGGGCGTCGACGGCGTCGCGCGCGTCTGGGGCGCGGACGGCGGGCTACGGCAGTCGTTCACGCACGGCGCACCGCTGAGGTCTGCGGCCTTCGACCGCGGTGCGACGCGGATCGTCACCGGCGGTACCGACGGAATCGCGCGGGTGTGGAACCGCGCGGGCGGCGCGCCCCGGTTGCTCCGGCACGGCGGCGGCGCAGTGACGGCGGTGACGTTCAGCCCGGACGGCCGCTTCGTCGCCACGGCTGGCGTGAACATCGAGGGGCGGGTCTGGCGCGCAAGCGGGAAGCTTGTCGGCAAGCTCATCGGGCAGCATGAGGACGACCTGACCGCAATCGCATATAGCCCGGACGGGAAGCTGATCGCCACCGCGAGCGTCGACGCCGAGGCGCATCTCTGGAACGCGCCGGCGCTCACGCACCGGCGCGCACTGCGCGGTCACACGGCAGTCGTGAGCGACGTCGTCTTCAGTCCCGACGGGCGTTGGGTCGCGACGGCCGGCCCGACGACGGTGGGGATGTGGAAGACCCAGACCGCGCGTCGGATCGACAAGAGCACGCCGGTGCTCTTCCTGCGCGGCCATGGGCCGCGCGTCCGCAGCGTCGCGTTCTTCCCCGATAGCCGGCGCGTCGCCAGCATCGGCGACGACGGGACGGTGAGGACCTACCTCTGCGAGCTCTGCGGGACGGCCCCTCAGCTCGCCGTGCGCGCCCGGCGGCTGCTCGACCGCCTCGGCTCGAACTTGACGAAGAACGAGCGCAACGTCTACATCGGCGGCTAGCCGGAGCCGCCCTCGGTCCGCTGGTCGAGCTCGTTCGCCTTCGCCGCGAGGGCGCTGAAGCCGGCCTGCATGAAGTCGTTCGCCGCCGAGGCGGCCAGCGACCAGGTCAGCAGACGGCCGCTCCGCGGGGCGATCGTGTGCAGGCCGACGACCGCCGCGGCCGCCCACATCCCGATGCAGCGGCTGCACGTGAGCAGCTCGCCGACCGCCTGGCGGGCGCCGCCGTCCTCGACCGGCTTCTCGTCGCCCTCATGCGCCTCGCCGCGGACGAACGGCTGCCGCAGGAAGCTGAGCACCTCGTCATGTGCGACCGTCCGCGAGGCCTTGAAGGTCGCGGCGGAGAGGACGGCGAGGTCGAGCGGGCGCAGCTGCTCGGGCCGCCGACCGCGCAGGCTCGCGATGCCGGCGAGCCCGCTCATGCCCAGGGCAAAGACCCCGACGAGCGCGGCATAGGTCGAATACGGCGGCTGCTGTTGCTCCGGGGCCACGGGCTACGCTGTTACCCGAATGGCGGAACTCAAGACATCCGCTGCCTACCTCCCGACCGGCGACCAGCCCCGGGCGATCGAGGAGATCGCGCGCTCCGTCAGCGCGGGCGAGCGCTACCAGACCCTGCTCGGCGCGACGGGCACCGGCAAGACCGCGACGATGGCCTGGATCATCGAGCAGACGCAGAAGCCCGCACTCGTGATCGCGCACAACAAGACGCTCGCGGCGCAGCTCTGCAACGAGTTCCGGGAGTTCTTCCCACAGAACGCGGTCGAGTACTTCGTCTCCTACTACGACTACTACCAGCCCGAGGCGTACGTCCCCCAGGCCGACCTCTACATCGAGAAGGACAGCTCTCGGAACGACGACATCGACCGGCTCCGCCACGCGGCCACGTCGAACCTGCTCTCGCGCCGCGACACCGTCATCGTCGCCTCCGTCTCCTGCATCTACGGCCTCGGCTCGCCGGAGGAGTACGAGAAGCGCGTCGTCTTCCTCACGGTCGGCGAGGAGACCGACCGCGACGTGATGCTGCGGAAGCTGATCGACATCCAGTACGTCCGCAACGACACGCTGCTCGGCCGCGGCCGCTTCCGGGTCAAGGGCGACGTGATCGAGATCCAGCCCGCATACGCGGAGACCGCCTACCGGGTCTCGATGTTCGGCGACGAGGTCGAGCAGATCACGCACTTCGACCCGCTCACGGGCGAGGTCTTCGCGAAGCTCGACACGATCACCATCTTCCCGGCGACCCAGTACGTCACCTCGAAGCCGACGATCGAGCGCGCGCAGGACGAGATCAAGCACGAGCTCGAGCAGCAGGTGGCGCTCTTCGAGAGCCAGGGGCGGATGCTGGAGGCGCACCGGATCCGCCAGCGGACCGAGTACGACCTGGAGATGATGCGCGAGCTCGGCTTCTGCAACGGGATCGAGAACTACTCGCGGATCCTCGACGGGCGGCCCCCGGGCTCGGCGCCGCACACGCTGCTCGACTACTTCCCCTCCGACTACGTCGTCTTCGTCGACGAGTCCCACCAGACGATCCCGCAGATCGGCGGCATGTACGAAGGCGACCGCTCGCGCAAGCAGACGCTGGTCGACCACGGCTTCCGGCTGCCGTCGGCGCTCGACAACCGGCCGCTTCGCTTCGACGAGTTCCTCGACAAGGTGCACCAGCTCGTCTTCGTCTCCGCAACCCCCGGCCCGTTCGAGCTCCGCCATTCGCAGGTCGTCGCCGAGCAGCTGATCCGGCCCACCTATCTCGTCGACCCCGAGGTCGAGCTCCGGCCGACGCGGAACCAGATCGACGACCTGCTGAACGAGATCCGGCGGCGGGAGGAGGTCGGCGAGCGCGTGCTCGTGACGACGCTGACGAAGAAAATGGCCGAGGACCTGACCGATTACCTGCTCGAGGCCGGCGTCCGCGCGCGCTACCTCCACTCGGAGATCGACACGCTCGAGCGGATCCAGATCATCCGCGAGCTGCGGCTCGGCGAGTACGACGTCCTCGTCGGGATCAACCTCCTCCGCGAGGGGCTCGACCTGCCCGAGGTCTCGCTCGTCGCGATCCTCGACGCCGACAAGGAGGGCTTCCTCCGCGGCAAGACGGCGCTCGTGCAGACGATCGGCCGCGCCGCGCGCAACGTCAACGGCCGGGTGCTGCTCTACGCGGACAAGCTGACCGAGGCGATCAAGGGCGCGATCGACGAGACCGAGCGGCGCCGCGCGGTCCAGCTCGCCTACAACGCCGAGAACGGGACGACGCCGATCTCGATCACGAAGGGCGTCTCGGACATCGCCGAGTTCCTCTCGCTCGAGAACCCGAACGTCCCCGGCCGGAGGCGGCGCGGCGCGAAGGCCGAGATCGAGGGGCTCTCGCGCGAAGAGCTGGAGAAGCTCGCCGTCACGCTCGAGGAAGAGATGTTCGTCGCCGCCGAGGAGCTGCGCTTCGAGTACGCGGCGAAGCTGCGCGACGAGATCAAGGAGCTGCGGCGCGAGCTCGCCGCGCTCGCGGAACCTGTCGGTTAGGAGGAATCACCATGTGCCGCAACATCAGGACGCTCCACAACTTCGAGCCCGCCGCGACGCCGGAGGAGATCGAGGCGGCCGCGCTCCAGTACGTCCGCAAGATCAGCGGCTCGGCGAAGCCGTCGAAGGCGAACGAGGCCGTGTTCGCGCGGGCAGTCGACGAGGTCACGGCCGCGTCGAAGCGGCTGCTCGAGGCGCTGGTGACGAACGCGCCGCCCCGAGACCGTGAGGTCGAGGCCGCGAAGGCCAAGGCGCGCGCGGCCGCTCGCTTCGCCTAGTCTCCGCGCATGCTCGGCGCGATCTTCTCGCTCCTCCTGTCGGGGCTGATCATCGGCCTGCTCGCGCGCTTCGCGGTGCCGGGCAAGGATCCGCTCAAGCTGTGGCAGACGATCCTGCTCGGGATCGCGGGCTCGGTCGCAGGAGGCCTCGCGGCGGGACTGCTCGGCTTCATCGACTCCAACGACGCGATCGAGGCCGGCGAGGCGACCGCGTCGCTCCTCTTCTCGCTCGGCGGCGCGATCGTGCTGCTGGTCCTGTACCGCCGCTTCGTCCAGAAGCGGCCGCTCACCGGCCCCGGCGCCTAGGCGTGCAGCTGCTCGACGACGTGCGCGGCGTCCTCGCCGACGCCGATGAACAGCGACGACTTGCGCTTGTGGAGCCAGTGCATGCCGACGAAGGCGAGGCCGGGGAAGTCGGTGAGGCCGCGCCGGTGGTGCGGGCGGCCGGACGCGTCGAGGACGGGCAGGTCGATCCAACCGTAGTCCGGCCGGAATCCCGTCGCCCAGACGATCGCGCCCACGTCGGCGAGATCGAGCTCGCGGACGTCCGGTAGCTGCGGGGCGCCGGCGGGGTCGGGTTCCGGCGTCACGCCCGCGTGCTCGTCGAAGCGGCGCCGCAGCGCGGCCTCGAACTCGATCCCCTTCGCCACGTTGGCGGCGAGGTCGTCCGCGAAGAGCGCCCGACCGCTGCGGAAGCTCTCGAGCCGGCCGACCGGAACGGCGCCGCGAGCCATCAGGGTCAGCGGGTGGCAGTCGTGCCCGCCCTCCGTGCCGCTCACGGCGGGGTTGCAGGCGACGAGGGCGCTTGGAGCGGTCAGGGTCTCGACCGTTTGGTCGAGCATCCCGGTCTCAGCCATCCAGCGAACGAGGTCACGGCCGCGGTGCTGCCGCGGCACCCACGGGCAGGCGCCGACCGACAGGTAGACCCTCCTACCGGCTCCGAGGAGGTCCTCGGCGACCTGGCAGCCAGACTGACCGCTGCCGACGACGAGGACGGCGCCCTCGGGGAGCTCGGCCGGGTTGCGGTACTCCGCCGTGTGCTGCTGGAACACTTGCTGTGGGGTCGCGTCGCGCAGCGCCGCCGGTGTCGGCCGCTGGTAGGCGCCGGTGGCGACGACGACCGACCGAGCGCGGAGGGAGCCCGCGTCCGTGTCGAGCTCGTAGCCTCCCGCCGGCGCCGCCCGCAGCGCCGTCACCGAGACCCGCTCGCGGACCGGAGCTGCGAACGACGCGGCGTAGCCCTCGAGATAGCCGATCACCTCGGCGAGCGGCGCGAACCCGTCCGGAGCCGGCCCGTCATACGCAAAGCCCGGCAGCTGTTGCGCCCAGTTCGGCGTGTTCAGGACGAAGCTGTCCCAGCGCGCCTGACGCCACTCCTGTCCGACTCGGCCGCGCTCGAGCACGATGTGCTCGACCCCGCGGCGGGTCAGGTGCCAGCTCGCCGACAGCCCGGCCTGGCCGGCGCCGACGACGACCGTGTCGACGCTGTCGCGCAGCCCGCCGCCCCTTAGGCCGCGGTCAGCGCGCCCAGCTTGTCCTTCAGGTAGCGCACGTAGGGCTGGGCGTCGATCGTCGGCGTCCCGACCACGCGCTCGAGCGTCTCCTGCGGCGTGAATTTCCGTCCCAGCGCGTAGAGCCGCGCCTGCAGCCACTCGTGCAGCGGTCCGAACTCGCCCTGCTCGAACTGCTCGGGCAGGTCGGGCAGCTCGCTGAGCGCCTTCTCCCAGATCTGCACCGAGACGATGTTGCCGAGCGAGTAGGTCGGGAAGTAGCCGAAGCCGCCGCCCGACCAGTGCACGTCCTGCAGCACGCCGAGGGTGTCGGTCCGCACCGGGATCCCGAGGTACTCCTCGAAGCGGCGGTTCCATTCTTCCGGCAGGTCCTTCAGCTCGATCGTGCCGGCGAAGATCTCCTGCTCGAGCTCGAAGCGGAGGATGATGTGGAGGTTGTAGGTCGCCTCGTCCGCGTCGACGCGGACGAACGACGGCTTGACCCGGTTGATCGCGCGGTAGAAGCGCTCTTGGTCGACGTCGCCGACCGCCTCCGGGAATGCCGCTTGGAAGGACGGGTAGAAGTAGTTCCAGAACTCGCGGCTGCGGCCGACGATGTTCTCCCACAGCCGACTCTGGGACTCGTGCAGCGCCGAGGAGACGCCGTGGCAGAGCGGCGTCCGCTCGAGCGAGGGCGAGACGCCGTGCTCGTAGAGGCCGTGGCCGCACTCGTGCATCGCCGTGAAGATCGAGGTGATGTCGTCGTCGGAGTAGCGTGTGGTCAGGCGGATGTCCTGCGTGCCCGAGCTGGCCGCGAAGGGGTGCACCGTCAGGTCGAGCCGAGCGAACGAGTCGTCGAAGCCGAAGCGCTTGATGATCTCGAGCGAGTAGGCGTGCTGGGCGTCGACCGGCCACGGGCCGGACATGAAGGCGTCGTCGCCGTCGACCGAGCCGATCTCGGCGATCAGGGGCACCAGCTCCGCCTTCAGGTCGTCGAAGACCGCCCGCACCTCGGCCGTCTTCATCCCCGGCTCGAAGTCGTCGAGGAGGACGTCGTACGGCTCGTCGTAGCCCTCGAAGCACTCGATGTAGCGGCGCTTCAGCTCCACGGCGCGCTCGAGCTGGGGGAGGAAGAGCGCGTAGTCGTTGTCTTCGCGCGCCTTCGCCCAGACGTCGTGCGCCTCGGCCGCGGCGCCGGTCATCTCGGCGGCGAGCTCGGCCGGGACCCGGCGCAACTTGTCGTAGTCGCGGCGCGTCGTCCGGATCAGCGACGCCTCGTCGGAGTCGTAATCGAGCTGCTGCTCGTACTCGCCGAGGTCACCGAGGAGGGCGCCGATCTCGTCCGAGACGAACTTCTCGTGCGCGATCCGGTCGAGCGTCGTCAGCTGCTGGCCGCGGACCGGGCCGCCGCCGGGCGGCATCATCACGGTCTGGTCCCAGAAGAGCATCTCCAGGGCCCGCCGCAGGTCGTGGATCTCGGCCAGGCGTGTCTTCAGCTCGTCAAAGCGCTCGTCCATGTCTCTCCTCGGCTCGCAGTCGCCTGACTCTAACCGTTTCCCGAGGCGTTCTCATCTCGCGTTTGCGCGCACTCGCGGACGGGGATTCATGGAGCCGGAAGCTCACATCTCGAATCAGGAGGTTCGATGGGAATCATCGCGTTCATCATCCTTGGCGCCATCGCTGGGGCGATCGCCAAGGCGATGCTGCCGGGCGACGATCCGGGCGGTTTCATCATCACGACGCTCATCGGGATCGTCGGCGCGATCCTCGGCGGGTTCCTCGCTGCGGCGCTCTTCAACGCCGATCCGATGGACGAGTTCTGGGACCTGAGCAGCTGGCTGACCGCGATCGTCGGTGCGATCGCTCTCTTGCTGCTCTACCGCGTCGTCGCCGGTCGCGGCAACTCGCGGGCGGTCGTCTGACCTAGCTGCGGGATTCGAAGGCGAGGGGCTCACGGCCGCGCGCGAAGGTGCGTACGGCCGTGAGCCCCCAGCCGTCCTCACGCCAGATGTAGGTGAGGATGCGGAGGGCCTCGGACTCGATCTCGTAGAGGTGGAGCCCGCGGGCCTCGCCGCGGCGGTTCGGTCGCGGCTGACCGAAGCCCGGCGCGATCGACACGACGACGGCGTGCTCCCCGCCCGGAGTCGACAGCTCGAACTCGCGCCGCTCGGCGACGGTGCTCTGGTGGATGTGGCCGGCGAGGATCAGGTCGGCGCCCGCCTCGACGAGCCCTGCGAGCACGCGGTTCCGCTTCGCGACCGGCTTCTTCCGCGAGCGCCAGGGCGCGCCGAGCAGGTGATGGTGGAACGTCACGATCCGGAAGGCGGTCGCGGGGACCCTCTCGAACGTCTCGGCCGCCGCGCGCACCTGTGCATCGCGGAGCCGGCCCGACTGGTGGCGCCAGGGCCGCACCGAATTGAGGCCGGCGACGACGACGTTGTCGGAGCGGTAGACGGGCTCCGTCGTCTCCCAGAGCCGCTCGAACTCCTGCCAGGGGTGGGTGAAGCGCTTCGGGAACGTGTAGGGGATGTCGTGGTTGCCGGGGATGGTCACGAGCGGCAGCTCGAGCCCACGCAGGAACTCCGCCGCCCGCTCGTGCTGGCTCCGCAGGCCCCGGTGGGTGAGATCGCCGCTCGCGATCACGAGCTCCGGCCCCGCCTGCTCGACGAGACGGCCGAGTGCCTCGATCGACTCCGGCTTGTCGTTGCGGCCGAAGTGGAGGTCTGAGACGTGCAGGACGCGGGTAGTCACGATCGAAGGAGGCTATACAGTCCGACCATGGCCGATCCCGGTTCAGACACCGAGCAGGGGAACGACTCCCCCGAGATCTTCGACGACCTCTATCTCGGCCTCCGAGCGGGCGGCGCGCTGCGCAAGCAGCGGCGCGGCGAGCCGCTGACGACCGAGGAGCAGGAGGCGCTCGGACGCTGGAACCGACTCTCGATGGCGCGGAAGACGGTCGCAGTGGGCGCGTTCGCGATCGGCACCTTCGGCCTCGGCTTCACCCTCGGCGGCCTCATCTTCGGCCGCTGGCGCAAGGCCTGACCGCCACCGGCCGGGCGGCTCCCCGCCGGGCGGAGGCCGGCTCCGCCGCCCTCGCGCGCCTGCGCGCACTCTGACACCGTGTCAGAGAACGAGTCCGACACCGGTTCAGCCGGTCTCGGCGTCCTTGGCTGAGAAGATCACGGCCGGCACCTCCTCCTCGGCCGGGTCCTTGTCGCGCACGATCACGTCGATCAGCGTCGCGATCACGGCCGCCAGTGGGATCGCCAGGATCACGGCGAAGCCGCCGAAGAGCAACCCGCACGCCGTCACGGAGACGAGGACGACGAGCGGCGTCAGCCCGACTGCGTCGCCGAGCAGGCGCGGGATCACGAGGTAGTCCTCGAGCAGTCGGACGACGAGCACGGCGAGCCCGGCCGCGAGCCCCGTCTGCCACGAGACGGTCAAGCCGACGCCGACGGCAAGCGCGCCGGCGACGAGCGGGCCGATCACCGGGATGATCTCGACGATCCCGGCAAAAGCGCCGACGAGAATCCAGTAGGGCAAGCCGATCGCCCAGAAGGCGACCGACAACACCGTCCCCACGAGCACGATCAGCACCGCCTGCCCACGCACGTAGGCGCCGAGCTTCGCGTCGATCAGCTCCCAGGTGTCTCGGACACGCTTGCGTTTCGGGGGCGGCAGCAGCGAGCAGACCAGATCCTCCGCCCGCTTGCGCTCGAAGATCCAGTAGGCGGCGCTCGCGAGCACGAAGAAGATCCCGAGCGCAACCTCGAAGACAGTCAGCGTCACCTCGACCGCCGGGTCGACAAGGCTCTCGCCCGAGGGCAAGTCCTCGAGCCGGCGCTGGACACCGACGAGGATGTCGTGCCTGATCCCCGTCGACCGCTCAGCCTCCTGACCGAGCTCGGAGCGCGTCTGGGGCAAGCCGCCGATTGCGTCGTCGACCTGGTCGATCGCCCGCGGCACGACGGCCCAGAGGAAGCCGGCGATCATCCCGACGAAGACGACGTAGTGGAGGCCGATGCCGGCGCCGCGGGGGATGCCGAGCTGCGCGAGCCTCTCCACGGTCGGCCGCATCGCCGCGGCGAGGATGAAGGCGAAGAAGAGGAGCGCCGCGAGCAGCTTCAGCTGCCAGAGTGCGAGCGCGAGCACGATGATCCCGCCCGCGACGAGCGTGGCGAGAGCGGCCCTCTTGGCGGTCTCCTGCATGCCCGCAAGCCTTCCCCGCCGGCGCGTTCGCTACCCTTGTACGAACATGTGTTCGCGCGCTAAGATAGTCGCCGACATGGCCGCCGACGAGCTGATCGTCCACGGGGCCCGCGAGCACAACCTCAAGGACATCGACGTCCGGCTGCCGCGGAACAGCCTCGTCTGCATCACCGGGCTCTCGGGCTCCGGCAAGTCCTCGCTCGCATTCGACACGATCTATGCCGAGGGCCAGCGCCGCTACGTCGAGAGCCTCTCGGCCTACGCGCGCCAGTTCCTGCAGATGATGGAGAAGCCCGACGTCGACTCGATCGACGGACTGTCGCCGGCGATCTCGATCGACCAGAAGACGACCTCGCGCAACCCACGCTCGACCGTTGGCACCGTCACCGAGATCTACGACTATCTGCGCCTCCTCTACGCGCGGGTCGGCCGGCCGCACTGCCCTGTCTGCGGGCGCCCGATCGCAGGCCAGAGCCTCGACCAGATCGTCGAGCAGATCCTGGCGCTGCCCGAGGGGACGAGGTTCACGGTCAACGCACCCGTTGTCCGCGACCGCAAGGGCGAGTTCCGCGACGTGCTCGACGAGCTCCGCGCCGACGGCTTCACCCGCGTCAAGGTCGACGGCGAGACGCGCCTGCTCGAGGAGGAGATCGTCCTCGACAAGAAGTTCAAGCACGAGATCGACGTCGTCGTCGACCGGCTCGTGCTCAAGCCCGACCTGCGCCAGCGCCTGACGCAGTCGGTCGAGACGGCGGCCGCGCTCGCGGACGGGCTCGTCGCGGTCGACGTCGTCGACGGGGAGACCATGCTCTTCAGTGAGAAGTTCGCCTGCCCCGAGCACGGCGTCTCGCTCCCGGAGCTGCAGCCGCGGATCTTCTCCTTCAATTCGCCCCACGGCGCCTGCCCGCGCTGCACCGGGCTCGGCTCGCAGCTCGAGATCGACCCCGATCTGATCGTCCCCGACCCGAGCGTCTCGATCGGCGACGGCGCCCTCGTCCCCTGGTCGGTCGGCAACGGCGGCTTCTACGACTCGATCGTGCAGGCGATCTGCGACCGCTACGAGATCGACCCAGACACGCCCTGGCGCGAGCTCTCGACCGAGCAGCAGGATCTCTTCCTCCACGGCACGAGGGGCGACAAGCTCTACGTCCAGTACCGCAACCGGATGAACCGGCGCCGTTCCTACACGATGGCCTTCGAGGGGATCGTCTCCTCGCTCGAGCGCCGCTACAAGGAGACCGACTCGGCGCAGCAGCGGGAGCGGATCGAGGAGTACATGAGCTTCCGGCCCTGCCCCACCTGCGGGGGCGCCCGGCTGAAGCCGGAGGTGCTCGCGGTCACGGTCGGCGACGAGTCGATCCACAGCTTCACGCGGATGTCGGTGACGCGGGCGCTCGCGTTCCTCGACGAGCTCGGGCTGACCCCGACCGAGGAGTTGATCGGCCACCGGATCGTCAAGGAGATCCGCGAGCGGCTGACCTTCCTCGACAACGTCGGCGTCGGCTACCTCCAGCTCGACCGTGCCGCGAAGACGCTCTCCGGGGGCGAGGCGCAGCGGCTGCGGCTGGCGACGCAGATCGGCTCGCAGCTCGTCGGCGTCCTCTACATCCTCGACGAACCGTCGATCGGGCTGCACCAGCGCGACAACGACAAGTTGATCGGGACGCTCGAGCGGCTGAAGGCGCTCGGCAACACCGTCCTCGTCGTCGAGCACGACGAGCAGATGATGCGCACGGCCGACCACCTCGTCGACATGGGGCCAGGCGCCGGCGAGCACGGCGGCTACGTCGTCGCCGAGGGAACGGCGAAGGAGGTGATGCGGGTCAAGGGCTCGGTCACCGGCCAGTTCCTCTCCGGCGAGCGGCGGATCGCGATCCCGCCCCGGCGCGAGGACGACCGCGGCCACTTCACGATCCACGGCGCCGCCGAGCACAACCTGAAGGGAATCGACGTCGACGTCCCCGTCGGCAAGTTCGTCACCGTCACCGGCGTCTCCGGCTCCGGCAAGTCGACGCTCGTGAACGAGATCCTCTACAAGGCGCTCGCGAACCGGCTCAACAAGATGCGCGTCAAGCCGGGCGAGCACGCCTCGGTCGAGGGGATCGACGTCTTCGACAAGGTGATCGACATCGACCAGAAGCCGATCGGACGCACGCCGCGCTCGAATCCGGCCACGTACATCGACCTCTTCACGCACATCCGCGAGCTCTACTCGCTCACCCCCGAGGCCAAGGTGCGCGGCTACAAGCCGGGCCGCTTCTCCTTCAACGTCCGCGGCGGCCGCTGCGAGACGTGCAAGGGCGACGGGACGATCAAGATCGAGATGCACTTCCTGCCCGACGTCTACGTCCCCTGCGAGACCTGCCACGGGCACCGCTACAACAAGGAGACGCTGGAAGTCCGCTTCAAGGGCAAGTCGATCGCGGACGTGCTCGAGATGTCGGTCGAGGAGGCGCTCACCTTCTTCGCCAAGATCCCGAAGCTGCGCCGGCGGCTGCAGACGCTGCACGATGTCGGGCTCGACTACATCAAGCTCGGCCAGCCGGCGACGACGCTCTCCGGCGGCGAGGCGCAGCGCGTCAAGCTCGCCGCCGAGCTCTGCAAGGTCGCGACTGGCCGGACGCTCTACATCCTCGACGAGCCGACCACCGGCCTCCACTTCGCCGACATCGAGAAGCTGCTCGAGGTGCTGCAGCGACTCGTCGACGCGGGCAACACGGTGCTCGTGATCGAGCACAACCTCGACGTGATCAAGCAGGCCGACTGGGTGATCGACCTCGGCCCCGAGGGCGGCGAGGCGGGCGGCGAGCTGATCGCTGCCGGGACGCCCGAGCAGGTCGCCGACACCGAGGGCTCGTTCACCGGCCAGTTCCTGCGGCAGGTGCTCGCGCGCCGCGGCGAGCCGGTCGCCGCCTGACGTGCAGGAGCTCGCGCCCGGTCTCCGCCGCTGGACGGTCCGGCACGAGGAGTGGGGAGAGGAGGTCGGCTGCCTCGCGGTCGAGACCGACGACGGTCTCGTCCTGATCGACCCGCTCGAGCCGCCGGCCGCCGTCGCTGCGCCGGCGCATGTGCTGCTGACCGTCTTCTGGCACCTCCGTTCGACTGCGGGCATCGACCCGCCCCGCGTCTGGGCGGCGAAGTACTCGACGCGCTCGGCCGCGAACCGCGGCGTCACCGTCACCGATCAGGTCGCCGACGGCGGGCTGCCCGGCGGGCTCGTCGCGATCCAGACTGCACGGCGCTCGGAGGTCGTCTACTGGCTGCCCGCGCAGCGCAGCGTCGTCGTCGGCGACGTTCTCCTCGGCGCGGGCGCCAAGCCGAAGGCGACGGACGAACCGCTGCGGCTCTGCCCGGAACGCTGGCTGAGCGGCCCCTCGCACGCCGATCTGCGCGAGTCGCTCGAGCCGCTTCTCGAGCTCCCGGTCGAGCGTGTCCTCGTCTCGCATGGCGAGCCGGTCCTCGCGGACGGCAAGCGGCAGCTCGAGCGCGTCCTCCGCTAGACGCAGGGCTCGGGCGAGAAGTCCTGGTGGCCGCGGCCCTCGTGGCACCGCTGCACCCATGTGGCCGACTCGATCATCCAGGTGCCGTCGTCGCGCCGACTGAACGTCAGCTCGTAGCGGCGCGCCCGCACCGAGTCGTCCCCCAGCCCGTCGACCAGGAGCGAGGCACTCGCTCGATCACCGCTCGACGTCGACTGGAACGAGCGGCTGCCCCCTTCCTGCTCCTCCAATGCGAGGAACTCGGCCGTCGTCGCCTCGAGATCGCGCTCCCAGGCCTCGTCGACGCTCTCGGCGCGGGCGTTGAAGGCGTTCACCGGCAGCGTCCCGGCTGGGCCAGGGCTCTCGGTCGTGTCGGTCGTCGTCTCGGTGACCGTGGCAGTTGTCGTCACCGTGACGGTGAGCGTGTCCGTCGTCGAGTCGTCCTCGTCCCCGCCGGCGCAGCCGCCTGCGAGCACGGTGACCAGGAGCAGGACTGCGACGCGCGTCAGAGCACCGCCTGCGTCTGCGTCACGCGCGCGACGTGCTTACCGCTGTCGTCGAAGAGGTCCGTCTCGACGACGACCGTGCGGCTGCCGCGGTGAAGCGGCCTCGAGCGCGCCTCGACCATCCCGCCGCGGACGGCCGCGAAGAAGTTCGTCTTCGACTCGATCGTCGCCGTCGCGCTCGAGCCCTCCGGCAGGTTGAGGAAGGCGCAGTAGGCGCCAACGGTGTCCGCGAGCCCCATCAGCACGCCGCCGTGAAGGAGCCCCGCCGCTGTCGTCAGCCGCTCCTCCCAGGCGATCCGGCCGCGCACCTCGTCGGGCGAGGAAGAGAGGAGCTCGAGCCCGAGCGTGTCGGCGTAGGGCATCGCCGCCCGGACGTTCCGCGTCAGCTCCTCGTCCACGCATCCGAACCTACCAAGCGGGGGATGCGGCGCTCTCCTCCTCATGCCGATGTCGGCTGCGTGTCGCGGCTGATCGCCACTCTGACTGGCGTCGTCCTCCTCGTCTCCGGCTGCAGCTCGGTGGAAGGGAAGCGCGCCCAGGAACTGCTGCTCCAGGCCGAGCAGGCCCAGGCGGCGCTTCAGTCGGCGGCCTTCGAGGGCAGCGTCGCCGTCGCCGCCGACGGCGAGGTGTTCACGCTTCGCTTCGACGGCGCCGCGTCGAGAGAAGGCGAAACGTTCTCGGTGAGTGCGACCGGGCTACCCGAGGGTGCGAACATGAACATGCGGGTCGTCGTCCGCGACGGCCGTGCCTGGATGAATGACGGCAGCGGCTGGCGCGCGACTCCCGTGCCGAAGGGCGCCGCGGGCATGAGCGGCTCGATCGGCGCGCAGGCGTTCCACGAGCTGGCCCGGTACGTGAAGGACGTTCGCGTCGCGGAGGGCCAGATGATCGCGGGCGTGCCCACGACGACGATCGCGGGGGAGGTCGACACCGCCGGTCTGCTGAAGGCGGCGATGAATCTCGGGTCGCTCGCCGAGGTCACCGGCGGCGAGTTGCCGCTCGATCTCGACGACCTCGGCCTGAAGATCGGCGACATCGAAGCCGTCCTCTCGATCGACGAGCGGACGCACCTGCTCTCGGCGGCACGGATCACGCTTCAGCTCGAGGCCAAGGGAGA
The DNA here is from genome assembly GCA_963784895.1 of uncultured Gaiellaceae bacterium. Taxonomy (GTDB): domain Bacteria; phylum Actinomycetota; class Thermoleophilia; order Gaiellales; family Gaiellaceae; genus Gaiellasilicea. Next base: position 18,364 of record CAWATM010000007.1, on the reverse strand, counting down.
GACGCTCTCGTTGGACCTGCGCTACCGGCTGAAGAGCGCGAACGAGCCGGTCAAGCTGCCTCAGCCCTCCGGCTAGTCGCAAGACCCCTGAAGGCGCCGCTTCGCGGCCTGGCGCGGCGACTACGCTGGTCAGCGATGGACGTGGATCGCGAGTGGTGGTTGCGCGTGCCTGCCGTGCTGCTGTCGCCGCGGTCGGTCTTCGCGGCGCTGCGGAACGAGGAGCGAGAGGACGTGGATGCCCGCGCCGAGCCGGTGCTCGCGTTGACGCTGCTCGCCGGGGTCGCGGTCGCGCTCGGCACCAGCACGGCACGGACGCTCTACGACGATCCGCTCTACGACCCCCTGACGCTGGCGATCTGGGCCGTGCTCGCAGGTGGTTTCGTCGCTTTCGCGGGCTACTTCATCGTCGGCGGCGCGCTCTACCTCGGCGGGCGCGGCCTCGGCAGCGCGGGCACGTTCCGCCGCGCGCGGCATGTGCTCGGATTCGCGGTCGCGCCGCTCGCTCTGTCAGCGCTCGTGCTTTGGCCGCTCGGCCTCCTGCTCTTCGGCACGGATCTCTTCAAGCGAGGAGGCGACGACGACGGCGCCGCGGGCGACCTCTTCTACGCCGCGGCGCTCGGCTTCTCGCTCTGGGCGCTCGCGCTGCTGCTCGTCGGCGTTCGCGTCGTCCACGGCTGGAGCTGGTGGCGCTCGGTCGGCGCCCTGGCTCTCGTCGCGCTCTTCCTAGCTGCGTTCTCGTACGTCTTCTAGCGCCTCTTCGAAGAGCGCGAGCTCCTCCTCGGGCATCGCGTACGTGTGCTGCTCCTCGGGGAATCGCCGTTCGCGCACCTCCTCGACATACGTGCCGACCGCCTCCCTGATCGCAGTGGCGAGGTCGGCGTACTGCTTGACGAAGCGCGGCGAGTTGCCCTCGTAGAGCCCGAGCAGATCGTGCCAGACGAGCACCTGGCCGTCGGTCGCGGCGCCGGCGCCGATCCCGATCGTCGGGACGCTGAGTGCCCCCGTGATCCGCGCCGCCACCGGCGCCGGCACGGCCTCGAGCACGATCGCGAAGCAGCCGGCCGCCTCGAGCGCGAGCGCGTCCTCGTAGAGGCGCACCGCCTTCTCGGCGGTCCGCCCCTGGGCCTTGAAGCCGCCGAGCATCGTCGCCGACTGCGGCGTCAGGCCGAGGTGGCCCATCACCGGGATCCCGCCGCCGACGAGCGCCTGCACGCGCGAGAGCATCGGCCCGGCGCCCTCGAGCTTGACGGCGTCGGCGCCCGCCTCCTTGACGAAGCGGATCGCGTTGTGCATCGCCTCCTCGTCGGAGACCTGGAACGACCCGAACGGCATGTCGGCGACGACGAGCGGCCGCCGCGCGCCGCGGGTAACGGCGCGGGTGAGGACGATCATTTCCTCCATCGTCGCGGGCACGGTCGAATCGTGGCCGAGCACGGTCATCGCAGCCGAGTCGCCGACGAGGATCAGGTCGGCGCCGGCGGCGTCGGCGAGACGGCCGGAGGGCGCGTCGTAGGCGGTCACCATCGCGATCGGCTGCTGGCGCGCCTTCAGCTGGGCGAGCTCCGGCAGCGCGAGCTTCCCGGGCGCGGGCGTGCCGGGCGCGGGCTTGCGTGGTCTGGTGGTCATGCGGACTCCTCCTCGAGGACGACGTTGTCGATCAGGCGCGTGGAGCCGACGCGAATTGCGGCGGCGAGAACGGGTGGGTCGAAGTCGGCGATCTCGACGTAGTCGACGTCGAGCCCGTCGAGCCCGTCGAGCGCGGCGCGGGCGGCGGCGAGGTCGCGGGTCGCAAGGGCGCGGGGGAGGGCGAGCGCGGCCTCGCGCTCTGCGGCGGACAGCCGTCCGTTCCGGGACGAGAGCGCCAGTCCGTCGGGGTCGCGGACGGTCGGGACCGAGCGAATCTCGATCTGTAGATCGAGGTCGCGGACAAGACGCCGCACGACCGCCACCTGCTGCGCGTCCTTCTGGCCGAAGTACGCAGAGCGCGGCCGAACGATGTTGAAGAGCTTCAGGCAGACGGTCGCGACGCCGCGGAAGTGGCCCGGCCGGTGCGCGCCCTCGAGACCGCGCGACAGCTCCTCGACGTCGACCCAGGTCTGGAAGCCGGGCGGGTACATCTCCGCCTGCGCGGGCGCGAAGAGCACGTCCGCGCCGGCCGCCTCGGCGATTCGCAGGTCACGCTGCTCGTCGCGCGGATAGGCGGCAAGGTCGCCGCTCTGGTCGAACTGGGCCGGATTGACAAAGACGCTCACGACGACGGTCTCGCACTCGGCGCGCGCGGCGGCGATCAGCGCCTCGTGCCCGGCGTGGAGCGCACCCATCGTCGGGACCAGGCCGACGACGCCGTCGAGCTGGAGGTCGGCGATCCGCCGGACGACCTTCATAAAAGCGCCTTCGTCGTCTCGGCGAGCGTCGCGTACATCGGCTCGAGCTCGGGCCTCTCGGCCCGGATCGCGGCGAGATGTGCGTCGACGGTCGCCCAGTCGCTGCGCGAGATCGGCCCTGTCAGCTCGAAGCCGTTCTCGATCGTGCGGCGCATCAGCGGGTCGAGCGCCTCTGGCGGCGCGCCCGCGGCCTCGAGCAGCGAGCCGGCCGCACGGCGCAGCGTGACCAGGTAGTTCGAGGCGATCGCCGCGCCGGCGTGGTAGGCGGCGCGCTTGCCATCGGCGAGCTCGAACGGCTCGAGCCCCAGGGTCCGGGCCAGCCAAACGCCCACCTCATGGGCCGCGTCCGTCTCCGCGGTCACGGCCGCGAAGGCTCCGTCGAGCTGCTCGGCGCCGCGGCTGCGCGTGAACGTCTGCAGGGGATGGAGCCCGAAGCGGCGTTCGTGTGGGTCGAGTGCCGCGAGCGGCGTCGCGCCGCTGACGTGGGCAACCCACGGGCCGGGCTCGAGCGCGGCCGCCACCTCGGCGATCGTGCGATCGGGGACGCAGAGGAGCACGAGCTCTGGCTCGTCGGCGGCCAGGTCGAGCCCGCGCTCACGCAGGCGCGCGGCCATCGCCGAGCCGACGCGTCCAGCGCCGATCACCTGTGCTCTCTCGATCATGTCCTTGGCTCCAGTTCCAAGCGGATACCGGGCGAAAGTAGTGTAGCCCCATGCGGATCCAGGTCGACGACGTGCGGCTGTTCTTCGATGTGCACGGGACCGGGCTGGTGGCGGACGGCCCGTGGATGCGCGAACGGCCGACGGTCGTGCTGCTCCACCCCGGCCCCGGCTTCGATCACGGGCCGTTCAAAGTGCAGATCGGGCCGTTGCTCGCCGAACGGGCGCAGGTGATCTACTTCGACATGCGGGGCGCCGGTCGGAGCGATCCGGGCCGGCCGGAGGATCATCGGATCGAGCGTTGGGCCGACGACGTCTTCGAGTTCTGCGCGGCGCTGCACATCGAGCGCCCGATCGTGCTGGGGCTCGGCTTCGGCGGGATCGTTGCGCTCGACTACGCCGCCCGCTACCCCGAGCACCCTGGTGCGCTCGTGCTGATCGCACCGGTGGCGCGGATGGTGCCCGGGCGCTCGATCGAGGTCTATCGGCGGCTCGGCGGCGCCGAGGCGGCCGAGATCGCAGAGCGCTTCTACGGCGGCCTCGACGGGCAGGGCTTCGCCGATTTCATCCGCGTCTGCTTCCCTCTCCTCTCGACCCACGACCTGATCGACGACGTGATCGTGCGCGCGCACTGGAGCCCCGAGGTGTTGATCCGCTGGATGAACGGCGAGGCGAACGAGCTCGACCTGCGCGGGTCGCTGCCGCTCGTCCGCGCTCCGGCACTCGTGCTGGCGGGCGAGGACGACGCCTACTCGCCGCTCGAGTCCGCCCGCGAGGTCGCGGAGCTGCTCGGCGGCGAGACGGAGTTCCATAGCGTGCCAGGCGCGAGGCACTCGATCATCCGCGACGCTCCGGAGACGGCGGAGACGCTCCACCGCTTCCTCGACCGGTTTGCGGTGGGGCGGCCGTGAAGGTCGCCGCCAACGGGGTCGATCTCTTCTTCGACGTCGAGGGGACGCTGCTCGTCGCGGATGGGCCCTGGATGCGCGAGCGGCGGACGATCGTCCTGCTGCCGACAGGCCCTGGCCTCGATCACTCGCTCTACAAGGAGCACGTCGGGCCCGAGCTCGCGCGCGACGCACAAGTTGTCTACCTCGATCTGCGCGGGTCTGGGCGGAGCGACTGGAGCTCCGAGGAGCACTGGACGCTCGATACCTGGGTCGAGGACGTGGTGCAGTTTTGCGACGCAGTCGAGCTGCAACGACCGTGCTTTCTCGGCACCGGCGTCGGCGGTCTCGTTGCTGTGCTCTACGCCGCACGGCAGCCAGAGCGCGTCGAGCGTCTGGTCCTCGTCAGCACGGTCGCCCGCTACAGCCACACGCGGGTGATCGCGGAGTTCGACCGGCTCGGCGGCTCGGACGCGGGCGAAGTGGCCGCACGGTACTTCGCCAATCCCACCGAGGCCACGTTCGCCGAGTACATGCGCGTCTGTGTTCCGCTCTACACACGCCGCGGGCTCCCGCCCGACGTCGTCGCGCGGATCGCGATGAACACCGCGCTCGCGGCGAACTGGGACCGCAGCGGCGAACGCGACTTCGACCTGCGCGCCGAGGCCGCGAACGTCCGCTGCCCGACGCTGGTGCTCGCCGGCGAAGATGATCCGGGCGGGGCGATCGCGGGCGTCGAAGAGCTCGTGGCGGCGCTGCCGCAGGACCTTGTCCGCTACGAGCGCTTCGCCGCCGTCGGGCACGGGGTCTTCCGCGACCGGCCGCAGACGATCTCGGTCGTGCGCGAGTTCCTGCTCGCGTCACAGGTTCAACCGGCGTAAGAGGTTGGCCCGCACCTCGGGCCACTCGTCGTCGATGATGCTGTACCAGGCGGAGTCGCGGCGCTGGCCGCCGCGCACGAGCATCGACTTGCGATGCACGCCCTCGAACTGCGCCGGCAGCGCCGCCATCGCGCCCCGCGAACGCTCGTTTCGGGCGTCCGTCTTCAGCTCGACGCGGAGGCAGCCGAGACGCTCGAACGCGTGCTCGAGCATGAGCAGCTTCGCCTCGACGTTGATACCGGTTCCCCACACGTCGGGCGTCAGCCAGGTCCAGCCGATCTCGACGCTCTTGTGCTCCGGTCGCAGCGCGAGGTAGCGCGTGCTGCCGACGACGCGATCGTCGTCACGGCGGATCGTCACGAGCGGCAGCTCCGTCCCGTCCTCCTGGTGCGCGAGCGCCTCGCCGACGTAGGCGTGCATCTCCTCCCGCGTCGTCGGCTGGACGACGCTGAGCCACTGCCACGTCCGCGGATCGCGCGAGGCTTCCCAGAGGCCTTCCTCGTGCTCCGGTGCGATCGGCTCCAGCCGCACGAGCTCGCCCTCGAGAGTCGGTGTCGTCCACGTCATTAGAATCCGAGCATGCCGATCTACGAGTACGCATGCATGGAGTGCGAGTCCCACTTCGAGGAGCTCGTCCGGAACGCGGAGCAGGCGGTCGCGTGCCCCGAGTGCGGTGCCGGCAACGTGCTCAAGCAGCTCTCGAGCTTCGCGGTTGCAGGCGTCAGCTCGCAGCCGAAGCTCGGCGGCGGGGGTTGTTGCGGCGGTAGCTGCGGCTCCTGCTGACCGTCCTGCGCCGGGTCTACACTCACCGGCGTGAGCGAACTGCTGCTCGAGTACGAGGAGGCGACGAGCACGTGCGCTCGCTGCCCGCTCGCAGCGACGCGGACGCAGGTTGTCTTCGGCTCCGGCGACCCGAACGCGGCGCTGATGTTCGTCGGCGAGGCGCCGGGGTTCCACGAGGACAAGAACGGCGTCCCCTTCGTCGGGCAGGCGGGCAAGCTGCTCGAGACGCTGCTGAACGGGATTGGCCTCTCCCGCACCGACGTCTACATCGCGAACGTGCTCAAGTGCCGCCCGCCCGGCAACCGCGACCCGCAGCCGGAGGAGATCGAGGCCTGTGAATCGCACCTCTTCCGCCAGATCGAGCTGATCCGGCCGACGCTCGTGGCAACGCTGGGCAACTTCGCGACGAAGCTCCTCTCGGGCAAGCCGACGGGGATCACGCGCGTCCACGGCGTCCCGCAGCAGGTGACGCTCGGTGGCAACGAGGTCACGCTCTACCCGCTCTATCACCCGGCGGCTGCGCTCTACACGCGCTCGATGCTGGCGGTGCTCGAAGAGGACTTCCGCCGGATTCCGGAGCTGCTCGGGCTGACGACGGTCCTGCCCGAGCCGGCCGAGCCCGAGGTCGAGCGGGAGCTCGAGCTCGAGCCCGAGCCCGAGCGCCCGCTCGAGCCGGCCGTCCAACTCGGCCTTTTCTGACTCCGTGGTGATCCGCTCGGGCTCCCCCGCGGAGACGGAGGAGATCGCGGCGCGGCTCGCGCGCGGGCTCGTGCCCGGCGACGTCGTCACGATCTCGGGTGAGCTCGGCTCCGGCAAGACCACCTTCGTCCGCGGCGCCTGCCGCGCGCTCGGCGTCACCGCGCCGGTCACGAGCCCGACGTACACGATCGGCCACCGCTACGAGGGCGAGCCGGATGTCTCCCACCTCGACCTCTACCGCTTCACGGCGGTGTCGGCCGCCGAATGGGGCGACCTCGAGCCCTACTTCGAGGACGCGGTCGTGTTCGTCGAGTGGCCGGAGGCTGCGGGCGCGGGGCTGCCGGCGGTCCGCGCGGCCGTCCGGCTCGAGCACGTCGACGAGCAGAGCCGGCGAATCGCGATCGAGGGCGGCGTAACCTTCGGTGATGCCCCTGATCCTGGCCTTCGACACGGCGACTGACCGCGCCACGAGCGCGCTCGTCGGCGACGGGGAGGTGCTCGGCGAGCGCGTCTCGCGGGCCTCGACGCTGCTCGCGGACGTCGATGCGCTCGTGCGCCAGGCGGGAGCGCATCCGCGTGACGTCACCGGGCTCGCGGTCGGGATCGGCCCGGGCAGCTTCACCGGGATCCGGATCGGGCTCGCCGCCGCGCGGGGGCTCGCGCTTGCGCTCGACCTCGATGCCGCGGGCGTCTCCACCCTCGACGCGCTCGCCGCCGGCGCTCTCCGGCGCGACCCCGGTGATCGACGCCAAGCGCCGCGAGGTCTTCGTGCCGGGGCCGCGCGCGGTCGCTCCCGGCGACTTCGACATCGAGCCCGGCGCCACCTACGTCGGTGACGGCGCGATCCGCTACCGCGACGTCTTCGAGCAGGCCGGCGCAGTCGTACCGCCGGACGAGGACGAGCGGCACCTGCCGAGGGCCCGCTTCCACGCGCAGCTCGCCGGCGACTTCGGCCCCGTCGAGCTCGTCGAGCCGCTCTACGTCCGACTCCCCGACGCCGTCGAGGTCACCCGGTGAACATCGACTTGCGCAAGCTCGAGCTGCACGATCTCAACGACATCGAGCGGATCGAGCGCGAGTCGTATCCGACCCCGTGGTCGCGTTCGATGTTCGCGGGCGAACTGGCCAAGCCGAGCTCGCTCTCGCTCGGCGCCTTCGACCCCGACACGGGCGTGCTCGTCGGCTACCTCGTCATCTCCCGCTACGTCGACGCCTGGCACGTGATGAACGTCGCCGTGACGGCCGAGTACCGCCGGCGCGGGATCGCGCGGGCGCTGCTCGAACGGCTCTTCGACGTGACGGCGTCGGACGAGCGTCGCGGCTACACGCTCGAAGTGCGGGTCTCGAACGAGGGCGCGATCAAGCTCTACGAGCGCCTCGGCTTCGTCGCCCGCGGCGTCAGGCGCGGCTATTACACGGACAACCGCGAGGACGCGCTGATCATGTGGCGCGACCCGGTCCCCGAGCAGAGGGCCGAGCGCGAGCAGGCAGAAGCCGGATGATCCTCGGGATCGAGACGTCCTGCGACGAGACCGCGGCGGCGCTCGTGACGGAGGGGGGCGAGATCCGCGCGAACGTCGTCTCCTCCCAGGCCGAGCTACACGCTCGCTTCGGCGGCGTCGTGCCCGAGGTCGCGTCGCGGCGGCATCTCGAGCTCGTCTCCCCCGTCGTGCGCGAGGCGCTCGGAGAGGCGCGGGCGACCCTCGACGACGTCGGCACGGTCGCGGTCACTCAGGGGCCGGGGCTCGTCGGCGCCCTGCTCGTCGGCGTTTCGGCGGCGAAGGCGCTCGCGTGGGCGCGCGGCATTCCGCTCGCCCCCGTCGACCACCTGCAGGGCCACGTCGCCTCGCTCTTCCTCGAGCCCGATCCGGTCGAGCCGCCCTTCCTCTGCCTGCTCGCGAGCGGCGGGCACACGCTCCTGCTCGACGTCCGGGATCACGCCGGCTACACCGTGCTCGGCACGTCGATCGACGACGCGGCCGGGGAGGCGTTCGACAAGGGCGCGCGCCTGCTCGGGCTCGGCTACCCAGGCGGCCGCGAGATCGACCGACTCGCCCGTGCGGGCGACCCGGACGCGTTCTCCTTCCCTGTGGCGAAGCTGGACGGGCTCGACTTCTCGTTCTCGGGTGTCAAGACGGCTCTCCTCTACGCAGTCCGCGATCTTGGGAGCGAGGCGGAGGCGCGCAAGGCAGACCTCGCCGCGTCGTACCAGCGCGCGATCGTGCGCGCGCTCGTCGAGCGCACGCGAGCCGCGGCCGAGCGGCTAGGTCACGACCAGATTGCGGTCGTCGGCGGCGTCGCCGCGAACTCGGAGCTGCGCGCGTCGTTGCCCGGGGCCCGCTTCGCACCGCTCGTGCTCTGCACCGACAACGCGGCGATGATCGCTTCCGCCGGCCGGTACGGCAGGCGGCTTCCCTATCCTCGTTACCTTGATCTCGACGCATACGCATCGCGGGCCTGACCGTCGCAGCCTGGCCGCAGGGCTGGCGATCGCGGTCGCGCTGCTCGCCGCCGGCGGCGGCCGGAGCGCGCAGCCGCCGGTTGCCGCGGAGAACGGCGCTGCCGCGTGGCGTGGGTTCGTCGACGGCGACCGCGCCGCAATCGCGATCGGACAGCGGATGATCGTCGTGCTCAGAAATCCGTCGCTCGCCGACCGGCTCGCGGAGGCGGGCGGCACTGCGACCGAGTCGGCGATGCGCCAGTGGACGGCGGGAGCGCTGGCGGCGCAGAAGCAGATCGCCGCCCGTCTGTCGCGCGAGGGGATCCAGCTCGTGCCGGACTTCGTCTTCACGCGCACGTTCAACGGCTTCTCGGCGCCGATCGACGGCCGGGCGCTCGCGCTGCTCGAGCGGGACGAGGACGTCCTCGGCGTCTACCCGGTGCGGGCGGCGTACCCGGCTGCGCTCTCGGCTGCCGAGCTGAGCGGCGCCGCCTTCGCGCCCGGCGCCGGCCGGCGTGCCGAGCTCGGGATCCCGCGCTTCGATGGCGCCGGGATCACCGTTGCGCTCCTCGACACCGGCGTCGACGTCACCCATCCGTTCATCCGCGACCGGCTCCTCGACGGCATCGACATGCTCGATCCCGAGCGTCGGGGGGTCGCGCGGGCGCATCCGGACGAGCCGACGCGCCTCGAGCGCCACGCCACCCAGCTCGCGGGCCTGATCGCCGGCAGCGGCGGCCCGGGAGGGATCCGCGGCGTCGTGCCGCGGGCGTCGATCCTGCCCATCCGCGTCGCGGGCTGGCAGCCGAGCGCGGAGGGTGGCTTCGCCGTCTACGGCCGGACCGATCAGCTGCTCGCCGGGATCGAGCGCGCCGTCGATCCGGACGCCGACGGCGACGTGCTCGACGCTGTGCGGGTGGCCGTCGTCGGCGTGACGGAGCCGTTCGCCTCCTTCCCGGATGGGCCGATTGCGCGGGCTGTCGAGGGAGCGGCCCGGCTCGACACGCTCGTCGTCGTGCCTGCCGGGAACGAGGGGCCAGCAGGCCCGAGCTACGGGAGCATCGGCGGGCCTGGCGGAGCGCCGGCGGCGCTGACGGTCGCGGCCGCGGACATGCGGACCGACACGGCCACTGTTCGGGTGGTCGTGCGGGCGGGGCTGCACGTGCTGCTCGATCGCGCGGTCGCGCTCGCGGGCACAGCCGCGCCGCGGGGGCCGCTCGCGCTCACCGTCGCCCGACCGCGGCGCGACACCGACACCGGGCCGCGCGGGACGCCGCTCGCGCGCTACTTCGACGACCGGGGGTACAGCCTCGTTGCCGGGCGCGCGACGCTCCTCTCGCGTGAGTCCGGACCGACCGACGAAGCCCGGTCGGCGGTGCTCGCCGGTGCGGCGGCGATCCTTGTCGACGGCGTTGTCCCGGCCGGCGCGCTCGGCCTCGACGACCGGCTCGACGTGCCCGTGATCGGCATCCCACGCGCCGCGGCCGCCGCGATCCGCTCGGCTCTCGCCCGTGGCAACGACGTGAACGTCTCGCTGGGCGCGCCCGGCCGGCGCGCGAACGAGCGTCAGGCCGCGGTCGCACCGTTCTCGTCGCAGGGGCTTGCCTTCGGCGGCGGGATCAAGCCGGAGGTCGCAGCGCCGGGCGTCGAGCTCGTCACCGCCGACCCTGGCAGGAATGCCGATCGCACCGCGCGCTACGCGACGATCAGCGGCACGAGCGCGGCGACGGCTCTGGCCGGCGGCGCGGCGGCGGCGCTCGCGCAGGCGCGGCCCGAGCTCGATGCGGCCGCGCTGAAGGGCGCGCTCGTCGGCACGGGCGTTCGGGCTGCCGACAGCCCCGTCGCCGCCCAGGGCGCCGGCGCGCTCGACCCGCTGGCCGCGGCGGCGGCCGAGGTCGTCTCGGAGCCCGCGACCGTCGGCTTCGGCTCGGCCGGCAAGCCCGGCTGGTCCGCGGTGCGGAGGATCACCGTGCGTAACGTCTCCAGCCGCCGCGTCAACGTCGACGTCGCCGCAGCGACCGAGGCAATCGCCGGCCTGTCGGTCACCGCCGCGCCCGCGCGCGTCCGCCTGGCACCGGGCGCGACCGCGGCGGTCAAGCTGACCGCGCGGCTGACCTTCCTCCCCCGCCGCATCGGAGCGATCCAGGGCCGCGCTCGGCTCGAGGTTGCGGGCGGCGGCCGCGTCGTCGTTCCGTGGGCGGTCGCGCTCCCCTTCAAGGGCTCGGCGCTGATCGGCGGCGTCGCGATTTCCGCGCGTGCCTTCCGAGCGTCCGACCGGGCGCCGGCCGTGCTGACCGTGCAGGCCGGCCAGGTGCGTGATCTCGCCGGTCGGCGCCAGCTGCGTCCGGTCTCGCGGCTCGACGTCGAGCTCTGGCGCGGCGGCGAGCGGCTCGGCCTCCTGGCGCGGCTCCGCGACGTCCTGCCGGGCCGCTATGCGTTCGGGCTCACCGGCCGCGGCCCGCGCGGGCGCGCTCTGGCGAAAGGCGCGTACCGGCTGCGCGTGCTCGCGGTTCCGCCCGACGGGCCGGCCGAGGCGGAGTCGGTGACCTTCAGGATTCGTTGACTCGGCGGCGTTAGACTCCTCCGCGGCCTCAGACAGAAGGAGTCAGAGATGTCGACTGCGGAAGCACCCACACATCTCCGCGAGAACCCGCTCGAGCTCGCGCGCCAGCAGCTGCGCAGCGTCGGGGAGACCTTCGGGATCGACCCGAACCTGATCCGTGTCCTCGAGAACTGCAAGAAGTCGGTCGAGGTCTCGATCCCGGTGACGATGGACGACGGCTCCGTCGGCGTCTTCCGCGGCTACCGCGTCACCCACAACATCGCCCGCGGGCCCTCGAAGGGCGGGATCCGCTACCACCCGGCCGTTACCCGTGACGAGGTCAAGTCGCTCGCGATGTGGATGACCTGGAAGTGCGCCTTGATGGGCCTGCCCTTCGGCGGCGCCAAAGGCGGCGTGGTCTGCGATCCGAAGCAGCTCTCGCGCGGCGAGCTCGAGCGCCTGACGCGCCGCTACACGACCGAGATCATCAACGAGATCGGCCCCGAGAAGGACATCCCCGCCCCCGACGTCGGCACCGACGCGAGCGTGATGGCCTGGATCTTCGACACCTACTCGATGAACAAGGGTCACTCCGTTCTCGGCGTCGTCACCGGCAAGCCACTCGCGATCGGCGGCTCGCTCGGGCGTGAGGAGGCGACCGCGCGCGGAGCGCTCTACGTGATCGCCGACGCGCTCGGCGAGGAGGACAAGGGGATCGAGGGGCTTCGCGTGGTCGTGCAGGGCTTCGGCAACGTCGGCCGCAACCTCGCGCGGCTGCTGCACGAGCAGGGCGCCGTCGTGCTCGCCGTCTCCGATTCGAACGCCGGGCTGCACGCGCCGAACGGTCTCGACATTCCGTCCGTGCTCGCGTGGAAGTCGGAGCACGGGACACTCGAGGGGTACGCGTCCGCCGACGCAATCGGAAACGACGAGCTGCTGTTGCTGGAGTGCGACGTGCTCGCCCCCTGCGCGCTCGAGCAGGTGATCAGCGCCGACAATGCGGCGCAGGTGAAGGCGCGGATCGTCTGCGAGGGGGCGAATGGCCCCGTGACGCCGGGCGCGGACGAGATCCTCGAGGACGGCGGCGTCCTCGTCCTCCCCGACGTCCTTGCGAACGCGGGCGGCGTTGTCGTCTCCTACTTCGAGTGGGTCCAGGGGTTGCAGGAGTACTTCTGGAAGGAGGAGGAGGTCAACCAGCGGCTCGACGACATCGTCACCCGTGCGTTCCAGGAGACCCTGGCGGCGCAGAAGCAGCATGGGACGAGCATGCGGACGGCCGCCTACGGGCTGGCGGTCCGCCGCGTCTCGGAGGCGACCGTGACGCGGGGCCTCTATCCCTAGAGTCCGGCTCTTCGTCGCCGACGGTTGCCACCTTTGCGAACGGGCGCTCGAGGTGGTCGAGCAGGTCTGCGCCGGCGACTTCGAGCGCGTCGACATCGGCGGCTCGCCCGAGCTCGAGGCGGCCTATCGCGAGTCGATCCCGGTGGTCGAGATCGACGGTGAGCGGGCGTTCACGTACTTCGTCCAGCCCGAGGCGCTACGGCAGCGGCTGAAAGCCTGTCGCTGACGGTTCCCTCGCGCGGCTGCAGGAGACCGTGGGCACAATGTCACGAAGGTGTCACAAGCGACGAAGGGGATGAGTTGGCGGATCGGTTGACGGTGGGGGTAGCTGCGCGTCTCTCCCGCTACCTGCAGGTGCTGACACAGGCGAAGAAGATGGGCAAGGACCGGATCTCCTCCCAGGAGATCTCGGACTACACCAACATCAACGCCACCCAGATCCGCCGCGACCTCTCCGGCTTCGGCAAGTTCGGCAAGCGCGGAGTCGGCTACAACATCGACTCGCTGCTCGGTGAGATCCGCAAGATCCTGCGCACGCAGGGGCAGCACAACATCGCCCTCGTCGGCGCGGGTCGCCTCGGCCAGGCGATCGCGAGCTCGCCGATCTTCGCCGAGCACGGGATCAACGTCGCCGCCGTCCTCGACACGGATCCCGACAAGACGGGCCGTTCGATCGGGAACCTCGCCGTCCAGCCCTACGCGCAGCTGCGCGAGGCTGTGCGCGACCACAACATCATCGTCGGCGTGATCGCGGTGCCGGCCGGCAGCGCCCAGCAGGCCGCGGACGACCTGATCGACGCGGGCGTGAAGATCATCTTCAACTACTCCGAGGCGCTGCTCGACGTCCCGGCCGACGTCGCCGTCCATGCCTCGAATCCCGCCGTCGAGCTCCTCTACGCCCTGTACTTCCACCTCACGTAGCCCGGGGCGCTTCGGGGAGCGCCGGTGAAGATCCTCCTCTGGCACGGGTACCTGCTCGGCGGCACGGGCTCGAACGTCTACACCCGCGCACTCGCCCGCGAGTGGACGCGCGCCGGCCACGACGTCACGGTGCTGAGCCAGGAGCCGCAGCCCGGGCTCTACGACCTCGGCGGCGCGAGCACCGTCCGGCCGGACGTGGGCGGGCTGCTGCCGGTGTTCGTGCTCGACCGCTACGAGGGCTACGAGGTCAAACTCGTCCAGGACTGCACCCGCGCGGAGCTCGACACGTGGGTCGAGCGGAACGCAGCCGCGCTGCGGGAGCTCCTGCCGGCCGATCTCGTCTTCGCGAATCACGTCCTGCTCGGCGGCCCCGTCGGCGCCGCGAGCGGCGCGCGGTTCGCGGTCAAGGCGCACGGCTCCGAGCTCGAGTACTCGCTGCGCGGCAACGAGGCCCTCTCGGCTTGGGCGCGGGAGTCGCTCGCGGCGGCCGAGGCCGTCTTCGTGGGCTCGGCCCACATCAGGGAGGTCCTGGAGGACGTCGTCGGGCACGTCGAGCGCGTGCACGAGGTGCCGCCGGGGGTCGACGTCGAGGAGTGGCGCCCACGACCGCGCGCAGAGGCGTTGGCCGGCCTGGTCGAGGAGGCGGGCCAGGATCCGCCGAACCCCGGCAACGTGTACGAGCGGCTGCCGGACGAAGGAAATGCCGAGCGGCTCGCCGCGTTCCTCGCCGGCGACGAGCCGACGGTCGTCTACTTCGGCAAGCTGCTCCACAACAAGGGCGTCCACGTCCTGCTCGAGGCGCTGCAGCAGGTCGATGCCCGGGCCGTCATCGTCGGCTTCGGCGACTACCGCGAGACACTCGAGGCGGCTGCCGGCCGGCGCACGCTCTTCACCGGCCCACTCGAGCACCGCCACCTCGTCCATCTGCTCGCGCTCGCAGACGCCACGGTCGTCCCGTCGATCTTTCCGGAGGCGTTCGGCATGGTCGCGGCCGAGGCCGCCGCGGCCGGCTCGCCGCCGCTCGTCGCGCGTCATTCCGGGCTGGCCGAGATCGCCGCTGGGCTCGAGCAGGAGTATCCGCCGCACCTGCGCCACCTCGCGAGCTTCGAGACCGGGAACGCCGCCGAGCTGGCGGCAAAGCTGAACGAGCTGCTCGCGCTGCCCGAGGCCGACCGCCGCGCGATCCGGGACGCCGCGCGCAACGCCACCGTGAGCCGCTGGAGCTGGGCCGGAGTCGCACGCCGTCTGTTGGAGCCGATCATCTACCCTCACGCGGATGGGTGACGAGCAACGGCTTGGCTTCGCCGAGCTTCTCGATGCTGCGCGCGAGGGGTTCGAGAGCGGGACCGACTTCACGGTCGCGGTCGAGGAGGAGTTCGCGCTGCTCGACCCCGGCTCGCTCGACCTCGTCAACCGGTTCGAGGACGTCCAGGCGGCCGCGCAGGGGACGGCGCTCGAGCCGAACCTCGTCGGTGAGCTGATCGCCTCCGAGGTCGAGATCAAGACGGGCCGCTGCGAGTCGTTCGCCGAGGTTCCGGCTGCGATGACCGAGCGGCGGGCGCAGCTCGATGCACTCGTCGACACGCTCGGGATCGGTCTCGCGGCGACGGGGACGCATCCGTGGGCGGACTGGAAGGACCAGCGGATCATCGACACGCCCCACTACCGCCGCAACGACCAGCTGCTCCGCTACGTCGTCTGGCGCAACAACACCTTCGGCCTGCACGTGCACATCGGCATTCGCGGCGCCGACCGCGCGATCGCCGTCACGAACGGCCTTCGCAACCTCCTCCCCGAGATCCTCGCGCTCTCGGCCAGCTCGCCCTTCGTCGAGAGCGTCAACACGGGCCTCCACTCGGCGCGGACGCAGATCTTTACGCGCTTCTTCCCGCGCTGCGGGGTCCCGGACGCGTTCGCGTCCTGGCAGCAGTACGAGGACTACGTCCGCCTCCTCTACGAGACCGGCTCCGTCACCGAGCACACGCAGCTCTGGTGGAGTGTTCGACCTCACCTCGGTTTCCCGACCGTCGAGATCCGGATTGCGGACGGCCAGCCGGACCTCGGCGAGGCGCAGGCGCTCGCCGCCTTCGGCTACGCACTCGCCGCCCGGATCGCGCGGGCGCACGATGAGGGCGAGCCGGTCGCGGATCAGCCGCACCGCCTGATCGAGGAGAACTTCTGGCGTGCGATCCGGCACGGGCTCTCGGGCGAGCTGATCGACTTCGAGCGCGGCGACGTCGTGCCTGCCCGGGCACGCCTCGAGCGCCTGCTCGAGTGGGTCGCGCCCGTCGCGGAGGAGATCGGCGCTGCCCCGTATCTCGCACTCCCCGAGCGCAACGCCGCAGAGCGTCAGATCGCCCGCTTCGAGGAGGGGGCGACGCTGGAGGAGATCTACGCCGAGCAGGCCGGCGTCCCCGTTCGTGGCTGAGGACGACGTCACCGAGCAGGAGCTCCTCGACGCGCTGCGACAGCTCAAGGTCGCGGACCTGCTCGTGCAAACTCTCTCGACCGTTTCCTCGCTCGCCTACCACCGTCTCGCCGAGGAGCACCGCGATCTCGAGCAAGCACGCCTCGCGATCGAGGCGTTGCGGGCGCTCGTTCCCGTCCTCTCCGGATCGATCCCCGCGGAGCTGCAGCGCGACTTCGAGCAAGTGCTCGCGAACCTTCAGCTGGCGTACGCGTCGGCCGTCGAGCCCACGCCCTGAACCGGGGCACCCGCCGTGGCTTGTGCTACATAATCCCCCGCGCCGAGCACGCCTCGGCGCTCACTTTGTGACGGGGCAATTCGGACGGAGGCTTGATGGATTTCTTCAATGACCACGCTGTTGCGTTCGCGCTCATCTGCGCGGGCGTCGCGGTCGGATTCGGGCTCTACTTCACCTGGTGGCTGCTGCAGCGACCCGCCGGCAGCGAGGCGATGCAGGCGATCGCCCGCGCCGTGCAGGAGGGAGCAGCCGCGTACCTCCGCCGCCAGTACATCACCATCGCCGCGGTCGCGGTCGTCCCGTTCCTCGCGATCGGGTTCTACCCCGAGCTCGGCTGGGCGACGGCGATCGGCTTCGCGATCGGGGCCATGCTCTCGGCGGCCGCAGGCTTCATCGGGATGAACGTGGCCGTCCGCTCGAACGTGCGCACCGCCGAGGCCGCGAAGCAGGGCCTCCGTCCCGCTTTCGAGGTCGCCTTCAGGGCCGGCTCGGTCGCGGGCCTGCTCGTCGTCGGCCTCGGCCTGCTCGGCGTCGCCGGCTACTACGGCATCCTCACCGAGTTCTTCGACAAGAGCCAGGAGACCGCGATCGACGCCCTGATCGGGCTCGCCTTCGGCGGCTCGCTGATCTCCGTCTTCGCGCGCCTCGGCGGCGGCATCTTCACCAAGGCCGCCGACGTCGGCGCCGACCTCGTGGGCAAGATCGAGGCCGGCATCCCCGAGGACGACCCGCGCAACCCGGCCGTGATCGCCGACAACGTCGGCGACAACGTCGGCGATTGCGCCGGGATGGCGGCCGACCTGTTCGAGACCTACGCGGTCACCGCGGTCGCGGTAATGCTGCTGGGGACGGCGTTCCCGCTCGGAAACCTGCCGCTCTTCCCGCTCGCGCTCGGCGGCGTCTCGATCCTCGCCTCCGTGATCGGCATCTACTTCGCCCGGATCGGCAAGGGCGGCTCGATCATCAACGCGCTCTACAAGAGCGTCCTCGTCGCCACCGTCCTCTCGGCAATCGGCTTCATCCCCGTCACGATGGCGTTCGACGAGGGCCGCTTCAGCTTCGGCGAGCTCTACGGCTCGGCGCTCGTCGGCCTCGCGATCACGTTCGCGCTGGTCGCGATCACCGAGTTCTACACGGGCTCGCGGTGGAACCCCGTCAAGTCGATCTCGAAGGCGTCGCAGACGGGGCACGCGACGAACATCATCGAGGGCCTCGCAGTCGGCATGCGCGCGACCGCGGCCCCGGTGATCGTGATCGCGGCCGGGATCATCGCCGCCTACGAGATCGCCGGCCTCTACGGGATCGGCGTCGCCGTGATGGCCCAGCTCTCGATGTGCGGCCTGATCGTCGCCCTCGACGCGTTCGGCCCCGTCACCGACAACGCCGGCGGCATCGCCGAGATGGCGCACCTGGACGAGTCCGTCCGCGCGATCACCGACCCGCTCGACGCTGTCGGCAACACGACGAAGGCGGTCACGAAGGGCTACGCGATCGGATCGGCCGGACTCGCCGCGCTCGTCCTCTTCGACGAGTACACGCGCGGCCTCGACGACGAGGGCCTGAACGTCAGCTTCAACCTCGGCGACCCGTACGTGATCGCCGGCCTCTTCATCGGCGGGATGATGCCCTTCCTCTTCGCGGCGCTCGCGATGACGGCCGTCGGCCGCGTCGGCGGCGAGGTCGTCGTCGAGGTGCGGCGGCAGTTCAAGGAGATGCCCGGGATCATGGAGGGCACGCAGCGGCCGGACTACAGCCGCGCCGTCGACATCGTCGCCAAGTCGGCGATCAACAAGATGATGCTGCCCGCGCTGATCCCGGTCGCGATCCCGATCATCGTCGGGATCATCAGCCCCGAGATGCTCGGCGGGCTGCTGATCGGCACGATCGTCACCGGCCTCTTCCTCGCGATTGCGATGACCTCGGGCGGCGGCGCCTGGGACAACGCGAAGAAGCTGATCGAGGACGGCGCCTATGGCGGCAAGGGCTCGGAGGCGCACGCGGCCTCCGTCACGGGCGACACCGTCGGCGACCCCTACAAGGACACGGCCGGCCCCGCGATCAACCCGATGATCAAGATCGCGAACATCGTCGCGATCCTGATCATCCCGCTGCTCGTCTCGAT